>NZ_QGEG01000001.1 GCF_003149745.1 Flagellimonas aquimarina
CAGTGTTAACCGTGAAACCTATGTTGTTCGTGGCGTTACCACCACCGTCCACGCTCACCGTGAACACAAAGTTCGTCGTGCCAGCATCGCCCTCCGCCAAGGTGACGTCACTTATGCTGATGGGATCTTGTCCATACCCAAAACTAAAACCGAATATTATAAATGCTATAAAGAGTATTTTCTCTTTACCATAGTTAGAGAAAAATAAAAAAGAAGCTTTTTTTAAGAAGGGTAACATCACCTATTTAATGATTTTCGGTATAGTTCTCATTTTGGTTTTGGTCGGTGATTTGGGAAGAATCAATATTACTAAAAAATGAAGGAACCCCACAACTTTACAGACTAAATCTATCTTTCTTAGGTGAAATACCTTTGAGATCAGAAAAATCCTAATTTATATGACGCCGGAAGATGTTTCCACGCCAGAATCTATCTTTCTAACCAAGCCTTGCAATACTTTGCCGGGACCAACTTCAACAAAAGATTTGCCTCCATCTTTAATCATTTGTTGAACGCTCTGCGTCCATTTTACCGGAGCAGTAAGTTGCGAAATCAGATTAGCCTTGATTTCATCTGCACTTGTCACTGCCGTGGTTGGTACATTTTGATAGATTGGACAGATAGGAGTACTAAAATTTGTTGCTTCTATAGCAGCCGCCAATTCTTCTCTTGCAGGCTCCATTAAGGGTGAATGGAACGCTCCGCCAACGGGAAGTAATAAAGCTCTACGAGCTCCCGCTTCCTTTAGTTTTTCACAAGCTGCGTTTACAGCTTCAATCTCTCCTGAAATTACCAATTGACCTGGACAATTATAATTTGCGGGGACTACAATTCCATCTGTTTCTTGACATATTTTTTCTACCACCTCATCATCTAATCCTAAAACTGCGGCCATAGTGCTTGGTCGAATCTCGCACGCTTTTTGCATCGCCAAGGCTCTTTGCGAAACCAATTTTAATCCATCTTCAAAGTTTAATGTGCTATTGGCTACTAACGCGGAAAACTCACCTAAAGAATGACCAGCAACCATATCTGGTTTAAAATTCTCTCCAAGGACCTTACTCAAAATAACAGAATGCAAAAAAATAGCTGGCTGGGTTACTTTGGTCTGTTTTAAATCTTCTGGGGTTCCTTCAAACATAACATCTGTTATGGAGAAACCTAAAATATCATTTGCTTGTTCAAACAACTCTTGTGCTTGGTCATGGTTCTCGTAAAGATCTAAGCCCATTCCTACAAATTGAGCTCCTTGGCCTGGAAAAATATATGCGTTCATTAGTTTAGTTTTATAGCGGTGCTAAAATAGGAATAATTTAAATTGCCGATACTACTTGAACCAACTTGAATAGGTTACATAGGCATTTGCAATGCGGTCTATTTCTTCTGAACTCAGCTCTGGACTTACATCTTTTATTTTCTTAGCGGGCATTCCTGCATAAATGCTTCCTTCTTCAACATGAGTGCCTTTTGTAAGAACGGCTCCGGCCGCAATAATGGAATTGCTTTCCACAATACAATCGTCCATTATAATACTGCCCATACCAATTAATACATTGTCTTTTACGGTGCAGCCATGTACTATTGCATTGTGGCCAATGGAAACATTGTTACCAATTGTTGTTGGTGATTTTTGATAGGTACAATGAATAACAGCTCCATCTTGCACATTGACTTTGTTTCCCATTTTAATAAAATGCACATCCCCCCTGATCACTGCATTGTACCAAATGCTACATTGGTCTCCCATAGACACTTCTCCAACAATAGTAGCATTCTCGGCAATAAAACAATCATTTCCAATTTCTGGAGATTTTCCCCTTACTGATTTAAGTATCATAATCTTTAGTTGATTTTATTGAAAATAAGATAATAGCGCCGCCTTTTTAGATGCAGAAACGGATAGCTCTTTCCCATTTGACAGGACCACACTTCCTCCCTTTCCTCTTTTATATTTTACCACCTCTCCCACATTTACCAAGTATGATTTATGAATTCTGGCAAAGGCATATTCAGTGAGGGCCTCTTCAAAATATTTGAGTGTTTTGCTCACCATAATTTTCTTATGCTCTAGATATATTTCCGTGTAATTGTCATCGGCCTTACAAAAAAAGATATCCCCCACTTCCAAAACTTGAAAACCATCTTGCTGGGGCAAGGTTATCTTTCCTTCCGCTTTGATTGATTTAGCTTGTAACACTTGACCATCCAAGGCACTTTCTTTTTCTTTTATTTCCTTGACATAATCCACAGCTTTTATCAACACATCAATGTTTATTGGCTTCATTAAATAATATGCCGCATGGTTGTTCAGGGCATCCATGGCATACTGGTTGTAGGCCGTAACAAAGACTGTTTCAAAAGTTCTGTCGGGGACTTTATCAAGAAGATCAAAGGCATTACCAAAGGGCATTTCAACATCCAAGAATACTAAATCTGGTTGATGTTTTTGAATTAAACTTAATCCTTCATCTATGTTGGAAGCTTCACCCAATAGCTTTACACCATCACAATATTTGGCAATATAATTTCTTAATATCTCCCTACTGTTTGCCTCATCTTCTACTATAATAGTTCGTAATTCCATTAATCTTTTTTAAGCTTAAGGGATACTTTTGTTCCCGTTTGATCTTCATTCAAATTAGAAATTGAGACATCCACCTTGTTCTTATACATATCATTAAGAATTTGGATACGTTTTTTAATGTTTCCCATTCCCTTTGATTTTTGTTTCTTTTGATTATCCGTCTTTAATGCTGCCGACTTTTTCCTTCCAATTCCGTTATCTGCAATTGTTATTTCCAGTAGCTCTTTACTGATTTGGTTTACCGCTATCTTTAAAAAACCCTTTTCCTCTTTATAACGCAATCCATGCCAAATGGCATTTTCTATATAGGGTTGAAGAAGCATCGGAGGAATTTCAAAGGCATCAACATCTATCTTTCTGTCAATGTTGATTTCATAGTCAAATTTATCTGCAAAACGAGAATGTTCCAGCTTCACGTACAATTCCAACAACTCCAGCTCTCTAGATAGGGATATAAAATCTTCTTCGGAATTTTCCAATACACTTCGCATTAAAACCGAAAAATCACTCAGAAATCGATTTGCACTGCGCTCATCACTCTTTGCAATGTAATTGTTGACGGAATTGAGTGCATTAAAAATAAAATGAGGGTTCATTTGAGTACGCAACGACTTTAATGCCAACAGATTATTTGCCAATTTTTGCTGTTTGCTATTTCTATAGAACAAAAAAGTGGTAAGCGCCAACAACACCAACCCAAATATTAAGGAGTAAATAATCCATTTTTGTCTTTTGCTCGTTTCTTCGAACAATTGTTGTTCCGTTACCGCAAGACTGTACTTACTTTGGGACAACTGCCGCTCCTGTTCCAAACTGGATATGCGGTTTTGTTTGGTAGCTATCTCACGATTAAATCTAGCGGCCCTGGATATTTCCTGTTCTTTTCTAACATATAAGCTATCTACCACGGCAACATAGTCCTGGTAGGATTCCAATGATTTTGAAAAATCTCCTTTGTATCTATAAACTTCTGATAATTTTCTTGTAGCATCCTTTTGCACCACCAAATCATCTTCACTATCTGCTTCTACAATACTGCGCTCCAGATAGGGAATAGCTTCATCTAACTTATCTTGAGCGATATATGCATTGGCAATTTTGTAATTAATGCGTTGCGATGTTATGGAATCCGCGCTGGGAACGGCCTTACTTTCCCTATCAACTGATTGACTTGGGAGTTGTGACAATCCGCTTAGACTCTTTTTTCGAAGTTGAATCTCATCTTCATACCTATTCTCCTGATTGTAAAAATCGGCCACTTTCTCATTTTCCTTTATTAGTCTCTCAGGAGCCACCTTTTTTGAAAGATTCAGAGAATTGTTATAGAATCCTTCAGCTTCTATCAACCTATTTTCACTTGCGTATGCATCTGCAATTTTAGAGTTTAAGTCAATGACCTTTGGGGAAATTTGGTTCTTTTGGGCAATTTGAAGACCTTCCTGATAAAAATCAACCGCCTCTTTTAAACTGGACAAGCCTTTAAAGGCATCCCCCAAATTCTCATATAATTCAACCCGCTGAAAGGGAATCATATTCTTTAACTCTAACAATGGGGTGAGCACGGATTCTGCATTTTGAAACTCACCATTCAACACATATGCTTTGCCCAACAGTAACTTTGTTTTAGACAACTCCCTATGTTCCAGTGCATCCCTGAAGTTTGTAATGGCCAAATCATACTGTTTATGGTACAAATAGATTTCACCTAAAGTTGTCAATGAAGAAGAAAGTTCGTTTCTATTTCCTCGTTTGCCCAGTAGAGCTATGGACTGAGCAATAAAGTCTATACTCTTTTCCAAATCGGTTATTTTGTAAACATTGGCGGAATCTAGAAACTTCTGATGATTTGAAATACTCCTCGAGCTTGTACCTCTTTCTTTTTTTGAAACTCTTTTAGGTGAATAGCCCTCTACCAACACATCTACCTCTTCATCTGAAGTTATTCTATGCCGGACAGGTTCAAATTCCAAACTTTCAAAAATGAGCATATCCCCAATGGAAGCCCTAATTTTGAATTCACCCAGTCCATTGGTTGTTGTGTAGGAACCTTTATCCGTGGAAACCTCAACTCCAGAAATTGGGGCAAAGTTTTCCTTTCCTTTAACCGACCCTGTAATCTCTATAAGTGAACGTTCACTGCTTACTTGGGAAATTCCAGAATAAAACACGATCAGAAAGAAGAATAGTATGTGTTTTCCTTTTATCATTTGTTCCTTAATACTTAGGTAAACTTAGTTCATCTAAAGCGTATTAAAAAATAGCTTCTTCTTCAAAAGTTACCAAAAACAGTGTCGTTTTACCACTTTACAAAACCATTTGCACCGCACACTCATTATAAGTTCCAGTTCCCTCATTCTCGGTTTTTATTAAAAAAAGATGGAAATACTTTTAACCCATACTTTAAAAACATTGAACTATGAAACATTTAAAACATTTATTAGGAATAGCACTTTTTACCATAGCAGCCGGAACGGTTTACGGATGCAATTTAAAGCCAAGGGAATTTAAAAACACCACCTTGATGACAAAATCCATTGCAGACAAGCCAGCCAAGCAATTTGTAAAGATTGCTTTGCTCTTGGACACCAGTAACAGCATGGATGGTCTTATTAACCAAGCTAAGGCACAACTTTGGGATATTGTGAACGAATTTACACATGCTAAATGCGGAAATGAGGTTAGGCCTTCATTGCAAATAGCACTTTATGAATATGGTAATGACAATTTAGCTTCTAATGAAGGGTATATTAGACAAGTAATAGGTTTTAGTAGTGATTTGGATGAAATCTCTGAAAAGCTGTTTTCCTTGACCACCAATGGTGGTGAAGAATATTGCGGCCAGGTCATTCAAACCTCATTAAAACAATTGGACTGGGGTAAAAATGCGGATGATCTTAAAATGATATTTATTGCAGGAAATGAACCATTTACCCAGGGTAGGTTAAACTATAGAGATGCTACATCCAATGCCAAAGAAAAAGACATTATTGTAAACACTATTTTCTGCGGTAACTATGAGCAAGGAATTTCTACCAAATGGAAAAGCGGTGCTACACTAACTGGTGGCGAATACATGGCAATAGACCACAATAAGCAAATTGTGCACATTGACACTCCTTATGATGATATCATCATTAAGTTGAATGGTCAGTTGAATGGAACTTACATCTCTTATGGTGCTTTAGGCAGAGAGAAGAAAGCATTGCAAAGCGTTCAAGATAGCAATGCAGCTGAAATGGAACCTGCTGTTGCAGTAAAAAGGTCTATTAGCAAAAGTTCTAGGTTATACAAAAATTCCAATTGGGATTTGGTTGACGCCGTTGAGGACTCAGAAGAAGTGCTTGCAGAGTTGGATGATGAAGATCTACCAACAGAACTAAAGGGGAAATCTGAAAAAGAGATCAAGCAATATGTTCAGAGTAAAAAAATAGAACGTGAAAAAATACAAAAGCAGATTCAGGGCTTGAATACAAAACGTGAGGCCTACATTGCTAAAAACCAAAAAGAAGAAACTGGAGAATTGGAAAATGCCTTGTTGTCAGCAATAAAAAATCAAGCTGCTAAGAAAAATTATAAGTGGGATTAATTATTTGATTATGAGAAAAAGTGGTCCATCATTTTTGATGGGCCATTTTTAGTTATTGGCTGCAGGACAGTAGCAATCATAACGTTTACCTTGATCGCTCTGACCAAAGTCATATCCTAAGGTAATTTGATGAAAACCTCCATTATCAAAACGGATATCTCCAGATTGATAGGAATAGTTATAAGAGAACAAGAACTGGTTTACATTAACTCCAATTATTGGTGTAAACAGCTGCAAACGCTGCTCTCCAAAACCACCGTTTGTCTGAAACTGTGCTCCGTCAAAACTTCTACGGTAAGACAATCCGGCCCAAACTGTGCCAAAAGCTACATCCTTGTACACTTTTGCGTTGAAATCAATAGTTTTTTCCTTGGTAAAATCCGTCATTTGAAATAAAACCGAAGGTTCAATCCTAGTTTTTTTACCAAAAACGTATCCTGCAGAAAGTAAATATCTTCTCAAATTATCAAACTCGGCCGCGGTGTACAAATCACGTCCACTACCTAACAAGTTTAGGACAGCTGCATGGGCATAGAATTCAAAAATATTATATGATACTCCTAAATCCACATTAAAATAGCTTGTGGTATTTTTTGTTCCGGAAACCACCGGATCTGGTATTACAGATCTAAATTCTGTTTCATCCAAACTGCTTAATATAACACCGGCGCTAAGACCAAAGGATATTTGGTTAAGTGTTCTAAAATCTCCAGCCAATTGTAAATGATGGGCGTAAGTTGCTTTAAAACCTGTTTGGGAATGATACCCATTAGAGTCATTAAACAAGATGCCCCCAACACCACTGCGTTCGCCAACCCTAAAATTGGCGTTCAACGTCTGTAAACTTGGCGCTTCGTCAACATTGAACCATTGCTTCCTGGCGGTAAGGCGTATTTTTGCCCCTTCACTAATACCTGCCATTGAAGGGTATACCAAGTAATAGTTATCTGCTAAATAGTCAAAATAAACGGGAATTCCTTCTTGAGCCTTAGTAGTTAGTCCAAAAACTAGGGAAATGATCAGTAGGATTAAATAGCGTCTCATGTATTGATTATGGGGCTAAAGTTGAGATTTAAAGGTAATCAAACATTTAGATAACGACTGAAGCAGTACATTATTATATATTTCACCTCTCATGTTTACTTTGTATTTTTGCATTAAATATATGCTATGAAAGAATTTAACATCACTGTTGTTGATACCAACAACCCCAAAATACTGAAATTTGAGGCCAATCAATTCTTGGCAAAGGGTAACTATGAGTTAAAAAACATAGATGAAGCAAAGGGTTCCCCATTAGCTCAACAGCTGTTTTATCTTCCATTCGTAAAAACGGTTTACATCTCAGGAAATTTTATAGCTCTTGAACGATTTGATATTGTTGAATGGGATGATGTAAAAGATGAAGTTGCACAACAATTGGTTGAGTATTTAAACGCTGGAGAACCTGTGGTGAATGAAGCAGAAACTCAAAAAAAACAACCTATTACCGTATACGCAGAAGTTACTCCCAACCCTGCTGTAATGAAGTTTGTTTCCAACAAGAAGATAGTGCCCACAACATACGAATTTAAAAATATCGATGACGCAAAGGATTCGCAATTGGCCAAAGAACTCTTCCATTTTCCTTTTGTAAAAGAGGTGTTTTTTGATGAAAACTATGTTTCTGTTTCAAAATACGAAGTGGCTGATTGGGAAGAGATAACCATGCAACTACGAGAGTTTATCAGGGATTTTTTAGCGGATGGAAAGGAAGTAGTTTCGCAAGATGCGATACAAAAGACAAAAGAAGTCATTGAGCAAAATATGGCACAGACCAATTACGATGATACTTCCCAACAAATTATTGACATTTTGGAAGAATATGTAAAACCAGCTGTTGCCAGCGATGGAGGCAATATTCTTTTTCAGTCCTACCAAGAAGACAGTAAAACTGTAAATGTAATTTTACAAGGTGCTTGCAGTGGCTGTCCATCTTCTACTTTCACCTTGAAAAATGGCATCGAAACCATGTTAAAAAACATGATGGGAGATAAGGTAAATGAGGTAGTCGCACTTAATGGTTAATTTTCAATCGCACCTACCTTTAATTGTAGCCAATTTTTGCTAACTTGAATAAATTTAAAAATCATTAACTATGTCAGTTTTAAAAGTTATCGAAGTATTAGCAAACTCGGATGAAAGCTGGGAGCAAGCTGCAAAAAATGCACTGGACCATGCTTCCAAGTCTGTTAAAAATATTCGTTCGGTTTATATCAACGAACAAAGTGCCTCTGTAAAAGATGGCAAAATAGACGATTATAGAGTCAATGTAAAAATTACCTTTGAAGTAAAATAATCAAGGGTGTAGAATAAAAAACGCGCCCAAAACGGGCGCTTTTTTTATGTTCAAAACTATCAATATGCTCAACAGAATTACCATTTTAATGGTTTTATTGTCTTTAACCAATGGTTGCACGCAAAAATCAAATAAAGTGACACACAAACACACCAATGCTCTAGCAAACGAGACCAGTCCTTATCTCTTGCAGCATGCACACAACCCGGTAAATTGGGAAGCATGGAAACCAGAAGTTTTGGAACGTGCCAAGAAAGAAGATAAGCCGCTACTTATAAGCATTGGGTATGCAGCTTGCCATTGGTGCCATGTAATGGAAAAAGAGTGTTTTGAAGATGAGGAAGTTGCACAAATGATGAACGATAATTTCATCAACATCAAAATTGATAGAGAGGAAAGACCAGATGTAGACCAAATCTATATGGATGCCATACAGATGATGTCCGGAAATGGTGGATGGCCACTAAATATTGTTGCCTTACCAGATGGAAGACCATTCTGGGGCGCAACCTACGTACCAAAAGACAATTGGATTAAATCCTTGAAACAGCTTACAGATTTATATAAAAACGATAAAACCAAAATTGTACAATATGCCAGTGATTTGGCAAACGGGATCAATGCAATAAATCTTGTTGAAAACAAAGCAGATTCCGACGCCTACACAATGGCTCAACTTGATACTTCCGTAGAAAAATGGTCAAAATATTTTGATAGTTATTTAGGCGGATACAAACGGGCACCTAAATTTATGATGCCGAATAATTGGGATTTTCTTTTGCACTATGCTACTGCTAATTCCAAACCCAAGATCATGGAACATGTAAATGCCACTCTAACCCGGATGGCCTATGGTGGTGTCTACGACCATGTAGGCGGTGGATTTTCCAGATATGCCGTGGATGCCAAATGGCATGTACCACACTTTGAAAAAATGTTATATGACAATGGCCAATTAGCCAGCTTGTATGCCAAAGCCTACGCAGTAACCAAAAATGAATTGTACAAAACAATAGTAGAGCAGACCATAGGTTTTGTTGAGGAAGAACTACTTGACGAAAATGGAGGTTTTTATTCCTCTTTGGATGCTGACAGTTTGGATGAACATGGGGAACTGGAAGAAGGAGCTTATTATGTTTGGACAAAGGATGAACTATCTCAGTTATTGGGTTCTGATTTTGAAATCTTCAAAGATTACTACAACATAAATTCTTATGGCCTTTGGGAAAAGGGAAACTATGTTCTTATCAAGGATAAAACAGATGAAGAGATTGCAAAAAAACACAATGTTTCGGTATCTGCCTTAAACGAAAAATTGAATAATTCCCTCAACATATTAAAAGAAAAAAGAACAGAACGCTCCAAGCCCAGATTAGACGATAAAATACTTACCTCTTGGAACGGACTAATGTTGAAGGGTTTGGTAGATGCCTACCGTTACTTGGGTAACCAAGACTATCTAGAATTGGCACTGAAAAACGCAAAGTTCCTGGAAAAGGAAATGATCAAAGATGATAATTCTCTTTTTCGCAACCACAAGGAAGGCAATAGCAGTATAAATGCATTTTTGGAGGACTATGCTACTGTTATTGAAGCCTACCTAGCACTTTATGAAGTTACTTTTGATGAAAAGTGGCTTAATCATTCCAAAAATCTTTTGGACTATGCAAAAACTCACTTTTTAGACAAAGAATCAAAAATGTTCTTTTTCACATCAGACCAAGATGCCTCTCTTATTAGAAGAAGTATAGAAACCAATGACAATGTCATCTCTGCTTCCAATTCCATAATGGCAAAAAATCTCTTAAAGTTCCATAAGTTATATACAGAGGAAGACTACGGGGTTCTGGCCAAACAAATGGTGAAAAACGTACAGGGAGATTTTGATGAAAGCGCTCAGGGTTTTGCCAATTGGATGCATTTGGTACTTTATGAAAATCAAAAGTTTTATGAAATAGCGGTTGTAGGCAAAAACTACAAGGCCATTGGAAAAAAATTGAGCGGTGAGTATTTGCCCAATAGCATTTTGGTCGGATCAGAAAAAGAAGGTGGCATAGACCTGTTAAAAAATAGATATAATGAAGGAGAAACTCTGGTCTATGTCTGTATAGAAGGAGCTTGTAAACTACCGGTAACCTCAACCGAAGAAGTGCTGGAGCAAATAAAAAATTAATGAGAATCTCAAAATCATTTACTTCTCACTAAAAGCAGTTATGGAAAATCTTCAAAATTTTGAACAACATTTAGAGAAGGCCATAGATTGGTTTTGGGATTTTATGCCAAACCTTGTACTGGCTGTTATCATATTATTTTTTGGTTTATGGATCATACGTTTTATCAATCGTTTGGTCCGTAGATTTTTTGATCGTAAAGACTACGATCTTACCTTAGAAAGTTTTTTACAAAGTTTTATAAGTATTGCATTAAAGGTTCTACTTTTTGTAGTGGTTGTGACCCAGTTAGGAGTGAAATCGTCTTCTCTAGTTGCCATGGTAGGTGCAGCTGGTCTGGCTATTGGTCTGGCATTACAAGGTTCTTTGGCAAATTTTGCCGGTGGCGTTTTGATTTTACTTTTTAAACCTTTTAAAGTTGGAGATTTTATTTCCGCACAAGGAATAGATGGTACGGTAAAGCAAATTACCATCTTTAGCACCAAACTGAACACCTTTGGCAATCAGGTGGCCATTATACCCAACGGACAGCTTTCCAATGGAAGTATTGTGAATTATAATATGGAAGACACCCGTAGGGATAAATTTGATGTTGGAATTGGCTATGGCTCCAATATAAAACTGGCCAAGGAAATTCTATTGCAAATTTGCGCCGAAAACACTGATATATTAACCGAGCCCGCGCCAGAGGTATATGTTGGTGAATTGGGAGATAGCTCTGTGAATCTTACCTTACGTTTTTGGGCAAGCAATGAAGTTTTTTGGCCTGCACATTTCCAAGTAATTGAAGAAACCAAACTTCGTTTTGATCAAGCCGGAATCGAGATTCCATTTCCACAGAGGGTCGTTCACGATGCAGATTAACCGTTCTTCTTGCCTTGAAGGACAAAATCCTTTAGGTAATAGGGCTCAAAATAAGCTACATCTTCAAAAATACCTTCTTGAAATTTTCGGAAAGCAATGTTTGCCATTTCTCTGGCTGATGGAACCACTGTGGTATTAAAAACAAAATTGGGATGGCGTAAGGTTTCTTTGCACTTTTCTGCCCCACTACCAACAATGTATACCTTAGGATGGGAACTAAATCCCTTAAACGAATCCTCATCAATGATTTCCGCTCTGGTCTCACGTACTTCTTGATAAAAGGAATTAAACACGGAAGAATACACTTCCATGCGCCTTGCATCCAGCACCGGAATGATTATTTCTCCTTCAGATGTATCAACTTGATTTGCCATACTCTCCAAAGTAGGGACAGAAATTAGCGGCAAATCCAAGGAAAAACACAGTCCCTTTGCGGCAGAAACCCCAATTCGAAGCCCCGTATAAGAACCAGGCCCCTTGCTTATTGCAATAGCATCCAAATCTGAAAAAGAAAAAGAAGCCTCTTCCAAGACTTCTTTTATAAAAATGTGCAATTGTTCAGAATGAGAATAGCTTACTGCATTATTCTCTTTAAGACATACAATGTCACTTCCTTCTGAAATACTTACCGAACAATTGGTCGTTGCTGTTTCTAAATTGAGTATTCTGGCCATAGCGGCCACAAAGATACTAGTTTAGAGAAATTGGAATGCCAAAGTAGAACTCCAAAATCTTCAATCTAAAAATATAATCGTATTTAGTACGAATTACGTCTGCCTCAGCATTATCCACTCTTGACTGTGCCTGACTAAAATCAAAGGCATTCATCAACCCAACATTAAATCTTTCTCTAGCATAATCATAGGCCAATCTGCGCGCCTCCAGCGTCTTTTCTGCTGCCTCATACGCCTTAAAAAAAGAGGTGACATCTACGTAAGCTTGATTAATGTTAGTTTCCAACTCCAGTTTTTGCTGTTCTAACTGAACTTTTGAAATATCTACGCTAATTTTGGCCCTTTTTACATTATTTCTAGTACTCCACCCGTTAAAAATGGGCACATTCAGTTGAGCTCCATAAGAGATTCCATCAAAAATATACAATTGGTCAAAAAAGCTGCCAAAAATGTTATTCTGATCAGAATAACGGGTATTATAATTGAAGAATCCCACCAAGGTCGGATACCTAGCCCCTTTGGCTATCTCTAAATCTTTTTCGGACAGTTCCACATTACTTTCCGAAAACTTAATGTCATTTCTAAAACCCAATGCTTTGTCAAATATGACCTTGGCCGAATTGCTAAGTATATCCGATATTGGAATTGCAAAAGATTCTTCGGCTATGTCAAAATTTTCATAATCCGTAATCTGTAACAACTGCGCCAAACTAATTGTAGAAATGAGCACTAGACTTTCCCCATTTACTACTTGCTGTTCCTGGTTGGCAGCAGTGGCTTCAATCTCCAGTAAATCTCCTCTAGGAGAAACTCCAGATTCCACCAACTCTTTAGTACGTTTTAAGTCTTGCTCGGTAACTGCCAATTGAGCCCTAAATGTCTTTAGCTGTTCTTTGTTGGATAAAACCTGTAGGTATGCATTGGCCACGTTCAACCGAATATCGTCTTTTATATCATCTACGCGATATTGGTTGGCAATTCCGTTAAGTTTTGCTCTTTGAATTCTTTTAAAGTTCCGAAGTCCATCGAATAAAACTAAATTGGACGTTAGATTGGCGCTAACATTTAAAATGGTATTCGTAGTAGGCTCATTGGTCGCAGGGTTAAATGATAGACCCGTATTTGACGATATTGTTGTTGACCCATTTAAATCTGGGATCAATGCTCCTATTGCATCAGATTCATCCAACCTGGCATTTTCTAAATCCAGTTCAAACTGCTTTATTGTAAGATTGTTTTCTACCGCATAGGTAACACATTCCTCTAATGTCCATTTTCGCATTTGGGCGCTAGATATGCATACCGCAAGCAGCAATAGTAAAATTGTTAGTCTACTTTTCATCTCGTTTTTTGATTTTTTGATTGATATAATTGGTTGGCTTATTAATCCTCCGAATCATCCTTCTTCTCCAATTTGTTCCATACTTTAACTTTTGCACCTTCCTCAAGTCCTGAAACCACTTCTACATCTATTCCATCACTAACACCCAATTCCAAGTCTTTGCGCTCGAATTCATTCTCGCCTATTTCTATTTCAACAAATGGCTTTTCTGTTTCTTTGTCAAATTGCAATAAGGCCTCTTTAAGTGTTAGAACATCCTTTTTTTCTTCTAGTACAATTGATGCGTTGGCACTATATCCAGCTCTAACATATATACTATCGTTAACCACTAGATCGCCCTCAATTTTAAACTGTACGGCACCTTCTGTCTCTACTCCTTTTGGAGCAATAAATTTGAGTTTAGCATTAAACTTGTTTTTTTCCAACGCTCCCAAACTAATTTCCAATGGCATTCCAATATTCAACTTGCCAACTTCCGCTTCATCAACTTCACCTTCAAAAATCATTTTGGTCATATCTGCTATCGTAGCAATTGTGGTACCATCATTGAAATTATTACTTTGAATTACCTGATCGCCTTCTTTAACAGGGATTTCCAAAACTGTTCCTGAAACCGTTGCTCTAATATTGGTGTTTGCACTTGATGACCCACCTGCAGAACCTTTACGGATAATTTGATAATCTGCACGAGCATTCTTTAATTCTTGTTGAGCCTGATCAAAGGTCAACTGCTGAGTATTAAAATCTTGGCTAGCAATAACACCTTTTTCAAACAAGGCTTTATTTCTATTATACTCAATCTTTGCATTGTTTAATGCCAGTTCTGCATTCCGAACACGGCCCGCTGCTTGGTTTAATGATTGCTCGTTGGGAACAACTTTTATAGATGCAATCAAATCTCCAGCTTTAACATCAACACCTTCTTCCAGATATATATTATCTATAATTCCAGAAATTTGTGGCTTTATATTGATTTCATCTTCTGGAATTACTTTACCCGTTACAATTACTTTGTTTACAATGTCTTTCTTTTCTAAAGATTCTGTTTTATATAATTGGGCCGGAGTACTATTTTGTTTAAGGAAATACACAATTGCATATAAGATTCCAAGACTAAGGACTCCTATTATTCCGTATTTTACATACTTGTTCATTATAGCTTATTTGATTGTTATCTAATTATTATTTTTGGTTATTCTTCTCGTAATGCTTCTATGGGTCTAACTTTTACCGCTTTATTTGCCGGAATCAATCCTATCAATACACTAAGACTTACCATCAAAAGGAATGAGATTCCAAATTGAGGTATGCTTACCATAGGGTTAACAAACGGGAAATCTTCACCGCTTCCCCATAAAGAGTTTAAAATTGCCAGAATACCCACTGAAATAGCAAACCCTATAAGTCCTGCAAAAGCCGTCAAAACAATAGCTTCAACAATAATTTGACGTTTCACGGTCCTTGGAGTGGCACCCAATGCTCTTCGCACTCCAATTTCCTTAGTGCGTTCCTTAACTGTAATTAACAGAATATTACTTATAGCAATAACTCCTGCCAATAGGGTAAATATGCCCACAAAGAAGGAAAACCCTTTAAGTACTCCTGTAAATGCTGAGATATTGTTGAAGATTTCGGACATATCAAAGCTACCTATGGCCCTTTCATCATCTGGATGTATATCGTATTTTGTCTTTAGTATCTTCTTTATTTTGTTTTCGACAACAGGAACCTTTGTATTAGGTTCCACCGAAATAGCCATCCATCCCATGCGGTCTCCCGTGTTAAATGCTTTTTGAAAGGTGGTAAAAGGAATAAAAACTGCATTTTCGCCATCAATATTTATGTTATTGTTTGGCTTGTAAACTCCCACCACAGAAAAGAATACGCCATTGATTCGGATATCCGAACCTATAGCATTTTCCCCTTTGTCAAATAACAATTTATAGGTTTCTTCCCCTATTACACATATTTTTTTGGAATCTTCTATATCAGTTTTGTTCAAAAACCTGCCCTCAACCAATTTCTTTTTGGTGATGTTATCAATTTCAGGATAATCCCCATAAACAGATGAGCCACTAGTCCTGCCTTCTCTGTAAACCGTAACCGTTTGTCTATGACTTCCCAGTTCTATTCTAGGGGCCAAAACTTCAATCTCAGGTATTTGTTTTTTGAGAATTTCAGCATCTTCAATCTTATAGCGTATTCTTCTACCCCTTTCAAAACCCTTATATGGTTCTGAAGTAGATTGTCCCCAAACAAATAAGCTATTTGAAGCGGTACCAGCAAAAACTTTATCAAAACCGTTACTCATTCCATTAGCTGAGCCTAGTAACAATATCAAAATAATCATAGCGAAAATGACCCCCAGCATTGTCAAAAACGTGCGGAACATGTTCTTTCCCAACGTGTGGAAAATTTCTACCCATAAATCTTTATCAAACAACCACATACTTACTTATCGCTTAATGCTACAATTGGTTTAACATTTGCTGCCTTAATTGCAGGTATCAAACCTGCTAAAACCCCAGCAACAATTAAAATGATTGTCGCTGTAATAACCGTGGACAGACTGACTGAAGGGTTACTAAATGCCGGGGTATTTATTGTGGGACCGATTAGGGATAAAATTATCCAGGCGAAAATTAAACCGATAAACCCAGATAGTGCGGTTATAAATGTAGACTCTAAAAGCACTAAATTGATTATCTGTTTAGGCATAGCCCCCAAAGCTTTCCTCACACCAATTTCCTTTGTTCTTTCTTTAATGGTAAAAACCATAATATTACCAATACCAACGATTCCAGCTATCAATATCAAAAAGCCCACGCCAATACTGATTGCATTTAAGACTGATGAAAAACTGCTAATGTTATCAAAGGCTTCTGCGTAGTTCCAAACATTTATTCCGGCTTGATCTTCAGGCGATATCTTGTGTCTCCTTTTCATAATATCCTCTAGACGTTGCGAAAATTCAAGTGCTTCCGTTAAATCATATGAAGAATTATAGGTTAATGCTATTTGATTAATGTTATTGGTATTTCCATAATTGCGCTGAAGTGTGGTTATTGGGGCATAAATACGGCGTTCCGCATTGTCATCACCTTCATCGGTGAATATTCCAATTATTCTAAAAGGAAGTCCATTAAATTCAACAAATTTTCCAACAGCATCTTCTTTATTGAATAGGTCTTCTTTTACTTTTCTTCCTATGATAGCAACTTTAGCCTTATTTAAAACATCGATATTATTAAAATACCTCCCCTTGGTTATTATTGTCTTTTCAATAACCTGAAAATCAGCATGCACCCCCTGAAAAGGGTATGAACCCGTCTCGCTTTTGTATCTAGCGTTTGTATTAGCAAAATACCTTGCACTAATTTGCTCTATCTCCTTTGGAAAACTCTGTTTAATATATTGGTAATCATCATTTTCAAACTGAATACGGCGGTCTTTTTCAAAACCAGCATAGGCCTTAGAAGTTGTACCTGGCCTTACAAAAATGGTATTTGTAGCATCATCATTAAACTGATTGGTAAAACCGTTTTGCATACCATTGACTGATGCCAATAGCATAACAAGAATAAAGATTGCCCAACCCACGGAAAAACCGGTCAAAAAAGTCCTAAGCTTATTATTCTTAAGCGTATGAAATATCTCTTGCCAAATATCCCGATCAAACATATTGTTCTGCCCTAACTTGTTCTATCTTTTTATCTTCCACTATAACACCATCTTTAAGGTGTACAATCCTTTTACACATATGGGCGATATCCTCCTCATGGGTGACTACCAGAATAGTATTGCCATCATCATTAATTTTCTGGATTAAATCCATAACCTCATAAGACGTTTTACTATCCAGGGCACCTGTTGGCTCATCTGCCAAAAGCACCTTAGGTTCCGCAGCCATAGCACGCGCAATTGCAACCCGCTGTTTTTGTCCACCGGATAGCTCGCTTGGTAAATGTGTTGCCCACTCTTTTAACCCAACTCTATCTAAATAATTCAATGCTTTCTCTTGGCGTTCCTTCCTTGCTACCTTTTGATAATATAATGGAAGGGCTACATTCTCAAGAGCAGATTTATAATTAATAAGATTAAATGATTGAAAAACAAAACCTAAAAATTTGTTTCGGTATTGGGCAGCTTTTGTTTCAGTCAAGTCTTTGATAGGAACACCATCTAAAATATACTCACCGCTATCTGCCCCATCCAGCATGCCTAAAATATTAAGCAAGGTGGATTTTCCTGACCCAGAAGACCCCATAATGGCCACAAGCTCTCCTGCTTCTGCCGTAAAATTGATTCCCTTTAAAACATGAAGGGAATTGCTTCCCATTTTATAGGATTTGTGAAGATCTTTGATTTCTATCATGATTGGTGATGTTAGCTATCTGGCATATTAACTCCTGTAATAAGACTTACAAGTTGTTAAAATGTTACAAGATTAATTGAAATTTTATGTTAAATGATTAATTGGCGTTTTCTTCGTCTTCTATTGCATTCCAGACTTTGATCTTTGCTTCCGCATCGAGGCCTGATTTTACCTCTACAAAAATACCATCGCTTATGCCCAATTCTATATCCTTGCGCTCAAATTGTTGTTCTGACGTTTCTATTTCAACAAATGGTTTTTTGGTTTCACCGTCAAACTGGACAAGAGCTTCTTTTAGGGCCAAAACACTATCGGCGCGGGCTAAAATAATGGAGGCGTTTGCACTAAGACCTGCGCGTATGAATACAGAATCCTGCTTCTTCAATGTTCCTTTTATTTCAAATTGTATAGCTCCATTTTCCTCTTTCCCTTTTGGTGCAATGTAATCCAGTACCGCATTAAATACTTGATCTTCAATAGCCCCTACCGTAATCTCTAAAGGCAAATCTTCCTTGATTTTCCCCACTTCGGATTCATCTACCTTACCCTCAAAAATCATTTTTTCCACATCCGCAATGGCCGCAATCGTAGTTCCCTCATTAAAATTGTTGCTTTCGATTACCTGATTTCCCACTTCAACAGGAACTTCGAGCACCATACCACTTACAGTAGAGCGAATCAATGTATTGGCTGCATTTCTAAAACCACTTGTGGTTCCTGTGTTCACAATATCAAAACGCTTGTTCGCCGCTCCATACGACTGCTTTGCCTGATCGTAGGTTACTTGGGCACGTTCCAAATCTGCTTTTGAAATTACACCTTTGTTAAAAAGTGTCAACTGACGTTCATAGTTTCTTTTCTGATCATCTAAATTGATTTTAGCCTCATCAATGCTATTCCTAGCATCATTTAATGCATTTAGATTAGGCACGACCTTAATCTTGGCCAACAGATCTCCGGATTTAACATAGTCTCCGCCTTCCACATATATTTCTTCTATGACACCAGAAATGTTTGGTTTGATCAGCACCTCTTCCAAAGGAAGAATACTACCGGTCGCAACGGCTTTTTTTACAATATTTTGTTTGCTAAGTTTTTCTGTCTCATATACTACTGGGTCTTCTGAGTTCTTTTGGTACAAATAATACATTGAGCCCCCGAATACTACAACGATGAGCAACAGAATGATAATGGTTACTGACTTTTTCATTTTGATTGATATAGTTTATTTTGACTGACTTTATTTTTTACTCTGTTCTTAAGGCTTCAATAGGACGCACACGAATAGCACTTTGGGCAGGTATAAATCCTGCCAGCAAACCTGAAATCATTAATATCATCAGTGCTCCACTTACCACTCCTACACTTACACTTGGGTTAACGAACATATCTACTGGCCCTACACTATCCAATAGGGAATTGATTCCATAGATGACCAATGCACCAAAAATAATACCTGTCATTCCAGAGATGATGGTAAGGAAAATGGATTCCATCAATATTTGTTTCTTAATGGACATGGGTTGTTCCCCCAAAGCCCTCCGAATGCCAATTTCCTTTGTACGCTCCTTTACAACAATGAGCATGATGTTACTAACCCCAATAATTCCTGAAAGCAATACCATAATACCAACAAGATATGCTATGGCCTTTAGTCCAAAAAATAGACTCTCCACCCTATTAAACTGTTCATACAGGTCAAAATAACCTATTGCCCTATTATCTTCTGGATGCACCTTATGTCTTTTGCGCATTTCATCAACAATACTTTCCTTAAGCTGCGAAATAGAACTTCCGTCATGCGCTGTTATGGCCATCCAACCTACATCCTCTCCTCTATTAAAAGCTTGTGAAAAAGAAGTGAACGGCACAAAGATTTCTTTTTGTGCTTCTTCTCCATCACCATCATTGTTGTTTTTCTTATAGGTACCTATTACCATAAAATTAACTCCTTGAATCTTTATATAAGACCCCAGCACCTCTTCATCTTTTTCATAGAGCTCAGACTTAACCCCTTGACCAATGATGGCCACTTTTCTTTTCTCCTTAATATCATTATGGTTTAGAAAACGTCCAGAAGTGACTGTCATCGGATCCTGATTGATAATTTCTGGATAATCGCCATAAATATTATAAGCACCAACATGAATCCCCCTGGTCACATTTCCGCCGCCTCTAAAGCCTCCTAGTTGGTTTCTAGGGGATATAAACTTAAGGTTGGGCACATTGTCCCAAATTGCCTGAACATCGTTTACTTTGAATTCAAAACTTCTGCCTTTGGGTAGGCCTTCATACGCTTTTGTGGTACTTCGGGTCCACATAAACATGGTATTGGTGGCAATATCACCAAAATCTTTTCTTATACCGTTTTCAAAACCTTTTCCGGCCGCCAATAATACTATTAGAATAAAAATACCCCAGCAAACCCCAAATGCTGTTAATATGGTTCTCCCAACGTTGCTGGTGAGAACCTCCAAGATTTCTCTCCATCTATCTTTATTGAACATTGTTTTCTTTTCTGTTTTGGAAGAACATTTTATTCATCTCTTAAAGATTCTATTACCTGAACTTTGGCGGCTCTCCATGCTGGTACGAACCCAGCTAGGGTTCCTGCAAGAATAAGTACCATTACCGTGGAAAATGCAACATTGAAGTTGACCGAAGGATTGACTATGTAATCAATTTCAACATGTGGCCCAACTACTTCAAGTAAGGTCATACTAAAAATAAGCCCTGTAAAGCCTGAAATTGAGGTCACAAAAATAGATTCATGTAAAATCATGCCAACGATTGACCAAGGTTTAGCACCAAGCGCTTTTCTTATTCCAATTTCCCTTGTCCGTTCTTTAACTACAATAAGCATAATATTGCTTACCCCTACTACCCCTGCTATAATGGTACAGACACCAACAAACCAGAAAAAAAGTTTCATGTTGCCGGTTATGCCATAGTATCGCTTTGCTTCTTCCATTGCGCTCCAAACTCTTACACCAGAATCGTCTTGTGGCGCTACAATGTGTTCCTCTTTAAGGTAATCTCTTAAATTATCTTTGAAAGCTATTGCCTGTGCAACTGCCTCTTCAAAATTTTCAACTGGTGGAAGTGTATATGACAATGTATTAAGTTTGTCATCACCATTAAAAACCCGCTGCGCTGTTGTTATGGGAATATAGATTCTTTCTTCTTCTCTTTCGTTTTGCTCATTGAACACTCCTATTATGGTGAATCTGATTCCGGAAATATCAATTGATTCCCCCACAGGGGTCTCAACTTTACTGAAGACATCTTCTTTTATTTTTTTTCCTATGATCGCAACTTTCCCCAGTGAAACTTCATCCTTGTAATTTATAAAGCGTCCTTCTGCCGTGCTAAAACCTTCAATAAACTGAAATTCGGAAGAGACCCCTTGTATGCCATAGACCAAAGCCTCATTGCCATAGACTATATTCACGTTCCGCACAAAAACTCTTGGGGATTCATACTCAATTTTGTCTTTGAACAAACGACCTGCCATCTCATAGTCGTTATTCTTAAACCGGATTCTTCTCCCTGGGTTTAAACCCATATGTTCTTTTGCTGTAACTCCAGGCCATGCCCATACACTAGTGGTGGCATCTTGCTTGAATTCCTTTTCAATGCCATTCTGCATTCCCTGCCCAAAACCCAGTAAAATAACTAGTATAAAAATACCAGAGGCCACGGATAGCCCGGTAAGAAAAGTACGCAATTTGTTCTTTCGGATGGTGTCAAATATTTCTTGCCACCTTTCAATGTCGAACATAATGGTTGGTGTTTGATGATTGATGAAATACGCGAACGTACTTCTATATGACATCATCTACATCCAATTGTTACACTTCAACGTCAAAAAAAATGTTAAAATTTTAAAAATATCTTAATTACGCATCTTTTTGTAGATAAAATAAAAAAGTCCGGCAACCAAAACATAGGGAATGGCCATTAGGTAAACAATGCCATTGTTAATTCCCTCCGCAATTTTTCCATCTGCCTCGCTTTCCACAACAGCTCTGCACATAGCACATTGTGCATCCCCCGTGTACGGAAGTACTAGCAAAACAATGAGCAGTATGGAAAATCTAGCTTTCATATGGAACTTTAGTGTAGATAATATGGAGAAATCATTAAGTAGACAACAACACCTGTTATAGCAACATACAACCATACTGGAAAAGTGTATCTAGCCCATAACTTGTGGGCGTCATAATTTTCTAAATATGCTTTAGAATAAGTAATCAGCACCAAAGGAATGACAGAAATGGAAAGTAGAATATGGGTTATGAGAATAAAATAATAAATGTATCTTATCACTCCCTCCCCTCCAAATGAGGTGCTTTCTGAAGTCATGTGGTAAGCTACGTACATAACCAAGAACAATACCGAAAGCGCCACACAGGTGGTCATAAGTTTATAATGTAATCCGTATTTGCCCTTTTTAATTGCCACAATTGCCAAAACCAACAAGACAGCTGTAATTCCATTTATGGTTGCATAAATTGGTGGTAAAAAAGATAGTGGTTCAATATTAGGAATCTTATAGCTGAATAATATTAATACCTCCAAAGGGATAGCAATGGATATTATTGCAATCCAAATATTTAAACGCTTTTCCTTGGCAGAAATATTTTTTTTCATTCTTCTAATAATAATTTTTTAATATCCTCCTTTAACATTGTAATCTGCTGCGGTTCACCTTCAGCGCTCACGGCTTGTTTTTCTGTAATTGTTCCGCGGTAGTATATTAGTGGATTTCCATTTTCATCATCTCTAGAGCGGATGTATCCTTGCTTGTCAACTAATGCGAACATTCCTGAATGTTCAAAACCTCCAGGAGCATCTTCAACCTCATTTGCGACAATATAAAAACCTTCTTGGGCCAACCTATAAATCTCATCTCTATCACCGGTCATTAAATGCCAATCCATGTCAGTTATTCCATAACGTTGTGCATATTTTTTTAAAACCGTTGGGGCATCGTATCTCGGATTAATGGTAAAAGATGCAACTCCAAAATCCTCATAATCATTAAATGTGTTTTGAAGTTCTACCAAATTTTTTGTCATTATTGGACAAATGGTAGGGCATGTGGTAAAGAAAAACTCAACAACATAAACCTTCCCTAAATAATCTTTGTCTGAGATAAGTAAACTGTCTTGGTTTAAGAATGAAAAGGCAGGGACCTTTCTCTTTTGGCCATTATTAACTATAAATCCCACACTATTTTTAAGGGAACCAACACTCATTCGGTCTTTCTTAATTACAGAACCGCTCTTTAATTGATTTACGATTCTTGGGATAAAAATGATTCCAAATATTAGAATGATAAAGGATACCCAGATGTAAGTATATTTCTTTTTGCTATTTGCTCCTGTTGGCATTGTTTTTCTTTAAAGCTAGACGATATTCTGCAAGAATTATCTTAACATCGTCTTCCATTTTATTATTGAGTTCTGCAACGGAGGTTGTATTAAAGCCATATTTGATTTCTTCATCTTCGTCATCATTGCGCCCTCTAAGGTTTCTGTTTTTATCAACTATGAACACATAAGGTGTAGACAAATTTTCATCTAAGGACAAATTGGTCTTCAACCCATGGAAGAAGGTCTTTACCTCAGCTTCATTGCCATATGCAAAATTCCATTTTTCAACATTTGAAAGTGTTCCAAGTTCGTCCTTTAAGGATTTGACTTTATCCTCAGTTCCATCTAGAACAACCATTACAATTTGAAAATCTTTGAAATCCTTGAAGCGCTTATAAATTTTCTGATTCAGGTTAAAAGCATTTCCTTTTTTCTGCTCTATTTCACCCCCCATAAAGCCCAAAATAGTAATCTTATCATTCAGATTTACCGCATTATCAATCTGAGATACATTGGGAATATTCTCTGTAAGCACAGGCAACTTTCCAAAGTTATTGACACCAGAAGCAAAGAACAAATAGGCCACTAGAGGGAATATGAACAAAACAACTAAAACAAAGGCCTTTTTCATTTTAATTTTATAGTACAAAAATAAAAGACGGTCAAGAAACCGTCTTTTATCACTGTTAATACTTTCTTAGAAGTTCCAAGCTAGGAAGCCTTCTTTAAATACGTTATAAATGTAATCTGCTTCAAACAGCAATATGAATATCAAATAACAAACCAAGAAAATTGGAGTCCACACAATAGCTCTTCTCAAAGCACTTTTTTCATCTCTTAGGTGCATAAAGTCCCAAGCAATGTAATAAGCTTTAACTAAAGTAAGGATGATGAAAATCCAGTTAAGGAGTTTCATTCCCAAAAAGTAGTTTTTGGTCAAGAATTCTGGCTTTGTAATACCCAGACCAACTTCTACCGCTGTTACTATAGTTAGAAAAATAAGTACACCCCAAATCTTTTGGATGTTTGACTTGAATTTTACCAGTCCTCTAAAAATTTCCAGTTTATGCTCGTGTGCCATTTAAAAAGTTTATGTCTTGACCTCCATTTTTATGGAAGTGAAAATTAAATTTTATACCAAATAAAAGAATGTAAATACAAATACCCATACTAAATCCACAAAGTGCCAGTACAGACCAACTTTCTCTACCATCTCATAGTGTCCTCTTTTTTCATAAGTGCCTAAAATCACATTAAAAAATATGATGATATTGATCAGTACACCTGAAAATACGTGAAAGCCGTGAAAACCAGTAATGAAAAAGAAAAAGTCTGCAAACAGTCTACTTCCATATTCATTATGGATAAGGTTTGCCCCTTCCACTACTTGTGTGGCATTTTTGAGCTTGGCCAAGGACTCTTGACGAGTCAATAACGTTTTTTCCCCTTCTTCGTTAATGGTCTCTGTACGAATCAAAATGTTCGGGCTTGCCTTAAAACCTTCAATTACTTCATTAAGAGAAAAGGATGTTGTATAACCATCTGCTTGATACCAAATCCCAGCATTTTTCTCATGTTTTATCCTATCTTCTGGCAATTCCGTTGAGAAATCCCGTAATGCAGCACGTTCGCCCGTTTCTGCATTTACAAACTGAAGTATTCTACCTCCTTTGGTTTCTAGAGCTCCGTAATCTCCTTTTATAAAGGTTGCCCATTCCCAAGCTTGTGAGCCCACGAAAATTGCTCCCCCAATAATTGTAAGGAACATATAAAAGATAACCTTCTTTTGCAGCATTTTATGCCCTGCATCCACAGCAAGCACCATGGTCACCGAGGACATAATCAAAATAAACGTCATAAACGCCACATAATACATAGGGAAATTGCCATGAAAGAAAGGTACGTGGGTAAAAACCTCATCGGCAATAGGCCATGTTTCTATAAACTTAAACCTAGAAAAGCCGTAAGAAACCAAGAAACCAGAAAAGGTCAAGGCATCTGAGACAATAAAAAACCACATCATCATTTTTCCATAACTAGCATTTAGCGGACGATTTCCGCCTCCCCAAACGCTATCTTCTGTACCGGTTGTTACCGTTGTATCCATAAAAAAGGTCGTTTTAATAAAACTTTCACAAATTTACATTTTTTGGCGTATTCAAAAAGATAAAGTTGAATGAAAACTATTTCTCTTAATATTTATTTTACGAAATACATGAATAGTATCAAATACACCCAAAGAAAATCTAAAAAATGCCAAAATGTGGCACCTAACTCCATTCCCAACATATTATTGGGCATATACTTTCCTCTTAACTGTTGTGCCAAAACCACGAGCAACGAGATTAACCCTGCAACCACATGGACTATATGAACTGCAGCGATTAAAAAAACATAGGACATTTTAATGCTGCTGGTAGGTCCCGTAAAATAATATCCATTTTCCAACATTTGGGAAAACCCTACAAATTGCAGCACAATAAAAGAGATTCCCAGTGCCAGCGTTATCAATAAAAATATAGTTCCTTGTTTTTGATTGTTTTTCCCCACCGCCAACTTGGCCAATAGATAAGTTAGACTGCTTAGGATAATTATGGCGGTACTTATAAAAAAAGCTTGGGGCAGTTCCAGATCACTGATCCAATCATCTCTTTTACTACTTACAATGTATGCACTGGTCCAACCTGCAAAACCCATGATCAGACTCACAATACCAAACCAGAGCATCATCTTCTTTGCACGCCTTTTTTTCTCCTCTATACTCCCTTGGGTCAAATCCATATTCTTCTAATTAACAAACTTATCAATAACATAAACCACCTGAATCAGCGAAATATAAGTTACACTGGCCAGCATTAATCTTCTTGCAGAAACATTATCTCTTTTCTCATAGAGCTTAAAAGCAAAAAACAACATCACCAAACCGGATAGCAATACAATAACAGCTGCTGGTATGGACAAATGCAACCTTCCCGTAAAACCAAAAGCGGGCATTATGGAGATTACAATCATCCAAATGGTGTACAATATAATCTGCAATGCCGTTCCTGCATCCTTTTTTCCTGTAGGCAGCATTTTAAAGCCCCCTCGTTTATAATCTTCATCCAACATCCAACCCAAAGCCCAAAAATGAGGAAATTGCCAAAAAAACTGAATCATGAACAAAGTTCCCGGCTCAATCCCAAAATCATCTGTTGCCGCCACCCAACCCAACATAAAGGGGATAGCCCCTGGAAAGGCACCAACAAAAACCGAAAGTGGTGTTTTTGTTTTTAGTGGAGTATATACACTGGTATAAAGAAATATTGATATGGCCCCAAACATGGCCGTTTTAGGACTTAACAAGTACAACGCAACAACACCAAGGATGGTTAAAGCTATGGCAACCACCATCGCAGTATTGACAGACATGCGGCCAGATGGAATAGGTCGATTTTTAGTGCGGTTCATCAACGCATCCAAATCTTTTTCAATAACCTGATTGTATGCATTGGAAGCTCCAACCATACAATAACCGCCAAACGCCAACAAAAGCAGTGAAATCCATTCTATTTGATAAGCTCCTAAAAAATACCCAGCTAAAGATGAAAAAACCACACTGATAGCCAGTTTGGCTTTAGTGATTTCCTTAAAATCGGTAAAAATCAAGGACCAGGACGTACTTTTTACGGAACCTACGGCAGTCTTCATCCACATTTTGTATTGGCTGGCAAAGATAACGTCAGCATACATCTTTTCCAACCTATTGACTGTCTTTATGTTATTTTTGAAGCATCATTGCGTCTTATTTAAAGCTAATTCAAAATAATAACCATGAACCGAAGCCTATTTTTGCCTTTCTTATTTCTTTTTACACTTTTAGTGCAATCTCAAGACCAAGAGGTTTCCATCACAGTAGACACCCTAAGCAAAAAAGTATATATGCTTACTGGGAGGGGAGGCAATATTGGAATTTACGTTGGGAACGATAAAGTATTTATGGTAGATGATCAATTTGCCCCCCTTAGCAAAAAAATCAAAGCTACCATCGCCACTCTAACAGACAAACCCATCACCTATTTGGTAAATACCCATATGCATGGTGATCATACTGGTGGGAACGTGAATTTTAATATAAAAGTCACAACTTTGGTGGCCCAAGATAATGTTCGAAAGCGATTGCAAGACAAAGGACAGCAAAACTTGGTGGCTAAAAAGATAAGCCGGGAAGATTATGAAAAAAACCTTCCAGAAATTACGTTCTCTGAGGACCTTACCTTTTATGATGGGGATGAGACCATTATGGCTTTTCATGTACATAACGCCCATACCGATGGGGACGCCATGATCTATTTTGTAAACGAAAATGTACTGCACATGGGCGATACATACTTTTCTGGACGCTACCCATATATAGATTTAAAAAGTGGTGGAAGTATTGATGGTTATATTGCAGCTCATAGAAAGGCACTTCTTGTCATTGATGAAAACACCAAAATAATTCCCGGTCACGGGAGGCCATCCAATAAAGCTGAGTTGGAAGTGTATGTGACCATGCTTGAAGATATTAGAGGAATTATTCAAAAAGAACTCACTGCCGGAAAATCTTTGGAAGTTGTAAAAACCAATACTGCCTTATTGTCCAAATACGATTCCACACATGGTAATGGTTACATTAATGGCGAAAAGATGCGGGAGACAGTTTATACAAGTTTGAGTTCTAATTAAGCACTTGTTGTTTGATGACAGTATCTTGCTCTGCTTAAATTTCCAATCACAATACCAACTCTAAGCAAAATCTGAGACTCGGTAAATGATGATGTTATAAAAACAAAAAAAGCCCTAACGTTTCCGCTAGGGCTTTTTCTATTCCCACCTCGATAGGAATATAATATTTTATTGAAGCTTAAATGTAATTGGAATACTAAAAGGAACTTTTACAGCTCTACCTCTCTGCTTTCCAGGTGTCATTTTAGGAAGCTTGTTGATAATACGTAACGCTTCTTTCTCTAAATTTTTGTCTGGTCCACGCATTCTAATATTACCGATACTACCGTCTTTTTGGATAACGAAAATAACGTTCA
Organism: Flagellimonas aquimarina; assembly: GCF_003149745.1. GTDB lineage: Bacteria > Bacteroidota > Bacteroidia > Flavobacteriales > Flavobacteriaceae > Flagellimonas > Flagellimonas aquimarina. The sequence continues at coordinate 28,376 of NZ_QGEG01000001.1, forward strand.
CCCTTCCTTGAACACCCATTTCTTGAGCAATCTCTGGATAACGGAAGTTTTTACGGATATGCTTTTGCATCATATCCTGAAAACATTGTTTTTTATTGCTTGCACCTTCACAACCTGGGAAAACAGGCACATCTTCAATTACAGCAAAAGGAACCGAAATATCTTCATCAATTTCCTCAACTTCAACCTCTTCAACTTCCATTACTTCCTCTTCCTGACTGGTCTCTGTTGATTCGATTACGGTTTCTTCAACTTCTTCTTCATCTTCAACAACCTCTATGATTTCTGGTGCAGCTGGTGGTGGTGGTGGTGGTGGAGTTTTAATCTGCTCCGTCATTGGCACCTCTTCATCCAACTGATCTTCAATATTCATTGAAATATCGTATTCATTGGATTTATCATATTTTTTCCACTCCATGGCTCCATAAACCAACCCCAAAACAGCGGCCAACCCTATTACAAAATAGAGCGAACTGTTTTTTCCTACGTCTGCTTTTGGATTCTTTTTTAGTTCCATCGTTTTAATTTTAGTGTTTGCTAATTTAATTATTAATTGGTTAAATAAGCAATTAAATTTTCCATTTTAACGGCCTTTCTTTAGAAAAATACCATTTAATTAAGCCAACTCCTACAAACGCTCCTAATGTATTGGCCAAAATATCACCAAATTCAGCCATACGATTTGCAGTAATCATGTATTGTAACACCTCAATAAATATGCCATATAAAATGGCAGAAAACAACATTATTACAAGAGCTTTACCAAGATTGGTCTCACCTTGTGTTCGTTCTCTTATAAACATACAACCCAAAACGGCAAAAATTAAATAAAATGAAAAATGCGTGATTTTATCCGCATAAGGAATATTTATTGTGCCTGTATCCAATCCAGAAAAAGAAAATAAGCTGAGCATTGTAATAAACAATACCCAGCTTATAAACAATAAGGTGAACATATGCTTTTTAAGCACCAATCAATGCTTTATAATCTTCATCACTCATTAAAGTGTCAACTTCAGAAGTGTCACTTACCTTTATTTTTATCATCCAGCCTTCCCCATATGGATCGGTATTTACCTTTTCTGGCTCATCTTCCAAGGCTTCATTAAATTCCACAATCTCACCACTAAGAGGTAAAAACAGGTCAGAAACCGTCTTTACTGCTTCCACCGTACCAAAAACCTCATCTTTTTCTAAAGTTTCATCCAAGGTTTCAACTTCTACATAAACTATATCACCTAACTCTCCTTGGGCGAAGTCCGTAATGCCCACTGTTGCGATATCCCCATCAATTTTAATCCATTCGTGATCCTTAGTGTACTTCAATTCTGCTGGTATGTTCATTGTTTAATTTGTATTAGTCAGGTCACAAATGTAAAGGATCGGTAACTGCTTTTCAAGTAAACTTGAAAACAAAATCTGTGTATTTACAAAATGATCTTTTGATAAGGAAAGGTTAGTTCCCGAAGTTATATCTAAGCGTAAACCCTGTATTAATGGTGGTTTGGGGAAATGCGGTGGATACCGCAAATTGTGAAAATGAATGATCATAAAAGAACAATGCATTCAAACTCTTGCTCAAGGCGTAGTCCGCCGTGAATTTGATGGACATCAATTGTTGGCCTGATGTAATCTGATTGTTATCTATGTCCAAGTTTCGGATTATAGTAATATTGTCTCTAAGGGATAAATCAGCTTTAAGGTTTAGGTCACCTTTCAGTCTTGTTTTTTCACCGCCAATATTGGTGACGAATTTTACATCTTTAAAACGGTAACCCAATCCCAAAGTATATTCCTTTCCATTAATTTCTGTAAGCAGATTATTATCAAAACTTAAGGATAATGTTCTATCCGTTCTCACCTCAGCAAGAAAGCTAAAGGAATTCTTCATCTCAAAATCAACTCGCATTAATGGATTGAACTGATCGGTAAGCACAACATTATTTATAATGTTCTCTGGAAGAAAGTCACCTGTTTCAGGATCGGTTGTTGTATTCTCCCGCTCTAAATTGGTTTGAAAAGAGTTGATGCTATATGCAGCACGATAACCATGACTCAATGAGAAACGTTTGAATTTCTTTTTGAACCATCTGTTTTTCATCAAACCTGTATACTTGATATTCCAGTTAGGAATTGGTATTTCTCGGAAAGCATCAAGGTTAACACGATTTACATCCTGCCCTGTATAAGCTGCAAAAAAGGCTGGCAGCAATACTTCTTGCTGTGTTTTCCCGTAACGTTCTGGGAATCCGTCCGCGTCCAAGGTGCCTGGGTTTTGTCCTCTATCGGAAACCAATCTGTTGGCAATCGTAATTCTGTTCTCTTTGAATTTATCAAAGGTCTCGGAATCGAATTCATCACTTTTGTTGAAAACGGTTCCAATCATTATTGTGGATATGCTAAAGTTTCCGAAAGTGTTTCCTAATAAATTTTCATATTCAAACTGTCCGCTTCCTAAATCGTTTACTTGAAAATTCTCTTGATAGCTGTTGGATAATTGTCTGTCCGCAGTAAAATCTATGGTCAAGTCCTGTGTTGGTTGTGCTGTAGCCGTTATGTTCAATTGTTTGTTCGAATTCTGCATGTATTGGGAATTGAACTCTGTGAATGTTGTTAACCAACCATTTCTTGCTGCTTCAAAACGAACATCTGCCTGACTTCCAAAAACAAACCCCAATGTAGGTCTGGTAGTTCCTATAAAGCCAATAGATTGTGTATAGCCCGGAAGCACTTTACCACTATTTTCGCTATAGTTTACATTGACCCGTTTTACCATGGTCACAATATCGACCAAAGTATTAAAAGCCTTGCTTGTCTTCTTAGGTGGCTTTTCATCTTCAGATGCTGGGTTACCTGCCTTATCGCGTCTTATCCTTGATTGAGTTGCAGTCACTTTTCCATCTTTCTTTTTAAGTCCAAGAAAGTCATAAAAACGCTGCATGGTCAAATTAGCGGTTAGATTATGTGTGTTGGCATTTTGAATCGTATTAATTTGCTCTCCAGGGTTTTCTAGTTGCACAACCTCATTCAGCGCATCTCCCCCTCTTTGCCAGTCAAAATTACTTGTGTAGGTATACTGGGCATTGATAAAATTTAAAAATGGGAACTTGCTAAACGGCAATTCGTAGTTCAACTGCATTTGTTGGGAATGCCTGTTGGGTTCACCAATATCAAAAAATCCGTCCCATAAATCCAATGCTTGATTAATTCCAGAGTCAGAATCATCATCCACATTAAAGTAATTACGCACAATATTGTTATTGGATGCCGTCAGATTCAATCGCAACGATTTTGAAATACTATAGTTTAATGCATATTGCCAGTTAAAAAGATAATTACGCTGTTGAAGCAATGGCAATTCCAAAGCATCTACCCCAGGTTCCAACACATCTCTAAATCGCTGTTGGTTAAATGAACGGTTATAGTTGGCGTTTACCGAAAGACTGGTAGGCAATAAATTAAAGTTAAGCTCTTTTAGCCATTGCCAGTATTTACTCATAAACAATGAATCTTTTTTAACAAATGGCGCTACCGGAGCAGGTTTAAAATTATGGTTGTAAACAAAACCCGTGGTTACATTTTGGTCGCGTAAATCCGCTACTTCAAAATCTCTGTGATTGGTTTCGTTATATGAATAATTAAATGTGAAGTTTTCAATATCAAAAAAGTTCTCCTCGGCCTCATCACTTCTATTTTTACGAACACCAATAAGGTTGATACTCGTCCTTTTCGTGTAATCTTCAGCTTGTTTTTGAATGGTTTCCGCATCTTCGGGCGTTGTTGCGGCCGCAATACGGTCGTCCAACTTTAAATCATCATAAACAGGGTCAAATTCTGGCGTAATCAAACTTTCTGAAATACCGTAGTTGAACGGAAGCTGAAGTCCCCATTTTTTTGGAAACAACTGGCCCACATTTACGTTGGTAACCACGTCATAAGAAATTGCATCTTCTCTTGAACGCTCGTTTGGCATTTGGTCAATAGAGCCAAAACCAGAAGTACTTCTACTTCCTGTTGCGGTAACATTTGCAAAATCTGCCATGTTTGCATCCAAAGCGGCAATTGCTGCCCATCCTCCATTGTTATCCAAGCCCGCCAAACGCAGCTCATTAAACCAAACTTCTCCCCTTGCTGGTAAGTCATCTATATTTTTAACACCCACCATCATTCCACGAATGCTTCCCAATGATGGATTACCGCGGATTCCAATGCGCAATCTCCCCAGTGTTCTTGGTGCAAATTCATCTACCAAAACAGCTTCTCCATCTACAATTTCGTAGTAGTTTATATCATTTAGCGTCTGCTCTGCAATCCCTCTGGATTTTACTTTGTTCAAATCACTTAGATCAATATCTATCTCATTTACATCTGGCCAAATTTCATCTGGGGATGTTACATTGAAGGATGTAAACTGAAGTGGCAATTCTATTTGATAAAAGTTCTCTGAGAAATCCGTCCCTATTCGAAGGAAACCAACCAAGGGCGTGTCATCATCCGAGTAATCCCCATTTAATATCTTTTCTGCGTGCATGAACATTTTAATACGTTCGTATTGCCTCACATCGATATTTACATTTTTGAAAACACCCCTTGAATCTTCAGATTCTAGATTTTCCACTACAAAAGACAATGATTGCTCATTCTGTCTTATAATGGTGTTATTGTTGTTCAATTGCTCTCTTACCACGCCAGGGGGCAACACGTATGGTATGGGCTGTCTACCAAAATTCTCTTCTATATTAACCGTATTAACATCTGTTACCGTTCCATCATCAGAAGGGTCATTATCAATATCTGGTTGCAAAGAATTGGTATAGGTTCTCCAGTCTCCACGAACAAGGTCCAGAGTAGCAAAACGCAGGGCTATATCACCTGTAAACCCAGTAAGATACATTCGCATGAAACTTATGGAACGAAAATCTGTTATTCCTCCAACGGCATCTGTAAAGTCGCTTAATGGAATTTTATATTGTATCCATCTTCTGTTCAATTGGGTACCGTTAGGAAGATCTGGGGTAAGTCCCTCCCTAATATCCGTTACATATTGATCATCGATGGTTGTATTGGGTCCAATTTGAATACGATATTCATAATAGCTGTTAACCGTGTTCATGGTTAAATCCCTATCAATATCTTCTACATCTGGAAGAGTTGTTGACCCTCTATTGGTATTGCTTACTGCTACTGGTGAGTTACCATCTGTATTATTGAAGTCTAAATAGCGCTCTAAAATACCACCTTCTCTATTTAGATAATATTGATAGTTATCCAAAGCGGGGTCTTCACTGGGCCCATTATAAATGCCTTGCTCTTCGGCATCATCCAAACCGTCCAGTCCAATATCTTGCAACACCCTATTTGCTTCATCTGCATCAAAAGCATAAACCAAAGATTGTGTTGATGGCACTTCTCCCCAAATAGTGGTTCTAGGAATTTCAGTGTTGGTACTTGCAGGCAATCCATTTTCATACTGCTTTCTTCCATCCCTCAAAATGTCTTCGGAGATGTTTCCTAAATTCAATACCAATTCACCAGCGTTCGCATTGTTCGTCTCACCATCCACATAGGGGTCTAAAACCCAAAATTGAACAAATTCAACATTGGATTGTTCAAAGTTAGTGCTGCTTAACGGACGCATAATACCCGCCCATTTGTCGTCTGGTGTCTCAGTTTCAAAGCTTGGATTAGCGTTATAGGGTCCTTTTTCGTTAGGGTAATACACCAAATCCAAAGTACCCTGCACCTGAGTTTGACCTTGTGCAATATCTGTCTCGGCAAAAACCTCATCGATAAAAACCCTACGTGTTGAGTTTAACGAAATATCATTATCTGACATTCCTGAAGGCCTTTGGTTGGTATAGAAAATTGGGTCAATCGTATACCAAGCCATTTTTGCCCTTTCAAAGCCTACTCCAATATCTGTTCGATCTTCTAAAAACTCTACAGGTGGGCTCGCCAAGGTCCATCCTAAGGACGAACGAATATCAATCAAGGCCTGCGCACCTTCAAAATCATCTAAATACGTTGTGGTTTCTCCTTGGAAATCTGCATTCTTTGGAGAATTGGGTTTTAAGAACGCAATTTCTCCCCTTACCGATAAATTGGAGGGAACATCTGTATCTATGTTCGGTAATTTGTTTGCTAGTCTTGTTAAAAATGGTATCTCGGTACTAAAGTTCCCGTTCAATCCAAAAATGGTATTGTTAACCGGTTCAACACCAAAATTCGATTTTTGTGTTAATGGTCTTTCGTTCAAATTCAAAAGCGTACCTCCCAACACAAAATTCTCATTGAATTTATGTTCCACGTTTATTCCTGTAAATCGTCTAGTCTGTTGGCCAAAAACCGCATTATTCTCAACTGAAATATTTATTGGAGTATTCGAAGCTGCCAAACTAGGGTCTAAAATCTGAACAGTACCTGCTTGGTAATTTACAGTATAATCTATTCCTTCTTGCAATTGACGACCACCTGCAGTTACCCTAACTGAACCTCTAGGCACGTTAAATGCTCCTATTGGTATTCCATTGTTTCCTTGTGATTTATAACGTCCTTTAAGTTGAAAACGGTTCTTCTCCGCGTCTTGCAAAGAAGCCGCTTTAGTCTTTGCATACATATTGCGGAATACATAACGCTGCTGATTGACGTTATAACCTTGGTCGTTTTCCACATCATAGGTTCCGCCACCCAATTCTTCAAAAAGAAACTCTCCAAAGGGCTCTACCTTAGTGAAAATAATACGTCCGGATTGGGTATCTACGGTAATTCCAGGCACGTAATCAAAGAAACCGTCTCCACCGGGCTGCACATCATTGTACACATTCAATCTATCTAGGTTGAAAATGTCTATAAGAATACGTTCTTCGTAACCCGCTGGCCAACCCACATTTGGATCTACCGGTGTTATGTAGTTTCTTGGTGTAGGGTCAGAATATAGAATATTTAGCTTAAAATCTTCTTCACTCAATTGAAAAGCTCCCGTGGCATAGATGTTCTTCATCATCAAATCCCAAATTGGATCATCCACATTGGTAATATTACTTTTAAGCAATTTTAGAATAAGGGTGTTGTTTTCTATAATTGGGTTTACCCCTCCTGAAACCGTTGTGGCATCCACTCCTCCGTTGGCAAATTCTCCTACTTGGAACACTTCGCCATTAATGGTGTACTGAAAAGCCACACCCAATACTTCATCATTACTAAGACGCTGGTTTAAGGAAATGTACCCTAATTGTGTATCAAACTGATAATCTCTTCCTTGTTCAAGTTTTCTGGCATTTTCCAATATAGCATAATCAAAACCTTGATTTGCTTCAACATTAAACCCTGTCTCCACTGTTGCTATATCTCTAATTGCAGTTGTTAATTGCCCCCCATTTCCAATTAACGCAGGATCAAAATCATTTGCACCATTTTGTGGTAAAGCTCCAGGTTGCAGAACATTAAAGAATCCTCCCGGTGCATTACCTTCTTTACCAATCCTAGTAATTTCTCTTCCGTCCACTCCCAATTCAACTTCCCCTAAATCCTGGATTGCAACCACATTCCTAACATTTAATGTCTGTTGGTTACGGTTGGTCACCCAGACTTCCAATCTGGTAATCTGGACCTGACTTTGAATAAAAGGGTAGTTTGTTAATGCGCGATCGTAATTATCCCTAAAGTATTGCGCTAAGAAAAAGTGCTTGTCTTCATCATAATCCAAGGCAGTCAAGGCAAATTCGTTTACCGTACCACCTCCTTGGGCAACTACGGTGTTGTTCTGTGAACGCTGTTCCGAAAATACTGCAGTAACAGTGGTTTTTCCAAATTGTAATTGGGTTTTAACCCCAAAAAGGCTTTGCGCACCTGTTATCAAAGAACTGTTCAGGGGCATATTTACATTACCAATTTCTATCTTACGTAGAATATCATCTTCAGTTGGAGTGTAATCTATTTTTACCAAGTTCTGAAAATCAAAAGTAGCTTCTGTATCGTAGTTGGCGGTTACTTGAAGACGTTCTCCCACTTTTCCCAAAAGACTTAAGCTTATTCTTTGATCAAAATCAAAAGAAAGATTGGTCCGGTTCCTAGGGGAAAGCGCAGGATTATCATTTTTTTGCCACAGGACTCCCAAGTCCATGGCCACAGAACCTTGCGGTATTACTTCAATTGTATTTCCCCCAAAAATTGATTCAAAGAAACTACTGTTCACATAAAAATTTGGCAACAAATTCTTTCTGGCTTCTTGACTTCCTTCTTTTTTTCCTGTGAAGGCATCTATTTTTTCTTGAAAGTAAGTCTTCATCCGTTCTTTTCGAACGAGCTCAAAATATTGATCCGGAGTGAGAATTATGGGGTAGCTTATATCAAAATCACCTACACTTTCTGTGTAGATATACCGATCTAGTTTGGGGTCGTAAGAATATTTAGCAATAATGCTATCTGGATTTTCCAATATCAACCGGCCAAGTGCAACTCCGGTTTTTACCGAATCCTGAACTTGCTCATTGGTCTCCTGGCCCTTTAGGTTGGTGGCTATCAGAAAACATATAAAAAAGAAAAAATGCTTAAATCTTGAAGATTTAAGTATTGGTATTGCCCCTCTTTTCAAACTAGTTACAAATTTTTCAGCGCTAATTTTATAATGTCCTCAACGCTAAGTGTAGGATCTTTGGTTAACACTTTGTCAACAACCTTTTCAGATTGTCTTCTGACAAAACCAAGAACCTCTAAAGCAGATAACGCTTCTTCTTTGCTTGTATTGTTTGATTGTAAGGAAACTTCGCCCATATCATAGACTTTTAAAATCTTATCCTTCAGGTCCAGGATTACACGTTGGGCGGTCTTAGCTCCTATACCCTTGATTGACTGTATGGAAGGCACATCTCCGTTGGCTATGGCATCCCTTACCTGGATTGGTGTTAGTGAGGATAACATAGTCCTAGCAGTGCTTGATCCTATACCTGAAACAGAGATCAACAATCTAAAGATTTCCCGTTCAGATTTTTCAACAAAACCAAACAGGGTGTGTGAATCTTCTTTAACCTGTAAATGGGTAAAAAGACGAATGCTCTCTTCATCATTCAGTTGCGAAAAAGTGTGAAGAGAAATGTTCAAAAAGTATCCAACACCTCCGCATTCAATAATTACATACGTTGGATTTTTTTCAACCAATTTTCCTTTTAAGTGGGTAATCATGATTTAGTAGTTAGGTTTTGGGTAAAATCTTAATCTTGGCATGCTACTCTCCCATTTTTGCCTTTTTCCTTTTTTCCCGCTCTTGGGCATCTATAACAGCTACGGCAGCCATATTTACCATTTCATCTACACTGGCTCCAAGTTGCAGAATATGCGCTGGCCTGCGAAGACCAACCATAATTGGACCTATAGATTCTGCATTGTGCAATCCTTTTAGGAGTTTGTAGGTGATGTTGGACGAGTCTAAATTAGGGAATATCAAAGTATTTACTTTTTTCCCTTCTAGTTTAGAAAATGGAAAATTGTTGTGACATAATTCCTGACTCAATGCAAAATCGGTCTGAATTTCACCATCTACCACCAATTCTGGATTGCGTTCATGCAAAATCCTAACCGCCTCCCTTACTTTTTGCGCATTTGGATGGCTTGAAGACCCATAATTAGCATAAGATAACATCGCCATAACTGGGTTAAATCCAAATGTATTGGCTACATTGGCGGTCATCTGGGCTATTTCTGCCAAATCCTCTGCGCTTGGATCTACATTGATTGAAGTATCCGCTAAAAACAAAGGGCCCCTTTCAGTGATCATTATGTTAACGGTAGATGCATTTTTTACTCCTTTTGATCTACCCAATACTTCAAAAACAGGTTTCAAAACCTTCGGATATGATCTAGAATATCCAGAGATCATTCCATCAGCATCCCCTTCTTGAAGCATCATGGCGCCAAAGTAATTGCGCTTGCCCATATTTACATTAGCGCTGTATTTGGTTTCTCCTTTTCGCTTTCTAGATTCCCATAATTTAAGAGCATATCTGGTTCGCATATCTTTTGACTCATCAGAACGAGGATCTATGATCGGAACTTCCGCATCAAAATCCAACTCCTTTTTAAGACCCTCTATGGTCTCTTTGCTTCCTAACAAAATTGGTATGGCAATACCTTCATCGTACACAATCTGTGCTGCTTTCATCACATCTAATAATTCGGCCTCCGCAAAAACAATCCGTTTTGGGTTCAACCGAGCTCTATTGTGCATTAGGCGTACCACCTTATTATCGTTCCCAGATCTCTGGTATAAATCTTCCTCGTATTTCTTCCAGTCTTGAATAGGTGCTTTGGCAACTCCACTTTCTATTGCTGCTTTGGCAACTGCAGGTGGAATTTTGGTAATTAGTCTTGGATCAAAAGGTTTAGGAATTATATAATCTTTACCAAAAGTTAATCTTGTTGTATCATAAGCGATGTTAACTTGCTCTGGCACTGGTTCCCTTGTTAGGTCCGCCAGAGCCCTAACAGCTGCCATCTTCATTTCTTCATTGATTTTGGTCGCACGCACATCCAAAGCGCCCCTAAAAATGAAGGGGAATCCTAAAACATTATTTACCTGATTAGGGTGATCGGAGCGACCAGTAGCCATGATAATATCGTCTCTGGTCTTACAAGCTATATTATATTCTATTTCTGGATTGGGGTTTGCCATGGCGAAAACAATGGGGTCCTTAGCCATGGATTTAAGCATTTTTGGAGTTAAAATATTTGCTATGGACAACCCTATAAAAACATCTGCATCTTTTAGTGCTTCTTCCAGCGTATCTATCTTTCTGTTAGAAGCAAACTCCAGCTTTTCTTTGGATAGGTTTTCCCTATCACTTCGGATAACCCCCTTGCTATCCAACATTACAATATTCTCTCCACTAGCCCCAAATGCCTTATACAATCGTGTGCAAGAAACGGCGGCAGCACCTGCTCCGCTAACTACAATTTTAACCTCCTCAATTTTTTTTTGGGTAATCTCTAAAGCATTTAAAAGTGCCGCGGCAGAAATAATTGCCGTTCCGTGCTGGTCATCATGCATCACAGGAATATCTAGCTCTTCTTTGAGTCTTCGTTCGATCTCAAATGCTTCTGGTGCCTTAATATCTTCCAGATTGATTCCACCAAAGGTGGGAGCTATAGTTTTTACGGTCTCCACAAACTTGTCCACATCTGTAGTATCCAGTTCTATATCCATTCCATCGATATCCGCAAAAATCTTGAACAGAAGACTTTTTCCTTCCATAACTGGTTTCGAAGCTTCAGGACCTATATTACCAAGTCCCAAAACGGCAGTACCGTTTGAAATTACTGCAACAATGTTTCCTTTTGCCGTGTATTTATATACATCGTCCTTGTTCTTTTCAATCTCCAAACAAGGTTCTGCAACACCTGGTGAATAGGCAAGCGCCAAATCACGTTGTGTTGCATAGGGTTTGGTAGGAACAATTTTTATTTTACCTGGCTGGGGTTTAGCATGGTATAAAAGTGCTTCCCGACGTTGTTGTTCTTTGTTCATTTGTTACAATTGAAGCTGTAAATTTATAAGTTATTTGTTGGATTTAAGTCTACAATGTCCTTAAATAAAAAGACGCCAACAATTAGTGGCGTCCATTTACATATTTCTAATCCATGATTACCAAAAGTAACCAACTATAATTGACGTTACTACTAGCAATATAACAGCCAAATATCTATAGTTTTTATACCAAGGCAATGCTTTTAACTCTTCCGTTTCTTCAGTAAACATCTCTTTCTTGTAGGTATACTCCGCTACTTTTTGGGCATCTGGCTGTCCAGTAGCTAAACTGACCACTACATGTGTTATCACACTTATCACAAATAAAAGATTTGCTTTAGCTAGAAAATGAAACTCATTTATGTAAGGCGAAATATCATAGCTTGCAGATAGTATCATAAAAACAGCCGCCGCACCACCGATCAATAAACTCACAAAAGCTCCTGTAGCATTTGCCCTCTTCCAAAACAGTCCAAGAATAAATGCCGAAACAACTGGTGGACTTGTAAAGGCTATCACCAATTGAAGGTAGCCCCAAAGTGAATCGCTCACTCTTTCAATAAAAGGCACCCATGCTGAAGCGAGAACAACCAATATCAAAGTAGCTATTTGTCCAGCTCTAACCAATTGCTTACTGGTCATTTCTGGGCGTAATTGTTTCACAAAATCCATAGTTATAAGAGTAGAAGCCGAATTGAATGTTGCCGAGACAGATGACATCATAGCGGCCAATAGACCTGCTACCACTAAACCTAAAATACCGGTAGGCAAAAGCTGAAACAATAATACCGGATAAGTAAGGTTAGGGCAGTCCACTAAATTCTCGCACATATTTCCATCTGGTAGAGGATAGTTTAAGTTTGAAATATCCAGCGAACTGAACAATAAAAGTGCTAACACTCCAGGCACCACCATAATGAATATTACTGGAAGTTTTAATAATCCAGCAAATAAAGCACCCCAACGCCCATGGTTTAAATCTTTGGCACCAAGTACCCGTTGAACCATGAACTGGTTATTGGCCCAAAAATAGAATCCCAAAAGCGGAACTCCTGTTAAAAGTCCCCACCAAGGCATAAACTCATCATTATTTGGGCGAACCAAACTAAAGACTTCTCCAGAGTTGGATGGAATGTATTTGCCTTCTGCAGCACGATCGCCAAAATTGACATCTCCCGAGGCCAAGGCGGCATCTAATTTAGACATCATACCACTCCAACCTCCACCAAGCTCATCAAAGGCGAAATAAGTGAGGAAACACGAACCTATAATTAAAAGTACTGCTTGAATCACTTCTGTTTGAATAACCGAGTTCAACCCTCCAGGAATTGTATAGGCAGCTGCGGCCACAGCTAATCCAATAATAATATAAGTTGAATCTACATCAGGAAACAATAGTTTTAGTACAATGCTCCCAACATAAAGACCTGCCGCAGTATCCACCAATACATTACCTACTATAGTTATTAGAGAAAAATAATATCTAGATCTTTTATCATAGCGTCTTTGCATAAATTCAGGCATGGTATACACTCCTGATTTTAAATAAAATGGTAAGAAAAAGATTGAGAAGAAAATTAAGATTACAACTGCATACCATTCATAATTGTAAACATTCACATTGGTTTGAAAACCATCTGAAGCCAACCCTACTAAAGTGGAACTTGAAATGTTAGCAGAAAAAAGCGCAATCCCAACGATGGGCCACGTCATTGTTCTACCTCCTAAAAAATAGTCTTCTGAACTACTTCTTTTTGATTTTGATATTCCGTAAATAATGATTCCTACCAGATATACCAGAATCACAACAATATCCAAAGTCTGTAATCCACTCATGGTTTTTCTTGATTTAGTTAGTTAATTTAAGTTTAGTTAGTTTACGCCCTTGATTCTGAATTTAATGACTCAATTATTTTGATTATAACAAATTTAGCGGCCAGTTTTTGAGAAAATCATAGTATGCATAACTACCAATATAGTATTTTTAATTTTTCCTTAAAAAAAACTTAACATCAAATGACCATCAGGGCTCAGCGAAATCGTTGTAGTTGGTTCTTAGGGTTTTAAAAAATTGATATTTCGTTGTAAACCAGAGAATTTGGTACGTTTTACGGCAGATTTTTTGAATATTTTTTTGAATACATCTTCAGTTATTTCCTCCCAGTCTTTTTTGGTCATGGAGAGTAACTCAGGGGTAGGATTGAACAATGGTTCGCTATGTTTTTTTGAAAAACGGTTCCACGGACAAACATCTTGGCAAACATCACATCCAAACATCCAATCATCAAATTTTCCATGAAACTCGTTCGGAATTTCATTCTTTAATTCAATGGTAAAATAGGATATGCACTTACTCCCATCCACAACGTAAGGTTCAACAATCGCATCGGTTGGGCAGGCATCAATGCAAGCGGTACACGTGCCACAGTGATCCGTGACGGGAGCATCATAATCCAACTCCAAATCAATAATCAACTCAGCAATAAAATAAAACGAGCCTACTTGCTGTGTCAATAAATTACTATGTTTCCCTATCCAGCCCAGACCACTTTTGGCAGCCCATGCTTTATCCAAGACTGGAGCAGAATCTACAAAGGCTCTTCCATGAACCGCTCCTATTTCTTCTTGAATAAATTGCAATAGGTCTTTGAGCTTATCTTTTATTACGAAGTGATAATCCGTACCGTAGGCATATTTTGAAATCTTGTAGGAATCAATATTTTGTTCATTGGATGGATAGTAGTTCAGTAACAACGAGATTACAGATTTTGAGCCCTCAACCAGTTTGGTAGGGTCCAACCGTTTGTCAAAATGGTTTTCCATATACTGCATTTCTCCGTGCATGTTCTGGTTAAGCCATTTTTCCAGTCTTGGAGCCTCTTCTTCCAAAAATTCAGCCTTGGAAACTCCACAAGACAAAAAACCGAGGCGTTTCGCTTCGGTTTTAATAAGTTCTGTATGAACCGTTTTTGAATTCAAATTAAAACAGACCTCCTTGTGTTCCGTCCTTAATTCTCCCTAAGTGTTTATAAGCAAGCTCAGTGACTTCTCGGCCACGAGGGGTGCGCATAATAAACCCCTGCTGGATCAAGAATGGCTCGTAGACTTCTTCAATGGTTTCCGCACTTTCGGAAACCGCGGTTGCCAAAGTTGTAATACCAACAGGCCCTCCTTTAAATTTATCAATGATTGTACTTAAGATTTTATTGTCCATTTCATCCAAACCATGGGCATCTACATTCAAAGCTTTTAAACTAAACTTTGAAATATCCATATCTATATTGCCGTCCCCTTTTATTTGGGCAAAATCCCTTACCCTTCTCAATAGCGCATTACAGATTCTTGGCGTGCCCCTACTTCTACCAGCTATTTCAATAGCAGCATCGTTGGTAATGGGTACTTTTAAAATATCTGCACTTCTTTCAACAATGGTGGACAATAGTTCTGTATTATAATATTGCAATCTACTTTGTATACCAAATCGTGCTCTCATGGGTGCCGTCAACAAACCTGAACGTGTGGTAGCTCCAATTAATGTAAATGGGCTTAAATTAATTTGAACGGTTCTGGCGTTGGGGCCTGTTTCGATCATGATATCAATCTTGTAATCTTCCATGGCAGAATACAAATATTCTTCCACGATAGGACTCAAACGATGAATTTCATCAATGAACAAAACATCTCTTTCTTCCAAATTGGTCAACAGTCCTGCCAAATCGCCGGGCTTGTCCAGCACTGGACCAGAAGTAATCTTTATGCCCACTCCCAGCTCATTTGCTAAAATATGGGCAAGTGTAGTTTTTCCTAGACCCGGTGGGCCATGAAACAAAGTATGATCAAGGGCCTCTCCACGAAGGTTAGCGGCTTGCACAAAAATCTTCAAATTCTCCAAAACCTGCTCCTGACCAGTAAAATCATCAAAGGTTATAGGCCTTAGAGCTCTTTCAATATCAAGTTCTTCTTGAGAGAAATTCTCAGGTGTAGGATCTAGATTTTCATTCATATCCCAACAAATATAGTTGAAAACGGAATGTGCTAGAAACCATTTGCTGTAAAATCATAGCGTCTAAAGATTCAATGATCAATCTTAAAAATCTAAATCTTAAATTAGATACGTCAAAGAAAAAAGACGCAATTTCTTCAACTTAAATCTTTATGGTTAAATCTGATTACACAATAGGCATTTTACAATACATCCCTTTTTTTTACATCATCTGGTCAGATGACCTTCTTTCAGCCTCAGAAACGGACGTCGTTAAAAAAACCATTGAGCAAGATTCAACTCTTGACCCAGGTGAAAAAAAACAACTTTCACTTTGGTTGGACCGTAAAAACCCTCCTGAAAATGTAGAATTCAAACGTTGGAAACATGCGATAACAAATTCAAAGGTTAAGTTGATAGAAAGTGATACTTACCCATTGGCATCGTTAAGCCAACGTTTGGGGAGTTTATACTGTGAAAATTGCGATTTCAATGACCATTTAAAGCATATTGAAATAAATTTAGGGATTCAGCCAAATCATTATAACCATTTATTCGATGTTGAAGTCATACATCATAAAACGTCTAATTTTTATGATGCCAAGGTGCTCGATGGTATTTTAAAAGGGTTACATACTAAGGCCGTTGATGATTTTCGGGATTTTCTGGACCAGTCCATTTTTCATTGGGATGTGCTAAGAAACAAGGAGGATTTTAGAGGAAAAGTATTGGAACAAGTTCAACTCTTAGGCAATAAAGGTTATGGTGCTATGGCTTACGGCCCTGAATATGGGGGAACTAGCAATATGCCGGCCTATGGAGCCATTTTTGAACATCTTATGTTCGTTGACGGAAGTCTTGCTGTGAAATTTGGGGTTCAATTTGGGCTTTTTGGTGGCAGTATACAAAAGTTGGGCACTGAAAAACATCATACCAAATATCTAATGGATACCGGAAAAGCCAGGCTATTAGGTTGTTTTGCAATGACAGAAACAGGACATGGGTCCAATGTGAGAGGCATAAAAACTACGGCTACGTATGAGCAAGAAACCGACTCCATAATCATTCATACCCCAGGACCGAATGACAACAAGGAATACATTGGCAATGCTTTGCATTCAACCATGGCATCTGTTTTTGCACAGTTGATTGTGGACGGTGAAAATAAGGGTGTACATGCCATTTTGGTTCCTCTACGAGATGAAAACAATTCTGTATTGGAAGGCATCAACATTGAAGACAACGGATACAAGCTTGGTCTGAATGGTGTGGATAACGGGAAAATCTGGTTTAACCAAGTCAAAGTTCCGCGTGAAAACCTGTTGGATAAATATGGAGAGATTGGAGCTGATGGCCGCTATTCTTCTGCCATAAAAAATCCGAACAAGCGTTTTTTTACGATGCTAGGCACGTTGGTCGGTGGTCGTATCTGCGTTGCCAAAGGAGCTGTTGGCGGTGCAAAGATGGCATTGGCGATAGCTGTTAAGCATGCATTGAGCAGAAGACAATTTAATGACAGTATTAAGATCCAGGAAGATCTTATCATGGATTACCCCACCCATCAATTACGACTTACTCCTGCTATAGCTAGCGCTTATGTCTATCATGTTACTTTGGAGGAAATGATGAAGCGATACAGTGACGATTCTCAACCTGATAAAAGAAAAATTGAAACCCAAGTAGCTGGTCTAAAATCCATCATCACATGGTTCGCGAACGATACCATTCAAGAGTGCAGGGAAGCTTGTGGCGGAAAAGGATATTTGTTGGAAAATAGAATTGCCAATTTAAAAGGCGATGTGGACATATTTACCACTTTTGAGGGGGATAACAATGTTCTATTACAATTGGCAGCAAAGGGAGTTTTATCAGATTTTAAAGCTGAGTTTAATAGTGCGGGCTTCACTTCGGTTTTAAAATTGTTGCGAAGTCAACTTGCAGACAAGCTAAGTACCATTAACCCTGTTTACTCTAATAAAGTGGATAAGGAACATTTGTATAATCCAAAATTTCATAGGCATGCCTTTAATTATAGAACCCGAAGGCTTACCTATACCTTGGCCATGCGAATTAGAAGCTATATAAAAAAGGGTGTTCCATCTTACCAAGCCTTTTTAAAAGTCCAAACCCATTTGTTAGCTTTAGGCAAGGCCTATAGTGTAGAATTGGCATATCATGTATTTAATGAATTCTGCTCCTCCATAACGGATGAAAAACACAAAATCCTATTGAAAAAGTTAGGAACACTTTACGCCCTTAACCAGCTTTATAATGATGCTGGATGGTATTTGGAGCAAGGATATTTTAGCGGAACAAAATCTAAAGCCATTAGACAAAGAGTGGAGCGTTTATCTACAGAACTACGACCACATATAGAAGTATTGGTTGATGGATTTGGAATTCCAGAGCATTGTATTACTGCTCCTATTGCCAAATAGGAAAAATCACTCCACCTTCTTGATGAGCTGTGAAGTATCCAAAAACTCCAGAACGGTAATCTTAGGGTTACCGTAAAGGTAGATTCTAGCATTTCCTTTGGCACTAAGTTCCAAATCTCTATATGCATATATGCGGGCATTTGCTGCATTCTCCAGTCTGGCCTTAACTGTCCCCGCTTCCATTTTCTCGCCTTTGAACTTTGCGTTTCCTGTTAGGTCCACCTCCGTTCTATCTGAAGTACCTTCATAGGTTAAAGATCCATTCCCTTCCAAATCAACTAGACTTACTTCATTTACAGAGTAGATATATGCCTCTGCCCTATTGTTCAAGCCTATATTCAGTGAATCTACATCAACATTAAAGTCGCCTTTACTGGTATCTTCTAGGTTAATGTCCATTACTGCTGCATTTGCTTTAATATCCAACCTTGCATTGGCAAAACCATCTATAAACAACTCATCACTGCTTATAATATCGTTTGAAACAATACTGCCCTCCTTAACTGTAATAGCCCTAAGTTCAGTGTAATTTATGGTGATATCAAATTGCTTTTTGGCAGTAACATCATAAAATGAGGTTATTACCAATGTGCTGTCTTCTACTTTGAATTTTAAAATATCTATTAGATTATCATCAGCCACAATTTCATATCCTGGGCCAAATGATTTTTTTAATACAATATCCAGATTATCATTAAGTTGAATTGAATTAAAGGCAGGTAGTTCTTGGTTAACTTCTGTAACGATTCGGCTTCCTTTTATTTTAGGCTTGCGTTGTGCTATTAGCGTTATATGGCTCAACAATAAAAGTAGTATTACAAGATTTTTCACTAGTATTGGATTTAAGGTTCTTAAAGATATTACAATTACGGATAACAATTGTTGTACCAAAGACCGCAAACAAAAAACCCATCCGAATGGGATGGGCTTGTTTTATTTAAAATCTTAGTGGTTGAGTTCTTCCTCGTTATCCTGAAGTGGAATGTTCTGTGGAACAAAATCTTGCCCTGGGATAATATATTCACCGTTTTCATACGTCTTACTATAATCGTAAGCCCAACGGTGTACGTGAGGAATCTCACCAGGCCAATTTCCGTGCATATGTTCTTGCGGAGCTGTCCATTCCAATGTATTGGAACTCCATGGGTTCTGTGGACCCCTCTTTCCGTAATATATACTTCTTACAAAATTGTATACAAAAACCAATTGCGCCGCTCCTGCTATAAGTGCGAATACGGTCATCAATACTTGCACGTTGGTCAACTCATCAAACATTGGAAATGCGGTGTTTTCATAGTAACGTCTTGGTACTCCGGCCATACCTACAAAGTGCATTGGAAAGAAGATTCCATAGGCACAGATTGCCGTAATCCAAAAATGCACATAACCCAAGTTTTTGTTCATCATTCTACCTTGGAACATTTTAGGGAACCAATGGTATACCCCAGCAAAAAGTCCATACAGCGCAGAAATACCCATTACTAAATGGAAGTGGGCTACAACAAAGTAGGTATCATGAACATTTATATCCAAAGTACTATCCCCAAGGATAATACCTGTAAGACCTCCAGATATAAAGGTAGAAACAAGACCTATCGAGAATAACATACCAGGATTGAGCTGTAGATTTCCTTTCCACAGGGTTGTAATATAGTTGAAGGCCTTTACCGCTGACGGAATTGCAATCAATAATGTTGTAAATGTAAATACAGAGCCCAAGAATGGATTCATACCTGAGATGAACATATGGTGACCCCATACAATCGTAGATAAGAACGCAATAGCTAAAATAGAAGCTACCATGGCTCTATAGCCAAATATGGGTTTCCTTGCATTGGTCGACATTACTTCTGAAGTAATTCCTAAAGCAGGCAGTAAAACGATATAAACCTCTGGATGACCCAAGAACCAAAATAAATGTTCGAATAATACGGGTGAGCCTCCTTGGTAATGCAACACCTCTCCTTGAATAAAAATATCCGATAGGAAGAATGAAGTTCCAAAACTTCTATCCATAATCAGCAGTAAAGCTGCAGAAAGTAATACTGGAAAAGATATTACACCTATAATAGCCGTAACAAAAAATGCCCAAATCGTCAATGGCAGACGTGTCATAGACATTCCTTTGGTTCTTAAATTGATTACCGTGACAATATAATTTAAGGAACCCAATAAAGACGAAGCAATGAATATTGCCATGGATACCAGCCATAAGGTCATACCCATACCAGAACCAGGTTGTGCCATTGGCAATGAGCTCAATGGGGGATAAATGGTCCAACCTGCTGCTGCCGGTCCAGCTTCAACAAACAATGAAATTACCATGATTACAGCAGATACAAAGAACATCCAAAAAGAAAGCATGTTCAAGAAACCAGATGCCATATCACGAGCGCCTATTTGCAACGGAATCAATAGGTTACTAAAAGTACCACTCAATCCTGCCGTCAACACAAAGAACACCATAATGGTCCCATGCATTGTAATCAGTGCCAAGTACATATCAGCATCCATGACACCCTCCGGAGCCCATTTGCCTAGAAAGGCTTCAAATACTGAAAATGATTCTCCAGGCCAGGCCAATTGCATTCTAAACAACAATGACATTGCAATTCCTATAAAACCCATAACCAAAACACCAGTAATAAGATATTGCTTGGCAATCATCTTATGGTCTTGACTAAAGATATATTTGGTTACAAACGTTTCTTTATGATGATGTCCATGATCTTCATGTCCGTGTTCAGTAGCTGACATAATCTTTTTAAATTTTTATTATAGTTCTTTTCCTAGCCTTTATTCAACAGGTGCAACAGTTTGTGTAAATGTTGTCTGTTCAGCAATCCATTTATTGTACTCTTCCTCTGTTTCCACTACAATCTTCATTTGCATGTTATAATGGGATTTTCCACAGATTTTGTTACATAATAGGATATAATCAAACTCCCATGGCTCTGAATTCGGTTTTCCTTCTGCCGCTCGCTTTGCGCGTATGGCATTGGTCCTTTTCACTTTATCCACCACGTCTGGATTCAATCGCATTTCTTCTGTTGTTATTGTAGGAGTAAATGAGAATTGAGTAATCATGCCGGGCACACAGTTCATTTGAGCCCTAAAATGAGGCATGTATGCTGAGTGGAGTACATCTTGGGAACGCATCATAAAGTTTACTTTACGACCAACTGGCAAGTGAAGTTCTTTTGTGATTACATCATCGGCAGCATTAGGGTCTGATTCATCCAAACCAAGAACATTTGCTCTATCAATATCTATTAAACGTACACTTGCATCTCCTAAAACATTATCCTCTCCACCATAACGTGCTGTCCAATTAAACTGTTGGGCATATAACTCTACAATTAATGGATCATCTTCATCATTTACATCCATGATGTTTGTCCATGTATATAGTCCCCATAGAATTAAACCAGCAAGTACAATTACCGGTATAATGGTCCATATAAACTCTAAGCGGTCATTATCAGCGAAGAAAAGTGCTTTCTTGCCTTTCTCTCCTCTATACTTATATCCAAAATAGTGCAATAAGGCTTGCGTAATGGTCTGCACAAAAAAGATGATGGCAAATGACACCCACATGAGTTGGTCATATTCACCCCCATGCGCCGATGAGGCTTCTGGAAGCAACATCTTAGAATATTTTGCAAAACTAAATATGGTAATTCCGTAGATAAAAATCAGGAATCCAAATAACAAATAACCATTGTACTTATTATCTGAATCTGTGGCTATCTCCGTGTTTTCTGATTTTAGTTGGGACAATTCAAAAATCTTGGTCATTTGCCAGATTGCGATTGCCACCAGTACTAAAACAGTAAATGTTAATAATGCAGTCATTGTATATCTTTCTAAGCCTTAATCGTATTAATAATGAAATTGTCTACTTTCCTCAATAAATGGATTGCGCTTTGGTTGTAAAGGTTGTTTTGTAAGCGTGTTGAACACCCAGTATACAAACAGTCCTCCAAAAAACAATATTCCTCCAATTTCAGGTACTCCAATGTACCATTGGTCACCAACCGTAGCTGGCATGATCATATTGAAAACATCCATGTAGTGTCCAAAGAGCACTACAATGCCAGCCATGATAACAAACCAATTTACCCTTTTGTAATCACTGTTCATCAATACCAATAGTGGGAATATAAAGTTCATTGCCAGCATTCCAAAGAACGGTAATTGATAATCCTCTATTCTTGTAATGAAATACGTTACTTCTTCTGGGATGTTGGCGTACCATATTAACATAAATTGAGAAAACCATAAATATGTCCAGAAAATACTGATACCGAACATGAATTTGGCCAAATCGTGAATATGGCTATCGTTAACATCTTCTAAATGGCCTTTGGATTTTAGGTAAATAGCAACCATTGCAATTACCGTTATTCCAGAGACAAACATACTTGCAAACACATACCATCCAAACAACGTACTGAACCAGTGTGGGTCAACGCTCATTATCCAATCCCAAGACATCATGGATTCTGTAATCAAATAGAACACCAAGAAAGCGGCAGAGATTCTGAAATTTAATTTAAAGTTTGAGTTGTCATCCGACTCATCTTGTGCCAAGGAAAGTTTTCTGGAATACTCGCGATAGAAAATCCAACCCCCCAAAAAGATAGCTGCTCGGATCAAAAAGAATGTAGGATTTAAATACCCTGCTTTTCCTTGCAATAATTTATCATGTGCAACAACATCAGCATCCATCCAAACAAACATGTGGTTCATGTGCAATACGGAAAGCAACAAAATAACAAATACAATTATTCCACCAGGCACCAAATATGCAGTAATACCTTCCATAACCCGGAACAAAAGGGGCGACCAACCAGCTTGTGCTGCTCGTTGAATTGCATAAAAGGCCAACACACCCAACGATATCATAAAAAAGAAAAAGGCAGCTACATACAATGCAGACCAAGGTCTATTTTGCAATTGGTGCAACAAATGCTCATCATGTGACGCATCATGCCCTTCATCATGTGAAGCTTGAGCTCCATGCCCATCTTTTTCTGCATGGCTATCGGCTGTGGCTTCATGTGAAGCTTCTTCGCCGTGCCCTCCTCCGTGACCATCATCATGTGCCGAGGCTACCATTGCCTTAGCTTCTTCCACAGTACTGGGAGCGGATAAAAAACCTGTTGCTAAACAAATCAATCCAACTGCCATTGCAATGAAAGATCCTATTTTTAGTCTGTTTGAAAACGTGTACATAGTATACTCTTATCCAATTATTTTGTTAGGTCTTCCTTTAATTTCATTACGTACTCGGACACTTGCCACATCTCTTCTTCATTAGCAAATTGAGACGCATAAGAACCCATTGAGTTTAATCCGTAATAAATTGTATGATATGTGCTACCTACAGTGATCTTACGTGCAACATCTGCATAGCTAGGAACACCCAATATCTTTTCTCTTTTCACCAAAGTGCCTTGCCCTTTACCTTTTGGTCCATGACAAATTGCACAATAGATATCGTATAGTTCTTTTCCTGTTGCCAAATTGGCCTCACTTTGCAATGAATCCAATGGACTCACATCTAATCTTGCTAAATCTTTCCCCGCAGGAGTATTCTCAAATTTATATGGCATATATCCTCTAGGGATCGTATTTTCTGCAGGAAGCATAGCTTCTGTCCCATTTGGAAACAATCCATTATCAACTCCCTGATAGGTTTCGTATCCAACAGGTTCATACATATTGGGCATATACTGGTAGTTTGGACTGTTCTTGTCAGCGCAAGCTGCAATAGACAGGACCAAAACTAAGACAACACCTATTTTACCTAAATGCTTCATATTTTTATGACTCCTTTTCTGTAACATTTATTTCCACAGCTCCTGTATCCCACAACAAAGCGGTAAGCTCTTTTTCATTATTGTGAACTCCTATTTCCATTAAAAAATGGTCATCTGTAGTTCTTACATCTGGGTTTTCCGCTTTCTTGAATGGCCACATTTTACTTCTTAAATAGAATGTAATAACCATTAAGTGGGCCGCGAAGAACACCGTTAATTCAAACATAATTGGCACAAAGGCAGGCATGTTTTCCATATAGGAAAAACTTGGTTTACCACCAATGTCCTGAGGCCAATCATCAATCATGATATAATTCATCATTACGATGGCTACAGTAAGCCCCAAACAACCGTACATAAAAGAAGTGATTGCGATGCGGGTATCTTCCAGACCCAATGCCTTATCTAAACCATGTACTGGAAAAGGGGTATATACTTCCTCAATATGATGGTGTTCTGCTCTTACCTTCTTTACGGCATGCATCAACACATCATCATCAGTATAAAGTGCATGTATAACTTTTGATGCCATAACTATTTTTTAGCGTTTAATTTTTTTGCTTGTCCTGCCCAATCATCACGTTGCGCCCTTCCTGGGAAGGAACCGGTAATAGAATCCAACAGGTCATATTCTTTTTCGGTCATTTTACTCACTTGTGCGAACGTAAAAATTCCTATCTGGTTCAAGGTTTGTTCCATTTGAGGCCCAATACCTTTTACTTTTTTCAAATCATCAGCAGTCTCGGTATCAGCATCAAACACACCAATGGTATCCAACAGTGAAGAAACCTTCTTTTCATCAGCCCCGCCTTTTTCTGCTTTAGGAGCCTTTTCTTTCTTTGTATCACCTTTTTTGGCGGGCATTTCATACAAAGGTTTTCCAGCGTCCCTTAGCTTTTTGTACTTCTCCCCTGAAGCTTTCAAAATTGATTTAACCTCTGCCTGCGCAATTACAGGGAACGTTCTTGAATATAAGAGGAACAGTACAAAGAAGAATCCTATGGTACCGATAAATATTCCAATATCTACAAATGTTGGAGAGAACATGGTCCAAGAAGACGGCAAATAATCTCTATGGAGCGAGGTCACAATAATAACAAATCGCTCAAACCACATTCCAATGTTTACCACAATTGAGATAAAGAATGAGAACATGATACTGGTACGTAATTTTTTGAACCACATGAACTGTGGCGAAAACACATTACAAGTCATCATAGACCAATAAGCCCACCAGTAAGGTCCTGTTGCCCTATTTAAGAATGCATATTGCTCATATTCAACTCCTGAATACCAAGCAATGAACAGCTCTGTAATATAAGCACAACCGACTATAGAACCTGTAATCATGATTACAATGTTCATCAATTCTATATGTTGAACAGTAATATAGGCTTCAAGGCTGCACACTTTTCTCATGATAATGAGCAAGGTGTTTACCATGGCAAATCCAGAGAAAATCGCCCCTGCAACAAAGTATGGTGGAAATATAGTGGTATGCCATCCTGGAATTACTGAAGTGGCAAAGTCAAAAGATACAATGGTATGCACAGAAAGTACAAGTGGTGTTGCCAAACCTGCCAAAACCAATGAAACCTCCTCAAAACGTTGCCAGTCTTTGGCTCTACCGGTCCATCCAAAACTCAACAAGCTATAAATCTTCTTCTGAAAAGGTTTAACAGCTCTATCGCGGATCATTGCAAAATCCGGCAACAAACCTGTCCACCAGAATACCAATGAAACAGATAGATAGGTTGAAATTGCAAATACATCCCAAAGCAATGGTGAATTAAAGTTTACCCACAACGAACCAAATTGGTTTGGAATTGGTAATACCCAATAAGCCAACCAAGGACGACCCATGTGAATGATTGGGAACAATCCTGCCTGAATTACCGAAAATATGGTCATCGCTTCTGCAGAACGGTTAATTGCCATTCTCCATTTTTGTCTAAACAAAAGCAATACTGCAGAAATCAGTGTTCCTGCATGACCAATACCTACCCACCAAACAAAGTTTGTAATATCCCAGGCCCAGTTAACCGTCTTATTAAGACCCCAAACTCCAATACCTGTGGAAATGGTATAAATGATACATCCTAGACCCCAAAGGAATGCAACCAAAGCAATGGTAAATACAATCCACCAATGTTTGTTGGCCTTCCCCTCAACAGGAGCTGCGATATCCACGGTAACGTCATGGTATCCTTTATCTCCAAGTACTAAGGGCTTTCGAATAGGTGCTTCGTAATGCGACGCCATAATTTATCTTCTAATTACTTTCTTATTTATTGATTAAGCCTCGTCCGTATTTCTCACCTTAACATGGTAGAACACATTGGGTTTTGTGCCCACATGCTCCAATAGGTGATACATTCTATCATCATCCTTCAACTCGGCAATCTTACTTTCTTTATCGTTGATGTCTCCAAAGACCATAGCTCCACTGCTACATGCAGACGAGCAAGCTGTTTGAAATTCTCCATCTTTAATTGCACGTCCATCTCTCTTAGCATCTAAAATGGTCTTCTGTGTCATTTGAATACACATTGAACATTTTTCCATTACCCCTCTTGAGCGTACATTGACATCTGGGTTGATGACCATTTTACCAAGGTCATTGTTCATATTATAATCGAACTCGTCATTGTCATAATACAAGAACCAGTTGAATCTACGTACTTTATAAGGACAGTTGTTTGCACAATATCTTGTTCCCACGCAACGGTTGTAGGCCATTTGATTTTGGCCTTGTCTACCGTGAGATGTGGCCGCTACTGGACAAACCGTTTCACAAGGTGCATGGTTACAATGCTGACACATTACAGGTTGGAATGCAACTTGAGGATTTGCTGCTGCATCTTCCATCTCTCTAAATCCGCCCAAAGAACCATTATCGCCCCAAAGGCCATCCATGCTATCTTTTTTCTCGTTATCCTGCTCAAAAGATTCTTCAGATGAATAGTATCTATCAATACGCAACCAGTGCATATCTCTTGATTTTCTGATTTCTTCTTTCCCAACAACAGGAACATTATTTTCTGCATGACAAGCAATAACACACGCTCCGCAGCCTGTACAAGAATTTAAATCGATGGATAAGTTAAAGTGATGTCCAATAGAACGATCAAACTCTTGCCATAAATCTGCATCTGGTGAGGTAACAGGAATTTCTTGATGATCTTTGGATACATGTGGAACTTCATTCCACTCATGGACATCTTTTGTGTTGAATATTTCCAAGGTGGTTTCCTTGATAATATCCCCTCTACCCATTAATGTTTTATGCAATTGAACACAAGCAAATTCATGCGTTCCTTCAGCTTTTTCTATACTAACTGATTGAACGTTGTTGAAATTGCCATAAAGTGAAAATGCATTTACTCCGGTTGCCATTTCAGCCTTCATTCCAGCCTGTTTACCATAACCGAATGAAAGTCCTAAAGTATTTGGAGCCTGTCCTGGCTGGATAATTACAGGAACATTATCCAAAACCATACCGTCAACGGTAAGTCTTGCATAGTTTCCATTTAAACCTCCATCGGCCACATTGTAGTTTTCCATGTCCAATGACTCAGCATCTGCTTTGGAAATGGTAACATAGTTATCCCAGGACACCCTGGTAATCGGATCGGGAAACTCTTGTAGCCATGGGTTATTTGCTTGGCGACCATCCCCCATACCAACTTTAGAATAAAGAATCAACTCTTTTCCAGAGCTTGTGGTATTCACTAAGGAACGTATAGCCGAAGCAATAGGAACAATACTCTCCTGCACTTCTTCCTCATCAGCAGAAACTTCTAGGGACTCCTCGTTAACCTCTGGTGCAATTGAAGCAGCAAACACTCCATCTTGCAATGCTTTGTTCCAATCAGATTCTTGAAGAACTTCAGCACTCCATGTCTCTTTAATGTATTCGTAATAGGTTTTGTCGCTGCCCATCCAATTAAGCAAAGCTGTTTGGAGCTGCCTTGTATCAAAAAGTTCGCGAATAGCAGGTTGCGCTAGGCTATAATGTCCTTTTTTGAATTGCGCATCGCCCCAAGACTCTAAGTAATGAGAAGCAGCTGCAACATATTTGGATGCCTGTGCAGTTTCATCATTATTAAATGCAAAACTTATAGAAACATCGACCTTATCAAGTCCAGCTACAAAATCTGCCGAATTTGGTAGCGAATACACAGGATTTACACCATCCATGATTAAAACTCCTACACGGCCAGCATTCATGTCTGCAACTAACTTTGTCACTTTAGCGCTATCTCCTTGGCGAACATACCTAGGGTTCTCCGTATCAAAAGCTTCACTTGCCAACAACTTATTAATTGCAAGTACAACAGTTTGTGCGTTAATATCATTTAATCCAGTGACAACAACAGCTTTGCTGCCAGCTTTTCTAATTTGAGCCGCTATGCTTTCAACAGCAGGATCAACATCGGAAGTTCCTCCGCCAACATTACTGCCGTTTAATTTCCCATATAACTTTGCTAAAGCAATTTTTTGCTCTGTTGGTGACATTGGGTAACGCTTATCTGCATTTGCCCCTGTCAAAGACATTATGGATTCCAATTGAATATGCTTGGACATTTTTCCATGCTTTGGCACACGCCCTCTTGCATAACTATCATCATATCCTCCTCCTTGCCAATCACCTAAGAAATCTGCACCAAAAGAAACGATCAGACCTGCTTTCTCAAAATCATAGTCTGGCAAAGCCCGCTCACCATAAGCAGTGTTAAATGCATTTAATGCGGCATCCTCAGAAATAGCATCGTATGATACATGGTTTACATTTTCTCCATAGTTTGCCTTAAACTCAGCAATCAGTTTATCCGTCGAAGGGCTAGCATATGTTTGCGTCAATAGTGCAATTTGTTTCCCAGAATTTTTAGCAGCCGTAAGACCTCCTTTAATTCTATTATCCAAATCCTTCCATTCAATAGGCTCCCCATTTGCTGAAGGCCCTTGCACCCTAGTGCTGTCATATAAGGAAAGTACTGAAGCTTGAACCCTGGCATTTGCACTACCACTTACTTTAGCTTCTGTATTGTTTTCAATCTTAATAGGTCTTCCTTCTCTAGTTTTTACTAGAATACTTGCAAAATCATGTCCATCTGCAATTGTAGTTGCGTAGTAGTTCGCGACTCCTGGAACAATCCTGTCTGGTTGAACCACATAAGGAATAGACTTACGAACGGGCCCCTCACAAGCTGCAACTGTTGCTGCTGCGGTGCTGAAACCTACATATTTTAAAAAGTCCCTTCTGTTGGTAGTGGAAGCAGACAAGTTTTCCTTGTCTCCCAAAAACTCATCAACGGGAATCTGTTCTGTAAATTCGTTTTGTTTTAGCGCCTCAACAATGGAATCGTTCGGATTTAACTCCGCTTCGCTTTTCCAATATTTTTTGTTTGATGCCATACGATATATCTGAGATTATCTTCTTTTAAATTCTTAATAGTGACACTTACCACATTCCAAACCACCCATCATAGCTGCAGTCAACTTATCAACCCCATACTTTTTAGAAAGTTCTGTATGAATAGCTTCGTAATATTCATTACCCTCTACTTTTACATTGGTCTCTCTATGGCAATTGATACACCACCCCATAGTTAATGGAGCAAATTGGTACATCACTTCCATTTCCTCTACAGGACCATGACATGTCTGGCATTCTACTCCTGCTACAGAAACGTGCTGTGAGTGATTGAAATAAGCAAAATCAGGCAGATTGTGAATTCTGACCCATTCTACCGGCTGACTTTCACCAGTATACTTTTGGTTTTCCTCATCCCAACCCACTGCTTTATATAGTTTCTTGATTTCGCCCGTGTAGAATTCGTTGGTATAGCCGTTAGCTATATCATCAGCACTTGGACCTTCAGGATTACCCTTGTACTCATAAATGGATTTATGACAATTCATACAAACATTTAAAGACGGTATTCCAGAATGTTTTGAAACCCTTGCGGAAGAATGGCAATACTTACATTCTATTTTATTATCACCAGCGTGTATTTTATGTGAATAATGGATTGGCTGCACAGGAGCGTATCCTTGATCTATGCCAACTTGCATCATCCAACCATAAGCAAAGTAAGCACTTGCCAATAATAAGAAGATAGCACTCACCAAAACCAAAAATTGATTTTGTGCAAAAGCTTTCCAGATTGGCGTGCGTTCTTGCGCTTTTTCTTTTTCTAAAATAACTCCGTTGGCCTCGGCAATACGTCTCAACGTATTGTTCACTAAAATCAACATAATGACCAACAGAGCAAAAACAAGAGCAAGTGCCCCTAAAATAATTTCATTGGATATACCTCCAGAAGAATCTCCCTGGGCACCAGCAGCATCAGCAACCGCAGCAACCACAGGTGCTGGCGGCGGCGCGGCCGTATAAGCTAAAATGTCATCTATATCTGCATCGGACAAAGTTGGAAAAGCAGTCATAGCCGCTTGATTGTACTCCGCGTATATCTTAACAGCATATGCATCTCCTGACTTAATCATTCCTGGGCTATTCTTAATCCAAGTATAAAGCCATTCTTTATCTAAACCTTCATCCTCAGCCAATCTAGCTTCAACGTTTGCCAATGCAGGACCTGTCATCTTACGATCTAGGGCGTGACATGCAGCACAATTTTGATTAAATAGCTGTTTACCTTTGGCAGCATCACCTCCTGCAGCACTAACGTCTTCAGCAACAACTTCGGTCGAAGCAGCTTCTTCCTGCGCATAAAATGAAGTGGAAAAAAGTAGGAGAGAGAAACCTAAAACTTTAGAAAATAGATGGCGGTATAAAACCTTTTTCATATTAAAGAAATTTCTGTCGAAATCTTTGGCACGATAATTACTACTGATATTGAGAACAATAGGTTTTCACCGCACTAAAATCGGTCACAAAAGTACAACATAGACTCATTTTTCAAAATGTTAAGGGATCTATAATATCTAATTTATAAAGATTCTAAATAAAATGAAAACCCATAGTATAGAACATAAAAATTTACATTTGTAACAAGACATAAAAGAAAAGCGCCCATATATCATGAAAACCCCAGTATTCATAGTATTTTTTATAGGTTTATCCATTCAACTTTCTGCACAGGAAGGTAGTATTACTATTGAACAGGACCCTCGTATTGAAGAATTGACAAAGCTCTATACGCAGATCAATTCCAAGGCAGATTTTTATCAGATTCAGGTAGGTTTTGGCAGTTATCAAAAAGCTCAAAATCTAAAGTCGAAGATAGACCTAGATTTTCCGGGGTGGTATTCAAAAATTGAATTTGAATCCCCAACATATCGAGTACGCTTGGGTAAGTTTAAAACAAAGCTGGAAGCAGAACGTAAGTATTTGGAGGTACGTAAAAAATATCCGGATGCTATGCTGTTAAAACCAGAGAACACTTCTAGATAAAATAAAAAATCCCGCTTTGGCGGGATTTTTTATTTTATCTAGCTATGCTTTTTTTAAAGCTTTTTCTTGACAGCGACTTCCTGGAAGGCCTCTACAATATCTCCTTCTCTAATATCATTGTAGTTTTTAATTTGTAGACCACAATCATACCCTTTGGACACTTCTTTAACATCATCCTTAAATCGTTTTAAAGATGACAATTCACCCGTATAAATCACCACACCATCCCTGATTAATCTAATCTGTGAATTTCTAAAGACTTTGCCGCTTGTCACCATACAACCTGCAATGGTTCCGATCTTGGAAATCTTAAAGGTTTCCCTAATTTCAGCATTACCTGTAATCTCCTCTTTCATTACTGGGGACAACATACCTTCCATGGCATCTTTCAAGTCATTGATAGCATCATAGATGATAGAGTACATTCTTATATCTATTTCTTCTTTGTCCGCTACCATTCTCGCATTCCCCATTGGTCTAACATTAAATCCAATGATAATTGCATCCGATGCGCTTGCCAGTAGCACATCAGATTCTGTTATGGCACCTACGCCTTTGTGAATGATATTGACCTGTATTTCGTCTGTAGATAGCTTTTGGAATGAATCCGTCAACGCTTCCACAGAACCATCAACATCACCTTTAAGGATAATGTTCAGTTCTTGGAAATCCCCAAGGGCAATTCGCCTACCTATTTCATCTAAAGTGATATGTCTTTGCGTACGGACAGATTGTTCACGTTGCAACTGTGAACGCTTGGTGGCAATTTGTTTTGCCTCGCGCTCATCATCCAACACACTGAACTTGTCCCCGGCTTGTGGCGCGCCATCCAATCCCAAAATTGAAATTGGTGTAGCTGGTCCTGCTTTTTTAATATTATTTCCACGTTCATCTTGCATTGCCTTAATCTTACCACTGCAAGTTCCGGCAAGTACATAATCACCTATTTCCAAGGTCCCTGTTTGAACTAAAACAGTAGAAACATATCCTCTACCTTTATCCAGGAATGCTTCAACCACAGTACCTGAAGCCAATCTGTTTGGATTTGCTTTTAATTCTAACAATTCAGCTTCCAATAATACTTTTTCAAGTAATTCTTTTACCCCTTCACCTGTTTTTGCAGAAATGTCATGGGACTGTATTTTACCACCCCAATCTTCCACCAATAAGTTCATAGCCGCAAGACCTTCCTTGATTTTTTCAGGATTGGCCGTAGGCCTATCAATCTTGTTGATAGCAAAAACAATTGGAACACCTGCAGCCTGTGCATGACTGATTGCCTCCTTTGTCTGAGGCATTATATCGTCATCCGCCGCTACAACAATTATTGCTATATCTGTTACTTGTGCACCACGAGCACGCATAGCTGTAAAAGCTTCGTGACCTGGCGTATCCAAAAATGCTATTTTTTGTCCATCTTGCAAGGTAACGCCATATGCCCCTATATGCTGGGTGATACCCCCGCTTTCTCCTGCAATTACATTTTCTTCCCTTATATGATCAAGCAATGATGTTTTACCATGATCCACGTGCCCCATTACGGTAACAATGGGGGCTCTTGGCTCCAAATCTTCCGGAGCGTCCACTTCTTCTTCAACGGACTCTTCAATTTCAGCAGTAATAAACTCAACCTCATATCCAAATTCTTCTGCAACAATGGAAAGCGTTTCTGCATCCAACCGTTGGTTCATGGTGACCATAATCCCCAATGACATACACGCTGATATGATTTGGGTAGTGGAAACTTCCATAAGCGTAGCAACCTCATTCACTGTTACAAACTCGGTAACCTTAAGGATTTTGCTTTCTAACTCTTGAAGTTCAAGATCTTTTTCTGTCTGCTGACGGTGTTGATCTCTTTTTTCCCTTCTATACTTGGCACCTTTACCTTTACTGGATTTACCTTGAAGTTTTTCAAGGGTTTCCCGCACTTGTTTTTGTACTTCTTCTTCTGTTGGCTCAACTTTTGGAGCAGCAGAGCGTTGATTTCCTCTTCTCCCTGGACCACTATTACCACCAGCTCTTGGAGAGCGATTACCGCCACCCGATTGTGAAGTATTGTTACTGATGATACGTTTTCTGCGCTTTCTTCTATCAGAATTGCTATCAGAAGTTGATGCAGCAGGTTTTTTAGGCTCTTCCTTCTTTTTCTTTGGTTTGTTAAATTGGGTAAGGTCTATTTTGTCACCTGTGATTTTAGGGCCACTAAGCTTTTTATATTGTGTTTGAATGGCTTCGGGCTCCTTAGGCTCCTCTGCCTCTTCTGTTTGAGCCTCAGCAACTTTCTCCACTGGCTTAACAGTCTCTTTTATTTCTTTTTTCTCGCTTACCTTCTCAACAACAATTTCTGGAGCGGATTCAGCCTCTACCTTAGGTTGTTCTTCAACTTTAGGCTGTTCTGGCTCTTTTGCCTTTTCGGCCGTCTTAGGTGGCTCTGGCTTTTTATTCAAATCGATCTTACCTACCGTTTTGGGGCCTGTAAGTTCTGCTTTGGCTTTGATCACTTGCTCAGCATTGCGCTTTTCCCTGGCAAGTCTTCTTTCTTCCTGTTCTTGCTCGATCTGAATTCTTAACGCTTCTTTTTCCTTTCTCTTTTCCTCACCTACTTCCTTAGAAGCTACCTTTTTACTCTTATCCGTTTGGAATTCATCCAACAGTACTTGATACACCTCATCTGTAATCTTTGTTGTAGGCCTTGCCTCCACCTCATGACCCATAGATGAAAGGTGGTCCACAGCCCTATCCAGTGAAATGTTCAATTCCCTGAGAACTTTATTAAGTCTTATTGTTGGGTTTCCTGCCATAAATTGTATTTCCTAGCCCTAAAATTTGCTGCTAATATATAGTTTAATCTTCAAACTCTTCCTTGAGAATGCGGACTACATCAAGAACAGTTTCGTCTTCTAAATCCGTTCGTTTTATTAAGTCATTGACATCTTGCTCAAGAACACTTCTTGCAGTGTCCAAGCCAATCTTCTTAAACTCTTCAATAACCCATGCCTCTATTTCATCGGAGAATTCAGTCAATTCTACATCTTCCTCCACACCTTCTCTAAACACATCAATCTCATAACCAGTTAATTGACCAGCCAAACGAATGTTATGCCCACCTCTACCAATTGCCTTGGAAACTTCCTCTGGTTTTAGGTATACCTGAGCCGTTTTTTTCTCATCATTTAACTTAACAGACGATACTCTGGCCGGACTCAATGCCCTTGTCACCATTAATTGAGAATTGTTTGTCCAATTTATGACATCGATATTTTCGTTTCCTAATTCACGAACAATACCATGAATACGTGACCCTTTCATTCCCACACATGCTCCTACTGGATCAATTCTATCATCATAAGAATCCACTGCAACTTTTGCTTTCTCGCCAGGAATTCTAACGGCCTTCTTTATTGTAATCAAACCATCAAAAACTTCTGGGATTTCTTGGAAAAACAATTGCTCCAAGAAAGATGGTGAAGTTCTCGACATAATAATTGTGGGTTTGTTGCCCTTTAATTCAACGCTTTCAATTACACCGCGAACGTTGTCTCCCTTACGAAAGAAATCTGATGGGATTTGTTTTTCCTTTGGAAGAATAATCTCGTTTCCTTCGTCATCCAACAAGATAATTGCTTTATGACGTATATGGTGCACCTCTGCCGTATATATTTCTCCTTCTAAATCCTTGAACTGTTTATATATGGTAGTATTATCATGTTCATGTATTTTAGAAATCAAGTTTTGGCGCAAGGCCAAGATAGCTCTTCTTCCCAAGTCTATTAACTTCACTTCTTCGGACACATCCTCACCTACCTCAAAATCAGGCTCAATTTTTCTAGCTTCTGTCAAGGAAATTTCCTCATTGGGTTCTTCCACTTCTCCATCTTCGACCACAACACGGTTTCTCCAAATCTCCAAATCACCTTTATCTGGATTGATAATGATGTCAAAGTTCTCATCGGAACCAAATTTCTTTTTTAGAGCATTTCGGAATACATCTTCCAAAATCGCCATAAGGGTTACCCTATCAATAAACTTATCGTCCTTAAACTCCGAAAAGGATTCGATGAGCGCTAGGTTTTCCATTTTTAAATTACAATTAAAATTTTATAATAACTTTTGCTTGATGGATATCAGAAAATGCAATATCCCGCTTTTTCTGAACCGTAACTTTTCCTTTACCAACCGGCTTGGGCTCTCGAGCCTTCCACTCTAAGGTAATACTATCTTCTGTGGCATTGGTCAGGTTTCCTTCCAACTCTTCTTCTCCAGTCCTAACCATTAATTTTCTGCCTATATTTTTCTTGTATTGACGTGGTATTTCCAACGGAGAGGTAGCTCCTGCCGAGGTCACTTCCAATGAAAAATCTTCTTCTTCACGATCTAGATTATGTTCAATGGCTCTGCTCACATCCATACAATCTTGAAGATTGATTCCATTATCACCGTCCAAAACCACCCTAATAGTGTTATCTCCACCTATAGTAAAATCAATCAAAAACAAAGATGGATTTTCATCCAATGCCTTGTCCAACAATGATTTAACTTTTTCCTTAAACATAAAAATTAGTAATAAAAGAGGGGACTAGAAGTCCCCTCATGAATAACCTTTTATCCGTTCAGTGGTGCAAATATATAATATTTCATTTGTTTTAGCAATTCATTGTCATATTGAAATTTTCAGGAATCATTTAGACTTCTCACATGTCTCATTATAATAGATAACCGCCTCTTTAATATTTGCTTTTTTATACTTGCGTGTTTTGAACTTTTCAACCAGTTCTGGGCAATCCCTAAAGTAATACATGGCGGCATCGTTGAAATTGTTCGAGAATGCAGGGTTCCGGTTTAGTTTGGTCGCCATTTCTTCTCCTTCCCGCACAACACATATATAGGTGGACTGGCCTGGTGGAGCTGGCATCGGTGATAGAGAATTGGAATTAAGAGGCACACCATTCGAGGTTCCTTTAGACTTATATTCATAAAGACTTACCTTTCCTTTTTCCAAAAGTCTCATTGCCCTAAATGCCTCTCCCTCTCCATAAACTTTTAAAAAGTCATAGGTTACAACCTTACCTTTCTCCAAAATCCTAACTTTTTTTAATCTTTTTAACCTAATAAGAATAGGTTTGGATTTTTTTGTTTCTTTAAATTGTACATATCCTGTTTCGAAAAAAATTTTGCTCCAAGACTCAACCTCCATAACTATTTTGGCAAACCCTTTTTGGACTCTTCCATTTTTGTAATATAACTCGGCCTGCGTTTTTTGAGCAAAACCATAATTTAAACAAAAACACACCCAAAAAATACAAACAAATAATCCCCTGAACATCCTAAAATCTTTTACGCTATAACAGCAAGGCTGAAACTAACAAAAAAACCTAACTTCTTTATGTTTTAAACAAAGTTTCTATCCTATACAAATGGCAAAAAGACATGGGTAATCGCATGACCTCTTTCCTATATTTCAAATATTGCCAGACACCTTTTTAAGTAAGCAGTGTTACCAATAACTCTACTCAAGCCATACTTTCTTTAATAAAAGAGTCCCTAACGTAAGTTATAGCTTCACCTTCATTATTTGCGTTACCATGAAAAATCGTTGTACCATTAGTTTATACCAACCTAATTGGACTGGAAGCTGAATTCGTCTGTGCTAGAAACTCAGTAGCAGCTTTGAGCAGGGCCTCAGGTTTATCCATATGAACAAAATGTCCAGAATCTTCAATAACATCTAAACTGGCGTTGGTTAGT
Source organism: Flagellimonas aquimarina (assembly GCF_003149745.1). GTDB lineage: Bacteria > Bacteroidota > Bacteroidia > Flavobacteriales > Flavobacteriaceae > Flagellimonas > Flagellimonas aquimarina. The sequence goes on from NZ_QGEG01000001.1 coordinate 65,307, forward strand.
TTTTCTGCCAGAACCTCTCCTAGTTTTACATTGATAAAGCGATCGTGCCTTCCCCAAACAACCAATACCGGCTGTTTCACTTCTTGAATTCTAGTTTCCAAATAGGCCTGTCCTGGTGCATTATTTTGAAAATAGGATAGAAAAGCATTCTGAGTGGTTTTGTTATGGCCATCAGCCAGAAATTCAGCTTGGATTTCTTTAGGTATGTTGCTACCTTTGTGGAATCCTTTGTTATATGCAATCTTAGCAGAAATTTTTGGAAACCACTTGATCAACGCTTTTGCCCTTATTGAGTTTTTTCTCCCAAAACTCCTAACCTCCCATGAAGAATATGCCGAAGTAGGGAATGGAATTCCGTCCATAACTATAATTCGATCAATATGATCAGGGTTTTCAACTCCCATGATCAAAGCGGGGGACAGTCCTATGTCTGTCGCCATGATGTGTGAACGCTCAATTTGAAGCGTATTCAAAAAGTCCATGCCCACGGCTGCAAAAGTTCGTGGATTGTGATTTTTTAAATTGGCAAAGCCTTCACTACCTCCAAAACCGGGCCAGTCAATAGCCAAAACATGGTAGTCTTTTGATAATGTTGGTGCAATGTCATACCATGTTTGAAGGTTCTCAGGAACCCCATGAAGCAGAAGTATTGTTGGGTTGTTTTTGTCGCCAAGTTCTGCATAGCGAATATTTAATCCAAATTTTCGGATACGTACCTTTTTGGTGTGCAATAGTTTTGATTCTTGATTTGTTTTCATTGTTTTAGTTTAATTATTACTATTTTTTAAAAAGCCATCGGCCCAATATTTTTACCACAAAGGGCATTACCAGAAATACCATTGTTGTTGCTATCATAAAAACTATGATCAAGAGGGTTATTCGTCGATCTAAGTGTTGTACCGGTAGAATTTGTTTTGCCAACCATTCATAGCTGAGCAACAATGGATAAACTCCAATTACAGTTACAAGTGCTTGTTTCCAAGGCACCATTCTTGGGGCTGTATTTCTCACTTTCTTCCTTGGTTCAAGACCAGTATTCTTCTTCAACAATTGATTTGATTGTTTCATGCCGTTCTACTTAAGAAGTTTGGGTGTTATTAAACACATAAAATCTAACAGAGCTCCAATGGGTGTCTTTATTTACCGGAACGGATGCACATCTTTGGATTACTGTTTTTGCTCCTTCTATATTTGATGCTTTCATAATGTTCGATTTCGCATTAAACAATATATGTTGTATATACAACATATATTTAAAATTTTTTAAGCCAGCTTACTTTCAAGTTTTTGAAGGCCGCTCAAGCCATCATCCTCTAATTGGCCCACCAACACGTCCATGGCCTTCTCCCATTGGGGAATAAGTACTTTTACCAAATCCATTCCTTGATCGGTCAGTTCCACTTCTGGCCTGTATTCCGTTGTTCGCATTAATAGGTTTTGCTTTTCCAGCAGTTTAATGTTTCTGCTCACTGTAGATCTTTCAAGACATAGAACCTCTCCCACCCGACCTTGTTCAACTCTACCCAATTCATGTATGGTAAAAAGAATGGTCATTTGATTTTCAGTGATTTTGTGGTCCCCCAAAAACTTTCTAATATGCCTATCAGCTATTCTGGATAAACGTCTTAACCTAGACCCAATGCAATGCTCTAACTGATATTTCATAGTGCAAACATAACAATAGTTGTTGTATATGCAACATGTTTATGTATTTCTTAACATTTCAATCATTAAAGTTTTTTACCAAACGTTTGGTTACTACCTTGTTTTTAAGTACGTTTGTAGCAACAATTATAAAAAGAACCTTTTTGAGGCCAAAGAAAATTGAAGATAAAAAGCTGATATTGAACCTAATGTCCGTACTAAGAAAAAAAGGATATGAAGGTTCCAGTTTGAACCAATTGGCACAAGCGGCCAATTTGAACAAAGCAAGTTTATATCATCGTTTTCCTGGAGGAAAAAAAGAAATCACAGATGCCGTATTAGATTTTGCCGATGAGTGGGTCAAAGTTCATATATACAAGCTCCTATCTGACAGTTCAATCCCCCCAATAGAAAGACTGCAAGAAGCGCTTAAGCTTATTAGTGAGGATTTATATGACCATGGTCATGAAATGTGTCTTCTTAGAGCATTGTCAATGGATGCCGGGCAAGGGCTTTTTGGAAGCAAAATAAAAGGTAGCATGACCACATGGATAAAGGCATTTACACTATTGGGAATTGATTTTGGATTTACTAAGGAAGAGGCAAATGACAAAGCAGTACAAGTGTTGGTTCATATTCAAGGTGGGCTGGTCGTCTCTGAAAGCATTGGCTCCGTTGAGCCATTCAAAGCAGTATTAGTAGCTATTGAAAAATTATATCTGAAAGAGTAAAAAAATTTAAAAAAACAAGTTACCAAACGTTTGGTAACTTATATGAAGAACATATTCTTTAACTGACGGTAATGTCAAATCAACAAGGATAGTTCATTGATTAAACTAGCAGTAATCATATCAATAACACTTATGATGAAAACAAGAAATACGATTTTAAAGGTGCTGTTTGCTGTAACCATTTTAATGGCCAGCAATACCAAAGCGCAAAATCTAAAGAAAGAAACAGAATTCATGAAAAAAGAAAACAACAAATCATCAAATCGGTTTTCCATCAACTCATGGGAGACTTTCGATGACACATGGCCCTATGAGCCCCACTTCAACAAAGCTGCCGGATTTGGAATGCATTATGTTGATGAAGGAGATGGAGAAATCATTTTGGCCCTGCATGGAGAACCAACATGGGGATATCTCTTTAGACACCTTATTGGGTCACTCTCCACAAAATATAGAGTAGTTGTGCCAGATCATATGGGATTTGGTAAAAGTGAAACACCCCAAGATAGAAGCTACTTACTTCAGGATCACATTAACAATTTGGAAAAATTTGTTCTAGATCTAAACCTGAAAGATATCACCCTTGTTATGCACGATTTTGGAGGACCTGTAGGCATGGGGCTGGCTATTCGACATCCTGACAGAATTAAACGCATAGTCAGCGTAAATGGCCCTACCCCTCTTGCACAGCCCAATCTGGGTCAGGCACTTAACAAAAATGGAGCTACCTCGCCTTGGTTCAGCTGGATTTTTAAGGCATACGAAAATGGTACACTAGAGCAAGTTTTAAGTCAATTGGATTACAATATCCTAAGTACGCTAAAACTAAACGGTTTTGAAAACAATGATTTGATCACGGATACTTGGCTGAACGCTTATGGTGCTCATTTTAAGTCTAGGGAATATACATTGGGAGCAATAGGTTGGGCAAAAGGTTTTGCTGAGGGAGCTCATCAATTTGAGCCAACAACATCAAGTACGGCCGAAAAAATTTCTAAAAAACCTACTATGGCCATTTGGGGAATGGCTGATAAAACCCTACAAGCCAACTATTTTATCCCACTATTCCAAGAGGCTTTCCCAAATGGGGAAATTCATACATTAAATGGTGTAGGTCATTATAGTTTAGAAGATGCGCCAGAAGAAATTGCTTCGCTCATTGAAGTATTTCTTGAAAAATCATGACCCAAAAAACAATCAAGTCAATAGATTTACATATAAACAATAGATTAAAAAATATTGAAGCAAAATGCAGAATTATATCGAATACATGCAAATCTGTGAAACAATTGCTCAAGCTGCTGCATCAAGGGGAAATAGCCCAGTGGGAAGTCTGATTATTGTAAAGGATGAAATAGTGGCGATGGCTGAAGAGGCCGTCGCAGAAAAGCAAGATGTAAGCTGTCATGCAGAAATGGAAGCCATAAGAAAGGCTCGAAAAACAATCGGGAAAGATATGTCAGATGCCATTTTAATCACTACAAAAGAACCCTGCGTAATGTGCAGTTATGCCATTAGATACCATAAAATAGGTGTTGTGGTATACCAAGAGAAAGCTGAAGCTCTTGGCGGCGCCAACAGTGGTTTTGATTTACTTATTTCTGATGATGTACCCAACGGTTGGGGACCTCCTGTTAAATGTATTCAACTTAACAATTAAAATCTAGGACTATGAACTATGCCAAATTAGCTTTTACAGATACCATTAAAGAAGTTCAAAAAAAAGAGGGTAGTCGCAATGCTTACGAGCGAATGGAGCAAATGATCTTACCAGATGGTCTTTCTTTTCGAGAAATGAGTTTTATAAAAGAAAGAGATAGTTTCTATATAGCTTCCATGGGGGAAAATGGATTTCCTTATATTCAACATCGTGGCGGTCCAAAAGGATTCTTAAAATTCATCGATGTAAAAACTCTTGCCTTTTTGGACTTTACAGGAAACAAACAGTATATAACAACAGGCAATGTTCAAACCCATAAAAAAGTTTCTCTAATCCTTATGGACTATGCCAATAGAGCACGTCTTAAAATATATGCCGAAGCTGAAGTGGTTTCTTTAAACGAACGACCAGACTTACGGGAAAAATTGGAATTGGAAGACTATAAGTACAAGGCAGAACGGATGTTCGTATTCCACATTAAAGCTTTTGATTGGAATTGCCCTCAACATATTACGCCAAGGTACACGATTGGAGAAATTTCTGAAATGGCCAAGGAGCGTGAAGATTATATTCAAAATATGGAGCAGGAAATCAGGGAATTAAAACAGCGATTGGAAAACTGTGGGCCTAATAATACTGAATAGTTCAATCCTATTGCAGAATTATCAACTTGACTATAAGTAGTATAAAGATCGTACGCATCAGTTTTGGTTTTTCAAAACTTTTAAAAATTGAAATCTTTGTTGTGAACAATTGTAAATTTTAACTAAGTTCTTCTTTACTAGTTCTTTAATTGGTCACGCCAACCGCTTTATGCAAGTACATATTAGATTCTAAATTTTCAAGCATGAAATGAGCAACACTTGCACGAGAAATCATTTTAGTAAGAATGTAACTTCCAACATGAAAACCATGTTTATAAGAAAATCTTTTTTTTCCATTTGTCAGTTGGCCTGGACGCACTATTGTCCAATCTAAATCACTATTCATAATTAACTTCTCCTGTTTTGACTTATCCAAAAAATAAAAGAACAGTATTAACGGAATGGTAAAGAGCGTATAATATAATCCAAGCTTGTACCTACTATCATTTATACCAAGTGATGTAACACATATTAAACGTTTTACTTCATTTTTCTTCATGGCCCCTATAATATTTTTTGTCCCTCTGGATAGGATGGTTGTCCTAATGAAAAACCTTTTGTGTCCTAAAACAGATAGTACAGCATCTTGTCCTCGAAACGGTTTTTCCAAACTTTCCGGAAACAAAACATCTCCTTTTATTACACTAAAATTTGGGTTGTCAAATCTTAATTTATCAGGCTTACGTGCTATTGCCGTTATAATATGCCCTTGTTCAAGTCCTTGTTTAATCAATTCCCGTCCGGTTTTCCCAGTTCCGCCTATAACTATTAGTTTCATGCTTTATCCATTATATCTGGCACATATAAAATTGATGAATTCTAAAACTTCATAAAATAATAAAGAACTGAATTGTTGTTTAACAGGGATGAGTTGAATGTTAAGACATTCTATTAAAAAATGGGTATTGATATTTTATAAGAATCGGATATTGTTATAAGAACTGACCTAAGGCTTTTTATGGAATCTTGTGTTATGTCGTTTTCTTTTCTTTAAAGAGACCTCTTATTCATTGATAACCAATATTTTATTGACTTTACCTATGTTCAAACCAAAAAAAATACTTTTCATTTCTAATCTACAAAGCATCGAGGCTCAAATTGTAATTCACTAAAATTAATTTTCGGGTAGCTCATTTCTTTTCAGCATAAGCCAGATACTTAATGAAAGTTCCGCAATAGCCATTGTTGACATTGTTATTGCCTCAAGCGTCTTAGGCAGATGAAAATCTACAAAGAATACTATGTATGTAAAAGATGCAACCACTAACAAAACACCAAGGCTTTTCGGCATGTATTCTGACTTAAAGACCGAATAACCAAGTACAAAGATGTGCAAGGCAAAAAATATGTATCCCAAGAGTTTTATGGATGCATAACCGTAAACATCGATAACTTGAAATGTCAGGGCAAACAACCCAATGATCAAAGTAAAAGCGTATAGTAACCTGAGAACTGCCGTGAGCGACGCAAGATTCTTGTTCGTAGGTTTAAGAACTACATAAAGTGCGAGACCAATAATAGAATCAAGAACAAGTACGACTAGATAACCAACAACAGCAACACCGAAGAGTCTCCCGTTTGCTTCAATATAGTTGGCTAAAGCTTCTGTATCTCCCGGTACAACAAAATTGGCTAAAAGAAAATCATCAACCAAGGTCACTATGAAAATCGAGGTTATGAAAGCAATTCCCACAACCATTGCCGCTTTGCTGGTCGATAAATTAGTGATGAAATTTTTCATATTGTTTTCTTTTGGTTTGTTAGATGTCATTATTTTTTAAACAAATAGAGTACAACTATATAGTCTTTATTCAGGACGAGTCAATTTTCTTGTGGCATGAAGCTTTGTAGAGCAAAGCATGGCAACATAGGTAAGCTTCGGTTGAGATTACCTAAGTACCCGTTTCATGCATTAAGTTGTAGCCAGAGTTGCTTGATATTGTTGAATCATTTTGATTATGGGTTCAATACTGGCTTTGTCCACATAGTCAAATCCTTCACGTTCTTCCTTACTGGCTTGGGGATCGGGGTTGAAAAGAGACCCAACCCAGAGAACCTGCCGAAGCCACCAACTAAGTTTTGAATGGTCTAACCTGCCACGCAGTGCCACATGCTCTATTTGTGTCAATAGTTCAATAGGAAGGGAAGCAGCGACCCATCTATTGAGTTTAGCACTGGCCCCAGCACCAGAGACCGAAAACAAAATCTTTGACCGGCCATTAAGCTTGCCCAAATTGGTCCTTGCCCATTTTCCAATAGTTAGTCTAAAATAGAGAATGGAACTACCCAATATTAGAAACTCGTACTTTGAGGGATTGGCACTGGCATCCTTGATGTCGAATACGGGCAGTCCTGTGGCCTCACCGACCCAGTTGGCATATTGTTCCGTACTGCCGTAAGTACCTGAATAAAAAATTGCCCCGTTCATACTACCTCATTTTAGTTATTATTATATCAAAATTGTATTAGCCCATAGGCCCAAAAACCAAGGCCTTGTCACCTACTTTCAATAGGTCGCAGCTTTTGTGGAAACTACTTTTGTCTTGAGGAATGTTGAATCGTAAAACTGCCTCTTCGGGAGAAGACATAATGGGAAGCCAACGATAGGGTAAATCCAATTCGGTTACTTTCGGCTCCATTAGATTAAGAATGGCATGCTGCCCTTTTATATACTTAAATCCGTTTGGTTTTTCAAAACTCAATTCGAGTATTTCGTTATCTATTGTCTTATGCTCCACGAATGGAACAATTCTCTTGTCAACATACTTTGAGTCATCACCTTCTGACCATGTTTTGTCTCGATTCATTTGTAAAGCTGCCAAAAATCCGGCCATGATGGAACCCTCAAATCCGCCACCAGGGAATGCCCATGCAGATGCGAAATACAAATTGGGAATCAGGAAATTATTCCTGAAACGTTTTGTGCCCGACTGTTCTTTGGATTGAGCAAAACCATAAACAGATCCATCGGTATTCGAGGTAAATCTTTCAATGGTCTTAGGTGTGGCAACTTCATAGTATTCTATACTTTCCCTAATTCCTGGAAATTGCTTTTCCAATCGTTGTAATAGGATTTGAGCTACTTCTTCCTTTTTAGTCTTGTAATCTTTGGTACTCAATCCATCCCAGTCTTCCAGATAATCTGTACAGCAGATCGCGCCAACAGATTTCCCAGGGGGTGCCAATTGGGAATCTATTTTGCTGTAATCCACTAAAATGAAGCTGCGTTTTGACCAATCGCCATTGTAGTTGGGGTATACGTCCTTCAAGCTCTTCACATCATCTCCCTTGATAAAATTGGAGTAGTGCTCTACGCCAAAAGCGGTTATATCGGATTTAAAGCCAAGGTATAGACAAAAAAGGGCGCAAGAAATACTTTGAGAACCAATCTTATCTTTGAGCAAGCTTGCGTGGGGTTCATCCAGCATATTAGGTACCACGGGAATGGCACAGTTGGCCACGACATTATCGCAAGAAATGGTCTCGGGTTCAAGGTTTTCATTGAAACTATCACGGAAGCTGACTCCGGTCACTTGGCCATTCTTGGTGATGATCTTCTCGGCTTTCTTGCCCAGCAGCAGAGTGCCACCATGCTTTTGGATATATGCGGCAAGATGGTCAGACAGTACTTGTGAGCCACCTTTTATGAAGAAACCACCGCTCCCAATAAAACTGGAGAATGGTAGGCCAAAATAGAACATGGATAAGGTGTAAGGGTCATCGCCCCAATACCCAATATGCGCTACCAGATCGAGTTTTGCATTTTCATTACTGATGTACTTATCCAACCAAGACCCGACCGTATGTCGAGATGCTTCTACAAGATTGGGATAAAGCAAGGGCATAAGCGGATATAGCAGCTTTCGCTTCAAGGGTGTACGCGGCAATTTGACTCCTTCTTTCCTTAGACCATCAATGAATTTCATGAAGCGCTTGATCCCTTTTTCATCTTCAGGATATTTGTTGATCAGTGCTTTGCTCGCTGCAGCATAGGTGTGTGGAAACACAAACTTCTCCTGGTCTGAAAGCACAGCATATAGTTCAGGTACTTGAAGCAATTCAACCCCTTGATCGACATCCAACATATGGAACAATTGCAAGATTGCCCCATCTTTTTCTAAGCCACACATTTCATGCAGGCCTACTTCAACGATGAAATCTCCTCGCTTAAAGGTGGTAGCGCACCCACCAGGTTTGTGGTGTTGCTCCAACAGCAATACTTTCTTTCCAAATTTTGTGAGAGTGGCTCCGGCAGTCAGTCCGGCCAAACCTCCTCCGATAACGATAGTGTTGTATTTCATATGATTTTACTTTATGCATTTACTCCAAATCAAACCGTTTGACTATAGCCTACCAGATTACGGTTTAATAAGGAGTGCTCAATATGAGAGCAAAAATGATGGGGGTAAACTTTTGCTTGATATACAAATTATAAATCGAAGATACTGCCGGTGGACTATTTGTAAAATGATGAACATCAGTCTATTTGACTTTTTTTGGCACCCTACTTACCGTCGTTTAACAATTAAATCTTAATTTAGAAAGTTCCGTAAAAGGAATGTTTAAATCTGAAATCACTGAGGTAAAATAGATGAATAAAATTTTATCAAGGATAGTTTTTAAAAGAAGAATCTCCATTGCTCCAAATTCCACAATATTTAAAAGCCAAAAACCGAAAACTATCACATATTACTATGGATACAAAAAATTAGGTTCTAGAAGAGTAGGTTTGTCTTTTAATGTTGGAAAGGATTTTAAAAAAGGAAAGATAAAAGGGGGGCAAAGGATGAAAAAGTAATCCTATAACAAAACTTACATGTTTCATGAGATTTCTTACCTCAAAATTCTAAAGTCAGAAATGAGCCGCTTCATCGTTTCTCTAATTATCCCCCTTCTTTCCTAAGCACTTCCAATGGAGGGCTTTGCAGCACACTTTTACTGTTTAACAAACCAATCAAAAGTACCAAGGCCATAATACTTGGTAAAACAACTAGAAAAGGAACTGTGGAAGGCACAAAGCTAACTTCGAAAACAAATCGTGCCAACAAAAGACTACCTAATAATGACAATACAATACCAATACCTCCGCCCAATAGCCCTAAATAGAGATATTCAAGTGCTGTTATGCGTAGAATTTGTTTGCTTTTAGCCCCTAAGGTGCGCAACAACACATTTTCCTTTATCCTTTGGTATTTGCTCGTTCGTACCGATCCAATGAGCACAATAATTCCAGTAAGAATACTGAAGAAAGCCATAAAGTTGATTACCCAAGCTATTTTGTTCAGAATATCTTCTATAACTATAAGTATCTGTCGTAAATCGATAATGGATACCGTTGGAAATTGTCGAACGAGGTCACGTTGCAATGCGGCCGATTTAACCGCATCTGGGGCTTTGGTGGTCAACACATGAAACTGAGGCGCTTCTTCCAATACTCCAGAAGGGAACAGAATTGAAAAGTTAATCTGCATTCGAGCCCAATCCACCTCACGAAGATGGGCAACTTGGGCTTCCATTAATACACCCTGTACATTAAACACAAGTGTATCACCAACTGTGACCTGGGCATCGGCCGCTACATTATCGGACATCGAAATAGGAATGATACCGTTGCCTTTGCGTTCAAGTGGCCAGGTACCTTCGACTGTTCGTTCTGAGGCTACCAGGGAATCGCGATAAGTAACTCTAAATTCATGGAACAAAACCCATCGATTTTGGGTCGCAGTAGAATCAAGAATGAGTTCACGCACAGGCCGGTCTTTGATTTGATGCATCCGCATGGTAATGATGGGAATATTGTTCAACACATCAAGTCCCGCCGCTTCGATGCTATTGGCCGCAGCAAGTTTTTCATTGGTTTGGACATCCATCAAAATAAGATTTGGAGTGTCCTCCGAAGCTTCCAAGGAAACCTGGGCCAATAAAATATCTTTGGTGAAATAGAGCGTACTTATCAAAAAGGTGCCCACACCAATAGCTAAAATTAAGACCGTGGTCTGATTATTGGGACGGTATAGGTTCAAGAGACTCTGTCTCGAAGTAAACCCCCAAGACGTTGGAAAATATTTCTTGATGGCTCGCATAAAAAGAGTGGCCACACCTCCCAAAAGCGCAAAGACCACCAAGATGCCGAGAACGAAATAGAGAGCATATCGAATACTGCCCAATAACCAAAAGGAGAAGGAAAAAATAAACAGAACAATACCCAATACCACCCACAGCTGGGCTTTTCGTGATTTTTGATATCCGTTCTCCTCGACCCGTAACACCTGCAGAGGTGAAACAAACCATGTGTTCAATAAAGGCATTAAAGCAAATAATACGGATAACAATACACCCAATATCAGTCCTGACCAAAGCGCATTGGGCACTATGGAAATCTGAACTTCAAACGGCAAGAATCCTTCCAACAGCAAAGGAAAGGATTGCTGTAGGAGCAATCCACCCAGTACTCCAAGAATGCCTCCGAGTAGCCCCATACCTGCGATCTGTATGAGGTAAATCAAAAAAGTTTGCCTTCGGGTAGCTCCAATGCATTTCAATACGGCTACCGAACGTAATTTCTCCTTGATATAGATATGTACCGAGCTGGCAACGCCTACACAACCCAACAGCAGAGCTATAAAAGCAATAAGGTTGAGAAACTTCCCAAAATTATCATAACTTCTGCCAAGCTGTTCAGCGGTGCTGATGTGCGTATCCAGGTCTGCGTTTTCAACATCGAGTTGAGGGTCAACCTTCTCATCCAACGCTACCAGATCTTGCTCAGGTTCAGCGACAAAATAATAGTCATATCCGATTCGACTTCCCACTTGTATGAGTCCTGTGCCTTCCACCGCATCGTAGGGAATAATTACGGGTGGTGCCACTGAAGCCCCAATTCCCGATGTTCCAGGAGCGGAAATCAAAGTACCCATAATAGGAAACACTGTATTGCCCAATTTGATAGAATCACCTGTTTGCACCCCATATTGCAACATAAGCGTTGCATCTACGAGAGCACCACCAGCCTCTTGGTAGGTTTGCGCTGCAGCTTCGGGTTTGGTTTCCAGTTCACCATAAAAGGGATATCCACCTTCAATACCGCGTACCCCAACCAATTTGGCGTCACCGCTTTTTGGAAAGACCGCCATTGAAGGAAACCCCACGGAACGTCCATTAGCCCCTCCAAGGGAATCGATAATGGCCAATACCCTTTCATTGGGGGGTTGGTTGCTATCAATGACAAAATCGGCACCCATCAAGGTCTTGGATTGAATGGCAATATTTTCTTCCAGGTTCTCACTGAAGGACTGGATGGAAACTACTGCAGCTATGCCTAAAATGATGGAAGCCATAAACAACAAGAGACGACTGCCACTAGCCTTGCTGTCTCGCCAAGCCATTTTTAACAGCCATTTCCATCCGGCTCCCGATTGCTTTGTTGTAGAATTTATCACGATTCAATCAATACTTCATTCGATACCACTTTCCCACCTCGCAATCGTAATAAACGATTGCATTTTTGTGCCAATTCCAAATCGTGGGAGACAATGACCAAAGTGGTACCAGCCTCCTGATTAAGTTCGAACAATAGTTGGACCACACGGTCGCCTGTATCTTGGTCGAGATTGCCCGTAGGTTCATCAGCGAACAAAATAGATGGGCTATTTGAAAATGCACGGGCCAGGGCCACGCGTTGCTGCTCTCCACCAGAAAGTTGGGAGGGATAATGCTGGAGACGGTCACCCAGACCAACCTTACCCATTAGTTCCCTACCAATTTTTGCTGGATTTTTTGCCCCCTGAAGTTCCAAAGGGACAACTACATTTTCGAGGGCCGTCAGGGTTGGCAGTAACTGAAAATTCTGAAAGATAAAACCCACCTTTTCATTGCGCAATCGGGCACGCTCATCCTCGTTCAAATTTCCTAAATTGGCACCACTCAATTCCACGACACCAGTATCGGGATAATCAAGTCCAGCACAGAGACCCAATAAAGTTGTCTTTCCACTCCCTGAAGGTCCTACGATTGCAAAGGTCTCCCCCGCTTCGATACTGAAATTGATGTCATCCAATACCGTTAATTGTTTTGAACCACTCGTATAGGTCTTCCTTAGGTGCTCAACGTTTAATATCTTTGGCATAACACTTTTGCTTCCTTTTTTCTCAAACTAGGAAAATAGGCAAATGATTTTAATTTTAAGGCCCGTAACCCATGCAAGACCTCTTAAAGTTTCGTTATTTTTTTCTGGTTTTATGCCTAATTTCCTGTCGTGATGACCCTAAAAAAGCCTTAGATGTACCAGAGGGCAATGGTAGCAAGGAAAATATCGTTGTTGAAGAAACCTCCGAAAAAGTAATTTTGTTCTTTGGGGATAGTCTTACTGCAGGCTATGGTTTGGAACTTGAAGAGGCCTTCCCAGCACTTATTCAAGACCGTTTGGACTCGTTAGGTCTTAATTATACCGTAATCAATTCAGGGCTGAGTGGGGAGACAACTTCTGGCGGACGTAACCGTTTGAATTGGGTATTGAACCAAAAGGTCGATGTTTTTGTGTTGGAACTAGGTGCGAACGATGGACTTCGCGGTATTCCCATATCTGAAACCCACAAGAATTTGCAAGCAATGATCGATTTAGTAAGAAAAAAGAATGTCGATACCCAAATTGTACTGGCAGGCATGCAAATTCCACCCAATATGGGCCCAGAATATACCACGGAGTTTCGCAAAATCTTTCCTAAACTGGCCGAAGAAAATCAAATCGCTTTGATTCCTTTTTTATTGGAAGGGGTCGCAGGTATTCCTGAGCTAAATTTGGAAGATGGCATTCACCCTACCCCAGAGGGACACCAAATCGTAAGGAACAATGTTTGGGCCGTGTTACAACAGGTATTACAATAGACCACTATTTTCGAATCTGAGGTGATAAAATTAACACGTGGCTTGTCCAAGAAAGAGTTGAGAGAGGTTACCTTTTCTTTGACTATGGATGGTAATTCCAAAGTCGGTATAGTGTCAGATTAAAAATAAAAATGGAGATCTGGAAGGATACTGTAAAGAAGGAATAAAAAAAGTGTGAAGGATAAAAAATAAAAACTTGATTATCAGATGCTTGTGATTTTTAAGATTGAAGTTACAGGCTCTCTAAAAAAATAAGCCCCTCAAAATCATTATTTTAAGGGGCTCTGTTGGCCTACAAGGACTCGAACCTTGAACGACTGGACCAAAACCAGCTGTGTTACCAATTACACCATAGGCCATTACCGTAATTGAGGGTGCAAATTTAAGACAAACTTTTGTTTAGGCAAATATTTTAATAACATTCCAAGGTATTTTCCAGCCAATCCACTGTTAAAGCTTTTCCAAAATTAAACAACCTTCTCTACTATATTTACTAAATTCGCCCCAACTTGGTAAACACCAATCTTTATGTTTGCAAAAGACTTCAAGAAATGGGACACCATCTTAGGATGGGCTTCCTTTGCCGTTGCATTTATTGTTTATGCACTAACAGTTGAACCTACCGGAAGTTTCTGGGATGCCGGGGAGTATATAACTACCTCTGCAAAGCTTCAGGTCGGCCACCCCCCCGGAGCTCCACTTTTACAAATGATCGGTGCTTTCTTTTCCATATTTGCTTTTGGAGACGGCTCTAAAATAGCCTTGATGGTAAACTCGGTTTCTGTAGTTTCAAGTGCCTTTGCGGTCCTGTTTACATTTTGGACCATAACCAATATGACGCTTAAAATGGTCTCCAAAAAGAAACCTATAACCAATAGCAAGGCTATTGCCATTTTTGGAAGTGGTCTGGTAGGAGCTCTTGCATTTACTTTTTCTGACAGCTTTTGGTTCAATGCGGTAGAAACCGAGGTGTATGCCATGGCAAGTTTCATTATGGCACTATTACTTTGGTTGGGGCTAAAGTGGACCGATAATTTAGATGACCCCAGAGGTAATAGGTGGTTATTGCTTATTTGCTTTTTAGTAGGGCTTACTTTTGGAATTCAATTCATGGGCTTTTTGGCGATTCCTTCCATTGGTCTTTTGTATTACTTCAAAAAATATAAAACAACTACTATAAAAAACTTCCTGTTAGCCAATATTGTTGTGGTTGCACTTTTAATGTTGGTCTATAAATTTTCATTGACCTATGTACTAAAACTATTTGGTTGGAGCGAGGTATTTTTCATTAACAGCATTGGACTTCCTTTTAACTCGGGGAGTATTATCATGGGCCTCATTTTCATTGCCGCTTTCTATTTTGCTCTTCGGTATACTAGAAAAAATAACTTTTACACTGGGAACACCATTGTACTCTGTTTAATGTTCTTGATTTTTGGTTTTTCTTCTTGGTTAATGCTGCCCATACGTGCTAATGCAAAAACCGTAGTTAATGAAAACGACCCATCGGACGCACGTTCTCTTTTAGCCTATTACAATAGAGAACAATACCCAGGAGTAGAGAGCCCTTTCTATGGTGCGTACTATTCAGATACTTTTGCCCCGGCCGGGGAAGATATAGATGACCGCCCCAAGTATGAAAAGGATGAAAAATTAGGTAAATACGTAATTGTAAACAATTATAAGAATGCCATTCAAGGTCCAAATGAAAAACATGTTGGTGTACTCCCAAGGTTATGGAGCGACCAACATGCAGAAAACTACATGCGTTATTTTGGGGAATTGGAGTTTCGAATAAAATCAGAATACATTTCCAATAATGACCTAAGGGAAGCGGTATCTCAATTTAAAAGTGCTTATGCGCAGGGTGAATTGGATTCTGAGCAATACATTCGCTTTTTAAGGGAATTTAGTGAATACATAGAAGTAGAACCACCTACCCTTTGGCAAAATGTAACCTATCTCTTCGAATTCCAGTTTGGTTATATGTACATGCGCTACTTCATGTGGAATTTTGCAGGTAGGCAAAACGACATTCAAGGCAGGTATGATGAAAACGGACATTGGCTCAGTGGTATAGGGTTTATAGACAGCCTTCGCCTAGGTAGTCAAAACAACCTACCTAGCGATTGGGAGAACAATAAAGGGCGAAACACCTATTTTTTCTTACCATTGATATTGGGCATTATTGGAATCCTCTTTCAGATTTCAAAAAACCCTAAGCACTTCTGGGTACTCTTTGTCTTTTTTATGTTTACTGGATTGGCAATTCAATTCTACACCAACCCCTATATCTTTCAACCTAGGGAAAGGGATTATTCGCTGGTAGGCTCATTTTATATATTCTGTATTTGGATAGGGATTGGTGTCTACGGACTTTTTGATGAATTCAGGAAATTGCTGTCCGCTAAAATCGCCGCTCCACTTATTACAGGACTATGTTTATTGGCCGTACCCTTTTTAATGGCATTCCAAAATTGGGATGACCATGACCGTTCCGGCCGTTACACAGCAAATTCAACCGCCAAGGCCTATTTGGACTCCTGTAAAGAAGATGCAGGCGCAATTCTCTTTACTATAGGGGACAACGATACTTTTCCATTATGGTATGCCCAAGAGATTGAAGAATACAGAACCGATGTTCGTATTGTGAACACTAGCCTTTTTGCTACAGATTGGTATATAGACCAAATGAAGCGCAAGACATATGAGAGCGCACCCATTCCTTCTCAATTAACACATGATAAGTATCGTTATGGCTCAAGAGACGCTGTATATTATCAAGGAGTAACAGAAAATCGTTGGAATATCAAAGACTTCATCAATTGGATAGGAAGCGATAAACCTCAAACCAAATTCAAGTATTTATTGGAAAAACAAGGTGCGGACCTTAGCAATTATCCCGAAAGCAACTTGGATATTGTGTACTACCCAACCAACAAGATCAGAATTCCTGTAAATAAAAAGAATGTTCTGGAAAGCGGTTTGGTAAAGGCAAAGGATTCTGCCTTAATAGAAGATTTTATAGATATTGACCTTCCACAAAGTGCTTTACCAAAGAACAGGATCTTGATGCTGGATTTGATTGCCAATAACGATTGGAAAAGACCCATTTATTTTTCAGGAGGAAGTTTTGATAGTGCTGAATACATTTGGATGAAAGACTATCTTCAATTGGATGGTCTTGTTTATAAATTGGTCCCGATCAAAACAAAAAATCGAAGCTCTTTCGAGATGGGGCGTGTGGATAGCGAGTTAATGTATGATATTGTAACGAAATGGGATTGGGGCAATTCTGGCAGTGAACATATTTACCATGATCCCCAAACACGTTCTCAAGGGCTTTCCTTTAGAAGCAATTTGGCTCGGTTGATGGAAACATTGATTGAAGAGAACAAGATTGACAAAGCAAAGGAGATTATTGAAATGGCCATGACCAACATACCTTTGGAACACTATGGTTTTTATGCATTTGTTGAACCCTTTGTAGATGGGTATTACAAAGTTGGAGAAACAGAAAAGGCAAGGGCCTTGTTTCAAAAACTGAAAAAAGTATATCAAGAACGCTTGGAGTATTATTCTGGAATCCCCCTTGACGAACAGTATGATAAGATTGATGACGTTTTAACGGACATGCAGGCTTATCGCAGAAATATTGATATTCTTATTGAAAACCAGGACAGAGAGTTGGCAGAATCAGAAACGATAATCTTTAATGAGTATATTGATAAGTTCTCTCAATTTGTTGATGATAGTGAAGATGCTTTTGAAGAAACCGTTCCAAACCCTGATTTAGAGGATTCCATTTCTCTTGATACTATTGAATCTGTTCCAGATTCAATAGTATTGGAACAATAAAAAAGCGAGGGGAAACCCTCGCTCGCTTTAAATATATTCGTTCAGAATACCAATAAGAGTATTGGCATCTTGTTCGCCACTCTGTCGCCAGACCATTTCTCCTTTCTTGTAAATCATCAATGTTGGCAATCCTTTAATACGGAGTGCTTGTGATAGCTCTTTGTTTTTGTCAACATCAATCTTAATTACCTTTCCTTTATCGCCAAGAGCTGCCGCAACATCGCGCAATACAGGATGCATAGAAGTGGACTGATCGTTCCATTCTGCGTAAAAGTCCAGCAACACTGGTACTTTTAAATCTATAAGTTCACCAAATTTGGACATGTGTGATTCTAGGGTTTACAAATCAAAAGTAAGAAAATTTGTTAAAATTTAACTAGACTGCCCATTCAGCAAAGAAAAGATGTGCGTTAAAATCACGTTAAACCTTTCTTTTTAAGCGTAATCACCGAAATTTCTGGCCAAATACCTACACGACCTGGGTAACCTATAAAACCAAAGCCTCGGTTAACATTTATAAATTGTCCAAGCTCTTGATAAACACCTGCCCAATATTTATAACGCCATTTAACCGGGCTCCATTTTACCCAACCGGGAATCTCCACGCCAAACTGCATTCCATGGGTGTGGCCGCTTAAGGTTAAATGAAAATGATAATCATCCTGGATAACAACATCTTCCCAATGCGAAGGATCGTGACTCATTAAAATCTTGAAATCATCTTTAGAGACGCCTTGTTTAGCCTTTTCTAAATCTCCCGCTTTCTTAAATCCGCCGCGACCCCAATTTTCCACACCCAAAAGAGCAATCTTCTCTCCATTCCTTTCTAGATAGCGATGGGAATCCAACAAAAGATCAAAACCCATCTCTTTTTGAAGGTTTTTTAAATCCTGTAAATTTTGTGCTTTTAGAGCCTCGGACTCCCAACTTACATAATCCCCATAATCATGATTTCCCAAAACAGAATATACTCCGTCCTTTGCTTCCAGTTTTGCAAACAAATCCCTCCAGGGCAGCATCTCTTCCATTTTATTGTTTACCATATCCCCTGTAAACAAAATAACGTCACTTTGTTGTTTGTTGATCAAATCAATCCCATAAGTCACTTTGCTCCTATTATCAAAACTACCACTGTGAACATCTGAAATCTGAGTGATTTGATAACCATCAAAAGCGTCTGGAAGGTCATCAAATTCCAATTGATATTTAAGCACTTTATAATTGTACTTGCCCTTATACATCCCCATCAATAAGGCTCCAAAGGGAAGAGCAGCAATCCCAAGGGCAATAATGCTTAAAAAACGCCTTCTTGATGGAATGCTAAACTCTTTTTGGGTGCTAAAAATCTTTTGGTAAACACCCACAAAAAGTCTAAAAATATCCTCGCCGAACAGAAAAACAATGGTGATCATCTGAAAAGACAACATGGCCAATAAAAATCCAAAAGCATAGCTTTTTGGTCTGCTAAGAACCCTGCCCCCATCTGTACCTGTAAACTGATAAAGAAAATTTCCTATCACAAAGAGAGATAGCAAGATAAAAAGGTAATGAACCCATGGGTATCTAGAAGCTGTTTTTATGGCCTGCAAAGAATAAAAACCCAAAACCAAATAGATAATAACGAAAATGACCCAACGAAGCATAGTTGTTTTTTTGTAAAGATATTTCTTTAGTTAAGGAACATAATTATTTGACGATTATTTAACGCCCCGAACAATTTGACGAATAGTCTCCTTGTTTGTTACAGCTACTTGACCCTCTTTCAAATGAGCCATAGAATTCATTGAAATCTTGTTGTTCAGATTAACCATATTACCAAATGAGCTGCCTGAAAGATGAATGGCCTTAAGTTTCGCATTTTTAAATTTTTCCACATTTTCGGGGTTAATCCCTCCTCCTGCCATTACAACACATTTCTTTGTGATCGTATTAAGGTCAGTGAGCAGATTCAATCCTTTTAAGGCAGATGTTTGCTGACCTGATGATAATACGTAAGCTATTCCCAAATCCTCAAATTGTTCCATAGTTTGCCAAGGATCAGGAATCCAGTCAAAAGCGCGATGGAATGTAAATTTTAATGGTCTTGAAGCCTCTACCAATTCTTTTGTACGTTCAAAATCTAAAACAAAATCAGACTGAAGAATACCAGAAACAATGCCATCAATTTCCATTTTAACACACAAAGCAATGTCCTTTTTCATAACCTCAAATTCTTGTTCAGAATAATTGAAGTGTCCACTTCGCGGCCTGATCAAGACATGGATGGGAATATCAAGTCGCTCTTTTACCATTTCAATTAATCCATGAGAAGGGGTAATCCCGCCTACTCCCAGTTCGGAACAAAGTTCAATTCTATCCGCCCCAGCTTCCTGAGCATTAAGAGCAGATTCCAAAGAATTGGCACAAACTTCTATGAGCATATTGCTATATTTATCAGGACTAAAAATAAACATCCAAATCATGCAAAGACGCAAGTTTCTTAAAAAATCAAGTCTCACCACTGCTGGGTTATTGTCTGCCCCTGTTCTAGCATCATGCAAAACTGAAAACAAAGTGGACGTGCCCTCTATAGTTACAGCAGTCACAAAACCAGTTGCCATTTGTACTTGGAACTTTATGAACGCTACTGCAAAAGCATGGGAAGTGCTTGAAAAAGGAGGAAATGCACTGGATGCTGTTGAGCAAGGTGTTATGGTTGAAGAAGCAGATGTAAGCAATGAGACCGTAGGTGTGGGTGGCAGACCCGACAGAGATGGCAATGTTACACTTGACGCCTGTATTATGGACAAAGACGGTAATTGCGGGTCTGTTGTTTATCTTCAAAACATAGCACATCCTATATCTGTAGCGCGCAAGGTCATGGAAGATACACCACATATCATATTGGCAGGCAAAGGCGCTGAGCAATTTGCCTATGAAAAGGGCTTTAAAAAAACAGATTTGTTGACAGAAAGTACCAGAAAGCAATATGAAGAATGGAAAAAAGAATCAAAATACGAGACCGTCATCAACATTGAAAACCATGATACCATTGGCATGCTTGCCATTGACACTAATGGCGATATTGCCGGTGCATGTACCACCAGTGGCATGGCGTATAAGGTTGCCGGGCGCGTAGGGGACTCCCCTATTATTGGGGCCGGACTTTATGTTGACAATGAAGTAGGTGGTGCCACAGCCACTGGAGTTGGTGAAGAAGTCATTAGAACCGTGGGCAGTTTTCTAATTGTAGAATTAATGCGCCAAGGTAAAAGCCCTCAAGAAGCATGTGAAGAAGGCGTAAAACGAATCATGAAAAAAAATGAAGGTAGAGAAGATTTCCAAATTGGCTTTTTGGCCATAAACAAACAAGGCGAAACTGGAGGCTACTGCGTTCATCCCGGTTTCACTTACAGGGAATACACCAATAATGGCCATGAGAATCAGCCTGTGGAGAGCTTTTATAAACAACAGTGATCTCCATATTGCCGCAAAAGACAAAAGACTTCTTGAATCTTTGTATTAATTTCTAGACTCTTTTTTCTACTTTTAAAATCTGTCAAATTCTAAAGCTAAACTGACAATTAAAAATATGTCCGAACAAAAAAGACTCTTTCTTCTTGATGCATATGCCTTAATTTTTAGAGGTTACTATGCCTTGATCAAAAATCCGAGAATTAATTCTAAAGGGATGGATACCTCAGCCATTATGGGGTTTGTAAATTCTCTTTTTGATGTTATAAAACGAGAAAAACCAGATCATTTGGCTGTGTGCTTTGATAAAGGTGGCAGTGTAGAACGGACGGAACTTTTCGAGGAGTATAAAGCCAATCGTGATGAAACACCAGATGCCATTCGTATAGCTGTGCCTTTTATACAGGATATTCTTAAAGCGATGCATATTCCCGTTGTAGAGCTGGAGGGTTTTGAGGCCGATGATATTATTGGCACTTTGGCAAAACAAGCAGAAAAAGAGGATTACAAAGTTTTTATGGTTACTCCAGACAAGGATTTTGGTCAACTGGTCTCTGAAAATATTTTTATGTATCGCCCAGCTCGTATGGGCAATGGTATAGAAATTTGGGGAATTCCAGAGGTTCAAAAACGATTTGGGGTGGAACGTCCAGAACAGGTAATTGATTATCTGGGCATGATGGGTGATGCAAGTGACAATATCCCCGGACTCCCAGGAGTTGGGGACAAAACCGCCAAAAAGTTTATTGCAGATTTTGGCGATATGGAAGGGCTTTTGGCCAATACCCACCAGTTAAAAGGAAAAATGAAAGAGAAGGTAGAGGAAAATGCGGAACTAGGTAGGTTGTCAAGAAAATTGGCAGAAATCAATCTTAATTGCGATGTAACTTTCAATGCAAGCGATTATGAACTCTCTGAACCCGATAGCCCCAAGGTTCAAAAGATTTTTGAAGAGCTGGAATTCCGAAGATTAAAAGAGCAGTTTATCAAGATTTTCTCCGAAGAGACCATTGAGACAAATCCAACTTCAAATACTTCCAAAGCAAAAGAACAGACACAAGTAGCGGGAAGTGGCCAATTTAGTTTGTTTGGAGGAAGTCCAGAAAATGCACCCGCTACAATAAAAGACGAGAACAGCAGAAATACTGTTACCAACGTTGCACATTTTTATCAAGGTATCTCACCCGGGTTAGGAATGAAACTTTTTATAGATCAATTAATGAAACAGGCCTCTGTTTGTTTCGATACTGAAACTACCTCCATCAATCCGTTGGAAGCTGAATTGGTAGGGATCGCTTTTAGTTGGGAGGCGAAAAAAGGTTTTTATGTTCCCATTCCCGAAGACAAGGAAGCGGCTAATGAAATTTTGGAGCAGCTTCGTCCTTTTTTCGAATCAGAAAAAATTGAAAAAATTGGCCAAAACCTAAAATATGATATCAAAGTGATGAACAACTATGGTATTGAGGTAAATGGAAAACTGTTCGATACCATGTTAGCGCACTATCTGATCAATCCAGATATGCGCCATAATATGGATGTTTTGGCAGAAACGTACCTAAATTATACCCCGGTTTCCATTACCGAGCTTATCGGAAAAAAAGGGAAAAACCAATTGAGCATGCGACAGGTTCCTTTGGAAAAACAGGTAGAATATGCGGTGGAAGATGCCGATATCACCTTGCAGTTAGCACATCATTTTAGACCAGAGTTGATAGAAGCAAAGACGGAAAAGTTGTTCGAAGAGATTGAGATTCCTTTGCTTCGTGTTTTAGCGGATATGGAAACAGAGGGCATTAATCTAAACAAAGATTTCTTGAGTTCTCTTTCTGAGGATTTGAACAATGACATCAAAAACCTGGAGGTCAAAATTTACGAAGCTGCTGGGCAAGAATTCAATATAGCCTCACCAAAACAGTTGGGTGAAATCCTTTTCGACAAGCTGAAATTGGTGGACAAGCCCAAAAAAACAAAAACAGGGCAATATTCCACTGCGGAAGATGTACTTTCATATTTGGCCAAAGACCATGAAATCATTCAGAATGTTTTGGATTACCGAGGGCTTGCCAAGTTAAAAAGTACTTATGTTGATGCTTTGCCCAATGAGGTACAGCAACATAGTGGACGTGTACATACGGATTATATGCAAACTGTAGCGGCAACTGGCCGACTGAGCAGTAATAATCCTAATTTACAGAACATTCCCATTCGTACAGAACGAGGTAGACAAGTGCGTAAAGCCTTTATTCCAAGGGATGAAAACTACACACTCCTAGCGGCTGATTATTCACAAATAGAACTTAGAATCATTGCAGCTTTAAGTGAGGAAGACACCATGATAGAAGCTTTTAAGAATGGAGAGGACATTCATGCTTCCACCGCTTCTCGTGTTTTTAATGTTCCTATTGAAGAAGTAACCCGTGAGCAAAGGGGCAACGCCAAAACAGTCAACTTTGGAATTATATATGGAGTTTCCGCCTTTGGGTTAAGCAATCAAACCGACCTGACCCGCGCAGAATCCAAAGAACTTATTGAAACCTATTATAAGACCTACCCTAAACTGAGAAATTATATGGGGGAACAAGTAGATTTTGCTCGTGACAACGGCTATGTACAGACTGTATTGGGCCGACGCAGATATCTAAAAGATATCAATGCCGGGAACCAAGTAGTGCGTGGCGCGGCAGAACGGAATGCCGTAAACGCTCCAATCCAAGGAAGTGCGGCGGATATCATAAAAATTGCCATGATCAACATCCACAAGAAATTAACAGAAGGAAACTACAAAACCAAAATGTTATTGCAAGTTCATGATGAATTGGTTTTTGATGCCTACAAGCCAGAACTCGAGGAGGTGAAAGGCCTAATCAAAAATGAAATGGAAAATGCTTATACCCTAGCCGTTCCTTTAGATGTGGAAGTAGGTATTGGCGACAATTGGTTGGAGGCTCATTAAAATCCAAAAAGGCACCTGTTCGGTGCCTTTTTTTTATCTAAATGTTCGTTTTTTGCTTACCAGCCAAAGGCTAGTTTAAATTTTGATTTTTGTTCTTTTTTTATCTCTTGTTTTTGTATCTCTGTTTCTTGATTGTTAATACGAGCCTCTTTCTCATAATGTGCAAACATCTCCATTGAAAAGGGAGAAGCTTGCCAAACATTTGGATAATGCTTTAACTTTTTCATATTGAAATAATTTTCAATTAATATGCTGTAAAATTCAGGCAACCAAACACCCCTTAAAACAACATATTTGCCCATGTTATATGCTATTTTAACCCAAACGCCCCTTTTTAAGAAAGGATTAAGATAATTGCAACCAGAAAAGATAAAGGCCGCAACAAATTAAGAGTTATTGCAACTCTTCATAATTTTCGCCAATCCGGTCCAAAACCTTTAAAAAGGTTTCAAACTCTAAAGTGTCCAACCCTTTTATGGCCTGTTTTCGCAAAAGGTTGGTATGAGGTTCCATTTTAGAGATGATATGTTGTCCTTCTGGGGTTAACTCCAGCTTAAAACGCTTTAAATCGCCTTTAAAACGCGTCTTGGCAATCCAGTTCTTTCGTTCTAGTCCTCCAATAACTCTAGAGGTAGTCGCTCTATTTCTAAAATTGGATTTAACAATATCAGATTGAGAAACCTCTTCGCCCAGTTGATATATTCGATAAAGAATTACCCATTGCTCAATAGTAAGTTCAACCCCCAATTCCCTGAACTTTCTAAGGTATGCATCCTGCACCTTGCGTAGCACCAGATCCAAGTGCAATCCTATTCCTGATATTTCATCAATTTGATTCAGCATAATCTCTTTCTTGTGCTTAAAAGGCATTAAAATATCTGTACTCTGCTCAAAATTAATTTCGTTGGGCTAAAGATGAAAAAATTAACAACAATTTGTCTTGTACAAACCAAAAGTTAGTTCAAAATTACTATTTTTGTTGCATTAACAACAATTTTGATTATTAAACTTTAAAATATAGCATCCATGGAAGCAACAGCACTACCCAA
This sequence comes from Flagellimonas aquimarina, assembly GCF_003149745.1. Taxonomy (GTDB): domain Bacteria; phylum Bacteroidota; class Bacteroidia; order Flavobacteriales; family Flavobacteriaceae; genus Flagellimonas; species Flagellimonas aquimarina. The sequence goes on from NZ_QGEG01000001.1 coordinate 90,182, forward strand.
ACTACATGATTCCGCCAAAGATTTTATGCCCATAAATGGCACTGACTATTTGGAACTCTATGTTAGTAATTCCAAACAGGCAGCGCATTTTTACAAAACCGCCTTTGGCTTTCAATCCTTGGCCTATGCAGGTCTTGAGACCGGTGTAAAAGATAAGGAAAGCTACGTAGTAGTTCAGGATAAAATTAGATTGGTTCTGACCTCTCCGTTAAAAAGTGGTACTGACATTGGTCGTCATATTGATCAACACGGTGATGGTGTTAAAGTTGTAGCACTTTGGGTAGATGATGCTACCTATGCATATAACACTGCCATGGAGCGTGGCGCAAAATCCTACATGGAACCCTATACGGAAGAAGATAACGATGGAAAAATTGTACGTTCGGGAATTTACACTTACGGAGAAACCGTTCATGTTTTTGTTGAACGAAAAGATTACAATGGCACTTTCCTTCCTGGATTTAGAAAATGGGAGACTCCCGATTACAATCCTTCCCCCGTTGGGTTAAAATTTGTGGACCATATGGTCGGCAATGTAGGGTGGAACAGAATGAACGAATGGGTAGATTTCTATGAAAATGTTATGGGTTTCACTCAAATACTATCTTTTGATGATAAGGATATCTCAACTGATTTTACCGCTCTTATGAGCAAAGTAATGAGCAACGGTAACGGACGTATAAAATTCCCGATAAACGAACCAGCGGAAGGCAAGAAAAAATCCCAAGTAGAAGAATATCTTGATTTTTATGAAGGCGAAGGGGTACAGCATATTGCAGTTGCCACTGATGATGTAATTTCTACCGTTAGGCAATTGAAAAGCAGAGGGGTTGAATTCCTTAAAGTTCCTGATACATATTATGATGCCGTTCTGGACCGAGTTGGTGAAATTGATGAAGATATTGCTCCCTTAAAAGAACTGGGTATTTTGGTTGATCGTGATGACGAAGGCTACCTTTTGCAGATTTTTACTCGCCCAGTAGAGCCAAGACCAACTATGTTTTTTGAAATCATTCAAAGAAAAGGCGCGCAATCATTTGGAAAAGGTAACTTTAAGGCACTGTTTGAAGCTATTGAGCGTGAACAAGAACTTAGAGGAACTTTGCACTAATTAAAACTTTCAGTTATGCCAATTTATCATAAACTCGGAAAAATTCCGCAGAAAAGACACACCCAGTTTACTAAACCAGACGGGAGTCTCTACTATGAACAATTATTTGGCACCATTGGTTTTGATGGCATGTCTTCCCTGCTTTATCATGTGCACAGACCTACACAGGTTTCTGCAATTGGCAAAGCAGTTGACCTAAGTCCAAAAATTGCAGTTGAAAAGAATATTGCCTCTCGTAAACTTATAGGTTTTGATGTTGCTCCCAAAGACGACTTTTTGGAGTCACGTGAGCCCATGCTGGTCAATAGCGATGTGCATGTTGGGTTAGCGGCTCCAAGAAAATCGATGACCGAGTATTTTTATAAAAATTCGGATGCGGACGAGATGCTTTTTATCCACAAGGGAACAGGTACTTTAAAGACTTTTTTGGGAGATATTCCTTTTGAATATGGTGATTATCTGATCATTCCACGCGGGATGATTTATCAAATTGAATTTGATACAGAAGACAATCGTATATTGTTCGCAGAGTCCTTCCATCCTATCTATACACCTAAAAGGTATAGAAACTGGTTTGGGCAGCTTTTGGAGCATTCCCCATTCTGCGAACGTGACTATAAATTGCCCCAGGATTTGCAAGCGCATGATGAAAAAGGTGAGTTTGTAATGAAAGTAAAAAAGCAAGGTATGTTACATACACTTGTGTATGCCACTCACCCGTTCGATGTTGTAGGATGGGATGGATATAATTATCCTTATGGGTTTTCCATTCATAACTTTGAACCTATTACCGGTCGTGTGCACCAACCACCTCCAGTGCATCAGACTTTTGAAACAGGGGCTTTTGTCATTTGCTCATTTTGCCCAAGATTGTATGATTACCATCCAAAGGCAATTCCCGCTCCATACAACCACTCCAATATAGATTCTGATGAAGTATTGTATTACGTGGATGGTGATTTTATGAGTAGAACAGGGATTGGCCCAGGTTATATTTCTCTGCATCCTGCTGGAATCCCTCACGGTCCACACCCCGGAACTTATGAGGCAAGTATTGGTAAAAAAGAAACACATGAATTGGCTGTAATGATAGATACTTTCAAACCGCTTCAGGTAACAGAAAATGCCTTGAAGATTGATGATGGCACCTATTATAAATCTTGGGTAGAATAAATCCAAAAAATGAATGATTGTTTCTAAACGAACGTAACCTTTGAGAAACTTCAACCCTATCTTTTCCGTTTACGTTCAAAATGAAAAAAACAAATAAATGATTATAAATATTCCCGAAAACTCCGATTTCTCCATCCATAACATTCCATTTGGAATTTTTTCAACTGCTGATAGAAGCCCCAGAGTTGGTGTGGCTATCGGTGAACATATTTTAGACTTGGTCGCTGTTGCAGAATTAGATGTTTTTGATTTTAATACTGCCGTGCTTGAAAAAGACACCCTTAATGATTTTATTTCTTTAGGGAAATCCATTACCAAAAGAGTAAGGACCAACATTCAACACTGGCTAAAAGATGAAGATTCGATTTTAGCTGGAAAATCCGAACTTTTTGTTTTACAATCTGAAGCAAGCATGCACATGCCCGTATCCATTGGGGATTATACAGATTTCTATTCCAGTATAGAACATGCGACCAATGTGGGTACAATGTTCCGTGACCCAAAAAATGCGTTGATGCCCAATTGGAAACATATTCCAGTTGGCTATCATGGTAGAGCTTCATCCATTATTGTGAGCGGAGAAGATATCCATAGACCCAAAGGGCAGGTTTTGCCAAAGGATAGCACCTCTCCAGTATTTCAACCTTCAGCTAGATTGGATTTTGAATTGGAAATGGGTTTTATCACTGGGAAAAACACTGCAATTGGTGAGTCCATTGCGACAGAAGATGCAGAGGATTACATATTTGGAATGGTGCTGCTAAACGATTGGTCCGCGCGTGACATTCAAAAATGGGAATATGTACCGTTGGGGCCTTTTTTGGCCAAGAATTTTGCCTCGCACATATCTCCTTGGATTGTAACACTTGAGGCTCTGGAACCTTTTAGAATGCCTGGGCCAGATCAAGAACCAAAAGTTCTTCCCTATTTAGAATTTGAAGGGAACAAAAACTACGATATTAAACTTGAGGTCGGAATCTCTCCCGAAGGCAGTGAGGAAGCAACTGTATGTCATTCAAACTTTAAGTATATGTACTGGAACATGGCACAGCAGTTAGCACACCATACAGTTAATGGCTGCAACATCAATATTGGTGACCTTTATGGTTCCGGCACCATTTCTGGAAAGGATGAAAACTCATATGGCTCCATGCTAGAATTGGCATGGATGGGCACCAAACCCATCAAAATGAAAGACGGGTCAGAGCGGAAGTTCATAAATGATGGGGATACCGTAACCATGAGAGGGTTTGCCCAAAAGGACGATATCAGGGTTGGTTTTGGAGAAGTCTCTGCAAAGGTGCTTCCAGCAAAATAGATCGTTATCTTAGCGCAAAACTAAAGAAACAGAAATGTCCGCCATAAAAACTATAGACCCAACTGTAATACCCCAACCAGAGCTGCACGCTTATTTACTTTCAGCTGTTGCCCCAAGACCTATTTGCTTTGCAAGTACAATTGACCCAGCGGGAAATGTGAATTTGAGTCCATTTAGTTTCTTTAATGTTTTTAGTTCCAACCCACCTGTAATGATTTTTTCTCCATCAAGAAGTGGAAGGGACAATTCTTTAAAACATTCTCATCAAAACATAAAAGAAATACCTGAAGTAGTTATCAATATTGTAGATTACCCTATTGTTGAGCAAATGTCATTGTCCAGCACAGCTTATGAAAAAGGAGTGAATGAATTCATTAAATCTGGGTTAACACAGGTCGCCAGCGAAAAGGTAAAGCCTCCCCGTGTTGCAGAAGCTCCAGTTTCTTTTGAATGTTCTGTTCAACAAGTTATTGAACTTGCAGATACGCCAGGAGCAGGAAATTTAATCTTGGCCAAGGTTGAGCTCATTCATATAAATGAAAAATATCTGGATGAACACGGAAACCTAGATCCTTTAAAGCTGGATTTAGTTGGAAGAATGGGTGGAAGCTGGTATACACGAGCAAGTGGAAATTCTCTATTTGAAATTCCGAAACCCCTACGTAGCAAAGGTATTGGAGTAGATCAACTTCCAGAAAGTGTTCAAAACAGTACCGTTCTTACAGGAAATAATTTGGGTAGACTGGGAAATTTGGAAAAACTGCCCACTCCAAAGCAAGTAGAACAGATTGGTTTGGATGACGAGATTAGAATGCTTTCAAAAAAAATGGAGGGAAACCCAGAAAAGTTAAAAAAAGAATTGCACTGGCTATCTAGACAAATGCTGAAAGATAATGATACGGAAAAAGCTTTGACCGTACTAATGTATGCTGAAAAATTAGGTTAATGAGCAACGGAATAGAATCTATTTTTAAACCCTATTTAGAACCAAAAGAAGTATATAAAGGTGGCAAGAACGTTCCTGCTTCCAATAGGAAAATATATAAACTCTCTTCAAATGAAAATCCACTTGGAGCTTCTCCAAAAGCAATTGCCGCATTAAAAAAAGCTGCCAAAAAGGTAGATGTCTATCCCGATCAGACAGACATTCGTTTGAGAGAAGCGCTGGTAAAAGATTTTGATGGTCAATTAACGGCAGACCAATTTATTTGTGGCAACAGTGGTTCCGAAATCATTGATATGCTGCTTAGGGCATTTATTAATGATAATGATGAAGTGATTTATTCAAATCCATCCTTTTTGCCCTATTCCGTATTTTCAAGATGGTATGGAGCAAAACCAATTGACATTCCTTTACTAAAACCAAATTATGATTTAGATGTAAAAGGGATTTTAGATGCGATTACCAATAAAACAAAAGTTATCTTTTTGACCAGTCCCAATAATCCTACTGGGACCTATATTCCAAAGTTAGTTTTGGAGGATTTTCTTGACCAAGTTCCAAAAAATATTGTCATTGTCTTTGATGAAGTGTATAGGCATTTTGCAGATGCCGAAGATTATATAACAGCATTGCCCTATGTAAAATCTGGCCATAACATAATTGCTATTAATAGTTTTTCAAAAACATATGGATTGGCAGGTCAACGTATTGGGTACTGTTACACAACCGCAACCATTGCCAATTACATTAGACAGATTCATAAACCTTTTTTGTTGCCAATTACCTCTATTGAAGCGGCGATAGGAGCATTGGACGATAGATTGTTTATTGAAAAAACCGTAAAAACCATTCATGACGGAAGGACATATTTAATGGGCAGGTTCAACGAAATAGGAATTAAGTACTGGCCTACTCAAGGAAACTTCTTTATAGTTGACCCACCTATTCCTGAATTTGATTTTACTGATAAGTTAATGGAACACGGAGTTATGGTGAGACCTGTAACACAGTTTGGTGCTCCAGGAAAAGTTAGGATTACAATAGGCGACCAAGAATCTAATGAAGCATTGGTAAACGCCTTGAAAAAAATAAAAGCCGATATTTAAATACCGGCTTTTATTTTACAGTAAGTATATTTTTTATTGTCTTGTGAAAACCGCATCTGCTCCCGCATAATTGTTTTCATCAATACTTTCACCTGGAATTATCAGAGTATCACCATCTAGCTGAATGGTAATTATCTGATCACCTTCGCCTTCGGTTGAAATTGTTAACTGATCCCCATCTAAAACCCATAGTGAAGATACAACGTCGCTTTCCGTGGGGCATGGAATATCCAATCCCCCCACGCCTACATTTATAGATAAAAAATTGGCCTTACTATCAGATATCACCGTACTATTCTCATTAAAAGTAAACGTGACCAAATCGCAATTTATACCTTGTAGAAACGCAATAATTTGCTTTCCAAACTCCAAGTCATCATCGTTCACGCTACTATCAATCATTAAATCCGTCAACACCCAAGTACCAACTAATGTATCCTCAGCAGGAGTATCACCAGAATCATCTGAACTGTCTGAAGAACAGGATAGTATAAAAAAAGTAGTCAAAAAAAGTAGTAGTACATTCTTTTTCATGGTTTTTAGTTTGAGGTTTTGTTAGAAATTAACGGAAAAACCTATGAAATAGTACTACCAATTATGGTTTCTTAAAGAACAAATCTATATGTAGCCTTTAATAAAAAGATATTTTGAGGTTTTTGACCAAAAATATTATCACCTAAACTAGATAACAATCCGGCGGATGGATTACCGTCTTGAGATACATCTTGAGACCATACAAGAAAAATTTCCGATCCTGGAATATACTCCCAACGAATGACCAAATTAGAACGAAATTGAACAAAGGAAAAGTTTGGGTCATCAAAACTGAAATCTTCAACTCCATTTAAATTCTCATCTACGGAGTATGTATCTTCAACCAAAGAGATTTGGTCAGCATTATAACCTGTAAATCTGTCTTCAAACTGTTTTGCAGATGCATTGGTAACATGCTTAAAATTGGAATACCTGCCTCTTGATATAAAAGGTTGCCCCCAATATTGAATGGTCAAATTTGGGTTGATCGTGTAGTTTAACCGAAATGACATGCTTAATGTACGTTGTTCAATTTCACCATTAAGATACCTTGGTGAACCATTTACATCATCAAAATTGTCAATAAACTGCAACCTATCATTATTGATTCTTATGGAAGGAAATGCGGAAACACGTATTGCATTTATAGGCTGATAGGTTACCCCTGCCTCAATAAAATATTGTCTATATGAATTATCTACTGCCTTTGCCCCCCTATGAAAAGCATTAAAACGAACTTTTTTACGACTGTCAGTTCTAATGCTATTCCAAAAACTAATTTCTGGGGACTGTCTCAATCTTGGACCTCCCCTTAACGCAAAATTGGAATACTGAATTGGTGCATAGTTAAATCCGAAGTTGGAAAACCAGTTATTTTTCCAATTTTGCCAGCTATTGGTGTTAAAACGCAAACTATTATGGTTACCATCAAAGTCCCAAGCACTCCAGTGGTTATAATTGATTCCAACTCTTCTAAAGGTACTATCTGGTTTTAGGGTTTGGTAACCGATCCAAGTATAGTGTCTAATATCATCCGCTTGTCTTTGAAAGCCCAAGTCATTCAATTCCAATTCTGGAGATCGCCATGTGCCTCCAGTTTCAAACTTCCAATGACCATTCCCAACCTTACCAATTTGAATATTTCCACCACTACCTGTCAATGAAGTTCTTGTAGAGTCTACAACTACATGATTGGCTCCTACGCGTTGAAATAGATGAGTTATGGATTCTTGTGTATTTTTTATAGCCTCCTCGCTGCCATTAACATGACTTAGAATAACATTACCTTCTAGGTACCAATCCCTGTTGTTCCATTGGTGCTTGAAGTCAACGCCTCCTGTATAGGCAGATGTATGTAAGAAACTAAGCTCTTCTGTTAAATTATCTCTATTTGCTGCCGTAAAAATAGCTCCCAGATAAGAATTTCTGTCATTAAAGTCTTTCTGGACTCTACCAACAAAATAATTGGTCAAAGGTTCCACCATTTCTCGTCGTCGTTCCCCATTATCGCCACTAATAGTGGCATACCTTTTTGAGGTTACACTTTCCAACACACCCAAAGCCCATCCATTTTTTGTCTTGCCGCTAAATTTCGCCGCACCAATAATTGGGGTGTTGTCTGGCTGATCTAAAAACTCATTATCGTCTGTATCTGGTGAACCCTGAGGACTTCGACCTATGCGCCTGGAGTAGAAAACATTGTCAAAACCAAAAGTATTGCCAGCTTCAGATTGAGAAACCCTAAAATCAAAAATGTTCTTGTTTTCTACAAAAAATGGTCGCTGTTCCCTAAAGAAAATCTGAAAACCATCTAAAGCTATCGCAGATGGATCGGCCTCAACCTGTCCAAAATCAGGGTTGACGGTTAAATCCAGTGTAAGATCATTGGTGACCCCAATTTTAGCATCAAGGCCTACGGTAATATCATTTTCACTACCATCCCTAAAAGGGTTTCCTTCTTCTGCTTCATAGGTTTCACCGCTGGTGACGGTATACGGTTGAATTTCCAATTGTTTTTGAGGTTCTATGTTCTTAAGGCCGTGAAGCTCTCCAAATTCACTTACCCACCCTGGCGTATCAATTGGTTTTCGTTGCCAAAGTGAGCGTTCTTCGGCTCTAAAAAATCTTCTTGTAGATTGTAATCCCCAAACTTGATTCTCTTCTCCGCCAAATTTTAGCTGACTTAACGGAATCCTTAGTTCTGCTGTCCACCCCTCTTCATCTATGTTTGTTTTTGTATACCATATTGGATTCCAGCTACCATCCCAATTATTTCCATTGTTAGAAACAAATTCATCTCCTTTAACCCCAGCAACGGTGGCAGTAAAAGAAAATGCTGTTCGTTTATCGTGATAACTATCTATATTAAATTCTATCCAATCTCCTTCAAAACCATCTCTTCGTGATAATCGTTTTACAATTTTATCGGGTTCAGCATCATAACAACGCACACCTATATATAGGTTCTTGCTATCATACACAATTTTAAATTTGGTCTGATAACTTGGAGGGGTATTTTCATCTGGTTGAAATTCCACATACTCCCCAGCCCACTCAACAAGATTCCATGCCTCATCATTCAGCAGGCCATCTACTGTTGGTGGTGGTTCGTTTTCAATTGGCTTTGTTACGTAAATTTTTTTGGGTACAACTTCTGTTGAGTCTTGTGCACTTATACAAATAGAAAAAAATAGGAACGTGAAGAGAAGAACTGATTTTTTCACTTGATTCGTTTTTTGATTTGATTGGTTACCTTAAAGACCTAAGAAAAATGAAACAGTTACAGTGTCCATAAATTTTATGCCTTTTTTAACAAAAAAATACCATAACATTGCTCCCTTGCTTTTAACAAATAAGCACCAATAGAAAAAGTAAAAAATATTCGCAATCAACCATTTGTAATTCAATCTAATAATTGTACATTTGCAGCCCGTTTATCGGGATAGGTTTTTAAATCAATAATATTCAAGAAGTGGACACATTAAGTTATAAGACTATTTCTGCCAATAAATCTACCGTTGACAAACAATGGTTATTGGTTGATGCTGAAGGAGAAACGTTAGGAAGGTTGGCGTCAAAAGTGGCCAAGTTACTTAGAGGAAAACATAAGCCAAATTTTACTCCCCATGTTGATTGTGGTGATAATGTAATCATTATCAACTCTGAGAAAATCACCATGACAGGAAACAAGTGGGAAGATAAAACGTATTTAAGGTACACCGGCTATCCAGGAGGACAGCGTTCTACCACGGCACAAGAATTGAAAGACAAGCACCCTGAGAGAATTATTGAAAAGTCTATAAAGGGAATGCTTCCAAAAAACAAGCTAGGTGCTGAGTTGTTCAGAAACCTAAAAGTATATGTCGGTGCAGAGCATGGACAAGAAGCACAAAAACCAAAAGCAATAAACTTAAACGACTACAAATAATGGAAGTGGTTCATAAGATTGGTAGAAGAAAAACAGCGGTGGCAAGAGTTTATGTTTCTGAAGGAAAAGGAAACATCACCATCAATAAAAGAGACTTAAAAGACTACTTTACAACCGCTACATTACAATATAAGGTAAAACAACCCTTTGCATTGACCAATACCGAAGACAATTACGATGTAAAAGTAAATGTATACGGAGGCGGAATCACTGGTCAAGCAGAAGCTGTTCGTTTGGCATTGTCAAGAGTAATGTGTGAAATTGACGAAGAGAACAGATTGGCTCTTAAACCAGAAGGTTTGTTGACAAGGGATCCAAGAATGGTTGAGAGAAAGAAATTCGGTCAGAAAAAAGCCCGTAAGAAATTCCAGTTCTCTAAACGTTAATATTACAGGTACGTTTGTACCTATTATATAAAGTTCATTGAAAACCCTGAAACAATTTCAGGGTTAATATTTTAACCAAGTTGTCGTTGTTCCAAAGAGCAAAATCGACTTTTTGGAATTTAGTTTAGCATCTAAATGAATAGGGCGAACAGTTTTCTGCGACCACCAATTCATTGCTAATACAACGGAACGTAAACTAATTACAAAAAATGGCAAGTAAAATTGAAGTTAAAAACTTACTAGAAGCAGGTGTACATTTTGGTCACCTAACAAGAAAGTGGAATCCTAACATGTCTCCCTACATCTACATGGAGCGCAACGGAATCCATGTTATTAATCTCTACAAGACTGTAGCAAAACTTGATGAGGCCAATGAGGCACTTAAAAAGATTGCTGCATCAGGAAGAAAAATTCTTTTTGTAGCCACAAAGAAACAAGCTAAGGACATTGTTGCGGAGAAAGTATCTAACGTAAACATGCCCTATATTACTGAAAGATGGCCAGGTGGTATGCTGACCAACTTTGTCACTATTCGTAAAGCCGTTAAAAAAATGGCTGCTATTGATAGAATGAAAAAGGATGGTACATTCAAAACACTTTCCAAAAAAGAAAGACTCCAAGTTGATCGCTTAAGGGCCAAATTGGAGAAAAACTTAGGTTCCATTTCTGACATGACCAGACTCCCTGGTGCAATTTTTATTGTTGATACCATGCGCGAGCACATCGCTGTAAAGGAAGCTCAAAAACTGAATATTCCAATTTTTGCAATTGTGGATACCAATTCTGACCCAAGACCAATAGATTATGTAATTCCTGCAAATGATGATGCCGGAAAATCTATTGAAGTTATTTTGACAGAGGTAACCAATGCAGTAGCTGAAGGACTATCTGAGCGCAAAAATGACAAACAAGAAGGAAAGGAAACCGAAGCCAAAAAAGCTCCTGGAACAGAAGAAAAAGCTCCAGCAAAAGCAAAAGAGCCTGCTGTTGCCAAAGAAGCAGTTGAACCTGTTAAAGAAAAGGTAGAAGAAGTAGCTGTTACCAAAGAAGTTGCTAAACCTGTTGAAGAAAAAGCAGAAGAAGTTGCTGCAGAAGTTAAAGAAGAACCTAAAGTAGAGGAGAAAAAGGCTAAGAAAACCGCAAAAGCAAAAGCTGATGATTTAACAAAAGTTGAAGGCATTGGTCCTAAAGCTGCAGAGGCCTTAACAAATAGTGGTATAGCCACTTTTGGAAATCTTGCAAAAGCAGATCCAGAAAAAGTAAAAGAAATCTTGACTGAGGCTAGCTCAAGAATGGCTCATTTAGACCCAACAACTTGGCCAAAGCAAGCTCAAATGGCTGCTGATGGCAAGTGGGATGAATTAAAAGAATGGCAAGACAACGCCAAAGGTGGGGTTGAATAACCTATAACCAATTTAACGTTGTCCTAAAACAAAACACTTATATAGTGTTTTACTTTACATAAATTTTTAAATACAGAAAAAATGGCAAAGATTACCGCCGCAGAAGTAAATAAATTAAGAAAGACCACCGGAGCCGGTATGATGGATTGCAAAAATGCTTTAGTAGAAGCTGATGGTGATTTTGAAAAAGCAATTGAAATCCTTAGAAAGAAAGGTCAAAAAGTAGCAGCTAAAAGAGCCGACAGGGATTCCTCTGAAGGTGCAGCTATCGCCAAAGTAAATGAAGACAATACAAGTGGGGTGATTATCTCCCTAAATTGTGAGACCGACTTTGTAGCCAAAAATGAAACCTTTGTAAAGCTCGCAAATGATTTAGCGGACTTGGCCTTAGGTCAGGACAGTAAAGATGCTTTCTTGAATGCATCTTTCAATGGAATGAGCGTTGCTGAAAAGTTAACTGAGCAAACAGGTGTAATTGGAGAAAAAATTGAAATAGGAAGTTTTGAGAAATTGGAAGCTTCTTTTGTAGGTTCATATATCCACGCCGGAAACAGGATTGCAACTTTGGTTGGCTTATCAGCCGCTGTTGATGGTTCTGCTGAAGCAGCTAAAGATGTTGCTATGCAAGCCGCCGCTATGAACCCTGTTGCGCTAAATGAAGAAGGTGTTGATCAATCTGTTATCGATAAAGAAATTGAGATAGCCAAAGATCAGTTGCGTCAAGAAGGTAAACCAGAAGCCATGTTAGACAACATTGCCAAAGGAAAACTGAAAAGATTTTTCAAAGACAATACATTGGTAAATCAGGATTTTATCAAAGACAGCAAACAAAGTGTTGCCCAATATGTAAAATCTGTTGATGCTTCTTTAGAGGTTACAGGATTTTCTAGAGTAGCCTTGGGATAATACCTAACTACTAAAATCATAAAAAAGCCCGTTTTTTAAGAAACGGGCTTTTTGTTTATGTCACATTCAAGACATATTATTTTGATTTTATCAAAATATCACCATTAAAAGTCTTGAACAGCATTTCTGGGCCACCACCATTTATCTTGCCCCTAACCCATTGTTCTATCTTAACTTTATAGGTTCCTGAAGAATTGTTTTTATTTACCTCAGGTTTGTTGGCGGCAATTTGCATATCAAAATCAGTGAAAATTTCACCCATGTCGGATTTTGCCTTCACATCAGCTTTAAGAGAACTGGGGAAAGTAATATCCACATCTCCATTTAAACTGCTAAAGGCCATATTTGCATCTTTTGTAATACTATCAAAGTGAACTTTTATATCTCCGTTAACCGTATCTGTAGACGCTGAACCACTTACCGATTCCAATGTGATCTTGCCATTGACATTGCTTATCTCCATTTCTCCATTTACTCCCTTTACAGAAATGTTTCCATCATTAACCGTAGAAAGCTTCAATGAAAAATTCTTGGGGACCTTCACTTCTAAATTGGTTATCTTGTTCCATTGCTCATTGATTATTTGAACTACATTGTTCTTTTCTTCCGCACTTATCGCCAAGGAGGAGCTTTGAATACGCTTCATACCATCCCGAGTATCTTCATCTATATAATGTCGTTTTTCACTTCCAAAGGAAGCTTTTATAACAACCTCTTTACCATCATAAGCTTCAACATGGATTGAACCTGATATCTGCTCAATGACCAACTTTCCAGAATTGCTTGGATTACTCAGGGGAACCGAAAACAGATCAATGGTCTTCTCTTGGGCAATTATGTTACTTACAATGAACATTGCAGCCAACACAGTTATAAATTTTGCTTTCTTCATGACTTTATATTTTTTTGATGAATACATTCCCGTTTAGTGTTTCAAAATCAAAATCCACCTGACCATCGCCAATCTGAACTATAGGCTTAGCTTCATACTTATATTTTGCTCCCATTTTGCCCCCGTTCTTTTTATCGGCTTTCATAAATTGTTTGTTTATATCAAAATCCGTGTACATTTCTCCGTTCATGCTTTTAAATGAAATATTGGCCGAAAGTGCTTTCTGATATGAAATATTGATATCTCCATTTAGAGAGTAATATCTAGACGAGCTTTTAGGGTTACTGGCGTAAGAAATGGTAACACCTCCATTAATACAGTTCACCTTAGTTTCTCCCGTTATGTTGGTCAAAGTGATTCCTCCATTTATGTTTTCAGCAATTACAAGGTCACCTCCCGTATTTTTCACCAATACCTCCCCATCATTTACAGTGCTGACATCAATTTTTATTGAATTGGGAACCTTTACCTTAAAATTTAATTTATGCCCATATAGAGGTTCATTGTTATTGTTGCACCAATTATACCTAAGGTTATCCTTATCAAATTGAATATATGGAGCACCAGGATGAAGTATCACCCTGTTTGCCTCTTGGACAATCTTAAGTTTAAGTTCCTGTTTCCCTAAGTCCAAATTTGAAGTATTGTCCGCCGTAATAGTTTTTTCAACTTCTAAAACGATTTGATTTCCGCTATATCCTTCAAGTGATATTGAGCCAAAAACATTCTTAATAACCAACGTGTTATCCGTACTGTTAGAAAGAGGGATTTCTTTTTTAATTTGCTCTACAAATTTTTCCTGTTGCGCTTTTGTGCACTGTATGCCAACAATTAAGAATAGGCACATCGTAAAAATTAATTGTTTCATTGTTTTTAGTTTTAACTGTTCATGATTTGATTAATCCCATAACGGGATGGATTGATAAATAGACTAGATTATTGATTCTATGGAATTCTCTATTTTTTTCTGTACCGTAGTGTCCAATTGCTTTTCCTTTAAAAGTTGTTTAAAAGGTTCAATAGAAGCTTTTTCTTGCAATGCAACCATTAAGTTTGCCAGTGTTACTTGCAAAATTGGGGACTCTTGATTTGGAATGGACTTCACCAATCCTTGTCTGACCAAAGGTTTGTCCACATAATTTGTCAAAGATTCAATGGCCGCCAATCTTACATTTACATTAGAATCTTTATTTAGTGTTTGCAGCAATGCCTTGATCACCATTTCATCCACATTCTCAAATTTATTTGCTTCGCTAACTCCTTGCAGTCTTTGATTTGCTGATGGCTGTTCCAAAAGTGTCAAAACCAGTTTTTGCCTTACATTTTCGGTCTCTTCATTGGACACAATATTATTTATTGCATTGGTATCGTTAGAAGAGTTCATGTAATACCCTAATCCCAATCCTATTCCCAACAATAAAATACTATAGACCAATTGCGGCTTAAAAATCATGAAAAATCCCTCTATGAGTATTTCCCAACCATTTTTCTTATTCGTTTTTTCAACCTCGTTGGACAGCAACCCAAAAAAGGACTCATCCATTTCTGGAGAAGGTTCTGGAGCTTCCAATGCATTTATCATTTTCCATGTACTTGCCAATTCATCAAATTGGTTTGCGTATTCTGGGTTTCCATCAAGAAATTTTTCAAAATCCCTTTTCTCATCTGCAGACATTGCTCCGGACATATAATCCATGGACTGCGTTTCAAACTTTTCTTTGTTCATCATTTTTATGCAATTTCCAATTGTGTAAAAATTGTCTTTAAATCTTTAAGTGCTCTATGTACTCGTACTTTGGCAGCATTTTCTGTACAGCCAATGATCTTTGCTATTTCGCTAAATTTCAGCTCTCTATATTTACTCAAGATCAATAATTCTCTTTTTTCTTCTGGTAGTTTGGCCAGAGCCTGTTTTAACAAAATATTGTTTCCTTTCTTTTCAATTTCATCATTAATATGATCTTCCGTATCTGCCTTTACCTCTTCCGGAGAAACACCGGTCGATATATTCTCTTTTGAAGCCTTTTTATGATAATCGTAATTTACATTCCTTGCCATTCTAAACATCCAAGCCGTAAACGAACCCTCTCCTATATAAGACTTCCTGTACTTTAAAATTCTCATAAACACATTTTGAACCAAATCCTCACTCACCGAGGGATTATTGCCCAAATTGTAAAAGAAACCAAACAACCTTTTCTTATGCCGTTCGTAAAGCAACCCTAATTTATCCAGGTCCCCATTCTTTACTTTGAGCATTAAGGCATTATCAGTAAGGTCTTGCAATTTGGTATCGTTTTTTGTTGCTTGTTGAAGGATATACTTTAGTTTTTGGAAAAGGTTACAAAATGTATGACTTTTTTGTTCATTTTATTCTTGAATCATTGCTTTTTCAAGTAATTCCTCATAAATAATTTTGATTATTTTTGTCCGGACTTCAACACATCCTAAATGCAATACAAAAGAATTCTTTTAAAACTTAGCGGCGAAGCTCTAATGGGCGAACAACAATACGGTATTGATCCGGAACGCCTATCAGAATATGCAGAAGACATTAAAGCTGTAATTAAAAAAGGAGTTGAGGTGGCCATAGTAATTGGTGGCGGTAATATTTTTAGGGGATTGTCCGGAGCCAGTCAAGGAATGGACCGTGTACAAGGTGACCATATGGGCATGCTGGCAACCGTTATCAATGGATTGGCCTTACAAAGTGCCTTGGAGCTTCAAGGGGTGGAAACCAGACTTCAATCTGCCATAAAAATCAATGAAGTGGCAGAACCTTTTATAAGAAGAAGAGCCATACGCCATTTAGAAAAAGGAAGGGTTGTAATCTTCGGTGGTGGAACAGGAAATCCATACTTTACCACAGATTCTGCAGCAGTTTTAAGGGCAATTGAAATAAAGGCAGATGTTATCCTAAAAGGAACACGTGTAGATGGCATCTACACATCTGACCCTGAAAAGGATAAAAACGCGACAAAATTTGACAGCATCTCTTTTACCGATGTCCTTTCCAAAGGTTTAAAAGTGATGGATACGACAGC
The DNA here is from genome assembly GCF_003149745.1 of Flagellimonas aquimarina. Classification (GTDB taxonomy): domain Bacteria; phylum Bacteroidota; class Bacteroidia; order Flavobacteriales; family Flavobacteriaceae; genus Flagellimonas; species Flagellimonas aquimarina. The sequence continues at coordinate 106,425 of NZ_QGEG01000001.1, forward strand.
TTTTACGTTAAGTCAAGAAAACGAACTTCCTATTGTGGTCTTTGATATGAACACAAGGGGAAACCTTATGAAAATAGTTTCTGGAGAAAATATTGGAACCGTAGTGAATGTTTAAATTGGCATAAGCTTTGATTCCCTTCATTAAAAATTAAAATTATGAACGAAGATGTAACTTTTATAATTGATAGCGCCAAAGAAAGCATGGATGGCAGTATTTCCCATTTAGAAAAAGCTTTGGTGAAGATTCGTGCCGGTAAAGCGAGTCCTGTAATGTTATCTACAGTCATGATAGAATATTACGGCTCCGTTACCCCTCTTTCCCAAGTGTCAAACATCAATACGCCTGATGCAAGAACCATTTCCGTGCAGCCTTGGGAAAAAAGCATTCTTCAAGATATAGAGACAGCCATTACAAATTCAAACTTAGGCTTTAACCCAATGAACAACGGTGAAATGATAATTATAAACGTTCCACCTTTAACCGAAGAACGCAGAGTACAACTTGTAAAACAAGCCAAAGCTGAAGCTGAAGATGCAAAAGTCAGTATCAGAAGTGCAAGACAAGAAGCCAATAAAGAAATTAAAGCTTTAGACATATCTGAAGATTTACAAAAGAATGCAGAAGTTGATATTCAGGAACTAACAGATACTTACAGCAAAAAGGTTGATGCCATTCTGGGGGTGAAGGAAACCGAAATAATGAAAGTGTAAACCTCCAAAGATTATCCGTTTGCTTTCTTTAGGAACACAGCCAATCATTTTCTACCTTTGCGCCGAATAAAACCCATATGGTAGCTAAGCTCACTAAAGGATTTTGGCCCAAGGTCGCAAGAATCATACTTCGTAACAGAATCCTTATTCTACTTGGGGTTGCTGCTTTCACTGTTTTTTTGGGATTGCAATGGAAAAACATGCAGTTTTCCAATACTGAAGCAAACATTCTTCCAGATGACCATCCTGCTACCGTTCAATACAATGCGTTTAAAAAAATATTTGGTGAAGAAGGAAACGCCATAGTTCTTGCCATAAGGGATTCATCGCTTTTTACACCAAGCAAGTTTAATCGTTGGAACAAGCTTAGCAAACAACTGGAAGCATTTCCTGAGATTGATTTTGTAGTGTCTACGGACAATCTTAAAGTTTTGGTCAAGGATGATGAAAAACAGGAATTTGTTATGGAGCCTTTTGTCAAGGATGTGCCAAAGACCAAAGATGAAGTTGAACAATTAAAAAATCATCTTTTTAAGCAACTGCCCTTTTATGACAATCTAATTTACAATCCAGAAAGCGGCACCATACAAACCATTGCTTATCTGGACAAGGATATTATGAATACCGCTGTGCGGAACGAATTCATCCTAAATGATCTTGCTGAACTTGTAAAAAACTTTGAAGAGGAAACAAATCTTGATGTACGGGTATCCGGTATGCCCTACATCCGCACATGGAACACAAAGTCCATTGTAGATGAAATCGGAATTTTTATAGGGGCCGCCCTATTGGTCACTTCCATTATTTTCTTCTTCTTTTTTAGAAGTTTTAGAGCCACATTAATATCCATGTGTGTTGTAATTATTGGAGTAATGTGGGCTTTTGGCATTTTAGGACTTTTTAGATATGAAATCACCATCCTAACTGCCCTGATTCCACCCTTGATCATTGTAATAGGAATTCCCAATTGCATATTCTTGATCAATAAATATCAGCAAGAGGTCAAAAAACATGGAAACCAGGCATTGTCGTTGCAACGGGTAATTTCCAAAATTGGAAATGCCACGCTCATGACCAACATCACTACCGCATCAGGGTTTGCAACGTTTATTATTTTAGATAGTGATTTGCTTAAAGAGTTTGGTATTGTAGCATCTATAAATATCATTGGAATTTTCATTTTATCCTTGTTGATCATTCCAATAGTCTACAGTTTTATGCCACTTCCAAAAACAAAACATTTAAAGCATCTGAACAAAAAATGGATCGACATTTTTGTTGATTGGATGGAACGAATGGTTAGGCACCATAGAATAGGGGTATATATAACTTCTTTAATTGTCCTTATTCTAAGTATTGTGGGTATTTATCAGATAGAGATAACAGGAAGTAGGATTGAAGACTTACCCAAAGACACGCACTACTTTAAAGACATAAGATTCTTTGAAGAAGAGTTTGATGGAATCATGCCGATGGAAATTGTTGTGGATACCAAGCGGAAAAATGGAGCTATTAAACCCGCTACCTTAAAACGAATGGATCAATTGGGAACGGTCATTGAAGAAACCCCAGAACTTTCCAAACCTATTTCATTGGTCAATTTGGTCAAGTACTCCAAGCAGGCATTCTATAATGGAATTCCAAAATATTATCAATTGCCTACATCCCAAGAAAACACATTCATAATGGATGTTGTAAGAAAATCTTCAAATGATGAAAACCTTCTTGAAAGTTTTGTAGATAGCACGGGCCAGACAGCTAGGGTCACCACTTTTATGCGAGATGTAAAAATAGATCGCATGGAAGAAATTGAGCAGGATATGCTACAATCCATATCCAAATTTTTTCCAGAAGAACGGTATAACGTTTTTATGACCGGGAAGGCTTTGCTATTTTTGAAAGGCACCAAATACCTTGTAAAAAATCTTTTACTTTCATTGGCCCTTGCCATAGGATTAATTTCCCTATTCATGGCCTATTTGTTTCGTTCATTTAGAATGATCATAATTTCTTTGGTACCCAACCTTCTCCCATTGGTTATAACAGCTGGGTTAATGGGTTATTTAGGTGTCCCCATAAAACCGTCTACTATTCTTGTATTTAGCATTGCTTTTGGTATTTCTGTAGATGACACCATCCACTTTTTGGCCAAATACAGGCAAGAACTAGCCACTCACAAATGGCACATAAAAAGATCTGTATATGCCGCCTTGCGAGAAACCGGCGTTAGTATGTTTTACACTTCCATTGTATTGTTCTTTGGATTTTCCGTGTTCATCATTTCCAGTTTCGGAGGCACCAAAGCTTTAGGAGGGTTGGTATCAGCCACACTGCTTTTTGCAATGCTGGCCAATCTTATTTTACTTCCATCGTTATTGCTCTCTCTGGAAAGAAGCATCGCCAATAAGGAAGTTCTAAAAAAACCACAGATAGATATCTTACCAAAAGACGAGGTCAACCTCAAAGACAAATAACACTTCTGGCATCAATATAAATATGCCAATTCCATTGCTATCGTTTTTGATCAAAAACCTATCTTTACCGCTTAATTTACTATAGTCTGAAATGAATTCTTATTCTATAAAAGAACTGCTTAACAAGCAACCTATTGGAGATAACGTTGAAATAAACGGGTGGGTAAAAACATTTAGAAGCAATAGATTTATTGCCTTGAACGATGGCTCAACAATACACAATTTACAATGTGTTGTTGATTTTGAAAATTTTGATGACAATTTGCTCAAACAAATTTCTACAGGTGCAGCTTTAAAAATTTCAGGCACTCTTGTAGAAAGTCAAGGAAAAGGGCAAAGTATTGAAATTCAAGCAACCAATGTTTTTGTTCATGGTACTGCTGATCCAGAAACGTATCCCATCCAACCAAAAAAGCACTCTTTGGAATTTTTAAGGGAAAAAGCACACCTTAGGGTACGCACAAATACATTTTCGGCGGTTATGCGTGTTCGTTCTGCACTGGCATTTGCAATTCATAGCTATTTTCAGCAAAATGGATTTTACTATATGCATGCCCCTATCGTCACGGGCTCTGATGCCGAAGGCGCCGGAGAAATGTTTAGAGTAAGTACGTTGGATACAAAGAACCCTCCTTTGGATGAAAATGGGGAAGTGGATTATTCACAAGATTTCTTTGGAAAAGAAACCAATCTTACCGTTTCTGGCCAACTTGAAGCGGAAACGTATGCCATGGGGCTTGGTAAGGTGTACACTTTTGGGCCTACGTTTAGAGCAGAAAACTCCAATACATCACGCCACTTAGCAGAGTTTTGGATGATTGAACCAGAAATGGCTTTCTATGATTTGGACGCCAACATGGATTTAACAGAGGATTTTATCAAATGGACCATCCAATATGTTTTGGACAACTGCCAAGATGATTTGGAGTTTTTGGAAAAACGACTTTTAGACGAAGAAAAGTCCAAACCCCAAATTGAGCGGTCTGAAATGCCACTTATAGAAAAACTCAAATTTATTGTAGAGAACAATTTCAAAAGAGTAACTTATACAGAGGCTATTGATATTTTAAAGAATAGCAAGCCAAATAAAAAGAAAAAATTTAAGTTCCCGATCAATGAATGGGGGGCCGACCTGCAAAGCGAGCATGAGCGTTTTTTGGTAGAAAAACATTTTAAATGCCCTGTGATTCTTTTTGATTATCCTGCTAAGATCAAAGCATTTTATATGCGATTGAATGAAGATGGAAAAACCGTTAGAGCAATGGATGTTCTGTTTCCTGGCATTGGAGAAATTGTAGGAGGTTCTCAGCGTGAAGAGCGTTTAGATGTGCTTCAACAAAAAATAAAAGAATTAAATATTGATGAAAAAGAGCTTTGGTGGTATTTAGACCTAAGAAGATTTGGAACTGCGGTCCATAGCGGATTTGGACTTGGTTTTGAACGTTTAGTTCAATTTGCAACGGGAATGGGAAATATTAGGGATGTTATTCCTTACCCAAGAACGCCACAGAATGCAGAGTTTTAAATTGAATCCTTAAATTTATATAGAAGGAAGATTATAGATCCTTATGCTAAAACAACATCTACAGTTTAAGCTTTCCCAGAAACTGTCTCCACAGCAGATACAGCTCATGAAGCTAATTCAGCTGCCAACACAGGCTTTTGAACAACGCTTAAAACAAGAACTTGAGGAAAACCCTGCACTTGAAAGCGGAAAAGCGGAAAGTGAAACGATGGATGAAGGTTTTGAGGATACCTATGACGATAGTACGGATAGTGAGACAATTGCCGCAGAAGAAATCAATATTGATGATTATTTAAGCGACGATGAGATTCCCGACTATAGAACCCAGACAAGTAATTACAGTCCGGATGATGATGAAAAAAGTATTCCGTATGCCTCTGGAACTTCTTTCAACCAATACCTGCTTAACCAGCTCAATACTGTTTACTTGGACGATGAAGAGTGGGCAATTGCGGAGTTTTTGGTGGGCAGTGTAGATGAAAGCGGTTATATACGAAGACCACTTTCCGATATAATGGATGACCTTGCTTTTACGCAGAATATTTATGTTGAGGAAAATAAGATTCAAAGTGTTCTCCAAATGGTTCAAGAATTAGACCCTCCTGGTGTGGCTGCCAGATCGTTAGGAGAATGCCTTATCCTTCAACTAAAGCGAAAGGAAAAAACTCCAGCCGTTGAACTTGCCATTTCCATTCTTGAAAAATCTTTCGATCAATTTACCAAAAAACACTATTCCAAATTACTTCAAAAACATCATATAAATAAGGAACAGCTCAAAGAAGCCATTTCAGAAATTGAAAAATTAAACCCCAAACCCGGAGGGTCGTATGCAGGCAACACAAGAATCATTGAGCATATTGTTCCAGATTTCTCCATAAAAATAGTAGAAGGTGAATTAGAGTTGACTTTAAATGGCAGGAATGCCCCAGAACTTCATGTTTCCAGAGATTACAGTAATATGTTGGAAGGATACAAAAATTCTAAGGAAAAATCGAAATCCCAGAAAGACACTGTTCTTTTTATTAAACAAAAATTAGATTCTGCAAAGTGGTTCATAGATGCTATTAAACAACGTCAGCAGACCTTGTACATAACCATGAGCACAATCATGAACTACCAAAAAGATTATTTCTTAAGCGGTGACGAACGCAAGCTCCGCCCCATGATTTTGAAAGACATTGCGGATAAGATAGATATGGATGTCTCAACAGTATCAAGAGTAGCCAACAGCAAATATGTAGACACCCCTTACGGAACTAAATTGATCAAAGAGTATTTTTCTGAGTCAATGAAAAATGAACAAGGGGAAGACGTATCAACAAAAGAAATCAAAAAAATACTGGAAACCGTTATTGGAGAGGAACAGAAGAAAAAACCTTTGACGGATGATAAACTGGCGAAAATCCTGAAAGAAAGAGGATACCCGATAGCAAGGCGGACCGTGGCAAAATATAGAGAGCAATTGGGAATCCCCGTAGCTAGGTTAAGAAAGCAAATCTAATGCGCCATTTCCATAGCATCATCTCCTATGTCTTCCATCCTTTGTTTATTCCTATTGGAGGAACATTACTCTATTTTTTAGTGACACCAAAATACAGTTCTTTAGAGGTTCAAAGCGGGAACATCCTACCCATTTTTATTCTTACGGTAATCATTCCCATAATCTTTTTTCTTATTCTTAAAAATCTGGGAGTTATCAGTTCCATTTTTCTTCCCACTATAAAAGAACGTAAGTACCCTCTTTACATTAGCTGTATATTGCTGTTGATGATTTTGTATAAGGTTATCCCAAACAACTACATTCATGAGTTGTTCTATTTCTTTGCAGGACTTTTAACCGCAACAGGTGCAGCACTTATTCTCTTGTTCTTAAAGTTTAAAACAAGTATGCATCTTTTGGGAATGGGCAGTCTTTTAATGTTTATGATAGGTTTGAGTATTCACTTTGAAATAAATATTACATTGGCCATAAGCATATTTACTTTGTTAACGGGTCTAGTGGCTACATCAAGATTATACCTCAATGCGCATAGTAAAAATGAATTGTTGATTGGGTTCCTCATTGGAACTTGTTCCCAACTTATAATTTTTAAGTACTGGTTATAAGATGTAGAAAATTATTCCTATTCGCAGCGCACGAATATCAATGGTCTCTCCATTTTCGAGTGCAGTTCCATCCTCCAACAGTGGATTTAAACCATAGTAAGCCTGAATATTCCAGGTATTATATCCAAAACTCAATTGCAACCCGTACTGAATGCTCTGAATGTCATTATTGGAAAAACGCATTGTGTTAGAGTCACTGACTATTCTGGAACTACCCGAAAAGACGTACCCAAATTTAGCTCCTGCATAAATTCTCCAAAATTTATATTCATCAGCGGTTGATGTGCGCCACCTTAATTCCAAAGGAATCTCAATTGCATGTGTTTCCAGCTTGTTTCTGTCAAAATCCGAAGTATCTAAAACTGTATAAACTATGTTATTGTCCGCTTCATTGGCCACTATATTGCTGTAATAGGAATTTGTGGCATAACCAAAACCTATTCCAATACCAAAATTCCTTCTTTGATTAAAAGGAATGTCTTTTATAAAACCGGTTTGCAGATTATAAGATAAACTTCTCTGAACCACATTTGTTGGTTTTTCTAACAGGAAATTGTATCCCAAGCCAATATAAAATTGATCTTCAAGATATTTATTATCCAACGTTTTAGACTTTTCATTTTCCTGAGAACGAACACAAAAACAAAAGGTCACCAGTGCTATTAAAACTAAATAGTTCTTCATTTGCAATTATCTTATAACAAAAACAATCCAAATTAAACATTTGGATTGTTTTATCCTTACTCCATGTCTCTTATTGTGCATTTAAGAAAGCATCTCCTTGGTAAGTGGTGTAATTTACTTTTAACAGGTTAACTCGCCTAAGTTCCTCCTTAATATCAGAAACCACTCCAACATTGACCTCTTGGTCCACTTTAAGGGAAACTGTGACCAAATTCCTAATTGCCTCCGGTTTTTTAGCTAATTCTGATAGCACATATGGCGCAACCTCATTTATTGTGGCAAGCCTGTTATCCAACTGAATTTTTGGCTCAGAACCAAGAACACTGGCAAGCTCTGGTGAGGGCTTACCAACAAATATTTCAATAATTCTATCTCTTTTTTCCAGTTTTTTTACCTGGTCTGCATTAGGCAAACGATTATCAACCAACAACGTATTGTCTTTAACTGTGGTAACCGTCATAAAGAAGAACAACAACATAAACACAATGTCTGGTAATGAAGCTGTTGAAACGGCAGGTAACCTATTCTTTGTATTTCTATAATTTTTCATTGAAATTCTGCTATTAAGTTCATATTGGTTTCTGCTTCTGACAATTGCATAGGATACATAGTCCGAATTTGATTTATCTTGGCCTTCAACTCGGATTTAGCTTTTAGATCAGTTTGAGGATCAAAATATATCTCTTCCATTTCTTCATAACCCAAGTTAAAAAGTCGCTCCGCCTCTCTACTCCTTAGCTCATTATAAGCTGCTGTTAGCTCATTTTGAACAAGTATATAAACTCCATAGGTTGCCTCCCTATCGCTATTTAAGGAAACTATAGCTCTGCCAGGACTATCTGAAGCATATAAACTTCTATCTCCTTGGCAATAATCACAATAATTACCATCGCCTTTTGGAGCTCCCCCATTATCCAAAAAATCGATAGTAGCTGACTTTAGATTTTCCAAGCTCATGATTTCGTTTTCTACCAAAAGCTCGTTTTTTTTGTTAAGGCTTACCCTAAAAATATTCTTCTCCTGAACTTTAATTGGTGGAGTTGGGTCTTTAGGTGGCAACTTTCTGTCCAAACCTACATCCGTCTCTATTGTAGTGGTAACTAAGAAAAAAATCAACAGCAAAAATGCGATATCCGCCATTGAACCCGCATTGACTTCCGGGATTTCATTGTTTCTAGCCATAATAAAATGTTTTGGAATAATTAATGATTATACCTGTAATAGGTAAGTAATCAATCTCAACAATTATTCCAAAACCCTATACTATGCTGAAAACAAAGTAATTATAAAGTCTATTGCAAAAAAAAACGTCCCAAACTAAAAAATTTGGGACGTTTTCACTAAATCTAAGTTCTTACTTACTGTAAATTATTAAAAGCATTTCCTTCATAAGTCGTATAGTTGACCTTTAAGGCATTTACTTCTCTTAACTGTTGCTTAATATCGGCTATAAGACCCATATTGGCATCTTTATCAACCTTTAAAGCAGTCGTTAATACATTCTGTATTTCCTGTGGTTTTTTAGCACGTTCCGCAAGGATATAAGAACCCACTTCATCAACACTGGCATATTTATCGTTCAATTGAATTTTTGGTTCTGTTCCAAAAACCTTTTGATACTCTCTTGTGGGTTTACCCACGTAGATATAAATTACCCTGTCCTTCTTCTCCAATTTCTTAATCTCGGTAGCATTAGGAAGTGTATTTTCAACCAACAAAGAACTATCCTTCATCGTAGTTACCGTCATAAAAAAGAACAGTAGCATAAACACGATGTCTGGCAATGAGGCAGTTGAAACCGCTGGCAAATCACCATCTTTCTTTTTTGCAAACTTTGACATATGATATACTTTAGTTAGTTGATGTTTCCGCTTCTGAAAGTTTCTGTGGAAACATTTCTTGAATACGCTTTACTTTGCCTTTAAGATCATCACGCACACTTGAAGGTGTTTCTGGATTTAAATATTCTGCCTCCATATTTGTGAAATCGTCACCGTACAAACGCTGAGCTTCGCGGTTACGCAAGTCATTATATGCGCCAACCAACTCATTTTGTACAGTTATATAGGTAGCGTACTTAGTTTCCCTATCATTCTTTAAGGAAATAATCGCTTTTTCTGGATTATCCGATGACGCAGGATCCTTTCTACCTTTACAATAATTGCACGATCCATCACCTCCATTTTCTAAAAAGGCAACAGCTGCAGCTCTAAGGTTCTTTAAATCCATTAATTCATCTTCTACCAATAATTGACCATTTCTATTGATATTAACAGTAAAAATATTCTTCTGCTTAATAACTACATCAATATCCTCTGGCGGATCCATTGGAGGCAACATACGATCTAATCCTGCATCCGTCTCAATGGTCGTGGTAACCAAGAAAAAGATAAGTAATAAGAAAGCTATGTCTGCCATAGAACCGGCATTCACTTCTGGTGCTCCTTTTCTTCTAGGCATAACTATATATTTTTACTTAACAAACATTTTTTTCAATCCTGGAAGCACCATAAGTGCAACAGCTACAATAGTAAGGATAAAGAATACGTTCAATCCCATACCAATGTTTTTAACGGTACTTTCTGTTGTGCTCAAGTTAGAGTTATCCGCAAATGTATCAACAACTGCTTTTGCTTCTTCAGATGAAGAAAGTCCATATGCAATTGCAACCACCAATGCCAACCCGCCCAATGCAAAAAGGGACTTTTTAAGGCTTCCTGGTGTAGACAATAATTTCTTAAGTCCAAAAAATACAGATGTGATAACCGCAATGGCCAACAGGATATACATTATAACGAACATAAAGTTCATTGCGCCATTATTTATGGCATCTGGATCAGATGCATCTGGCATGAAGAACCACAATGCTGCAGCTACAAGCCCGATGACAATGAGCGCTATTTTTACTAATTTATTCATGATTCTCGATAGTTTTAAATTTCGTAATTACTTTTTATGTGCTGCCAACATATCTATTAAAGATATAGAGGAGTCTTCCATGTCATTTACGATACTATCGATTTTTGCAATAATATAGTTATAGAAAATTTGAAGGATAATAGCTGTAATCAAACCAAATACTGTTGTCAATAAAGCCACCTGAATGTCACCTGCAATCAAAGATGCGCTCAAGTTACCTACTGCAGCAATTTTCTGGAAGGCAGCAATCATACCAATTACCGTACCCATAAACCCAAGCATAGGTGCGATAGCAATAAACAAAGACAACCAAGAAACGTTCTTTTCTAATTGTCCCATTTGAACTCCACCGTAAGCAACAACCGCTTTTTCCGCAGATTCCAATCCTTCTCCAGCTCTATCCAATCCTTGGTAGAAAATGGAAGCAACAGGACCTTTTGTGTTTCTACATACTTCTTTTGCAGCTTCTATACCGCCGGAAGCCAATGCATCTTCAACTTGCTGCTTGAGCTTAGAGGAATTAGTGCTGGCCAAATTCAAATAAATAATTCTTTCGATCGCAACTGCCAATCCCAAAATCAAACATAAAAGTACAATTCCCATAAAAGCAGGGCCTCCTTGAATAAACTGTTCTTTTAATACTTGAGTGAAACCTTTGCTAGCTTCAGCCGCAGCTTCTTCTTGTAACATAGCTGCAGATGCAGTCGTAGTTCCCAAAATAAACATTCCGGCTACAGCCAGAGTAGAGGATATTTTTTTCATTTCTTTCAAACTTAAATTTAGTTAGTTAATAATGTTAAAGATATAAAAATTTTATAATTGAAAAATTAAAATACCTAGCAGAGAGGAAGGGATTCGAACCCTCGATACACTTTTGGTGTATACACACTTTCCAGGCGTGCGCCTTCGACCACTCGGCCACCTCTCTATGAATCATAGTTAGGGCGACCAATAAACAAAAAAATAATTAGTTAAAGAAATTTAGGCCGTTAATTTTAGTGCATTTCACCACGAAGCGGTGTTTCAAAAATTGTCTTAAAGAGTTTGCCAGAAATATTACTCCCTAATAGGTACATGGCTTTGGCAATTGCTGCCTCGGTCGTAATATCCTTTCCGTTAATCAATTGCATCTCTTTTAGCTTTTCACTTGTCTCATAATGACCCATTGAAACACCACCTCCAGAACACTGCGTTACATTAATAATATATAATCCCTTGGCAATGGCCCCTTCCAATTCATTTAGAAACCAATTATCCATTGGCGCATTGCCAGCCCCATAGGTTTCCAATATTACCGCCTTTAGCCCAGATATATTTAAAATACCCTTTAGCACAGACCTATTAAGCCCTGGGAAAAGTTTTAATACGGCGATATTATTGTCCATTTTCTTATGTACCTGCAATGATTTTGCTTTATGCGGTCTTTTGGTAAGATATGAATAATGAACTTTTAAATGCACCCCAGATTCAACCAAAGGCGGATGATTTAAAGATGCAAATGCTTCAAAATGTTCTGCATTTATCTTGGTAGTCCTATTCGCTCTGTACAATTTATATTCAAAATACAATCCTACCTCTTGCACAATAGGCATTCCCTTTTCCTTTAATGCCGCTATTTGAATGGACGTAATTAGATTCTCTTTTGCATCTGTTCGCAAATCCCCTATAGGAAGCTGAGACCCAGTAAAGATTACAGGTTTAGAAAGGTTTTCCAACATAAAACTCAAGGCCGAGGCAGAATAACTCATAGTATCGCTACCATGCAATACAACAAAACCATCGTAAGCTTTATAATTATCCTCAATCATGGATGCTATTGTCACCCAATGATCAGGGTTCATATTAGACGAGTCAATGGGTTTTTCAAAAGATATTCCCTTTATATTACAATCCAATTGATTCAATTCAGGAATATTTCCTACCAACTCATCAAAATTAAAAGCTTTCAGCGCTCCTGTTTTATAATCCTTTACCATACCGATGGTACCTCCGGTATAAATAAGCAGAATGTTCGTTTTGTTTTTCATATCATTATTAAATACCAAAAACTTTTTTGGAGTTGTTAGTTGTTATTGACGCTATCTCCTCTTGACCCATACCATATAATTTAGCAAGCTTCTCCACCACCTTAATTATATAGGAACTTTCGTTTCGCTTTCCTCTATAAGGAACAGGTGCTAAATAAGGAGAATCCGTTTCTAATACAATATGTTGCAAATCTACCTCATTTAAAAAAGTATCAATTTTCCCATTTTTAAAGGTTACCACTCCACCAATTCCCAACTTCATATTATAGGATATGGCTTTATTTGCCTGCTCCAAAGTGCCCGTAAAACAATGGAATATTCCACGAAGGTCATCTCCTTTTTCTTGCTCCAAGACCTCAAAGATTTCATCAAAAGATTCTCGACAATGAATTACAATAGGAAGTGCATACTTTTTTGCCAGCTGGATCTGACGTACAAAAGCATCTTGCTGTTGCTTTAAAAAGGTTTTGTCCCAATACAAATCAATACCGATTTCCCCAACAGCACAAAAACTTCGCTCCGAGAGCATCTTCTCCACATGGGCTAACTCTTCTTCATAATTCTCCTTTACATGGGTAGGGTGAAGCCCCATCATTAAATGAACGTTTTCCGGATACGCAGCTTCCAAATCCAACATAGCTTGGGAATAAGTGGAATCTATGGCTGGAATAAAGAAACGTTTTACACCTGCTTCCATCGCTGTTTTTATCATTGCATCGCGATCCTCATCAAAAGCTTCGCTATATAAATGCGTATGCGTATCCGTTATAACCATAAAGCAAAAATAGGTTTATCTTTAATAAAAATAGTTGATGAAATCCCTCAAAAAATTTCTGTCTTCCAAAAATTATGCTCGCATTCCTTTAGTCATGACAGAAACCAATCATTTTGAAATAGCAGCCAAAATCAATGGTGTTTCCGGCCGATTTATTCTAGACACTGGAGCTTCCAACACATGTGTTGGCATGGACAAAATTGATTTTTTTAAAATGGTTTCCGAAGTATCTGATATTAAAGCTGCCGGAGCTGGAGCTTCAGAAATGGAAACTTTGGTATCCAACAAGAATAAGATTCAAATTGGCGCCTGGAAGAAAAAGAAACAAAAAATGGTGTTATTTGATTTGGTTCATGTCAACAAAGCACTTACACTCCACAATGCCTTGCCAGTAGATGGAATTATAGGCGGCGACGTCCTTAAAAAAGGTAAGGCCGTAATTGATTATGATAAAAAGTGCCTTTTCCTAAAGCTCTAAAGCTTTTTTCACATTGCCGTCCATCAATAATTCTTCTGGACTCTCCAAAGCTTCTTTTACAGCAACCAAGAATCCTACGGATTCTTTACCATCAATGATTCTATGGTCATAGGAAAGTGCCACATACATGATGGGCGCAATCACCACTTGTCCGTCTTTAGCAATTGGGCGCTCCACAATATTGTGCATTCCTAAAATAGCACTTTGTGGTGGGTTTATAATAGGTGTGGATAACATTGAACCAAACACGCCCCCATTGGTTATAGTAAAGGTACCTCCAGTCATTTCGTCTACAGTAATCTCCCCTTCTCTTGCTCTTATCGCTAGACGTTTTACCTCAGCTTCAACACCTCTAAAAGTTAGGTTCTCCGCGTTTCGGATAACTGGTACCATAAGTCCCTTTGGGCCTGAAACCGCTATACTGATGTCACAAAAATCATAGGACAACATTTCTTTACCATCTATCATAGAATTTACAGCAGGGTACATTTCCAATGCACGAACAACTGCTTTTGTAAAGAAGGACATAAAGCCCAAACTTACCCCATGCTTTTCTTTAAACGTTTCTTTGTACTGCTTACGCAATTCAAAAATTGGAGACATATCCACTTCGTTGAAAGTGGTCAACATTGCAGTTTCATTTTTGGCAGCAACCAAACGTTCAGCAACTTTTCTTCTTAGCATGGAAAGCTTGGAACGAGACTCGCCTCTGCTTCCACCAGTTGGCGACCCCATGGACGGGACTGCTTTTACTGCATCCTCCTTGGTAATACGGCCATCTCTACCAGAACCTGAAACTGCCGCTGAATCGATTCCTTTTTCATCAAGAATTTTCTTTGCAGCTGGCGATGGTGTGCCGGACGCATAGGTTTCTTTCTTAGCCTCAACTGGTTCTGAAGATTCCACCTTTGGCGGTGCTGACTTAGCTTCTTCTTTGGCAGCTGGCGCTTCAGTATCTCCCTCTGGTTTTGCAGCGCTTGTATCTATTAGACAAACCACTTCGCCTACTGCCACTGCATCTCCTTCTTCTGCTTTTAGCGTAATTATTCCGCTTTCTTCCGCAGGAAGTTCTAAAGTAGCTTTATCGGAATCTACCTCAGCAATTGCCTGATCTTTTTCAACATAATCTCCATCTTGCACCAACCATTCTGCAATCTCTACTTCGGTAATGGACTCCCCTGGTGAGGGAACTTTCATTTCTAAAACCATGTTATTCTAGTTTTAATGCTTTGTAAATTATCTTCTAACCATGTTGTCCTTGGTCTTATCAAAGACATATTCTATTACTTGGGCGTGCCTTCTTTGTGAGCGCACTGCACTTCCTGCAGCTGGAGCCCCATAAAATCTTCTGGATGCCACCCTAAACTGTTTTGCTTCATCTAAATGCATCAATAAATGACCCCAAGCCCCCATATTTCTAGGTTCTTCTTGAGCCCAAACTATGTCATCTACATTTTTGTATTTTTTTATAATGCCGCGAATCTCCTTTGTTGGTAATGGAAACAGTTGTTCCAATCTTACCAATGCCACATCATCCCTCTTTAGGTTTTCCTTATTATCCAATAAATCATAATAGAACTTACCTGTACAGAAAACCAATGTTTTTGTTTTGGCTGCCGTTGCCTTATCATCATCAATGAGAGTCTGGAAACTTCCATTGGCCATTTCTTCCTTGGTGGACAACACTTTTGGATGCCTTAACAGGCTCTTTGGTGTAAAAACAATAAGTGGTTTTCTAAAACTGGCCTTCATTTGTCTGCGCAACAAATGGAACATATTGGCAGGAGTAGTTACATCTGCCACATACATATTGTCCTTTGCGCATAACTGAAGGTATCTTTCCATGCGTGCCGATGAATGTTCTGCCCCTTGCCCCTCGTAGCCATGCGGTAATAAAAGTACCAATCCATTTTGCAACTTCCATTTATCTTCTGCTGAAGAAAGGTACTGATCAATAACAATTTGCGCTCCATTACTGAAGTCTCCAAATTGTGCTTCCCAAATGGTCAATGTTTTTGGACTTGCCATGGCATATCCATAATCAAAGCCCATTACCGCATATTCCGAAAGTAATGAATTGTAAATATGGAATTTTCCATTTTGATTTTCACCTAACTCATTGAGCAAAACCACTTCTTCTTCATGCATTTCGGTTTTAATAACAGCATGACGGTGAGAAAAGGTTCCCCTTTCTACATCTTGACCCGTCATACGGACATCGTAACCTTCCTCAATCAGTGAACCATATGCCAAAAGTTCTCCCATGGCCCAATCCAATTGATTGTCCTCAAAATACATTTTGTTTCGTGCCCCAACAAGACGCTCCAATTTTCTAAGGAATTTCTTTTCTTCAGGCAAACCGGTTATACTCTTGGCTATTTGATCTAGTTTCTTCAATTCATATGAAGTATCTATCGTACCAAGCATGGCATCTTCGGCCACTTGTCCAAACCCTTCCCATTCATCTTGCATGAACGGTGTAATTCTTGTTTTTTCAACCTTACGAGAATCCAACAAGTCTTCTTCCAGATTTTTCTTGTACTCTGCTTCTAATTCTTTAACGTAATTCTTGTCTATAATCCCTTCAGCAATCAGCTTTTCTGCGTAAATGTCTCTGGGATTAGGATGCTTGGATATGGATTTATATAATAAAGGTTGGGTGAACTTAGGCTCATCCCCTTCATTATGTCCATATTTTCTGTAACCCAATAGATCTAAGAAAACATCTCTTTTGTAACGCATTCTATACTCCAAAGCAAAGGTTGCAGCATGCACCACAGCTTCTGCATCATCTGCGTTAATATGTAAAACTGGAGATAACGTTACCTTGCCCACATCTGTGCAATAGGTGGAAGATCTGGCATCTAAATAATTGGTGGTAAATCCAATCTGGTTATTGACCACAATATGTATGGTCCCCCCAGTATGATATCCATCTAATCTCGCCATTTGTACAATCTCATAGACTATGCCTTGACCAGCAAAAGCAGCATCTCCGTGCACTAAAATTGGAAGTACCTCCGATACATTATCTTGATGGTCATGGTCCTGTTTTGCACGCGCAATTCCCTCAACTATGCCATTAACGGTTTCTAAATGAGATGGATTGGGAGCAATGTTCATGTTGACCATTTTTCCAGAGTCCGTTTCACGTTTGGATGTCCACCCCAAGTGGTATTTTACATCCCCATCAAAGATGGTTTCTTCATAATCTTTACCATCAAATTCACTAAAAATATCTTTTGGTGATTTACCAAAAATATTGGTTAGCACGCTTAAACGCCCTCTATGGGCCATTCCCATAACAAACTGTTTTACTCCAGCATCGGCGGCTTTTTCAATAATTACATCCAGAGCAGGGATTAACGATTCTCCCCCTTCCAAGGAAAATCGCTTTTGCCCAACATATTTAGTATGTAAAAAGCTCTCAAAAGAAACAGCTTCATTGAGTTTTCTAAGTATATTTTTCTTTTCGTCTGCCGAAAAAGTTGGGTGGTTGTCATTTACGTTCAGCCAGTTTTGAATCCACTGGATTCGTTCTGGTGTGCGTATGTACATATATTCCACACCAATTGCATCACAATAAATGCGTTCTAAGTGGGCTATAATGTTTTTAAGCGAGCTTGTTCCTATGCCAATAACTTTGCCAGCATCAAAAACAGTATCCATATCTTCATTCGATAATCCAAAATTGGATATCTCCAATGATGGATCGTACTTTCTTCTTTCTCTTACTGGATTCGTTTGTGTAAATAAATGCCCTCGTGAGCGGTATCCATCAATTAAGCGAATTACCTGAAACTCTTTCTGAAGGGATTGCGGAATTTCCACCTCTTGGCCATTAGCCAATTTCATGGATCCGTTTTCAGAACCAAATTCCAACTCTTCCAACGAGCTCTCCAGTCCAAAATCAAATCCTTGAAAGAAAGCCCTCCAACTGGGTTCAAGACTATCTGGGCTTGTTAGATATTTATCATATTGCTCCGCAAAAAATGAAGTATGCGCAGCATTTAAAAAAGAATATTTATCCATGGACAGTTTCTAGCTAAAACCTATCTGAAAAATTTAACCAAAAATACAACAATTACCAAAGGTAGGTCAACAAACTTGGCCATAATCGAAAAAATCTTTTAGGTCCCATATTTGTGTTTGAACCAAACTTTCTGAAACTCTCTTTTAAGCAACAAAAAGCATACTTCTGCAGAAACGTCCACCGCATCAACAGCCTCTATTTTCTTTATCGTATTTTCAGAAATATCAACTACATATAATAGATTTAGGTATTCTTCAAATTTTTCTAAAATCAAAAAATAAAGTTTCTCGTGCAGGATACCCTTCAATTGATCAGGTTTAATATCCATTTTGAATTCCAATCCTATGTTCGCCATCTCAAAGTCTTTCTTTACCTGAGTTAGCAATTTTTGATAAAGCAGTTCCTTTTGAGCTACTTCCAATAATTCTAGACTATTGTTGAAATTGGATAACATGTCCTAATTTTTGCCCAAACGCTAAAGAAAGTCTTATTCTGATTTGAATATTTGCCCTTCTTTCATCACAAAGACCACATTTTTTAAGGTCTCTACGTTATTTATAGGGTTCTCGTCCACAGCTACAATATCAGCCAAAAAACCTTCTTTTAATTGTCCTAGATTGTCCCCCATGCCCAGCAGTGTGGCATTTGTTATAGTTGCCGATTTCAAAGCTGCCATTATTGGCATTCCAGCTTCCACCATATAGGTAAACTCTCTTGCATTTTCCCCGTGTGGAAAAACCCCAGCATCTGTTCCAAAAGCAATTGGCACTCCTTTTTTGTATGCTCTTTGGAACATTCCTTGAATTTTAGGGCCAATCTCTCTAGCTTTCTTGGCAACCACCTCTGGAAAGTATCCAGTGATTTTGGCCTTTTCCGTTACTTGTTTTCCGGCCGTAATGGTTGGAACCAAGAACGAATTGTACTGAATCATTAAATCCATGGTTTCATCGCTCATCAATGTTCCATGCTCAATGGTTTTTATACCTCCTTTAACGGCACGTTGCATTCCTTCATCACCATGGGCATGGGCAGCGGTAAGCATATTGTAATCTTTTGCCGTATCTGTAATGGCCTTGATTTCTTCCATTGTAAATTGAGGGTTCTGTCCACTTTTGGCCACACTCAACACGCCTCCTGTTGCCGTAATTTTAATTACATCCGCTCCGTCTTTATAGCGTTGCCTTACTGCTTTTTTGCCATCTTCAGGGGAATTAACCACTCCTTCTTTTGGTCCAGGGTCACCCATTAGTGATTTTTTCATTCCATTGGTTGGGTCAGCATGTCCTCCCGTTGTTCCAATGGCTTTTCCTGCTGTAAAAATCCTAGGCCCAACAACACTCCCTTTATTAATTGCTTTTCTTAGTGCTATGTTCACACCACTTCCACCTAAATCACGTACCGTCGTAAATCCCGCCATTAAAGTATTTTTGGCATAAACGGTAGATTGAAGAGCAACATCCGCTTCATTGTCCGTATATCTTTGAATGTAGGAGCGAGGACTTGACTGCCCTTCAATATGCACATGAAGGTCGATAAATCCTGGTAACACTGTTTTATTTTTAAGATCTATCACTTTGTCTTCAGCACTGCCAGTTTTGTACCCATTTTGAATAGATTTAATGCTATTTCCAGAAACCACAATGGTCTTCTCTGAAAGGACTTTGCCAGATTGCACATCAACTATTTTTCCACATTGCAGATATGTTTCTTGGGCAAAGAGGATGGAAGTACATAATGAAATTGATACTAAGAGAATTTTTTTCATGTCTTTTTGAGTTAGCTAATTTGTGTTTTAAAAGTAAGCATACATTGTATTTCTGCAATAAAAAATCCTGATTCCTTAATTAATTTGAATAAAAAAGCCCACCTAAAAGGTGGGCTCCTGAACATGTCTTGTATAACTATTTTCTAATCTTTCGTTCCCAATCCCAAGCAGATCTCATGGAATCATCTAAGGATGATAGTGCTTTCCAACCAAGGACTTGGTTTGCTTTTTTTGTATCTGCATAAGCTTGAATAACATCTCCTTGTCTCCTATCTACTATTTTATAGTTCAATTTTTCTCCAGATACCCGTTCAAAACTGTTGATTACCTCTAATACAGAACTGCCTTTTCCCGTGCCTAAATTAAACACTTCATAATTGGCTTCGTTTTTCTGATTCAGCAATCGCTGCAAAGCAACAACATGTGCTTTTGCCACATCAACCACATGAATATAATCTCTAATACAAGTGCCATCCTCAGTTGGGTAATCATCTCCAAAAACAGATAACTGCTCCCTAAGACCAATTCCTGTTTGTGTTATATATGGAAGCAGGTTTTGAGGAACTCCAATAGGAAGTTCTCCAATTTCCACTGTTGGATGTGCGCCTATTGGATTAAAGTAACGTAATGCAATTGCGGCTAACTGTGGATTCACCTTACAAGTATCTTTTATGATTTCTTCACCTACTTGTTTTGTGTTTCCATAAGGAGATTCTGCCGGTTTTACGGGTGCATCCTCCGTAATCGGCATTTTATCTGCCTGACCGTATACTGTGCAGGAGGAACTAAATATAAAGTTGGACTTATCCAGTGCGGTAAGCTCTTGAAGCATATACACCAAAACTCCAAGGTTGTTTTCGTAATATAAAAGTGGGTTTTCTACACTTTCCCCAACCGCTTTGGAGGCTGCAAAGTGAATTACACCATCAATGTTATTATGTTTTGCAAAGAATTGTTGAACATCTGACTTGTTCCGAAGATCCATCTTCTCAAAAATGGGTTTCTTTCCAGAAATGGCCTCAATACCAACCAGAACATCCTCTGAGGAATTGGATAGGTTATCAATGATTACAACTTCAAAACCTTCGTTTTGAAGTTCAACAACAGTGTGGGAACCTATAAATCCCAATCCTCCGGTTACAAGTATTTTCATGCTTAATGGTTTAGAAAGTCAATGACCAAGTTGGTTATAAATTGAATCTGATCATCATCCAACTCCGTATGCATGGGAAGTGATATCACTTCTTTTATCAATTGATTCGTAACTGGAAAATCAGCTTCATTATAGCGCTCATCCATATATGCTTTTTGCTTGTGCAAAGGAATAGGATAATACACTCCACAAGGAACGCCATTATCATTTAAATGTTGTGCCAGCCCGTCTCTTTTTTCGTTCAAAATACGAAGGGTATACTGATGAAAAACATGACAGTCACAAGTATCGCATATTCCATCACAGCCATTTACCGTTTTGGGCACCATTATATGTTCTTGCCCTTCAAAGGCCTTGGAATACCTTCTTGCCGCTTCTCTTCGCTTTGAGTTATAGGTATCTAAATTTGGAAGTTTAGCTCTAAGAACCGCTGCTTGAATAGAGTCCAATCTGGAATTGACCCCAATTACATCATGATGATATCTTTTATACATACCGTGGTTTACCATTCCGCGAATCGTGTGGGCCAAATCATCATCATTGGTGAAAATGGCTCCGCCATCTCCATAGCATCCTAAGTTTTTGGATGGAAAGAAGGAAGTAGATGCCACATGACCGATAGTGCCTGCTTTTTGCTTTTGACCATTTTTAAAAGTATGCGTTGCTCCAATAGCTTGAGCATTATCTTCAATCACATACAAGCTATGTTTTTCTGCCAATTCCATTATGGCATCCATATTCGCACATTGACCAAACAAGTGTACGGGAACTATTGCCTTGGTTTTTGGGGTAATTGCTTTTTCAATGGCATCTATATCAATATTAAAAGTATCTGGCTCTACATCAACCAAAACAGGTGTAAGATTTAAAAGAGCAATCACTTCTACTGTTGCAGCAAACGTAAAGTCTGCTGTAATGACCTCATCTCCTGGTTTTAACCCCAAACCCATCATACATATTTGAAGTGCATCTGTACCATTTGCACATGGAATTACATGCTTAACGTTCAAATATTCTTCTAACTCTTTTTGAAAGGCATGCACTTGAGGCCCATTTATAAATGCCGAGGAATCTAAAACCTCCGAAATAGAATTGTTCACTTCATCTTTTATACCTTCATATTGACCATTTAAGTCAACCATTTGTATTTTCTTCATCTAAATATATTATGGCATAAAATTAAGAAATTAACACACCATAACCACCTATTGATGAAAGAATGTATTTTAGCTGAAATATGATGTTTGTGCGGTTTGTATATAATTTTTTGATTTCTATTTCTTGGATTGTTATAAAAGTGATTGCACTTTTTAACACCAAGATGAAGTTGTTTGTTTCAGGGAGAAAGGGCATATTCCAACAGTTAAACTTAAAAATCTCAAAAAATGATCGATTTATTTGGATGCATGTTGCCTCTTTAGGGGAATATGAACAAGGGTTGCCCATTCTAGAAAAAACAAAACTCAACTATCCATCCCACAAAATTATACTTACTTTCTTTTCTCCATCTGGGTATGAAGTAAAAAAAAATACCCCAATAGCTGATATTGTGATCTATCTGCCAATGGATACCAAATCTAACGTAAAAAGATTTCTGGATATGGTCAAGCCAGAACTTGCAATTTTTATAAAGTATGAGATTTGGCCAAACTACCTTTATGGGTTGAAGCAAAGAAATATTCCGGTGATATTGGTTTCCGCTATATTTTCCAATAGACAGATCTTTTTTAAACCTTTTGGTGGTTTTATGCGCAATGGTCTGAAAGCTTTTGCTCATTTTTTTGTTCAGGATAAAAAATCCAAAGACCTGTTGTCCTCAATTGGCTTCGAAAATATTACGGTTGGTGGTGATACTCGATTTGATCGGGTTTCTGAAATATTGAAACAGAACAATCATTTAGATTTTATGAATGAGTTTAAAAATGATGGACTCTGCCTTGTAGCCGGCAGTACATGGCCAGAGGATGAGGAAATCTTGGCTGACTGGATCAATTCCACCAATGAACAAATAAAATGTGTTATTGCACCCCACACCATAAAAGAAACCCATGTTCAAAAATTAAAAACCAATATTTCCAAAAAAACGGTTTGTTTTTCAAAAATTGAAGGGGAAGTTCTCTCCACCTTTGACGTAATCATTATAGACAACATTGGCCTTTTGACAAAAATCTACAGTTATGCGGACATAGCATATGTGGGGGGTGCTTTTGAAACTGGATTGCACAACACACTTGAACCTGCTGTTAATGGAATTCCTGTGGTCATTGGTCCAAATTACAGTGGATTTAAAGAGGCGGAAGATTTGGTGAGTAAAAAGGGAATATACGTTGTTACCAGTAAAGAAGAGTTTAAAGAACTGATGGCACGCTTGATTGACGATGGTGATTTCAGGGAAAGAACCGGCAAGATCAATTCTAAATACATCAACAAAAACATAGGTGCAACAGCACAGGTAATAGCCTATATAAAAACTATTCTTTAATTTTTCGCTAGTTTTAGAGAAATCAACTTACCATGAACAACCGTATTTTTAAAATTTCGCTCACCGCTGCTTTGGCGGGTTTTTTATTTGGTTTTGACACTGTTGTCATATCCGGAGCCAACCTACCTATAAAAGAGCTTTGGAACACCTCTCCTCTTTTTCATGGAGTTTTTATTATGAGCATGGCGCTATGGGGAACTGTTTTAGGCTCATTGTTTGGAGGAATACCCTGTGATAAATTAGGCAGGAAAAAGACCTTGATATGGATTGGGATACTTTATTTTCTGTCCGCTCTTGGCTCCTCGGTGGCCCAAGACCCATATCTTTTTTCGTTCTTCAGATTCATTGGAGGGGTTGGGGTCGGAGCTTCATCGGTAGCAGCACCTATTTATATTTCTGAAATCTCGACTCCCGAAAATAGAGGAAAACTTGGAGCTATGTATCAATTCAACATTGTATTTGGGATTTTCATTGCGTTTATATCCAACTATTTATTAAAAGGTTTTGACGGAGCTAATGATTGGCGATGGATGTTAGGCATTGAGGCTGTTCCTGCTCTTGCATATACAGCAATGGTCTTCTATATTCCCAATAGTCCTAGATGGCTTATGACAAAAAAACAAGATGAAAAACAAGCACTTAAAGCTTTGGAATTTATTACAAATGCAGAAGTGGCAAAACTTAGAATGCAAGAGATTAAAGAAGCGCTAGGAAAAAGCTTTTCTAAAGAAAAACTCTTTTCTGGAAAGTACAAGAAGCAATTGCTACTAGCTTTTTTAATAGCATTTTTCAATCAGCTTTCAGGTATAAACTTCGTTCTTTATTATGCTCCCGAAATATTGGAACGCGCCGGTCTGGCATCAAAGGAGTCTTTATTCAGCTCTATTTCTATCGGAATCGTAAATCTTGTTTTCACGCTCATAGGTATTCGTTTAATAGATCGTTTGGGGCGAAAACAATTGATGAAGATTGGTTCATTAGGCTACATTATAAGTTTGGCTATGGTAGGTTGGTGTTTTTACGCTGATGCCAGTTCAACTCTACTGTTAGCTTTTATTCTGGTGTTCATTGCCTCGCATGCCATTGGACAGGGAGCAGTGATTTGGGTCTTTATTTCAGAAATATTCCCAAATAATGTGAGAGCCTCTGGCCAATCATGGGGTACTGGCACACATTGGGTTTTTGCAGCCGTTATAACTTTGGTTACTCCCATTTTCTTGGACGCCGACAAAGGAATTTTTCGAGAAAATCCATGGCCTATTTTCTTGTTTTTTGCCTTAATGATGGTAATTCAACTATTATGGGTAATATTCGTGATGCCAGAAACCAAGGGAATAACGCTAGAGGAACTTGGCAGAAAATTAAGTTCCAATAAGTCCAAATCCAGTTAATCCCTGCACGATATACTTAAAAGTTGCCCGTTAATCGAATAACGATGTGCAATTTATAATTGATCAATGAATAATTTCTTACATTGTTAGAAATTACACTATTATGACCGATGAAATTTCTTTTGGCAATAAAATGTTAGTCGGGTTTTTGCGACTAATGGTTTTTGTCCTTGTTATTATTCTAGTTGCAATTCCTATTTGTATTTTACTGGATTTCCTAGGGATTCTTTAATTTATATATTGCTTTCAGGGTTTTGTGCCCTTAAGTTCACTGATTTACTTTGCGAACTCAGTCTATCAAAGCAGTAGCTAAAAAATTACATCTTGTTCTCCCATTTTACTTGCAATTAGCTTAATGTACGATTCAACCGTCTTTTCCATGTTTATAGGTTCTAGAACATCTATGTCGCTCCTCCATATAAGCTCTCTTTCTTTGTCTATGCAAATGCAATACAACGAAGTTTCTACTGTGTAGATATTAAATGTCTCATAGTATTCTGGATTGTAATAAATGTCTTGGTGATCTAAATAATCAGTACTGAAACGTGTGTACATTTCATTAAGGTTGCTCATTCTTTCTCTAAATGTTCTTCTGTTTTCCGTACCAACCACCTTTGTGAACAGAATAGCGTCAAAACCTTTGTCCAATAGTTGCCCTTCAACTTCTGATAGTTCTTCTTCCGATTTTTCTGAAGATGTAAATTCAACATCAAAAAGGTCAATACTTCGCATTGCCTCGACCCCTTTCGCATTTAACCTATCCGCAAGTCTTGTCTCAAACTCTGTTCTTAAATTATCATCTTGGGTCATTCCTACCACTAGGACCTTATATGCTTCAAACAAAACTATATCAGGGTTTTTCCAAGTGCTAACAAGTTTTGTAGAGGAGCATCCTAATAAAAGTAACATACCAAGACATACTATTTTTGTTTTCATTGGAAAAAAATTTAAAATTATCCAGCTATTCAATTAACTAACAATGACTAGTGCCTAACAAAAACACTTTGCCTTTTTTCTAGTTGCCTCTTCAGTTCATCAACTGTTTCAACCATCGCTTTTTCAAAATTATCCTTTTTTGATTTTGCAAAAAGTCGAGGTCCAGGGGCACTAAGTTCTATCTCACAAACTTTGTCCTGTCCAGTTTTATCATTCTCAATCTTAAAAAGCACATTGGCATTAATGACCCAACTGTGTTTTCTTCCTAATTTGTCAAGCTTTTTTAACAGAATCTTGTTCAAAGATTCACTTACTTCCATTTTTTGATATTGAATGTTGACTACCATAACAGATTTACTTTGTATTTATATACCAAATCTAGATACCTGACCAAAAGAATAAAATGACATTTGTCAGTATTTGATCATTATCCATAATCCTATTGTTCCTTTCAAACCAAAAAAACCACGAAGGTTTCCTCCTTTTCATATGTAAAAACGCGGAACCTGACCTTTATCATTTATAAAACAACAAAACCACAATAATTTTACTTGGAATTTTAAGTCTTAGCAATTTTGCATATTTCTAAACAAAAAAGAAATGAAAAGCTTTAAAGAATTTTTGATCTTAATCTTATTTGCAGTCGGCCTCTCCTTACTTTTTACAGTTTGGTACAATCAAGAGTTTTCTTTGGCCAAAGTGGAGGCAATAGAGGTCACCAATCCTGAGTTGGAGTCAAAGCTTCTTATTGCTTGTACTGAAGGAAAATTTCCTGAAAAAATTGGTCATGGAATAATTGATCATTACAAAAACAACTACAACCTAAGTCTTGTAGATATTTCTGATTTGTCAACAATAAATCAAGAGAATTATGAGGGAATCTTTCTGATTCATACCTGGGAAAAATGGAATCCTCCACCAGATATAGTTAAGTTCATGGATATTTCTAAAAAGTTCAATGACAAAATAGTGATCATGGCCACATCCAGCGGTGGCTCTTCCCAAACTGATGACGTTGATGGGATTACAGGTGGTAAAGAATCTGAAAATGTACAGTTTTACGTAAAAGAAGCCATCACCAAGATGGACTCAGTTCTTGATGGCCTATAAAAAGAGGTGACTGTATTCGATGTTATTTTATTGAAAACGGTTGACCCGTACTCTGTAGAACAGCAAACCAAAAACCGCTTTCCAGATCAATCTTCTTTCTTTTAGAAACAACTGCAGAAATTGGCAGGTATACAAACCTGTCATTTACCTTGCCAACAACAAATTTAGTTTTTCCACTCATTGCACCGTGTACTGCCTGGTATGCCAAGCTACTGCAAAATACACTGTCGCTTGAATTTGCTGCCGCACTTCTAATAATATAACTTGGGTCAATGTATTTGATGGTCACGGGAAAAACATCAGAGAAGTATTCCTTTATTTTTTGTTTTAGAAACAGACCAATGTCATCATGTTGAACATTGCCAGAAGCATCGGTTACAACATCATCCTTTTCAAAAAGGTGTTGGCCAGCACCTTCTGCAACAACTATAACCGCATGATGTTTGGCTTCTAATCTTTTCTTTAAAATTTCCAGAAAACCATTCTTACCGTAAAGGTTAAAGTCCAGCTCTGGTACAAGTACAAAATTAACTACGGGCATTGCAAGTGATGCGGATGCGGCAATAAAGCCACTGTCCCTGCCCATTAACTTTACAATAGAAATGCCATTATAAGCTCCATGGGCCTCATTATGCGCGTCCTTTAAAATTGGGCTGGCAATGTCAAAAGCCGTTTCAAAACCAAAGGATTTGTCTATAATATCCACATCGTTATCTATGGTTTTAGGAATCCCAACAACGCTAATGTCCAAACCTCTTTTCATAATTTCGTCACCAATGGCATTGGCCCCTTTTAAGGTACCATCTCCACCAATGGCAAAAAGCATTTGCGCATTATTACTAACTAAAGTGTCTACCATTGTGCTTACGCTCTGCCCTCCTCTAGACGAACCTAATATAGTACCTCCAAATTGATGTATATCCTTTACTTTTTCTGGTGTAAGCTCTACAAAGGGATGTCCCACTTCTGGATTAAGCCCTTCATAACCATAGGGAACGCCTATAACCCTTTTGACCCCATAGAAATAGTGGAGGGCCATTACAATACCGCGGATAACATTATTGATGCCCGGGCAGAGCCCGCCACAGGTGACAATGGCTGCCGTTACTTTTTCTGATTGAAAAAAGATGTTTTGCCTTGGCCCTGCTTTTTCAAGACACGAAGGTTCTTCGTTATTGGCCAGACATTGGGAATAGCCTTCCAGGGAAGTATCGAAAACCAATTTATCCGTTTCACTTATAAAAGTGAATATATTATCTCCCCTAACAGTACTTAACTGAAGGGGAGATTTAAATTTAGGAACTCCTAAGTTTTCTATTTGGAATTCGATCTTGTCACTCACGTTACTTTAAAAATTAAAAATGTTCGTTCAAGCTGTGGTGCGAATCAATCAATGGCCCGCCATTTAGAATCTCTTCTGATGCTTCACTAGCAAATTTATCAAAATTAATGTGGAATGAGTGAGCCAATTGAATTGCTTTGCTTACATAAGCGCCTTTTTGCAACCAAGTGTTCATAGGGTCCAAAATCTCAGTTGGCACTCCTGGACAATATTTGGGCATATGTAATCCAAAAATGGGATGGGCATCAAAGTCTACTTTGTCCAATTCACCTTCCAAAATGGCCGAAATCATTGCTCTGGTGTACTTCAATTTAATTCTTGAACCTACGCCATAGGGGCCGCCACTCCATCCGGTATTTACCAGCCAAACATTAACACCGGCCTCGGTCATTTTCTTGCTCAACATTTCTGCATAAACAGCAGGGTGCAAAGGCATAAATGGTTCTCCAAAACATGCAGAGAATGAAGGAACCGGTTCATTGATCCCTGCTTCTGTACCGGCTACTTTTGCCGTATATCCAGAAATGAAATGATACGCTGCCTGCCCTGGTGTCAACTTAGAAACCGGAGGCAATACACCAAAGGCGTCACAGGTTAAGAAAAAGATGTTTTTGGGGTTTTCTGCATAAGAAGGTATCTGGATATTGTCAATATGATCAATAGGATAGCTCACCCTTGTATTTTGGGTAATGGAGCTATCAAAGTAGTCCACCTCTTTGGTTCCTTCTTTGAAAACAACATTTTCCAATAACGCTCCAGGTCTAATAGCTCGATAAATGTCCGGTTCTTTCTCTTCTGTTAGGTCTATGACTTTGGCATAACATCCTCCTTCAAAATTAAAGATGATATTTTCTGCTGTCCAACCATGCTCATCATCTCCAATTAATTTTCTATTGGGGTCTGCGGACAAGGTTGTTTTTCCTGTACCGGATAAACCAAAGAAGATAGCGGTGTCGCCTTTCTCGCCTACATTGGCAGAACAGTGCATGGGTAACACATTCTTATCTATCGGAAGTATTAAATTCAATGCAGAAAAGATACCTTTCTTCATTTCTCCTGGATACTCCGATCCTCCAACCAAAGCAATCTTGCGAGTAAAATTAAGAATGGAAAAATTACCTGCAATGATTCCAAAATCCTTTGGGTTAGGTGCTTCATACCCAGGCGCACATAGTACCAACCATTCTTCATCAAAGTCTTGTAATTCCTCCTCTGAAAGTCTCAGAAACATATTTTTGATAAAGTAGTTGGACCAAGGATACTCCGTAATTGTACGAACATTCATGGTATAATCAGGGTGAGCGCAGACTGCAGCATCCCTAACATATATTTCTTTGTTTGATAGATACTTGGCAATCTCATCGTGCAATTTATCAAAGTTCTCAGGTGAGATTGGTTTGTTAATTCTACCCCACCACACCCTATCTTTTGTATACTCATCTTTTACCAAAAAACGGTCTTTAGGTGAGCGGCCCGTAAACTTTCCTGTATTTATAGCCAGTGTTCCATTCTCGGATTCGATACCCATACCATTTTCAACCGTAATACGTTGTAAGGTCTCTGCATCTAAATTCCAATGCGCAGTAGTATTCTGTATTCCGTACTTGCTTAAATCTTTTGTTTTTTCCATAATTCCATCCATGTTTATTGTTTTAAGGTTAAAAGCTCCAAATCAATGGAACCAATACTAGTGTTGCAATAAAAAACAGCAAGAGGAGCGGCCCTCCCACTTTTACATAATCTATAAATTTGTACCCGCCGGAAGACATCACCATTGCGTTGGTTGTTGTTCCCACAGGGGTTAAAAATGCGGTTGAAGCGCTAACTGCAACCGTTATTAAATAAGGCTTTGGTGACACTCCCAAAGAAGTTGCAGCCAATAAAGCAATTGGTGCCATTAGTACTGCAGTAGCTGAATTGTTTATTGTTTGACTGAAAGCTGTTGTTAATAAAAAGATGCCCCCTAGAAGAACTGTTGGGTGTATGCTTCCCAGCATTTCTACCAAAGCATTGGCTGCCATTTCGGCGACTCCAGTTTTCTGTAAAGCTGTTCCCATAGGTATCATAGCGGCAATCATTACCACACTTGTCCAACTTATTCCTTTATATGCTTTTGAAATGGGTACACAACGGGTCAACAACATAATACCAGCACAAATCAACGCTGCTATAGCACCAGGTAAAACTTTGAACACTAAGAGCACTATCATCAAAATGAGCGTTATCATGGCGATATAACTTCGTGTGCTCAATGTTGCAACGTTTTTTGACAATGCTTCTGGACTACCAGAAATTACAACGTTTTCATAAAGTGATTTTAGATTTTCAATATTTTCCCATGGCCCTCTTATTATGAAAGCATCTCCAGCACCTATTTTAATTTTTCCTGTTAAGGGGCGATTATTTCTTGAAGCTCCTAACAATTGAACCCCAGCGCGTTTTAGGTAATTGCCCAAATTGATCGTTTTTCCAACAAAAATCGAATTTGGAGTAATAAGCATTTCTGCCATGCCAACTTCTTGGTTGATCAACTCATTTTTTAATGTATCCTTTTCAGCTGTTGTGGGAATGACACCCAAGCTAAATTTTAGCACCAGTTTGTCCACATCTTCAGGGGTACCCTTTACTGTAATGATATCATGATACCTCATATCTGTACTGGGCTCTGGAAGTTCCACAAATTGTGGCACTTTTTGTTGTAAAGGGCTTGGGTGCCTACGTTTTAAGCGCATTACAGCTATTTGATGATTTGATTCAAAGTTCCAGTCCCCAATTTTGGTATTAATCAATGGCGACATAGAACGAATACGTAACCGATAAAGATTATCGCCAATGCTATAACTTGAAATCCATTTGTGCATTTCGGCATCAATGTCCGCAGGTTTTTCATTGGTTTGGCGTTTGGGCAACAGACGATATCCTATATATCTGAAATAGACGATTGCAATTATCAAAAGAGGAAGCCCTATCAATCCAAATTCAAAAAATGAGAACCCTTCAAGGTTATTTTCAATCAAAGTATTACTGGCGATAATGTTGGGAGGTGTGCCCGTTAAAGTCAACAATCCTCCTGTATTGGACCCAAAAGCAACGGGCATCAATAGTTTTGATGGTAACGT
This sequence comes from Flagellimonas aquimarina, assembly GCF_003149745.1. Classification (GTDB taxonomy): domain Bacteria; phylum Bacteroidota; class Bacteroidia; order Flavobacteriales; family Flavobacteriaceae; genus Flagellimonas; species Flagellimonas aquimarina. The sequence continues at coordinate 137,455 of NZ_QGEG01000001.1, forward strand.
CCCTGCACTCCAAGCAGCAGAAACAGTTACAGGAAGTAAAGCGGCCACCGTTCCTGTATTGCTTACAAAGCCTGACAGCACACTGGCTCCTAAAGTTACAATGACCAATAATTTGGGAATGCTTTTACCTGCCCAATTTACAAAGCGTTGACCTGCAAGAGCAGTCCATCCTGTTCTTGAGAGTCCTTCGCCAATTATAAACAAAGCCGCAATCATGATTACTGTAGTATTGCTAAAGCCACTGAGCGTTTCCGTAACGTCCAATATCCCCGTCAAATACAACGTTAACATGGACATTAGTGCAACAACATCAGGTTGAAATTTTCCCCAGATGAACAAGGCTATTGTAATACCAAGTATTACTAGTAGTGTGACCATAGCTATATCATTGTAATTGTCATCAATCCAGTGTTAAAACCGGAATCTCTGAATGCAAGGTCAACAGCTTTGTCAAACGCCCTTCTGAGGGTGAACTCAATTTTGTATGGTTTCTTGGCAAGATTGCCAACAGGTCTATATTTTTCTTGTTGATGTAGTCCAATATTCCTTCTTCCACATCTTGATTTTTACTAAAAGCGTGCTCTACATAGAAATGTTCCAAATAATACTCCAACAAGTTCTCAGTACTCTCAACAACAGATTTCTCAGCATAGACAGATTCTTTGTAAATGGTCAGCACATGAACTCTAGAGTTAAAAGTACGAGCAACATCCAAAAGTGTCTTAAGTACTTCTTTGTCATCGATCCTCTCATTTCCCATTACCAAGGCAATGTCCTTAGGCTCTTTAATTGCGCATCCAAAGGGTACGGATATCACAGGGCAATTAGCTTCTAAAACAAGTCTTGAGGTATTGGTTATAGCTTCATCGGTGCTTTTATCCCCCATGGTTCCCATGAGAATTAAATCAGTGTCATGTTCTTGCTGTTCTGCAAGAATTGTTTCGATGACATCTCCTGTAGCTGTAATAAATTCAGGTGGATTTTTTGACTTTTTCTTAAAAGACTTTACAATTTTTGAAAAATCAGTCTTTAACGTATTTTTTTCAGATTCTGATGTTGGCATGGACGACACATAGAGTGCAAGGATGCCTATAACCCTATTTGGACCAACAAAATTAACCGTGTACTCCAGGGCATTTATAGATGCCTCAGAAAAGTCAAACGGAACTAAAACTTTATCAATGTTACTCATACCTAAAAATTTAAATGATTAAAATCTTCAGTTCAAAAGTAAATCTGGCCTATGACCTAAAATATGACAGAAATCAGGTTTTAGACTTTTGGCCCAATAAAAACACCTTACCATAGGCTTTTCGCTCAAATCGAATGGAAAATTGCTTTGATATTGGCTATCTTTAAGTACAGTAATAAAACCTCTGGAACATGAATGTTGTTATAGGAATAGACATTGGCGGTACTAAAACAAAAATTGGATTGGTAGATGAAAAAGGGAAATGTCATATTAAAACATTTTTTAGAACCAGAGAATTTCCAGATTTAGATGACTACCTGGATAAAATAAAAAGTGTTTCAGACGAACTAGTTGAAAATCTTGATAAAAAGGTAACCATCTTGGGTTGCGGTATTGGTGCGCCAAATGCATCAAGTAAAAAAGGGACAATAGAAAATGCAAGCAATTTAGTTTGGAAAGGCAGTGTACCCATTCTTGAAAAGTTAAAAGAAAGAATGAACATACCTATGCGGATCATGAATGATGCCAGTGCGGCGGCATTAGGTGAAATGCTTTTTGGAGGAGGAAAAAAAATGACAGATTTTATAGTGATAACTCTGGGCACCGGTTTTGGTGCAGGCATTGTAGCAAATGGACAATTAATAGACGGCTACGATGGTTTTGCGGGTGAATTGGGCCATGTAGATATGACCATTGGAGATGGTAGATTGACAGGTTTGGGAGTCCGCGGTGGATTGGAAGCTTACGTATCTGCAACGGGCTTAAAACGCACCATTATGTATATGTTAAGCAAGTATTTGGTAGTTAGTAAGTTTAGAGGGATTTCGTATAATGATTTACATGGAGAAGATATTACAAAGGCTGCGGAAGAAGGAGATATAATTGCCCAAAGGGCGTTTGATTACACCGCAAAAATGATGGCGCAAGCTCTAGCTAACTTTACGGCCTTTACCCAACCCGAAGCCTTCATCTTAATGGGCGGCCTTACCAATAGCGGAAAGTGGATTATGGAGCCATTAGAGAGCTATTTTAATGAATATCTTCTGGAAGTGTACAAAGGCAAGGTAAAATTGTTAGAATCTAGCATGGACGGCAAAACAGCTGCCATTTGTGGGGCTGCCGCACTTATATGGGAAAATGAAAAATCATAGCCTACTCCAAATTATTTTCCTTTTTAAAATAAATATTTCAGGTTAAGCCCTATACCTGACAAGTATCATACTTTTTTGCACTAGTAAAAACAGAACTTTGCATATCAATATTCAAAGTACCTGCCATGGGGAACAATAAGCAATTTTATCATATTGTTTTTTTTGCAGCATTCTTCTCTCTCATAAATACTATCGTACATGGACAAGACAATAGTGAAAATAGGTCAGGTTCTTGGCTTGTTGTTGACGGCAATAACAAAATACACAAGAACTGGAGCATTCCCATTGTAGGTATTCTAAGACATCATGATATATTTGAAAAATATGAGTTCGCCTTCATTAGGACAGGTGTGACCTATCAATTTAATGACGCATCCACTTTTACGACCGGTATTGCTTTTTTAAGCTCAAAAAACTACTCAGGATCAGAAGATTTTAAAAATGCAACCCAGTTTTGGGTTTATGAACAATATACCTTAACATCAAAATCTAAAGGAAATATTATTTCCCATAGATGGAGGTTGGAAACCAGATGGAAAAAAAACGCTGACGAGCTTCACATAAACAATAGGATAAGGTACCGGTTCCAATACATGAAACCAATATATAAGAATATCCATATTAGATCTTTTAATGAACTTTTTTTCAACTTAGAGAGTCCTTTATTCAATCAGAACCGGTTTTATATTGGCTTAGGACAAACACTGTCCCCTTCCATTAAAATAGACATTGGCTATGTAAAAAACCATTTTAGCAATTCAGACCATGACGCCATCAGAATGTCCCTGACCTTCAAAACCGATTTTACAAAAAACGAAGTTGCTGAACTTGCAAACTAAAACGTTATTCATTTTTAACTTTCCAAACTGACTATTATCATATTTTTTGATTATCGACCTATCTAACTTTATATCAGTTAAATAAGAAAAGTCATGAAACCAAAAAAAAATCCAAACGTAGATATAGGGCGCAACAGTAGCCTCTATTTCATGATAGGCCTTACTTCCATATTGTTCGTTACATGGCAATCCTTCGAGGTAAAGACCTACGAAAAAGAATCCGAATTTATGGAAATTGCTCAGGTAACCGACGATCTTAAAGAGGATGTTCCCATTACGGAAATTGTAAGAACCACGCCTCCACCTCCACCTCCATCTGCACCAGATATTATTGAAATTGTGGAAGATGTGGAAGATGTGGAAGAAACGGTTATTGAAAGTACTGAAAGTAGTCAAGAAGTTTATATTGAAGATGCCGTTGTAAGGGTTGATGATATAGAAGTGGGAGAGGTTGAAGAAGAAGAAGTTGTTCCCTTTGCGGTCATTGAAAATGTTCCGGTGTTCCCTGGATGCGAGAACCTAAATACTGAAGAAGAACGCAAGGCTTGTTTTAGTAAAAAAGTACAGGAACACATTAAAGAGAATTTTAGATATCCACCAGCAGCCCTTGAAATGCGAATAACGGGCAAAGTATACGTTCAGTTTGTTATAGACTCCCAAGGAAGAGTAAAAAATATTGAAAAAAGAGGTCCCGACAGACTGTTGGAAAAGGAAGCGGTTAGAATAATAGCAGCTTTACCCACGGTAAAACCGGGAATACAAAGAGGGAAGCCTGTTAAAGTAAAATATGCTATCCCAATAAACTTTGTAGTGCACTAAAAGGCTGAAAGAACTAAAAAAGGAGGTCAACAAAAAGCAATGTTGACCTCTCTTTTTTTTGATTAAAACCAATCCGTATGCAAGTATTCGTCATTTTTGGAAGCAATTTCCCTGCTTTTAACCAGTAAATGTGTTTTGTCCAGTTGCCTTGCTCTGTACCCAAGCAAATGAAAAATGGATTTTGCCAGAAACCTCGCTACCCTTTGGTCTACCAACATTGCATCTTTTTTTAGAGATTCCCATTCTATACCAGGAAATTTTACCAATAAATGGTCCGCCTTTAACCTTCTAAGGCCTTTTGAAACCCATAAAAGTATTTTGGGGATAGATCTTATATAATAAAAACCTTCACTTCCTTGATTCTGATATAGGGGCATAAAAATTTGTCTGTTCCCTTTGGCCTTTAAAATATCGTCATTGTCCAAAGCAACCTCTTTTCCCTTTGGTATTTTCTGAAAATTGACGAATCCCGGTAACATCTTAAAATTATTGCCTTTCTTAATCGTATATTGATAATAGATTTCGTAAAATTTATTGGACACTTTACCTGATTTTAAAACTCCTTTATTGAGGAGTGTCAACTCACTTTTAGAGAAACCAACAGAAGTAGTAAGGGCTAAAGTCAAATTGATGAATTCAATACAATTATTGATGGCGCTTATCTCATCATGCTGACCACTCTCATACCCCAATGAAACATAGCCCAATTCATTGATAAAACTTAATAAAGCTCCTTCCAAATACTCTTCAATTCCTAAAATAATAGGGAGCGGGTAGTTAGAGGCAAACTTTCTGTTGAGCAGACTGTCGTTCAAGACAACAAACGGTGAGGTCTCACCTGAAGTAGTATGCAGGTCTATAAAATAAAAGGGAGCTGTACTTTCACCTATTATCTTGTTTAATAGATCATGTAATTCCAATAACTCATTTTCATCATCGTTCAACCGTGTGCGTTTTTGTTGAATATGGTTCATTTTCTTTGGTAACCAAATTCTATTCAAGTCTTCTTCAATAAATCTGGTTTGTTTTTCAAGCGCCCTCAAATTTCCAGCTATGGCATACACTTGGCCCAGAATAGGCCTTTGTTGAAGTTTTAATTCGCGCATAACATGTTTAAGCGCAAAAATCCCAGCAGGTTCATTGCCATGTATCCCTGCGAAAAAAACCACTGTAGGGCCATCTTTTTCCCCCTTCAAATGGCCTATAATACGTCCTATTTCCAACGTTTCGTTAAGGGCATTGCTGTACACTTTTGACATGCTATAAATCTACTTTGCTAATGATGCCCACCAAATTGGAACCTACACAGACAGGCAAACAACCAATTTGATAATCGTTCATTAACTTTTTTGCCGTTTCTATTTTAGTTCTTGGCTGCACAGTCACCACTTTTTTGATCATAAGTTCAGAAACCCTAGAGTCTCTTTTTTTATGGTTCTCATCCAAGCCTTCAATGTGACTCCAGGTTAAAAGGCCTGCCAATTCTCCTTTTTCATTTTCTACTGGTATATGATGAATGTTGTTCCATCTCATTATGGAGATAGCCAAATTGATATAATCATCCTCATATAGTTTCATGAGTTTTGTGGACATAATTTGGCCCACCCATTTGAATGACTCCTTTGACTTTATGGCTTCCTTTATTGATGGCCAAGTATGTACCGGTTTATTGGATTCTTGATTAGCATGCATAGCTTTGGTCAATTCCACCAAAACACTGTCCAACTTCATTTGCTTTCTTAGGCCTCTAAAATTTTCCACTTGCCATTCTGCTCCAGTGCCGTTTCTTGTTCTTGCCTCTATAATTCCCAATAATCTATTAATATCCCGGCTGTCTATATTGTATTTTTTTAAACCTTTGTATGCTATGGGGAGCAATTCATTGATAATGAGTTTTTTTAAGGTTATTGACTCTCCCAACCATGAAAGTACCGTTTGCCTGCCGGTTCTAGCTGACTTAATAAAATTCAGTTTTGCCTCTTTAAAATCCATTATGCTCGGGATATCATCAAATTTTTTGGGCCTACCTGCCATAAGACCCACCCAAAATGCGAAATTGGCTATTTCATCTATCATTGTGGGACCTGATGGAATGTATCGGTTTTCAATCCGCAAGTGAGGTTTTCGATTGCCCACACCATAACAAGGGCGGTTCCAGCGATATACTGTCCCATTGAAAAGATTCAATGCTTCAAGTTTTGGAATGGCACCATTTTTAATAACCTGTAATGAGCTTTTTTCTATTGGTTTGGTCAATACAATACGGTGAGAGGAAATATCTTCCTTAAAAATTTCGGTTACAGAATCCTTCTGCCAATGGCTTCCAAAGCCTACTCTGGCAACTTGTTCCTTTAGTGCATAACTCCATTTTCTAGTATCCAAACTTTGTTGAAACAGTGCTATACGGGTCTCTTTCCATAGTTCCCTTCCCATTAATAGGGGGGAATTACAACAAATTCCCAACACAGGGCCAGCAATGGCCTGAGACCAATTATAGCTCTTTATAAAATCTCCTGGAGAAATCTGTAAATGAAGTTGAAAACTGGTATTGCAAGCTTCAAAAAGTACAGAATCATGACGAAGTGTCAATTCATCCACACCTCTTATTTTAAGGGCAAAATGATCTCCTCTAAAAGATTTTAAAACTTCATTTAATTTATAGTAACGTGGAATAGGGGTCATAAAATCTATCCCCAATTCATTTTTGCTAATAGTAGGCAAAATTCCTGTTAACAGAATATTCGCTCCCAGTTCATTTGCCTTGGTTTTTGCTTTGTTGAACAATGTTCGTAGTTGTTTCTCTACTGCAGCAAAACAATCATTCTTTAATTCGAATGGGTCTAAGTTTATTTCAACGTTATAGTTTGCCAATTCTGTGGTAAAATGAGAATCGTCAATACGCTTTAATAAATCTAGAGATTTCCCAGTAGGTCTAAAGTCTTTGTTCGTTAGGCACATTTCCTGCTCAGCACCTATCCTAACGATTCCATCCTCAATTAGATTTTGCTCCAGAAGAAGCTCCAGAGCTTCAATATCATCAAGCAGGTGCTGTACAAATGCTTTGCGCTCTCCCTGATCAAACTTACTTTTGGCAATATGTTCTCCCATGTTTAGGAACTTGGTATTTCTTACAATGAAATAAAGCTACGAAGTGCAAAAAACTTAAAATATGATACTTGTCATATGTAAGATTTACCCCCATACTGATAATTATCATGTTTTTTATTGATCTCCAAGGGTAATTTTGGTTTATATCACTATTAAATTATGTGTGAACTCGTTCAAAAATATAATGTGCCCGGACCTCGGTATACCAGTTACCCCACTGTTCCTTACTGGGATTTGGAGAGTTTCTCTGGTAAACTTTGGAAGGCAAGTATTTTAAAGGCCTTTAAAGAAAATCCAGAAGAAGGAATAAGTATCTATATACATCTTCCTTTCTGTGAAAGTATGTGTACTTTTTGCGGCTGCCATAAGCGTATCACAAAAAGACACGAACTTGAACTACCTTATATAAAAACGGTCCTTAAAGAATGGCAACTCTATTGTACCCTTTTGGGTTCTAAACCAATTATAAAGGAAATTCACCTTGGTGGGGGCACGCCAACTTTTTTCTCTCCAGAACACTTGAAAATGTTGGTAAAAGGAATTCTTAGGCTTGGCAAGAAAGCCAAAAATCCTGAGTTTAGTTTTGAAGGGCATCCAAACAACACCACAAAAGAACATTTGCAGGCTCTTTTTGATGTAGGTTTTAGAAGGGTCTGTCTTGGAGTGCAGGATTATAATGAAACTGTTCAGAAAGCCATAAATAGAATACAACCCTTTGAAAATGTAAAAAAAGTAACTGAATGGGCCAGGGAAATGGGGTATACTTCCGTTGGACACGATATTATTTATGGGCTTCCTTTTCAAACCATTGATGACGTAAAGGAAACCATTTTAAAGACCAATACCCTTAAGCCAGACCGGATAGCGTTTTATAGTTATGCTCACGTTCCATGGTTAAAAGGCAATGGTCAACGTGGGTATAAAGAAGCCGATCTACCCACTTCGAATGAGAAAAAAAACCAATACGAACTTGGGAAGAGAATGTTATCGGATTTTGGATATAAAGATGTTGGAATGGATCATTTTGCCCTAAGTACCGATAGCTTGTTTTCTGCAATGGTAAATGGAACTTTGCACCGAAACTTTATGGGATACACCTCTTCCAAAACCAAATTGATGATAGGTCTAGGAGCATCTAGCATTGGTGACAGTTGGTACGGGTTTGCACAAAATGTAAAAAGTGTAGAGGAGTATGAGCATTTGGTATCTCATAGCGTTATTCCTATTTTTAAAGGTCATATTTTAACCAAAGAAGATCAAATCATAAGAAAACATATCCTTAACCTTATGTGCCAGTTTGAAACAAGCTGGGAGCTAGGAGAAACAAGAATAAACGATTTTCAAAAAATTATCGAGAATCTATCCGAACTAGAATCTGATGGATTGGTCCAAATTGGAGCAAATCAAATTAAAGTTACCAAAAAAGGAAGGCCTTTTATTAGAAACATAAGCATGGCCTTTGACCTAAAATTATATCGAAAAAAACCAGAGACACGTTTGTTCTCTATGACAGTTTAATCCTAAAATCTAAACACATGAAAAGCATCATTGTACCTATTGATTTTTCAGAACAATCAGAAAAAGCCCTAAAAGTAGCGGCAGATATCGCAAAGCAGCATGATGCCGAGTTATTCATCCTGCATATGTTGGAACTTTCTCCAAGCATAATGAGCGAATCTGGTTATGTTGCACAAGAACAGGTGGTCCATCTAATACGAATGGGGGAACAGCGATTTACCGATTTTTTGGATAAACCTTATCTCAAAGGAATAAAAATGACTCCTATTATAAAACACTATAAAGTTTTTAGTGAGGTAGATGAGATAGCTAAAAAACATAACGCCGATTTAATAGTGATGGGGTCTCATGGTACCGATGGGTTACAGGAAATTTTTATAGGATCCAATACAGAACGTGTGGTGAGAAGTTCAGAAATTCCTGTACTTGTAATCAAAGGGGATACTAAAAAATTCCAATTGGAACGATTTGTATTCGCTTGTGACTTTAAAGAAGAAAACATTCCTGCATTAAAAAAAGCATTAGAAATTGCAAACCTCTTTAAGTCCAAGCTTTATCCTGTTTACATTAATACACCAGGTGATGAATTCTTAAGTACAGAGGATACTTATACTAGAATTTCCAAACTTTTAAATATTGCCAAACTAGGGTTAGAAGTTAAAATATACAATGACTACACCGTGGAAAAAGGAGTCTTAAACTATAGCGAAACCGTTGCTGCCGACCTTATTGGGATACCAACTCATGGCAGAAAGGGATTATCGCACTTCTTCATGGGGAGCATTGGTGAGGATATTGCCAACCACTCAGATACCCCAGTGATAACATTTAAAATATAACTAATTGCATTTTTTTGATTGGTTTTTATTGCAATTTAAAAAGAAAGGGAAGCTATAAATAGCTTCCCTTTTTATCTGGAACTTTACTTTTTGCCTTTTTTGATAAGTTTATGGGCCCAATCATAATGGCTTGATAAAACACCAATGATATAAGCTCCCATGGCATTGTTCCCTGTCCAACCATAATATTTTCGCTCAAACAACTCTTTATTGGAATGGCCGGCTACCAAGTTCATTACTTCAGTATGTGAGGTCTTGAATTTTTCTCTGATCTCATCCAAGCCCATGTCCTTATAGCGTTCATAGATTTTCTTGTTTAAATCAGGCAAAGTACGCCAGTTATAGCCTTTAGCCGGAATATGAGGGTTCTCACCTTTCATTCCTACCTCATACCAATTCAAAAACATTAAATGCCAATGATGTAGATGCCCTAGAACGTCCCTTATGTTTCTATTCATTGTTCCTTTAGGGAAATCTTTATTTTGCTCTGTGGTAGAAAAAGAATCAATAAAATCATTCAATTTCTTGTAGTTGGCAAGACTTTTAGTTCTTTCAACTCTTCTTTTGTCTTGGGTCTTGGCATTGGATTGTTATTTATCCCCTCCCATTAAATCTTTCATAAGCAGCCTTCTCCAAAACTTCTTTATGGTCCGGATGGGCTATTGATATTAATGCACGTGCACGTTGCTGTAAATTTTTTCCGTAGAGGTTTACCACTCCATGTTCTGTAGCTACATGGTGAATATGGGCTCGAGTGGTTGTAACACCTGCTCCTTCTTTTAGAAAAGGAACAATTTTGGAGGTGCCTTTTTTAGTAACCGATGACATTGCAAAAATGGGTTTTCCTCCATCTGAAAGTGAAGCGCCTCTAATAAAATCCATTTGACCACCTACGCCAGAAAATTGATAACTGCCAATGGTATCGGCACATACTTGCCCTGTTAAGTCAATCTCAATGGCACTGTTTATGGCTGTAACTTTTGGGTTTCTCCTTATTCTTGCGGTATCATTGGTATATCCTGAATCCCTAAAGTCACATATTGGGTTATCATCAATAAAATCATACAGCTTTCTGGACCCAACGGCAAAACAACTTACAATTTTACCGTTCTTCACTATTTTTTCTTCTCCAGTAATTACACCACTTTCAATAAGTGGCAGAACCCCATCAGAAAACATTTCCGTATGAATTCCTAACCGCTTGTGATTGTTCAGATTGTCCAGTACTGCATTGGGAATGTTACCAATCCCCATTTGTAATGTTGCTCCATCTTCAATTAAAGAGGCCACATTTACCCCTATTTTATGCTCTAGGTCCGAAATGACACCGGCTTCATGTTCATGAATAGGTCTATTTACCTCAGTCGCAAATTCAATTTGATCAATATGTATAATTCCTGTTCCGTGTGTTCTTGGAACGAATGGGTTTATCTGAGCGATAATCTTTTTAGCTGTTCTAATAGCAGGTAGGGCAACATCCACTGAAACTCCTAGAGAACAATATCCATGCTTATCTGGACTTGAAACCTGAACTATAGCAACATCCAATGGTAAAATATTTCTTTTGAACAACCATGGGATTTCACTTAGAAATATGGGAATGTACCCAGCATCAGGAGTATTAACACTTTTCCTTACATTACCTCCTACAAAGCAAGAATTCAAGGTAAAAGCATCTATGTATGGTTCTTGGGTATATTTGGCATCCCCTTCTGTATGGATGGAAATAATCTCAACATTTTTTAACTCCCTATAACGCTCACAAAGTGCATTAATAAGTTCATTGGGGGTCATGGCCGCACCTTGTAAAAAGACGCGATCGCCTGACTTGACCACATTTACTACTTCTTCTGCCGATGTTATTTTCACTTATAATTATTTTAAGGTTGATGACATTCTATAGTTGCTGATGCTGAATTAGGTGGAGCAGGTTTTGGTGAAACATATGGAATTCCCAACCCTAGGCCCCTAATAATAAATAGGACTCCAACAAGCATCACAAATACGGGGACCAATTTTTTAATTTTTGATTTAATGGGATTGCCAAACAATCCCTTGGAATAGACGACCAAGCTCATTAATGGAATAGTTCCTGCTCCGAATAGGACCATATAAAGACCTCCTTGCAGAGAGTTTCCAAAAGCCAGGGCACCCAGCAACGCCATATAAACCAAACCACAAGGTAGAAATCCATTCAAAAAACCAATGGTCAAAAACGCATCTGGGGTCTTCTTCTTTAGTTCTGATCCAAGTTTTGATTTCACTCTTCCCAAAACGGCATATATTGGTTTTGAAAGTCTGTATTGGTTAAAATACCTGGCTGGAACTATCACCAAAAGAATCATGACTATTCCAACTCCAATAGACAGTTTTTGCTGCATACCAAAAATGGACAGCCCTTTACCCAAAAAGCCAAAAAGCACTCCAATAATTCCATAAGCAAGGAGTCTACCAGTATGGTAAATAAACAGTTGTGTTGCTTTTTTTACTTTGTTATCTCTATCCAACGGAAGTAAAAAAGCAATGGGTCCGCACATGCCCAAACAGTGCAAGCTTCCCAAAAACCCCAATACCATTGCAGATAGTAGCATATTCTAATAGACTAATTTCTCTTTATGTAAAAAAGTTTTACCTTGATATTGCCATTTTACAGTAATGTCCCAACGACCGTCCACCAAGCTATTGTCAGGTATGAGCAAATGTGTTTTGGACAAACTTATAGGAAAGTCAATATCCAAATGCTTGTTAGACGGTCTATAAAGGGACACTGTGCCTGTTATATGTTCAGGGGCAAACTTTTCTGGAAAAAAGATGGTCATTCCCTCTTTAGATTTTACAAATTTTAGTTTTGCTTGCATCTCCAATGCTGATTTGGATGCATCAATTTCGTTTTGATAGGCCAGTTCCTGTTTGTAATACTCTTCTGTGACCAAATCATGATTAGCGCTGTTATCTGTGCTCATTCTCACCACAAAATATAATATGAAACTAATGAATGCCACAAAAGCCAATACTATTCCCGTTCCCCAATTTATTTTCATAGCACTATATTTTAATGATAACTTCTTGGTGCCAAAAATTGGGTTGTTGTGGTCTCAATAAGTTTTTCACCATTATAAACCCCAATTTTCAACTTATCCTTATCTCCGGTCAATGCGGAGCTATTAATTTCTATAAACAATGTTCCTTCGGCAATTTCCTCGGCAGGCACTTTGAAACTGTCCTGAGATACCATTTTAATCTCTCCTTTATGGGATAACAACTTAAAGCTAACGTTGTCTACATCCTTAGAAGTTTTGTTTACCAATTTATAGGTATATACATTACTGATCATATTATTGGCCTTTCTTTCATACAACTGCCCAGGCAACCTCAAAATATTTGCCTCCAGTTCATTTCTAAGAAAAAGCATCCCAATTAAAATGCCTGTCAAAACGACCAACACGGCTGTATACCCTTTCATTCTAGCCGTGAATTTGAACTTGGCCTTTTTGTTTATTTCGTCCTCACTTGCATAACGAATCAATCCCCTTGGTTTTTTAATACTATCCATAATATGATCGCATTCGTCAATACAAGCTGTACAATTGACGCATTCCAATTGGGTACCATTACGAATATCAATTCCTGTAGGGCAAACATTTACACATTGAAAACAATCTATGCAATCTCCATGACCCAAAGCGTCTCTATCCTCGTTCTTTCGGAATTTTTTACGCCCGTTGTCTCCTTCTCCACGTTTATGGTCATATGCCACAACTATGGATTTGTTATCCAAAAGCACACCCTGTAATCTTCCGTAAGGGCAAGCAATAATGCAGACCTGTTCACGAAACCATGCAAACACAAAATAGAAAACCGCAGTAAAAATCAATAAGGGAATCATTGTACCCATATGGGCCAAAGGTCCATCAAAAACATATCTGATCAACTTATCACTTCCTATGAGATAGGCCAGAAAAACATTGGCTATCAAAAATGAAATGATAAAAAAGATGGTCCATTTTAAGACTCTCTTACGAATTTTTTTACCGTTCCAAGGTGACCTGTCCAGTCTTATTTGTGCTCCCCGATCTCCATCTATCCAATACTCAATTCTTCGAAAGACCATTTCCATGAAAATGGTCTGTGGACACATCCATCCGCAGAAAATTCGTCCATAAGCAACCGTAAAAAGAGCAACAAAAATTACACCTGCCAACATTGAAACTACAACAAGATGAAAATCTTGCGGCCAGAAAGGAAACCCAAAGATATTGAACCTTCTTTCCAGTACGTTGAACATTAAAAACTGATTGCCGTTTATCTTAATAAAAGGCGAAGCAACTAAAAAGAGTAAGAGTCCATAGCTTACGTATTTACGGTACTTAAAAAACCGTCCACTTGGCTTTTTAGGAAAAATCCAAGCTCTTTTTCCATCTTCAGCTATCGTTCCTATGGAATCCCTAAAATTCTCTTCCATTGCAATTCGTTGTTAACGCTTATTTGATCTTACCTTTTCTTAAGACCCAAGCCTAAGAAGACAGTTCGACAACTATATTAGTTCATCGCTACATCTGTGGAATCAGAAACTTGCTCCATGGGAGCTTCTTCAATAATTTCTTCTGATTCTGGAGCATCTGGGTCCACCCAAATCTCCCCTTCCGGAGCCTTTGGATTTGCCGCAGTTGTACCACCCAATGTTAATATGTAACTTGCTACTTGGGCCATTTCCAATGGTTTTAAACTTTGTTTCCAGGCTATCATACCCTTACCGTCTCGTCCTCCTTCAGAAATGGTATTGAATACATTTTTGATGCCCCCTCCCAAAATCCAATATTCATCTGTTAGGTTGGGACCAATTCCCCCTCCTCCATCAGCCATATGACAGGCTACACAACTTGTGGCAAATATCTTTTCACCAGCACTTAAATCCGCAGCTTCGGACAAAAATTCCACGGTATTTACATCTACTAAATCCTTTGCCGTCTTCTTATACTCTTCTATGGCAATTTTAGCAGCAGCAACTTCTTGTTCGTATTCCAGTTTTTGGTCATAGTCGCCAGCAACATGAAAACGTATAAGGTATACTACCCCAAAAATGATAGTGGCATAAAATAGATACACCCACCAAGGTGGCAAAACGTTGTCCAGCTCCCTAATCCCATCATAGTTATGGTCGAGAATTATTTCGCCTTCTTTCTCAATTTCCCTTGTTTTGGTTAGCCGTTTGTACATCTTCTTTGCCCATGTCCATTCCCTTTTCTTGGCTTTGGACTCAAGGTAACGCTCTTTTGCTTCTGGTGAAAGCGTTTGGAACATTACGTTTTCAATAGAACTTAGAATCAGTTCTATAGCAATCAATATCATCAATACCATTAGCATAAAAAATTGCGTAATCGGGTATTCGATGATTGCTGGTTTTTCACCAGAATCTATAAAGTATTCCATTAATCCGAAGATTATGAAGAATAGCAGCGGAATACGTATCCACCAAGGTGTTCTTGTGCTCATAATGCTATAGTTTGTTTTGTTGATCGTTATCTAAAGGCAATTCTGCCATCTCTTTTATATGTGCTTTGGTAGCTGTAAATACCCACCAAAACAGCAGGACAAAAAACACAAAGAATATTAACAAGGATATCATGGGATAGCTTGCAATCCCTTCTATGCTTTCCATATGGTTTTTTACAAATTTCAACATGGCTTATTTGTTTTGAGAGTGTATTTATTCTGCTTCTTTCACCTTAATGTCTGTACCTAACCGCTGCAAATAGGCAATCAATGCAACAATTTCTCTATCACGCATTTCTACAAAATCTTCTCCATTTTCTTGCGCATATTTTTTATCGGCTTCATAAGTTCTTTCAAACTCTGGGTCTGTATAAAGGTTCTTTTCTATTTGTATAGCTTGATCTGCCATAGACTGCGGAGCGTTAGCTATATCCTCATCTGTATAGGGAACACCCAATTTGACCATAGCTTCCATTTTGTTCTGTACCGCACTTCTATCGTGTTCGTTTAAAACCAACCACTGGTATGCAGGCATAATGGAACCTGATGATGTGCTCTGGGGGTCATACATATGACTTAGGTGCCAGTTGTCTGAATACTTGCCACCAACCCGTAATAAATCCGGCCCCGTTCGTTTACTTCCCCAAAGGAAAGGGTGGTCATAGACAAACTCTCCTGCTTTGGCGTACTCCCCATAACGTTCTACCTCACTTCTAAAAGGCCTGATCATTTGGGAATGGCAGCCCACACAACCTTCCCGGATGTATAAATCCCGTCCTTCGAGCTCTAAAGGTGTATATGGTTTTACACTGGTTATGGTTGGAATGTTGGATTTTACCAAAATGGTAGGTACGATTTGGATAATTCCTCCTATTAAAATGGCAATTGTTGCCAAAATTGTCAATTGAACAGGTCTGCGTTCCAACCAATTGTGGAAGGTTTCGCCAGCAACCCTTCTTTTAGAGACTCTTGTCAAGGCAGGCGCTTCGGCCAATTCATCCTCCACTGAGCTTCCTTTTCTAATGGTAACAATGACATTGTACACCATGATCAACATACCTACAAGGAACATGGTACCCCCTATGGCACGCATCCAATACATGGGTATTATTTGAGTTACGGTTTCCAAAAAGTTTCCGTAAACCAATGACCCATCTGGATTAAACTCTTTCCACATAAGGGCCTGAGTAAATCCTGCCACGTACATTGGCAATGCATATAGGATAATCCCCAAAGTGCCAATCCAAAAATGCAAGTTTGCCAATCCCTTTGAGTACAGGGTTGTTTTGAACATTTTAGGCACCAACCAATAAATCATACCAAAGGTCAAGAACCCGTTCCAAGCTAGTGCCCCAACGTGTACGTGAGCAATAATCCAATCGCTAAAGTGGGCAATGGCATTTACATTTTTAAGGGATAGCATAGGACCTTCAAATGTGGCCATACCATAACCTGTAATGGCAACAACCATAAATTTTAAAGTGGCATCGGTTCGTACTTTGTCCCAAACACCTCTTAGAGTCAACAATCCATTGATCATACCACCCCAAGATGGAGCAATCAACATAATGGAGAAAACAACTCCAAGGTTCTGGGCCCAATCTGGTAGGGAAGAATATAACAAATGGTGAGGTCCTGCCCAGATATAGATGAATATCAATGACCAAAAATGGACAATGGAAAGACGGTATGAATATATAGGCCTATTAGCAGCTTTAGGAACAAAGTAATACATCAATCCCAAAAACGGTGTGGTTAAAAAGAAGGCCACAGCATTATGTCCATACCACCATTGCACTAGTGCATCTTGTACACCGGCGTATACAGAATAACTTTTCAACGCTGCTACGGGCAACTCTAAACTATTAAAAATATGCAGTACCGCTACGGTAACAAATGTTGCTAGGTAGAACCATATTGCAACGTAGAGGTGGCGCTGTCTTCTTTTTAAGATGGTTGCAATCAAGTTCCAACCAAAAACGACCCAAACTATTGCGATAGCTATATCTATAGGCCATTCCAATTCTGCATACTCTTTTGAGGTGGTGTACCCCAAAGGCAGTGTAATGGCAGCTGCCACAATAATCAATTGCCAACCCCAAAAATTAAAATTGCTCAGAAAATCACTGAACATTCTTGCTTTTAACAATCGTTGCGTGGAGTAATAGACCCCTGCAAAGATGGCGTTCCCTACAAATGCAAAAATTACAGCATTGGTATGTAATGGGCGTAGCCGCCCAAAACTCAGCCATGAAATACCATCGGTGATATTGGGAAACAAAAACATAAATGCCAGCAGAAGTCCTACTAGCATTCCAACAACGCCCCATAGCATGGTGGCATATAAAAACTTTTGTACGATTTTATTATCGTAACTAAATTGTTGTATTTCCATATTTATTGGTTTGTACTTTTAGTTAGTTTGATTTCTTTATTTTCGGGTTCTTCTTTATCTAAATCAGGTAACAATTCATCCTCAAAAAGCATGCGGACAGATGGTGTATACGAATCATCATACTGCCCTCTTTTGACTGAAAAGACAAAGGCAGCAAAAAAGACCAGCGCAACAGAAATGCTTATGGCCAATAACACATATATAACACTCATACCTATTTTAATTAAGCGTAAAACTACACTGCCCTTTTTGCGAAAAAAATGACATATATCAGCTTTTTTTATTTATTCTTTTCTTTTCCAAAGGCGCTTTTTTTCCCATTGTTATCAAGGCCGCCACAATGACAAAGTTTTTACCGATGTATTGCCCTAAAAGTGTTGGCACCAATGGAGGTTCTTGAAATGACTCTAAAGGAAACAACAATAGCGGCGTAAATGTTAGGGTCATATGACAAAGAGCCACTATTATGATGGTTCTTCTCCATAGATTGAACAACAAAAAAATGCCAATTCCCACTTCTAAAATGGCCAGGAGAATTATCGACAAAGAATCAGAAATAAAACCAAATGTTAGTTCATGAATTGTGTTTTTTGCCAAATTTTCTGCAGGGCTTAAAGCTGGAAAAAACTTCAAGCTTCCAAACCACAAATAAATTACCCCAATACTGATGGCCATTAAATTCGACTCAATCACATTTTTAAGACTTCCTACTATTTTCTTTGCCGACATCATCAGGGTTTTATGGTTTTAATCTTTTTCCAATCATATTGGTCATAAGCGTTGTAAAGATCACTATGCTAATAGAACTCAAGGGCATAAGTATTGCAGCAATAACAGGCTCTAACTGACCGGTAACCGCAAAATACAAACCAATAACGTTGTAGCACAATGAAAGTAGGAAACTGAGCTTTATTATTTGAATGGATTTTCTAGATAGCTTTAAAAAAACAGGAAGCTTGGTCAAATTTGAAGCATCCAAAATTGCATCACAAGCCGGTGAAAAAACATTTATATCCTCAGAAATGGAAACTCCTACATTACTTTGGGCCAACGCACCAGCATCGTTGAGTCCATCACCTACCATAAGTACATTATGATCTTTTTGTAGATGTTTTACATAATCTAGTTTATCCTTGGGCTTTTGATTAAACAGTAAATTGGTTTTAGATGGCAATATATCTTGCAATTGTTTTCTTTCTCCATCATTGTCACCCGATAATATTCCAATGTTCATGGTTTTACCTAAAGTGACGAAAAGGTCTTCCACCCCATCCCTATATTTATTCTTAAATACAAACCGCCCTTTGAAATCCTCATCAGAACTAATGTAAACTGCCGTATCGGATGCGGCATTTGGCATGGATTCACCAATGTAACTGGCAGAACCTGCTTTAATGGAATGTTTGTTCAGCTTTCCTTCCACTCCTTTGCCCGTATGTTCTTCAAATTCATCAAGAGTCATAATAGCATTGGATTTCAATATTTCGTATAATGACCTACTAAGTGGGTGGTTTGATGATCGTAATGTGGTTTTCAGCAATGCTGTTTCCGCTTTGGTCAATTCAATCCCTTCATATAGAATAGCATCTTTTGTGGTGGTGGTGATAGTTCCTGTTTTATCGAATATTGCAGTATCAATTTTGGATAACCGCTCTATAACATTTGTGTTTTTTAAGTAGAATTTGTGCTTGCCAAATATGCGCAGCATATTACCCAAGGTGAATGGTGCCGCAAGGGCAATTGCGCAGGGGCAGGCGATTATGAGCACTGCAGTAAAAACATTTAGGGCCATACTTGGCATATAGAACAACCAAAACAGAGTTGACAGAATGGCAACGCTCAAAACCCCAATGGTAAAACGTTTTCCAATACTGTCTGTTAGTGTTTGAAAAGCGGTAATCTTATCTTTTTCAAAAACTGAATTACCCCACAACTGGGTGAGATAGCTTTGAGATACTGATTTTACGACCTCAATCTCCAAAACCCCAGAAAGTTGTTTGCCGCCCGCAAAAAGTTTTTCTCCTGACTCTTTAAGGACTGCATTGGATTCTCCTGTTACAAAACTGTAATCTATTTCTGCGTTACCCTTGATCAAAATACTGTCTACGGGTATAATTTCCATATTCCTGATCAAAATCCTGTCGCCAGCCTTAATCTTATAGATTTGAACATTTTCTTCCTCCCCTTCTGCATTCAATCTTGTTACGGCAATGGGAAAATAGGATTTATAATCTCTTTCAAAAGATAGAAATGAATAGGTTTTTTGTTGAAAAAACTTTCCTAATAAAAGGAAGAACACCAATCCGGTTAAACTATCAAAAAAACCAGATCCCAAATCAAAAATAATGTCGACCGTGCTCCTTAAAAACAAGGTTAAAATCCCTAATGCAATAGGAACATCTATGTTCAATAATTTAGAGCGCAGTCCCTTATATGCCGAAATAAAATAATCTCTTCCTGCATAAAACACCACTGGTAACGAAAAGGCAAACATTAACCAACGGAACACGGGCTTATATTGATCTAACCAAAATTCCTCAACCTCAAAATATTCTGGAAAAGAGAACAACATTACATTGCCAAAGGCAAAACCTGCAACACCCAGTTTATAGATAAGTGAGCGGTCCACTTTGGTATTTTTCTTATTATACTCTTCTAAAGAAATATAAGGTTCATAGCCAATAGCACTTAAAAGCAAAACAAGTGCTTTCAAAGAAAAATCTTCAGATTTATAGGTGACGCGAATAGTTTTCTTAGGAAAATCCACCTGTGAATTGGTAATTGAGGAATGTAAACGATTTAGGTTTTCCAATACCCAAATACAAGAGCTACAATGAATGGATGGAATGCTCAAATTGACCACTTGCACCCCTTCTTCATTAAACTCCACCAATTTTTCAACAATGTCCTTGTTACCTAGAAAATCGTACTTCTGTCTAATTTCGTTGGGAGCTGTACCGGCCCGTTCCTCAATATCATAAAAATTGGATAGGCCGTTAGTTGTGAAAATTTCATAGACTGTCTTGCAACCATTACAACAAAACTCCTTTTCATCAAAAAGAACCCTTGTGCGATTGCAATCATCACCACAATGATAACATCTTATGTTTGTCATTTACATTTGCTTTACCCAAGACAAAATTGTGACACAATTTGTTTTAAAAATATGACATTTATCAGTTCTTTTTCAATACCTTAGGTTTAATTTTGTGACCATCAGGTAAATCAATCAGTTATGGAGAGCAGATGTGAAAATTGCATCGTAAGACAGTTCAATTCGCTTAGAGCCATGAGCAAGGACGAATTGAAACAGGTATCCGACTCTAAGACCACCAAAGCAGTCAAAAAAGGAGAGCCCCTTTTTGAGGAAGGCGAAAAATTGAATGGAGTTTATTGTGTTCGTAATGGTGTTTCCAAACTGTCCAAACTCAGCGCAAACGGTAAAGACCAAATTGTAAAGTTGGCCACTAAAGGTGAAGTACTTGGACAGCGGTCCGTAATAGCTGAAGAATGTACAAATCTTTCTGCGATTGCTGTTAACGATATGGAAGTCTGTTTCATTCCCAAAGAAAGCATCAACAACACATTACAAAAGAATCCAAATTTTACACTTGAGGTACTGCGTCATATGGCGCACGATTTAAAGGAAGCAGATGACGTTATTGTAAATATGTCTCAAAAAACGGTAAAACAACGTATTGCCGAAGCTTTCCTGTATCTAAAAAATAACTTTGGTGAAGATGACGAAGGGTTTTTGGCTCTTACACTTTCAAGAGAAGATATCTCAAATGTTGTTGGCACAGCAACAGAATCCGCTATCCGAATTATTTCAGAATTCAAGAAAAAAGGATTCATTCACACTTCCGGTAAAAAAGTGGGCATAAAAAATGAACGCAAGTTATTAGAACTGGTGGAAGGCTTTTAAAACCACCCTATTCTAAAAGCTGATAATTGTCATAGAATCCCCTTTTACTTAGCACTAATTTTATTGCATCTTTATATTTAGCACGATGCAAAAGATTTTAATCCCTACAGATTTTTCAGAAAACGCATGGAACGCCATTAATTATGCCATGCAGTTGTTCCGTAACAAAAAATGTACTTTCTATTTACTCAATACATATACCCCCGTAATTCCAAGTAGCCGTTTTATGGCCAAAATGATAGATGGGGTAAGCATAGTAGATGCCGTAAGAAATTCTTCGGAACAGGGTTTATTAAAGACTGTCGAAAGAATTAAAAGTAAGTACGGCAATATTGGCCATACATTTGAAACAATCTCCTCCTTTAATCTATTGGTCGAAGAAGTAAAGGACATTGTGGATGCATACGACATTAATTTAGTAATAACGGGAACCAAAGGCTCCTCTGGAATAGACGAAGTTTTTATGGGCAGCAATACTGTTCGTATTATTAAGAACAGTAAAAAATGTCCCGTCCTGGCCATTCCGCAGCATTTTGATTTTGTTACACCCACAGAGATTGCATTTGCTACCGATTTCAATCGATTTTATACCACTTCTGAACTCAAACCATTATTGGAATTAGCAGAAATGTTCCAAGCAACCATTAGAATTGTACATGTTCAATATGGAATAAAAGCATTATCAGAATTGCAACAGTTTAACCTAAACATGCTAAGAAGGTATTTAAACAATGCCGAACACTATGTTCATACGGTTTCAGAGCTCAACTCAGTTTCACAAACGTTGGAAATGTTTACTGAAGAGTTAGACATTCACTTATTGGCGTTATTGAACTACCAACATAGTTACATGGAAAAAATGACCCGGGAGCCTATTGTGAAACGAACGGCGTTCCACACCCAAATTCCGCTATTGGTTATTCCTGAACTGGGGATGGAAGGCGTTTCAAAAAATATAGAAGAACAAGAGAACGCAATCACCGGTTAGAACCTTTATCCGTTTTTATTTTATTTAAGTGCAATTTGAAAGGGTTATTTTCAAGTTAATTAGTTCACCATTCCTATCTTTATGTATTGTTTTTAAGTTCAAAGCATTTCACATAAAGAAGATCAATGGACAAGCAACAGCTTATTGACTGCCACAACAGAATAAAACCATTTATTCACAATACTCCAGTGCTTACTTCAAGGTTAGTTGATGCCATGGTCGGGGCCAACCTTTTTTTTAAGTGTGAGAATTTTCAAAAAATGGGGGCATTTAAAATGCGGGGAGCAGCAAATGCCATTATGCAACTTTCAGACAAGCAAAGACAAAATGGGGTTGTAACCCATTCATCAGGAAATTTTGCACAGGCACTTTCTTTAGCCGCTCAAAGTTTAGGGGTTAAAGCATACATAGTCATGCCCTCCAATGCTCCGCAGGTAAAAAAAGATGCCGTAAAAGAGTATAACGGACACATTATAGAATGTGAACCTACACTTGCCGCAAGAGAAGCTCTCACCAAACAAATACAGAAAGAAAAAAGAGCAACATTTATACACCCATCAAACGATGATGCGGTTATTTTGGGGCAAGGTACCGCGTGCAAAGAACTACTAGAGATTCACCAAGATTTAGATTATGTGTTTGCGCCAGTGGGTGGAGGTGGTCTAATTGCTGGAACAGCACTGGCAGCAAAATATTTTGGAGACAATTGCAATGTTATTGGAGGAGAACCCTTTGAAGTGGATGACGCCTACCGCTCTTTACAAAGTGGTATGATAGAAACTAACAAAACCACAAATACCATAGCCGATGGACTAAGAACACAATTAGGTGATAGAAATTTCCCTATCATCAAAAAAAATGTTCAAAGAATTATCAGGGTAAAAGAAGACGAGATTGTAAAAGCAATGCGAATTATTTGGGAACGGTTAAAAATTATTTGTGAGCCTTCTTGTGCGGTCGCTTTTGCCGCTATCCTTAAAGAAAAAGAAGCGTTTTTGGGAAAAAAAATAGGTGTAATACTATCTGGCGGTAATGTAGATTTAAACAATTTGCCCTTTTAAAAAATCATTTAAGATCAGCAGTAAATTAATGGAAACGCTACTTAAAGAAGAATTCGGAATAGATGCATTGAATATTAAAAAACTGGGGGGATACGACAACGCCAATTATCATATTCAAACGTCATCAAACAATTATATCTTTAAAACATATCCTTATGCCCAAGAGCTGTTTGATTTAATCGAGACTGAAACCAAAGCTCTGCTTTTTCTTAATCAAGATAAAAAACAAACCTTTCCAATTCCAATTTCATTTATTAGTGGGGATTTCACCAAAGTTCTCGAACTGGATGGAAAAACCACCATTTGCAGGATGCTCTCCTTTATAAATGGAAATTTCATAGGAGATATTGACCCAACCAAAAAAA
This sequence comes from Flagellimonas aquimarina, assembly GCF_003149745.1. Classification (GTDB taxonomy): domain Bacteria; phylum Bacteroidota; class Bacteroidia; order Flavobacteriales; family Flavobacteriaceae; genus Flagellimonas; species Flagellimonas aquimarina. The sequence continues at coordinate 161,148 of NZ_QGEG01000001.1, forward strand.
CATATGCCTCACTGGGAAGTTTTCTGGCCCGTCTAGATCTTAAATTACAAGGGTTCAACAGTTATATACTTAAGGCTAGAAAATGGGAATGGGACCTTCAGTATCTATATTTAAATAAAAAGTACATTTCTGATATTCTCAATGCACATGACAGAAATGTAGTGCGATATTTTTTTCAACAGTTTGAGGAAATCGTGGTTCCCGTGGTGCCAGAACTACGAAAACAAACTACATACAATGATGCCAATGAATGGAATGTCTTGGTGAACAACGAAAATATTTCTGGATTAATAGATTTTGGGGACATGGCCCATACCCCTTTAATAAATGAATTGGCCATAGCCATAACCTATGCATGCTATGATAAAGAGAATCCACTTGAATGGGCAATACCCATTATAAAATCATACAACAAAACACTTCCCCTAGAAGAAAAAGAATTGAAAATTCTCTATTATCTAATAGCCGGAAGACTTTGCACAAGCGTTTGCAATTCCGCCCATTCCAAAAAAACCAATCCAGATAACACCTATGCCACTGGAAGCGAAAAATTTGCATGGAGCACGCTTTACAAACTATTGGCAACAAGCCCCATTGGTGCTGAAAACATGTTTAGAAAAGCTGCTGGGATGTCAATCCCCAGGACAACACCGGAAACCGAAGAAATCAAAAGGAGGCATAAACACATTAGCCCTATTCTATCGTTGAGCTATTCAAGGCCCATTTTCATGGTCCGTGCGGCATTTCAATATATGTATGATGGTTATGGCAATGCGATTTTAGATGCTTATAACAACATTCCGCATGTTGGACATTCGCACCCAAAAGTGGTTGAAGCTGGACAACAACAAATGGCTCAATTAAACACCAATACACGTTACCTGTATGATTTGCTCCCGAGGTATTCTGAAAAATTATTGTCCAAATTCCCAAAATCGTTAAACAAGGTATACTTCGTTAACTCTGGAAGCGCGGCAAGTGACTTGGCCTTGCGCATGGTCCATTCCCATACCAAACGTAAAAAGCTAATGGTAATGGAGCATGGGTACCACGGGAACACGCAAATGGGAATCGACGTTAGCGATTACAAATTCAACAATGCCAAAGGCGCTGGAAAAAAAGAACATATTCTAAAGACACCTATTCCAGACACCTATAACGGAAAGTACAAAGAGAAAAATGCCGGGTCTTTGTACGCAAAGGAAGCTATTGAACAAATATCAAACTCAGTGGAACCCATTGCCGCTTTTATATCGGAACCTATTGTTGGCTGTGGAGGACAGGTACCTTTGGCAGATGGGTATTTGAAAGAGGTTTACCCCGCAATACGAGAACGGGGCGGAGTTTGCATAAGTGATGAAGTACAAACTGGCTTTGGCCGTCTGGGTGATCACTTCTGGGGATATGAAGCTCAAGAAGTGATTCCGGATATTGTAATTTTAGGAAAACCTATGGCAAATGGTCATCCTATGGGCGCTTTGGTCACAACAGATGAAATAGCAAGTTCTTTTAACGAAGGCGTTGAGTTCTTCAGCTCGTTTGGCGGCAATCCTGTTTCATGTGCCATTGCTTTGTCTGTTCTGGAAGTTATTGAAGAGGAGAAACTACAGAAGAATGCCAAAGAAGTAGGTGATCATTACAAATCGCTTCTATTGGCGCTTAAAAAAGAGCATAAATGTATAGGAGATGTTAGAGGTTCTGGTTTGTTTTTGGGAATAGAAATCATTGATGAAAAAACACAAAAAACGAATAGAAAATTAGCGCATCGCATAAAGAATGAATTGCGTAATAAAAATATCCTAATTAGCACTGATGGGCCCCATGATAGTGTATTGAAAACCAAACCCCCTCTGTGTTTTACCAAAGAAAATGCAGAAACTGTTGTAAGTGCCATAGATAGTATATTGAAGAATTAGGGTTTTATTTTACAACCCCAAGGCTACGTTAAAAAACTCTTAACTTGGTATTGGTTATTGTAATTGATATAATGATTATATACAATTGTCATGCACTATTAAAATCAAACCAATAAAAAATGTATAAACAGTTAGAGCAATATTTAAAGGACAATTCTAACATTGACAATGAATCATTACAACTAGTCACATCATATTTTAAGCCCATAAAAACAAAGCGAAATGAGGTCTTGTGTACAGTAGGTCAAGTGTGCAAGAATTTTTATTTTATAAATAAAGGGTGCCTTCGCATGTATGAAATTGACAGCAAAGGGAATGAGGCCACCGCTTATTTTGCGTTGGAAGACCAAATAATATCAGCAATTACCAGCTTTGTTTTGCAAAAGCCATCCAGGGATTTCTTGGTCTCTATTGAACCCTCAGATTTACTTGTAATAAGTCATGACAGTTTTTATAAACTTATTGAGACAATTCCAGAATTTAATCACGTTTACAACAAGTTTATGCAATTCTCTTTTATTCATTCTCAAATGCGCATCTACAGTTTTTTGGGTATGGAGGGTATTGATAAATTACGTTGGGTCATGGAACATGAGCCTAAATTGTTAAGTAGGGTTTCTAGCAAAGCTGTTGCCTCCTATCTGGGCATGACAAATTCCACCCTGAGTAAACTACGGGCCCAACTTTAAAAAATGAAAACGGACAAACATATTGAACAGTTGCCTTTATCAAAATCTAACCCAAAAACGTTGTTGGAGTTGTTTGGTACTGCCAACGTTGTGCCCATGTGGATTGCCGATATGGATTATGAAATAGCCGAGGTAATTCAAGAGGCATTGATTCAACGAATTTCGAATTCCAGTTTTGGATATGAATACAAACCAGAGTCTTTTATACTAGCTCAAAAAACGTGGTACAAAAGTGAATATGATGTTCATCTTGATAGTGAGCATATTATTTATTCGCCCAGTATAACAACAACGATTGCTATCGCAATTGAAAGTTTTACAAAGGAGAACGACGGCGTAATCATTCAACCTCCGGTTTTCATGGAGTTTAGGGATGTTGTGCGCAAAGCCAAGAGGAAAATAATCAAAAACCCCTTAAAATTAGTTGATGGCCATTACGAAATTGATTTTGAAGATTTAGAAAATAAAGTAAAACTAGATACCAATAAAGTACTCATTCTCTGTAATCCCCACAATCCGGTGGGTAGGGTTTGGAAGAAAGAAGAATTGGAACGTATTGTGAACATTTGTTCCGAAAACAATGTACTTCTAATTTCAGATGAGATTCATAAAGACATTATTCTCTTTAATAATACATTTACTTCTCTATTACATTATTCAAATCAACTGGAAAATTTAATTATCTGCACCTCAGAAGCCAAAACATTTAACCTCGCCAGTATTTCAGATTCCATGGCAATAGTTCCAAACAATGATTTAAGAAGTAGGCTATCCAAGAGCTTTCAGAAATATAATTTAGGCGCTACAAATAGTTTAACCAGAGTAGCTCTAGAGACCGCCTATTTACATGGAAAGCCTTGGCTCAAAGATTTACTGAAAAATATACAGCAAAACGTGAATACTGTAGAATTAGAACTTCAAAATACTAACATTTCAATGGTTAAACCAGAAGGAACTTATCAGATTTGGATAGACTTCAGGACTATTTTTAAAGACCCCAATGAAATGTCCAAGTTCATTGCTCAAAACTCTGGAATAGCATTAAATGCAGGACATTGGTTTGGAAGGGAAGGTGCATTATTCATGCGAATGAATATAGCTACCTCTAATAAAAAAGTGGCTAACGCTATTAAAAGAATAAAGACAGCTATCAAGTTTTAACGAGTTATCCCTCTTCTTAAAAGGTTGTCATATGACAATTTTTAAACTCTCTTAAGCGGGCATCTTTGTACCGTTGATGAACACTAAAGTTCACATCTTAAAAACAGAGATATTATGCCACTTACATTAACATTAACAGAAGGCGTTTTGCCTGCAGGAAAAGAAAAAGAAGCTGTTCAACAAATTACAGACTCGCTTTTAAAAACTCATGGTCTAACGGGTAACACCGTGATGACCCCGAACATTACGGCCAATGTCCATATTGTACCAAAAGGATCTTCTTTTTCTGGAGGGCAAGAATTTTTAGGTGCGTGGGCCGAATGGAAAGTACCATCATTTGCCCTAGCAGATCAAGCCATAATTAAACAACATTTTGACGAGGTCACCGAAATCATCCATCAACTATCTGGTAAAAAACAGCCCAAAGACAATATCTATGTGAATGCTATCCATGCTGTTGATGGAGCATGGAATCTTGATGGAAGAGCAATGACCAACGAAGAATTGGGAGAAGCTATTTCCAAAGGTTAAAAACCAACCTTTTAAGCAGGAACAATTCCGGCCAAGAGCCGGAATTGTTGTTTTAGTAGCCCATGAAAACTACCACTGGTCATGTAAACACTTCCGTCGAAATACGTCAATTGGAATTGGTAAGGCTCAGGATAGGATATATAAACGAATGTCCTTTCGCTATCAATCTTCATTATAATGAACTTAAAAGTTTAGGCGAAACAGATTACAAGCTTTTGCTAGTTTCTGTCTGGAGAGAAGCACCCCATTTTTCAGAAAAAGAAATAGCCTTGTTTACATTGACAGATTATATCATAAGCTACGAGAATGACATGCGGCCGGAAAATGTATTTGCACTTTTAAAACCCCACTTTAACAAGGAACAAATTACCACCTTGACACAAGTCGTTAAGCAAATAGATCTATGGACACGTTCTATTAAACACCTGAAATTGATAACTACTTGTAAAAACAAGGTCACTAAAAACGTTGTCATATGACAACTTTTAAAATTCAAAGTAACCTCAAATTTGTACCATAATTAAATATATAACACGTATAAAAAATATCATCAAAATGAAAAATTTAAACAAAACATTTTTATTAGTCCATGGAGCATGGGAAGGTGCTTGGTCATGGAAAGAAACAACAGCGTATCTTGAAAAAAATGGACACATAGTAAAGGCTATAGATTTACCAGGACATGGAGATGATAAAACTCCTACCGCAGAAATTAATCTGGCACTATATGCCAATCGGGTCAAAGAAGAATTGGTACAAACGGAGGGTCAGGTTGTATTGGTCGGACACAGTTTTGGTGGTTTCGTAATTACCCAGGTGGCAGAAGATATGCCCAAGAAAATTGAAAAGCTGGTTTATGTTGCTTCTGCCATGCCTTATGATGGTAAAACAGCTGTTGAAGTATTTGAAGAAGATGAAGAAAGTGAATTTTTGGAAAATCTAATTTTCTCAGAAGATAAAAGCACGGCCACCATGAGTAAAGAGACAATTATGAATGTCATTTTCACAGGGGCAACAGAAGCACAGATAGATGCGTTGCTTCCAAAATTGGTAGTACAATCAACCACTCCATTTTTTGAGCAAGTTATTACAACCAAGGAAAATTTTGGACGTGTTCCCAAAGCCTATGTAGAAACCACTTTAGATAGAGTCATTTCTTTAAAAGCACAAAGACATGGACAAAAAATGCTTGGAATTGATGAGGTAGTCACCCTCAACTATGGCCATGTTCCATTAGAAACGGCACCCAAAAAGCTAGCCAATGCATTAAATACTATTGCTACATCTAGCCATCAAGTACTTGTGTAAAAAGCCACATCAAATAAAGGGGGTGTTTCCCCCCTTTATTTGATAACCGATAAAAACAATACAATGAAACATATATTATTTATAGTAACTAGTACCAATGTAACCGGTACAGGAAAACACGCTGCGGGTTACGAATTTTCTGAAGTTGCAGACCCCTATTTCGAATTTACATCAAAAGGATATACTGTAGATTTCGCAAGTATTCTCGGTGGAACGCCACCATTTGTTGGCTATGACAAAGCTCAAAAATTAAGCAAAACCTTTAAGGAGAGCAATGGATTTAAACGTCTTAATTACAGTCATAAATTAAGTGATGTGGATATTGATGCTTATGATGCTATTTTCTTCCCCGGTGGTTTAGGGCCAATGACAGATATGGTTTCCAATCCTTTGGTCAAAAAAACAATAAAAGAAGTATATGAAAGTGGTCGCGTAATAGGCGCGGTTTGCCACGGTCCAGTTGCCTTGTTAAATGTAATTCTATCAAATGGGAAAAACCTTTTAGAAGGGAAAAAAATAAACTCGTTTACTGAGGCCGAAGAAAACCTTGATCGACACGTAATAGGAGATGTCATTCCCTTTATGTTAGATGCGGAACTAATGAAACAAGGTGCTCTTTTCTCCAATACCAAACCCTTTGACCCTTTTGTCGTAACCGATATGAATTTGGTGACAGGGCAAAACCCTGCATCTGCATCAAAAGTAGCTCTTGAAATGATAAGAATAATCTAATTTACCTATTCTGAAGACTGTTACAAGAAAGATATTGCTATTCATAATTTTCTTAGCAGCAATGGTTGTTTGCATAGTGGAGTTCTTTATCCTTGAATCCATATAATCCACAGAAATCCATAAGGTCTAAAGTGAATTGGACTTAAGGTTTCCATATTATTCTTGATAAAAATACATAAGCGTACGAAATTTATCTACTGCTCAAAAGCACGGGATTGGGCTTGCCCTGTTTTATTGCTCTGCTCTTTTTAAATAAAAAGTACAATAAATGGGGCCTTTTCTGTAGCACCCACATTTAGACCATTACCCACCTTTGCAATACAATAACTTAAATTTTAAAATTATGAAATTTGTAACTAAAAGAATACACGCTTTTTTAGATTACCCTGTAGCTATTGCACTAATAGCACTTCCATTTTTGTTAGGATTGGGCAGCTCTAATCCCTTGGCTCTTCAACTTTCTGTTGTCACTGGAATAGCAGCTCTTATTTTGACCTTATTGACCGACCATCACCTAGGCGTATTCCGAGTAATTTCCTATCAAATCCATTTGATCGTTGATTTTTTGGTCGGTGCAGTATTTGTAATTGCTCCTTTTATCTTTTCGTTTGAGGGCATTGATGCCTATTACTATTGGATTAATGGTGTTGCCGTTTTATCGGTGGTCAGTTTGCACAAACCAGAAGTAGCGATGGAGTTTTAGTGTAGAAAAAACCTCAATAATCAAGTCTGGAGATTTCTTCAATACTATCAGGGCAATTCTATTGGAATGTTTTGGTATTTATGGATTGAAACAAATATGAGAGTAATTATAATTGAGAATGGCAGTAAGGAACAAATTGAAGAACTCAAATTAAAAACACTACCCCGAAACGGAGAATATGTGGAGTTTAAACAAACCCTTTATTCCATTCATAAAGTAATACATACAGAAAACGATATTAAATTATTGGTCATACGTGTGCGCTAAAGACCTGTGTCAGCAATTAGGGGTTACTGAATTTGCATATACCAGGCTTTTCGATTGAATATCACTTTTCAATGACCCAAAATGGGAATACATTGTTGACGTTATTATGTGTCAATTGCTTAAGCTCTTGCCCATTGGATCTAATGGTGAATATTTGGAAATTACTGGAATTTCTTTTGGACGAAAAGGCAATTTTTTTTCCATCTATTGACCAAGATGATCCATAAAATATAGGTGGAGCTCCATCGTAATACGGTACAAAGAGATTTTGTTGTGTTACTTGATTTTTGGTGAGGTTTTTTCTTTGGGTGCCATCAGTGTTCATGGTATATAAATCTATATACTTCTTTTTGGCTTCCCGATGTATGAGGTGAAAAGCAATTTTACTTCCGTCAGGAGACAAGGAAAATCCAAACTCATCAATTTCAGGCGTATTGGTAATATTTTTGACATTTTCACCGTCTTCGTCCATGATATAGATATCGGAGTTTCCAGACCTATCCGAACCGAACAGGATTTTTTTTCCATCAGGTAACCATTGGGGGCCAAAGTCTGACCCCTTGGTGTTCGAGATATTTACATCATGTGATTGGTCCAAGTTCATGACAAATATTTCAAAATCACCTTGAAAATATGGAGCTCTTTCTGTATCCACCTTGTTATAGGCTACTTTTTTACCATTGGGCGACCATGACCCAACATAAGTATAATGAGGGCCCTTGGTAAACTTGCGCTGTTTAGTGAAATCACTGTTTGCAATTGCAATTTTATAGCCTCCATACTTATACGTCCCAAAAATCACATGTTTTCCATCTGGGGAAAATCTAGGAGAACTATTTGCCCTCCTCGGTACTGCATCAAAAGTATGCTGTCTTAATCCAGTTCCATTGGGGTAAACTGAAAATATTTCGAAAGATGGTATGTTTTTTTGGTCCATTTCTGAATCAAAAAAGATACGTTCCCTATTCTGGCTTTGTCCTGCGCTCGAAGAACTCAATAGCAAAGCACATACCAAAAATAAAAGCGATACTATACCTCTAGGATATGGTTTAGTTATGGTCAATGGACAATTGAAAGAACTCATTCCAATAATTTTATTTGGGACAAATTAATGAGTAGATCAGATTTGAGAATCATTTTTGTGATATTCTGTGAAATTTGAGACAGTCGGTTTAAAAGGAAATGCCTTAGAATAGATCTTCAACTATTTAATTCCCCTAAATATGATACAATATTGGCTTTGAAAGATCTGCCAGAGGTGAATTCCAAACCCGTCTTAAGTCTAATTTTGTAGTGGGAATTGCCCGTATAAAAACAAGCTTGTATGCTCCTTTTACTTAAGACCAAAGATCTGTGGACACGAACAAAATCTTTCGTTGACAGTTCTTTTTCAATAGCGTTCATGGTAGCCCTATAAAGGTGTTTAGCAGATTCTGTATGCAGTTCAAGATAATTCCCCTCTGATTTTATAAATAAAATATCTTCAGTATCAACATGTAATAATCTACCATTTTTTTTGATGGCAAAGTCTGTTCGTTGGCCCTTGTCCCCTTCATGTTTTACTTCTTTAAAAAGACTACTCAACTTACGACCCAAATCATAGGCTTCATTGGTTTTCTTAAGTGATACCATTCTGTCAATAGAGGCATCCAAACGTTCTTGATCAAAAGGTTTCAGCAAATAGTCCACAGCATTGATTTCAAAAGCCTTAAGTGCAAAGGAATCATAGGCAGTGGTAAAAATTACATAGGGTAATTTATCAAGTCTGTTTAATACGGAAAAACCATCCAAGTCTGGCATTTGAATATCAAGAAAAATAAAATGTGGTTCTTTCAGCTTAATATATTTAATTGCATCCTTCCCATTCCTGCACTCAGCAACAACCAAAATATTATGGTGTTTTTCCAACAGTTTTTGCAAGCGCCGTCTAGCCAAATACTCATCATCAATTATTATGCATCTTAATTTCATTTAGACCATCTTAAATGGAAGGGAAATCGTGGCCATGTAAAGCCCCTTATTTGTATGACCGAATTCAAATTTGAACAGGCCGCCATAAATTCCTTCCAATCGTTTTTTAATGTTTTTAAGACCCAACCCAGTGCCTTTTTCCAATATGGGACCACGGCCCTCATCCAAAGTATTGGATATTTGAATCATCACAGTTTCTTCTCCTTTGGTCGTTGTTTTTAGCTTTTCAATTTTAATGGTGATTTTTCCAACTTTTGTTGAAGGGACCATTCCGTATTTGATGGCATTCTCTATCAACGGCTGCAATAGCATATTTGGAATCTCGGCATTTAACACCTCCTCCGGAACAAGATATTCTATGTGCATTTTATCGCTATAACGAATTTGCTCAAGGTCCAAATAATGTTGAATGAATTCCATCTCATTCTCTATGGTTGTCATTTGCTCCATTTCATTTTCTAAAAGGTTTCTGAGCAAGGCACCCACCTTAGTCAACATTTTTTGAGCTTTTCCCGTATCAATATCGATCATGGAGGAAATGGAATGAAGAGTATTGAACAAGAAATGAGGGTGTAATTGCATTTGAAGTGTGCTTATCTGTGCATTTATAAGAGCTTGTTGATTCTTTAGGTATTGTCTTTGATAGTCTGCCGCAACAAAAACCGCGATGATGACCAAAAGTTCAATTAAGCTGGAAAAGCTGCCTACGGCCAAAGCCACAATACCATTAGGGCCAAAAAATTCCTTCATGTACCCCGTATCTGCATAATAGGTCACATCATATAATTTGGTTGCCAAGGCCCTATGGAATAAGGATAGAATCAAAATACTCCCTACAATACCTATCCATTGAGTTAGGCTTTTTCTCCTGATATAGATTTTTTTTGAAATACTTTCAATCCATGGAGCAAGAACCAACCACAATGCATAATTGATGATTATCTTTAAGCAAATGAACAACCAACTAAAGGGAAAATTATAATCGTTTACCAAATGGCCGGTATATTCTTTTGCAATAAAAAAAGAACTTACAATGAACATGGCAACTCCCATTTTACCAAAGGCAATTGGCAAATTTTTATAACTTTGAATGAGTTGCTTCAGCATACTATCAATTTACCACTCTAAGGTATAAAAATGAATTCATCATATGTTCCAGCCCTATTTTTCTAAAATATCAAGATACTGCGGTATATGCTTTTTGTCCTTTCTTTTTTTGTTCATTTCCTGTAAGGATGGGAAAAAGGAAACCTCAATTGATAAGATAGAAACAGAGCAAGAAGCAAAAGACATTAGCGAACTGTCCTATCAAGAAATCTTTTATCTACTTCATGATGAAGATGAATATGGCGTGGACTATCATGGAGAGGTTTTTGGCCAAGATGCATCAAAAAAAATAAGTTTAATAAGCACAAGTTCCAATACCTGTGGAGACAAGGTTGTATTGCAAAGTTCTGAGGGACAATTGAACATTACAGCAGCAGTAAAAGTATCTTTCAGTTTTCCAGGAAATTCCTCGCAAGAGATCCATCGACTTTATACCGTGAAACCGGGAGAAACCGTTCCAGTCGGAAATTCCAAACTTTGCTACAATGGTTCGGAATATCTTATCCAACGGGAGGTGGTATCAGCCGGCTTCGAGGAACAAAATGAAAATTAGCTACCAACCACCTGATTTTGCCGGGGTCACGCCATTTAACCTTGCATAAATTATACTCTTGCCATGTTCCCTTTGCAAATGGGAAGTCATGATTAAGATACCTTGTAGCCTTGACATTTTATTGCCGAAAAACTCAATTTCCTCGACCAGGTCTTCCGTGCTAAGTTTCTCAATCCCTGACTGTATAAATACAAAGGAATTTTCCATTTGTTTGATCACCTCTTTTTTCACCTTGGTGTCCGTTACAGGGTTTGGGTCTGGGGTTTCCAATTTGACCACTGATGCAAAAAGGTAGTTGGCACCCGAGGTATGAGACATTTGTTCCGCAAAATCACGTAATTCTTGCATCGGCTTGAAGGAGTAATGTTCTGCAGGCATAGCCTTAGCGGTTCCCACAACCATTTTAGTCATATTGTCCCAGGCTTGCAAAAGGTTTTCCTTTTTGACTTGTGCTTGGGAGAAATTAAATGACAGCGCAAATAAGAGAATAAAATACCCTTTGATCGTTGTTTTTTTCATGGAGAATAATTTTTAGTTTATGTCCCAAAACTAGAACTAGCAAAGTGTCTTTATAATAACAATGTGACCAATGCCTTTTTTTGGGACATAAACTAGAAAACCCTCCATTTCATCACATTAATCGCTGTTTATCACAATTTCATCAGACAAAATTCTTTTCCACTATAGATTGCCTAAAATTCTAAATCAAAAAACAATGCTTGAGATTAAAAACAGACTCGTTGCAATTCTAATACTTTCTATTTCAGTGGTATCTTGCTTGCAATCCCCAAAACAAAAATCGAGTTCCGCTCTAGCTAAGGAACAAGATACCTCAATTGCAAATTCCTCTTTACAAGAAAAGAAGCAAAAAAAGGGAACACCCGATCTTGGCCCTAACTTTAATCCTGTTGTTTCCAAGATTGCGTATTATTCTTATGTGGATCCAAAGCGATCCGCTGCCAAAATATTTGTTTCAAATTTAGATGGCAGTGATGCATATGAGGTTTCTACACAAGATTCAATAGGATTTCACACTGAACCAAAATGGTCTCCTAACGGTAAGAAAATCGCTTACACCAATTTTTTGGAAGAAGGTGCTCGAATGATGGCAGTAAATATTGATGGAAATGGATTGACCGAGCTTGCCACAGTCACTGAAGATGGTTTTCATATGTTCTCCTCTTGGGATTTGGCAGGAAAAGGTTACTATTTCTTTCATTGGCCAAAAGAAGGTTTCACTCCAGACGCTTACCATGCCATAGATGAAAAAGTGGAAAGACTCACAAATAATGGAAGAACCAATAGACCTCAGATGACCAAAGGTGGCAAATTATATGTAAATAGAATCGATGATTTGGAAAACTATGTTGCAACAAAACAATTGTTTGATCCTGAGACGAAAAGTACTCGAAGCATTCCCAATCTTGAAGGAGAGTTTATAACCGGAGAACATACTATAAAAGCGATTGAAAATGACAGTACAACCACTTTTATATTAGAAGACTTGCAGGGCAACGACCTAAGAGAATTAGGCAGCATACCCTACAAAGGAACAATGTTCACATCAATTGATTTAAACCTTGAATACGTTGTCTATAACACAAGTTTTGATGATGGTGCCGAAATTCATTTACTGGAAGTGGCCACAGGCAAAATAAAGAAAATCACCAAAAATTAACGTTGACTGAAAATGAAGAATTTGAAGAAGATTTTATATGTCTTGTTTTCTTGGCTTGTTACTGTAGGAGCCTTTGCCCAAGAAAGGGTTTTGGAGCTGCAGGTTGGCAAAGATAAAATGCTGGTAAGAATAACGGTACCCGAAAATTATTCCACGAGTCAACATTATCCAATTTTATTGGGTCCTGGTTTAGATAATGACAGCCTTGAAAACGGATGCAGATATTTTGGGTTAAACCCAGAAACACACGGATGGATTTTAGTTGAAAGCCTGGTCCACATGAAAGACAGGAAAGCCGTACTGGTACTTTTGGATTATTTAGAAGCCAATTATCCTGTAAAAAGCATATTTGCACTCGGATTTTCGGCCAATAGCATTGATGCGTTTCAAATTGCCACTCAATATAGCGACAAACTTGCCGGAGTAATTAGCATGCCAGGAAATCCCAACTTAAAAGACACCAGCTCTTTAAAAAAGCTATCTAACCAAAACGTTTTAATGATAGTGGGTGAAAAAGATACGTACTGGAAAAAGAAGGCAGAGAAGGCAAAGGAAATTATGGATAAGCATAAAATCAGAAACAAGCTGGTAGTTGTTCCCAACGCCGGTCATATTCTTGATGAAATGGCTGGTCCTCCGCTATTTGACCTTCTTGAAGAAATGATCAATACCGAAAGTAGTGGTTTTAGCATAACCAATTAATAATCAATGCTTTGTTAAAAAATAGAATGGTTCCATCAGGAATGATAGCAAGCTCAACTAATATTCAATACGTAAAACATGGAAATTAAGAAGGTGACGAATTGATTTTGTTCAAGCTCTGATTAAAATTACCTCTGAGGAAAGAAAATTGGCCATTAAATCTGCCAAAGTATTGAATTTGGATGTGGCCGGTGTGGATATAATACAATCTAACCGAGGGCCGCTATTATTGGAAGTCAATACCTCTCCATGATTAGAGGGGATAGAGAATGCTACGGGAATAGATATAGCCAATGTAATGATTGAGACGATAGAAAAAATAAAATACCAGCAAAACCCAAAGGAGTTAATTCATAACACGAATTGACTGTCCGTCCCTTCTTGGGTCTGCCACTCCAATCCAATTGTCTTTCTCCTTTGCTACAGCATGCACTCCACCATAATACGGGTTTAAACCTTCTTGGGAAATTAAGCTTTCATCAGGAAATAGAAACCTTAAACCGTATTCTTGTATTACGTCATCAGCAATTAGAGAGGTGTCCTTTTTTTTCTCGAAATAGACCTTATTTCGGTTAACATGAATACGTGGAGTGTGAATTAAGTTTGCAATATCCTTTTTTTCAATCCATTTGGCTGTCAATTGGCCAACAGTTGATATAATTCTACTGCTTCCAGGACTACCAATGACCATCCTGTTTTCACCATTTTTTTGAACGATTGTTGGAGACATGGATGAGTAGGCCATTGCATTTGGCCTTAAGGCAAAGGGGTGTGCTGGCTCCCCAAATACAAAATCATCCATATAGGAGTTATATAGGAATCCTAGCTGGTCTGATGCGGCCAAAGACCCAAAATAAGCATTTATACTTGCCGTGACCGAGATAACATTTTCTTGCGAATCAATCACGGAAAAATGCGTGGTTTCACCAGAATTATTGCTAGAATTTCCATCACTATTTGGAAAATCCAGAGAGGCTGATAAAAGTTGTGTAGCGAATTGTTTTGATAATTTCACATCTACTATGCTATCATATTGGAGCAAGTCCGTAACTGGGTCAGTTCTTCTATCGTTCTGAGCCAAGTATAATGCTTTTACAAGGTCATCAGTTTTAATTTTATCATTCTTGGATTCTTCTTCCAATAATCTCAATATTAGCAAGGTTGTCCAACCCCCGCAAGGAGGGGGTTGTGAATAAACTGTATAATCACCATATTCAATTGACAAAGGAGTTAACTCTTTTGGGTCCTGAAAATTCTTTAGATCTTTTAGACTGATCCATCCATTGTTGTTTTGCATATCTTCTGATATACTTTGGGCAATTTGACCCGAATAGAAGTCTTCCGCTCCGTATTCTGCGAGTCTTTCCAATGTTCCTGCCAAAATAGGTTGCTTTAAAATTTGCCCTTTTTTTGGAGCTGTATTTCCATTTATCAAAAACAAAGAGGTATGGTGTTTATTCCTTCGCAACTTGGCCTCATATTTTTCATAGACTTTCGCCCTAAATTCACCCACTTCGAATCCATTTTTGGCCAATTCAATGGCAGGAGCTATCAACTCTTTCCATGTAACCTTACCACTACCATACTTTTTATGTAAGTAACCAAGCACTTTTACCGTTGATGGGATAGTACTTCTTCGATGATAGGTTAAAGTGTCCTCACTGGTCACCAAGGTATTTTGAGGTGAAAAAGTAGTTCCATTGATGGCTATGGGAGGCTGGTTTTTTAAGGAGAGTAATACCTGGGTTCCCCCGCCCAAACCAGACATTGCTGGCTCGGTCACACCTAGGGCAAAAGAAACAGCCACAGCAGCATCAACAGCATTTCCTCCCATCTTCATAATCTTTTCACCTGCCTGTGATGCTTCTGGGGTAGCTGATGTAACTACTCCCAAAAAAGTTTCTTTCTGATCATTACATGCTAGAAATGACATGATAAGAAGAAAATATGTTATTGTATTTTTTCCAGTGATAAAGTCCATGTGATAAGTCGTTTTATTGCCAAGACTATTCTTGCACAATGGTTTTCAACAAAGCCTTTGTCAATATTAATCCCAGGGTTCTCCATGACGTACTGCAGTACTTTTTCTCCATCAAAATCAACATAAGAAAGACGTGCAGCAAAATGATCATGAGGATGTCCAAATGCCATCCCTGGTAAAAGTGCCACACCAGTTTCACTTAATAAGTGCGAACAAAAATCCTCACTGTTGGTAAGACCCCTAGAAATTAGATAAGGTCTCCATTTTTCAAAATTTGGATAAAGGTAAAACCCGCCTTCAGGCTTGGGCATTGAGATTCCTATTGTAGTTAGTTCATCATAAACATATAACCCAACAGCTTTTAAAATTTTTCGGGTATGTTCTAGATATAACCTTAAAGATTCATCTTCTTTATAAGCCTCGACCGCTGCATATTGTATGGGAGCACTAACGGAGGTAAAAGTCTCACTTGCCACAATGGCCATTGCTTCCTGCAGGTATTTCAGTTGCGGAGGGAAAACAAAAACACCAAAACGCCATCCGCCCGCACCAGCCCATTTACTAAGACCAGTGCTTATTATTGTCCTTTCTGGATAGTGCTTGGCAATGGTCTGATGCTGTCCTTCATGATGCACCTCACCATATATTTCATCCGCTACTACAATGATTTGTTTTTTTCTTAACACTTCTGCCAAAGCTTGCAATTCTTCATCAGAATAAGTGTTGCCGAGCGGGTTGGATGGATAGTTTAGTATTATTGCTCTTTTTTGATCGGGATTTTTCTTGCAATGCTCTTCTAGAACCTTTGCATTTAGTTTCCATCCGTTCTCTTTTTTGGTGGGCAGCCATACGACCTTGTGCCCGGTAAGTATCGCTTGAGGTTCATATGAGACCCAACTTGGAGCGGGCAATAACAATTCGTCAAACGCACAAGATACTTGAAAGTTATATATCAGTTCTTTTGACCCAGGACCAATGAATACCTCTTCAGCTCTGACTGGCAAACCATAATGCCTTCTGAAAAAAGAACCAATCTCTTCCCGTAAGGACTTTAGACCCTGAACAGGTAGATAATCCTTTTGATGCGCATTTTTTTTCAAAGCTTCAACCACCTTGTTCGGAACCGGAAAAGGTGATTGTCCAAATCCTAACCGGAATACCTCCTTGCCTTCTGAAATTAGTTTTGCGGACAGTTCATTAATCACCAAAGTGGCAGAGGGCTTTACTTTTGCCATTGTCGGATTTAAACCAATCATAACCAAACTTTATAAATTCATTTATATATTGAAATTAATTCAAACTTTTCAGTATTAATACCTGCCAATTTTTTTTAATTATCCATACCAATTTTCACTCCCGGCATAAATCATAATCGGTGGCTTTCAATTCTTAAAATAGAAGCATCAAGTTCTATGCTTGCAATACTTTTGCAGTTCAGATTTTTGTGTGAATCTTTATGTATTTGTTAAAAAAATAATCGGTATTGTAAAACCAATGTTTTTTGAGACCATATACAACAAGGCTTGCTGTAAATCATCTCACCTATTTTGAACCTTCCAAACGTTCACCGAAAGGTCAACATTAGAGGCTTTTGTTAGCAAAAAATGTCCCCAGATTCGTGACCTAGTGAGTTTATACAAAAAACTAAAATCACACTTAATGATTGGTCAAATGAGTGCAAATCGATTCAATAGATATTGTTTTCAGAAAATTTTTAAGTCAGTTTTTAAACTTTGTTGTACTAATGTTGTACCTAAACTAAAAAGAGCCGAGATAAAATCTCGGCTCTTTCCTTACTGTGCGGGCGGAGAGACTCGAACTCTCACACCTCGCGGCACTAGATCCTAAGTCTAGCGTGTCTACCAATTCCACCACGCCCGCAAAAGGAGTGCAAATATAATTCAATTTTCGGATTTGCAAATACACTCTTTTTAAAAACTTGTTTTTTGTACTTTTAGCGTCCTTTTAAAACTTTACATGGAACAAATTAAAGACTACATCACAACTCATAAAGATCGATTTATTTCTGAACTGGTCGAATTGCTTAAAATACCATCAATTAGTGCGGACACTGCTTTTTCACAAGACGTTTTGGAAACCGCTAAAATTGTTGAAAAATCCCTTAAAGATGCAGGGTGCGACAAAACAGAAATCTGCGAAACCAAGGGATATCCCGTTGTTTACGGAGAAAAAATAATAGATCCTAACCTGCCTACCATACTCGTTTACGGACATTATGATGTTCAACCGCCAGATCCTATGGAACTATGGACTTCCCCTCCTTTTGAGCCAGTTATAAAAAAAACCGATTTACATCCCGAAGGAGCAATTTTTGCCAGGGGAGCATGCGATGACAAAGGGCAAATGTACATGCACGTCAAGGCTATCGAATTTATGATTAAAAATGATGTCTTGCCTTGCAATGTAAAACTAATGATTGAAGGTGAAGAAGAAGTTGGGAGCGATAGTTTGGCAGATTTTCTCACTGAACACAAAGAAAAACTAGCAAATGATATTATTCTAATTTCTGATACTGGAATGATAGCAAACGATGTGCCTTCAATAACAACGGGATTACGAGGATTAAGCTATGTAGAAGTTGAAGTTACTGGACCAAATCGTGATTTACATTCTGGAATTTATGGTGGAGCCGTACCTAATCCCATCAACGTTTTGAACAAAATGATAGCCTCACTCCATGATGAGAACAATCATATAACCATTCCGGGATTTTATGATAAAGTGGAAGAAGTCTCAGATGCGGAACGGAAAGAGATGGCAAAAGCACCATTTAATTTGGATGATTATAAAAAGGCTCTGGATATAGGAGATGTCCAAGGTGAAAAAGGATTTACAACTTCCGAAAGATATTCTATTCGTCCAACTTTAGACGTTAATGGGATTTGGGGCGGTTATACTGGCGAGGGAGCAAAAACTGTTATTGCCAGCAAAGCATATGCAAAAATATCCATGCGTTTGGTGCCTGATCAAGACCCAGATGAAATCACACAGTTGTTCACTGAACATTTCAAAGCCATTGCCCCAAAAAGTGTGAAGGTCAAAGTCACTCCCCATCACGGAGGGCTTCCATACGTTACCAATATGGATAGTCTAGGCTATAAAGCTGCAGCTAAAGCTTACGAAACCACTTTTGGAAAAACACCGGTACCGGAACGCACAGGTGGAAGTATTCCCATTGTTGCCCTTTTTGAACAAGTTCTGGAAAGTAAGACCATTTTAATGGGTTTTGGACTGGATAGCGACGCCATTCACTCTCCAAATGAACACTTTGGAGTTTGGAATTATTTAAAAGGGATTGAGACCATCCCATATTTTTATAAGTACTACTCTGAGCTTGCCAAATAAAAGTTAAAGCACTGAAATTATGTATTTTGTTGTAACAAATACATGGAATTTGCGTTCTAATAGTCAATCAGAATCAAACGAACACTATCATGTTACAACGCTTTTTTATTTTCTGCTCGGGAGCGGACACCCAAATTTTAGAGACTTGTTCCAACGGGGAACGCAATAAATATGCTGGTATTGGCGCCACCGTTTTCTTTACCGCCGTAATGGCCTTTATTGCTTGTGGATATGCCCTTTATACCGTTTTTGACAATGTATTTACTTCGATTTTCTTCGGATTGATTTGGGGCCTGTTGATTTTTAATTTGGACCGCTACATTGTTTCCACCATAAAGAAACGAGACAATTTTAAGAGTGAACTTATGCAGGCGGCACCAAGAATTGTTCTAGCCATTATCATCGCCATAGTCATTTCTAAACCTCTTGAAATGAAGATTTTTGAAAAGGAAATCAATCAGGTACTTTTAGAAGAAAAAAATGCCATGACCTTGGCCAATCAAGAGCAAATAGCTTTACAGTACAATCCTAAAATTGAAAACCTAAATCAAGAAATAACAAAGTTAAAGAACGAGGTCGCCAGCAAAGAAGCTGAGACCAATGCACTTTATGATACCTATATTTCTGAGGCAGAAGGTACGGCAGGCACTGGCCTTTTGGGCAAAGGTCCTGTCTACAAAGAAAAACGTGAAAAGCATGATGCTTATTTGGCTGAACTAAGCCAATTAAAAGAGGGGAACGCCCAAAAAATAAATGCAATTGAAGCTCAAATTGCAGCTTTAGGAAACGATTATACTACAGCAGTAACGAATTCGCAGCCCATCATTGATGGTTTTGATGGTCTCATGGCTCGCATCAATGCATTGGGCAAACTGCCATGGTTGCCTTCATTTTTTATTTTTCTGCTGTTTCTGGCCATAGAAACGGCACCTATCATCGCCAAACTTTTGGCGCCAAAAGGTGAATATGATTATAAGTTTGAGGAGCAAGAAAGTGTAGTCGCCACCTGGGTAACTCAAAAAGTAACCCAACGTAAACTGTTGTTTTCTACTGATGGCGAACTCAATCAGAAGATTTATGAAGACATCAAAAATGAAGAAGAGCTGTATCGATACAAAAAAGAGAAGGCCCAAGAACTGCTTAAGTTACAAGCAGACTCATTTCATAAGGTACAGATAAAGGGGCTATAGCTGGCTTTGAAGTTGAGCAGTTTTAACAGAAAACCATAAGCTCCTTCCCAATTTGTTAATGCATGACTTTCATTCATCAATTAGTCGTTGAATCTTAGCTTAAAAATCCCGAACTTCACTTATCGATGGATATAAATCATTAAAACCGATTCATATCCTTTTAGTTAGCAAAAATTACCCAACAAAATCGATGAAAAAAATTATACTTTTCTTACTGATAACATTTTCTTATCTTAATTCATACTCTCAAAGACGACTTGTTTCTTGGAGTCAATCAAATATTGAGAACTACACAAAAGAAATGTATGATAAAGCTCAAAAGCTTTCATCAACTGAACTTCTTTCAAAAAACATAAGCGATAAAAGTTGGAGTGCTATTTTCTTGACTTTAAACGCTTCGGTAAATAATTACGCAAAGGACACTATTTATTTAAAAAAACTTGCTAATCAAATAACTAATGTAACAGAGACAAAATTAGAAGGAACAAGTAGATTAATTATTTGGGATAGAATCATTAGCGGAGATATTATTTTCGAAGGTAAAGGCTTGGTAATTGACAATGACCTATTCAAGGTTGGAGGAAGAGCAAATCAACTTCTTCAGAACTTAACAAAAAAAAACTTTGGTTATGTAAGTATTAACACCACTGAAAAAGAACTTGAAAACCTTAAAAATAAGTGGTTAGATTACTTTCTAAATAAATCAGTAGAGGAATATAAATCTACTGAATTTCAAAATGCTAAAATTTCTGAAATAAGCAGCTTAAATGCTGTTGAAGCCTTAATTATTTCATTGCAGGATAATTCAGCAAAAAGACTAATCACAAAAAACTGTTTAAAGAATGTCTATAAGCTGGACAAAATGCCAAAAGATAAAAGCTCATCAGCAAATTACTGTAATCCTGATACATACACTTTTGGATATTTAGGTATGCTATTTGGGAATGAAAAAATTGATGAAACAAAAGATTCAAAATGGTGGTTGAGTTTTTGGACTAAAAACAAAGATGGATTGACTTGGAATAAGGATTTAGGAATTTACGAAGTCCAGAAATAACTTTTGCTAACAATGTATAAACGCAATTACGGCGGATTCGACTACGTCTGAATCCACTCGGAATTGCTAAAGTCTGTGTCAAACCGAAAATAATCGCTAATTTAACCCATAACTGACGCTTATACTAGACGATAAGTGCAATCCCTTCCAATTTGCCATTTGGTGTCAACCCACCTTCCCTTTCCTAGACACTTGGACCTTGCTCAGTACAGGCAAGCTCAGGGTGACAAAAAATTAAATATTAATCTTGGAGTAGGCTTTTAAAGCCACCTTAAGACTGTCTTTCCAATGAGGAATCTCCAATCCAAAAGTGTTTTTGATCTTGGACTTGTCCAGAACACTAAATTTTGGACGTTCGGCAGGCATAGGATACTCTGTAGAAAGAATTGGTTTTAAATCGATGTCGATTTTATAGTCATCAAAAATAGCCTTGGCAAAATCGTACCAACTTGCCACACCTTCGTTGCTATAATTGTAAACTCCATATTCTATACTGTGCGCTTTTATAATATGAAGAACCACATTGGCTAAATCCAGTGCATAGGTTGGAGTACCTACCTGATCATAGACCACGGAAAGTTCATCTCTTTCGGCTCCTAACTTTAGCATGGTCTTCATAAAATTGTGTCCAAATTCTGAATACAGCCAAGAAGTCCTAATTATAAAGTGCTCTTCTAAATTGTTTATAATAGCACGTTCACCCTTGTATTTGGTATCACCGTAAAACCCTATTGGTCTTGCAATATCTTCCTCTAAATATGGTGTGTTCAAAAATCCATCAAAAACAAAATCCGTAGAAATATGAATTAAAACAGTTTTACTTTCATTACAGTTCATGGCCAAATTTCTTGCTCCGGTCACATTCACCTTGTACGCCAAATCGTTCTCGGCCTCCGCTTTATCCACATTTGTAAATGCTGCACAATTAATACAATACGCATAGTCTGAAGAGACAAGTTCTGTTCGTACCTCATCAAAATCCGTAATATCCAGTTCTGACGAAGATTTGAACACAAAATCCAAATCTTTTGCATGTCCACCAGAAACAAGCGATTTAAAGGTACTTCCTAATTGTCCAGATGCTCCTGTAACCAATATTTTCATAGTATGCGTGTAAAATTAATGGGGAACTGCTTCTTTAAAAACAGGTAAAAATTTATCTTTTTCAGAAATAATCAAATCATCGCTTGCCAAAACCCAGTCAATATTGAATGTTGGATCATTATAGATTATCCCTCCTTCTGATGCTGCATTGTAAAAGTTATCACACTTATAGGAAAACTTAGCAGTATCACTTAAAGTTACAAAACCATGGGCACATCCTCTTGGGACATACATTTGTTTTTTATTCTTAGATGAAAGTAAGGTGCTTACCACTTTACCAAAGGTTTTGGAGTTGGGCCTTATATCAACGGCAACATCCAATACCTCACCATCCAAAACCCGAACCAATTTAGCCTGGGCGTGCTCCCCTTTTTGAAAATGAAGCCCCCTGAGCACTCCTTTTGATGAAAAGGATTCATTGTCCTGCACAAAAAACGGTTTCGCCCCGGTTAATCTCTCAAATTTTTCTTGGTTGTAGCTTTCAAAAAAATACCCCCTTTTGTCTTCGAACACTTTAGGCTCAATAATAAAACAACCGTCTATTTCTGTTTTATGAACTTCCATACGCTATGTTAAAGCTTCTAATAATCGTTTGCTATAACCACTCTTTAAGAAAGGTTCTGTCAATTTTTTAAATTGACTTTTGGTAATGAACCCCATTTTATAAGCCGAGGATTCAATTGCACCAATTTTAAGACCTTGTCTTTCTTCTATTACTTGAACAAATTGTGAAGCTTGCATCAATGATTGAAAAGTTCCCGTATCTAACCAGGCTGTTCCCCTATCCATAATACTCACTTTGAGCTTGCCTCTTTTTAAGTATTCTTGGTTAATGTCCGTTATCTCTAACTCTCCTCTCTTACTTGGTTGAATATTTTTTGCAATCTCTACAACGTCATTATCATAAAAATAAATCCCCGGGACCGCGTAATTGGATTTTGGGTTTGTTGGTTTTTCTTCAATCGAAATCACTTTACCTTCTTCATCAAATTCAACTACCCCATAACGTTCTGGGTCGGTGACATGATATGCATAAATAATACCTCCGTCTGGATCATTGTTAGATTGCAACAAAGTTTCCAGTCCCGTTCCATAGAAAATATTATCACCTAGTATCAGGGCAACTTTATCGTCTCCTATAAATTCTTCACCTATTATAAAGGCTTCCGCCAACCCATTTGGGTGTTCTTGTACTGCATATTCAAACTTGCACCCATACTTTCTACCATCTCCCAATAGTCTTTGAAACATGGGTAAATCGTGTGGGGTTGATATAATCAATATTTCCCAGATTCCAGATTCAATCAAAGTGGAAAGTGGGTAATAAATCATGGGTTTGTCATACACAGGCATCAGTTGTTTGCTGACCGCGAGTGTAATGGGGTGCAGTCTAGTTCCTGAGCCTCCTGCTAAAATTATTCCTTTCATCTTTTTTGGTTTAAAACCTATTCTAGATAATGCCTAAGATAATTAGGCCAAACTTTTTGTCTTGTTGTTAATGAACTTTTTTAGATACCAATCTATAGTTTTCTCAATGCCCGTTTCAAAATTTTCATCTGCCTTCCAACCCAAATCATTCTCAATTTTTGAAGCATCAATGGCGTATCTAAAATCGTGTCCTGCCCTATCTTTTACATAAGTAATCAAATCACGATAAGAACCGCTTTCAGCTTTTGGATGTTTTCTATCCAAAATATCACATACCGTTTGGGCAATGTAGAGGTTATTTCGTTCATTTCTTCCTCCTATATTATACGTTTCGCCCGAAACACCTTTATCATAGGCAAGAGCAATTCCCTTGCAATGGTCTAAAACGTACAACCAATCCCTAATATTGGAACCATCTCCATAAATAGGAATTTGTTCTCCTGCCAATGCTTTTCGTATTATGGTAGGAATCAATTTCTCATCATGCTGTTTTGGGCCATAGTTATTGGAACAATTGGTGGTTACAACATTCATACCATAGGTATGATGGTAACTTCTTACTATAAAATCCGAAGATGCTTTTGAGGCACTATATGGACTATTGGGTGCATACGGGGTAGTTTCCATAAACAACCCTTCTTTTCCCAAGGTTCCATAAACCTCATCTGTTGAAACATGATGAAATCTGGCATTTTTAAAAGCTTCCTTATATACTCCAGGACCAACCATCCAGTTTTTCTTGGCTACATCTATCAAATTAAATGTCCCCAAAATATTGGTCTGCATAAACGCATCTGGGTTGGTAATGGAATTGTCCACGTGAGACTCTGCCGCAAAATGAATCACCCCTTGAACAGTATATTTCTCGAATATTTTTTCTATAAGCTTTCTGTCACAAATGTCCCCTTTGATAAACGTATATCGTTCGTGCGTCTCAACTTCATTCAGGTTCTCTAGATTCCCGGCATAAGTGAGTGCATCAATATTGATAAGATTAACTTCTGTGTTTGCTTCTAAAAAATAAGGGATAAAGTTGGAACCTATGAATCCCGCTCCTCCCGTAACCAAAATATTTATCATGAAGATTATTCTTTTTATTACTTGTTTTGTAAATATAATCCTACTTTATGTGGTCATTCAATTAATGTTGTGAAAGGCTATTTTTTGTTGGTGGAATACTTTAATATATACTTTAAAGCAAAACAAACCAATTTATTAAACTCAATATTTTTCTTCTGACAGTAAATACTTAACAAACATAAAATCTTTTTCCTACTTTCGTACTAGGCCTTTTTTGTCTTAAATGGAAAACCAAGTTACGGAAAAACCTTATATCCTCGCTGTAGATGATGAACAGCTGAATCTGGAGTTATTACGATTTATTTTGGAAAGAAATAACTGCCACTTTGAAGGCACCAGCGATGATGACCACTTCTTTGAAATTCTTGAGAAAAGAAAGCCCGATCTTATCCTTCTTGATGTTATAATGCCCCGTATTGAAGGTTTTGAACTCTGTGAAAAAATCAAAAGCTTCAATAAGTACAAAGACATCCCAATTATTTTTCTTACAGGCAAGGTAAATGTAAAAGACAAGGTAAAGGGCTTTGAGGTGGGAGGTGTAGATTACGTTACCAAACCTTTCAATGAACAGGAGTTGGTTGCTCGAATTCAGACCCATGTTGAGTTAATTCGTGCCAAAAATCAGATTGAAGAACAAGCTAAAAATCTTAAGCAATCCAATGACCTAAAGGATAGGATGTTTTCCATTATAGGACACGATCTACGTTCTCCGCTAAGTGCTGCCAAACTAAAAATGGATTTTATCATGCGTGGCATTATCAATCCAAAAGATGATAAGTTTTTGGATGAAACCGTCTTTGATCTATTAAAAACCATGGACGAAGCCTTGAACCTACTTCAAAACTTGTTGGGTTGGGCCAAGTCTGAAAGCAATCAAATTCAAGTTATTCCTGAAAAGCTCAATATCAACGAATTGGTGGAACAGACATTTCGTTTATTAAAACTGGGAAGCGATCATAAACAAATTGAAATGCAGAACAATGTTCCTGTGGATGTTTTTGCTTATGCAGATAACAACATGATCAAGACAGTACTCAGAAATATACTTTCCAATGCAATAAAATTCACTCCAGTAGAGGGGGTTATTAAAATCAATTCTAAGCCTGGAAAAAGCAAGATTGTAATAGAAATAGAGGATAATGGCAATGGAATTCCAAAAGAGGACATTAAAAAAATCTTGAATCCCAATGAGCACTTTAGCAAATTAGGGACTGAAAAAGAGCCCGGTACTGGACTAGGCCTTGTGCTTTGTCAAAATTTCGTCAAAAAAAATGGCGGCACATTAAAAATTAGAAGTGAGGTCGGAAAAGGAAGTGTATTCTTTTTTGACCTACCTCTTTTTACAGAAGAGAATTAAGCCACTGCTTCCGTCTGTACATCTCTTTTAGCACGTTCCCAATTTACGGATTGATTTCCCTTGATGTATCTTCCAAAACCAAGAAATACAGAAAGGTTCATGATAAAGAAATAGTACGGTACAAAAAGTGCTTTTAAGCGAATTTGTCTGTTTTCTAAAAACCATCCTAGCAAAGCCGCTGCATAAAACAGGACCTGTCCCCAAAACAATATGCTGAACAGACCTAGAGAAAGTACTCCTTCATTTTGAGCCAAAATAAAATTGACCGGAATGATTAAGAAAAGTAAAAGTGGAGTCAACGTCCAACGCAATACCCTGTGAGAAATGTATTGAAACGAAAGTGTTCCATATTTAAATAAATTCAGCAAAGCTCTTAATCTAACTACAGATTGAATCCCTCCTGCAGAAATTCTCACTTTCCGTTTTAGTTCTTCTTTCACATTGGCAGATGCGGTTTCAATAGCATAAGCCTCAGGGTTGTATTGTATGGTATAACCAGACATGGCAACACGAAGTGATATCATAAAATCATCCAACAAGGTATCTTTCTCCACTTCTTGCCAAAGCTCTGTCCTGATTGCAAAAAGTTCACCAGCAGCCCCAACAACGGAGTAGAGCTCTGCATCCCATTTTTTAAGCTGTGATTCATATTTCCAATACATACCCTCACCTGCGCCAGCTGCACTATCTGCATCTTTGGAGTAAATTCTTTTTTCGCCGGAAACGCATCCTACTTTAGGATTTCTGAACAAGCGTACAATTTCTTTAATGGAATTTTTGCCTAGGTCCGTATTGGCATCAGAGAAGATGACAATAGGTGTTCTTACAAAATTCATTCCTCTGTTCATGGCGGCAATCTTCCCCGCTCTTTCATCTTTATGGTGCACCTCTACCCCATCATATTTTTTTAATAACTCTGGAGTACCATCATCTGAACCATCCGTTACCCAAATTTGGGTTACTTTATCTTTGGGGTAGTTTAAACTTTTTGAATTTTTTACTTTCTGCTCCAAATAGTCCTTTTCATTAAAGGCAGAAACAAAAAGGGTCACTTCGGGTTCATAATCTTCATTGCCTTCAAATTTTCTGGACAACCCAAAAACTCTTCTGATCTTGATAATTAAAAACAATACTATCCCATACCCTAAATAAGAATAAAAAATAATGAAAAGTGAAATCCAAAAAAATACCTCTAAAAACTCCATTGTTATTTCCTTTAACTCATTAATGAACTATACCGCTACAAGATTCTTTTTTGCAGCTCTTTCCCATTCTCCTGTATCATGATTATATGTTTTGACCACTCTTGCGGGATTACCAACAGCCACAGAATACGCTGGAACATCTTTGGTAACAACGCTTCCACCAGCAATAATGCAATGTTTCCCAATGGTGACTCCTGCGACGATTACGCTATTTGCACCTATCCATGTTTCTTCCTCAACAATAATCGTTGCGGTGGATACTCCTTGTGCGTGAATGGGTCGTGACACGTCTTCATAATTATGGTTAAGCCCAGAAAGCACTACATTTTGGGCCAATCTAACATCATTTCCTATGGTCACAGGACCAATAATGGTGTTTCCCAGGCCTATTCTGGTTCTAATGCCAATTCTTACTGCCCCTACCCCATTGTTGATCGTTGAAAAATCTTCTATTGTTGAGTTTGCTCCTAATTCAAAGATGTTCCATGGCAAAACATCCATGCGGGTTCTTCTGCATATGTAAGCACCGGCTCCTTTTTTATGATAGAAAGGATTCACAAACCATTTTACCCATAAACGAGGTTTCGCCTGATTTGCTGGCACCAATAACCAGTGTACAATTTTTTTAATCCTATCGCTGCTTTTTATTTTGTCGCTTAATCCCATAATTTTTGGTTTTATGCTGATTTTTTTATGGCATCATAAATCGCTTGAACATTGTTCTCCCATGTGTGGCTCTTTGCAAACTCGATTCGTTTTTTCACGAACTCAGAATTATTCTCGGCCAAAGCTTTTTCTGCCAATTGGATATATTCTTCTTTGCTGGATCCTAAATACACATGTTCTTTGAACATTTCCATTGCCTTTGTTCTTGTTGCCAAAGTAGGTTTGCCCATGGCTAAGTATTCATCAATCTTACGGGGATAATTTCCAATGGTCCAATCATTCACCACCTGTGGATTCATAGCAACATCGAACCCTTTAACATAGGACGGAAGTTGAGAGGCATCTTTGCTTCCCAAGAAAAACACATTATCTAATTCATGTAATTTTGATGTTCTAAAATCTTCATCTTCCGGCCCGACCAAGACTATGCTCCAGTTCTTTCTCATATTGGCCATATGCTCCAATAGTTCAATGTCCAATCGCATGCTGGTTAGATAACCTACATAACCAATTATGGGTCTTGGAATGGCATCAAATTCTTTGGGGATTTGGATGTTGTCGTTTTCATCATTAAATAATGAAACATCACAACCTTGACCTACCATAAAGCTGTTTGGGTTGAATTTGGAACCATATTCAGCATAAAGGGTGGAGTTGTTTACAACGGTATCCGCTTGTTGTATAATTTGTGGTTCAATACGTTCTCCATGTTTTCTCCAATATGGAACACGAATTAAATAATCCCTCATGTAATAGGTATAGGTCTTAGGGGATAAAAATTCCTTTAAGTGCAATCCCAAAAACATGGAACTATCATTGAACAGCAACACATCCTTAAACTTCAATTGATCCATTGCTTCTTGAATATCGCCAGAAAAAACTCTAGAATTTCGTTTGTTCAGTTTTTTAAATATTGAATGAAATGGAATCCAGTTAATCGACTCTGTCAATGACTTTGGATATAAATTCCAAAGGTTTTCCTTTATCTGAACCAGGCCGGTTTCTTCACCATTTTTGATCCGAATTCTTTTTTCCACTTTTTCAGTACCCTTTTCTCGTCTTAAAGTAGCCCTGTCTAGCGGAGGGTTTACATACAGCACTCTATTGTGCTTGGAAAATTCCGTGGCAATATTTTTGCAATTGCTGCCAATCTCAATATCCCATGCCTGTATACCTACAACTATAATATCTTGATCTTTAATCATATTAGCTGTTTTTTAATTCACTGTGGACATCTTCATATAGTTCCAACACATTCTTGGCCATAGTTTCCCATGAAAAGTGTTTTGCCCTTTTAATTCCTTTTTCCGCCAAAACTTGAGCCAACATTTTGTCTTCAACCAGTGTCCTTATTGCCGAGGTAATTTCTAGAGGATTAAAAGGATCTACCATCAACGCAGTATCTTCTCCGGCAACCTCGGGCATTGATGAAGTGTTTGATGTAATTACCGGCACTCCACATGCCATCCCTTCAAGAATGGGTATTCCAAAGCTTTCTCTTAAAGATGGGTAGAGGAATATTTCACATTGGCTTATAATAGCAGGTAAGTCTATATTGGGAACGTACCCCGTTAGGTGAATCAATGGTCTTATTTCTTCCCCTTCAATAGACATCAAAAGCTTTAAGAGTTCTCCCTCATCATAATCCAACATCACCAGTTTGTACTGGCTGGGATATTCCTTGTTGAAATCTGAAAATGCCTTTAATACACCCTTGGTGTTCTTCTTTGGGTCCGTATTCCCAAGAAAGAAAAAGAAATGGTCCGGTAGATTATATTTATCCTTTATGGTCTTTAGATTTTCCAAGTTGGTCACCTTTTTAAAATGTGAACCAACACCGTTGTAGATAGCAGTTAATCTATTATCCGTAAATCCAAAGTGATTGTTTATACGTTCTTTTTCATAGTTGGAAACAGTAATGACCTTTTTGCTTTTTTTAATTACTGGTGGCACAAAATACCTTCGGTACATATTACCCAATTTCTGATACCATGTTCCTTCTTTTTTGAAAATGCTTATACTTTCCAAATAAATAATATCATGCAATGTGGTGATCAATGGAACTTTGGAAAATAATGGCCCCGTATTACTCGTACAATGCAAAACATCACAACCTTCCTTGTAGGCAGCTTTGGGCAACGCAATCTGTTCCCAACCAGGATAACCCCATTTAGATTCTAATTGCACTATTTTAAAATTAGGTGCATTGGGAATACAAGTGTCGTCAAAATCTGGTTTTACAAAGACTACATATTCATTTGTACGGTCAATTTTCTGAAGATTTTTAATAAGCTCCAGAGCGACCATATCCATCCCATGCTTCTTTTTCCTGAAAAGACGTTGTCCTTCTATTCCTATTCTCATTTTCTGTTATTGACTATTAACCGTACCGTGCTCGGTATGTATGAATTTTTTATTGGCTCCTTTTAGTTTGAAAAGAGATAAAAACATGAGCAGAAATGCTTTAGGCAAAGCAAGTATGGCCTTTACCGTTTTTGAATTATAAAACTTTTGGGGAACAGCGAAAAAGAAAGCCAGCAAGGTTAGCAAAAGATTGGCGTACCAAAAAACTGCAGGTATGGTTAAAATATTTGTTGGAAAAAATATGCTCAGGACAAAATACATGAACGAAATAACCACTACCAGTCCAAGTAACAATACTCTTGGAGGGGATACCATTTGATATACTTTGTCGAAAAAATCCACATTTCCCCTTGTGAACAGTTCTTTTAAACCAGGTAAAAAATATCTTCCAAAATATATAAATTGAGCTGAAAGCCATCGCTTGCGCTGGTTAGAAAACACATCCGGTTTTTGAACCTTTTCATCCAATACCAAAGCATTGTTCAAATATTCAATCTTGGTTCTGTTCTTTAACAGTTTTAGTTCCAATTCTTTGTCAAAACCACCAACGGCATTGACATTGGACATGGTGTTCTTAAAGAAGTAATAATCAAACGCCATTCCTGAACCGATCAAAGCTGAAGACAGGCCAAGAACACGGTGTCCTTTTCTAAAAATATGATTGTTTATCTCTTCACTTATGGCATCCAATATTGCAAAGGATGTATTGGTGTTTTTTGCAATTCTATGTCCCTGAACTACTTTATATCCTTGATTAAAAGCATTGTTGACCTTTTCAATAAATTGGTCCTCCATAATATTGTCCGCATCAAGAATCAAAGCCACATCATAAGCATCGCCAATAACCTTCATGGCTTGGTTTAGCGCTTTGGATTTTGTGCTTTTCTCAAAGGAAACCTCAACCAATCGTATCGGCAACTGTTTAAGATCATTCAAGGTGCTTTCCAGAAAAGAATCAGCAATTATGACAACATCATAAAGTTCTGATGGATAACTTTGTTGTAGTGCACTTTTAGCTACCTCAACAATTACATTATCCTCTTTATAACCAGGAATCAATACCGCAAATTTTCTTTCCTTGAGAAGTACTTCGTTTCGCTTTCTTGCTTTAAAAAGTCCTGCAAAAGAAAAGATGAATACGTAGATGGATGCAAATCCAAAATACCCTATTAAAAGGAATTCGAGGCCATGTATTAAAATTTTGATTACATCCATCTATATACTCTTAATAGCTATCGTTACCCTTCTATTAGTTCTTTAATTGACTTCTCTTTTATAAGATTGTCAAAATATTCAATTGTTTTTCCAAGGCCCGTTTGTAAATCAACACTGGGTTTCCAATCTTGCAATTTTTCTTGGGCCAACGAGATATCCGGCTTTCTTTGTGTAGGATCATCTGCCGGTAAGGGCAAGTGAATTATTTTAGATTTTGAGCCCGTAATTTCAATAATGTTTTCTGCAAGCTCCAGCATAGTGAACTCTCCTGGGTTTCCTATATTGATTGGCCCTATGAACTCATCTTCCGTCTCCATCATCTTTATCATCCCATCCACTAGATCACTTACGTATTGAAAGCTTCTTGTCTGCAAACCATCACCAAAAATGGTAATATCCTTTCCTTGTAATGCCTGCATAATAAAGTTGGAAACCACTCGACCATCATCTGGTTCCATGCGTGGCCCGTAGGTATTAAAGATTCTAATAATCTTCACTAGAACATCATTGGAATTATGATAGTTTACAAAAAGTGATTCTGCACATCGCTTGCCCTCATCATAGCATGATCTAATTCCTATTGGGTTTACATGTCCCCAATAATCCTCTGGCTGAGGGTGCATTTCAGGATCTCCGTACACCTCACTAGTAGAGGCTTGAAGAATTTTTGCATTTATTCTTTTAGCCAATCCCAGCATATTGATTGCCCCCAAAACAGAGGTTTTAATCGTTTTTATGGGATTGTGCTGATAATGAACCGGGGAAGCCGGACATGCCAAATTATAGATTTCATCCACTTCCAAAAAGTATGGTAAGGTCACGTCATGACGGATTACTTCAAAATATGGATTATCCATCAAATGGACTATTTTACTTTTTCTTCCGGTAAAATAGTTGTCCATGCTTACCACTTCGTTCCCTTCATTCAATAGTCTTTCACATAAATGAGAGCCTACAAAACCTGCTCCTCCTGTAACTAATATTCGTTTCATAGTATTCTTATTAAATTTTAGCGGTTTCCACTTCGGTATTTTTAACAGCATCTCTACCTATACTGTAGTAGGTAAATCCTTGTTCACCCATTTCCTCTGGATCGTAAATGTTACGTCCATCAAAAATGGCTTTGGTATTCATCAATTTTTCTAAAATTCTAAAATTGGGCATTCTAAACTCTGACCATTCCGTAACTACAATCAAGGCATCTGCATCTATAATGGCATCGTACTCATCTTTTGCATATTCAATCTTATCACCCAAAATGCGTTTGGTTTCTTCCATGGCCACGGGATCATAAGCCCTTACTGTAGCGCCCAGCGCCTTCAATTGCTCTATAATCACCAATGATGGTGCTTCTCGCATATCGTCTGTTTTTGGTTTAAACGCTAATCCCCAAAGTCCAAATTGCTTGCCTTTTAGGTTCTTTCCAAAATGGTTCTTGATTTTATCCACCAATACAGATTTCTGTCTATAGTTGACACTTTCAACAGCTTTCAGTACTTCTAATGAGTGCCCATATTCATCAGCTGTCCGCACCAAGGCTTGAACGTCTTTTGGAAAGCAGCTACCACCATATCCCGTTCCAGGATAGATGAATTTATTCCCAATTCTAGAATCGGAACCAATGCCTTTTCTTACCAAATCCACATTGGCCCCAACAAGCTCACATAAGTTGGCAATGTCGTTCATAAAGCTAATCTTGGTTGCCAGCATGGAATTTGCAGCATATTTTGTCATTTCTGAAGAAAAAATGTCCATAAACAATAATGGATGCCCATTCATCAAAAAAGGCTTGTACAATCTCCTCATCACCTTTTCGGCACGTTTGCTTTCTATTCCTACAACAATACGGTCTGGTTTTAAGAAATCATCAACTGCGCTTCCTTCTTTTAAAAACTCTGGATTTGAAGCAACATCAAAGGGAATTCTAACATTTCTGTTTGCCAATTCTTCCTCAATAGCGGCTTTTACTTTAAAAGAAGTGCCTACAGGGACCGTACTTTTGGTAATGATTACTTTGTAATCTTCCATATGCTGCCCTATTTCTCTTGCAACGCCCAATACATATTTTAAATCTGCACTACCATCTTCATCTGGTGGAGTACCCACCGCTATGAAAACGGCATCACTGCCTTTTATACCTTTTTCCAAATTGGTGGTAAAGGAAATTCTCCCCTTATCTATGCTACGCTCCAGGAGTAAATCCAAACCAGGTTCATAGATTGGGACTTCACCGTTTCGTAGTTTTTCAATTTTTTTCTCATCAATGTCCACACAGACAACGTTGATTCCTGTTTCTGCAAAGCAAGTACCTGTTACCAAGCCTACATAACCTGTACCTATTACTGTTATATTCATAATTTAAAGTGTATTAAAAGGTTGATTTTCTATTCTAATTTATTATCTCACATACCAATCTAAATCCTGTGTTCCTCCAGAATTGGCCCAATTGACAAACTTTGGATATTCAATATTTATTGGAACCATTTCCTGTGGGGGAACAAAATCATCAAAAATGTTCAGAGCCCACGGTAGATTTGTACTGGTTTTATAATATCTATTTTCAGATGGGTTACTATCGTCACTTGAGGTCCCCAAAAAACCAGCTTTGCTTGTTGGCTCAAAATCGGGAAGATGAACCTCCTTTGCTCTATCTCCATTGGAAATCAGGAAAGGATTAAATGGAACAGACCCTAGCTGCTCATAGCTTACAGGTGTATTAAAATCGATGACCAATTGAATGGTATCACCTTCCATTTCTATAACATTACCTGCAACAAATACAACAGTTTCATTGGTCGTAGTGCCCGATTCTGTTCCATTTGCATTTAGGCTTATAAAATCTGCATTGATAATCTGTCCCTGAACACTTTCAATTGTAGAGGGGTCGATTGGAAAAGACAATCCAAAACCATTTTGAAAAGCTCCACCAATATTATCGATAATGAAAGTTCCTTCGATACTTGTTACCTGATTTGATGCATTGGTAATAAGGTTGTAACTGTAGGAAACAACAAGATCATTAAAATCATAATCCCCTTGGCTTGGCCACAAATCTTCATAAGCCAAGACGCCTGAAAGGTTTTCACTTGGCGAAAAATTATTGAAGGCTTTATTAACGTCAAAAGGAAAATCGTCCAATTCATCATTTACTCCATCCCCATCTTCATCATTGGCAGGGATTAAAGCAACTACATTGGTCAATTCTATTGACTCAACTGGGTTAGCACGAGCATAAAAAACCGCATCATTAAAATCTTCATCTGAATTTTGATCTCTTCTTAAATCCTCAAAGGCTAAAAAATTGATTTCGCGAGTGGTATCATAAAGTTGTACAACATGCGTATTCAAACTAGAGGACTCTGGATTAAAGCTAGGTTCTGAATAAAAAATATTGATACCATCTCCTACTCCAGATCCATTCCATCCATTGGACACAACAAACCAAGATATTACCGTATTTGGCTGAAAACGACCTAAAAGAACGCGATCTCCTGGCACCAATCCCCCTGATGACCCCACCATGGAAACATTTGGGAAAATTATATTGTGTGCCGCAATATCATCAACAGTTGCAGGAGCACTTCCAATGGGATAGGAATAATATCCCAAAGCATTTCTATACCCTGCACCCTCAGAAACAAAAGTGACCCAAACATCCGCTAAATCTGTAAGTACCATACTGGTCTCACTACTATTTGATAAAAACTGCGGGTTAGCGTTTGGTACTCGACTACGTTCGGGAAGTGATGCATTTATATCATCCAACAGGTTCTGTTGTATTACATCAGGTAATTCCATTTCATTAGGAACTCCTTGACCGTTAAACCCTCCTAAATAGGTATAAGGAACTTTTCCATTAAGTTGGGTTGCTACTTTCTTGGGCCGTAACAAAATATTTTCTTTGCTAGAGGCAGAACGAACATACAATGGCCTATAATCGTAAGAAACAGCACCATTTTGCACTGCCAGTCTAATATCCTTGGTTAGTCCTAAATAATTAGATATTAATAGCACACTGTCTACTTGTACTTGTAAAAGAAATTTTTCTTCAAAATGTCCATTGGGATCAAAAGTGGCTCGCCCAAAAGAAACACTGTCCTGCGTTCCCGTTTTGCTATAAAGTGAAAAAACCGCCTTGCTCAAGAAATCAGGAACATCCAAGGTAATCCTAACTTCTTTGTTTGTAGCGTAATTAAAATTTGCTGAAACATTAAAATCCCCTAAAGGATTGTCATCATCTTCGTCTATAACAACTGGATCTTCCTTTGGTGGACCCAAGTCGCTTTCGCTTACACAACCAACATAAATACAAATAACAATGAGAAGTATTGCAATTTTTAAAACTTTGGACATTACCGTAGGTTTAATATAGTTTGTAAATATTATCCTACATTTTAATAAAGAAAAGTATTTGTTGTAAAGCTATTGATTCGTGTTGTCAATTGGTAACAACCAAGCATCTAGTTATCCCTAAGCGTCTCATAGCATGGATGCTAGAAATAGTCAGTTTACAGTTCCTTTGACACAGGCCTTCGTATTTTAATTACTATGGCCTACATTCTAATATTATTCCACGATGAAAAGAAGCTGCTTCTTTTCATCAAGCCTCAGGCCTACTTCATTGCCATAAAATTTTACAACATCATCTAAATTAACCATTATGAAATCTTTTGATGCCGTTACAGTCTCTCCGGGCAGAATCTGAGTTGTAATCATAAAGGATTTTTTCTCACAGTTTTCCAAGGCCCTAGATTCATTTTCCTTCAGGTTATGTTCCCAATTTATATCATACAAGTTCCCTAATTCCCTATTTGTTAATTGAACCATATTTATGTGCATCTGTTCTCCAATTTTTTTGACACTTCCATTTTTAAATGATTTTTTAAGGCAACTCTGTTTTCCAGACTTAACATATCCATCATAATTTTGCTGTTCATAATCATGTAGAACATAGTTTCCGCACAAGAGATCTATAATTTCTTTGATGTGGGCCGGGTTGACATAAAACCTATTCTTTTCTTCAAAAAGATGAACAAATCCAAAAACATTTGGGCTTTCATTTTTAACAATACCATATTTAACTGAGGTGGTTCCCAACTTTGAAAATAGATATGTTTTGTTCTTCTTTTTCAAAACTAGATTCACCACATGGCTATCTGCATCCCTACATAGATAGAAAAACATTAGCACTGCACTAACAATTGGAACTCCTAGCCAAAACCATTTTAATAGGACACCATGCTTTTGCTCCATAACACACCTGTAGATTAGATGCATCAAAATAGAAATTCCCGTTTTTTTGTACGCAGTTGAATTTATAGAACCCCTATTAGACTTTATGCATGCATATTTGCCAGGGTGGGAAGATCGTTAATTGGCCATTGCCTTATGTGTTAAATTCCATGAAATAGCACTCCAAAAAGCTCTTAGATGTTGAAAGTCTCTTTTTACAATAAAAACAAGTGTGTTTTTAGGTATTGATACAAAGCACTGGAACAATAAACTGATAAACAGTTGTAGTGGCTTAAAATTTCTTCTTGCAAAAAGAATTCTGTTTCTTGAAATATAATAAGTTTTTAAAGGACTGAATTTTCCAGTGGAAACAGATTCTTTATGTAGAATATGTGATTTGGGTTGGTAGAAAATTTTATATCCAGCTCTTTTTACCATTTCCGCCCAGTCATGTTCTTCATAGTACAAGAAATAGATTTCTGTCATCATTCCAACTTTTTCCACCACACTTATGGGAACCATCATTGCCGCTCCATGAATGGATTGGGTTTCTCCAGCTTTGTCAAAATCCCCATTATCTTTTTTATGGTATCCTATGCTGTTGTTGCGTATGGTCCAATGGCTCATAGGTGTATAACCTGCGTATTGTATTAAAGTGGAGTCCCAGTGAAATTTAATCTTAGGACTCACCATTCCAATGGTCTCATCCTCTTGCAGTGTTTCTACAAGTGGTTCTATAAAATCGTTGGGGACTATGGTGTCATTGTTTATAAATAACAAATAGTCTCCTTTGGCCTTTTTAACGCCAAGATTATTACCTCCTGCAAACCCCAGATTTTCCTTGCTTTTTATAAGGGTTACTTCTGGATATTTTTCCTTTATACCATCTGGATTGTCATTGGGTGAAGCATTATCCACTACAATGACTTCATAGTTTGAATAGGTTAATCCTCTAATGGATTGCAACAAATCCATAGTAACTTCAGATTCATTGTAGTTAATGGTTATAATAGATACGAGTGGTTTTTTGGTCATTTTGTGTATTATTTAGGATGCTACCTCCAATTCTAGGTTTGCTTCTTTTTCC
Source organism: Flagellimonas aquimarina (assembly GCF_003149745.1). Lineage (GTDB taxonomy): Bacteria > Bacteroidota > Bacteroidia > Flavobacteriales > Flavobacteriaceae > Flagellimonas > Flagellimonas aquimarina. The sequence continues at coordinate 198,798 of NZ_QGEG01000001.1, forward strand.
TCCATAATTTTCTTGTCCAATTTTGGAGCAATGAACATGAACACCATACCTGCATACATTAATATGCATGTTGGAAATTGTCCAAAAATTCCATTTCCATAGGAAGCCGCCATTATACCAAACATGCCACATACTAAAGCGGCAATTTGGCCTTTTAGCCAGCCATCCCGTATTTTGTACATGACGTTATAAGCCCCTGTAATCAGTGCAAAAAAGAGAATAAATAAATGAAGGTATAGACCCACAATTCCGGTATCCGCCCAAACCGCCACAAACCAACTGTCTGTTGCCGTGTTCGCCAAAAAGGTATTAGGTGAAAATCGTTTCCCCCAGTTTCCTGTTGAACCAATACCTCCTCCAAATGGTCTAGAAGTTAAATACCCTTTTAATTTTGCTTGATTTTCAAGTCGCACTTGCAAAGAGGCATCATTGGGATCAAAAGCAGTCCGCATTCTACGTATTTGGTCATTATCATTTCCGATAGTAGTGTATTTGAAAAAAACAAAAATGCTTATTCCAGCAAGTACACCCAGCACAATACTTGGAATGTGTTTTCTAATAATTATAAACATCATCCCTCCAGCAGCTGGAACAGCAATTGCCCCACGAGTACCTGAAATCATCATTCCCAAAAGCCCCGCCAAACAGACAATTGCACAAAAAATCTGAAATTTTCTGTTTTTTGCAAACAGGGCCAACACTCCAAACACAACCCCTGCATGACCTTGTGCCGCACCAAACTGACCTGCATCTGAATAAAAAGAAAATATTCTAAGTTTTCCAAAGAGGATATGGGTTACATCTCCTCCAGCATCTAACCATGCTTGTTCAAAAGGGTCTACGCCAAAGATCAATTGCTGCATTCCCTTCATTGTTGCCAAAAGAGATAAAACGCCCCAAATAACAAAGAACAATTGAAGGTCTTTTGGTTTGTTAAATAATATAAAAACCAATGGAATGAACAACCACATATATAATGCCAATCCCCTCATGGCATAGAACCATGCCGCAATGCTAACTGCTTCGGGGTTTACTATTTGAAATATTGCATAGCCAAACCAAACAGATGCCAAAATAGTAAGTTGAGAACTTGCCCTATTCCATGGCACTTTTATTCTAAAGGCCTTAAAAAATAGTGCCAAGTACATTAACACCATTAAACCATCCATTAGTAATCCCCATGTCATAGGAATATATCTACCAATACCCAATACAAAAAAATTGAAGATAAGCACTGTTATCACCCCAATTCTTGGGTTTACAAAAAGTGCTCCCAAATACACAACAGCAAATGGTATGACCATGATTCCAATACCTGCTACCAATCCTTTGGTTGCCGTCAAGTGAGCCGTGGTCAAAACCACCGATAATAACATTAAAATGGGCAGAGGTTTTCTAAGGTAATCTGATCCTTGTGTGGTTTCAAATGTATTCATTACCCTAAATGTGTTTTGAGGTTTTTAAGGAATAGTACACTTTCAGACACTATCTGTCCACTTTTAATCTGAATCTCTCTCTTTAGGTAATAAAATCCCAGGAATATTCCCATTACAGTAAATAGTACAGTTCCCATTGCAACGGCAACCAAACTTTTAAATACGAATACCGCTAAAAGATTTAGAATGATATTTGCGGATGTCATCACCAAAACCTTGTAAAGGTTCAACTTTGGTTTATTAATACTATCCAATAAAACTCCTGTAAAGCGATCAATAGGCAATAACATGATATAAACCGTAAATACTCTAAAGATCAAGGTCAGTAACGGCAATGAATCCATATACTCAGCTCCCCCCAAGAACAGCACCATATGCTCTGCAAATACAAAACTTACCAAAGCCACGGGAAAGAACAACATTGTAATGATGCCAACGTAGGAATAAAAAATCTTTTTAACTCCACTTAAATCTCCTTCAATGGATTTTTTGGACATTCTAGGGTAGGCTGTCATTGCAAAACTGTGCAATGGTATTCCCAAAAGATCTGTAAGTTTCAATGGTATGGCATACATTGCAATACCTGCCGAACCTAAAAAAGGACTCATTCCAATAATAAAAGTATCTGAGCTTTTCAATAAGCTGGAGCTTATGAGGGTACCCATAGAATATTTACCAAAATTTACCAGTTCTTTTCTTATGCTTCTCTTAGCATGTTTTACAAAGAAAAGTCCATCCCAATTTTTGATAGAACACCAGATACTGGAAACCATATTAACCGCAATATTCACCCAAATAATGTCAATCAAACCTAAGTGCAGCCACCATTGGTTTATCACAAGGAATATGCAGAACAATCCAACATTGGAAAGTCTTACCACCATCATTCGTCTAAAATTTTGCTCTGCCTGAAAAAGCGACATGGCGTTGTTCCAACTTAGATTGGAAAGTGCCAAAAAAGGATAGTAAAACAAGAATAACCTATATCCATTATTGATTTCAAGATTGTAACTAAGTAAGATTACGTGAGCTCCCCAACATAGAACTGTCAATATTCCCAAAAGATTTATATTGATTCTAAATGTAGAACCTAGTATGTTTTTTTGTTTTTGGTCATTTGCACCGGACAACAAACGAACAGAAGAGGTTCGAGTGAGTCCAAAACGTAAAAGGTCTACAAAAGTGGCCAAGGTTATAAATAAGACCCATTCCCCAAAAAGTTCTTTGCTCAATTGTCTTGTCAATAGCATGAAACTTACCAATCCCAAAAATGCAACACTAACGTTCGCCATTAATGAGGATAGATTTTTTTCTTTGCTGATATTTTTGAGTTGTTCTAACATTAGGCAACTGATTCTTTGGTGAAAAATCTAAACTGAACTATCTTTTTTACCCAACTTCGAATCAATGATCTTTTCTTGGGTAGGTCGCCCACTACTGTTTCCATTTCCAAAACCTTTACTCCGTTAAGAATAACAGATGGTTCAGGTCCTGTTGTAGCTTCTTTAAATAAATTCAATGCATTTTTGTCTGCCTCGCCCCAAGCCCTATTGGCTCTGGTCACCAAAAAGGTATAATCCATGGTTGAAGCCAGTTTTACAGGAAACGGATTTTTTATAATGCTTGGAATTTCTAAAATGATAAAATCAAAAGTGTTGAAATCAGAAATTGTATTGCCCGCATCAAACTCTTGAACATTTGAAATTTTATAAAGCTTATCGCTCACTTTGTATTCTATTTTATAATAAAATTCGGTAGTTAACCCAAGGTCTTGTTCATCATAACTAATGTGAAGCGTTTTATATTCCAGCTCGCATAATTTGGCAATTAAATGTCTACAGATAAAGGTTTTCCCTTCGTTTTCTTGAGTTGAAAACAACATATTGATCACCGGCTCGTTTTCTTTTTCTTTTTTATACTGATTTAGTATTACGTTTCTTGAAATGGCATTTACTGCCTTATTTTTGAGGTAATCATAGTCCAATTTTTTGTTCTTATCGCTTATTACAGGGAAAATAGAGGATACCTTTAATTCAATTTTATCTTCCGCTCTTTTTGCCGTATTAAGGTTTCCGTCCAAAAGCTCAAGGACAAGTATGGTAGCAGCCACTAAAACAAAGCCTACCATACCAGCTACAATAACCAAAAGCATGCGCTTACTTGGTTTTGGACTTATAGGAAAAAATGGCACTTCGGTCAGTTTTATATTGGATTTTAACTCTACATTTTGTTGACGAAGCTTGGCCAAACCAAGACTATGAAGCAAGCTTAAATATTCCCGTTCTGCAATATCAATTTTACGTTCCAATCTTTTCATTGTTGCTCCAAGGGGAGAAAACTCTTGATACAACTCTTTAAACTCCACACGTTTTTGCTCCATCACCTTTAACTGTGCATTGTAGCCTTCATACTCTATGGTATTTTGCAGCCAGTCTGATAGTACGCTGGTAGATGCAATGCTCTTGGTATCATAATCTGTGGTATAGAGTGTATCTATATGAGATGCCAACCTTCTCTCCAATGCATTGATCCTTTCCATTTTTTTCGAAACCTCTTTTCCATCTTTTTCGCGCTGGACAGAGTCTCTTGCCAACCCAAGAGTTTTCATTGAAACCTCAAAATTCAAGGTTGACAATTCCTTTCTAAGCTCCATAATGCTTTGACTGGAAATACGTTTTCTTTCATGGGTCTTTAACTTGGATTCCAGCACGGATAAAACAGCTTTGGATGCTTGAAACTTTCTTTGAACCTCAAAATATTTGATTTCAAATTCCTCTTTTTCAGCAGCTATGTGTTTGGTCTGCTCGTAATAGTTGATGATATTATTTGCTCTATTAAAATCTAAAAGTTCGTCTTCTGCACCTCTTAAATCCACGGTGGATTTTCCCAACTGCCCTTCAAAATATTTGACTACGGCATCCGATTGGTTTACCTTTATATCTGCGTTCAACTGAACAAAAACCTCGCATAAAATCAACAAAGTATTTTGACAAATTGCTGGATCTTCAGACTCAAAATCAATATCAACAAAATCACTGTTAGAAATACGTCTTATACCTACTTTACCTGAAATTTTTTCTATACTGTAATCCGGGTGGTCCAGATTAATCAGCTTATAGATGTAGTTGGTATGGTCAGATTCTTTTAGGGCAACAAAATTCTCATAGGTTTTCTCCACATTACCTCTCACCACCAACTTCTTTACCTCTTCTGGAACATCTTCCATGAGGTTTTTATATTTATCTCTGGATATAATTTTAATATCCGCACTATCCAAAGCCATATGCTGTGTGAACAGCTTTAGGCCAACAATTTCCATGGTGGTTCGTGCTTTTATTAAGTTGAGAAGGTTATCGTAGGCCGTATTGGTAGCTCTAAAATCAATTTTGGTGTTTTCCAGTTCTATATTGGAGCCTGTGGCGATTCCTGTATAGATTCGAGCTTTTGAATTATACGCTTTTGGTTCATCTCTGGTCATAAAAAACACCAAAGAAGCCAGGATTATGGGCATAGCTACCAATAAACCAATGTGTCTGAGTAAAAGACGAACAAAAAAAAGTAGATTAAACTTCATTATTAAATATTCAAATCTGCTCCGATAATGTTTTCTAAAGCCATTATTGAAGAAATAAATTCTGAGCGTTGTAGTTCAAAATTCATTGTTGCTTGGTTCATCATTTGTTGCAAACGGGTATACTCAGTAACATTGATCACACCATTAGCAAAATCCTTTTCGGCCCTTATGGATTGAATTCTGAAGTTGTCCACAATAGACCCCGAAATAAAAAACAACCGATGGGTCTTAAGTAAATCATTATAGAGTTCAACAACTTTTTGTTCTAATTCTACCTCTGCCACTTGGGTTTCAAAACGAGCTTTTTCCGCTTCTCCTTTTGCACTTTTTATCTTGGCCCTGCGGTTAATTATCGCAGACAAAGGCAACCGTAATGAAACACCGACGTTATACCTACTTTGTTCCGTAGAAAAGAGGGTCTGGCTTCCTGGGTCACCTGCTATTTGAGAGTTGCTCAGATTATCAAAAATGCCATAGTTATAGCCTGCTTCTAAATTTATATACTCCAACCAAGCTCGTTGTTCATCTGAAACAACACCATCTCTATACTGTTGTTCTGAGATAGTCACTTTTATAAATGGCGAATATTCTTTGGCCATAAAAATAAGTGTGTCAATAGGTGGTAATTTTTTGCTGATATCATTTTCTTTGAGCCCTTTTTCAATAAAATCATTGATAGACTGACCAGCAACGGTTTGTAGTACCAAAAAAACCAATAAAAAGCCCCAAAATTTCTTCATTATACGTTCTCTTTTTGAAAAACTGCTCTGAACGTTCTCAGTACTATCCACATATCAATCAAAAAAGCGTACTTACTGTTAGCGTATTCTACATATTTAACATCCAGATTTTTACGTTCTTCCGGGGACATTTTGGAACTTCTTCCTCGAGCTTCTACCTGCCAAAGTCCTGTTATTCCTGCAGGGCCGTTGAACCTATTCGTCCATTCATCCGTAGTCAACACTTCGGCCTCATATAAAGGCAAAGGTCTATTGCCCACCACGGACATATCTCCCTTAAGAACATTGATCAGCTGTGGCAATTCATCTATACTTAACTTTCTTATAATCTTTCCAACTTTGGTTATTCTAGGGTCGTTATCGAACTTTACAAAAGCACTCTTGGCACTTTCTTTACGTATGTTGTTATGAAGGTTCTCATCTACTTCAGCATCATCTCCAAAAAGAACCGTTCCTTGTGTCTTATCCAATGTTTGCCCAATACTTTCTTCCTTGGACTGTTCAAGGTCTTCGTGTGCATATTGATTTAAGTGCTGAAACTCTTTTAAACGCTTATCTGCATCTGGGTACATGGAGCGTAGTTTATAGAAATCAAAAATTTTATATCCTGTCCCCACTCTTTTGGAAATGTAATAGACCTTGCCCTTGGACTCTAGTCTAATAGCAATGATAAACAGTATCAGGAACGGGGAGCCCAACAATAAAGCGAGTCCCGCTACAGTGATATCAAAAGTTCGTTTCCAAAAACCTATTTTGTATTCTTTGTCCACTCCTTTTGATGGTGCAATTTTTTCCTTTTTTAAATTGACCTTAAGCTCTTTTAAAAAACGAACTCTATCCAAGATATTGGTTGTGGAAAGAGGTTGCACATAGAAATCATCTATACCATTTTTAACCGCTTCTGACAAGTCATTTTTGTTCCTATCCTTGGCTACCAAAATGAACGGAATGGAGCTGTTATTTGCGAACCTCTCCCTCAAAGTTTTATGAAACTCTATACCAGATTGTCCTGGAATTTGTTTTTCACAAAGAATGGCATCCACATTTTTATGTTCCTCTAGCCATTTAATGGCCAAAACGGAGTTTTTTGCAATGTGGAGATCTACTTTTTGGTCGCAGTCCATAAACTGTTCCACCACTTTTTGATTTGTTCCCACATAAAGAAGGCAAAGTTTCTTGTCCGAAATTACTTCCATAATTCTTAAGCCCGTATAAGCAGTTTTTCTACTCTAATTAACAGTTCTTCAGGGTTAAATGGCTTTACCAAATAATCATCCGCACCCAATTTTAAACACTGAATACGATCCGCACTGCTATCTCTGCAACTCAACACGATTATTGGAATTTCAGCAAAATACCCGCTTTCCTTTATTTTTTGAATAAGTTCAAACCCATCCATATTTGGCATTTCCAAATCTGTAATAATCAAATCCGGAATATTCCCTTCCTGCATCCATGACAATGCTGATAAACCATCTTCCATTGTGGTTACATTGTATGATTGTCCTAAAAACTGCGATACCAATTCGCTCAGCGATTGTTTATCATCTACTACTAGAATTTTCATTGTATTTCTTTTTTAAATTTTGTAGTACTTAACATAGTTGAAAAGTAGGATAAATATTACTTAATGATAATTCTATGTTGTAAAACCAAGGCAGCATGTTGTAAGTTGCAGTTTATTGATAGTAACATTTTGCTGCGTAATGTATAGCCAGGCCTCAAAAAAAATATAGGATTTTAAGGCTTTTAAGCGTACTCGCCCATCGCTAAACTATATTGGTTAGCTATGAGCAAACAAATTGAAAGTGGAGAAATGAGCTAGAGGTAAAAAATTGAGCTAGAAATCACCCAAAAATCTATTGTGTAACCTCGTCCGTAATTAACGCCTTATACGCTTCTTCCATTGATTTTTTAGTAGGTATAAACCTTTCATTGCAAAATGGAAATGGCTTTGCAGGGTCCCTTTTTGGTGGTAAGGCAGTGTAAACATCAATGGGGACATATTTGAACTTACCAACGGTATAGAGTTTAATGGCCAGCATACCATCATCACATCCTGAAACCGCCCTTAGGTCAGTTTCATACCCGATGGGAAGAATGGCATCCCTTCGGATTGCCATACAAACCGCTCTAATGTGCTTAATTTTTGTAGTAAAGCCTTGGGATAACTTCCACCGGAAATAAATATTTTTCACCTTGTTCCGAAATTTCATTTTGGAAGAGAGTTGAAAATCATCCTCATAACTTTTTGAAACGGAATAACAGAGTACAAGATCTTTGTCAACAAAAAAAGGAAGAGCCATTTTATCTATGTAATATGGATCATATATAGAATCTGGATCCATGGTACATACAATTTGCCCCTTGGCCTCTTCTAATCCTCTTTGTCTTGCATGGGTTATTCCCTGCTGTGCTTCACTTACAACTTTAGCTCCAAGTTGTTCAAGAATGGACAGACTTTCTTCATCTGCATTATTTTCTACAAAAATGACTTCGTAAGGAATGATGGTTTTAAGATTGGCCAAGGAATATATATGGGCAATCAAAGTTTCTTTTGCCCTGTAAATCGGTACAATTAGGCTTACTGTAGGTTTGGCAACTGACGCTAGCAGTTCAAAATACGAGGTTAACTTGTTAAAATCATCATCGTTCAAGCTTTTTGGTGTAGCTCCAAAATATGGTTTATAGGCGGTAACTTTCATTTTTTAAGCTCTTTTTAGTTTCACCAATTAGACACGGTCCGAACTTAAAATGTAATTGGTTTTTGTAGCGTTCATGATTTCGGAAATACTATGGTTCTGCCTTCCTATTAGAGAGATAACCTTATTTTGCCTAACAGACTTTTGGTAAAACTTTTCAAAGAAGTGTGCAGCAGCGGAATCCAACGTAGTTACTTTTTCTAAGCTGATCACAACATTGTCATGCTGTTCCAAAACGGAATCAAAATATGAGCTCAAAGCACTTACATGCTGTATAGATACTTTTCCCAATATTTCGAATATTCCTCTGTTCTCCCTTATTTCTAATGACATATGCTAAAAAGATTTAATTATTAAATTGTGTCCCTAATTAACATTTTCAAAAAGCGTCTAAATATATTAACGTAAAATAGGGTATATATTGTAGTATTTTTCTTTCTTTTTATAAAAGATTCAGTCGCTGCATTAATTCTGGTCTATTAGATCTGCTTATTGGAATGACACTCCGCTCTATTAGAACACTATTGTCCTGTATATCTATTATTTGAGTGAAGTTTATTATAAACGAACGGTGAATTTGAAGGAACCTGCACTCGGGCAACTTTTCCTTTATTTTCTTAAGTGTTGAGTGCACTCTATATCGTTTGGCCCTAGTTTGTATTTCTATATAGTCCCCTTTTGCTTCTATCAGCAAGATATCCATGAATTTTAATTTTATCAATCGCCTATCTATATTGATATAAAGGTCTTCATCTTCGTTCTGGGTTGTATTTATTTCTGGTTGTTCGAGCGGTGTTTTTTGAAAAGTACTTTCCAATTTACAAGCACATTTTTTAAACCGTTCAGAAGAAATTGGTTTAACCAGATAGTCAACTATAAATTCATATTCATAGGCTTCAATAGCAAAGTTTTTATCCGATGTGGTCAACACAATTTTTGGAGGGTTATTTACTGTTTCTATAAAATCGACTCCAGAGAGTTTGGGCATATGAATATCCAAGAAAATTAAATCTACTTTGGTGTGTCTAATGTATTTAAGTGCTTCCAACGCATTTGGAAACTCTGCTACCACCTCCATATCTGGAATGGTCTTGCACAGTTCTGCCACAATGGCCCTGGCACTTGTCTCATCATCCACAATAATACACCTCATCTTATGCTATCTTTAAAATAAATTCCTCAACGGACTGTAAAATCTTATGAAACTCCTCTTTGAGTTTTGTATCTCCATATTTTAGGTCTTCTTCATATTTAACGGCAAGTTTATACCCGCTATTAAGCCCTAGAATACCAAATTTGTGTTTTATTTTGTGCACAACCTTTGCGGATTCCTCTAAGTTATCACGCTCTAGATATTCTGCATATTCTATTTTCTCTTTTGGAAACTCGGTTTGGATGATAGTCAAGAATTTCTTTTCAAATTCTTCATTTCCACCTGAAATTTCCTTTATATAATTAAGATTTGGCTTCTCTGTCATTGTGCTCATTTTTTATTGTAAAAAAGAAAGTTGTACCCATACCTTCTCCAGAGGATAACCAGATATCCCCCCTGTAATAATTTATAATTTTCTTTACCAACGCAAGTCCAATCCCAGTTGCTCCAGAGTTGTTTTCAAGCTTTTTGAACATATCAAAAATGCCTGCCTGCAAATGTTTGGGAATTCCCTTTCCATTGTCCGATACACTAAATAGCCAACCATCCTTTTCCTCTTTTACATCTATCATCACTTGCCCATATCTCCTGTCTTCAGTTGCCGTAATCGCATTGGTAATTAAATTCTTGAACAACTGCTCTATTCTGTACTTTCCCGTATACAATTTTGGCAGTTTTTCACTCTTTTTTATTTTGACATTTTCGGGAACATATATAGTTTGTCCTATTTCGTCAATCAACAAATTAAGGTCTATCATTACAGCACTTTCTTGAATAGAGTCTATTGTTGAATGACGAAGAATACCATCAATTAAACCATCCATCTTAGATAGGTTCTGAAAAATAAGCTGTACGTTTTCCTTGTTTTCTTCTTTGAAACCATCCTGTCCGTCCTCAAACACCCAGCTCACCAAAGAATGCACGTTTCTTATTGGCGATTTTAAATCATGTGATACCATATGTGCATAGTTGTTCAATGACTCATTCTGTTGTTCCAGGTTTTTCAAGAGCATATCCTTTTCTGCAGTTATTTCTACAAGTTTATGTGCTTGTTTTTCTATATCCTCGACCAATTTTTGTGGATTAAAATCCAACTTACCGTTTATGCGGTCGCTGGTTTTGTGCTGCATAGAGGCAACTGCCTTGCTTAAAGCATCCAAGACTTTTCTTTGGCCTTCCGTTTCTTTATACAGCCTTTGATTGGCCTCATATAACTCCTCTGAGCTTAAAGACGTGGCCCTCTGAATCATTTTCAGTTTTTCATCGAAATCTGAGTATGATTTACTGATAGAATTAAAGAACGTCTCCATTTCTGGATGTTCCACTACCTCTTTTGGGAAGAATTTCTTTATTTGTCTTTTAAGCAGGGAATGCATTTACTCGCTCAATAATGTTAGGGTCATGGTTTGGTTATGCAATTGGCACTCATTCTTTCCGGCAAATGGCGCCATTTCTCCGTATGAGTAAAACCCAGCGATTTTTGCTTGGTCTCCTATGATCTCCGCCACCTCTTCAATTTCGTCTTCGGTACGTTGGTCCAGCACTAATTTTCTACCCACGCAACTTACCAAAATGGCCAGCTCTGGTTTATTCTTTCTATCTCTCATTGCCAACACTGCAGCATTGGATGCTCCCTCGGCAATATCATCTACTGTGGACATCATCAATTGTACTTTTGCGTTCATTGGCATATCTCCTGCCAATATCATTGAGTTTTCTTCCTCATCTATATTAAGAATAGTACGCACCAATGGCTCGGACTCATCATTTTGCTGAACGGTCAGCGGGTATAAAAGTGCTGCTTTTGGCAACTCGTTAGCTTTATCGCCCAAGTACATTTTATAAAGATCCAACGCAGGTTTTCCATCAATCTCAAAGAGGACATTACCTTCAGATTTGGTGATCGTTCTTTCTGGGCCAAATGGTGTCCAACCCCCAAAATTTGCATAAGAAACTTCGAGATCTCCTCCATAAAAACCAATGGCCACCACTTCCCCTTGCTTTGGATTCTCATTGTATGAAGTCAATGTTTTTTCAAACCTGGCTCCATCTCCGCATAACCCTCCCGTAATTGACGCACTAAAACCGTCTGCTGATTCCAAACCATCTATTAGGTCACTCCCATTTACAAAGCTTCCATCAGAAACAATGAACATATGCCTAAGCTGTTCTTTGTCAAACCGATTTGAAATAGCCAAGCCCATTTTCTCAATATCATCATGGTTTGAAACATTTTCACTTACTATGGTGAAACGAGTTTTTTCAAATTCTATCGCGGTCAACGTAATGCTTTCCTCATAAACACTGGTTTCCATAATCTCTCCTGAAGTAGACCCAAAAACAAGATGGCCCTTAGGGTAGAGCTCCTTTACCTCATTGAACAAATCCTTGGATTCCAGTAAATATCTATCTCCAAAAATAAGGACCAATGGTTCTTGTAAGGGTTCGTTTTGACCAAACTCCCACACTCCTCCTTTTAATCTTTTTGCTTGATTTATCTTCATTATTTTCTGTTTTTAAGAATCTTTTTTAAGTGAAAAGTAGAACGTAGTTCCTACTCCTATTTCACTTTCCAGCCAGACTTTACCGTCATACCTATCAATAATCTTTTTAACTATTGAAAGTCCAATTCCTGTTGAACGTTCATTGTTTCCAATAGATTGAAAAATCTGGAAGATTTTTTCATGGTATTCCTTGGGTATTCCCACCCCATTATCTTTTACACTAAACTCCCAATGTGTGGAGCGCTCTTTAAAATCTATCTCTACCAATCCATCTGGTTTATCAATATTTACAACTGCATTGCTCAAAAAGTTCTGGAACAATTGATGTATTTTGGTTTTGTCCGCTTTTATAAGTGGTAATTTCTTTTTGGTTTTTATTGTAACATTCTCAGGGATATAAATGATTTCTTTAATTTCATGAATTACCTCATTTACGTCAACTTCCGTATGATCTAAAACATCATTATTAACTGTTGAATATTTTAAAATTCCGCTAATTAATTTGTCCATTCCCTCAATTTTCTCCTGCATCATCTTTAGATTGTACAGCCCATTTTCATCCAAAGAATCCTTATAATCATCATAAAGCCATGTCGCCAAAGCACTTACACTTCTTAATGGCGATTTTAAATCATGAGAAACTATATGGGCATATTCTTGCAGCCCCTTATTACTTGACTCAAGCTCTCTTAAGAGATTTTCTTTTTGTAGTTCAAGGTGTTTTTGGGCGGTAATATCTAAATGAATGCCTATTGAACCTATTACATTTCCTGCATCATCATATCTTGGGGCACCACTCACCAGCCAAAACCTCTTTTCTCCGTTGGCAATTTTAACGGCCACCTCATACGAGTCCGAAATTCCTTCTACTTCCTTTTTGTGATGTAGTTTTAAATCATCCGTTTCATCGCTGGTAATGGGAACTGCCTCGTAAACATTTTTTCCAATCAATTCATTGGCAGAATACCCTACCATGTCGCTAAAGCTTTGGTTGATCATTAGAATATTGCCATCGCTATCAACTTCAACAAGACCAAGGTTCATGTTTGCGATAATACTGCCGTACTTTTCTTTTTGAATTTCTAGATTCTTTCTGTAGTTCTTTCTTAAAGTCACATCGTTATAACTCCAAAGGTGTCCTTGATACTCTCCATTATTAAACAAAGGAATATAGTCGCGTTCAAATGTTCTACCATCTAGGAGCTCCATTTCATCTGCTGTAACCACCTCTTTTTGATCAATAACATGATTTGTTCTTTTCAAAGCTGTGTCCGGCTCCAAGAACATGTTCTTGTATTTGTGAATGGATTGCCCCCCGTTTACCCCTTTTAGTACGTCTGGTGAAACGACAATTCCGAAAAGATCGCAAAACTTTTGATTTGCCAATACTATCTTTCTGTCCTGATCCTCTAACAGAATTCCAGTTTGAAGATTCTTGATCAAGGTTCCCATGCGTTCTTCCGAGGCTCTAAGTTTTTCTTCAGAGATTTTTTCATAGGTAATGTCTTCTATCATGGCAACATTATATTCTACATCTCCTTTTGCATCTAAGAGAGAGCTCATAGATGTTTTTCCGTATAGCGTTTCTCCGTTCTTTTTGTAGAATTTGCGAATTATGGAAAACTTTTTAGTGTCGTTTTCCAGACTCTTTTGCAATAGATTATCATACAGATTGCTATCTTCTAAGGAAGAAATCTCATCCAAGGACATTTTCTTGAGTTCAACCTCAGAATACCCGAGCAACTCAATAAAGGACTTGTTGGCCTTTATTATTTTGTCCTTTACAATCAATAAAATTCCCAATGAAGAATTCTCTACAATGATATCTTGCTGTTTCTTTTGTTTCTCTAAAAGCTGTTTTATTTCAATCTCTTGGGTAATATCCCTTATCACTCCCTGTGCAGCTATTGGACTTCCATTTTCATTGTAAATAAGACTTGCATTTATGTTTACAAACTTCTCCTCTTGATTCTTTGTTACAATTTTTGCAGAATAGTTTTTTAGCACCCCTACCTGCAGCAATGTTTGAAACGATTCTGCTGTGTATTCCAAATAGTCTGGATGTACTAAATCCGAAAGACAGATTTTTTCTTTTATATGATCATACCCTAAAAACTCCTTTGCAGAAGTGTTCATATTGATCACATTCGACATTAGATCCATAACTACATATGGATCAATAATGTTGACAAAAGCGTTATCTATGCGGGTTCCTCCATCATTCAATAAGGTTTCCAAGCGTCCATTCGCTTCTTTAAGATGTAAAGAGGCGTCATAGAGTTCTTTTGCTTTATTTTCCAGCAAACTCTCTGCGGTCTTACGGGCCTTTTTCTCCCGCAACAAAGCTCTTTTTAATATGGAAACTTCGCTACTATCCATTTTGGTGGATCGCAAACTTGACTTCTGTTCCGTTTTCATTCAATAGTTTATATTCTACTTTTGCCAACTTTCCAAAGTGTTCAAATGTTTTTACAATTAGCCCATGCGCCAAAGCATAGAGCCCTCTTGAAGAGCTGTAAATCATTTCTAGTGAATTGTCTGTTTTTGAAAGTATTTTAAATTGAGGTAATTCTGCATCTGGGTAAAGCTTCTTTACATGTATATGAATATGATCTTCTATGCAGTGAAGAAGTCCAATAGGTGTTCTGTAACTTGAAACCACTTCTGGGTGAGCGTCAACAAGCCCAACAAACAAATGATGACCAAAAGAATACAACAAATCTTCCTTTGAAGTTTTCTTTTTTTTGCTGAGTTCAGAAATCAAGCTCACCATCTCATTAAAGTCATATGTACCCACCGAGGTGTATGCCCCTCCGGATGGAAGGTCACAATTCTCCAACAGGGAATCCACGGTCTCCAGTCCATAAATAGACTCGACCATTTCCATAAACTCAGTAAAAACAATTCCTTTCATAATAAAGAATATTATGATTTAAAAGTAGGAATTGTACTACCTAATTAAAAAAAGAATGTTGTGAAATAAAGAATTTTGTTAGGCTTTGACCAGCTCGCTAATCTCCCAATAGTCAAAAACTTTTTTCAGTTTAGACTCGTAATCCTCATATTTTAAAGGCTTTATGATGTATCCAGCGATTCCAACCTCAAAGCATTTTAATAAATCAACACGATTTTCTGATGTGGTCAAAATAATGATTGGCAGATACTTAAGTCTATCATCTGCTTTTAGAATAGAAAGGAATTCGATACCACTCATGCGTGGCATATTAAGGTCTAGAAGGATAATATCAGGTAGAGTTCCTCCCTTTAAGAATTCCAGGGCTTCCTCTCCATTTTTAGCTTCGGTGATCTTGTGTTTGGACTGAAACTTAGAAGTTGCTCGTTGCAATTTCATAGTTTCTATCATATCATCTTCTATAAACAGAACATTCATGACACTTTGGGTTTAGTATACAAAAGTCTTAAAAGGCACTAAGAAAAAGACTACAATTTAGTTAAACAAGAAATAACTATCGATGAATGGTAGAAATCCTTCGGTTAAAGATCAATAATTTTTACTATACGGTTTCTAAAGTGAGTGTAACTGTTCCTTCAATTTTTTGGTTAGGCCAGAAACCACTAGATCATACGAATGATTCACAAGCTCTTGGACCAAGCCTGGCGGAAGGTTTTCTAAAAACAGCGTGTTCCAATGTTTTTTGCTCATATGATAACCAGGTGTAATATCACCGTCATATTCCTCTCGTAGTTCTATTGCCCGTTCTGGATCACACTTTAGATTGCATTGAGCGGGTATTCTTTCCAAGGGCAGTAGGGCAAACATCTTTCCCATTACTTTAAACACCAATGTGTGCTCATCAAAAGGGAACTCCTCTGCAACACCTTTCTTGGCAATACAAAAATTCCTTAGTTCTTCAATGTTCATTTTATATTCCGTTGGAATCATATACTATTACCTTCTCCCAAAGGTCCTTGCACTCCTCGATAAAGGTTAGGTGAGCTTCTTCTTTTTGATAGCCTTCTTGTGCTTCCGCAGATTCAAACGTTACTATTAGTGAATAGGTAAATGATCCATCAACAACATCTCTTGTAGCCTTTGGAGGTGTACCTATAAAATTGGTTTTAGCATATTTGGAGTCTTTAAGAAACTTTTTTAACGAAGTTTCAAACTTCATTTTGTCCGCACTGTTTTCAGGGTTTTTAAACCAAAAGTAAACGGTATGCGCAAAAGCAGAATCAAAGGTTTTCATAGTATCTTTAGTTTGTGCAAAACTGGTGGTTGCTGCCACGCTAACCAACAATAAAGCTATAATTCCTGTTTTCATAATTGTTTATTCTTCTAAAAGGTTTTTTTCTCTATTCGTAATTTCCAATGCCGAGTAATCTAGGGTCCATCCTATGGTTTCCACAATTTTTTCAACTAAAAACACGGCCTGCAAAGCTTCTTTCCTTGCAGTGACCATTAAACCACTTTCCGGTATTTTTTGTTTGATGTGCTCTTTGGCCTCCAAATTCAGTTTGGTTAGATCATCTGGTGAAAAGCTATTAAAGAGCCCATTTTTAATATCATAAAACTGAAGGTCAGGTTCAATGGACAAAATTTCTGGTTCTGGAAAATCTGCAAGTAGTATTCGTTTATTTTCATTATCAGCCTTTAAATTCAGCTTCTTTAAATCATAGCCAATATGTGCTTTGGCCTTTACCACTATCAACGCTTTTTTCTTGCTACTTAGCAAACTCATAAAACCTTCTTTGGTATTTTCATAGTGATATATCTCTGCAAAATCTCCCTCTACAGAAATCAATTTGCACACACTTTGAATTTTGTCCAATAAGACCGTGGACTGTTGTTTGGTAAGTTCTTTATTCTTTTTTCTACGAAACAGGGAGAATAGCCAATACATTAGTATTGCCCCTAGAATAAGACCCAAAAAAACTTCTATAATGCTATCCATCTTTCTTTCCTATTTCTCCCAAATGTGTAAACTTAAAACCTTTTTCATATTTAAGACCATATCCAAAAAGTCTATCCATGGCCGCATGGGAAAACATTATAATACCCGCAAGTTCAAAAATCTGCAGGTTCAAATAACTGATTCCAATTAAATATAGCAAAATAGCAATACCCCTATGATGTAATATATTATAGGTAAACGCCCCTACTTTGTTTCCTGCTAAATACCCTAGCATTCCAATATCTGGTATCAACAATAATCCAAAAAACCACCACCACGGTAAATCCATCCTCATAAAAAGGAAAAAACCAAGTAATAATAGCATGAACTCTTCTAATTTCAAAATGATTTTCATACTAAAAGGGTTTATACAAAATGGGCCTACTTGGGCTGGCATCATTTTCGAAAGGCGCTACATGAAGGTTTAAAAAATAGCAGCCATCCTCTATTTCATTTTTCACATATATAAATTCTGTGATTGTAGCACTTGATCTTGGCCTACCCCCCATATTCCAAAAGGCATTGTGGGATAAAAGAGTGCCCCCATCTTTTTCCTTATCTACTGATGGAAGATCAATTAACAAATGAGATATTCCTTTAGCAACCAAAAAATGAGCTGCTTCCTCCAACAGGTATGGCGGATTGGTATTGGAATATTGCATTGAGCATTTGTTTTTAAGGTTTGGTATTGTTCTAATGACCAGAGCCTCTCTCTTTTTGTTTCCTAAAGCATATTTTAGTTGCTTTTCGGATATCACAAAATCTTTTCCTTTCTTCTCAGGTGCAACAGTTATTACTTCCGCCAGAAAAAAGAACTGTTTTAATTCCTGATTTACAGAGTAAAACCCTTCTGTAATATGACCCAGACATTCTGTATGCGTCACATGAGCATGTGGATTGAACCAGATGTCATTAAAATTGGTTGAGGCCCCTTGAGACACCTTCCCTACGAAATCTCCATCTTTATGTGGTTTAATTTTTGGCGGATCAATGTGCCATGCGTTTACATTCTTGCTCCCATCTTGAAGCGGGATTGAAATATCCAGAGGGTTTGATAAATCAATTTTATAATTCTTGGAATTGTATTTAATACTGGCAATCATGATTCCAAATTAATGATAAAAAGGTCCGATGCAATTCCATCAACCAAAAATTTTCCCTTTTTGGTTGCCAACAATTTTCCATCATCCTCAAAAAGTAGATGCCCATCCAAATATTTCTCAGCTTGGGTATTTAAATAATCAAGGTACTTCTGTCCAAAGTCACGTTCAATTTTTTCCAGAGAGACGCCCCAAATAGTTCTCAATCCGGTCATGACATATTCGTTGTATCTATCTTTTTTCGATAAATTTTCCGTCTCCATAGGCAGCATCTCTTCCTGTAAAGCCTTTATATACTTTGGGTTGTTCCTAACGTTCCAACTCCTATTATGTCCGTCAAAAGAATGAGCAGAAGGACCAATGCCTATGTATTTTTTTCCTAGCCAATAGGCGGTATTGTTTTTTGAAAAATACTCTTGCTTTCCAAAGTTTGAAATCTCATAATTCACATAACCATTTTCCTCTAAAACATCCACCAATATGTTAAACTGTTCTTGAGACTTTTGGTCATCTACATTGGGCATCATTCCTTTTTCTATGAACTTTTTTAATGCCGTTTTTGGTTCAACCGTCAAGGCATAGCTAGAGATATGGGGGAATTTAAAAGAAAGCGCTTTTTCAATATTTGCTTTCCATCTTTTGTTATCCATACCAGGAATCCCATAAATTAAATCGATTGAAATATTATCAAAGTAACGGCTCGCCATGGACAATGACTTCAAGGCTTCGTCTGATGAATGCGCACGGTTCATCAACTTTAAATCTTCATCAAAAAAAGACTGAACACCAATACTTAGTCGATTAACAAGGCTTTTTGATAGCTCAACAATTTTATCATCCGTTAAATCATCAGGATTAGCTTCTAAAGTAATTTCAGGATTTTCAGTAACCTTGTAATTTTTGTGAACGGCTGTTATTAAAGTTTCTATTTCGGCTGTACTTAAAACAGAAGGTGTGCCGCCTCCAAAATATACAGTTTCTACTGTATTATGTTTAAACTCATCTTTTCTGAGTTCAATTTCCTTTTTGATTGCCAGCAGCATAGTTTCTTTCTTTCCCAGTTGCGTAGAAAAATGAAAATCGCAGTAATGGCATGCTTGTTTGCAAAACGGCACGTGAATATAAATCCCTGCCATATTATTTTACCTTTTTAGGGTTCTGCTTTACAAAGGCCTCCCACCCGGTGTAGTGCTTTCCAACCTCAACACGGCCTTCGTTATAAAAATGGCAGACAGCAGCAGCAAGTCCATCCGTACTATCCAAGTTTTTAGGCAGCGTTTTCAGTTTCAACATGCTTTGAAGCATTTTGGCCACCTGTTCCTTGCTTGCATTTCCGTTACCTGTAATGGCCATTTTAATCTTTTTGGGCATGTATTCCGTAATGGGAACCTGTCTGGAAAGTCCTGCGGCCATGGCCACCCCCTGTGCCCTGCCAAGTTTAAGCATAGACTGCACATTTTTACCATAAAATGGAGCTTCAATGGCTATCTCATCTGGATGAAAGGTGTCTATTAGCTCAACGGTTCGTTCAAAAATTAGCTTGAGTTTAGTATAGGGGTCATCGTATTTTTTAAGCATCAATTCGTTCATTTGAACAAAGTGCATTTGCTTGTTGACCACCTTGATGATTCCAAAACCCATAACCGTAGTTCCTGGGTCTATTCCTAAAATGATTTTTTCTGTTGCCAAGTCTTTAATTGGTGTTTAGCACTATGGGGAGTCTAAAACGTAAACTTACTGGATTGCCTCTTTTTAATGCAGGAGCCACGGTTAAATCCTTTAATCTAGCGGTTATCTGTGCATTGAAATCTTCTATCTCCTTAAGGATGTTTGAATTCTCTTCAAGGTTTAAAATGGAAATAAAACCATGTTCATCCACTAAAAAATCAACATACATGGTATCGTTTAAATCATTATCAACTTGAAATTCCAAGCTATCCAATGCTTGTGAAAAATGACTTAATATCTCACTTTGAAAACAGTCTCGCTGCACTTGTTTGGTTGCCATTTCATCACAATCTTCAAAAAGCGGGTATTTGTCAACATCGTTCCAATCAATAGCCAACAACTCTTCGTCGACCATCT
This sequence comes from Flagellimonas aquimarina, assembly GCF_003149745.1. Lineage (GTDB taxonomy): Bacteria > Bacteroidota > Bacteroidia > Flavobacteriales > Flavobacteriaceae > Flagellimonas > Flagellimonas aquimarina. Next base: position 219,005 of record NZ_QGEG01000001.1, read on the forward strand.
TTTGGGTCTTATCTTCTTTGGACATGAACAGTTCGCAAGAAGCGAGCAAACCAAAAAAACATAACACTAATAACTTCCGCATACAGCCCCAAATATTTGGCTGAAATTACGATTTTTTGATCATATTTCTTTAACTCTTTTTGTCCAGATACCAGTTCATCCTGTAACAAATAGCCACTATATTTGTCTTATAGTCAAAACCAAAAAATGGACATTGCTTTACTTGTTTTGGGGTTTCTTTTAATGTTAATTGGAATATTAGGTAGTTTTTTACCTGTATTACCGGGTCCACCGGTGAGCTGGGTAGGATTATTACTCCTTTATTTGACCAAAGCTGTTCCTGATGATTGGTGGATGTTGGGTATAACGCTCTTTTTTGCGCTACTGATTACAATAATGGACTATGTGATTCCAGCAATGGGCACTAAAAAATTTGGCGGTAGCAAAGCTGGTATGTTAGGAACCGTAGTTGGGTTATTGGTCGCTATATTTTTTCCCATACTAGGCCCATTCGGAATTATCATTTGGCCTTTTGTAGGTGCTTTGGTCGGGGAGCTTATTAATAAAGCAGATCAAAAAACCGCATTGAAAGCTGCTTTTGGTTCCTTCTTAGGCTTTCTTACTGGAACATTTATGAAATTCTTGATAGGGGTAATCTATTTTGGAATCTTTATTTGGAAAGCCATCGAATACAGTTCGGAGTTGTTCACCTTTAACTAATCCAACCACTCTGTTTTTTCTTCAATGGGAGTTCTTGTTGATGGTTCTACCGGATTATCATAATACCCCATATACAGGAATCCAAGACATTTCTCACCTTCCTTAAGATTGAAAAACTCATCCATATATTCTATCAAACCAGGAGAGCTCCAATAACATCCAATTCCTATTTCCGTGCAGCAAAGCCACATGTTTTGCACTGCCATTGCAGTAGCCGCTAATTCTTCCCACTCGGGTATGCACTCATTAGGGTCACGTTGCATACAAATGGCAATTACCGCTCCTGAACGAACTGGATTATCTTGCAGTTTTTTGATTTTTATTTGTTTGGGCTTGGGGTCCACTTCTTGATATTTATCTGATAGAAAATTTCCTAGCGCCCTTTTTTTATCACCCATTAAAACCTTGAATCGCCAAGGTTCGGTCTTTTTATGAGTAGGTGCCCAGTTGGCTGCTTCCAACAACTTCTCAATGATTTCTTTTGAGATGGGCTTGTCATTGTATTGAACAGGAAAAACGCTACGTCTTTTCTTGATGAGATCAAATGTCATAATCAATTTTTAAGCTTTTCAAAGGTACGTCTTGGAAAACTTTTTTTGTTATAGTTTTAATAGCAAATCCATACAATTTTGTAAAGCTGGATTTCGATTGTCTTCCTTCCAAACCATAGATAAAACGGCGCGTTGTTTTATTTTTTTTAATTCTATGAACTTCACCTTCATCTGAAAACCATATTGCAATGCGGTAGGTACTATGGCGATACCCAATTTGTTTTCAACAAGTTTAAAAACAGTTTGGGCATGCACCGACTTATGGGAAACATTGGGTGAAAAACCGGCATCTTCACAAATGCTCAAGACCGTATCATAATATTGCGGGCTATAATCCTGTGAGAAAAGGATAAAATCATCCGTTGCAACTTGATCAATGCTTTTAAATTGTTTCTCATTTAATACATGGTCCGCTGGCAACACCAACGAAAAGGTATCTTCAAAAACAGGTTTCAGTTTTAATCCCTTCGGCACTCTGGACAATCGTACAAAACCTAAATCCAGTTTATCCCTTAGAATAGCACTTATCTGTGCCCTGTTCGAGAGTTCTTCAAGGCTCGTGTGTATAAAAGGAAATTTTTCTTTTAAGTCCAACAGTAAATTTGGTATTACATGCTGCATTGCAGACCCCAAAAACCCAATTCTAATTTCACCTAGATGTCCCTCACCAATAAGTTTTAATTGTTTTTTGGTCTGTTCCAAATGGTTTAGTATAAACTCTACTTCTCCTTTTAGAAATTCTCCTGCCGGTGTCAACCTAACTTTCTTTTTATCTCTAATAAACAGTTGCGTTTGAAGGATTCCTTCCATTTGCTTGATCTGCGTACTTAACCCAGGTTGTGATATATAAAGTTTTTCAGCTGCTTTACGGTAGTGCAATTCCTCAGCTACCGCCAAGAAATAAACGAAGTGTCTTAATTCTATTTGATAATTCATAGTTATTAAATATTACAAAAATAAGTATTGGTAATTATTAATAACACATGGTACCTTTATATATCTCAAATTTAAGTTTATGCAACTACCCAAAACATTTCATTTTGGTGAACATCACCTAACCGCAAGTATTGCCTTAGGCATTGCAAAAGGTTCGGTCAAAGGAATAATATCAGCAGATTATCTCAAGAAAATTGAGGTAAGCAACCTTCGCGTTCAAAATATTGTTGCCAAAGGTGACACCGTTTATGGCATAAATACGGGCTTCGGACCTTTATGTAATACCAAGATTTCTAAGGAGGACACTAAAATTCTTCAATCCAATATTCTGCAAAGCCATAGTGTTGGAGTGGGAAAACCCATATCCGAAGAACTTGCCAAACTAATGCTTATCTTAAAAATCCATGCCCTTGCCAAAGGATATTCGGGTATCGCGATTTCCACAATTAATAGAATGCTCTGGCATTTGGAGCATGATGCTATTCCAGTGGTTCCATCGCAAGGTTCAGTAGGAGCTTCTGGTGATTTGGCTCCCCTCTCCCATTTGTTTCTTCCTTTGATAGGACTGGGCAAGGTGAATTATAAAGGAGAAACCATTACAACAAAAGTGTTATTTCAAAAAACTGGACTTGGTCCTTTAGAGCTTGGACCAAAAGAAGGTCTGGCTCTTATTAATGGCACACAATTCATAGCTGCACACGGCATATTGGTCCTGCAAAAACTGCAATATTGCCTAAGGCATGCAGATATTATTGGGGCTATGATGCTGGAAGGACTTCAAGGTTCAATGAAACCTTTCCACCAAGAACTACATGCGCTTCGCCCTTTTAAAGGAAATCAACATGTGGCAGGAAGAATACGAACATTGCTCCAAGGTTCCGAAATTTTGGAAGACCATATCGACTGTGAACGAGTCCAAGATCCTTACTCGCTTCGTTGCATGCCCCAAGTACATGGTGCCTCTAGAAATACATGGCTGCACTTAAAAGAACTGTTGGAAGTGGAGCTAAATTCTGTTACTGACAATCCGGTAATCATCAATGATGACCTTACCATTAGCGGTGGTAATTTTCACGGACAGCCTTTGGCCATGGCTCTTGATTATGCTGCACTGGCAGCTTCAGAATTAGGGAGTATTTCGGACCGAAGAATTTATTTGGCACTAGAAGGGAATAGTCCAGGAGTGCCCAAATTATTGATGGAAGATACTGGAATAAACTCTGGTTATATGATTTTGCAATACACCACAGCAGCATTGGCCAGTGAAAATAAAAGTTTATGTTTTCCGGCAAGTGCAGATAGTATCCCTACATCCTTAGGACAAGAAGATCATGTGAGCATGGGATCCATAAGTGGCAGAAAAGCCCTCCAGGTTATTGAAAACGTAGAAAAAATATTGGCCATTGAACTATTAACCGCTGCCCAAGCTTTTGAATTCAGAAAACCTTTAAAATCAGGCGTGGTATTAGATGAAATTCATAAATTCATAAGAACCAAAGTATCCTTCGCAGATAACGATCGTGTTTTTGCCAATGATATTGAAAAAGGAATAGAAACTGTTCAAAAAGGTGAAATTATTGCCCTAGTGGAACAAACAATGGCAACAAAAAACCTTCAATGGAACACTCCATATCTTGAAGAATTTGAAACATACTAACATATGAGCAAACCACTATTAATAGGTCCATTTACACAATTGCTTCCCATGTCAGGTTTACCGGTTAAGGGAGCTTTGTCTGATGAGCAATTGGTTCTAATTGAAAATGGAGGCATTCTTATTTCCGAAGGAAGAATAAAGACCATTGGCATTTTTGATGATTTAAAATCAGATGCGGTCGATATCCACTACATTGTAGGAAAACATGTTTGTCTTCCAGGGTTTATTGATGCCCATACCCATATCTGTTTTGGTGGCTCTCGCGCCAGAGATTATGCCTTTAGGAATTCTGGCAAAACCTATCTGGAAATTGCAAAAGCGGGAGGTGGCATCTGGGATACTGTAACGCAAACTCGTGCTGCTTCCCAAGAAAATCTGGTTGAAAGCATTGTTTCAAGGAGTAAAACCCATCTAGAAAGTGGTACTACTACTATAGAGGTTAAAAGTGGTTATGGGCTTTCTATTGATGAGGAACTTAAAATGCTCAGGGCCATCAAACAAGCTGGTGAAAAAACGAAAGCAGACCTAGTGGCAACATGCTTGGCCGCTCACATGAAACCAAAAGATTGGAACAGTGACAAAAATTATCTGGAAGAGATTGCATCACAACTATTCCCAATTTTAAAATCTGAAGGTCTCACCAATCGGATTGATGCTTTTATTGAGGAAAGTGCATTTTCAGCATTAGAAATAGCTCCTTATTTTAAGAAAGCAAAAGCAATGGGGTTTGACATAACGGTGCATGCCGATCAATTTACTACGGGAGGTAGCGAAGTGGCCACACAGTTTGATGCAATAAGTGCAGACCACCTGGAAGCCAGTACCGAGAATGAAATTCGATTACTGGCAAACAGCAACGTTATTTCCACTGCATTACCTGGAGCTTCTTTGGGCCTAGGATGCGACTTTACCCCTGCCCGTAAAATTTTAGATGCCGGGGGAGCATTGGCCATTGCCAGTGACCACAATCCAGGTTCAGCACCTATGGGACATTTGCTTACCCAAGCAAGTATTTTAGGAACCTTTGAAAAACTTTCAAATGCCGAAGTTTTGGCTGGAATCACTTTCAGGGCAAGCGCAGCTTTGAATTTAGCGGACCGAGGCTCTATAGAAGCAAACAAGCTTGCTGATTTTGCTGTTTTTCCAACAGATAACTATCAAGAAATCACCTATCAACAAGGGCAGTTAAAACCCAATATGGTATGGAAAAAAGGCGAGAAAATTTATGAAAGAGATTAGTATGGCTTCAACATTGACAAATTTTCAAGTAGAGATATTAAAAGGGATTCCTGAAAATTTCCCTTCAAAAAAAGTGTATCCTAAAACTGGGAACCCTGCTCCCAAACGAAAAGATATTTTATCAAAAGAAGAGAAAAAACTGGCTGTTCAAAATGCCTTGCGGTACTTTCCAAAAGATTGGCATGCAGAACTGGCCAAAGAGTTTGCCAGTGAACTTATCAGTTATGGGAGAATTTATATGCATCGGTTTAAACCAGAGTATCAGATGTATGCTAGACCTATTTCAGAATACCCGGCAAAAACAAAACAGGCTGCCGCCATTATGTTGATGATCCAGAATAATCTTGATCCAGCTGTAGCGCAACATCCTGAAGAACTCATTACTTATGGCGGCAACGGAGCGGTATTTCAAAACTGGGCGCAATACTTGTTGACCATGAAGTATTTAGCTGAGATGACAGAGGAACAAACACTGCATATATACTCTGGGCACCCCATGGGGTTGTTCCCATCCTCCAAAGAAGCACCAAGAGTAATAGTTACCAATGGCATGATGATTCCCAATTACTCCAAACCAGACGATTGGGAAAAATTTAATGCGCTTGGAGTTACTCAATACGGGCAAATGACGGCAGGTTCTTATATGTATATTGGCCCACAAGGTATTGTTCATGGGACTGCTATAACAGTGATGAATGCTTTTAGAAAAGTGTTGAAAAAAGATGAAACACCAAATGGAAGGGTGTTTCTAACCGCTGGTCTGGGCGGTATGAGCGGTGCACAACCCAAAGCTGGCAATATTGCAGGCTGTATTACCGTCTGCGCGGAAGTAAACCCAGAAGCCGCCAAAAAAAGGCACCAACAAGGTTGGGTGGATGAGCTATTGACAGATCTCTCTGGTCTTGTTGAAAGAACCAAGAAAGCTATTGACAAAAAGGAAGTAGTCTCTTTAGCTTATGTCGGTAACATCGTGGAAGTTTGGGAGCAATTTTATGAAGAAGGCATTTTTATACATTTGGGTTCTGATCAAACCTCTTTGCACAATCCTTGGGCTGGTGGGTATTATCCTGTTGGCCTCTCCTTTGAAAAAGCCAATGAAATGATGGCTGAAAACCCATCCGAATTTAAAAAACAAGTGCAGGAGTCTTTACGAAGACAAATAAATGCCATCAACAAACACACAGCAAAAGGAACTTACTTTTTTGACTACGGAAATGCTTTTTTATTGGAAGTTTCCCGTGCTGGAGGCAATGTAATGGCCAAAAACAATATTGATTTCAGATATCCGTCTTATGTCCAGGACATTTTGGGACCAATGTGTTTTGATTATGGTTTTGGCCCTTTTAGATGGGTGTGCACTTCTGGGAATCCTAAGGATTTACAAAAAACAGATGCTATCGCCCTAAAAATAATGCAGCAAATTAAGGCTGAGGCCCCTGAAGAAATTCAGCAGCAAATGCAAGACAACATTACATGGATTAGTGAAGCTGAACAGAACCAATTGGTAGTGGGCTCCCAAGCACGGATTCTGTACGCAGATGCCGAAGGACGTTCAAAAATCGCAGAGGCTTTTAACAATGCCATAGCAAATGGGGAGATTACTGCTCCGGTAGTGCTGGGCAGAGACCATCATGATGTCAGCGGTACCGATTCTCCCTTTAGGGAGACCAGCAATATTTATGATGGCAGCAAATTCACTGCGGATATGGCCATCCATAATGTGATAGGTGATAGTTTTAGAGGTGCTACTTGGGTTTCTATACACAATGGCGGCGGTGTAGGCTGGGGAGAGGTCATCAATGGGGGCTTTGGAATGGTCTTGGATGGCTCTGAAGAAGCGTCCCGAAGACTAAAAAGCATGCTGTTCTATGATGTAAACAATGGTATTTCCAGAAGAAGTTGGGCCAGAAACAAAGAGGCATTATTTGCCATAAAACGTGAAATGAAACGAACTCCCAATTTAAAAGTAACTTTGCCCCATCTGGTGGAATCGGACATATTGGACCATCTTTTTGATGCATAATGAAACACTACACAAATCCAAACTCAGCTATTTGGCATGGAAGGATCACAAATAAATATTTGTACCTCCACGAAAAAGTACGATGTGTTCCTTTGAGTGAAATATCAGAACCCGCAAAGAAATCAATTACACTGTTAGGATATGCTTGTGACGAAGGAGTAAAACGGAACCAAGGCAGGGTTGGAGCAGTAAAAGGCCCTGAAGTCATTAAAAACAGTCTAGGAAAATTTCCCAACCATCTTGCCAATACCGTACTGTTGCATGATGCAGGTGCAGTAGTCTGCAAAGATGCAGATATGGAAACTGCCCAAAAGGAACTTTCTAAAGCTGTTACCACACTTTTGAAAAAAAAACAATTCCCTATTGTTTTGGGTGGCGGTCACGATATGGCCTACGGACATTATCATGGAATCAAAAACTATCTCGATTCAAAAAAGAGTCCCCAAACCATTGGCATTATAAATTTTGATGCGCATTTTGACCTTCGCCAAAATACACATGGCAACAATTCTGGAACCCCATTCTATCAAATAGCAACGGAGTCCAAAAAAGAAAATAGCATCTTTAATTATCTATGCCTTGGTATTCGGAAAGATGCCAATGACCGTATACTTTTTCAAACTGCAAAAGATTTGGATGTTACATATGTACTTTCTGACACCTTCCAAATACAGTTTTTAGAAGAGATCAATACATGGATCAATGCTTTTATTAAAACTGTGGACAAGGTGTATGTGACCATAGATTTAGATGGGTTTTCCTCTGCGTATGCACCCGGGGTAAGTGCCCCCTCCCCTATGGGGTTTACGCCTCAAATTGTTCTGGAATGCCTTAAAACCATCATTGCTTCTGAAAAACTAATCAGTTTGGACATTGCTGAGATGAATCCAAAATTTGATATTGATGGACAGACGGCAAAACTGGCCGCATCGTTACTTCACCATATCATACACACCATCTACTAAGACTGATCCCAACAAAAAAAGCCTTCCATATGGAAAGCCTTTCATTGGTGAGCATCGTTTGATGCTTCAACCTGATTTCAATCTAATTGTAGATTGAAATCCAACACAACACTGCAAAGATATAAATGATTTTTCGATAAATAGCCTATACTATTGAATGCATTTCTTTTAATGGAATAAATCCATTTATTAGGAATATTTCCATAAATTAGCTGTCCCTCTCAACTGAACGATGAAAAAGACCATTCTACATTTAGACCTGGATACTTTTTATGTATCTGTGGAACGTATTATTAATACGGAACTAAAAAACCGCCCCTTGTTGGTAGGCGGCACCAGTGATCGTGGTGTAGTTGCAGCATGTAGCTATGAAACCAGAGGTTTTGGAGTGCACTCGGGCATGCCCATGAAAATGGCAAAGGAATTATGTCCTGAAGCAGTGGTAATACGTGGCAACGCAGGTACATATAGCAAGTATTCTGATGTGGTCACAGAAATCATCAAAGAACATGTCCCCATTTTTGAGAAATCAAGCATCGATGAATTCTATGCAGATCTCTCTGGCATGGACCGCTTTTTTGGCTCATATAAATATGCATCACAAATGCGGCAAAAGATCATTAAAGAAACAGGGTTGCCAATTTCGTTTGGGCTTTCCGTAAACAAAGTCGTTTCCAAAGTGGCCACCAATGAAGCAAAACCCAATAACCAACTTAAAATAGATCTCGGCCTTGAAAAACCTTTTCTAGCGCCATTATCCATAAAAAAAATTCCCATGGTAGGTGATAAAACCTATCAGACGCTAAGAAACTTGGGCATACGGCAAGTGAAAACCGTACAAGAAATGCCCATGGATATTATGCACCGAGTCTTAGGGGTTAACGGAAAAGTTATATGGAAACGGGCAAACGGCATGGACAACACACCCGTAATTCCCTTTTGTGATCGAAAGTCCATTTCTACCGAACGCACCTTTGACCGTGACACTATTGATGTAATCAAACTAAAAGGGATTTTGATTGCCATGACAGAAAATCTAGCATACCAATTGCGTAGAGGAGATAAATTGACCGCATGTATCGCTGTAAAAATAAGGTATTCGGATTTTAACACCTATTCCAAACAGCTACGCATTCCTTACACCAGTGCAGATCATATTCTTATTCCAAAGATTCTGGAATTGTTCAATACGCTTTACAGCAAACGAATGCTGGTCCGTCTAGTGGGGATTCGCTTCAGCCATTTAGTCTCTGGTAATTATCAAATCAATCTGTTTGAAGATACCGAAGAAGCATTGAATCTATACCAGGCCATGGATTATGTTAGAAAAAGGTTTGGAGATCGAAGCATTTGCAGGGCATCAGCTATGGGAGCAAAGACAATAGGAAGAATGCACAATCCATTTAACGGCCAGCCTCCCGTGGTTTTGGCCCATAGAAAACAATAAAACATGTACCTCAACTGCCATACCTATTTTAGCATGCGCTATGGAACATTTTCCGAGCTGGAGTTATTAGAACTCGCCCAACAAAACCAGGTGACCCAATTGGCCTTAACGGATATCAACAATACCTCTGCTTGTCTCAATTTTGTTAGAAAAGCCCCAGAATATGGAGTAAGACCTATTTTAGGTATTGATTTTAGAAATGGAGTACAGTCTTGCTTTATAGGAATTGCAAAGAACAATGAAGGCTACTTAGAACTAAACAATTTTTTATCCCAGCATATTCATGAAGAACTGGAAATTCCTCAACGAGCCCCAAGATTCAAGGATGCATTTGTTATCTATCCATTTGAGCAGGCATTATTAAATGACATGCAAGATTTTTTAGAACACGAATTTATAGGAATCTCTATCCATGACTTGAGAAGATTGCCATTCTCTGGATTGATAAAACTTAAAAACAAATTAGTAGTACAACAAGCTGTTACTTTCCGAAATAAAAGTGATTTTAATGCACACCGATTGTTACGTGCCATTGACAACAATGTGCTTCTGAGCAAACTCCCAAAAGAGCAAGAAGCAAATGAGGATGAGAAAATGTTTCCCATACAAAACCTGGCAACTGCTTTTTCAGAATACAGTTTTATTCTGGAGAACACTGAAAAACTTCTCCAGAAATGCAGTATTCATTTTGACTTTTCAAAAGGACGAAAACCCCAAAACCTCCAAAGCTATACAGGTAGTGTGGAAGAAGATGAAAACCTCATTGAAAAACTATGCCATGAAGGACTTCCGTATCGATATAAGGTAATTGAGAATTCTATCAAAAACCGATTGAACAAAGAATTAAAGCTCATTAAGAAAATGGGGTTCGTTTCTTATTTCTTAATCAATTGGGACATTGTTTCCGAGGCGAACCGAAGGGGTTTTTATTATGTGGGACGAGGAAGTGGCGCCAATAGTATTGTAGCCTACCTACTTAGAATCACTGATGTAGACCCTATGGAACTTGACCTTTATTTTGAACGATTTATTAATCTATACAGAGCTAACCCTCCCGATTTTGATATAGATTTTTCTTGGAGAGACAGACCGGCCATGACCCAGTACATTTTTGAACGTTTTGATCATGTAGCGCTTTTAGGAACTTATGTCACCTTTAAAGAACGAGGGGTAATTAGGGAATTGGGTAAAGTTTTTGGGCTTCCCGCACAAGAAATCGATTTCCTATCCACCGGCAGGTATACTCTTTCACAATTGGATGATATTTCCAGGCTTGTTCTTAAATATGGTGCCTTGTTAAAGGGAAAGCCCAACTATCTAAGCATTCATGCTGGTGGAATATTGATCAGCGAAAAACCATTGCATTGGTTTTCTGCCACTAATTTGCCTCCAAAAGGATTTCCTACTACGCAATATGATATGGTCATCGCAGAAGATGTGGGTCTTTATAAGTTTGATATTTTGGGACAACGCGGATTGGGAAAGATAAAAGAAGCTTTGGAAATTATTTCTTACAATCAGCCAGAAAAGCATAAGGAAATAGACATCCATGACATTAAAGGTTTTAAGACAGATGTTACTATAAATAACCTTATTAAGACAGCGCAATGTATGGGATGTTTTTATGTGGAATCTCCCGCTATGCGAATGCTTTTAAGAAAACTGGAGGTTGATAACTATTTGGGGCTCGTGGCAGCAAGTTCAATCATTAGACCAGGAGTGGCCAAGAGTGGCATGATGCGAGAATATATATTACGCCATCGAAACAAAGGAAGAGCCGAGGAAAAAGCACATCCTGTAATGTTGGACATTATGCCTGACACTTATGGTGTAATGGTCTACCAAGAAGATGTGATTAAAGTAGCACACCATTTTGCCGATTTGGATTTAGGAGAGGCAGACGTACTCCGTAGGGGAATGAGTGGAAAATTCCGTTCACGTGAAGAATTTCAAAAAGTTAAGGACAAGTTCATATCAAACTGTAGAATAAAAGGCTATGCGGACACGCTAATCTTTGAAATTTGGAACCAAGTAGCGAGTTTTGCAGGCTATGCCTTTGCCAAAGGGCATTCCGCCTCTTATGCAGTAGAAAGCTATCAAAGTTTATTTCTTAGAGCATATTTTCCATTGGAATATATGGTTGCCGTACTTAATAATGGAGGTGGCTTTTACCGTTCTGAATTTTATATTCATGATGCCCGTATGATGGGAGCAACAATCCATCCTCCCTGCATCAATAATAGCGAAGCATCCAATAGAATCCATAAAAAACATATCTACCTAGGCATGATGTATCTAAGAGATTTGGAAAATAGGGTAATGGAGCGCATTATGAAAGAGCGTATGCTACATGGCAACTTTGTTTCTTTAGAAGATTTTCTTGATAGAGTTACTATTTCTATAGAACAATTATCCATTCTTATTCGTATTGATGCATTTAGATTTACCGAAATCAACAAGCACGAGCTGCTTTGGAAAGCCCATTTAATGCTATCCAAAAATGACCGTTTGGAACATCCCAAGCTTTTTCCTCCCCGTCATCAAAAGTTCCAAATTCCTAGACTACATACCACAAATCTTGAAACTGCCTTTGAACAGTTGGAATTGTTGGGCTTTAGTCTATGCAGTCCTTTTGAGTTATTGGCAGAACCTTTAAAAAACACCAATGGACAACAAGATTTAAAACACTACCTAAACAAACATATCGATATTTACGGGTATTTGGTAACGGTAAAAAACACCAGCACCCACAGCGGCAAGCGCATGCATTTTGCCACAATGGTAGACCAGCATGGAGAAGTGTTTGATACTGTACTTTTCCCTCCGGTTGCTGCCAAGTATCATTTTAGAGGAAAAGGCATTTATCGATTTTACGGCAAAGTGGTAGAAGAATTTGGTTTTTTGAGCATCGAAGTCATTAAAATGCAAAAACAAGATTATATCTCCGACCCCCGTTATGCGGATATGAAAACAAGCAAGAAGTTATTAAAGAATAAGTCTTGAGACTATCCTTTTGCCAGTTCTTCCAAAGCATCGACCAGGTAATCAATGTCCTTTTTAGTAATGTAAATTGCAAAGGAAAGTCGTAGCGCATTTAAGTCATGACTTGTCATGGGTCTACAATCAATACCATAATTGTCCCAAAGTTTTTCTTTGATATCCTTAACGTCAATTCCATTTATTTCCACTACTTGAATAGCACTAGAAAGTTCATCCAATACCGGAGTTTTGATAGTAAAATGGTCATTGCCCTCAATTTTAGACCGAAAATAGGCCTTAAGTTCATAACTGCGCTTATGTATTGCTTCAGCTCCTACTGTATTATGAAAATCTACCGAGGCACCCAGCCCTAAAACCTCAGGCAGATTACGAGTATTATAATTCTCTAAACGGCGGATGCTATCATCGGTATGACCACGGGCGACCATCAAAGGTTTCAAATGATGTTGACTTCCCTTCTTAGCATAAAACACCCCTACTCCTTTAGGAGAAAACAGCCATTTATGGGAACTAGCTGCATAAAAATCACACCCCAATTCATGTAAATCTATCTTAAACATACCTGCGGACTGCGCTCCATCCACAGCTACCAAAATACCTTTTTCATGTGCAATTTTGGAAACTTCCCGCACTGGCAATAGCATGCCATTGGTATTTACAATATGGCACATGGAAATTATCTTGGTCTTCGGGGTTATCGCCTTTTTATAAACCTCCGTCAATTCTGAAACACTTTTGGGGAGTATCGGTAATTCCGGGCGAACCAATTTTATGCCTTTCGTTTCTTGCCACACTTCCCAAGGAATTGTTCCGCTTGGGTGTTCATGGTTGGCCAAAATAATTTCATCACCTGGTTGAAGGTTAAAACTCCGTGCAATAAGATTCATTCCTTCGGTCGTATTGTGAATCAAGGCAATTTCCTCTGCATCAACCGAAAAAAGATTTGCAACAGACTCTCGAACTTTTTCCTTTTCTTTTTGCCATCCTCCCCACATATATTTGGAAGGAAACCCATCCAATAAATTCCTGAATTCCATTGTAGCTTGACGAATATGGGTAGAAGAAGCACCTAAGGAGGCATTGTTAAAATATTGGAGTCCTTCGGCCATATCAAACTGGGACTTAACCAATTCCCAATACGCTTCAGAAGTATCATCCACTTGGGTGAGTCCTTCGGCATGCCAATGATCGGCAAGAGAAGTTCCAAATACAGGTAATGCAAAGGAACCTATTGCTCCTTGACCCAGACGTTTTAAAAAAGTTCTTCGGGTTTTATGATTCATTTCATCTATTAAAGGCGTTGATTAATACACTCGCACCAATCTAATATAAGGATTTCACCTCTGTCCTTTATCCTGAAAATAAAATGATCCGGGTGCTCTATTTAAAAGCAGGGTACCCGGTAATATCAGCACCTGTAATCAATAAATGGATATCATGTGTTCCTTCATAGGTAATTACACTTTCCAAATTCATCATATGACGCATGATGCTGTACTCTCCAGTAATACCCATTCCACCCAAAACCTGTCTTGCCTCGCGTGCAATTTTGATGGCCATATCCACATTGTTACGTTTAGCCATAGATATTTGAGCAGTAGTTGCCCTACCTTCATTTTTAAGCTGTCCCAATCTGAACGCTAACAATTGTGCCTTGGTAATTTCGGTGATCATCTCTGCCAATTTCTTTTGCTGCAACTGTGTAGCAGCAATAGGTTTTCCAAATTGGATGCGCTCCTTGGCGTACCTGAGTGCCGTATCATAACAATCCATCGCAGCACCAATAGCGCCCCAAGCAATTCCGTAACGGGCAGAATCCAAACAACCCAATGGTGCTCCCAATCCACTTTTGCCAGGCAATAGGTTCTCTTTTGGCACTTTCACGTTATCGAAGATAAGTTCACCTGTGGCAGAAGCACGTAGTGACCATTTGTTGTGGGTCTCTGGAGTAGAGAAACCTTCCATTCCACGTTCCACAATGAGTCCATGGATTCTTCCTTCTTCATTTTTAGCCCACACCACCGCAACGTCTGCAAATGGTGAATTGGAAATCCACAACTTGGCGCCATTCAATAGAAAATGGTCACCCATATCCTTGTATTTAGTTTCCATGCCGCTAGGGTTGGAACCATGATTTGGTTCTGTTAACCCAAAGCAACCCATCCACTCTCCTGTTGCTAGTTTAGGTAAATATTTTTTTCGTTGTTCTTCCGTTCCATATGCAAAAATTGGGTACATCACCAAAGAAGATTGAACGGAGGCCGTTGAACGCACCCCACTATCCCCTCTTTCAATTTCTTGCATGATCAACCCATAACTGATTTGATCTAAGCCCGCGCCTCCGTATTCTTCAGGAATATATGGGCCAAAAGCTCCAATCTCTGCCAATCCTCCAATGATTTCTTTTGGAAATTCCGCTTTTTGGGCATATTCCTCTATAATTGGTGAAATATCTCGTTTTACCCATTGACGGGCGGCATCGCGCACTAATTTATGTTCTTCAGAAAGTAAATCATCAAGATTGTAGTAATCAGGGGCTTCAAATAAATCTGGCTTCATTCAAAAAGATTTTAGTCAAAGGTAATAATGAAATGTAACAATTCGAGTTCGAATTGTTACATTTTTATATAAAATGCTTTGGTCAAACTAATATACTCCTTTGTGTATTGTTGACGTTCCAATTCAATAGTCAATTCATCTATTTCAGGCTTCGCTTTAAAAAAACTAAACTCTAGCATGCTCCTTTTAAAGTCTGCATTTGGATTTCCTTTAACTCTGGTTACTCTAACCATATAAAGACCAAACTCATTTGCTAGGTTAATGAATTCCGCTTCCTCTTTGAAAGGAATGATAACAGAAAAAAGACCTTTTTTTGAAAGCAATTTTGAGACTCCTTCCAAAAGTTCATTAAAAGGCAAAGAAATGTTCTGTCTTGCTTTGTCTCTAGAAGCATCTCCGCTTGTAACTTCTTCTGAATAAAATGGTGGGTTTGAAACTATCAAATCATAATTGTCTTCTATCTCATCCGTGAATTCATCCAGCCCCGCATGATAGCAAAATAATCTATCTGACCAAGGCGATGTTTCAAAATTCTCCACACACTGTTCATAAGCATTTTCATCCAGCTCAATGGCATCAATCGTTTCCGCTATGGAACGTTGAGCCATTTGCAATGCTATTAAACCGGTTCCCGCACCTATGTCCAAAATAGAATCGGGTTGGGGTTCTAATGATGTCCAAGCCCCAAGCAACACCCCATCAGTTCCAATTTTCATTGCGCAACGATCTTGATGCACCTCGAACTGCTTAAACTTAAATGGACTATTCATCAATTCTGCCAGGCTCTCTAGTTTCGGACCCTTCTAGTTCATACAAAGAATCTCCGAGTCTTGACCTCATATTGTTGGCCAAATATTTGATCTTGGAAACTACTTCTGGATTTTCAGATGCCACATTTTCAGTCTCACTAATATCATTTTCCATATTGTACAACTCAATTTCCTCCATATCTATCATCTTATATTCTCCAGGTGTTCCATCCTTTCCCGGTTCTTGACCATCCATAGTACGATAACGATGAGGAAAGTACAGTTTCCAGTTTCCATAGCGTACACCAAACATTTCATTCACACGGTAATAAAAGAAATAGGCCTCTTGCACAGGCTCTTTATTCTCTCCAGATAAAACACTCCAAGCACTTTTACCATCAATAATTTGCTCTGGTAATTTAGCGCCAGTAAGCTCAGCAATGGTCGGTAAAATATCTATAGCCATTACAGGAATATCTATTTTTTGTCCTGCTTTAAGTTTGGCAGGGTATTTCATGATAAAAGGTTCTCTTTGACCACCTTCCCATGCAGTTCCTTTTCCTTCTCTAAGCGGCTCTGCACTGCCTGCATGGTTTCCGTAGGATAGCCAAGGGCCATTGTCCGAAGTAAAAATAACAATGGTATTTTCTTCAAGCCCATTGTCTTTAAGAGTCTTTAAAATCTGTCCAACAGACCAATCAATTTCCATAATCACATCTCCATACAATCCTCTTTTTGATTTTCCTTTAAACTTATCCGATACAAACAAAGGAACATGTGGCTGTGGGTGAGGCACGTATAAAAAGAAGGGGTTGTCCTTGTTTCTTTTGATAAAATCTACACTATGCTCCGTTATTTGAGTGGTCAATTGTGATTGTTCCGTCAAGGTGTCAATAACGGTTTCATTTTGATATAATGGCAAATCTGGAAAGCTAAAAATTGGGCCCTGTTGCGGATGGTACGGCCACATATCATTGGAATAGGGAATGCCAAACCATTCATCGAACCCATGATTGGTGGGCAAAAACTTTTGATGGTGTCCCAAATGCCATTTTCCAAAAATTCCAGTGGCATATCCTTTGTCTTTCAACATCTCTGCCAAAGTGGTTTCAGAGTCGTTTATCCCATGGGTATTGTCAGGACCCAAAGCATTGTGGATGCCAATGCGATTAGGATAGCACCCTGTTAAAATACCTGCTCTTGAAGCTGAGCAAACTGCCTGGGCCGAATAATAGCTGGTCAATTTAACCCCTTCGGCTGCCATTTGATCCAAATGGGGCGTTTCTATATCGGGTGACCCAAAAACGCCAACATCTTGATATCCCTGATCATCGGTAAAAATCAATACAACGTTTGGTGGACCTTCAGGTTTTTTGGTTTCTTCCTTTTTATTTCCACATGAAACAAAGCAAAAAATCAGGGCAATGAGGCAAGAGCGATACATAATTTTGAAATTCAAACATGAATCTAAATATAGTGCTAAATCACTACAATTTGATTTTTAGGAGAGGTAGAGTTCCACCAGCCCTTCTGGTGTCTTTACATGAATCTGTTTGTTCTGCCTGTCTACTTTGGTTATGATATCGTCGCTAACGGGAATCAACAACTCTTTGCCATCTTTCTCTGCTTCAAAAAGTTCTTGAGAGGCACTATCGTTTACAGCTTTGATCACTCCGATATCTCCATGGACCTCATCTATAAGAGTAAACCCAATGACTTCATGAAAATAAAATTTGTCTCCGGTCAAAGGTGGGAGCATATCCAATGGCAAATACAATTCTGCTCCAATCATTTTGTCTGCAGTGGGTTCGTCTTTCACCTCTTCAAAATCAATGCGAAGCAATGCGGATTTATGTAATCTACAGCGGTCAATAAAAAATGGAATCAGATTGTTTCCAATTGAAACAAATACTGATTCCATGTTTTCGTAGATATTGGGTTCGTCGGTATCTAATTTTACCAACAATTCACCCTTAAAACTATATTTTGAAACGACTTTGCCCAGGTAGAAGCAATCTTCCTTGCGCATCGCCTGAGTGTTTACTCTTCTTCTTTGCTAGCTTCGGCTTCTTCAGCAGGAGCAGCCTCCTCAACTTTAGCTTCCGGCTCAGCAACTTCTTCTTTAGCTGGCTCTTCAACTGCTGGAGTCTCCTCCGCAGCAGCCTCTGCAGTTTCAGCTACTTCTTCAGCAGGAGCAGCTTCCTCAGCAACTTCTTCTTCTACTTCTGGTAATGCTGCAGCAGCTCTTTTGTCACTAACCTCTTTTTCAGCTTCCAATGCTTTGGCTTTAGCCTCTGCCTTAGCCTTATCCAAACCACCAACTTTAGCAGCCACGGCTTTTTCTTTTTCTTCAACCCAGGCTTTGAACTTTTCCTCTGCTTGTTCTTCAGTTAAAGCTCCTTTGCGAACCCCACCTAATAAATGGTGCTTCATCATAACACCTTTATAAGATAAAATAGCTCTGGCAGTATCTGTAGGTTGTGCACCATTGCTCAACCATTTCACAGATCCATCAACATCTAAATTGATTGTAGCAGGATTTGTGTTAGGATTATATGTTCCTAATTTCTCCAAAAATTTACCGTCTCTTTTTGATCTGGAATCTGCAGCAACCACCCAATAGAATGGTTTACCTTTTTTACCGTGTCTTTGTAGTCTAATCTTTACTGGCATATCACATTAATTTGTAGGGTGCCCGACCCTGATTATTAATTCTTTTTTATCGCTTTCTAGTTAAGCGGGTGCAAATATAATTCAAATACCTTAACAGGCAATATGTTTTGTGTTTTTTATTGGTTGATAAATCTTTACAACTCTTTTTTTGGAAATCTGCCTTCTTCCTTATTTTTATCCATTGCTTTTAATTTAGCTATCGAACACGTTCAAACTAAAAGAACCCTTCAATATGTTTTTAATTTTTGATACTGAAACCACTGGCCTACCCAAGCGATGGAATGCACCAATTACGGATACCGATAATTGGCCCCGTTGCATCCAGATTGCATGGCAATTGCATGATGATTTGGGCAATTTGGTAGAGCATCAAGACATGTTGGTACAACCCGAAGGGTTCAATATTCCGTATGAGGCGGAACAAATCCATGGCATTTCTACCGCCTTGGCCGAACAAGACGGGGTTCCTTTACATGAAGCTTTAGAACTTTTTAATGAAGCGCTTTCCAAAGCAAAATTTGTAGTTGGTCAAAATGTAGATTTCGACATAAACATCATGGGCTGCGAATTCCATCGTATGGATGTTGAAAGTACGCTTACCACACTTCCAGTCCTGGACACTTGTACAGAGGCTACAGCAGAACTTTGTAGAATTCCTGGCGGACGTGGTGGTAAATTCAAATTACCCACCCTTACCGAACTCCATGAATACCTTTTTGACGAGCCTTTTGCAGAAGCACATAATGCAACTGCAGATGTAGAAGCCACTACACGATGTTTTTTAGAACTCGTTCGTAAAAAGCATTTCTCTATCAATGAACTGGACGTACAACCAGACTATTTTGAGCATTTCTCTGAGGCCAACCCACAGGTGGTTGAGCTTATCGGATTAAAACATATCAATCTTAAAAAAGCATCAAAAGCCATTGCAGATGCGCTTTGGGCTGAGGACACTGGAGAAATTTCAGAAGCTGAAATCAATGAAAATGTTGAAAGCCTGGCGGATGCATCCTTTGCACACCTGCACAATCACTCTCAGTTTTCAGTACTTCAATCCACCATAAACATTAAAGATCTGGTTAAGTCAACTGCACAGAATGGAATGACAGCAGTTGCTTTGACAGACCATGCCAATATGATGGGCGCCTTTCATTTTGTAAAAGAAGTAAAGGCCCATAACAAAATCGCAAAGGAAAAAAATGCCGAATTGGCAAAGAACGGAGAAGCTACAACTGAAAAGGAAATAGTCCCCATTGTTGGTTGCGAGTTTTATGTTTGCGAAGACCACACCAATAAAAATGTAAAGGATTATGGTTATCAAATAGTGCTGCTTGCCAAAAACAAAAATGGCTATCTAAATTTGGCCAAAATGTCTTCCATTGCCTATACGGATGGGTTTTACTATGTGCCCAGAATCGATAGAAAAATTGTTGAGCAGTATAAAGAAGATGTAATTGCCCTTACTGGAAATCTTTATGGTGAAGTGCCCAACAAAATATTGAATGTAGGTGAAAAGCAGGCAGAAGAAGCCTTACTCTGGTGGAAAGGTCAGTTTGGAGACGATTTGTATGTCGAAATGATGCGCCATGGTCAAGAAGACGAAGATCGTGTAAATCAAGTTTTGGTTCCACTGGCCAAAAAGCATCAAGTAAAACTGGTGGCTACCAACAACACTTATTATTGCGATAAAAAAGATGCCGAAGCACATGACATTTTGCTCTGTGTAAAAGATGGGGAGAAACAAACCACTCCTATAGGAAGGGGACGTGGCTACCGCTATGGATTGCCAAATCAGGAGTACTATTATAAGTCTTCTGATGAAATGAAAACCTTGTTCAAAGATATTCCTGAAGCCATTTTAAATGTCCAGGATGTTGTGGACAAAGTAGAACCTTTTGATCTCGCAAGAGATGTACTACTTCCAAAATTTGATATTCCACAAGAATTCAAGGTACAAGAAGATGAAGCTGATAGCGGTAAACGTGGCGAGAACTCCTATCTGCGTCATATTACCTATCAAGGTGCTGAAAAGCGCTATGATGAGATTACAGATGAAATCACAGAGCGAATTGATTTTGAACTGAAAACCATTGAGAATTCTGGATATCCAGGATACTTTTTGATTGTTGAAGATTTTATCAGGGAAGCACGGAACATGGATGTATCCGTAGGACCTGGTCGAGGTTCAGCTGCGGGGTCCGTAGTAGCTTACTGTTTGGGCATTACCAACATTGACCCGTTAAAGTACGATCTCCTTTTTGAGCGTTTCTTAAATCCAGATAGGGTGTCCATGCCTGATATTGATATTGATTTTGATGATGAAGGTCGTGGGAGGGTCATGGACTATGTGATCAACAAATATGGCGCTAATCAGGTTGCTCAAATTATTACTTATGGCACCATGGCCGCCAAATCTTCAATTAGGGATACCGCTCGGGTGTTGGATTTACCTCTTAACGATGCAGATCGGATTGCAAAGCTTATCCCAAACATGTCCAAATTGAACAAAATCTTTGGAGTTGAAGAGTCTGAGTTAAAAAAGAAGTTCCGATCAGATGACTTAGAAAAGGTGCATGAGCTCCTTAATATTTCAGAAGGTGATGATTTAGAAGGGCAAACGGTAAAAATGGCCCGTGTTCTTGAGGGTTCACTTCGTAATACTGGAATTCACGCTTGTGGGGTCATTATTACGCCAGATGACATTACCAATTTTGTGCCTGTTGCCACCGCCAAGGATTCGGACTTATATGTAACCCAATTTGATAATTCCGTTGTAGAAAGTGCCGGCTTGCTAAAAATGGATTTCTTGGGATTGAAGACCTTGACGCTCATCAAGGATACAGTAAAAATTGTCAAGGCCAGGACTGGGGTTGAACTGATTCCAGACGAATTTCCTCTGGATGATGAAAAAACATATGAATTGTTCCAACGCGGTGATACGGTGGGAATATTTCAATATGAATCCCCAGGAATGCAAAAGCACATGAAAAACCTAAAACCTACCGTTTTTGATGACCTTATTGCCATGAATGCCTTGTACCGCCCTGGCCCAATGGAATATATCCCCAGTTTTATTGCCAGAAAACATGGGGATGAAGAGATTACCTATGACCTTCCCGATATGGAAGAATACCTAAAGGAAACCTATGGGATTACGGTTTACCAAGAGCAAGTGATGTTACTTTCGCAAAAACTTGCAGGCTTTTCCAAGGGTGATGCGGATGTTCTGCGTAAAGCCATGGGTAAAAAGATTTTCGCCCTACTGCAAAAATTAAAACCACAGTTTCTGGATGGCGGTGAAAAGAACGGACACCCAAGAGATGTTCTGGAAAAAATCTGGAAAGATTGGGAAGCTTTTGCATCCTATGCCTTTAACAAAAGTCACTCCACTTGTTATGCGTTCATTGCATACCAAACTGCATATCTAAAAGCACACTATCCTGCAGAATATATGGCAGCAGTTTTATCCAATAACATGAACGATATTAAGCAGGTCACTTTCTTTATGGAAGAATGCAAACGTATGGGATTGGAAGTTCTTGGCCCCGATGTAAACGAATCGTATTACAAATTTGCAGTAAACCAAAGCAATGCGGTGCGTTTTGGAATGGGAGCCATTAAAGGTGTGGGGCGTTCTGCGGTAGAAACCATTGTGGAAAACAGAAAAGCAGATGGTCCTTATAAGTCAGTTTTTGATCTGGCCAAACGTGTGGAACTGCGTTCCGCCAATAAAAAATCCTTTGAAAACCTTGCTCTAGCTGGAGGGTTCGATTCTTTTGGAGACACCCATAGGTCGCAATATTTTCATGATGAAGGAGATGGGATATCCTTTCTGGAAAAAGTGATAAAGTCAGCATCAAAATATCAGGAAAATAAAAACTCCTCGCAGATGGATATGTTCGGGGGGACTAGCGAAGCGCAAATTGCAGAACCCGTTGTTCCTCCATGCGAAGATTGGGGCACAATGGAAAAACTTCGGCGTGAAAAGGAAGTAGTGGGCATCTATATTTCAGGACATCCTTTGGATGATTTTAAAAAGGAGATCACTGCCTTTTGCAATAGCAGTGTTTCCGCGTTTTCCAATTTGGACAATTATGTCAATCATGAATTGACAGTGGCTGGGGTAATTACAGATGTACAGCATCGTATTTCCAAAAATGGAAAGGGATGGGGTCTTTTCACCTTGGAAGATTACACAGATACTCATGAATTCCGGATTTTTGGAGAAGAATACTTAAAGTTCCGTCATTTTTTAATGATCAATTCCTTTGTGCACGTAAAAACCTATGTTCGTGAAGGGTGGATAAATAGAGAAACCGGTAAAAAAGGAGACCCAAGATTACAGTTTAATGATTTTAAACAGCTTCAAGATGTTATGGACTCCTATGCCAAAAAATTGACCATCAAATTAAATATTGATCGTCTACAGGAAAAGCGAATACAAATCTTAAAGAACACATTGGCATCCCATAAAGGAGACCATATACTCAATTTTGTAGTTTATGAAATGCAAGATGAAATAAAGCTTAATCTTTCTAGTAGAAAACAAAAAGTAAAAATCAACAGTGAACTTCTTTCTGAGCTGGAAGAGAATGAGATACATTACAAATTGAACTGATCCAACAATAATTAATGTTGATGGCACGATAATTAAAACGAATATAAGGCCAGTAAGGAAAGTGGTCAATATTTGACTAAATTTGCGAATATTAAAACAAATAAAATGGCACTAGAAATAACAGATGCAACTTTTGATGAAGTAGTACTTAAGAGCGACAAACCTGTCGTTGTAGATTTTTGGGCAGCATGGTGCGGCCCTTGTAGAATGGTAGGTCCTATCATTGATGAGGTAAGCTCTGAATATGAAGGCAAAGCAGTTGTTGGAAAAGTGGATGTGGATGCCAATCAGCAGTTTGCGGCTAAGTATGGTGTTCGTAACATCCCCACAGTCCTTGTTTTTAAGGATGGTGAGATTGTAAACCGCCAAGTTGGGGTATCTCCTAAGAAAGTATATACAGATGCTATAGAAGCTGCATTGTAAGCTTTATAAATAATTACAAGTTTTAAAAAAGGTTTGGCATGTGCCAAACCTTTTTTGTTTTATATTGAGGCATCAATCTTTGTATGGATATTAGATCAGAACTTCATAAAGCACAACTCTTTCAAAACCTTGAGCTTTTGGCAAACCAAATTGTTGAGGGTTTTATAAGTGGTATACATAAAAGTCCGTTTCATGGGTTTTCTGCCGAATTTGCAGAACATAAGATCTACAATCCAGGAGAAAGCACAAAGCATATTGATTGGAAGCTATTTGCTAAAACCGACAGATTATACACCAAGAGATATGAGGACGAAACCAATTTAAGATGCCATATGATTCTGGATAACTCAGCTTCCATGTATTATCCTGAAATAAAACAACCAGATATAGATAATCTAAACAAAGTAGGTTTTGGGGTCTTGGCCATAGCCGCCCTTATGCAAATTTTAAAAAAACAACGCGATGCAGTTGGGCTGAGCATTTATTCAGATTCATATAATTTTTATGCTTCCGAGAAAAGTAGTGAACGACATTTTCAAATGTTGTTTTCCAAGTTGAACGAAGTTTCAAGAACCGCAAACACTTCTAAAACAACCAAAACTTATACGTATTTGCATCAAATTGCAGAGAAAATACACCGCCGTAGTCTTATCTTTTTGTTTTCTGATATGTTCCAAACAGAAACGGAAGAAGCTCGATTATTTGAAGCACTTCGTCATTTAAAATATAACAAACATGCTGTGGTGCTTTTTCATCTATTAGATTACAAGCATGAACTTAATTTTGATTTTGAAAACACTCCCAAGCGTTTTGTTGATGTAGAAACCGGGGCGCACATAGATTTATATGCAGACAATATTAAAAAGGCTTATCATGAAAAAGTGGAGCAATATCAGGAAGACCTAAAATTGAAGTGTGCGCAATACAGAATAAAATATGTGGGTGTGGATGTAAGCTCCAATTTTTCGCAAGTACTGAACACCTTTATGATAGAGCGGCAAACGTTTGTATAGTTCTTCATTTTATTTTTAAAAAATCTTTTGTTCAATCGAAAACAGGAGTGTATATTTGCACTCGCTTCACAAAAAGCAATTGTAACAAGGTTTGAATCTGACTGTTGTCAGAGTCTATTTTAGATAAAATCATTGGTCTGGTAGTTCAGTTGGTTAGAATACCTGCCTGTCACGCAGGGGGTCGCGGGTTCGAGTCCCGTCCAGACCGCAGAGTTAATTTATAAATCCTTATAAATCATTGATTTATAAGGATTTTTCTTTTAAAGAGAATGAATGAGGTGATAAAAAGATGAACTATTGGCACATAATTCATCGTACTTTTAATCTATATTAAATCAAGACCTCATAAATTTAAAATACTTATGACTCCTCTAGAGTTCTTTTTTCTTTAGATACTTGAGGTTTGATCAATCTTTCCATGAGTTTGGATAGGAATATTAAGAGTACTTAGTATTTTACTTTTCTGCTTGTAATTGGGAATAAATAAAGATAATTGACTACTAATCTCATCCAAATTTGATAAGATATAGTGTTCCTTTCTTTTTGATGTTAAATCGAATTTAGCCAGCCTGTTTCCATAATTAATTCTTTTTCAGAGTGTTGGTTGAAATTGCTTATTTTTAAAAAGTAAACCGACCTCTATGAAATCCTCATGGCTCTATATAGTATTCGCACTTCTCATGGCATCCATTGCCAATGCCCAACATACCAAAACACTTGATAGCTTACTCAAAGTATACCAAAGTCAAGCTGAAGACACATCCAAAATCGGCACCATTAAACTTCTTTTTGACAGTTACTTGAACAATAACCTAAATGAAGCAGAGAAGTACGTTATTGAAGAGCTGGAATTATCCCAAAAACTCGATTACAAAAAGGGGGTGGGAATGGCCTACTTGCATTTTGGGGTATTAGACGAATATCGCTCCCACCTGGATTCGGCCAAAATAGATTACAGCAAAGCCAGAATCATTTTTCGAGATATTGAACACCATGGATTAGAAGCGGTAGCCATCAGAAATTTTGCAGGTGTAGAATACAATTTAGGCAACTATGATGAAGCGCTTAAGATTTTAGACGAGGGTATAGCTACCTTAAACAAACATAGCAGTGATAGCACAGCATTAATTCCATTTTACCATAATAAAGGGTTGATACACAAATTTAAAGGGAATTACAGAATTGCCACACAGCAGGTTATCAAAGAACTGCGGATTCTTGAAAAATTGAACAGGCCTATCCAAAAGGCCGATGCTCTGAATTTGCTGGCAAGCACAGAAAGCATTCAAGCCAATTACGAGAAAAGTATTGAGTATAACCTAGAGGCTCTAGAAGTATACCGAGAATTCAATGATAAATTCTTCGAAGTCAATGTATTAAATGACATTGGTCTCGATTACTATTCGCTTGAAAATTATGAACAGGCTATTGCGTATTTGGGAAAAGCCATTGAGGTAAACAAGATTATTAAAAATCAAAGTCTCAAATCTACTGTTCTAACCAATTTGGGAAATGCGTATGCCAAATCGAATCGACCAAGTGAAGCCATAAACTATATCTCTAAGGGAATTGAAACTGCCGAAAAAATTGGAGCCAAAAACAAAATGGTGGAAGGGTATAATGCCTTGGCGGCAGTACATGCCGGGTTGAACAATAATAATTTGGCAATTTCTTATTATTCTAAGTCCATTGAACATATTAATAAAGGGGGTTCGAAAGCAAATCTCAGTAATGCTTATAAAGGGAGGTCTGAGCTCCACGCCAGGATAAATAACCACAAATTGGCCTATGATGATCATTTATACCATAAACAGTTAAGTGATTCCATATATAACAACACAAAATCACAGCAAATAGGGGAGCTTAAGACGATATACGAAACAGAAAAAAAAGAGCAGCAAATTGCCATGCAAGAAAAGGACATCGCCGTTTTGGAGAAAGAAGCTCAAATAAGTTATCAGCAAAAATTACTCTTAGGAGGTGGATTGGGCCTTGCACTAATTGTACTGGGACTGGGCTTCTATGGCTTTCATCAAAAGGTTAAAAGAAACAAGCTGGAAAAAGAAAAAGTTGATGCCCAATTGGCCTTTAAAAAGAAAGAACTTACCACCCACGCTCTTCATCTTGCAAAAAAGAACGAGGTGCTGGAAAACTTAAAGCAAAGGGTAACTGAGATACAAGAAAAAGAAACGTCAAGCGATTACCGAGAGCTTATCAGTACCATTACTTTTGATCAACAAGACGATAAACATTGGCAAAGTTTTACCCAATACTTTGAGGCGGTACATAAAGATTTCTCCAAAAACGCTGCACAGACCTATCCCACCATCTCCAAAAGTGAACTGCGACTCATGGCACTCATTAGAATGAATCTTTCTTCCAAAGAAATCGCCAATATTTTGAACATTTCCGGTGAGGGTATTAAAAAAGCTCGCCAACGCCTTCGCAAAAAAATGAATCTAGAACGTCAAGATTCTTTGGAAACCACTATTGCGGCGCTCTAATCACTAGAAGCTACTTCCCATTAACCCAATAAAATAAGGCTTTACGGGCTTGTCCCCTTTTTGTCCCCACAGCATTTTTTTATACTGAAAACCAGCGCTTTAAGTTTGGAATGTCATTGAAAACCAATCAAAGCAATGACAACCGTTTTGTGGTCTTGCTCGGTTAAGGGTTCCGGACAGTTACCGAGCGAGTCACACAAAATTTAATCAAGTTTAACCCACAAAACAAAAGGATTATGAAAACCAAAAACGCTCTTTTTCAGAAATTAGGTCTTTTGCTCATACTTGCGTTAACCCTATCATGCGGTAGCGAAGATATTGAAGATGTGATTGTGCCTGACCCCACTGACCCAATCGGGATAGAACCTTGTGACGACCCTTGTGCTAATCCTGACAAATGCCCCGACAAATGCGAAAACCCGGCCACGGGCCTTAATCAAGAATCATTTGTGCCAGAGGGAACTGTCACCGAAACGGATGATGGCTATATGCTAGAAGGCAAATTGACCATTCCATTGGATTCCATCGGCGAAGTTGTATTCGAAAATGCCGATATCGATGTCTCGTTTAATGATGATGGTACATTAAAAGGTTTAACTGGAAATGTTGAAGTACCTCCGCTGGAAAACTTTTTTGAATTTGCACAACCGCTCCAGGCGGATATTGGATTCTACTCGGGGAAATACCTTAATGAAAACCGTAATTATGAAATTGTTCTAAAAGACGATAGGTCGTATTTTGTTTTCAACATACAAGCCAATATTGAGCTTAAAATTGGAGTCAATGATGATCCCAACGCTACCAAACCCCTTTCAATAAGCCCGGGAAGTGCCGGTATAGCCCTTATAACAGATTATACAGATCCAATGTTCTTTTTCTCTATTGGAGGTGGAATTGCTGGCGGGGATGGAGAAGACAACAACAATAACGGTGGTGGTGATAATGGAGGAGATAATGGTAATAGTAGTAATGATGGTAGATTGTTAGGTGTTAGTTTTGGGGGTTCTTTTGGGGGTAATATCGTTTACGAACCCACCAATCCGGTTGATGATGTGGTAAGCTTTGGTGCCAAAACCGTGGTGGGTGGTTCCGCCTCTCTCTTCAAAATAGTTGAGATGAGTGGGCTCTTGTACGAGAACAAAGGTTTTAGCATTGACGCTGATTTACAGGATCCCTTGTCCTCTGATATTGGCGTTGGTTATCGCTCTGGTTTCAACGGAAAGATGGACTTAGCACTTGAAATTAACTCGTTCATCTCCTTTGGCTTTCCGATAGCCTCAGGAAGTGCAGCTGTGGTTGCCGAAGCTTCTACCAATAATGGTATTGAAGCTAGGGCATTTATTAACGGGGAAGTAGACCCGGATTTGTCGTGGTATCCCAATTTTATCCCAATTAAACCCGATGGCAGTTTGAGTGCAGATGGTTATGTAAACCAAAATGGAGTTTTTGATATTGGTGTTCAGGGGACCTTTAGTATTGAAACACCAAACAACCAACAGGGTATTGAGGGGGCCATGCGCTTTTCCAATCCTGCGTTTGAAATAGGGGGTACATACTTCAAAAACGATAAAGAATGGTCCGTACAAGCGGCCATAAAAAAAGACGAGAGCGAAGTGGTGGTCAGCGCACCGACCGATTTTGTTTCTGGCCTAGATGTGGAAATATCCCAAAGAATTGATTCGACTTTGACCGTTGCCCAAGATGCACTTGCCAATTTGGAACAAGCCACGGCAGATTATGAATTTGAGTTGAGCCTACGAGGGTTACGACAAGTTTTACCAGGAATAATCTCGACAGCTTTACAAACGATAGATGATAAAGTAGCTGAAGGAATAGCAGAAGGACGTAGAAGGGCCGAAGAAGAAGTGTCCAGTAGAGGCGCTGTATATTGCAGTGATAATATTCCAAGTATTGTCAACGGGATTGTTAAGCCCTACAGAGATGCCTTGATTCGCATGAGAAACGCCGTAAATAACCAAACCGACAATGACCAAACCAGAGTAGAATTGGAAGCATCGTTAAGGAAATTGGCAAGTTTGGACCGTGTGAACAAAACGGTTACAGCTACCATCACTTGGGGCTTGCCTATTACTGCATGCGCGGTCCCGTTTACCAGCAACCGCAATGTTACCTTAGATTTTCAGGTATTGACCAATGAACAAGTCAACCAGTTGACCTTGGCTGCCGATAATGTGAAGTTCATTGCGGAGACCAGTGATATTATGATCAGTGCCCAGGCTATTTTTGATGCTGTGCCAACTCAAGAAATACTTGATCGTCTTGACAAGTTGAAACAAGACATTGCCAATCAAGTAAAATCATATTCAGATTTTGCAGGGGTTGGATTCATTAAAAACCATAATAGCAATGAATTTATCTTCTTTATTGAACAAGGTGGGGAACGAACAAATGTGGCAAGTTTTAATCTTTTTGACCCGAAATCCATTGTCAAAATATTGGTTCCAGATTTATAATCTAAAGTTTTAGAATAGGCTGAATCATCCTAAAATAGGTTTATTTTGTAATTGATTACGAACCAAAATCTATCAAATACAATTTTTGAAACGCCAAACTTGGTAAAAAGGAAAGCCTTGCGGTGCACCCAAAAAGCAACCATTTTTAGGCCTTAAAACGCGGGCATTTTGAAGAAAAGTTCGGGTTCCTTCCAGACCGCAGAAACAGAAAGTTAAAACCCCAATAATCATTTGATTCTTGGGGTTTTTTTATTAATAGAAACTGAAATCAAAAAACAATTTTACCTGGTTGTCATCATTCAGTTTTTGTCAAAAACTCAACCCCTTTATTAGCCGAACCAAGCCAATAACCAATCCATTGTTCATTCCAATGAGAAGACATATATCTAGGTTCAATTCTCATGTCATATTTACTTTTGGCATTTAACAAAAGTACTCTTCCGGCATAAACGGATTGATATTCCCCCTTTTTTATGAGATTTGTTGCCACGATAACATCTGTTAAAGGGTTATTGGAATTGGAGCTAATGGCTCTTTTCAATTCTGTTTCAGCTTTTTCGTGAAACTCTTTTTTCAAAACTTCATTGACAGAGGTCCATTCACTGAAATTGTAAATCAGTGACTGCAATGCATGGAAGTCGGATTTCATTTTCTGGTTCATCTTTTCGATTCTCCCATATGCCTTATCAATATTTTCTTGTGCTTTTTTGAGCAGAAGCTCCTCAGTTACTCCTTCTGGCCGATTATCTTTTGGTATATTTCTTACTAATTGTGTATAGAAATAACTAGCCCAATAATTTGGGAGCCATTGGTCTTTGTAGCTCTCACTTACTTTTTCCAAGATTTCCGCTCCTTTTTTCCAATCCGAAAAAGTTTCTCCATTGGAGTACGTATCAAAGCCAGTCTTCATATCATCAGAAAAGCTCTTGCTTTGTGCCTTGACAAAAGAAATGCTTAATAAGCATATCACCAATAATTTAGAAGTTTTCATATTTGTGAATTAAAATTTTAGATATCGTAAAACAAATCAAAAGTCAAGAACGCATTACAATAGTTTTTGCTAAATAGGGTAACATTTTAAAAAAGTGTTATTGTAATATTCTGTGTTTGAAACGAAAAGTTTCGGGGGTAATACCCTCAATTCTCTTAAATGTTCTATGAAAACTGGTTTTATTTGAAAACCCAGAATCAAGTGCGACTGCCAGCATTTTAACATTTGTTTTGGAAAGAAGGCTCTTAGAGTGTTCAACCCTGTATTCATTTATATAAGTAAAAAACGATTTCTTATGACCTCTATTAATTCTGTATGAAATTACATGGGAAGGTATCTGCAATACAGATGCTAGATCGTTAATTGTTAAGTTAGGGTTTAGAAAAAGACTATTGGCTAAAACCACCGTATCCATTTCAAATAACTCATCCACTGTCACCTTATTAACTTTGCTCATTGCATGAAAGGCCCTTTTTGGTCCCATTGCCTCAACTGGAATGATCCTTTTCTGTTTCATAACCGCTATTGATAAAATGACCAGATTTATCATAAGTATAAATGACATTATAGAATAAAGCATAGAAGTATCTAGAGCTTCGAACAAGCGAAGTGCAACAGCAAATAAGTATCCAACAAGAACCGCTACACATAAAAAAGTGAACCTATATAAGGATAAAACCCAAAATTTTTCTTTATTACCATGATGTTCAGCACTTCTTCTGCTATATTTTATAATCGTGATTAAACTAAAAAAGAGGTAAATAAACATTGAAAAAATAGACACTATCCATAGGAATGATATCAGCTTATCATAATATTGATTTCCGAAAGGAACAAAACTGTCAAGAAGAAAGCTCTTTGTACTGAGTGGTAAAATAAAAAAAGGAATCAATAACAACAATGAAACAAGTGCAGGGACAAAATGAAGGGTAATAGCCAAATAACCCAATTTTTTTACCTGGGCAAATCTTAATGTATATATAAGAAAAAGTGGACCAACACATAGTCTGATTGGAAACCGGTATCCAAAAAACCCTACTAGTTTATCGAAACTGTTGGGTGATCTAAAAATGCTATATTCAATTAAATGTATAGCAAACAAAATAGTTGTCAAACCAAAAATCCGCTTGTAGTTTTCCGTTTTTTCAAATAGTAAAATTAACCCAACTATTAAACCCTGTCCAGCACCAACAAATAGCAGCGCACTTTTCCAATCAAAAAGCATTTTATAAGGATATTAAGAATGTCATTCTATCCAGACCAGGCATAAAAGTTATGCTCAATGTCCAATGAAAAGTCAGTTTTTTTATACAGTCGATTGGCAATGACATTATTCCTTTGTGTTTCTAAAGTAAGCTCACAAGCACCTGTTTCCCTACATAGATCTTTAGCACAATCCAATAATTCTTTTGAAATGCCAAGTCCTCTGAAATTCTCATCAACAAATAAATCATTCAACAACCATATTTTCTTTAGCCGTGTGGAAGAAAAAAGAGGATACAATTGGGCAAAACCGATAATTTGATTATCCTTATTTTCACAAATAAACACTACTGATTCGCCATTCTTAATGCGATGTTCAATGAAATTGGTAGCAAGTTCCAAGTTGGGTTCTTCTCCATAAAAAACCCTATATTCTTCAAATAGTTTAACTAGCTTGGGTATATCCCCAAATATGGCTTTTCTGAACTTCATTGCACTTTTCTTTTAGGACGAATAACCAATTCTCCATTACAATTAATACAATTGTAATTCATACCTGTAGAACAAGTGCTACAAAATGTAAATTCATAACTACATATATACGCATCAGACTCATGATTTAATATAATATCACACTTTTCACATTTATTCCGCATTTCCATAGCTATAGTCCTAATAAAACTTTTCGCAAAGCTTATACTTTCATTCGCCTTGCACTTATTTTGCTAATTGGTTCCCACTTTCCATTGTCTGAAAGAATTTCATATTTCCATTGAAAAGAATTTTCTTCTATATCATAAAAAGTGACTAACCATTTCCCTGTTCCATCATGCATTTGAATTTTTCCATCTCTATATTCAGCCTCAAACTTTGGCGAGATTTTATGGGGTCTTGAATTCATAACAACAGCTTCCCACTTTGCAGTCTTTGGATTAAAAATAAATATGCCAGTGGCAAAATACTCTTTACTAATTGGGTTTGGAGAAGTATCCTCTTGCCACCATTGATTAAGTACTGCATGACCTCCAAGCACATATTCCCATTTCCAAGTAGCTTTGTTGGAATACCACTTAGCTTCCGTTTTGTTTCTTGTATCCAAGTCTATTGAAATGCAGTCCCATTCTCCAGCTAATTGACCCCATTGCTCTGTTTCTTTTGGGGCACTCGGGTTTATTTTACCATAGTTCCCCAAATTTGTTGTTAGCTTAATTTTGCCATCGTCAAGTTGATTGCATCCCATCCAAGCAATTAGAATACAAATTAAAACAAACGCCTTCCTCATATCGTTATTTACTTTTCTCAATCATTGTTACATAATTATGCTATTGACTCCCTTTTTTTTCAATGATCAACTATTATGAAAGTCATTTACTATTTAGAAAAAGGAGGGTATTTTAAAGAAAAAAGATTTATAAACGATTATAGACCTTGCATACTCATTAACTTTGAACCCAATAACCTCCCTTTCCATTCAAGATTCATTTAGCTTCCATTGAAACCAAACCCCCTTGTTTTCCATCTTTATCATAGCTTTTTTTTCGGTATCAATCCAAAATGTTTTTTCCCGGCTGCCCCTGGACAAAACCTTCCATGTTTCATACTTTTTTCCTTTAATACGGACGTTCTCCTTTCCAAGGACTTCAACATTTGCCCAAATTATTGAAGATCCATTATTTAAATCCAACATGGGCAACGATACTTTGTATCCCTTTTTTAAAGGAAGGACTCCCAATAAATAATTTAACATGGCTGGCTCAAACACTTCATGTGGAAATACTCTATCGTATAACAAAGGAGTTTTTAATTGAGAATCCTCTGTATATGGAGCTAGCTTTCCTATAAGTTTATTGTTCTCAAACTTTAAGTTCCCAGTATATTCAGAAAAGGCATTTTTAAAGGATTTTTTATAAAATGCCAAGGTTTTAGCATCAAAATAAACTGTATCTGGTGAGGCTTTTCCATTAACCATGAAATCAATGTTTAGCTGCCAATACTTATTATTGTCAATAAAAATTTCTTCTAAGCCATAAACCATTGTTCCCCAGGGTTTGGAATATTTATTAGAGTGCAAATCCTTCTTGACAATTTCCAGTTCTTTACTTCCTGGCAAAATCTTCTGGTATAAAGGAATGTTTTCACTCTGTTCATTCTTGGAACATGAATACAAAACAGCGAGCACTAGTAACCAAACCCAGCTGCGATTGACTTCCTTATGAAAAAACCCCTTTAAGACCAAAAACATATACAAAATTTAGAAACTCCATCCAGAAGATGGTGCCGGTTCTATATTATTTAGTCTAGCATATATTGTTATTTTACCATATTCAAGCTGAAAGTGACTATAGATCATTAAAAGCCCTTGATGTTTAGTGATTTTTCTTCCACTCCCAGGTCTTCCCCATTCGATTATATCGCCAAGTGCGCTATCATTTAAGGACAGTAAGTTTTGCTTGAAATAGTCAGATGATTTTCTAAAAAGGTCGATTATTCCATTTTTATCATTTGGAGGGTTCTTTTTGTCAAAAGAAAACTCAGGTCTTTTTCCAAAGACCATCATTCCCAATCCAATATTAGACCTTGTCAAATGATTGATTTGTTCGCCAAAACTTCTGATTTTTTCATTTGGCTTTTGATCATATAAAGATTCGGGTATTCTCTCAGCCGTATCTATTAGCATTTTAGACATATTATCCCATGCCTTTTCATAATCGCCCACCGTCATTTTCTGACCGGTCATCCATTGTGAGGCTAAAAAAACAAATACGTACGCTATTCTTTTGACATTTTTCATTTTATAAAAACTTAAGTCATCCTTCATTCTAAATATTTAAATGAATGTATTATTGAAGTTTTCCGTCTGCAACTTATTGTTATTAATTAATTGATAACAGGTATAGATCACTAAAATCTGATGACATAAAAGCTTATTGCATTTTTTGAGCTTTTATAACACGATACAGTACGTTCGTAACAACTAGCTTAAACCTAGTGCCAATTTTAACTATATTACATCAATGCAAAGATTATTGGTCAAAAGAGCAATTCACGTACTTGTTCATATAATTGTATGGATTTTTGCCACCTATTTTATTGCTCGCACATTTAGCTTAGAAACTGATAGCATTGTTGAATACCGAGGAGGAATTCAATCCATAACCAAGGTCTATAATTATAAGTTGCAATATGGATTACTGGCAACTATAGTTTTTAAAGTAGTTTTCTTCTACCTAATTTCTTTCTTTTTCTCAAGACTGATTTTTGAAAAAAAATATTTTAAATTCTTTGGACTTACACTATTCTTAATAGTGTTCTTTCTGTTATTGGAGAAATTGACATTATTAATCTTCTGTGATAAATTGTGCTTTTCAAGATATTTAAGAATTGGGATTGGTCTTTATTTATTCTTTGCAGCTGCATCAATCATATATAGTTTTTTGGCCCAATGGAAAAAGGACCAAAACATCAAAATAGATTTGTTAGAACAAAAAAGAACAGCGGAGCTCAACCTATTGCGCTCTCAAATAAATCCCCATTTCCTTTTCAATTCTTTAAATAATCTTCTTTCTATAGCCGAGAGAGAAAACCAAAAAGATGTTTCAAACGGGATATCTCAGTTATCGGAGTTATTAAGATTTATGCTATACGATAGCAGTTCAGAAACTATTTCAGTTACTAAGGAAATTGAGTTCATTGATAATTACATAAGTTTGAACAAACTTAGATTTGACCACACTGATTCAATTGAAATAAGGTTTGAAGTAAAGGGTGATCTTGAAAATATCAAAATTTACCCTGCTCTGCTAATTCCCTTTGTTGAAAATGCATTTAAGCATGGTATCAATATTTACGAAAAATCATATGTCAAAATCAAGCTTGAAATTGAAAACAAAACACTCTATTTCCTGGTTGAAAATTCTTTACATGTAAATGATCCCTTGAATGAATTTGAAAATAACAGTTCTGGAATTGGGTTAACAAATGTTCGTAGGAGGCTGGAAATACTCTATCCAAAAATGCACATCTTAAAAATATATGAACCAAAAGAAATGTTTAAAATAAATCTTGAGATTGTTTTATAGTTATGTTACAAGTTGTTATCATTGACGATGAGCCTAAGGCGATTGAATTATTAAAAAATTATATTGAAAGACTGCCTTTTCTCAACTGCCTTGAATCATTCAGAAACCCACTTGACGGATTAGGTTTTATACAATACAACCAAGTAGATCTTTTATTATTGGATATAAACATGCCTAAATTATCGGGTATATCTTTAGCCAAGACAATAAAGCCAAGCACTAAAATCATATTCACCACTGCCTATTCGGAGTATGCAGTAGAAAGTTATGAGTTAAATGCTATAGATTATTTACTTAAGCCGATATCTTTTGAAAGATTCTTAAAGGCCATCGTAAAAATAAAAAATGTCGAAAACAAAGAACCTTTATCAAGTGTCGAAAACAAAAGCATAAGTCTTAAGAGCGGACATATACTGCACAGGGTTAATCCTAGAAACATTTTATATCTAGAAAAACAGGGCAACTACATGTTTTACAACCTGAACGAAGGAAAAAGAATCATGGTAAGG
This sequence comes from Flagellimonas aquimarina, assembly GCF_003149745.1. Classification (GTDB taxonomy): domain Bacteria; phylum Bacteroidota; class Bacteroidia; order Flavobacteriales; family Flavobacteriaceae; genus Flagellimonas; species Flagellimonas aquimarina. The sequence continues at coordinate 255,338 of NZ_QGEG01000001.1, forward strand.
GAAAGTATCTCTGATGCCCTTACCAAACTTCCTAACTACTTTATCCAAATACACAGGTCTTTTATCATTTCACTAAATAGCATAGAATCAATAGAGTCAAATCATCTCCTTATAAAGGGAGAAAAATTACCTATTGGGAAAAAATATAAAGAAAAATTGATTTCTTTTTTAAATATAAAATGATTTCTATTCATTATGAAAAAGCTTCGCAATATTAAACACCTCGATCAACCCATAATCATTTGGGTTCAATAAACCAGTATCACTATTTGCGCAAATTGCCACAACAATATTATCCTCAAGTACCTTTAGCACAAAAGAGCGCCCTCCTACTGAACTTCCTCCATGATGTATTACTGTTTTTTTTGATTTGGTGAAGTACGTTTTTCTAAAGCCCAACCCATAACCTGTGTTTTCCCCATTCCTTAATCTTTGAGATTCAAAGATTTTGTTTTGAGACTCTTCTGTCAACAGAGCGTCCAATTTCGTAAACATCAAAGCTAAATCTTTAGGAGTGGACAGAAAGCCGCCACCTGCCCATTTGTTGCTTAAATCAACTTCAAGAGTTTTCCTTATTTCGTCTTTTTTAATTGAAGAGCTATAACCTATATAATTCATTCGCTTATCATCCGGTATGGTATGGATCATCCCTAAGGGTTCGAAAATCTTCTGGTCCATGAAGCGCAAATACAGATCACCAGTTATTTCTTCTATCACCCCACTAAGAATAGAATAATTATAGGAACTGTATTCATAATTGGTTCCCGGTTCAAAAAGCAAGTCGTCATCTTTGAATATGTTCATAGCTTCATGTACACTTTTGTAAGACTTGTTAGACAACATCTCCAAACCTTTATATCCTCGAACACCACTTTGGTGACATGCTAAATCCTTAATTCTTATTTCATACTTTTTCTTTGGAAAAGAAGCTAAAACATTACCTATAGCTTCATTTAGGTCCAGCTTTTGATCATCCAATAATTTCCCCAACGCAATTCCCGTCATACTTTTAGATATGCTTCCTATCCTGAACAAGGAGGAATTAGTAATAGGGTGGTTAAATTCAATATTTTCACATCCAAATCCCTCATTCCAAATAATTTCATCATTGATAGCTACACATATTGCCAATCCGGGAATTCTATATTTTCTTTTTAAAATTTTCAAACTGTCTCTAGCAGCTGAAATTGAGTTGAAATAAGACCCATTCGCAATAGCCCAATTATCTTGTACACTACAATTTGAGGCTTGGGCATAAGTATAGTTGGGACCTCTTTCCAATAACCTTTTGAAGAGATCATATTGATATATTAAAAGCGTAGCCAAAATAATGGTGATTATCAAAATAGTGACACCTCCAATTTTTTTCAGTTTTTTCATTTTAAATTTCTTTAGCGATTTCTTAATAGTTTCCGTTATCACTTTGATTAAACCCCTACTCCCCATAATCTAATTACCAAATATTTCTACTATCAATCTATTTCAGGTTTATCCTTTTTGTTAGAAAATGTTTAGAGAATATAAAAGAGTACTATGGGCATTATGTCTTGTAAATGGTCCAATGTAATAAAGATCAACAGCAAAGAAGTCTCAGAAAACTTATTGAGACTTAATCTTGAAGCGATACGGAATTTTAAAAGCTGTTTCGAAAGGCTCTGGGAGATTGGTTTGTAAATTTCTTGAAAATCCTATTAAAAGTCGCCTTAGAATTAAATCCGCAATCATAGGCTATGCTCATGATTTTAAGATTCTCATACTTAGAATCTCCAAGACGTTTTTTTACCTCATCTACCCTATATTCATTTACAAAGTAATAAAAGTTCTTTTTCAACTTTCTATTTAAGGCAAGTGATATGTCTTTTTCGGTAAATCCAGATTGGGAACTTAACATTGTCAGGTTTAATTCAGGGTTCAAAAAAAGTTTTTCGTTTTTCATTATACTTTTCAAAACCGCTATAGGTTTAGAATAGTCTTTATCATCAACAATAAAATCAGCTTTAATGGGTGGATTATAAATTTGAGCTTGACCAAAACCCCTTATACTTAACCAATAGATTGTAATTATCAAAATGAGCTGAGTAACCCAGCGATAGGAAAATAAAAGTCCTTGATTGTATTCCACAGTAAAATCTATGAGTACTTCATAGTCCACCAACTGAAATAGTACTATCGCCAAAAAAGAAAATGACAAAACTCCAATGAGCTGTTTTATCCAGTTAAGAGTTACATTATCTATAGTGGATACATGATTCAGCAGGGATGAGTTGTAATTTCCAAGATTCTTATACGCCATAGCTAGATAAATAAAAATCAACGGTATCGCGTAAAACCCTATTGATTCTGTAAAGTTGTGTAGTTTTTGACTGTAATCCTCATTTTCGATTAAAATGTGATAAAATCCATGCAAATAATTTAGGACAAGTGGTGCAAAATGCCATAGATGTTTGGGAAGAAATCTTGAGTCTGGTTGAATAAGACATCTAATGTAAAAATAAAAAGCAGGGCCTAGCCAATACGTCATTGTAAAAGGCAGGTAGTAGAGCCATTCATTGGTTCCATAAAGCTTAAACTCCAAAAATAGGCTGGTCAGCAATGTACTGCTCAAAGAAATAAGGAGCACCAAAAGAAATTTGTTTGCTGTTCGATTATCTTTCTTTACCAATAACAAAAAGGAAAAAATCAAGCCAGTGATTATCGCCGTAAAACTAAGAAGCTGAACAATGTTTACATGGAATTTGATCATTTAGCCATTTCTTAATATTTTCAGGTCTAAGCTATCCATATTTGCTTTCTTTAATCAAAAATGATGTTTAAAATAACAGAAAACCTAAAGCATGGCAAAATGAATAGTTGTTTTCCTATGTATCCATTAAACCAGTTCGAATTTCTTGAGGTTGTATTATGCATAGAATTCATTACAATATCTGCTAATGTTTTCAAGAACTTAGAATCAATGCTTAGCAGGAATTACTTTAACCTATTTGAGTTCAGATATCAGCAGATGTTTAACCATCAATCAATACTTCCTTCCAGACCGCAGAGTTAAATTCCAATTCATTGTTTTTCAATGTTTTGGGATTTTTGCTTTTCTGCTTTCTTGTGATAGATCAATTCCAAGTTCTTTCAAGGAATTTAATGAAATTGAGGTGCATTATATTTTCTACATCACCATCTGAATAACCTCTTTTAGATAGTAAGACAGGAATTTTCTGCAAATCAGCTATAGTATTGAGATCCTCCGGGGATTGTTCCTTTCCAAAAGCCCCGTCAAGATCTGTTCCAATGCCCACATGTAAGGAATTGCCAGCCAGTTGGCAAATGTGATCAATATTATCCACCACTTTGTTTAAGGTAACCCCCATTTCTTTTGGAGTGGATTTTCCCCTTATCCAATTAGGGACCATCATCCATGCATCAAGAGCAATTCCTACGACCGCTTTTCTACTAATAAGTTCATTGATTTGCTCATCCGAAAACTGTCTATTATGATTTACAAATTTCCTGCAGTTGTTATGGCTTGCCCAAACCGGTCCATTGTATATTTTCATGGTTTCCCAAAAACTCATATCACAGAGGTGGGTGGCATCCAAAATAAGGTTGAGTTCTTCTATTTTTTTTAGAAGTTCTTTTCCTTTATAGCCAATTCCCCCAATGGAGTCAGTGCCGTGTGCATATGTCCCTGGCCCATAATGCGCAGGACCAATGGCCCTTAACCCCATTTTATGAGATTTTTCTAGATGCTCTATAGTAACAATCGAATCTGCACCTTCTAAGCTAAGTATGTATCCAATTGGCTTTTTGGAACCATCTTTTTTCCAAAGTGCAATATGTGCTTTTAACTCTTTTATATTGGTAATTTGCACCATCTCACCAATTTCTTCCATAGCCTTGTACCAGGCAAATTGACCCTGGGTTTGCGCCCAAGCCTGGTGCTGTGAGTTCCAACCTGGTAATGGACTTCCTCTTTTTACGTAACGAGCAATTTGTGTTGCTACGCAGAGGCCAACATTACCTTTTCGCATTGCCTGTAACGAAACCGTGTTTTTGCCCCGATCCGGTTTATCGGTCATCCCCATTTCACTCTTTCTAATTTCCTCAACAGTCCAGGTCAAATCCCTGTTCCATTCCAAAGCGTTCATGGCCAAATCCAAATGTGCATCGAATACGAACATAGTTAGGTGTTATAATATATAAATAATACACAGGCAATTTTTGTTGCTTTAATGCAACTGGAACATTGCCTCTACTTCAACGGGAATATTGTCTGGTAACATCATGCCAACTGCACTTCTAACTCCAATGCCGTTTTCTTTTCCAAACACATCAGCCATAAGTTCACTGAACCCATTTACAACATAGGGTTGTCTTCCAAAATCAGGAGTAGAATTCACCATTCCTAAAACTTTGACCACTCTTTTTATTTTATCCAAACTGCCAAAATGTGTTTGAATGGTAGATAACATGGTTAGTCCAACTTGGCGAGCTGCCAATTTAGCTTCATCTTCGTTTAGGTCATCTCCAGCTCTACCTATCATCAAAGTTCCATCCAAATTAATAGGTCCCTGTCCAGAAATGTACAGAAAATTATCCACCACCAATAGTGGCTTGTATACTCCAAGTGGTTTAGGGGCAGGAGGAAATTGAAGCCCCAACTGTTTTATTCTTTCTGAAGGTAAATTATCCATAATTATAAAAATTAAATAAACATATTCAACGTTAATACTCCCAAAAGTCCAATTATTCCAACCAAGGTTTCCATAACCGTCCATGTGGACAAAGTTTCTTTGACCGTAAGGTTGAAATATTCTTTGAACATCCAGAAACCAGTATCGTTTACATGAGATAACATTAGACTTCCGGAGCCAATGGCCAACACCATGAGTTCTGTATTAACACCTGTTCCTGATGCCAGTGGAAGAACAATGCCCGCCGCTGTCAACCCAGCTACAGTTGCAGAACCAACACAAACACGTATTGCTGTTGCTATCAACCAAGCCAAAACCAAAGGAGATACACTAGAGCCTTTTAATGAATCTGCAATATAATTGCTTATGCCACTGTCCACCAGTACTTCTTTAAGAGCACCTGCTCCAGCAATAATAAGAAGAATCATAGTGATACTGGATACAGAACTGGACAGAGAGTCCATAACCGCAATCATTTTTTTACCTCTTGCCAATCCCAACGTATAAATCGCCACCAATACCGAGATTAACATAGCAATAACTGGATTTCCCAAGAACACAAGAATGGTTTTAACACTACTGTCTTGCATAAATTGATCTGCAGCAATGGAAAGACCTATTAACAATATGGGCAGCAAAGCGGTAATAACACTTACCATAACACTAGGCAAATACTCATCCTTTATAACAACCGGATTGTAAAATTCCTTCAAAGGCTTGGCCTCTATTTTTTTTATTGTTCGTGCAAAAAGAGGACCAGCGATAACAATTGCAGGAATTGCTATGACAATACCATAGATCATGGTTTTTCCGATATTGGCATTAAACATCGCTGCTATAGCTGTTGGAGCAGGATGTGGTGGAAGGTATCCATGGGTTACGGATAAGGATGTGAGCATGGGCAACCCAACATATAGCAATGGAAGACCGGTTGAAATAGCAATGGTAAATACTAAAGGGATCAATATTACAAACCCAACGGAATAAAACATGGGAATACCCACAATAAATCCAGTTAAAACCACTGCCCATTGCACATATTTGACCCCAAAAGCTCCTACCAATTTTGTAGTAATCTGTTGCGCCGCACCGCTATCGGCAACCAGTTTCCCCAACATTGCACCTAGACCCAAAATCAGGACCAAAAAACCAAGTGTATTCCCAATGCCCGTTTGGATGGATTTTACAAGACCCTCTAAATCCATGCTTTGGGATATTCCAACAAATAAGGAAACAATTATAAATGAAAGAAAAGCGTTGAGTTTAAATTTTGCGATGAGGAGAAATAACAGGAATATTCCTATTACTACAAAAACAATGGGCATAAATTTTGGTTATTGATCGTATATAAATGTAAGAATTCAGAAGTAAAAACCGCCAACAATCCATCATGGATTACCATCAAAAAAGACAAATATTGTGATGGTTAATACAGAATAACCATTTTAAACCATTCCGTCTTTTAAAATTGATGCAATACCCTGGCCTTGCCATCAATTTTTATTGTTTTACAGACACATTTAAAATACTGGAACATCATTTCTAAAGGACCTCAAAAGCTTTCAGCTAAAGTTGAAGGCTTTTTTATTTTAAGCCGTTTATTATTATTTACTATGCATGATTAGCATATTTTTAATAAAAAACTTAGTTTTAAAGCAATTAAAAACATAATCCCATGGGTAAATTTGAAATAAAGAAAGACAAATCTGGACAATTCAGATTTAATTTAAAGGCCAACAACGGCCAAGTTATTCTAAGTAGTGAGGCATATACTACAAAGCCTGCTTGCGAAAACGGTATCGCATCCGTGCGAACAAACTCTCAAGATGACAATAGGTTTGACAGAAAAACTGCTAAGGACGGCAGCCCTTATTTTAATTTGAAAGCTTCTAACGGACAAGTTATTGGGGCAAGTGAAATGTACTCAAGTGCATCCGCCATGGAGAACGGTGTCGCTTCTGTAAAAAGCAATGCGCCAGATGCTTCTGTCGAAGATAATTCATAGCTTTTTCCAAAATATCTCTTTTATATCATGTTAGTGTTGATATAAAACTTAAGACGGCCCAATTGGGCCGTCTCTCTTTTCTCCTTGACCATAAATCGGCTACAGATTAATTAAAAACCAGTTCATCCAAGAAAATAAAACTATTACCTCCTGGAGCAATATGCCAATCTGGATTTTTTAGTGGGCTTTCAACAAAAAGTTTTACTTTTTTTAATGAAATAGGATCAAAACTAATGTTGTAAGCCATCCGCTCAATATCAATTGAAGGTGTTGGTTTTGGTAATTTTATAGTCTTTATTTTTTTGAAACTATTCCCATCGGCTGAACCCCAAACGGTATAACCTACGGGAAAGAAAATCCAACTAGTGGGTATGGAAAGGCTCCCGACCGAGATGTTGGATATTGTGGTCTGTTCTTTAAATTCAACTGTTGCCGTCATATGTTGACTTTCATAGCCCACCCAATTTCCATCAACAAAGTTAGTTGTCCCCCGTTTAAGGTCCATAAGGGTTTCCCCCCCTTTAGCCGTGTATTTTGGATGAGGTGATTGAGCCAAAGTGATATTGTTGATCTCCACTTGGTTTTTTAGAAAATGTGCAGTACTTGTTAAACTAGGTTCCCAATTGTCCAATGTGGAATATGTCTTTAGGGTAGAGGTTTCTTTAAGATAAAATGGCTCGGTATATTCTTTGGCTATAGTATCATTTTTTGAATTTTCAGTGATATAAAACACCTTGGCACCTTCAAAATATTGTTCTATAGATATTTTTACAGAATCCTTAAAAATTTCTTGGTCTGCAATAATGGTTGGTGGAGATAAGGTGCTAGACGCAAAAACACTATCCGCGACTCGACTTTGCACCATAATTGTTTCATTCTCTTTTTGAAATTCAGAAAGCCCATCTTTGGTCATTTTGGTTTGCCACACGTACAGATTTTTTAAATTAGGTAGCGTTGCTAAAGAGTTAAGGGCAGAATCGTCCAACTCAGAACCATAAAGGTTTAACGATTCTAAAAATTCTAAGTTGCTGATTATCTGAACAGTAGCATTGGTTATCCCTGTATTCTGCAACTGGAGCTTTGTAAGATGTTTAAACTGTTTTAGCCGTTTTGCCAATTCATCGGTTAAATTGGTATATCCTAAGTTTATTTCGACAATATTGTCTTTATAAGGCTTAAGCAAATCAAAGTCCTCATCGCTAAGGTTCTTTCGTTTCAAAAAATTAACGAACAATAACGGCATCTCTTCTGAAGCTAACTGGGCAGAAATATTACTTTGTGACAAACCTGCAATGAACTCTAAAGGCACATCATCCACTTTTTCCGCAATTAGTGCTTTGAGAGAGTTGTCTTTTTCCAATGAAGCCAAAATTGCATCCAACTTTTCATCTGTAGGCAGATTCTTTACCACACAATCAAAACAATTCTCATTTTTCATCCACCAATTCATTAAAAGTACTTCTTCAGAGGTAAGCTGCACTTTTCCCTTTGGTGGCATATGTTCTTTATCTGCCATAGGAAGATAAAGACGATGCATAAGCAACGAAGTCTTCTCCTTCTCCAGTGAATCTAGAAGTGAGCCTGAATCTCCACCAGCCAATAACTCTTTTTGTGATGTAAGCAATAACCCGCCTTTGGCCTTCCCACTATTGTGGCAACTAACACATTTTTGCTGAAGAATAGGTTGAATGACATCTGAGAATACCACTGCTTGTGCTATATCCTCAATTACAGGTTCTTCGTAAGCTTCTTTGAACAAAAAATCTTCGCCATGAGTAAGACTTCCTCCGAAATGGCCTGTTAAGGTCAACAAAATCAACACCAACACAAATACTGGGAAGTACGTTTTTTGAGCCAACCCATTGGCTGATTTCTTTAAGAAAAATAATATCAAAGCTCCCACAGAAAAAGCTACAGCAATCCACCTGTGCCTAAAAAGCAGCTCTTCATCATACCCTCCATTTTCTCCTAAAAACCAACCAGATGCAACTGAAAAGATAGCACTAAAAGCACCTATTGCCAGAGCAAAAAGGATAGTTCCGTTATCTTTTGGGGCCGGTTTTTTATAATAATAGAGCTCCATTAAAAATGCTAAAACCAAAATCCCTATGGGCAAATGGACAAATAAAGGATGTAAATTTCCTAACTGCATTATTAACTTTTATTTATTCAACAATAATTTCATCTACAAAAACCCAAGGCAATGTTCCTTTACCTGGATGCCAACCAGGGATTTCTTTTAAAGAAGAAATGGTTATGGTCAATTCGCTATATTTTTCTTTTTGAACTGGAACCTCAATAAAATCCATTGTCTTGCTTTTTGCTTCATCACCACTGTTCAATTCTATAGCCCCTATATTCCCCTTTTTAGATTTTACACTTATTGAAGCAGGTAAAAAAATCCATGACCCTTGATCTTGTAAAACACTCATGATTAACTTTTCCACCAAAATAGGTTCAGAAAATTTAAGGTCAACAACAATTTCGTTTTCTTGAAAACCCAACCATTTTGCACCATTTCTAAAGTTAACGGTTCCCTTAAGGCCATCTATCAAGGTGTTTTCTCCACTTCCTTTATAATTTTCATTGGGTCCTGGGTTAATATTTATTGCAGCGTTGGAAATATCCTTGCTCATTTTACGTATAACCATCGCTAGCTCTTCGCTAGGCTTAAAATCCTTGTGAAAAGCCCTTACTTTTAAGTGAGTCGTAGTTGTAATTTTTAAAGGTGCCCCATAACTACTGGCATTTTCTGTAACATTGCTTCCGTCCGTTGTATATCGGAGAATTGCATTATCATAAGCCAAATCTACCTTTACCAATGCCGAATTTCTAAAAAGTGATGAATCTATGTGAACTATGGGAAGTGACAATTGAATGGCTGATTCATTTAAAAAAATAGGTTTCTTTGATTGGCACGAAAGAGTGGTTAAACTGAAAAAGAAAATCAAAGCCGTTCCTTTCGCAATCTTGCCAAAAGTGCCAATTGCTGTATTTAACTTAAGACCTAAAACCGTCATACCCGATATAATTTTATGGGATATGTGGCCGAAGAATTCCACTGGGCAACATAAATATTCTCATCTTCATCTATACACACATCATGAGGGTGCGTAAAAATCTTTAAAGTTTGATGCATCGGATTCAGATTGTCATTTTCATATTCTGGAATACTTCCACCCGGAGCAGAAATCAATTTGTTGTTTTCATCTAATATTGAAATAAAACCTGTGCCCTCAGACCCATCTCCAGACCATATAGTAGCCAAGTAAATGTGATTGTTATGTATCACCGGCCTGCATATGTATGCTCCTGGCAAATCAATGGAGTTAAGATAGGTTCCATCCAACGAAAAACGTTTTAGCCTATTTTGTTGGCGAGCGGTTATCAACAAAGTTGGATTCTTTGGGTCACGATCATCAATACAAATACCATGAGCATTATTGAATAGGTGATCTTCATCACCTCTACCCCCAAATATGTTTTTTATGTTTCCTTTGGAATCGTAGTGCGTTATAAATTGAGAACCATACCCGTCTGCAACATAGATATCCCCATTTTCTGCAATAGCGGTTTCTGTGGGTATGTACTCCTCTTTGTTTTGATATTTCCCACTTTCTTTTGGAAATGGAAGAACTTGAATCACTTTTCCATCCAAAGTCGTTTTAATCACCTCGTGCCTATCATTATCAGAGATGTACAAAAATTCGGTTCCATTTTCATCATGTATGGTTAACCCATGTGCACCAGGATATTCTTTTCCCCAAGTATCTAACAATTTTCCAGACTTATCATAGATAAGAACATTGTTTTTGGTGTGATTGGTCAACAGGATAATTCTTCCTTTAGCATCTTGCACCATTTCATGACAGTCCTTCACTGGAAAGTTCTTGCTATTAAGTTTTCCCCAGTTTAAGTCTATCTTATACTGATGACTTCCATGACCGATAACAACGTCTTTTTGCATACGCTCAGAAAATGATAAACTACCTATGGATGCCAAGCTCAAAGAGGCCAACCCTCCTTTTTCGATGAACCGTCTCCTATTCATCATGCCAATATATCTTTTACCAAATGTCCTTCTACATCTGTAAGCCTAAATCTTCTGCCCTGATATTTATAAGTGAGTCTTTCATGATCAATACCCAATAAATGAAGCAGTGTTGCCTGAAAATCATGAACATGCACAGGATTGTCAACTATGTTATAACCAAACTCATCTGTTTCACCATAAACAAAACCTGGCTTAATACCTCCTCCAGCCATCCACATAGTAAAACACCTTGGGTGATGGTCTCTTCCATAGTTAGTATCGGTCAATAAACCTTGAGAGTAATTAGTTCTACCAAATTCACCTCCCCATACAACCAATGTATCTTCTAACATCCCTCTTTGCTTAAGGTCAGCAACTAGAGCAGCCGAAGCTTGATCTACGTCCTTTGCCTGTTTTTCAATTGCGGAAGGCAAATTATCATGCTGATCCCAGCCCATATGGTACAATTGGATAAAACGAACATCTTGCTCCGCCAACCTTCTAGCCAGCAAACAATTAGCAGCATAAGTGCCCGGTATTTTAGCATCAGCCCCATACATTTTATAAATGTAATCCGGTTCGTTCTCTGTGTTCATTACCTCCGGAACAGAAGTTTGCATTCTATAGGCCATTTCATATTGGGCTATTCTGCTTTGAATCTCCTCGTCGCCAAATTCCTTATACTGTTTTTCATTAAGTACGGCTAGATTATCGAGTATGGAACGCTTGGTTTCTTTAGATATACCTTTAGGGTCATTTAAATAAAGAACAGGGTCCTTTGCTGCCCTAAATTGTACCCCTTGATGCAATGAATGAAGAAAACCATTGCCCCATAATCTAGTGTACAAAGGTTGACCGTTTGGTCTTCCTGTTCCCCGCGACAATAACACTGTAAAAGAAGGTAAGTTTTCATTTTCGCTTCCCAGTCCATAACTTAACCAAGAGCCAATACTAGGCCTGCCTGGTTGCTGTGATCCTGTTTGAAAAAAAGTGACAGCTGGATCATGGTTTATTGCTTCGGTATACATTGATTTTACAATACATAGCTCATCTACCATTTTAGCCGTATAGGGCAGTAGGTCACTGATCCATGTTCCGTTTTTACCATGTTGTTGAAAACCAAAATTTGAACCTACCAAAGGAAACTTGTCCTGTCCTGAGGTCATGCCAGTCAAACGTTGTCCGTTACGAATAGATTCTGGCAAATCCTCGCCCCTCCTCTGGTTAAGCAACGGTTTATAATCAAAAAGTTCTAATTGTGAAGGACCTCCACTTTGAAATAGATAAATGACGCGTTTTATTTTTGCGGGATGATGAGGGGAGTTAAGAATACCTTTTATCCCCATTGGATTATCCGCTTTAGTAATTAAACTGCCTTCTTTTTGATAAAAATTACAGCCAAGAAGAGAACCCAATGCCATTCCACCAACTCCCAACGCAGACTTTCCTAAGAAAGACCTCCTGTTCATATTGATTGCGTTGTCCGCTATTATTTTCTTTTCACTCATATTACCCTCTTGAAATGGTTTCGTCTAAGTTTAGTATTGTATGTGCCGTTAAGGCCAATGCCGTTAAATGGTCTGAAGAAACTTCCATATCTGTAGAAAACTCCCCAATTGACAGATATTCGTCAGTAACCACTTCCCCTGCCTTTATCTTTTCAAACGTATCTAAATAAAGGTTATGTAAGATTTTCAATTCTTCCTCATTTGGTTTTCTAGAAGTAGCATTTTGAAAAACATAGCCTATTTGGTTCAATGGTTCTTTACCGCTTGCATCTATGGCTTTGTATGCCAAGGCCCTTGCCGCTTCTATTAACTGTGGGTCATTTAAAAGCACAAGTGCCTGCAATGGCGTGTTAGTCTCTTGGCGCTTTACGGTACAAAGATCTCTTGAGGAAGCATCAAAAGTCATCATAGTCGGCGGCGGTACCGTTCTCTTCCAAAAGGTGTATAAACTTTTTCTGTACAGATCTTCACCTTCACTTTGAACGTAAGTTGAGGTACTTCCACCTCCCCCACCTGTAGTTTCTTCCCATATACCTTCTGGCTGGTACGGTTTTACACTTGGACCACCAACCTCCTCATTCAATAATCCACTTATTTTCAAGGCTTGATCCCTAATCATTTCCGCACTCAACCTTAACCTGGAAGCTCTTGCCAAATAGGTGTTTTCTGGGTCTAATTCTTGCATTTCTTCTGTTATATGACTACTCTGTTGATAGGTGGAAGAGAGCACCATATATTTCATGATTTGCTTAACATCCCATCCTTCTTTCATAAACTTGACCGCCAGGAAATCAAGCAATTCTGGATGCGAAGGCAATGCTCCCTGGTTTCCAAAATCATAAGAGCTTTCCACCAAACCTTTTCCAAACATTCTCTGCCAGATTCGGTTGACCGCAACACGCGCAGTCAATGGGTTTTTTTCATGAAACAACCATTTGGATAAGCCCAATCTGTTTTTTGGAAAGTTATCTGGGAATGGTAAAATAGCCTCAGGCGTTGCAGGAAAGACTTGTTCTGAAGGTTGGTCATAAACCCCCCTATTCAAAACAAATGTTTCTCTCTGTACCGGCATATCCCTCATAACCATTACCTCTACCTTTTGCTCAGGGTTTTTGGTCATGTTCACAAAGTTCAACACCCCTTCTTTATCTTCTTTTGAAACTATTATATATGGTTTCGGTATTTCTTGGGCATTTGCCATAAGCCCTTTCTCATCTATATTATTGAAAAAACCGAAAAGCTGGAAATGTTCCTTTTGGCTTAAAGGGTCATATTTATGGTCATGACAGCGGGCGCATTCCATGGTCATTCCTAAAAAAGCAGTACTAAATGTATTTGTCCTATCCTCTACGTATTCTATGCGGTATTCCTCAGGAATCACCCCTCCTTCTGCAGTTATCTTGTGGTTTCTGTTAAATCCTGTGGCCAAAATGGATTCTTTGGTTGCATTGGAAAGCATGTCTCCCGCCAATTGGTAGGTGACAAATTCATTATAAGGCATATTTTTTTCAAAGGCATGAATGACCCAATCCCGCCAAGGCCACATGGTGCGCTCAAAATCATCTTGATAGCCATGTGTGTCCGCATATCTTGCAACGTCCATCCAGTCTGCAGCCATGTACTCGGCATAAGCCGTGGTATTGAGCAAAGAATCAACAATTTTTTCGTAAGCATTTTTAGAGGTGTCTTTTATGAAGGCGTTGACTTGATCCACACTTGGAGGCAGTCCTGCGATACTAAAAAATGCGCGACGGACAAGTTGTTCTTTAGCAGCTTTTTTTGAAGGCGAAAACCCTTGGAGGTTTAATTTTTCTTGAATAAACTTATCTATCTCGTTTTGGCTCCATTCATCATTTTCAATTATCGGCACTGCTGGGCTAACTGGCGGTACAAATGCCCAATGCTTCTTGTACACAGCGCCTTGCTCCACCCATTTTTTAAGCAGTTCCTTTTCATAATCGGACAATATGAGGTTGGATTCCGGTGGGGGCATTTTAAGCGTAGGGTCATCTTCAAAAATTCGTTTTATCAACTCACTTTTTTCCAAATCACCGGGGATAATTGCATATCTATCTTTGTTCTCACCAATTGCGGCATATGCATCTTCAGGTTTGTTCAAAGAAAGTCCACCTTCAACTGCATTTTTATCTGGTCCATGACAGACGAAACACCTATCAGAAAGAATTGGTTTTATATGAAATGAGAAGTCAATACTATCTGGGATTTGACTTATGGACTGTTCTAGAGATATAATTGCATACTCTCCTTTTTTACTCTGACAGCTTATCACTAAAAAAGACAGAATAACAAAATGTACCGGTAGAAACCTCTTCTTTATCAACGTCCTGATGACAGGCATACAATTGGATTTTTGATTGTTGCTTTGAAGCTAATTAGATAACTGGAATTGCACTCAAAAATTTCGACCAATGGCAGACCAGAAAAGACTAATGAATTTGTTTATGCAAATTCAACTAGAGTTGACAGTACAATTGAGAAACGAGTCTGTTTGAATACAGTAAAAGGGGGAATCTCCATTACTCTGGCGAATTCCTACCCCATGTTATTGAATCGTTTAAAATTCGGCCTTTAGCATCATTTAGGTAGCTCCTGCCTATGGTATACCTAATTCCGTCAACTTCTAAACTATTGCCCTCTATTGCCTCAACCTTATCTATAGCAATAGTGTAGGATCTGTGAATCCGCAGAAATTTATCGGAGGGCAATTCATCCGTAAAACTGCCCAGGGTTTTGTGAATTATATACTTTGCTGAGGTAGTTTTGATTCGAATGTAATCCTTCAGGCTTTCAACTACTACAATTTCATCCAGAAAAATTTTTTGTAGTTTTTTTTTGTCCACTTTGACAAAAATACTTGGCTTTTCGTGCGCTGAATGGGTCCCGCTATTGGATGCTCCTTGTTTTAAGCTTATAATTCGATTTACTGTTTTTAGAAATCTTGGAAAAGGAATAGGTTTTACGAGATAATCAATAACTTCAAGTTCAAAACTCTTTAATGCATATTCTTCATGCGCAGTAGTGATCACTATCATTGGAGAAACATGCAGCGATTCTAAAAAATTGAGCCCGTCCAAAATGGGCATATTGATATCCAGAAAAATGATATCAACTTCATTTTCCTGAAGAAATGATGTGGCGTCGATAGCATTTGAAAAAGTACGGACAAGATTTAATTGTTTTATCTGTTCGGCATAGTTCTTCAATACATTTATGGCCAATGGCTCATCATCAATAATAATAACTCGTAAAGCTGTCATACTTTTAGTTTTAAATCTACATGAAACATATTTTCTTTCTCAAAAATATCAAGGTCATAATCTTTTGAATCATACCCCAGTTCCAAACGTTTTTTTACATTGGAAAGTCCTATGCCGCCACTTCTGGTCGCCACTTTGCTTTCTCTGTCACTAACAGGAATGGTGTTGGACACATTAAAATACAAAAAATCGTCGGCAACACTTATATCTATCGTAATATGCATATCGCCAATGTTTTTGCTCGCTCCATGTTTAAAGCAGTTTTCAATTAATGGAACAAGCAACATTGGAGCTATCATCTTATTCTCTAAATCACCTGAAATCCCAATATCTATTTGTAATGAATCATTAAATCGTATTCGCTCTAAATCTATATAGTTTTGAATACAATCTATCTCGCTTTTAAGGTCTTGCTTTCTTTTTCTTGTGGCATATAGTAAGTATCGCATTAGTCCAGATAGCTTTAGAATTACCTCGGGCGCCTTATCAGATTTTTCAAGAGTGAGTGAATAAATATTGTTTAATGTATTAAAGAAAAAGTGTGGAGAAACTTGCGACCTTAAAAACTTGAGTTCTGTTGTCAATTGTCTTTTTTCAAGGTCATGAAGCTTACTGTTTTCCCGCAACCAATCTACGGTTATCTTAATAGCAGTGGCAAAAGACACCACATAGAGTTCTCCCAACATTGTTTGTATTGCATAGTTTAGGGTCAGCCCTTCTCCTGCCAGTTCGGCTGGTCCCTCTGGCCATACATTAGTACTCACTAAATAGTAGGTAAGGTTATATTTTACCAACAACATAACAAACAATGAAAGCAACACAATTGTGGTATATGTGATGTATTTTCTTTTATAAACATATTTGGGCATCAAAAAATAAATATTGAAGTAAGAAAGGGCAATATGAATTGGAAAACCTATCAAGTTGGTTTTGATGGAGTATTCAAAATCGTCATGCATGCTACCCCAACGCAATGTATTCAGTGCAAAATAAATTGCCCAAAAAATAATATGGTGCATATAGGTAATGCGATACTGTTGCGAAGATTCAGCTTTTAAAAGCTCATCCAATTTATCATTTATGTACATGGATTTCGATGCATTTTATTTGTACGGCTTTTCTGCTGTTTAGCTTTTGGGGCAGGTTGTTGGTCTAATTTTATTCCTCCTCAAAATAAAATTATAAATATTTAGGAATACAATTGCACAACCAATCACAACCATTGAATTTATCTACGCTACCGCCTAATCACCATAAGAAAATCAAATATATTTTGAGGAAAAGTATAAAAAATATCAATATTAATATAATTAGCAGATGAGCAAATCTTCTTTTCTTTTCTTTTTGATAGTGTTCTTCATTGGCTCATCTTGTAAAGAAAAAAAACTAAATAGCACTTCTGATCATTTTACCGGGTATGTAGATCCTTTTATTGGCACAGGTGGTCACGGACACACTTTTCCTGGCGCAACTGCTCCTTTTGGAATGGTGCAGCCAAGTCCGGATAATGGCACCACAGGCTGGGATTGGTGCTCTGGTTACCATATAACAGATTCCATTATTTCTGGCTTTGGACAATTGCATCTTAGCGGCACTGGAATAGGGGATTTGGCCGATCTATTGTTAATGCCAACAAACAAAACGACCAATGTATCTATGTTTGGCATTGCAAGGGATAGTTTGCCCTATACTGCCCGTTTTTCCCATTCTAGCGAAACTGCTTCCCCTGGTTATTACAAAGTTGACCTGGAAAATGATATACGAGTTGAACTTACCGCCAACGAATATGTGTCTTTACATAAGTATACGTATCAAAAAAGTGATGTGCCTTCTTTTATTATTGACTTAGGCTATGCGGTAAATTGGGATGCGCCTACCGAAAGCTACATTGCATTGGAAAGTGAAACCCAGATTGCGGGATACAGACACAGCGCGGGTTGGGCAAAAAACCAAAAAGTATTCTTTGTATTGGAAACCTCAGAACCAATCATAAACGCTCATTTTATGTCCAATGGTGAAACTTTGGGCAGCAGGAAAAAAGCAAAAGGAACAAAAACGGGAGCACAACTCTTTTTTAACAAAGATTCAACCTCAACGGTCGAAATCAAAGTGGCGGTATCTTCCGTAAGCATTGCAAACGCCAAAGAAAATCTTAGAAATTATGGTACTTCCGTTTCGTTTGACGAAGTAAAAAGCCAAACAAACAAAAAATGGGAAGAGCTATTGTCCAAAATTAAGATAGAGACACCTCAAGATTCTCTAAAGACCATTTTTTATACTGCATTATATCATACGCAGGTAGCTCCGGTGCTCTTCAGTGATATTAATGGCGAGTTCCGATTGCAAAACGACAGTATCAGTACTGCCCAAGATTGGAATGCATATTCAACCCTCTCTCTGTGGGACACCTTTAGGGCCGAAAATCCTTTATTAAATATTTTACAGCCTGAAAAAGCAAACGATATTGTGCGGTCTATGCTTGCCTATTATGATGAACAAGGTAGATTGCCCGTATGGACCTTATATGGCAACGAAACCAATACCATGACCGGAAACCATGGGGTATCAGTTGTTGTGGATACCTATTTAAAAGGAATTCGAGATTATGATGTTGATAAAGCATACGAGGCTGTTCGCAATACCATGATGGGAGATATTAGAGGACTGGCACCCTATAAAGAATACGGATATATTCCTTATACAGAATTGGATGAGTCAGTTACGATAAGCCTTGAATTTGCCTATAATGATTGGTGTGTTGCACAAATGGCCAAGGATTTAGGCAAAGAGGAGGATTATCAATATTTCAGCAATCGTTCTAAGGCATTTAGACATCTTTTTGATACCGAAACTGGATTTATGAGAGGTAAGTCCGTAGATGGAAAAAGTTGGAACGAGCCATTTGACCCCAAGTTTTCAAGTCATAGGGAGCATACTGATTATACAGAGGGCAATGCTTGGCAACACAGTTGGTTTGTTTTGCATGATGTTCCAAGTTTTATAGAGTTGCATGGAGGAAACAAGGCTTTTACAAAAAAGTTGGAACAACTTTTCACTGAAAGTTCAGAGATTTCTGGAGAAAACGTTTCTGCAGATATTTCGGGTCTAATTGGGCAGTATGCACATGGTAACGAACCAAGCCATCATATTGCCTACATGTTCAATAGTGCAAAAGAACCATGGAAGACTCAATACTGGGTAAGACAAATATTAGATACCCAATACACTACGCAGCCTGAAGGCTTGAGTGGAAACGAAGATTGTGGGCAAATGTCTGCGTGGTATGTTTTTAGTTCATTGGGCCTCTACCCTATGAACCCGGCATCAGGTCAATATGAACTTGGAAGCCCCCTTTTTAAGAAAGCGACCATAACAATATCAGAAACAAAGGATTTTATCATTTCAGCTGAGAGTACCTCATCAGTCAATAAGTACATTCAAGCAGTTAAACTAAATGGAGAATCATTGCAACGCACCTACATAACACACACGGAATTAATGGCAGGTGGCACATTAGAATTTGAAATGGGTCCTGATCCCAATAAAAATTGGGGTATTTAAATATGACCAGTACAATTATATGGATGTAATAGACATTTCGATCATAGTAGTCTATGTGTTACTGACGCTCTTTATTGGAATATGGGTTTCCAAAAAAGCTTCCAATGGGTTAGAATCCTATTTTCTAGGAGGAAATAATATTAAATGGTACTATTTAGGCCTAAGCAACGGATCCGGCATGTTCGATGTATCTGGAACCGCATGGATGGTTGGTATATTATTTCTATATGGCGCCAAAAGCTTTATGTTTATGTGGCTTTGGCCCGTTTGGAATCAGGTCTTTCTTATGATGTTTTTGGCCGTTTGGATAAGGCGTTCCAACATCATGACCGGTTCTGAGTGGATTTTAACACGATTTGGAGATGGTAGATCGGGAAGGGCATCGCACAGTATTGTGGCCATATTTGCTGTTGTTTCTGCCGTAGGATTCATAGCATACTTCTTTGAAGGTACAGGTAAGTTTTTGACCATTATCTTACCTTGGGACATTCCTTTGGAAATAGGAAATGTTCTTTTATTGACCTCAGAACAGTCCTATGCACTTATAATTATTTTCCTAACTACTATCTATACTGTTAAAGGAGGCATGTTCTCTGTTGTAGCTACTGAAGTTTTACAATATATCATCATGGTTATAGCCGGCATACTGGTAGCAGGCTATACTTTTTTTGCCATTAGCGATGTAGAAATTAACATGGTAATCTCTGATGAATGGCGAACTATTTTCTTTGGCGGTGAGCTGGAAACACATTGGAATACCAAATTTCAGGCTTTTAACGATTTAATAGATACGGAAGGATATAAAATGTTTGGGGCATTTATTGGAATGTCGCTTTTCAAAGGTTTCTTTGCAAGTATTGCAGGGCCTGTACCCAGTTATGATTTTCAGCGCATTCTATCTACAAGAACGGTTAAAGAAGCTGCTTATATGAGTGGTTTTACCAATCTGGTTTTATATATACCCAGATACTTATTGGTTACCGGAATCGTAGTCATTGCCTTAGTAGTTTTGGCTCCAGAAATGAGCACCAATCCTGGATTGGTTGGGGGCGATTTGGAGGTTATCCTGCCAAAAGTCATCAACCACCATATTCCAGTTGGGGTTAAAGGGTTGTTATTGGCAGGCCTTTTAGCCGCTTTTATGTCTACGTTTTCAGCTTTTGTAAATTCGAGTCCAGCTTATATAGTTAACGATATCTATAAAAAATACTTTAAGCCAAAAGCGTCCAATAAGCATTACATAAAGGCCAGTCATATTGCTTCATTTTTTGTAGTTGGGTTGGGCGTATGTATGGGCTTTTTTGCAGATTCCATCAACTCACTTACGTTATGGATAAGCAGTGCCTTATATGGCGGATATGTAGCATCCAACTTTTTAAAATGGGTGTGGTGGCGCTTTAACGGCTGGGGATACTTTTGGGGAATGGTTGCAGGGTTGCTAATAGCAAGTCTTCAGTTCATTTTAGATCAGAATAAGGCCAATTTTTTAGAAGGCACTTTTTTGTATGACCTATCGCACATTCATGCCATCTATCTTTTCCCATTGATTTTTGGATTTTCATTGTTAGGGTCCTTTTTAGGAACTTACCTGTCAAAACCTACAGCTGCAGAAGTCCTAAAATCTTTTTACAAAGATGTAAAACCTTGGGGTTGGTGGAAACCCATTCAAATGCAGCTAAAAAATGAAGACCCTTCTTTTGAGAAGAACAATGATTTTTGGTTAGACATGACGAATTGTGCCATTGGCATTGTTTGGCAATCCAGCATGATCTTACTGCCCATATATTTTATAATTAGAGACTATCCAAAAGCCATTTTAACACTAGTGGTGTTTTTAACAACTTCTTTAATTTTAAAATACACTTGGCTGGATAAGTTGAAAAAAATACCTAACTAAGCTTAGTTTTTAAACTAATTAAAATCAGATTATAAAGAAAATGAACGCGATTCCGTGGCAAGAAAGACCGGCAGACAATACTGATATAATTTGGAGATACGACCAAAATCCGATTATAAAAAGAGATGCCATACCATCATCCAACAGTATTTTCAATAGCGCTGTTGTTCCTTTTGAAGACGGCTTTGCCGGAGTATTTAGATGTGATAACAAAGCGGTGCAAATGAATATTTTTGCTGGTTTTAGCAAAGATGGCATCAACTGGGACATTGATCATGAGCCCATAGCATTTGAAGCAGGGAACACACAGATGATTGCATCAGATTATAAATACGACCCCCGTGTTACATTTATAGAGGACCGATACTGGATTACCTGGTGCAACGGCTACCATGGTCCAACAATCGGCATTGGTTATACTTTTGATTTCAAAGAATTTTTTCAATGTGAAAATGCATTCTTGCCATTCAATAGAAATGGTGTGCTCTTTCCAGAAAAGATAGATGGCAAATATGCCATGCTCAGTAGACCGAGTGATAACGGACATACCCCTTTTGGAGATATTTATCTTAGCTACAGCCCTGATATGAAATATTGGGGAGAACACAGATGTGTCATGAAAGCTGCCCCATTTACAGATAGCGCATGGCAATGCACAAAAATTGGGGCAGGTTCGGTTCCAATTTTGGTAGATGAAGGTTGGTTAATGTTCTACCACGGTGTCATAAACACCTGCAATGGCTTTAGATACTCCATGGGCTCAGTTATTTTAGATCAACACGACCCTAGCAAAGTAAAACACAGGACGCAACCTTATTTACTCTCACCACAAACCCCATATGAATGTATGGGCGATGTACCAAACGTAGTGTTCCCTTGCGCAACATTACATTCTATTGCAGAAGATAAGGTTACAATTTATTATGGTGCAGCAGATACAGTTACCGCAATGGCCTTTGGACACATATCCGAAGTCATACAATTCACAATAAAGAACAGTTTATGAAATGGAACAAGGCGTAGGAAAACATAAAAAACTAGTGAGTTTAATCCTTTTCTTTTTGTACATAGGGTGCATATTCTTATGCTCGCAAGAGGAACCAAGGACCTACGTGGCTTATCAAACGTTAGATTCGATTACAATCGATGGAAAGGCAAATGAGTCTTCTTGGGAAAAGGCAGTTTGGTCAGATTTGTTCATAGACATAGAGGGCGTAAAAAGGCCAACTTATGATACAAGAATGAAAATACTGTGGGATGAAACCAACATCTATTTCTTTGCCGAGCTAGAAGAACCTCACGTTTGGGCAAACCTAAAAGAACGTGATACGATCATATTTTATAATAACGATTTTGAAATCTTTATTGACCCAGATGGGGACACTCATAATTATTATGAGTATGAAATGAATGCTTTAAACACAATTTGGGATTTATTTCTCTCCAAGCCCTATCGTAATGGTGGAAAAGTATTGGGCGGATGGGATTTTAAAGAGCTTCAATCTGCAGTTTCTATTCAAGGTACATTGAACGATGCTTCGGATATTGATGAAGGATGGACCATAGAGATTGCCATTCCATGGTCTTTTTATACTGATCCAGGCGGACAGACCATTCTTCCAAAAAATGAACATTGGAGAATCAGTTTCTCAAGGGTAAATTGGAATTTTGATTTGTCCAATGGAAAGTACTCCAGAAAAAAAGATAAAAAAACCGGCAAATTCATGCATGAATACAATTGGGTCTGGTCCCCTCAACAAGTAATCAACATGCACGAACCCGAAAAATGGGGGTATGTATTTTTTTCAGACGGTAAAGTTGGAAACACCACCGTCAATTTTGAAATACCAAAAGACGACCATATCAAATGGTATCTGTACAAGTTGTACAGAGGCCTTATCAATGAAAAAAACAAGGATACTTACTGGAAAACAACAAATGAACAAACCTTTAGTGTTCCCAAAAAGATATTTGGGCAATCCGTGACCCCGGTTTTGGAAAAGTATACCAATGGTTTCACCATTTGGGCCAAAAGTCCATTCAGTAAAAATATATTATGTATTGCCAAAGACGGAAAGTTTGAGGCTTACCGCAAGTAAGAAATGTGAGAGCAAATGAGGTTGAGTTACGTTTATATAGCAATTTTAGTTTTATCAATAGGCTGTTCCCAAAATCCAAAGAAAGAAACCGCTGATGAAAAACTAATCACCTATGTGAACCCATTTATAGGAACAGATGGACCTGGAAACACATACCCTGGCGCTACTACTCCCTTTGGCATGGTGCAACTAAGTCCGGATATTGGAATTCCCGGATGGGATAGGATTGCTGGATATTATTACCAAGATTCCATCATTTCGGGATTCTCGCACACACATCTTACGGGAACAGGTGCAGGCGATTTGTATGATATTTTAGTGATGCCAACCAACAGCAGGTTTTCAGATAGGATTGAACAGAACAATTACAAACCTTTTTCTCATTTTAATCATAATCATGAAGGTGCATCTCCCGGATATTACTGGGTAAACTTGTTGGATTATGGGATCAAGGCAGAAATGACCGCGACCAGTAGAGTTGGAGTGCACAGATATACATTCCCTAAAGATGAGAGTAGTCAAATTCATGTGGACCTCGGATATACCTTAAATTGGGACAAGCCCACAGGTACTTTTATAAAAGTTGTCAATGACTCAATTTTACAAGGTCATAGAATGTCTACTGGCTGGGCCAGAAACCAAAAAGTGTTTTTTGAAATGCACTTTTCAAAACCTTTTACTTCTTATAAAATTGATGACAACGGCAAGGAAAACAATTCAAAAATAGTTTTGAACTATACTACAGATGAAGGAGAACAAATTATAGTAAAGACGGGATTATCCTCCGTAAGTTATGAAACTGCCGGGAAAGCAATTAAGCAAGAAGCGAACACAGGTTTTAACCAAATCAAAAGAAATGCAGAAGCCATCTGGGAAAAAGAGCTTCAAAAAATAAAAATAGTATCGAACGATGTTGACAAGAAAAACATTTTCTACACTATGCTGTATCAATCCATGCTGGCTCCAACATTATATAGCGATAGCAATGGTGAGTACAAAGCCGCAAATGATACTGAAGGAAAATACAAAATAGGAAAGGACTCTGTAGCAAAGGCATTAGGTTATAACCGATACGATACTTTTTCATTATGGGACACTTTTAGGGCAGCACACCCATTGTATACCATAATTCAACCTGATAAAGTACCCGATATGGTAAAGTCTTTATTGGCACATTACAAAGAAACAGATGTTCTTCCTGTTTGGTCTATGCAAGGCAGTGAAACCAACATGATGATTGGGTACCATGCGGTGCCAGTGATTGTGGATGCTTATTTTAAAGGGTTTCAGTTTGATTTTGATTTGGCTTACAAAGCCTGCAAAGAAAGTGCAATGGTGAATGAGCGTCAGATTGATGTATACAAAGAAAGAGGATTTATTCCTGTGGATGAGCATCATGAAAATTGGTCCGTTTCCAAAACCATGGAATATGCATATGATGACTGGTGCGTTGCCATGTTTGCAAAAGACCTGGGTAAGCAAGAGGATTATGAATACTTTTTGAAGCGTTCAGAAAATTGGAAAAACCTGTATAATTCTAAAAGATCATGGTTGCAACCCAAAGATATGGATGGAAAATTCATAGAACCTTTTTTACCAAAAGAATACTCTCCCTATTTCTGTGAAAGCAATGCCTGGCATTATTACTGGTATGTTCCGCAGGACATAACTGGACTTATTGAAAAAACAGGTGGAGAAGAACGTTTTGAACAGAAACTGGATTCCATGTTCAGCTATGCACCAAGTCCGGAAGACAAATTGCCTGTATTTAGTACAGGAATGATCGGTCAATATGCACACGGCAATGAACCTAGTCATCACGTTGCATACCTATACAATTATTTAAACCAACCTTCAAAAGCACAAAAATTGGTTCGGGAGATTTTAGAAAATCAATATAAAAATGAGCCCAATGGGCATTGTGGCAATGAAGACTGTGGACAAATGTCTTCTTGGTATATTCTTAGTTCGTTGGGATTCTATCCTGTAAATCCTGCACAAGGAGTATATGATTTAGGAATACCTCTTTTTAAGGAAGCGAGCGTACAAGTGGCGAATGGCAAAACCTTCACAGTTAGCGCTGATGGTCTAGAAGAAAATCAATTTGTGCAACGTGTATCCCTAAATGGTAATGAATTAAAAAGAAGTTACATCACACACCAAGAAATTATGAATGGTGGTACATTGGTATTTACCATGACCAATGATTCAAAATTGGCCGATAAGAATCAACTGAAGACACCAGAAGTCAACAAAATATACAACTAGTATGAGATTGAGAATGATTTACCAAATCAAGAAAACGATTTTCATTTTTGCCCTAGCCTTGGTAGTTGGCTCTTGTGCACAGAACACAAATAATGAGTCAGCTCAAAACCAGTCCAAGGGTAAAAAAGAATATTTGCAATATGTGAATCCGTTAATGGGAACTGATTCAGATTTCAGTCTGTCAAATGGAAATACCTACCCTGCAATTGCAACACCTTGGGGAATGAATTTTTGGACTCCCATGACCTCAAAAATGGGAGATGGTTGGACCTATAAATATGACGAAAAAACAATTCGGGGCATTAAACAAACCCACCAACCCAGCCCTTGGATCAATGATTATGCAGCATTCTCTTTAATGGCGGTTACCGGAGATCTAAAATACAAGGAAGATGAGCGAGCTTCGCATTTTTCGCATAAGGCCGAAACCGTAAAACCAGATTATTATAGCGTTTATTTGGCCGATTATGATGTGGTCGCCGAAGTGACACCTACAGAACGTGCCGCACATTTTAGATTTACCTTCCCAGAAACGGATGAAGCCTATATCATGCTTGATGGTTTTTTTAAAGGTTCCATGGTGAAAATTTTGCCCGAGCAACGGAAAATTATTGGCTATTGCCGAAACAATAGTGGAGGTGTTCCAGAAAACTTCCATAACTATTTTGTAGCAGAGTTTGATAAAGATTTTGAACTCACCCATACTTGGGGCGATGATTGGAAATTAGAAGAAAACACAACGGAAAACAGAGGGGATCATGTAGGGGCCATCATAGGTTTTAAAACAAAAAGAGGTGAAGCAGTACACGTAAAGGTGGCTTCATCCTTTATAAGTCCAGAACAAGCACAATTGAACTTGGACAGAGAAATTGGCTCTAAAGATTTTAAAGAAACCAGAAGTGAAGCTACAGAAGCTTGGGAAAAAGAATTGGGCAGGATTGAAGTGAGCACTCAAAATATAGATCATCTGCGCACTTTTTACTCCTGCTTGTATCGTGTATTGTTGTTTCCACGAAAGTTTTACGAGTTTGATGCCAATAACCAAGTGGCGCACTATAGTCCATATAATGGCCAGGTGTTGCCGGGCTATATGTTTACAGACAATGGTTTTTGGGATACCTTCCGTGCTGTGTTTCCATTTTTTAATATGATGTATCCAGAATTGAACAGCAATATCATGGAAGGATTGGCAAACACCTACAAAGAATCTGGATGGCTCCCAGAATGGGCAAGCCCAGGTCATCGAGATTGCATGATCGGTTCCAATTCAGCCCCAATTATTGCCGATGCACATTTGACAGGGGTTACTGGTTTTGATAAAGATTTGCTTTTAGAAGCCGTAATTAAAAATGCAACCACGTCCGAAGGAAGACCCGTAAACAGTGTTGGGAGAGCCGGTGTTGATTACTACAATGAATTGGGCTATGTACCCTATGATGTGGGCATTAATGAAAATGCCGCCAGAACTTTAGAATACGCCTACGCGGATTTTACAATAGCCCAAATGGCTAAATCTTTGGGTAAAAGCGAACTGGCAGACACCTACTACAAAAAATCCCTTAATTACAAGAAATTGTTTGACCCTTCTTCAAAATTGATGAGAGGAAAGAACAAGGACGGGCAATTTCAAACTCCTTTTAATCCATTAAAGTGGGGAGACGCTTTTACAGAAGGAAACAGCCTGCACTATACTTGGAGTGTTTTTCATGATGTACAGGGGCTTATGGACTTAATGGGTGGTGACAAAGAATTTGTGGGGATGCTTGATGGCGTTTTTAATATGCCTCCTGAATATGACGATTCCTATTATGGATTTACCATTCACGAAATACGAGAAATGCAGATTATGAATATGGGGAACTACGCCCATGGCAACCAGCCTATCCAACACATGATCTATCTGTATAATTATGCCAAGCAACCTTGGAAAACCCAGAGCAAAGTGCGCAAAGTATTGACCAAACTCTACACCCCTGCCCCAGATGGCTATTGTGGTGATGAGGATAATGGACAAACATCCGCTTGGTACGTGTTCAGCGCTCTGGGTTTTTATCCTGTTGCCCCGGCCACCAATCAGTATGTCATTGGCAGTCCCCTTTTTGATGAAGCAATATTGCATCTTCAAAATGGGAATACCTTTAAAATTACTGCAAAAGGTAATGGAAAAGACCATCCATTTATCCAAAGTGCACGTTTAAACAACAAAGACTATGACAATACTTGGATTGCTACGGAAACTATTCAAAAAGGAGGTGAATTACATTTTGAAATGGCCACTGAACCAAATAAAAAGTGGGGAGTTTCTATAGAGTCCATACCCTATTCCCTGTCCAATTCTGAAAAGTGATGAAAAGAATATTCATTAGCATCACATTGTTATTTCTTTATTCAACCTGTTTTGGACAAAAAACCCCAGTGGAATACGTAAATCCCTTTATAGGCACTTCCAATTTTGGAACTACCAATCCTGGACCAATTGCTGTTAGAGGAATGGCCAACGTATCTCCTTTTAATGTTGCAGGCCCTCAAAACCTTCCCTTGGAAAAGGACAGTCGTTGGTTATCCACTCCATACGTACATGAAAATACTTTTTTAACGGGTTTCAGTCATGTAAATTTGAGTGGTGTTGGTTGCCCAGAACTAGGGGTCATTCTTGCTATGCCAACCACTGGAACCATTAAAACCAACCATTTAGAATACGGGACCACCTACTCCAATGAAATTTCCAAGGTTGGCTATTATTCGAACATTTTGGATAAGTATAACATTAAAGTTGAAGCAACCGCTACAACCCGCACAGGAATAAGCAAATATTCCTTTCCCGCTGGCAAATCAAACATATTGTTGAATCTAGGATTAGGGCTTACCAACGAGCAAGGGGCCCAAGTAAATGTCGTTTCGCCAACCGAAATTGAGGGAATCCGTTCCGTGGGATCCTTCTGCTATTACAAGCCTGAAG
The DNA here is from genome assembly GCF_003149745.1 of Flagellimonas aquimarina. Classification (GTDB taxonomy): domain Bacteria; phylum Bacteroidota; class Bacteroidia; order Flavobacteriales; family Flavobacteriaceae; genus Flagellimonas; species Flagellimonas aquimarina. Next base: position 283,631 of record NZ_QGEG01000001.1, read on the forward strand.
AAGCCTATCCCATATATTTTGTGGCAAAGTTTTCAAAACCTGCTAAAGAATTTGGGGTTTGGAAAAAACCCACTACATATAAAGGAGCGGAAGCTGGGTGGATGGGCTACAATGGAATATCCAGACTGATGAAAGGCTACACCAAAGAAGTTGTGGGGGATAGCATTGGTGCCTATATGCACTATGATTTTGCAGTACCGACTCAGGTTGAAATGAAAATCGGAGTCTCATACGTGAGCATTGAAAATGCCCGTGAAAATTTAGAAAAAGAAACAGAAGGAAAGACATTTGACCAACTATTGACTTCTACAAAAAAGGAATGGAACCAATATCTATCAAAAATAGAAGTCGAAGGTGGCTCAGAGAACGAAAAAACCATTTTTTACACTGCCCTATACCATACATTGATACACCCAAGTACACTAAACGATTTTAATGGGGAATACCCCAAAATGAAAACACGTGAAACTTTAAAAACAAAAGGTACACGTTACACCACATTTTCACTTTGGGACACTTACAGAAACCTGCATCAATTGATGAGTTTGGTATACCCAAAACAACAATCCAATATGGTTAAAAGTATGTTGCAGATTTATGATGAATCTGGGTGGTTACCCAAATGGGAACTAAATGCAACAGAAACCACTACAATGGTGGGTGACCCTGCAGGTATTGTAATAGCTGATTCTTATTTACGTGGAATAAGGGATTTTGATATTGAAAAGGCTTATGGGGCAATGCTTAAAAGTGCAGACCAGCTAGAAGCAAATCCACTTAGGCCTGGTATACAGGATTATATTGAAAAAGGTTACCTAACCACAAAAACGACCAATAGTGGTTCTGTTTCAACAACTCAGGAATATAATATTACAGACTTTGCCATTTCTCAACTGGCAAAAGAGCTGGGCAAAAAAGAAGATTACAAACGTTTTGCAAAACGTTCCACATCCTATCGCAAACTATTCGATTCGGAATTCAATTTGTTACGACCTAAAAACCATGATGGTAGTTGGCTGTCACCGTACAATCCAGAAACAGGTGCCAATTTTGAAAAGAATGTGGGCTTCATAGAGGGAAATGCTTGGCAGTATACATTTATGGTACCCCATGATGTAAAAGGCCTCATGAAATTAATGGGAGGCACCAAGCCTTTTACAAATCGTTTACAGGATGTATTTGACAAGAATCAGTTTGATATGGCCAATGAACCTGACATTGCTTACCCCTATTTGTTCAATTACTCCAAAGGACAAGAGTGGCGCACACAAAAAAAAGTATCGGAATTGTTGAAAACCTATTTTAAAAATACTGCTGATGGTCTTCCAGGAAATGATGACACAGGAACAATGAGCGCTTGGGCAGTGTTTTCGATGATGGGAATATATCCGGTGACTCCAGCAGATCCCATATATGCTCTCACCACTCCAACATTTGATAAAATTACAATTCATCTGGATACCGATTATTATTCAAAGGATGTATTGACCATTATTTCCAAGCCTTCAGATAAAAAAGAAATAATCAACTCCATATTAATTGACGGGAAAAAACATAAAGACTATTTTATTTCACACCAAAACTTTACAAAAGCTCGTCAGATTGAATTTTTTTTCGACTAAAATAATGTCGTTCAGCTCTTTTTAAAGACAAACACAGTTGGTTTTGTAAGAAAAATCTAGGTCTTTGTAAAAAATCATTTTACTGGAAAAGACCATTTTTAAAGGTCTAACGAGTTGAAAAGCATACGTTTTATATAAATTGCCCACCTCAATCGTTTTCGCTTCCATGTTCTTTAGCTTTTCAGGTTTGTTATTAGTCGAATTTTTTTTCTATATAAATAAGGAATTTGAACATTTATAAAGTGAACATTAAGCTTATGTTAAGCTTTAGAAACTAATAACCAAACTCAAACAGTATGAACAAAAAAATTCATTACTTCTTAATGCTTTTGTCACTTCTATGTATTCAAGGGATAATGGCACAAGGACAAACAGTTACCGGAACGGTCTCAGATGCAGATACTGGAGGTCCGTTACCAGGTATTAATGTTGTAGAAAAAGGTACTAGAAATGGTACTTCTACAGATTTCGATGGCAATTATTCAATTTCAGTTTCTGGTAGTTCCGCCATTTTGGTATTTTCCGCTATTGGCTATACCGAAAAAGAAGTGTCCGTAGGTGGACAATCCTCAATTAATGTCACCTTGGCAGAAAACGTGGAATTGTTAGGAGAGGTTGTTGTAACGGCCTTAGGTATTAAAAAAGAAACGAAAGCACTTGGGTATTCGGTCACACAGGTTGGAAGCGAAGAAATTGCAACCATAAAGACACCCAACGCAATAAATTCCTTGCAAGGTAAGATTGCCGGTGTAAACATTACCCAAAACTCCACTGGTGCTGCCGGTTCCAGTAGGGTTATTATCAGGGGTAACAATTCATTAACAGGAGGAAACCAACCTTTATATGTTGTGGATGGTATTCCAATAGGAAACGAAAACAATGGAGCTGCAAGTTTGTGGGGCGGTAATGATGGTGGTGATGGTATTTCCAGCCTTAATGCTGATGAAATAGAATCTATTTCAGTTCTTAAAGGTGGTTCCGCAGCCGCATTATATGGTTCTAGAGGTGGTAATGGTGTTATTCTTATTACAACAAAGAGCGGTAGCAAGCAAGAAGGTTTTGGAATTGAATTTACAAGTACAGCAAATTTTGATGTAGTTGATACTTCAATACAAGACTTTCAAACAACCTATGGTCAAGGTCAATTAGCAGTAGCGCCAGCCACTCAAGAAGATGCTTTAGAAGCTGGCCTTAGTTCATGGGGTTCTAGATTAGATGGCTCCCAAGTGGTACAATGGGATGGTGTTCAAAGACCCTATTCCTATGTAGGCAGTAATTTAAAGCATTTTTACAATACAGGCACCACGTTCATAAACACCGTGGCGATGTCCAGTGGGACTGAAACTACCAATATTAGGTTTTCAGTTACAGACTTTACCAACGATGATATTACACCAAATTCAGGATTGAATCGGAAGATTTTTGCTTTGAATGCTGGGGCTGTACTGGCAGAAAAGTTAACTGCACAGGTTAGCGCCAAATATAGTATAGAAGATGTACAAAACAGACCCAGACTTTCAGATGCGCCCGGTAATGCTAATTTTACTGTTGGTTTGTTATCCCCCAATGTGGATGTCAGGTTTATGAATCCAGGAGCAGATGAATTTGGCAATGAAATACAGTATTCTAACAATATTTTTTCGCAAAACCCTTATTTTGCCGCCTTTAACTTTAGAAACGAAGACACAAGAAATAGGCTCATTGCCTCTGCTACGCTTCGGTATGATATTTTGGACTGGCTATATGTAACAGCCAGGGCAGGTATTGACCATTACACCTTACGTAGAACAAATGTAACACCCTTTGGCACTGCGTTTCAACCATTAGGTTCCATCGTGGAAGACGAATATAGATATAGCCAAGTAGATTCCGATATTATTCTAGGTGTTGAGAAGGACATAACAGAGAAATTCGCGGTGAATGCATTTGTTGGAGCAAACAAAAACAGTATTGACCATGAAGTTTTAAGACAGCGAGGAGATGATTTTATTGTACCTGGTTTAGAAGATGTGGGGAACACCGCACGCCAATCCAGGGATAGAAATTTTGATCCAGATCTTAACAATTTCGGAGAACGAAAAATAGGATCCGTTTACGGTTCTTTAGAACTCTCCTATAATAGATTTGCATATTTAACTTTTACCGGAAGAAATGACTGGTTCTCTACCCTCTCTTTTCCTGGTAAGGAAACCTCTAATAATGATTTTTATCCTTCAGTTAGTGGTAGTTTAATCCTATCGGATATGTTTGAGATGCCCACATTCGTTAATTTCTTAAAACTACGTAGTGGATTTTCCCAAACTGCAGGAGGTGCCGATCAAGCATATCAACTAGCATTGACCTATGAGATTTTTGATCAAGGACATTTAGGGCAACCATTAGGAAGGATAACAGGTGGTACGGTTCCAAATGCAAGTCTTGTTCCATGGAACAAGGATGAATTTGAAATTGGTTTTGATGCAAGATTTTTGAACAATAGATTATCATTAGATTTTGCATACTATACCAATCAAATAACCAGTGATATTGTAAAGGTAACTACCTCTGTAGGGTCAGGATTCAATAATGCAATATTTAATATTGGTGAAATTGAAAACAAGGGTGTTGAACTATTGATTACAGGTACACCCATCCGTAATGAAAATTTTGAATGGACAACTTCCGTTAACGCTTCATTTAATGAAGGGGTGGTTGTGAGTACAAACGACGTTGGAGACCCTATTTTCCTTGATGAGCCTCGTACAAGAAATGTTAGAATAGCACATGTTGTAGGAGAACGGTATGGTACTATATTTGGCACCTCTTATGTACGTGACAATAACGGAAACATTGTATACGACATTGATGGTGATGGCGTACCGATAGCACGCCAAGGAGAGCGCAAAATCTTAGGGGATGGTGTTCCACCATGGACCATTGGTTTCTCAAATTCCATTCGCTATAAAAACTTCAACCTTAATTTCTTGATTGACGGAAAATTTGGAGGACAATTATTTTCAGGAACAAATACAACCGCCATAGGGACAGGGTTGCATAAAAGAACCTTGGAAGGTAGAGAAAATGGCTTAGCTGTTTCAGGAATTGACGGCGCAACCTTTGACGCCGACGCCGGAACTGGTGCAGCATTTAACACAACAGTAGCACCTGAAAATTTATCAAACTATTGGGGAAGAGTTAATGACATTGCAGAAGAGTTTGTCGAAGATTCGGACTATATCAGGTTTAGACAATTAAGCTTGGGGTATACTTTTCCAACTGAAATCTTGGGAAAGACATTTATTAAAAGTGCCACAATAAACTTATTAGCGCAAAATTTATTCTACATTAAAAGAAGTATTGATAATGTAGATCCTGAAAGTGCATATAATGTGAGTAACTCTCAAGGATTGGAATATTTTGGAGTTCCTACCACAAGAGGTTATGGTGTAAGTCTTAACGTTAAGTTTTAAAAAAAATAATTATGAAAAAAGCTATTTATATTTTATTGTTTGCGTTAGTACTTGGCGCATGCGATGAGGGTTTTGAAGATTTGAACGTTAATCCTTTAAAACCAGTTCAAGTAAATGCTGCAAACAAATTAACTGCAGCGCAACTGTTTGCTTCTAGTGAACGTTATGATAATTGGCGTGCAGGTTTGATCTATCAATCTACCATGATGCAGCATATAGCAACTACAGCTGGTTATTGGGATGGAGACAAGTATACTTGGAACAGAGGCTATGCTTCATCCTTAATGGATAGATATTATGGTAACGCGGTTAAAACGTTACAAGATCTATTGTTTCAATTGGATACGGAAGAAGCTCCAGATGAAATGAAAGCAATTGCCAGAATAATGCGTGTTTTCGTGTTTTCAAGATTGACGGATTTATATGGCGATGTTCCTTACAGTGAAGCTGGATTAGCAGTTTTGGAAGGTATTACCAAGCCCAGATATGATCCGCAAAGTGAAATCTATGCAGACATGCTTAATGAGTTACAGGAATCTGCTGCGTTGTTGGGTTCAGGTACTTCAGCCTTTGGAGATGCAGACATCATTTATAACGGTGATCAAGCCAAATGGAAAAGACTGGCACATTCGCTAATGCTTCGTTTAGGATTAAGATTAATAAAAGTTGATCCCGCAGGTGCCCAGTCCTGGGCCACTACAGCAATAGCTGGAGGCGTAATGGAATCCAATGCGGACATTTTCTTTGTACCTCATACTCCTGGACCAGCAGGTGTTAACCAAAATGGAAATGGTGAGGTTTTTCTAGCAGATGGTAACCCCAGACTTAGTAAAACCTTTGTTGACTTTATGCAAGCTGGAAATGATCCTAGACTGCCTATTTTAGGAGCAAGAAGAAGTGATGGAGATACTGATCCTGCAAATTTAATTGGTTTTCCAAACGGTCTTGATGGACCAGGGCTTCTAGCTTTAACCGGTGAAGAGAATATGGATAATTATGCAGAACCCAATAGAAGTATAATTACTGGGGTAGATGCACCTATGATCTTCCAAACCTATGCAGAAGTTCAGTTTATGCTAGCAGAAGCCAATGTGCGTTGGGGTCTTGCAGGTGATGCTGAAACGCATTATAACAATGGAGTAAGAGCCGCTATGGAAATGTTATCTCTTTATGGAGACGCCGGTGTAATTGATTCAGCTGATATTGACACCTATCTAACAAACAATCCATATGATGCTGGTAACGCTTTAGAGCAGATAAACACGCAATATTGGGCAGCAACCTTTCTAAATGAGTATGAGACTTTCTCAAACTGGAGAAGAACCGGTTTCCCTGTATTGGTGCCCGTTAATTTTCCTGGTAACGTAACCAACGGGACCATTCCAAGAAGGTTATCCTATTCAGAAAGTGAACAAACCAACAATCCAGAAAACTATGCTGAGGCTATTGCAAGACAAGGCCCAGATGAACTAACCACACGTGTTTGGTGGGACGTTCAATAACATAATAATCTTTTTATCATTAGTTAATTTTAATTCAGTAAGTTTTTTAATTTAATTTTAAGTAGAGTTAGTAGTTTGAATAAAGGAGAGGCAACTCTCCTTTATTTTTGTTTCAGTATTTTGTAAAGTAATTGCATTGAAATGATGATAAAACGAACCGTTACAAAGCTTTTTTCTTTTTTACTTGTCGCGACTCCAATATGGATTGCTTGCTCTCAAGAGGTTAATGATGTTTTACGTTTTACATTAATGGAATCTCAGTATACCGGCATATTATTTTCAAATGATGTGCAAGATGAAAAGGAACATAACATTTTAAGGTATGCCAATTTTTATGGTGGTGCAGGAGTGGGAGTTGGCGACTTCAATAATGATGGACTTCAAGATTTATTTTTTGCCGGGAACCAAGTCTCGGACAAACTCTATTTTAATAAAGGCAATTTAAAATTCGATGATGTCACAGAGCAATCAGGAATACTAAATGATGGGGGATGGTCTACGGGAGTAACAGTAGCAGACATTAACAATGATGGCTATTTAGATATTTATGTAAGCAGAGAGTTGTATGATGACAACCCTAAATGGCGAACCAATCTTTTATATCTTAACAATGGTGATGGTTCTTTTACCGAGTCTGCTAAAAAATATGGAATAGCAAATAACCAACGTACTCGTCACGCTACATTTTTAGATTATGATAAAGATGGTTTTTTAGACCTTTTTTTACTTACACAGCCACCCAATCCAGGTAGTTTATCCCCATTTAAGGGAACAGAATTGCTAAAACCTGAGTACAGCCTTAAGCTTTATAAAAACCTTGACGGAAATTTTGAGGATGTCACAAAAGCGTCAGGCCTTGATCTTGTCGGTTTTCCAAATGGGGTTTCGGCAAGTGATATTAATAATGATGGATGGACCGACCTATACGTGTCCAACGATTTCTATGCCCCGGATTTTCTTTTGATAAACAACCAGAATGGCACTTTCACCAATACGGTAGATAGCGCTTTCAATCACATTTCTTACTTCAGCATGGGAGTAGATGTTGCTGATATCAACAACGATGCTCTTTTAGACATCTTTGTTCTGGATATGGTTCCTGAGGATAATTTTCGTTTAAAATCCAATATGAGCGGAATGGACCGCAGTTCGTTTTGGAAAGTATACAATGATGGCGGGCACTATCAATACATGTACAATACGCTTCAATTAAATAATGGCAACGAAACCTTTAGTGATGTGGCACAGCTTACAGGAATGGCGGCCACAGATTGGAGCTGGTCCAATTTAGTGGCAGATTTTGATAACGATGGTTTAAAGGATGTATACGTTACCAATGGGTTGTTAAGAGACATCAGAAATACAGATGCAGATAGTAAAGTGGCAGAGTATATCAACAAAACCCGATTGGATTGGATACAAAAACACCCAGATGGAGGAAACTTAAAATCTGTTTTTGACATCATTGACTTGGAAGATGCCCTGTCCCCTATTCCATCACAACCTCTGAAAAATTACACTTTTAAAAACAAGGGCAACCTAGAGTTTGAAAAGGTGATTGAAGAATGGGGGTTGAATGAAGAGTCTTTTTCCAACGGTGCCGCGTACGCAGATTTAGATAATGATGGCGACCTGGACATTGTGGTCAATAACATTAATGAAACCGCGTTCGTTTACCGCAACAACTCAGAAAAAACTTCCAACGCCAATTACATTAGAGCACAATTGATGGATAAAGACAATAAACCCGTCTTTGGAGCAAGGGTCACTTTGTCTGTTGGTAATCAAATTCAAGTAATAGAAACCACTAATGTTAGAGGTATTTATTCTACAAGTGAACCTTATGTCCATTTTGGATTGGGAGCACATAAAATAGTAGATAGCATTGAAATAATATGGCCCAACAATACCAAGAGTGTAAAAAAGAACATAAAGGCCAATAAAACCATACAATTTCAGATGGGTCAAGGTGTTTCATACAAAAAACTGCAACATCAAAAGGCAAAGAACTTTCAAGAAACTACATCTAGTCTTCCAATAAACCATGCACATGTTGAAAATGAGTTTGACGATTATGAACAGCAGGTGCTGTTGCCCCATAAATTATCACAATTTGGGCCAGCTCTTGCCGTAGCGGATGTAAATAATGATGGACTTGATGATATTTACGTTGGTGGTGCCACTGGAAAGAGTGGGGTTCTTTATCTACAAACTCAAGGTGGAGAATTTAAATCATCAAACCAGGAGTTTTGGAAAAAAGAAGCACCTTATGAAGACGTTGATGCTTTGTTCGTAGACATAAACCAAGACGGACATAAAGATTTATTTGTGGTTAGCGGTGGTAATGAATACCCAGCAAACGACCTACATTATGCTGACAGATTATACATAAATGATGGTAATGGAGCCTTTACTAAAGGAGCCATTATCAATGCATTCAGCACAAGTGGCTCAAAAGTAGTAGCTGAAGATTATGACAATGATGGCGATTACGATCTTTTTGTTGGGGGCAGGCATTTGCCCCACCAATACCCAAAGCCCACTGCAAGCAGCATACTTCAAAACGATAATGGTCAATTAATCAATGTCACCAGTGAGGTGGCCCCGGAACTTCTGGACATTGGAATGGTTACAGATGCCTTGTGGTCAGATTATGATAAGGATGGTGATAAAGATTTGGTTCTTTCAGGAGAATGGATGCCAATTACCATACTCAATAATCAAGACGGGAGATTCACAAAAGAGACTATAGTGGACTTGGAAAGCACTACAGGATGGTGGTTCAGTATTTCCAAAGGAGATTTTGACAATGATGGTGATGAGGATTTTATTGCAGGAAATCTTGGTCTAAATTACAAGTACAAGACCTCTCCAGAAAATCCTTTTGATATATATTATAATGATTTTGATGGTAACGGCTCCTCAGACATTGTATTAGGATATTACAATGATGAAAAGCATTTTCCCTTAAGAGGTTTTTCTTGCTCATCTGAGCAAGTTCCTGCCCTAAAAAAGAAAATTCAAAAGTATGACCTCTTCGCATCATTAGAATTGGAGTCTGTTTATGGTGCTAAAAAATTAGAAAACTCCCTTCACTATAAGGCCAATACCTTTGCCTCATCTTATATAGAAAACTTAGGAGATGGGCGTTTTAAAATATCTCCTCTGCCCAGGGCGGCGCAACACTCAAATATTAATGACATGCTTATTGACGACTTTAACCAAGATGGACATAAAGATGTGTTGATGGTAGGTAATTTGTTTGTTTCAGAAATAGAAACTCCAAGAAATGATGCCGGTACAGGGCTCTTGCTTTTGGGTGACGGCCAAGGCTCGTTTAAAGCCAAAACCAATATGGAAAGTGGATTCTTTGCAAAAGGCGATGCCAAGAAAATAGGAGTCATAAGACATATGAATCAACCAAAAATATTAGTAGCAAACAATAATGATATCCTACAATCCTTTTCAATCCTGAAAAAGACCGACTAAACCAACCCATTTATGGCAATTATACCCAATAGCAACAGCATAGCGGAATCCAACGAATCTACTAATTACAGAAAACCATTTCTCACAATCACTTTCTTATTTTTTATGTGGGGGTTCATAACGGTTATGAACGATGTTTTGATTCCTCATTTAAAAGAAGTTTTTGAACTTAGTTATTTTCAGGCTGCTCTTATACAATTTGCGTTTTTTGGTGCGTTTTTTATCATTTCACTGGTCTATTTCATTGTTTCCGTAAGCAAGGGAGATCCCATCTCGAGAATTGGATATAAAAATGGAATCATTATAGGTTTGGTGCTATGTGGTGTAGGCTGTTGTCTATTTTACCCAGCGGCAATCTTTCAGCGCTACGGTATATTTCTAAGTGCATTGTTTGTATTGGCCTCAGGAGTAACAATTTTGCAAATAGCAGCCAATCCATATGCAGCAATTTTGGGAAAACCTGAAACAGCTTCCAGTAGATTAAATCTTGCCCAGGGCTTTAATTCTTTTGGAGCCACACTGGCTCCTTTGATAGGTGCTCTTTTATTGTACAAAGTCTTTTCTAACGGAGAGATAACGGTTGATTCCCTAAAAATACCCTACTTAATTTACGGGGGATTATTTTTCCTTTTGGCTTTGATTATTAAATTCATAAAACTCCCTTCCTTTAAGAATACCGAAACACTAGAGAAAGGGCTTCATGTATTAAAATTTAGACATGTGGTCCTAGGAATGATAGCCATTTTTGTTTATGTGGGCGGTGAGGTAACCATAGGGAGCTTCCTGATCAATTTTTTTAAGTTGGACAGTATTGCCGGAATGGACGAAGCACAAGGAGGTGTTTTCTTATCCTATTATTGGGGAGGTGCAATGATCGGTAGGTTCTTAGGGTCCATCGCTATGGGAAGCATGACGGATAAATTGAAAAAGTACCTACTTATGGCGTGTCTTTCCATACTTTCATTTATGGTGATTTACCTTATTACAGGAGTACAAAATAATGACGGTGTCTTTTCTTTGGAACTTATTCCATTTGCCCAAATACAATTCTTCATATTCTTTTTGATTATCAATTACATCGCTTTTCTAATAGGCGGTTCTAAACCATCAAGGGTGCTCACTTTATTTGCTACCGTGGTTATCATATTATTGGCTATAATGATTCTAGCAGATGGGACCTTAGCATTTTGGAGTGCTATAGCTATTGGCGCATTCAATTCAATTTTATGGTCCAATATATTTACATTGGCCATTAAAGATTTAGGGAAGTACACTAGCCAAGCATCTTCATTATTGGTAATGATGATTGTGGGAGGGGCCATTGTTCCCATAATACAGGGAGCGGTCGCTGATCAAATAGGCATTCAACTCTCTTTTATTATTCCAATATTCTGTTATGCCTATCTAATCTTTTATGGATTAAAAGGTTATCAAGTAAAACCTTTAACTACTTAGGCATGACCCGGGAAGATATATATGTAATAGGAGTGGATATTGGAGGAACACACATATCCTCAGCGGTTGTGGATGTTCGAGAAAAAAGAATAATTGATGATACATACACCACAAGTCATGTAGCCAATTTAGAATCTTTGGAAGCGATTATGGAGACTTGGGCCAGTACTCTGAACAAAACCATACACGCAGCAGCAGAAATTCCTTTACTGGGTATTGCTTTTGCCATTCCAGGGCCCTTTGATTATAAAGAAGGTATTGCAAAATATCCCGAAGGATTTAAATATGGAGCGCTTTACCAAGCCAAAATCGAAGAAAACCTTAACCCCTTGCTCTCGCACAGTAGCCATTTGCCCATGCGTTTTTTAAACGATGCTACATCTTTTGCAGTAGGCGAAGCATGGTTATCTCATGCTGACGGAAACAGGAAACAATTGTGCATTACCCTTGGAACTGGTTTAGGGGCAGGGTTTATTGAAAATGGAGTTCCAATAGTAACCGGAAACACAGTGCCTCCCAATGGATGTTTATGGAACATCCTGCATGAAGATGGAATGGCGGACGATTATTTCTCAACTCGTGGGTTTATTAAAGCCTACCACCAAGCCACAGGTAAAAATATAGTTGGAGTAAAAGAACTTGTGGACAATTTTGATGCTGATGCAAAAATCAAAGAAGTCTTCCATGATTTTGGAAACAATTTAGGGGGCTTTCTCACTCCTTGGTTAAAAAAGTTTCAAGCTGATGTGCTAGTACTCGGAGGAAACATCTCTAAAGCCTACTCCTGTTTTGGTGTAGCTTTGGAGCAATGTCTTGATCAAAACGACCTCATTATTCCCATAAGGATTTCCCATCATATGGAAAAAGGAGCAATTATTGGTTGTACACGCATGTTTGATCCAAATTTCTGGGAGCACATTAAAAATAAACTTCCAAAAATTTAACCCTTGTTCTACAAAAATACTGGCCATCTTAAATCATTCTTATTGAAATTGCCTCTGTTCATTTTTCACCAGACTTCCAATTTATAACCTTATTAAACCAAGCTGAAACTGTTAAAAAAATAGTTGAAACGAGGATATTCCAATTTGGATTTTAACGAATTGCTAGACCAAACCACCCATTTGTTAAATGAAATGGGCCATCCATAAGCTCACTAGCTTCCCAACCATAATTGTAGAGTATGTTTGTCATGTAAATAATAGTTGAAACAGAAAGGTTTGGATAAATGCTTGTTCGTTTTCACATTATTTTAAACAGTAACACACTTTTGAACTGTTTGGTCATAAAGGTGTTTAGTTTAGTTGAGGTTTCTATTACGCCAAGGAATTCTTGGAATAATTCCTTGGTTGTAATGGATTTAAATCTAATTTAAAACATCCCATTTATTTAACCTATATACTTCTTAAAAGAGTCACTCCCCGTGACTCTTTTTTTAATTAAAGTCAAAATCATTTGTTTGACTCAAACTTTTGAGGTCTTAAAAAATTGATTTTCAGACACCTAACCAATAGATTGCTTGAAAAAAGGTCATATGTCCAGTGATTAATCCAACTTCTTCATTTATCAATTGAAAAAGCGTGTTCGTTCATTAGCATGATTCTTAAACACAAATTTATCATCTCTTTGTTCCCGTTTGTAAACTGGCCAAGCACCAGTATTCACAAAAAAATAAAAGTTCCCTATTGGTAAGCAAACATCTAAAGGAATATGAAAACCTATTGGCAGAACAACAATTTATGAGGGTACATAACAGTTACCTTATTAACTTAAAAGAGGTGAAAAAATACATTAAATCTGATGGTGGTTATATTATTATGAGCAATGATATGCATGTTAGTATTTCTCCTAGAAAGAAAGAAGAACTTCTTTGTGTAATGAAAAAGTTATGAGAATCTATTGATTAGTCCAGATAAAAGAGTCACCCTAAATTCTTAGGATTTGGGTAATTATCTGACTGGTCTTCAATGGTCTCATCCAAGCAAATAAAATCCTTTTCCAAAAGCAGATGAAGCTTTTTTCCACTTTTTAAAGTCATCTGATTTTCGTAACCCACTCGGGTTTCGTACATCCATTTTTCAGCTTCCTCCTTAGACAAAAACAACGTTATGGTGTTATTTTGGAACTCGGCTTCCAGACTATCTATACCTTCCTTAGTTTCAATTACATAGTTGAAAATGGCAGAATCAAAATTCGTTTGCTCACTATAACGACCCTCTTTACAAAATGTCTCCACTTCTGTTTTTGTTAGTCTAAACCGAACGGAATCTCCTTTTATCCTTATTTTCATTATTTACTCTTTTTGTTTACCAAGCTTTTGGTAAACTCATTTAAAGCTTCTACTTTTTCTTCAAAATCGCCTTTTATGGTTTTACGGTACTCATTTAAGTTCTTTACCAAATCATCAACGTTTTCTGGAAGCACATCCTCAAAAAATTGACGTAATCTTTTAGCCGCTGTTGGAGATTTTCCATTGGTGGAAATAGCTACCTTCACATTGCCCTTTGTCACAATACCGCCCATATAAAAATCACAAAAAGGAGGGTTATCCGCAACGTTTACCAAAATACTGCGTTCCCTGCAGTCATGATAAACTTCTTCATTCACTTCAACCCTATCTGTGCAAGCTACCACTATATGCTTTCCTTCTAAAAACCGTTTGTTATATACATCCTTAGTAATTTGGACATCATGGTTTTTTGCTAAATTCAAGGTCTCATTTAAAAATTGGGGAGCTATCATTTGCACCTTTGCGTTGGGGCTGGACTTTAGCAAAAAAGTCAGTTTTTCCAATCCAACATTACCTCCACCAACAATAAGTATGTTCAGGTTAGCTGCTTTTAAAAAGATAGGGTATAATTCATTTCTCTCCATTTGCGATTGCATTTGTTATTAGGTTTTTTGCATTTTCAGAAAATGCCAACTCCAAAGCTGACTTTTGGCCTTCTGGAGACATTTTTCGCCAGGTCTTTTGAACAATATCCACAACTTTGTCATTTGGATGTTTTTGCATAAACGGCTCAAAATAGTAATTTAGAAACACCAGACAAATAATGTCTTCCAAGGTTTGGGTTTCCTTACTTTTTTTAAGTTGCTTTTTTAATAAAAGGAATGTTACCTGGTCAATTGTATCTTGTGCATAACCAACTTGTTTTAGAATTTCGGAAGCCTTTTGCACATGGAATTTCTTAAGATCTTGCCGCCACTTTAAATACCCTGCACGACCCATTTCATATTTATTCCTAGGAATTTCCCATCTACAAATATGTTGGCTGCGAGCTGCAAGTTTTAATGCCTCTGAAGCGTTTGGAGCAAACAAGTCCAACATATCTGTCATACGCATAGCATACAACAATTCTTTTGGGTATGTTTTCCCGTTAAATACTTCTATATTGGGATCTTTGGTATTTGCCTCATCAAAAAGATGAAAGGCTTCCAAAAGCTTTTCAGATGCGGCCATAGTCGATTTTTTCTAAAAATATTCAGAAAAGAGATACGCTCAAAGCCATTAGCGTTTTTTAACCTGAAACTATCTAATTGGTTTTCATGCGAAGTTGATGAGGACTTGTTTTAGGAATACGTTCAATAATCCCTCTTGCTTCCAAATCCAATTTCACGCTAACAATATACCATAGCACTTTACCATCAAAAATGCCGGTTAATTCTTCTACCGCCCTGTCACCTAAACTTTCAAAAGTGATCACCTTCTTTTCGGCAATGGTATTCACAATAAAATCTTTAATCAAATCATAACGTCTTTTAAGAATATTGACCCCTGCTTTACCTTGCGGGTGCATTGTCATTATTTGCTCTTCTTTAGACATTTCTTCAATATTATTCTACCATACAATATATAAAAGATCGAGCTATTTTTTGATGACCTTTCCATCGCTTGACAATATTTGTCTCACTATTTCTGCATCTCCTTTATAAAACAGTCTACTATCAGAATTGGCCGTAACATCTATTGTATTGGAAACAGACAAATAAGAATCACTATCTGATGATAATGAGATTTTTAAATCTTTCACTTGCAAACCGTAGTCTTTCAGGTCACTATCAGAAGACAGTGTTGCTTCTAAGTTCCCAATGGCACCTATTAAGTCCACTACTGCATCCGATGATAATTTAATGATAGCCTTTTCCACATCTGATTCGCCATCCAGATCCGCGCCAGAAGAAAGGTTCATATATGCATCTGTAGCCTTTAAATAGACCATCGCTTTGCTATCTGAAGAGGCTCTTAGCTCAAAATCATTTGCGGTAATGTCCCCTTCAAAATACGCATCTGAACTTAGATTTATGGCAACATTTTTGGCATTTAATGGGGTATTTAAAAAAATGGCTGCATCTGAAGATGCTTTGTAATCCCTAATTTCTGGCATGGTAACAAACAGTTCTAAGGTTTCCTTTCCCTTTATGCTGACATTGTTCTTTAGTTTAACAGTAAGTCTTTCACCCTCTTGATAAACCCTCATTTTTTCAAAAAGATTGGTATTGGCCTTAATCCGCACGCTTTCTTCGGTATCAGAAAAAGTGACATATGCTTTAAAATCTGTTGCCACGGTAAGAGCGGTAACATTTTGATAGTCATAGTCTATGATAGAAACCTCATCAGAAACCCTAATGGTTTCGTGTGTGCATGAACTTGTTAATAGGGCCATACTTATGGCCAATAAACTGTTTTTGATTGTTATCATGATGTTCGTTTTTTGATTAAAATTCTATTCTATAATTGAGCAATGGTAAAAGTTCCAGTTGATATTCTGTCTCGATCATTCTGGTTTGGGTATTAAAAAATTCTTCATCCACGTTGAGCCTATTTGTAATGTTTTGAATATCAAGTGAGATGATATGGGCTACTTTGGGCCTGTTGATCCTATATGAAAAACTGGCATCTATTCTCCAGTAATCATCAAATTGCAGGGTGTTCCTTTGGTTTTGAATCAGCCGTACATTCCCCGTTTGGTCAAAGAAATCCAAGTCTATTGGCGTTCCTCTTTTACCACCGTTCCACAATACTTTGGCATTGACCCCAAAAATGTTGTTGTCATTTTTTCCAACTTTAAATTCTTTGCCACCAACTATGTTAAAAGTGTAATTAGCGTTGTATCTGCTATCATACCAATTGCCATCTGCAGCACGATATTGCGAATCGAAAAGCGAACTGGTCACCAAAAAATAATATTGGTTTGAAAAGAATTTTTCCAGGGTAAACTCCAATCCATAATTTCTGGCCTTACCGGAATCCGTAAGTTCTCCACTAATGAAGACCCCGTTTAAAAAAGAGTCGGTAAAATTAGGGCTATTTGCTACTGCCACTTTGTTCAAATCTTGGTAGTACGCTTCAATTTTTAAGTGACCGTTTTTGATAATCCGCCAATCATAACCTAGCACATAATGTGTGGCTCTCATCAAATCCAGTTGGGTGTTGGGCGTTCTTATATTTCCATTGCCATCTGGAATTTCAATAAAATATTGATTTAAGGGCATTCTTCTAGAATGCAGCCCAATACCGGCACTTAGGACATGTTTTGGAGAAATTTTATATTCAAATCCGCCTCTGGGTTCTATTACAAAATCATCGTTAACCGAAAACGAAGAGGCATGTAGCCCAAATGTAGTTGAGAACTTCTCATTGAATCTATATTTAGCTTGAGAAAAAAACTGAAGAAATGTACCATTTCCCTCAGCATCCACTAAAGTGGCGGTATTGGTATTTTGGGTTTCATCAGTTAAAACATCATAAGACAATCTGCTATAGATGAACCCGGTTTTAAGAGTTGTCTTAGCATTGAACTTTTGATTGAGATTAGCACTTAATCTAAAAGCATTGTTTCTAAGAACATCTCTTTCCTGAAAGAAATCGTCGTTGGTTGTATTATCTAGAGAAAAAACATAGTCACTTCTGTTACCCGATAAGGACAGGGCTCCATCTATGGATGTATTGGTATTAAAAAAGTGCTTGATATTGAGCCCACCCATGTAGGTTTTTGAATCAAACTGTTCATCCTCCGCAATAATTGGGTTTACTTGATCGGCATTATCCTGGTTATCTTCACTAATTCCGCCAATTCCCCATAGAGATAGATTTGTTTTTTCTCCAATTGGTAAATTCAGCTTAAATGCAATGTCCTGAAACGTGGGCACCGATCCTTCAGAAACTTCAATGATTTCATTCAAAACAGTTAGGGTAGAATAGCGATAATTGACCAAATAAGAACCTTTGTAATTTTTGGACAATGGCCCTTCAATGGCCAAATCGGTACCCAATACTCCAAACTGAAAGGCATACTCCGTATTTTCCGCATTTCCGTTTCTCAATTTAATATCAAAAACCCCAGAAGTGGCATTTCCATATTCTGCTGGAAAAGCTCCTGTGAAAAAATCAGAATTGCCCAACATATTGGTACTTAATAAGCTCACTGCTCCTGGTGAATATCCTTCTTCGGAAAAATGATTGGGTTCTGGCACCTCAACCCCTTCAATTTTCCATAATAGCTGGTTTGGCGCATTGCCTCTAATTACTATCTCATTGGTAGTATCATCCGTATTGGTTACACCCGCAAAAGAAAGTGCCATCCTACCGGGGTCGCTAATACTTGCCGGAAAGCGTTTGGCCTCTTCAACCCCAAATGACCTTGCGCTTACCGTTGCCAATTTATTGTTGGGTCTGATCTGATCTTTACGAGCTTGGACCACTACTTCTCCTAACCGATTCAAGGATTCCGTTAACCTAATGGTCAGGTTGATTTCCTTTGCAGATCCAATTAAAACTTCAGAAGCCAGAGCATCTTCATAACCCAAATAACTACAACTAAAAGATTGTCTTCCAACAGGTACATTCTCCATAATAAAAAATCCTTGCGTATCTGTAATTACCCCAAGTGGTGGTTCAGAATTAATAAGGACGATTGTTGCCCCCATCAATGGGCTTCCCGTGACTATATCGGTAACTTTTCCCTTTACCGTTTGTATTAAATTTTGACCATGCCCCAGAAATATAGATGTAAGAAACAGGCCCAAGAATAAAGGGCTATTGATTTTTGATTTTTTCATCATCTAATCTAAGGTGGTTAACGGAGCTCTTTTTCCAGTTTTAATACCGGAATCCAAAAGAAATTTATGACCGACCATTCATCCATTTCCAAATTTTGAGAGCTTCTTACAAAAACGGTCCCATTTTCTGAGAATACATGCCTCGATGACAGGCCTTTTATTGATTGTTCGTTGTTTTTTGATTTGTTATTCATTCCCTAAATGTTTTTTGTACCTATTTCTTCCCATATTGAAGATGCCCACTTTTATGCCAAAACCAGCAGAAAATCCATTTATGTTCTTGATTCTGTCCGGACTCAGGTCCACTTTACTGGAAAACCTATATCTCATGCCAACTTCCAGTTGCACATATCTTGAAAGGTTATAAAGAAAATTTACTCCAGGTTCAACAACAAAAACCTCATCCCATTCATCTCTATCTAAATCAATATCAATTTCTCTATTATTGTCCTCTACGTAAACCACGGCGCCGGCACCTACCAACAATGGAAATGAAAGGTTAACCTTGGAGCGACCAAATAGAATGGGCTCTATATGAAGACCTGCATAACCTCCTGCAAAGTCCAAGGTCTCAAAAGCGTCTATTCTTAAATCTTGTTGGGAATAAAACCCCACAGCCGCAAAACCTACTTCAAATTGTTTATTTGCCACATAGGCAACTTTGAATACGCCGTGATACGTGTTTTCGCCATCAATCTCTCCAAAATAAGCTCCTACGCCTAGGTAAACTCCATGTACTACGTTGCTACGATCATTAAATTCTATATACCCACTATCTTCTTGTTCTTGATCTTGGTCCTGGCCCCAGGAAATACAGTAGAATAATAGTACGGGTAAGATTAGTAGATGCTGTTTCATTGTTTTTGTTTAGGTTATCGCATTAAAGACAATCATAATTCCAAAAGGTTGCACACCTATCATTTTTTTTTCAAATTATTTTTAGCGCAATCAACATTAGACTTTTAATCTGTGAGCACAATTACCCCTTTAATTCCATTTATAGAGAAATCTCCTCTAGTCCCAGAGCCATAAGTGGCTGTAATATCCCTAATCTTTTTCCCAGCATTGGTCACATTGGTTTTAATCCCTGTAAAAGTTTTTGGGACTCTTAAAAGCCCTTGTTCCAACGTTGCTCTAAAATCAAATGCAAGACCTGAAATATTCATGTTTATATCTGAGGATTCTTGAACAATATTTATATCCGGACTGGGTTCAAGAAAATGGTGAATCTCAACTTCGGCTATCCTCAGGGTTAAAAATACTTCATCACCAATGTTTTTGATGTCCACATTAGAAAATTTAAAATCTCCACGAAGGCTTTCAATTTTAAACAGATTCACCTCATCTTTACTGGAATACAGCTCTAAGTTAGATACTTCATCCAAATTTATATCACTACCACTACTGATAATTTTCAACTTCTGCGCATTCTCAACATCAATGCCTCCATTGCTCATTTTAATGTTTCCGTAGCCGATTTTTCCACAATTTAATTTTCCAAAGCGCATATCAATTTTCATAGTAGATATATCTTCATTGATCCACATATCCCCATGCTGTATATTGGCCTCTAAATCTCCATTCCAATTTCCTATAATTACATCACCAAACTTGTTCGTAATATTAAGCTCTGTATTTACCGGCAGGTATACCTCATAATCTATTTGGATATTGGATTTATCAAAATCAAAGGGATTGGCCTTATTAAAATATCTGGAAAACACACTGGAACTGCGATCCGCAATCTCGGAAGTTACCCTAATAAAGTCTTCTGTCGTAATGACTTCTGGACGAATCCTATCTAGTAATTTCTTGGCATTTTCGTCCTTTCTATGGGTTACTTTCATGGATATGGACACCTTTAC
Source organism: Flagellimonas aquimarina (assembly GCF_003149745.1). Classification (GTDB taxonomy): domain Bacteria; phylum Bacteroidota; class Bacteroidia; order Flavobacteriales; family Flavobacteriaceae; genus Flagellimonas; species Flagellimonas aquimarina. The sequence continues at coordinate 304,072 of NZ_QGEG01000001.1, forward strand.
CTGATCTTTGTTCCAACCGTTGACGATTACATCCCCGTATTTATTCTCTATTTGCACTGTTCCTGAAGTTGGAAGGTCATAACTTTTTTCCCACTTCTTAGAACGCTCGCTCTGTGCTGCAGCAAAACTGACAAAGCAAAACAGCACTGCTGAGAGGATTGTGTTTTTATAAAATATACCCTTCATAATCCGTTTCATTTTTAGAAGCATTGATCTGTTTAAGTAAATTCTCAATCAGTTCAATACGTTTTTTATAATTGTTCACAATGGCTTCCAATACCAGCTCATTGTCCAAATTGTTCTGCATTTCTAGTCTTAATTGTTCGTATTCATAATCCAATTCATCCATAAAGGACAAGAATTCTTCTTTATCTTCAGCAGCAAGCGTAGGATGGTTTTTGACCAATTGTACTTGTTGATAAACCAAGTTTTTGTAATACATATCTATATCCAACAACTCCTCACTTGCATAGCCTTCACCTACTTGAGAAACCGGATTGCTTACCATTAGAAAAGTTGTCAATGATAGTCCCAATAGCAAGATTATCGAAGCCGCCACTCTAAGTTTACGGGATTTCCATAAGGGAATAACCTTAACCTGGTCATCCTCTTCCAATTGAGATGTAATCCCTTGCCAAAGCTTATCCTTATCCACTTTATGGATATTAAAAGCTTCTTTGTTTTCCTTTATGTATTTTTCAAAATTGTCCATTACAATTCATTTACAATTTGAACTAGTTTCTTTTTTGCTCTATGGTATTGCGACTTGGAGGTTGATGTTGATATTCCCAATATTTGTCCAATTTCCACATGATCATATCCTTCTATTAAATACAGTGTTATTATCTGTTTATATCCTTCTGGTAATTGCCCCAAGCCCATTTTTATTTTTTCTATTTCAAAATCTGGAACGAGCTCTGTTTCCTCTTCCTCTGCGGGTTCGCCTTCATTCTCTAATGATGACAACAGCAAACGCTTTGCTTTTAAATGATTGATGCTTCTATTGATTACAATTCTCTTTAACCAGGCCCCAAAAGTGCTTTCAAACCGAAAAGTATCCAACTTCTTAAATGCCTCCACAAAACTTTCTTGCAACACATCTTCTGCATCTTCCCTTATGGTCAATAACCGCATAGCCACATTGAACATGGCATCCACATACAGCCCGTACAATTGGTACTGGGCATTCTGGTTACCTGCTTTGCTTTGTTCTACCAAAGCTTGGTGCGTAAAACGTACGTTTGCTTCCAAAAATTCTGGACGGTTATTCAATGACTGCTAAAAATAATCCTATTTCATCTATTCCAAAGACAATTCGGAAATCTAAGGGTTGCATTAAACCTTATTTTAAATAAAAAAACCTCCAACGAAAGTTGAAGGTTTTTATGATGTTCTTATTTGCAATGCCTGTCTATTCCAATCTTACAATAATAAATTCAGATCTTCTGTTTACATCGTGCTCCTCATTAGTGCACCTAACTCCATTGCTACATTGGTTCAATAGCACCTTTTCTCCATAACCTATTGCACTTTCTATTCTATTGGTTTCTATCCCTTGAGAAATAATATAACTTCCTGTAGCCTTTGCCCTTTTATCGGATAAGGTTTCATTGTAGCGGTCGCTTCCTCTAGAATCTGTATGTGCTTCAACCTTAATAACCATTTTAGGATATTCCTTCATCACCTCTACAATCTTATTTAGTTCTTGAGCTGCGTCTGGACGAATGTCCGCCTTGTTCAAATCAAAATAAATGTTATCAATTTTAATTTTGAGCACTCCGTTTTCACGTACAATCAATTTGTTAAGCTCCTTGGTAATTTCCATAGGAACAGTGTTCATATAATCCTTCTCATTACTTGTTGTAAATGCTTTTTCATTGGCAATAAAGCCTTGTTTGCCTATTTTGATGTTGTACTCAGCCTCACAATCCAAAACAATGTCAAAATTAAATGCCCCATACGGGTCAGTAATCGTTTTGCCAATGGAAGTCCCATCTGCCAAAAGAAGCTCAACATTTACATTTACTATGGGCTGTGCATTGGCTTTTCTAATAACACTTCCTTTTACCGTCTGCTCGCAAGCTTCTTCTAAGCGTTGAAAAGAGTATATGTCATCGTCTCCCTTACCTCCTTCTCTATTTGAGGAAAAGTAACCTCTATCCGAAGACTCATTAACTATATATGCAAAGTCATCTCTATTGCTGTTTAAGGGCCTACCCAAATTATTGGGTGCTCCAAAACCATCTCGTCCTATTTCACTTTCAAAAATATCAAGTCCTCCCAGACCTAAATGTCCATCAGAAGCAAAATAGAGTTTTTCTTCAGTAATGTAAGGGAACATTTCCCTACCGCTGGTATTTATTGTGGGGCCCAAATTTCTTGGCTGTGAAAAACTGCCATCTTTATTGATTTCAACAACAAAAATGTCGGTGCCTCCAATACTGCCGGGCATGTCTGAAACAAAGAAAAGAAATCGCCCATCCGGACTTAATGCCGGTTGTCCTACGGAGTACTCCTCACTATTGAATGAAACCTCGGTTGCAGCTGTCCATTCTCCTCCTTGAAGCTGGGAAGTATACATTTTTAAATGGTTGGTACCTTCTCCGTCTCTCCCCAAGGTTTGGTTTGAGTAATTGTTTCTTGTAAAATACATTACATTACCTTCCGGAATAAAGGTTGCTACCGCTTCATGATATCTGGTATTCAGTATTTCTGAAAATTGAACCACCTCTGCCAAATCAGACCCAAGGTTATTGGTGTCCGCCATAAAGAAATCCAAATAAGGTTGTTTGTTCCATTCATATACCCTTGTCTCAAATCTTAGTGAATCCCTACTTGAGGAGAACACAATTTTGTCCTTATAATAGGTAGTTCCAAAATCAGCAACAGGGGTGTTAATGGCGAGATTTGAAATATAGAATTGAGGCTGTCTGTTCAACAATTCGTCCAAAGCTTCATCATTGTTCTTTAATTGGTCTACTTCAAAATCCGATGCATCCAATTTTTTGGTATAAATCTTCATAATGGCCTTGGCCAATTTATAATTACCTATTCCCTTTAGTGCATGAACATACCTAAAGACATGCTCTGGCTTAAGTACATTCTCATATTTAGAAAACAAAACACCATACCATTTAGCCGCATTTTCCATATCTGTATTGAAAAAATAGGCATCTCCCAAACGCTGTAAAACATGTTGGGAATCGTCTCCTTTTTGGACAATACTTTCATATTGATTTGCTGCCCTTACATACAGTAAATTATCAAAATTTGCATCGGCGTCATTGTACTTTAACTGGGCTTGCACAATGCACCCCATAAGTGAAAAAAGTATGACTATGTTGGTTTTTATAGTTTTCATCTTAGTAAAATCTTGGGGATTTAAGTCTTTTTTCCACGGTTTTAAACTCGTATCGTAAGAATATTTCATGTGTTCCACTGGTATAACTTCTCAAATCCGATGTAGTTAAATCGTAAGCATACCCCACACTTAAATCAGGTGATATTTGAAGTCCCAAAAGAGTGGAAAAGGAATCGTCCCAACGGTAAGCCAGACCTGCGGTAAAAGTTTCCATGAGCATAACGTTCGCAGAAATATCTGCAATAACCGGTGCCCCGGGAACCCATTTTACAAAAAAGGCGGGTTTAAATTTAATATCTGGGGTTAAATCAATAATCTTTCCCCCAATTAAAAAATAATGCAGCCTTTCTGCAGCAATTTCCTGTTCTTGCCCATCATAATGATCCTCTGAGAAAAAATTGGGCACCGCAAGTCCTAGATAACTTTTTGCTGTATGGTAATAAATACCTGCACCAATGGTTGGAAAAAATTTATTTTCAATATTATTCTGAAAGGCTACATCTGGGTTTTCTACCAACCCTTTGGAAAAATCGACATTAAATAGTCTCCCTCCTCCTTTAAGACCAAATGACAGTTTCTTATCCGAGTCATCCAGTTGTACGGTATAGGAAAAATTGGCATCCACAAAAGCCTCAGAAGAAGGCCCCAATGCATCATGGGAGAGTACCAATCCTAATCCTACATTATTCCCCATTGGACCATCAACAGCCAAAACCTGGGTTGTAGGTGCTCCATTGACCCCCACCCATTGCGAGCGATGCATCAACAGTGCTGTAAGATGTCCACGAGAACCTGCATAAGCCGGGTTTACACTTAAAGTATTGTACATATACTGTGTAAACTGTGGGTCTTGCTGCGCTGAAGCCATAAAGGTTCCCAACAGCAAGGTAATTAAACAGGCATATCGTAATTGCTTCTTCATTTGTTGTATTTTTTTGACTTTTCTAATACCCATTTTACTATCGATTTATGTATAACCAATCCGTTCTTGGCTCTGAGCCATCTCCAAGATCCAATACGTAGTAATATGTACCTACTGGCAATAAATCTCCTTTCTGCACTGTTGCGCGACCAGTAGAGGTCCCGTCCCAATCATTATTGTAGGAGCGCTGCTCATATACAATGTTTCCCCATCGGTTGTACACCTGTAGCACATTGTTTGGGTATCTAGAAATACAGTCAATTTTAAAGAACTCATTGACACCATCTCCATTTGGTGAAAACTCGTTATAAATAGTTAAACAGGAAGGCTCAACAGATGCTTGGTCAGAATCATTAGCAGTATTTACATCCAGTTGATCAACAAAGGCCAAGCTCGCCGTGTTTACATAATCATTGATATCCAAAACTTCGACCGTAAGTTGCAGACTGGACGTTCCCAGAATATCTAAATTCTCTATTTCCCAAAAACCTGAAATTTCATCATAAGCACCTACTGAGGCTTGAGTAGTAATCAATCTGAAACCAGAAGGCAATTGCTCTTCAATACCAATATTGGTTGCAGCAACACTGCCTTGATTGGTCACTGTGATAGTGAACACAACCTGATCTCCAATATTAGGGGAATTATTGTCTACCGTTTTTGTAACAGCAATATCCGTAGTTTGCGGAGTTACAAATGCAATGGCTTCATCATCATCATCCAGGCCATCTGAAAGGTCATCCACATCAATCCCTTGATTTGGGTTACTATCTGGATCTGATAAATCACTTGCGGATATTATTGCAACATTCAAATACTCATCAATAGTTCCTGATGGCGTATTTACCGTGGCCAACACCACCAATGTTTCTGTACTTTGATTTAGGATTGTACCGTTGATATTCCATATTCCTGCATTGAAATCATAGATTCCCGCAGTGGTTATGTGAGATTGATACGTATAACCAGATGGCAGTAAATCAGTAATCACTACTCCTGTTGCATCACTTGACCCATTGTTATTAACGTTTAGGGTGAACTCAACCACATCACCAACATTTGGTGTTCCATTGTTCACAGTTTTGGTCAATGATAAATCTGCTAGTCCATCTGGAACTGGAACAACAGTATCTTGATCGTCTTCTGAATTTAATTTGTTATCAGGAGTTGAATCAGGATCAAAAGTGTCCAAAGCAATAAGCTCCGCCGTGTTTCTATAATCTCCGCTTGACAAAACCAAAGCGGTGATCTGCAAGGTTTCTGAAGCTCCGTTGGCAATGGTCGCCAATGCCCATCCCCCAGTTATTCCATCATAGATACCAGAAGATGTAGTTGCGGACACAAAACTATAACCAGATGCCAAGGCATCTTCAATAACCAATCCTGAAGCATCGTTAGGGCCAGAATTATTCACCGTTACGGTAAAGACTATTTGGTCACCTACCAAGGGACTAAGGTTATCCGCAGTTTTAGTAACCGATATATCTGTTACTGCTCTTGGCGAAGTAGATTGTTCATCTTGATCATCTTCAATTAGAACATTATTTCCTGGCGTAGAATCAGGGTCTAATTGTATAGATGTAATAACTTCAGCACTATTCACATAATTTCCTGTAGCATTCACTTGCGCTGTTACGTTTAACACTGCGCTATTTCCACCTGTTACTGAACCAACATTCCAAAGCCCGCTAGCTGAACTGTATGTCCCCCCCGAATCATCAGAAATATAGGTGTATCCTGATGGCAAAACGTCAGAAACCACCACACCTGTAGCATCGCTCGGCCCTTCATTGGTTATGGTCACTGAAAAAGTCACGTTTGAACCAACATCAGGAAATTCATTGTCAACTGTTTTATCCAGTGCTAAATCTGCTGCTGGAATTGGTGTTGTTCCTGCGCTGTCTTGATCGTTCTCAAATATATTGTTGTTATTAGGAATGGAATTAGGGTCCAAATTACTTGAAGAAAAAACTTCGGTAACGTTGAAATAATCTCCAGTAGGATTTACCGTCGCTACAATATTTAAAGTTTCCGTAGTTCCATTTGGAATAACACCATTAAGTTCCCAAATACCTGTTGCAGGAATGTAAACTCCTGCGGTTCTATTGTTGGAAACATAGGTATATCCTGATGGTAACAAATCCAGCACTTCAACCCCCGTAACATCACTAGGTCCATTGTTGGTAATACTAATATTAAAAATCACCTCTTCACCCACTAACGGACTTAGAACATCAACCGATTTACGTAAAACTAAATCCGAAACCAATACGGGAATCGGTTCTATTGTCTGTTGATCATCTTCTGTATCATCATTGTTTGCAGGTTCGGAATCGATATCCGTCTCTGTTAGATCAGTTAGCTCAGCTATATTGGTGTAGTCTCCATTGGGAAGTACATTTGCCGTAATAACTATAGTTTCTGAGGCTCCATTGGCCAAATTGCCAATTGTCCAAGATCCATTTAGGGGTTCGTAAACTCCATTGGATGGAACAGCACTTACAAACTCATAACCAGATTCCAAGAAATCTGTGACTACAACATTGGTAGCATCATTTGGGCCATCATTAAGCACAGAAACTGTAAATACTATTTGGTCGCCCACATTTGGAGTAAGGTCATCAGCTGTTTTTGTAACCGAAATATCGACCAAAGGTCTAGCATTAACTACAGCATCGTCCTGGTCATCTTCTCCAGCAACTCCATTGTTTGGTGTAGAATCACTGTCTGCTTGGTCATGCGCGGTTACTTCCGCAACATTGGTATAATTACCGGTAACATTTACAGTTGCCGTAATATTTAATGTTTCTGTAGCTCCGCTTATCAAAGATCCTACATCCCATACACCAGTACCACTGGTATAATCTCCACCACCATCATCCAACACATAGGCAAATCCTGATGGAAGCAAGTCTGTTACTTCAACAGATGTAGCATCACTAGGTCCCGAGTTGGCAACCGTTAATGTAAATACCACATTGGAATTTACATCTGGATTGGAATTGTCCACATCTTTCGTTAAAGAAAGATCTATTAAAGCTGTTGGAGTAATCGTTACATCATCTTGATCATCTTCCGCTAAAACTCCATTACTTGGAGTAGAATCAATATCAAAAGCATCCGAAGCTGTTATCTGGGCAGTATTGGTATAGTTTCCTGAAGCATTTACTAAAACATCAATAATAATAGTTTCCGATGTTCCACCAGCCACTGTTCCTACTTGCCACTCCCCTGTTGTATCATTATAAATTCCTGCCGTAGCGCTATATAAAACATAATCAAAACCAGTAGGTAATTGATCTGTTACAACTACATTGGTAGCATCTGCTGGTCCAATGTTTGAAACGGTTATCTCAAAACTTATTTCATCGCCCACGTTAGGAGTTAGGTCATTATCTACTACAATTTTGGTTAAGGAAAGGTCTGCCTGCACTGGGGCCGCAGTAACCGCATCTTCATCATCTTCGCTCTGACTTCCCGTATCATTATTTGGAGTGCTATCAACATCATATTGATCGCTTGCTGTTACCTCAGCAATATGGGTAAATTCCCCTACTGCCCCTGTTGGTGTCAATACAGTAGCATTAAAGGTCAGCACCGTTGTGTTTGTTCCCAAAGGAACGGCAAGACCTGTCCAAGTGATTATATCGGAAACAAAACTAAAAGTCCCTCCATTGCTTATTCCAGAAATGCTTCCGTATCCGGGGGGAACAAGATTTTCAATAGAAACTCCAGAGGCTGCCACATCTCCCAGATTGCTCAAATTAATTGTAAAGGTGACCACATCGCCAACATCTGGTGTTGTGTTACTTGCCAATATTTCCAATTCCAAATCAACTACTTGAGGCGTTACCACAAAAAAGTCTTCATCATCCTCGTCTTGATCACCGTCATCATTTCCTGCGTCACTGTCCGGATCAAATTGATCTACAGCAGCAATTTCAGCTGTATTTAGGTATTCATCGGTAGTTCCTGTTGGTGCATTTACCGTCACTTCATATGAAACGGTTGTTGCCCCTACTGCCAATGAAGCAATATTCCATGTTAAGAAAGTACCGGCAATTGCAGATCCTCCATTATTGATTGTACCCAGAGTATACCCAGAAGGAACAATATCTTCCAAAACAATATTTGTTGCGGTATCCGGACCTGCATTAGTGATAGTCAACTCAAAAATTACAGTGTCACCAACATTAGATGTTGCACTTGACGCCACACTTATATCTTTTACTAGACTTAAATCTGCAGCAGTTGGGACAACTGTTTGTGCATCTTCATCATCTTCGCTTTGCGTACCGGTATCATTATTTGGTGTGCTATTTGGATCATATTGATCCGCAGCGGTAACTTGTACTATATTTTCATATTCTCCAAGTGTCCCGGTAGGTGGATTTACTGTTGCTTGATAGGTAAGGGTTGCACCTGTCAAAGGTATATTTGTCAATGTCCAAATAACCTCTGAACCCCCTAAATTAAATATTCCTCCATCGGATACTGAACCACCTACAATGGCATAACCAGACGGAACCTGATCTTCAATAGTTACGTTGGTTGCAATACTAGGTCCAGCATTATCCACTTGAACTGTAAATGTTATTGTATCGCCAATATCCGGCGTTGAGTCACTTACGGATTTATCCATTGAAAGATTAGCGACTTGAGGGGTTATGGTTAAACCTGTTTCATCATCGTCAGCAATGGTATCACCCAAATCATCTGCTCCAGATCCGACTGTAGGATCACTATCGGGATCAAATTGATTGCTCGCCGTAATTTGTGCGCTATTGGTGTACTCTCCCGGCGCACCTGTTGGAGTATTCACAGAAGCTTGATAGGTCAATGCAATATTTCCACCAGAAGGAACAAACAATCCGGTCCAACTGGCCATATTTCCAAGTGCTGCACCTCCACCATTTACCGCACCAAGTGTGAATCCTATTGGAAGCACATCTTCCACGGCAACACCTGTGGCATTGTTTGGTCCAGTATTGGAAAGTATAAGTTCAAAGGTGATGGTATCTCCAACATTTGGAGTTGTTGATCCAACAATTATGCTTTTGGCAATACTTAGATCAGCTTCTTCTGAGACAGTTAGGGATACTGAGTCTTCGTCATCCTCACTTTGATCTCCATCATCATTACTTGGCGTACTATTCGGATCAAATTGATCCGCTGCGGTAATCTCAGCAGTATTTACGTACTCATTGGAAGCGCCAGTAGGTGCATTCACTGTTACTTCATAAGATACCGTAGTCGTTCCTACAGCCAATGAAGCTATGTTCCAATTAATCGTTCCTCCAGAATTGACTCCACCGTTGTTAATGGTGCCTATGTTAAATCCAGACGGTACTGCATCCTCAAGGGTAATATTTGTTGCAGTATCGGGACCTGCATTCGTAATTGTCAGTTCAAAAACTACTGTATCACCAACATTTGGTGTTAAGCTTGACGCTGCGCTAATATCTTTTGAAAGACTTAAATCCGCAGAAGTTATGGTTACTTCTGCACTGTCTTGATCATCTTCGCCAGCAAGACCATTGTTTACCGTAGAATCTATATCAAAAGTATCATTGGCAGTAATTTCAGCTGTATTTACATAATCTCCTGAAGAATTAACAGTTGCATCAAAAGTTAAACTCGTTGTAGCTCCATTTAAAATAGAAAGGTTAGACCAGGTGATGGATAAATCGCCAATATTGTATACACCACTATTACTGACCGTACCAGGCACCAAGGCATATCCCGAAGGGATAACATCCCTAACGGTGACCCCAGATGCATCAGAAGCTGTAGATGCATCATTATTGAACACATCTATTGTAAACGTTACCGTATCTCCCGGATTGGCAGATACAGGTAAAACTGATTTTGTAAGTTCTAAATCAATCCCAATCAATGAGATTTGAACAGTATCCGATACTGGAGTACATGTACCATTTGAAACCGTCCATTGAAAAACATAAACACCTGAATTTGCCCCAAAAACTTCCGTATTGGGGTCATTTTCATTTACAAAACCTGCAGTGGTTGGTCCAGAAATCTGTGTCCATGTACCTGTTCCTGCCAATGCTGGATCGGCGGCCAAAGTAACGGTTGAAAATTGATTCAAAGATTGATCTACTCCTGCATCTGTGCTAATTGGGTCAGCATAAATTATTACTTCCATTGTATCTGTAAACGTACAGCCTCCATTAACTACAGTCCAAGTAAATTCATAAGTGCCTGGCTCTAGTGTATCAATCAATGTAGTTTCGCTATTCGGTGCCACGATATTGGCAGGAGTTCCCGGGGTTCCTCCAAACCCTGGACCAGCTGTTTGGGTCCAAGTTCCTGTGCCCACTAAAATAGCCGCAGCTGCCATGTTCGTCTGTGTGACAGCACAAAATTCTTGATCAGGTCCTGCATCCGCGGTTGATGGTGCATCCGCCGGGAAAGTTATATTCACAGTATCTGAACTCGGGTCGCAGGCAGATGGACTATCTACAAACGTAATACCATTGTGTGCAACTGTCCATGTTAACACATATGTTCCTGTTGCAGTAATATTTGATAGTGTTGATGTTGGGGAATTAGGATTATCAATTACCGCTGCACCTCCCGAAGGGTCCGTTGTAAAGGTCCATGTTCCTGTACCTGATGTTGGAACATCGGCATTAAGTTGCACCTCTGATTGGCATGCTGTGGCTTGATCTGGCCCAGCATTTGCAATTGAAGGAGCATCAAAAACCTGAATCCTAATAATATCTGCGGTATTAGAGCAGTTTCCTGATTGGAAATTCCACTCCAAAATGTAGGAGCCGGCAACACTTAGTCCGGTTATAGTAGAATTTTCATTTTGATCATTAGTAATGACCGCCACACTTCCCGCCGGCTCTTCCAAAAAACTCCATCGAGCTATATCCACATCATCTGGCGGGGTATTTCCTGCCAATGTGGTTTGATTTGGCACGACTAAATCACCAAGGCACAAAAGTTGATCTGGGCCTGCATCTGGAAGGATGGTTGGCAGTCCGCTTGATTCCACCTGTACTTCGTCTGATGTATTGCCACAGCCAGTAGCTCCTGGATAGTTTGTTGTGAATTGAAATCTGTATACCCTTCCTAATTCTATATTACTTACTTCTGCAACATTGCTATCAGATGGGTTTTGTGTTATAGTTGCCGGCGTTCCTGGAATTACGCCTACTCCTGGTCCAAATGTCTGCACCCAAGTACCGGTAGAACCAAAAGTTGCTTCTAGAAGAAAGTTTTCTACTTGACAAAAGTCTAAATCCGGTCCAGCATCGGCAGGAACAAAGACATTAACGGTTTTATCGGCAAAAGTGGTCGGGCAATTACTGTCTCCGGCTATGGTCCAACGAAATGTATAGGTTCCGGAAACCATACCAGTAATCATTGCATTTGGGTCATTGACATCAGAAAATGTTGGCGTATTGGGCGCTCCAGAAAGTAAGGTCCAATATCCCGTTTCAATGTTGCTATCAAATGGATTACCATCTAATGTTATTGTTGTTGAAGAACATATTGTCTCTATAGGTGTGGTCACCGCAGCGGTTGTAGGTGGAATACCAACATTCAGAGTTACTTGGTCAGTATCAGTGGAACAGGAACCATTATTGGCTGTCCATTCAAAAATATATTGTCCTGAAAAAGAAAATGTAATTTGAGCCGTAGGACTGGTTTCGTCATCAATTGAAAATCCTCCAGGCCCAGATACTTGCGTCCAGATTCCGCTATTTCCCACAGACGCTGTTGCATCCATAGTAAATATAGATTGACATGCCGTTTGGTCCAATCCTGCATTTGAGACTGCATTAGCCCCAATGGTAATCTCTACATCATCCGTAGTGGCCTGGCAACCAGGAGCGGTCTTCTCCAGAGTCCAAGTAAGTATATAGCTTTGTTCAATAGTAATAGTTGCATCAGTATCGAACTGATTTGGATTATCAAATGCTATTCCAACAGCAGGAACAGCTGTCCATGTTCCGGTTTCATCACCTGCAGGTTGATTTCCAGCTAGGGTTACCGAAGTAGATCCTACTCCTAAACATTGATCTGGTCCTGCATCTGCTAAAGTTGGTCCTTGTGTTGCACTTGTATTTATGGTAACAGTATCGGTTCCAGGTGTTGGACAGGTGATATCATTTGGGTTTGCAATTGTCCATAAGAAAATATATGTTTCATTTGGATCATCCAATCCGGATACCAAAGTTTTAGGGTCGTTCTCATCATCAAAAACAATAGTTGCTCCTACAGGTGCAGTATCCACCGTCCATGTTCCTACCAAGTTTGAAGTTGGTGGGGCATTACCATCCAATTGTGTTGGAGCACCAAAGCAAATAGTTTGGTCTGTTCCAGCGGCAGTTGCAACCGCTACATTTGACGATACTGTAATTTCCACGGTATCCTCTGCGGATGGTGCACAAGCATTACCGCCAGATATTCCATATTGGAAAACATAAGTTCCTGCGATTAAATTAGAAACATTTGTTGTTCTTGCGTATGGACTTCCTATTGTAGCGCTATTTGGACCACTAATCTGGGACCATAGTGAGTTTCCTATTGTAACAACATTTCCTGTGATATCCGTATCCGTTATATTACAAGCTAAGGTTTGGTCTGTTCCCGCATTGGAAGCGGTAGGTGCTAAAGCTATGGTTACATTAATAGCATCTGTAGCTACATCACAACCAGTTTGTATTGTTCCACTTAAGGTTCTTCTAAGTAGTATGGTATAGGTTCCTTCAACATCAAAATCTATATTTAATGGTGTACTCCCCGTGTTTGTAAATGTACTTGCATCTACTAAAGTAGATCCACTTGGGCCATTAATAATACTATAGGTATTGGTCCCATTTCCAGTAGTTGAAAAAGGAATATCCACACTTGTAACCCCGCAGATTGCAACGATATCAGCGCCACCTCCAGCCGGATTTGCAGAAATTGAAACAGGGTTTGTAGAATAACGAACAGTAGCTGTAGCCGAATCATCACATAAGGTGGCAGCATTTGTTATGGTATAGGTAAACTCATAGGTACTACTTCCATCTAAACCGCTAATCTGTGTAGTGCTGGAGTTAGGGTTTAATATATTAATTCCCGCCAGAGGCCCACCTGTCTGAGTCCATGTAACTGTCTCTCCAGTGAACAATGGTTGCGAACCCGCAAGGGTAACAGTGGTAATACCAGCATCGCAAAAACGTATATTGTTATCTTGTATTGAGGCAGGAGAAATGTCTTGCGTAGCTTCTGCAACAGTAATTGTCATTGTATCCTCTCCGCTTGCACAGGGCCCACTTACTGACCATCTAAAGACATAGACCCCTTCAATAAGTCCAGAAACATTAGTGTTGTTAGCGTTTGCATTTGAAAAGCTCGGAGTACTTGGGCCACTAACAAAAGACCAAATTCCAACTTGCCCGTTAATATTATTACCTCCAAAACTACCGCTCATGGTCGTGGATTGGGTAACTGCATAACAATTATCCAAGTTTTGATCACCTCCAGCACTAACTGCAGGAACACCGCCATAATTTGTAACTGTAATAGTAGAAGATGACTCACAAAATTGTCCAGGTGCATAGTCAGCTCCTGTAATTGTCCACTGCAAAGTGGTACTGCCCGCATTGGTTTCTGGTAGAGTTAAACTGGTGGTAGGAGAAGTTGGCGAATTAATAATTACACCTGCATCATTGCTGCCTACAACACTCCATTGCCCAGTTTCCCCAGCATTGAGTGGAGTATTGGCATTCGTTGTAATTGCACCTGTATTGTCTGGGCAAGATGCTATATCACTTCCTGCATTTGAAATTGTAATTGGTTCAACGGTAATATCAACATCCTGAAACTGTGAAGTTCCATCAGTACATGTAGCACTAAGTCTAAATGTATACGTATTTCCACCTACCAATCCGGTTATGCCCGTATTGAGGTTGGATGTATCGTTAATGATTACGGATGGCCCTCCCACTTGGGACCAAGTTGGACCACTTTGAACAAGACCAGAAGATGATCCTGATAAAGTAAATGTTCCATCATTCTCACATATCGTTTCCGGTATTCCTGCATTGACAGAACAATTCTGAGCATAACTCAATTGAAATGAGGTTAGCAAAAACACAAAAAATAAGAGAAGTTTTCCTTTTTTTTGGTGGGTTAGAAGTGTGTTCATAGTCAAAAAAATGAGGTTGTTCTTAATATGTAAGAATATTCAAACATATCTACTACCATCGACTAAAGGGAAAATATGTTGTATTTCAACGATCATTTGTTGTGAAACGTCGGATAATGGATGAAAGATTTATAGAATCCTTAGCAATTTACAATTCACACCCGCCGTAATCAGGTCAAAACAAGATAAATCAGAGTTTCAAACTACATTGATTATAAGGTAATTACGATGGAAAAATGATTTTGTACGGCTAGGATTTATATAAAATCATTAAAACAAAAAAATGAGGTAATAAGTTGAGTGAGAATCTATGGGAGAATTAGGTTGTCATAGGCCCTTAAATTTTACATTTAAAGGTTCAACCAACTAAAAAAAGCTTAGATTTTCATCTAAGCTTTTTAGTACTCGAGGTGGCAATCGAACCCACACTTCAAAGGAACTGGATTTTGAATCCAACTCAATACGCAATAACATATTAACTAATTGATAACCATATATTTAAATACGTTAAGAGGTGATTAAAGCTAAAATTACTCCAATAATGATTAATGCGGTTTTCATGATTTACAGTTTATCTTTAGAAATGCCAGCCAAGCTTTACAGATATTTCAGGAATTATTAGTTTTGTTTCAAATGTACTTTGGTCTACCATGACGTCTTTATCCCCGCCTATTCTTAAATGCCCAGCTACCCACGGGTTCAAATAGAAATTCTTATAGAACTTCCAGACATATCCTCCGCCAAGAGTAAATATTATATTATTGTATTCTGCAGTTTCCAATTTAGCATCGGTCTGTATCGTAGCGTCCCAATACTCTAGACCTGGACCTATCCACCAACCTTCAAAGTCAGGTTTAAAAAAGTAATCCACAATGGCCGCATAAACTTTCATTTCATTGTTGGTAAAACCATCTTCTAAAACAAAGTCAGGTGTTTCTATTTTTGTAATGACTGCTCTATATCTCAAATGATTGTGACCAACCCAGACCGAACCATAATATCCTTTGAAGATATAGGGCACTGCATCTAGTTCAAAACCTACGGTAGTATTTTTGGTTGATTGATTATCTGCTTGTCCGTAAGAGAAACTGAATAGTAACATGAGGCAGATAGATAAAAATGTTGCTTTCATGATATGGATATGATTTTGAAAGCAAATTACTATCGTGTATAAGTTTATGAAATGATTTTTGTCATATAAGGCACTGTAAGCTAATGGTATACAATGTTTTGTGTAGGATGCATCTTACTCTCTGACTCGAGTAAAAAAGTAAATAATAATTAGCTTTAAAGAACTGGATCAAGTTTTTTCATGGGCTATGTTGTTGTATGTTGGTGTGTTGGTAAACATTATTGCTCTTGTAAAAAATCAAGAACCTTTCTATTGACCAACTCTGCACGGGAATGCGTTATATCGTGGCTGGCATCGGGAACAATTATTGTTTTTATCTGTGGTGCAATATCATTAAGGCGCTTCACAACTTTATCAGCAGGGTATAAAACTTCTTTTTCCCCAATAAGGTACATTATAGGAACTTTAAGATTTTGTAAATCATGGTCACTTAAAACGGTCGGATCGATAAATTTTCCTTTTTTGAAACATCTCCCGGCCAATACGATATCTTCAGTCATTTGGTCTGCAATAGCCCGACCTAACTCTCCTTGTTTTACCAAACATTTTCTTTCCCAATAGACTAGTTTTTTTACAAAGAAATGAAATGGAAAAAAATGTACGAATATTGCAGGTATCAAGTAACGTATTCTTGGTTGAAATACTGTTGAAGAAGGAGAGATAAGTATGGTTTTATTGAGCCTTTCTGGATGAGCCAGCGTATAAATACTCGTAATCCACCCACCATATGAAAATCCTAAAAGATTAATATTGTTTTTCAGATTCAATGCATCAAACACTTCATTTAACCAGTGAACAAAATCTCTGGGCTTTTTCAAAGGTCGGTAATATATACTTCGCCCATTGTCATAGATATTGTCTAACGCATATGTTTGATAGTGTTCTGAAAAATCCTTTATCTGGGGCATCCAAGACAATGAATTTTCAGTGTCCCCGGGTAAAAGAATTAAAGGTGGTTTATCTTCTGCACCACTTATTCTAACAAAAGTTTTTCCATTAGAGGTTTCAATACATTTATTCTTTGAAGGAACAGGCCAAAGTTTAGCATGTTTATCATTGAAAGCAAGATATTTTTCTTTTGCTTTTTCTGACTTAAAAGGGTGATAAGATTCATTCATTTTAATATCCTTCTGTGACGAGTTAATATAATGGCCCCAAACTTTAAAACATAAAATCTTTCAACTCATGTTATATTTGAAAGCTCATTTCTTTTTTCTTTGGTCAATACTTCTCCATACAGTTTCATTGTATTTTTTAATCCCAATTTTTCAAGTCCCAGTACAATGGCCTCATCAATACAAGAAAAATCTTTTATTCTATTAGGTTTCTGTAGATGCCCATTTATTGCTACTCTCAATACTTCTAAAAACCTTACCGATATACCGAATTTTTTTGAAAGTTCTTGAAGCTTATTTTTATCCCTTAAGGTTTTTTGCAATACCTCAACATCTTCAATATTATGGCTTTTAATTATATCAAGATTGTTGCTGGTGTTCTCTTTCAAAATCATTCTACTTGGAATCAAGTTGGCAGATTTCAAAACCTCTTTGTATTTGTCGATGCTTACACTTTTTAAATCAATATGATATCCTATATTTTTCTGATTTCGTTTTTTGAAATGACTTGGTATTCGTTTGTGAGCACGTTTCCATATACGCATGATCTTTATAATAGTCTGTTTTTTAATGTAAGGCCCATTGGTGATTATAACAAAAGTAGCTTGCCGAAAGGCAGCTATGATCTGTTACACATTATTGTCTGTTTGTTTTGGCGATTCATATGTTAAGCCCTTTACAATGAGCCATATGGCAAACACCATTTCTTGTATTCCTATTATAAAATCCAGGGCTTCAGTTACTTGAATGTCATAAAATTTCAATAGCACTATGGTCATCGTTACCAGTGCACCGAGAAAGCCCCAAACGGACAACCATCTAGGGACGAGTGCAAATCGGAATAATATGTAATTCAATATCAGGGCGGAAATAGTAAATACAATTCCGAGTCCTATGTCGAATGCCCATTCCGCTAAAATCAATAAGGATCGACCTATGAGTTTGAAGTTACTAGCATCCTGAACGTTACTGGATGAATATTCCTTGCTTATAGACAAAACAGTTAACAATATCACAACATAAGCAGCGAATAGAATACCTTCCATAATTCGCATTCCAACATAACCCAGTGCCAACCTTTCACTATTCTTTTTAAGAATAGGGAATAACAATATCGCGATAAATACAACTGAAATAGCATCTATAAGCATGAGAAGCATAGCTGCTACAATTTGATTTGAATATTCAGAAAATGCTTTAAGAAAATTAGTTGCTTCAAGAGCGGGTTCTGTAATCCAGATGCTCAGTGAAGAAGTAATAGTAGCAGTTATAAATAATGTCCCGACAATTTTGGCTATATGCTTATTTGAATACATAAAATATATTATTAATTACGGATAACTGTAAGAACATCAAGCGTTGCCACCAAATGGGAACAGTGATTCCATATACATTGTTGCACTACCACACTTTTCTACTTTTTTAGACATAAACCATAGGTCCATATACAATGCCCTTATCATTAATTTTTATTAGCCTTCAGCTTTTAGAAAAGCCGCTGTCATCCAGTTCAACTTGAAACCTCAAGATATCGTCCTCTCATTTCGTGCAAGCCGACTTCTATAATGAAATCCCCTTGTTTAAATGTGGTTGCACAGCCCCCAGGTTTGTGGTGCTGTTCCAATAAAAGCACTTTCTTACCAAATTTTGATAGGGTGGCTCTGGCAGTCAATCCAGCCAATCCCCCCGATGATAATCGTATTATATTTCATAGTAGTTTATTTAGTGCACAATCCGACTTTTAGGTAGGCAACCGGTTTGACATCGTATAATATCAAATGGGAGAACTGGAAAGAATGGGATAAAGTTTTCCGTGATATGGGAATAACTAATCGAAAATACTATTGAAAAAGCTATGATAAAATGATGAAAATCAGTTTGGCGAGCACTTTTTGCCGATAACCTTTTGTCACCAACCATTAATTGATTCGTAGTTCTTGGAAAGCTCCATATAAGGAAGGTTTTAAGGGACGCCTTATTATACTATTTAATAAATTTTGGTATTAAAAGACATCAAAATATACAATTCCAAATGACCCTCTAAAAAACAGCAAAATGTTGTACCTGAGCATAAAAAAAGCTTAGATTTTCATCTAAGCTTTTTAGTACTCGAGGTGGGAATCGAACCCACACTCCAAAGGAACTGGATTTTGAATCCAGCGCGTCTACCAGTTCCGCCACTCGAGCATTAATTTTCTAAAAGGACTGCAAAGCTAAAAAATAATTTCATTTACCACCAAAAATACCTTCATTAATCCTTTAGCAACCCGAATTAATTTATAAATTTGCACCTCTTTTATAAAAAGTTATTTTAAAAGGCTAGCTAACAACAGATTGCAATGTCGTATCAAGTTCCCGAACCTAAAATTTTTGCTTGTACCCAAAGTACCGTGCTTGGTGAGAAGATTGCAGCCTCCTACGGTGCAGACTTAGGTAAGGTTCTTTTCTCTAGATACAGCGATGGTGAATTTCAACCTTCATTTGAAGAGTCCATCAGAGGGACGCGTATTTTTATTATTGGCTCTACCAATCCTGGTTCGGAAAATTTAATGGAAATGTTGTTAATGATCGACGCTGCTAAAAGAGCATCCGCTAGGCATATTACGGCGGTAATGCCTTATTTTGGATGGGCCAGGCAAGATAGAAAAGACAAACCAAGGGTTCCAATTGCTGCTAAGTTGGTGGCTAAAATGTTGGAGACCGCAGGTGCTACCCGCATTATTACCATGGACTTGCATGCTGATCAAATTCAAGGTTTTTTTGAAAAACCGGTAGATCATCTTTTTGCGTCAACCTTGTTTTTACCCTATCTAAAGGGACTTAATTTGGATAACTTATGTATTGCCTCGCCAGACATGGGTGGATCTAAAAGGGCCTATGCTTACTCCAAAGCGTTGGAGTGTGATGTGGTTATTTGTTATAAGCAACGTGCCAAAGCCAATGTAATTTCACACATGGAATTAATTGGTGAAGTAACAGGTAAAAACGTGGTTTTGGTGGATGATATGGTAGATACAGCTGGCACATTGACCAAAGCGGCCGACCTTATGATGGAACGAGGGGCAAAAAGTGTACGTGCTATTACCACACACGGATTGTTGTCTGGAAATGCGTATGAGAAAATAGAAAAATCAAAGCTGTTAGAACTTATTGTTACCGATTCTATTCCTGTCGAGCACGATAAGAAAAAAATAAAGATATTGGGTTGCGCGGATCTTTTTGCAGATGTTATGCACAGGGTTCACCACAATACTTCCATATCGTCAAAATTTTTAATGTAAATCAATTTTAATATATATAATGAAGTCAATTACTATCAAAGGATCTCAAAGAGAAAGCGTGGGCAAGGTATCTACCAAAGCTCTACGTAATGCTGGAAAGGTCCCTTGCGTACTGTACGGAGGGGATAAACCATTACACTTTTCAGCTGATGAACTAGCATTCAGACATTTAGTGTATACTCCTAACGCGCACACTGCTGTGATTGAGTTGGAAGATGGCCAAAAGTTGAAAGCTGTATTACAGGACATCCAGTTTCATCCTGTAACGGATAAAATTCTTCACATAGATTTTTATCAATTGTTCAGTGACAAACCTGTTACAATGAATATTCCTGTGCGTTTAGAAGGAAATTCACCAGGTGTTAGAAATGGTGGTCGTTTGCTTTTCAGAAAAAGAAAACTTTCTATTAAAGCACTTCCGGACTTGCTTCCTGATTTTATCACTATTGATATTTCAAAGCTGAAAATTGGTGGTACCATCCCAGTGGAAACACTTTTAAATGATGATTACTCCATTCTTCATCCAGATAGTACCGCAGTGGTACAGGTAAAAGCTTCTAGAGTATCTGTTGAAGATGAAGAAGATGAAGAAGAAACTGAAGGTGAAGAAGGCGCTGAAGGAGCAGAAGCATCCGCAGACGGAGCAGAAGCACCAGCAGCTGAAGCTACTGAATAGTTAACATAACTACTATATAAAAAAGCATCCCGACTTTTTGTTTTGGGATGCTTTTGTATTTTTGGATAAATGGAAATCTTCAAATGTTTCAACTTTTCAAGGCATTTTTTAGAATACCAAAACAGTTATTGGAAGAAACTGATACCATGAAAAAATTCCTAGTTGTTGGCCTTGGAAACATAGGATCCGAGTACGAAGAAACACGGCACAATATTGGTTTTAAAATCTTGGATTTTCTATCTGAGCAGGAAGACTTTACTTTTGAAAGCGTAAAACTGGGTGCTGTTGCCACTTTTAAACATAAGGGAAGGAGTATTTTATGTTTAAAACCATCTACTTACATGAACTTGAGCGGTAAAGCAGTTAAGTATTGGATGGAAAAGGAAAAAATTCCTTTAGAAAACGTACTGATTGTAACAGATGACATCAATCTTGATTTTGGCACCATCCGCCTAAAGACCAAAGGTAGTGATGGTGGACATAATGGCCTGAAGGATATTCAAAATACCTTGCAAACATCGCAATACAATCGTTTTAGATTTGGCGTTGGTTCTGAATTTGGAAAAGGAAAGCAGGTTGATTATGTCCTAGGAAAGTGGAATGCTGATGAAACAAAACATCTATCAGAAAGGTTGTGCAAAGCAGCAGATTTAATTCGTTCTTTTGTGTTCTCGGGCGTTAAGAATACGATGAACCAATTTAATGGCACATAGAGCTATAAAATCTTAAATTCAAATACGCCAGAATCAGACGTATTGCCCTCCAAATCGGTAGTAATAACTTTCCAATAATAAATCGTGTTGGACTCAACACTGACCACTAATTCCGTTATGGTAGAAGTGGTATTTCCTACTGAAGATGTTGGCGGGTTTTGGTCTGAAAAGAAAATTTCAAATCCGCTGATATCACTATCGACATCCGCTCCTGACCATGATAAAGCAATTTCATTGGCAATGCTTTTTTGCACCGTCGAACCAGATAAAGGACTTACCAATTGAGCAGGAAATGGCGCATATGTTGTCTGGGAACCTGAATTATAAAACAACCATGTTTCACTAGTGGCTATTTGATCAGAACTAGAATTACGCGAGGTAACGGACCATGAATACGGAGTTCCTTTACCAATGGGCAAACTCGCAGAAGTTGCTGCGGTAGAAATTGTTTGCGGCATATTTGTCTCCAAATTTACCGCACTTAAAGTGTAACTATCCGTATTTGCAGAAGCTAGCCATTCAAAGGTTACCTGGCTTTGCGTATCATTAATACTGACTCCTGTTGTACATTCTGAACTTTCTAAAGGAAAAACCAGATTTGCACCAACTGGAGCAGGTGGCGGATCATCATTCCCTCCACAAGAAGAGAGCAGGATCAGAATCAGTATGCTTAGAAAAAAATGCTTCATTCTTTTATCAATTTAAACACTTCCTTTATATCCAAACTTTGAATGCTCATATAGTAAGCTCCCGTAGGCAAAGTTGAAAAATCCATTTCGAGTTCATTCCCATTTGTCTCTTTTACTTGCTGGTGCACTAATCTTCCATTAGCAGAGAAGACTTGAACCTCAACTTCACCAATAATCCCATTTAGAAAAACCTTGGTGCTTGCGCCAACAGGATTAGGATAAACTATGGGTTTAGACGAAATAAAGAAGGAATCCTCATAAGTACCTTGGCATGGCAAATTGGTTGAAATTTTTAACGTATTGCGACCATTTTTCAGGTTGAGTTGAATTTCAGAATCCACAGTTTGTGTCACCAGTCCATTTAATTCCACATTGTAGAATTCCCCACCATTTAATGAAAGTGCTAGCACATTCGCAGTAACAACCGCTGAAGCACTTAAAAGTTCTGGTTCTGAAATTACGATTGCAAAACACGTTTCTTGATATGTAATTGCGCCATTTGTACCTGTTATGCACAAAGAATAATTGCCGGCTTGCAAGCCTTGAAAAATATGCGTTTCTGAAAAATCCATATTCAAGGTATTTCCCTCACCGTCTAAGGTGGCAGAATACGTTATTGAGGTATCTGAAGCCGTTACGGACACCGTACCATCATTATTGTTCCTGCATGCTTCACTTTCTATTTGTACCAAAAAATTATCCGAAGGAAACCTATTTACCGGGCAACCACTTGTATCCACTTCAACACCTTTTGGGGTGCCCAAACACAAGTCATCACCATCATCAAAAACACCGTCTTCATCCTCATCTGGCCTAAAAGCTCCTTCAACACATACCTCTAGTGAGAATGCCACCAAAGAACCTCCATCTCCATTGGCAGTATCTTGAATTTCCAAAACCCATTCTCCAAGTGTAGATTCCCCTTTCAAAGAGGCTAAAGAACCTAAAGGGCTTACAGTTCCAGAAATTGCAGGATTTCCTGAACAAACAATTGGTGCTCCATCATCATCAAAAATTGCATTTAAATTATTTAGTTCACCACAAGTATTTGAAATTAGAACAACTCTTGTGCCCGAAGGGGAAATCAAACTTATTCTAAGGTCTTCTAAATAGGTGTGGGTAAACTCTAGACCCACATTAACATCTGAAATAGGCAGGTCTTCAAAAAATTGCACTGAAGTTGATATTGTTGGAGTACCTACGTTGGAAATCTCCAACGGCAAGTCATTCGGTTCCATATTTTTACAATCCACTTGTATGGTAGTAAAACTAAACGGTGTTCCAAAAGACCCTGTCCCACAATTGTTTTTAGGCCTTATCCTCCAAAAATAATCAGTTTCAGCAGCCAAACCATTTGATTGGTATAAATTAAAAGGTACCGTGGCAGACTCTATAATATTGGCAAAACCAATATCCGTCGCAATTTCAATGTCATAATCTGAATATAAGGGATTGTCCTCCCAATTAAGTTGTGTGCTTATAGATACATTTGCTTGGCTATCTGCTGGAGAAACCAGAACCACATTTGAAAAATTCGTATCCTTTATCACTAGGGAAAGTGGAACAATTTTTGTCTCCGAAGCGGAAGTAGATGTAATGGTTATTGGGTACACTCCTGGAGCAACAGCATTGGTGTTGGAAATAGTTAGTTCAACGGCCGTATCATTTGCATCTGCCAGTGCGGGAACAAAAGCAGCATTTAAGCCAATGGGCAAATCAGCAGAAAATGTTGAGGTTTCATTAAATCCTGAAAAGGTTTGATAAGTGAAATCAACAATAATATCATCTGGCTGACAGGTTTCAAAAGATAAGTTTTGAAGATTTAATACAACTTGTGATTCTTGAATGGAAAAATTGTCCGAATTAACGGCAAAAAAGACATTATCACTTGCTTTGACCATGATACGAGCCATATCAGTAGCGTTTCCGGGAACAAGTATTTCCTCACTTCCATCATTAAGAACATCTTCTGCCAAGGTAATGGGGAAGCTAATGCCCCCATCCAATGAAAGAAAAATATCAACGGTTCCGACATTAATTGGCGAAATGTTGGTATTGGCAACATCCCAGGTTATTTCCTGAACGGAACCACCTTCGTAAATCTCATTTGCTGCTTGCGATGTAACCAAAAATGGCCCTGC
This sequence comes from Flagellimonas aquimarina, assembly GCF_003149745.1. GTDB lineage: Bacteria > Bacteroidota > Bacteroidia > Flavobacteriales > Flavobacteriaceae > Flagellimonas > Flagellimonas aquimarina. Next base: position 328,273 of record NZ_QGEG01000001.1, read on the forward strand.
AGAACTGATTACCTGCACATCAAGCAAGTCTGAAACCACCTGCCCTCCCCCAACAGCATTGTCCCTAACGGTAAATGCAAAACTTAAGTTACGCTGTATACTCGAAACAGTTTCCCATGCATCATTTGTAGCTGGATTGGTCTGAGTTAAATTTCCTTGAACAACTCTTGACAATCTTGGAAAATATCTTGCCGGGTTTGTAGTGGGGGGCAATGATCTAAAATTGGCCCCACTTGGATTTTCTGGCCCAAAAGTGCTTGTAGTTACCACTCCGTTGTCTATTTGTTCCCATGTGAAGGTCAAAACATCATCAACATCAACATCCGTCGCAATTCCCTCAAGCACAAAGGCAGTACTTTTTGGGATAATAAAATCACCAACTGGCGTTAGGACCGGAGGATTGTTGGTAAGTACGGTAGTCTGTGCACAAGAGACACTTTCCAAATAATTCGAAATTTGAAGGATACTGTTGTAATGATAGTAATCGTCTCCGTTAGGAGCTACGTTGTTTCCTGTAACAATACCGGCATAGCCCATAATTGTTGTACCGCTTGCAGGTTCTGCTTGTACGCCTGTGCCTTCAGATTCAAACGACCATGTATGGTTGGCACCAAACTGATGTCCTAATTCATGAGAAACAAAATCCAAATCAAAAACATCTCCTTGGGGACTAAAAGCAGATGAGAATGCACTTCCTTTTCTATTGTCAGAACATACAGCGCCAATAAAACCCGCATTACCGTTATCTTCACCTTCACCAACCTTATTAAAAAGATGGCCTACATCATAATTTTCTTCTCCAATCGTTGTGGTAAGTGTATTCTGCACTTCTCCATTTAAATTACCATTGTACGGATCTGTGAGTGGATCTGTAAATATTACCAAATCATTATTGGGAATCAATTCCAAAGTCACTCCTAAATCAGTTTCAAAAACCTCATTAACTCTTGTTAGAGTTGCATTTATGGCGGCTAGAGCATCGGCAACCGTTCCTCCATGAAAATCTGTATACTCTCCTGTAGTGGAAACTGCTATTCTAAACTTGCGTAGCATTTGATCATCTACCAAAGGGGTAATTGTTTTTTCGACACTTTGCTGCAATTTCTCAGTATCACAAGTAAATCCATCTTTCCCAGAAGATCCTGCACCTCTTTCATAAATAACGTATGAATTGTTTTTGTTGGACAACTGCTCCATAAATGCAGTTTTTCTGTCCTCTAAATTTACCATCATACTTTGAAGCCCTTTATGCGAACTACTAAGCTTCACTTTATACTTTCCATCCAAACTATGACCGGAAAACGACCTTATATTTGGATATTTCTTTGCTAGATCTGGATGAAGAACCGAGGTTTCTACTATATTAAATGCTACCACATTCCCTTTATGGTCTGGAAGATAGATTTGATGTTTTCCGTTTTTAGAATTGGAAAGGGAGTTGAGTTTTTTTGAAAAAAGGGTTTTATCCAAAGAAAAAACAGCATTGGCCTTACCCATATCTTTGAGCGATGCACTCTTAAAACTCGATTTTACGGGAATAGTTTTCCAATATGCTTGTTGTCCAAATGCGCAAAAGCAGGTAAAAAATATGGTTATTGAAAAAACAAGATGTAATTTAGCTTTCATGCATAAGGGGCGTAAGTCAAATTCAAAAATAAGCCTTTTTTATTTTCTTTATTAAGTGAAAACAATCCAAGGCATTTCTCAGTTTACCGATACTACGTTTCACACAGCTGTTACCATTGGCACTTTTGACGGAGTGCACCTTGGTCACCGCAAGATATTGGAACGCCTCATAAATAGTGCCAAAAACACAGGCTTGAAGTCCACCGTGCTTACTTTTTTCCCCCATCCTAGGATGGTTTTACAAAAAGATACGGACATTAAGCTATTGAACACCTTAGAAGAGAAAATACAGATTCTTGACTCTTTGGGTCTAGATTACCTCATTGTCCACCCCTTCACAAAAGACTTTTCAAGACTTTCTGCAACAGAATTTGTTAGGGATATACTTGTAAATAATTTAAGAACAAAAGTAATTATAATCGGATATGACCATAGGTTTGGCAGAAATCGTAATGCCAACATTCAGGATTTGATTGCGTTTGGAAACACCTTGGATTTTGAAGTTGAAGAAATCCCTGCCCAAGAAATAGATGAAGTCTCTGTAAGTTCCACGAAAATCAGAAATGCTCTTTTAGATGGTGATATTACCACCGCCAACACATATTTAAATTATGCTTACATGCTTACCGGAGTCGTTAAAAAAGGCAAAGGTCTTGGTAAAGAATTTGGGTTTCCAACGGCCAACCTCCATATAGCGGAAGATTACAAACTAATTCCAAAAAATGGGGTATATGTGGTCAAGAGCCTCCTGAATGATACAGCATATCATGGAATGATGAACATTGGTTTTAACCCAACAGTATCTGGAATAGAAAGGAGCATAGAGGTCAACTTTTTTGAATTTGAAGGAAATCTTTATGACAAAAAAATTCAGGTGAGTATTTTACATCGCATTAGGGATGAGCACAAATTTGATTCGGTTCAGGAACTGAAAGAACAGTTAAAAAAGGATAGAAACCATTCACTCTCTTTAATTGCAAAATAAGATGTTGAATCAATTTCTTTTTAAAAAAATAGACAATTCGCAGCTGATAATTTTCAGAGTGTTCTATGGATTACTGGTAAGTGCAGAATGTTATGGGGCCATTGCGACAGGCTGGGTTCGCAGAACGCTAATAGAGCCCAAGTTCACATTTTCTTTTATTGGGTTTGAATGGCTACAGCCAATCCCTGGTAACGGAATGTATATCTATTTTGCAATTATGGGAACACTGGGTCTTTTAATAGCTCTTGGCTATAAATATAGGTTTAGTGCCTTTGCCTTTGCCTTTATGTGGACCGGAGTTTATTTAATGCAGAAAACCTCATACAACAACCATTATTATCTGCTAATGCTGCTGGCTTTCATTATGGCTTTTTTGCCTGCTGGCCGAAGCCTTTCATTAGACACCAAATTAAACCCAAAATTTAGTTCCAATACAATGTACAATTGGGTCCGTTGGGTCATTATCCTGCAACTGTTCATCGTATATACATATGCCTCCATAGCCAAATTGTATGGAGATTGGTTAGATTTTAGCATAATTGAAATATTGATGAAATCCAAAAAGGATTATTTCTTAATTGGAGAATTGCTGCAACAAGAATGGATACATAAAATAGTAGCGGTTTTTGGGATTCTTTTCGATTTATTGATTGTTCCTGCCTTGCTATGGAAGCCTACCAGAAAAATTGCTTTTGCATTCTCCATATTTTTCCATCTATTTAATAGTGTAGTTTTTCAAATAGGTATTTTCCCTTATCTATCATTGGCTTTTACCGTGTTCTTTTTTGAACCACAGACCATTAGAAATATCTTCTTAAAAGAAAAAACTATAACGATTGATAATGAAACAACCCTTCCAAAAAATGCAAGCTTATTGGTGGGCGCCTTAAGCATTTACTTTTTGGTACAGCTGGCTCTCCCTCTTAGACATCACACCTTTAAAGATGATGTGTTATGGACGGAAGAAGGTCATCGTATGAGTTGGCGCATGATGTTGCGCAGTCGCACAGGAAATATAACCTTTAAGGTTTTAAACAAAGAAACAGGCAAGGGCAGTTATATTAATTTGGATGAATACCTTACCAAAAAACAAAAAAGAAAGGTGGCCTGTTATCCTGATTTCATCTGGCAATTCGCTCAACATTTAAAAGAAGAATACAGAAAAAAAGGTGAAGACATTCAGGTATTTGTAAGTGGCAGGGTTAAAGTGAATGACAATAATTACCATCAATTTATCGATCCAAATGTAGACCTGGCAAGTGTGCCTTGGAAACATTTTTCTCATAACGAGTGGATAAGGCCATCACAAAAAGAATAATTGTTGGTCAACTTCCTTAGATTGACTTAAATTTGCGGTTCAAAACAGGGCCATGCTTCAATTACAGACAATTCGAGAGAACAAGGAAAGTATCATCACCGCGCTGAAAAAGCGAAATCTTGATGCAGAGCCCATTCTATCTGCTATACTGGATTTAGATGAAAAAAGACGCTCCATTCAAACAGAATTAGATAGCACTTTGGCTGAGTCCAACAGGCTTTCCAAAGAAATTGGAATGCTTTTTAAATCTGGAAAAGCAAAAGAGGCCAATGAGCTAAAGGAACAAACCGCTGGCCTTAAAGAAGCTTCCAAACAATTGGGAGAAGATTTAAATGCAACAAGTGCGGCTTTACAGGAGCATTTATACCAAATTCCAAATATTCCCCATAAGTCTGTTCCAGCAGGAAATTCAGATGAGGACAATGAGGAGATTTTCCGTGAAGGTGACATTCCCGTGCTTTTTGAAAATGCATTGCCCCACTGGGAACTGGCCAAAAAGTATGATATCATTGATTTTGAATTGGGAGTGAAAGTCACCGGTGCAGGATTCCCAATATACAAGGGTAAAGGAGCGCGTTTACAACGTGCACTGATTGCTTATTTCTTGGACAAAAATACCAACGCAGGTTACTTAGAAGTACAACCACCGCATATGGTAAACGAAGCTTCTGGCTATGGCACAGGGCAGTTACCCGATAAAGAAGGGCAAATGTACCATGTTCAAGCAGATGACCTTTATCTTATTCCAACCGCCGAAGTGCCCATTACGAATTTGCACAGGAACGACATTGTTCCTCAAGAAAACTTCCCTATTAAATACACTGGATATACACCATGTTTTAGAAGAGAAGCGGGAAGTTATGGTGCCCATGTAAGAGGGTTAAACAGGCTTCACCAATTTGATAAAGTTGAGCTTGTTCGTATAGAACACCCCAATACTTCATACGAAGCTTTGGATGGGATGGTAGAACATGTTAAGAACATTCTAAGAGAATTAAAATTACCTTACCGAGTGCTGCGTCTTTGTGGTGGTGATTTAGGTTTTACCTCTGCCCTAACCTTTGATTTTGAAGTTTTTTCAACGGCTCAAGACAGATGGTTGGAAATTAGTTCGGTATCCAATTTTGAAACTTTTCAGGCCAATCGATTAAAACTGCGATTTAAGGATGAGAATGGAAAAAGTCAACTGGCGCATACCCTAAATGGCAGTTCTTTGGCATTGCCCAGGGTTTTGGCCGGAATATTGGAAAATTATCAAACCAAAGATGGCATCAAAATTCCAGAAGTTTTAGTTCCTTATTGTGGTTTTAATATGATTGATTAGCAGGATTTCCCCTTTTATTTGGAATCACTTAACAGATTTAGGCGTTTTTCTACGTTATATTTGAAATAAAAAGAGCTATTGCGGTACATTTTATTTCTTATTTCTTTCCTTTTTCTTTCTTCGGTCCAGTCACAAGAAGATTTTTTGGCCAAACAGTATTTTAATGATGGTGACTATGACAAAGCATTGGTTTTCTATGAAAAGCTAGTCAAGAAAAACCCAAGGCGTACAGATTATTCAGAAGGTTTAGTCGCATGTTATCAACAATTGGAACGTTATGGCGATGCGGAAAGTTTCTTGCTGAAAAAAATTGAAGATACGCATGCTTTCCCCACTTTTTTCATAGAATTGGGTTATAACTACACCTTGCAAGATCAACCTGAAAAAGCGGCCATTTACTATGATCGTGCAATAGCAAAAATTGATGAAAACCCAAATTTTGGATATAGTGTAGGTTACCGTTTTCAAAAATATGCACTGTTGGATCAAGCTCTTTTGGCCTATACAAGGGCTATGACACTTAAACCAGATTTGAACTACGATTATCAATTGGCCCGAATCTATGGAGAACAAGGCAATATTGAAAAAATGTATCAGTCCTACTTAAACTTGATTTATGAGGGAAGAACCTCACGATCCAATATCCTACGAAACGTTGATGATTTTATTTCGGAAGACCCTTCCAATCCCAATAACATCTTGCTGAGAAAAGTATTGCTCAAAAATGCTCAGAAAAATCCCAACACACTTTGGAACGAACTGCTTAGCTGGCTCTTTATTCAACAAAAACAATACAACAACGCTTTTAGCCAAGAAAAGGCCATATACAAGAGAACAGATCAAACTTCCTTAGATCGTATGGAAAACCTTGGACAGATCACTTTGGAAGATAAGGACTATAAAAACGCCACTACCATTTTTGAATACGTTGTGGACAATAGCAACGACCCCGTTTCCAAACTGAACGCCGAGCTTCATCTAATTGATATTGAGCTTGAAGATGCCAATGGAAAAAAATTGGATGCCGTAGAAAAGAAATTTCAAATGCTGATTGGGGAATATGGAAACCAAAGCCGCACATTGCAACTTCAAATTGCTTACGCCAATTTCCTCACTTTTAAAAAAGAAACTCCTGCACCTGCAATCGCCATGCTTAAAGAAAGCCTAAGACTTCCTTTAGGGCGCATGGGGGTTGCCTATGTAAAATTGGCCTTAGGTGACATCCTGGTATATGACCAAAAATTTAATCAAGCTCTCATTTATTTCACGCAGATCCAGAAGAGCTTAAAGAACGACGTTTTAGGTCAAGATGCGCGTTTTAAAGTAGCCCAGACCAGTTTTTACAAAGGTGATTTTGATTGGGCGCTAACGCAGTTAAAAGTGCTAAGAGGTTCTACCTCTCAGCTTATCGCCAATGATGCCATGCAGTTAAGTCTTTTAATATCTGATAATTCTCTAGAGGATTCTACACAAACTGCCCTCAAAAAATATGCAAGAGCGGACCTTCTGGCATATCAGAATAAAAACAAACAGGCCATTGAGGCTTTGGAAGATATCCTACAGAATCATAAAGGCGAAAAAATTGAGGACGAAGCGCTACTTAAACAAGGGCAGCTTTTAGAGGCTCAAAAGGCCTATGAAAGTGCAGAATTCAATTATAAAAAAATAACGGGTTTCTATGCTGATGGTATTTTGGCAGATGATGCCCATTTTGCATTGGGAGAATTGTACCGAAACATTTTAAATGAACCGGAGAAAGCAAAAACCCACTATGAAAAAATTATTTACAATTATCAGGACAGTTATTACTTTCCAAAGGCACGAAAACAATTTAGAAGGCTTAGAGGTGATGCAATAAACTAAACTTCTATACATTTGAGCCATAAAACCCAACGTTAATGCTCATTTACAACGTCACAATCAATATAGACGAAAGCGTCCATGATCAATGGCTCATATGGATGAGGGACAAACATGTTCCAGATATGCTTGCCACTGGCAAATTTTCTCATGCAAAAATGGCCAAGGTCCTAATTGAAGAAGATATGGGAGGGATTACATATTCTGTTCAATACACAACTAAGGATAGGCAGACTCTGGAATTGTACTATAAAGAAGATGCCGAAAGGCTTAGAGGGGATGCTATGAAATTGTTTTCTAACAAATTTGTAGCCTTCAGAACAGAATTGGAAATCATTAGCCAACAGATTCCATAGTATTTTGGATTACCTTTTTACATATGGCACACTGCAAGATTTGCAGGTACAAAAATATATATTTGGTCGTGTTCTGGATGGAAAAACGGATTTTTTATTGGGATTTAAACGACTGGATAATGCAGTATACGAAAGATATTCATTGGTAGTGCAGACCAAAGATTTTAAAAACAAGGTTGAAGGAAAAGTCTACAGAGTAACCACATTGGATTTAAGAAAAGCTGATGTATACGAAACCAGCGCATACAAACGGAAAAAAGTAAAATTGGAATCTGGTATTGAGGCCTGGTTGTATATCGGAAATTCACATTAACTTGCAAAAAAACGTTCAGTGTCCAAAAAAAATAAAAAGAAGTTTGGTAGTGGTAAACCAAAGAAATTCACAAATGGGCAAGATGAAGCTGCGGTAAGGGCCAAAAAACATTTAGGACAGCACTTTCTTATAGATGAAGACATTGCCAAACAAATTGCGGACACACTTTCCCTAAAAGATTATACCAACGTTATTGAGATTGGCCCAGGCATGGGAGTTCTCACTAAATATCTACTGCTTAAAGATATAGATTTGGTTGCCATGGATTTGGATGAGGAATCCATTGTATACCTTAATCATAGCTTTCGTTTAGAACATCCAAAAGTATTCGAAAAAAACAACCGATTAAACATTATAGAAGCGGACTTTTTAAAGTTCAATCTACAGCAATTGTTTGGTGAAGAACAATTTGCTATTACAGGCAATTTTCCCTACAACATTTCTACTCAGATAGTTTTTAAAATGCTTGAAATGAGGCAACAGGTTCCAGAGTTTTCTGGAATGTTCCAGAAAGAAGTGGCACAACGTATTTGCGAAAAACCCGGAAACAAAACCTACGGAATCCTTTCTGTGCTGGTCCAGGCATTTTATGAAGCAGAATACCTATTTACGGTGCCGCCACAGGTATTTAATCCACCTCCAAAAGTACAATCCGGGGTATTGCGCCTAACCAGGAGAGAAAACCTAAAGCTGCCTTGTGACGAACATTTATTTTTTAAAATTGTAAAAGCTAGTTTTAACCAAAGACGAAAGACCATTCGTAATAGCCTTAAAACTTTTAACCTTTCTGATAATCTAAAAGAAGATATTATCTTTGACCAGCGCCCAGAACAGCTAAGTGTAGCCGATTTTATAACGCTAACGCAGAAGATAGCCAATGATTCCGTTTAAACTCACAGATGAGCTAATAGAACAGATTCAGCAACTAATAGCGACCAAAAAGAACGCTAACCTTAGGTTGATGATGAAGGAGTTCCACTATGCAGATATTGCAGAAATTGCAGAGGAACTTACTAAAGATGAGGCCACTTATCTCATTAAACTTCTTGATAGCGAAAAGACCTCTGATATTCTTGCCGAAATGGATGAGGATTTGCGGGAATCCATACTTAAAAACCTTTCTGTAAAGGAGATTGCCGGTGAATTGGAAGAATTGGATACAGATGATGCTGCGGATATTGTAAGTGAGCTTCCAAAAGACATTGTACAAGAGGTGATTTCCGAAATAGAAGATAAGGAACACGCCAAAGACATTGTCGATCTTTTACGTTATGATGACGATACGGCCGGTGGGCTCATGGCCAAAGAATTGGTGAAAGTCAAAGAAAACTGGAACGTGCTCACTTGTGTAAAAGAAATGCGTTCCCAAGCAGAAAATGTTACTAGAGTACATTCTATATATGTAGTAGACGATGAAGACAAACTTAAAGGCAGACTTTCATTAAAAGACTTATTAACAACCTCTACAAAGACCCATATAAGAGATGTTTACATTGCAAAAGTAGATTACGTAAATGTTAATGAAAAGTCAGAAGAAGTAGCCAAGATTATGTCCAAATATGATTTGGAAGCTATTCCTGTGGTTGATGAAATAGGAAGATTGGTCGGGCGTATTACGATTGATGATATTGTTGATGTTATAAAAGAAGAAGCGGATAAAGATTACCAATTGGCTGCTGGTATTTATCAAGATGTTGAGGCAGATGATAGTATTTGGGAACTTACGCGAGCTCGTTTGCCTTGGCTAATTCTAGGGCTTTTTGGCGGGCTAGGTGCTGCTGCTATAATGGGCGGTTTTGAAGAAATGATCGCAAAGCATGCCATTCTCTTTTTCTTTACCCCATTGATTGCGGCAATGGCCGGTAACGTTGGGGTACAATCCAGTGCCATTATCGTTCAAGGTCTTGCCAATGATGATTTAAAGGGAAGTATCAGTAACCGTTTGGTCAAAGAAATGTTATTGGCTTTGTTGAATGGACTCATACTTGCCGCTTTGCTCTTAATTTTTACATGGATTTGGAAAGGTGATTTTTTGACAGCCTTGGCCATTTCCATCTCCTTGGTTGTTGTAATTATTGTAGCTGGAATAATAGGCACATTTATACCACTTTTTTTAGATAAACGAGGAATAGACCCTGCTATCGCAACCGGCCCATTTATTACTACTAGTAATGATATTTTTGGCATCTTAATTTACTTTTGGATCGCCAAGCTAGTTTTGGGAATTTAGTATCTTTAATTGTAGTAACCTTTACAATACCTGCTAATTAATTATAAGTTACATGAAACCTATCAATCTTAAGCAAAAACACACCAAATTTGACAAGCAGTGGCACCCACATCAAATAGCCACGGTTGATGATATGCAAGTAATCCTAGCTAAGATCAAAGGGGAGTTTGTTTGGCACTCACATGAAAATGAAGACGAGCTTTTTCAGGTAATTAAAGGCACTCTGTACATGCAGTTTAGAGATAGGACCGAGGTCGTAAAGGAAGGTGAGATTATTGTTGTGCCAAAAGGGGTGGAGCATAATCCTAAAACAAAAAATGGCGAAGAAGTCCATCTATTACTTTTTGAAAAACAAAATACAGCTCATACAGGTGACATTCAACACGAAATGACTCAAACTGAGTACCCTAAAATTTAGGGTATATTTAGCCCATGAAAGTTCTCCACCTAGACATCAACCATCCATTACTTCTTGAACAATTTACCCATTTGGGTTTTGAAAATCATGAAGACTATACCGCTACCAAAGAAGAGATTGAAAAAAAAATCCATTTGTACGACGGAGTAATTATTAGAAGTAGGTTTACCCTAGATCAACAATTCTTTGACAAAGCCACAAATCTAAAGTTTATAGGAAGACTTGGAGCCGGTTTAGAAAACATAGATGCCGAATATGCTAAACAAAAAAATGTATTCCTAGCATCTGCCCCAGAGGGAAATCGAAATGCCGTTGGTGAACATACCTTAGGAATGTTGTTGTCCCTAATGAACAAAATGACCAAGGCCAATAGAGAGGTGAAAAAAGGAAAATGGGACCGCGAAGGTAACCGTGGGGTAGAATTGGATGGTAAAACAGTCGGCATTATAGGTTATGGAAATATGGGCAAGGCGTTTGCACAAAAACTCAAAGGCTTTAATGTAGAAATCATATGTTATGATATTGTTGGAGGTGTTGGCGATGATAGCGCAAGACAGGTGGGAATTATGGAATTTCAGCAGAGGTCAGATATTGTGAGCCTTCATGTTCCACAAACAGAACTGACCACAGGAATGGTCAACTCTAAATTTATAAATGCTTTTCATAAGCCTTTTTGGTTGATAAATACTGCACGTGGAAAATGTGTTGTTACCAAAGATTTGGTCACCGGTTTAAAGTCAGAAAAAATCCTAGGTGCTGGATTGGATGTTTTGGAGTACGAAAAAAAGTCTTTCGAAAACATGTTCGCCCAAAAGCCAAAAGCGTTCAAATATTTGCGAAAAGCCAAAAATGTTCTGTTAACACCTCACGTTGCAGGATGGACCATTGAGAGCAAAGAAAAGCTCGCCCAGACCATTGTAGACAAAATCAAGGCTAGATTTTGTTAATTTTATAAGGTGAAAAAGACCATTTTCGTTTTTTCTTCGCTTATTATAGCATTGCTTGTTCTATTCCAACTGAGTAAGTATTCTTATGTTTCTGGAGATATTTCGCTTGAAATAATAATAGCCATTATTGCAATTGTCTTCTTTGTAATTGGAGTTTACATTAACAAAAAAACGCTTCGAAAAGAAAAACTATCATCTCCCATAAATTCTAAAAACATAGAACAGCTTGGTATTAGCAAACGAGAGTATGAAGTGCTTGTTCAAATTTCCAATGGTTTATCCAACAAGGAAATTGCGGAAAAACTTTTTGTTTCAGAAAGTACCATAAAGACGCATGTATCCAATCTCTTATTGAAGTTAGATGCCAAAAGACGTACTCAGGCAATACAGAAGGCCAAAGACCTTCATATTTTAGCCATTTGATTGATTTTGATGCCATTTATGTTGGTTTTGGTACTTTAGTATGACTCCCAAACTTATTTCCGATATTACTTTTAACTAACCATTTAAACAACTGATCATGAAAAAAACGGTACTAAGATTTGGACTTTATGGTGCTATCACCATCTGTATTCTCTTTTTAATAAGCTGGTTCTTATTGGGTGATTTACCATTTTCTACCCAAGAAGTAATAGGTTATGCATCCATGATTTTATCCTTAGGGTTTGTCTATTTAGGCATTAAACATTTCAGAGATAAAGAAAATCAAGGTAAAGTAAGTTTTAAAAAAGCACTGATCATTGGTATACTCATTAGCCTCATCACGGCCTTAGCTTTTGGGATTCTTGATATTTTTTATACCGAGGTCCTCAATCCAGATTTTGCCGCTCAATATTATGACACGGTTATTGAGAATAATAGAACTTCCTTGCCTCCAGAAGAATTTAAAATAAAATTGGCCGAGCTAGAATCACAAAGGGAAGTATTTTCCAACCCTCTTTTTTCTTTTGGGTTAATGGCCATGACCGTTTTTGTAATCGGATTTATAATTACTCTAATCTCAGCATTGATACTACAACGAAAATAATTTCAGCATGACTATAGATGCCAGCACGCCAGACGAATACATTAACAAGTTGCCTGAAGAACGTAAAGTCGTAATTTCTAAATTACGAGAAACTGTAAAAACAAATTTGCCTACTGGTTTTCAAGAATGTATCAGTTATAAGATGATAGGCTATGTGGTTCCACATTCTCTATATGCACCAGGGTACCACTGTGACCCAAAACTACCTTTGCCATTTATAAATATAGCTTCGCAAAAAAACTTTGTAGCACTCTACCATTCCGGAATTTATGCGGACAAAGAATTACTGGACTGGTTTGTTGGGGAATATCCAAAATATGTAAAAACCAAATTGGATATGGGCAAAAGTTGCATTCGATTTAAAAAAATGGAAAATATTCCTTACCAGCTTATTGCGGAACTATGCCAAAAAATGACCCCAAAAGCATGGATCGCCTTATACGAAAAAAACGTAAAACAGTAATTAGGTTTCCCTTAGCGGAGATTAAAACACCACGATCATGAAAAATAGAGTAACAGGATTAGGAGGGTTTTTCTTTAAAACAAAAGACCCTGATCACATAAAAGAATGGTATAAAAACCATTTAGGATTGAACACCGATAAATACGGTTGTACATTTTGGTGGAAAGACAAGGAAGGCAACGATTGTTCAACGCAATGGAGTCCTTTCAAAGACGACACCACCTATTTTCAGCCAAGCGAAAAACAGTTCATGATGAACTTTAGGGTAGAAAACTTAGTGGAGCTTTTAAAAGTTCTAAAAGATGAAGGCGTCACTATTGTTGGTAAGATTGAAGAGTATGATTATGGAAAATTTGGATGGATTTTGGATCCAGAAGGCAACAAATTAGAGCTTTGGGAACCTGTTGATAAAGCATTTCTGTAGCTATTAAAATAATCCTTAATTTTAATACTCGTTTAACCAACAAAAAACAATTACCATGTCTGAAGAAAACAAAGACTTAGGAGATAAGGCAGAAGAAGCCTTTGACAAAGCCAAAGAAGCTGCAAAGGATGCTGCTGAAGATGCCAAAGAAGCCGCTGGGGATTTCGCTGATGAAGCCAAAAAAACTGCTAATGAGTTTAAAGAGGGAATCAAAAATGCCGGCGGGGACAACAAGAAAATTCTAGCAGGTATTCTAGGCCTTATTTTTGGTTCTCTAGGTGTTCACAAATTTATATTAGGTTATAATAAAGAAGGTGTTATTCTTTTAATTATAACAATTGTAGGTTATGCAACAGCATGCTTTGTTGTAGGTTATTTTTTATTAATGGCAACTTGGGCCATAGGTATTATTGAGGGTATCATCTACCTTACCAAATCAGATGAAGAATTTTACAACACATATCAGGCTGGAAAAAAGCCTTGGTTCTAAATAAAAAGCCAGAGAAAAAACACTCTGGCTTTTTTATTTACTATTATTATCGTAATATTGCAATATAATATTTCAATTAACAATGGGAGCCTCTAAAACACATATGTTTTCTGTAACACAAAATGAGTTGGCGCAAGTTGCCAAAGTTCTGGCCCACCCTGCTCGTATAGCAATTTTAGAATATATAAGCAGACAGGAAAATTGCATATGTAATGATTTAGTGGATGTTATTGGACTTTCACAACCTACCATATCTCAACATTTAAACGAAATAAAGAAAATAGGGCTTTTAAAAGGAACCTTTGAAGGCAAAAACCTTTGCTACTGTATCAATGAAGAACGTTGGGGAGAATTACAAAATTCTTTTAATACGTTTTTTACCAATATTAATTATAATTGCTGTTAATCATGAATACATCAGAATTTCTATCATTGCTAAAACAACATCAGAACAAAAGCTTACTTTTTGAATATGCTGAAGGTAAATTCGTAGGAGCTAATTACCATATTACCGAAATTAAAAATATCACCGTCGACTCCGTAGATTGTGGAACAGGAACGGATTTTTGGAAAGAAACCATTGTACAATTATGGGAAAGTCCAAAGGAAAAAGATAAAAAGGAATTTATGTCTGCCTACAAGGCCTTGGGCATCCTCAACAAAGTGGATGGGATTAAACCTATGATAAGAGATGCCGAAATAAAGTTTGAGTATAGCAATCCAGGTTTTCATACAGCTCAGCTCTTTGTGCATGATTATACCATGGATGACAAATCCATAGTTTTAAAGCTTTCTGTAGAAAAGACAGATTGTAAAGCAAAAGAGACCTGTGGTGTTATGGACACATCGGAAGAGGCTGTTGCAGAAACTTCCGGTTCCTGTGCTCCAGAAAGTGGTTGTTGCTAATAAAGTACTATGCAGGTCCGTGAAATGAAGGTTTCGGATTGGGAGAAGGTCTCCCAGATTTATGCTGAAGGCATTGCGACCGGTTTTGCAACCTTTGAGCAAACCGTTCCCAGTTTTGAAAGCTGGAACGAAGCACATGTAGAGCAATGCAGATTGGTTGCCGAAAAAGATGGTGAAATTCATGGCTGGGCTGCTTTATCCCCCGTTTCAAGTAGATGTGTTTATGGGGGCGTTGGAGAAGTAAGTGTCTATATTGGTGAAGCAAGCAGAGGCATGGGCGTTGGGAAACTACTTTTGGAACAACTAATCTCCGAGAGCGAAAAAGCCGGGTTTTGGACAATACAATCTGGAATTTTTCCGGAGAACGAAGCAAGCATATACCTTCATAAAAAAGTGGGATTCAGGTTTATTGGCCGGCGTGAACAGGTAGGAAAGATTCATGGCAACTGGAAAGACAATCTGTTATTTGAAAAAAGAAGTAAAACCATAGGAACAGAATAATCATATTAAAAAAATGAAAAATGTACTGGTATTGTGCACCGGGAATTCATGTAGAAGTCAAATGGCGCACGGGTATTTAAATTATTTTCAAGATTCTTTGGCGACCATTTATAGTGCAGGGATAGAAACTCATGGACTAAACCCGGGAGCGGTCTCCATAATGCAAGAAGACGGGATAGATATTACATCTCATACATCGAACAACGTTGATGAATATGAGGGTATAGAATGGGATTATATTATTACCGTTTGTGATCATGCCAAAGAAAATTGTCCTTTTATTCCGGCGAAAAACGCAGAACGAATTCATCACAACTTTTCTGACCCTTCCAAAGTTAATGGCACACAGGAGATAAAACACGCTGCATTCTTAAAAACAAGGGAAGAAATAAAAGCATTTTGCCATGACTTTGTAAAGGAAGAACTGGTTAACTAAATGTGCCTATTTGACTACTTAAAGCCCATAATCTATGGGTAGCATTTCCCCTATTCGAAAATTGGCCATGTACCCTCCAAAAATTATTTCTTGAAAGGGAGAATAGTTTCCATACCTATCCAAAGTATAGATTGTATCAAGATTGTTTATGCTCAAAGTTGATCTATAATTCCCTTTTTTCTTGTGATAAATCACGTATTTATCACTTAAAAACTGAATGTTTTGCAAATCCTCATTCGGGCTTTTTTTAGAGAAGAATTTTTGAATTGACACCGGCTTAAACCCACGTTTCAGTTCAAAATTTTGATTTTTAAAATCCCCATCCCAACAGGACCTCATGAAATGCATGGCAGAACCCAAATATGCTTTTTCCCTGCGTTCCCTTATTTTTAGGTCATTGGAAGAGACATCATAAAATTGAGTGGAGCCATCATATACAGTATGATAAATATTATCTGTTCGTTCTAGACTCCTTTTCTTGAAGAAAATTTTAAATTCTTCAATATCAAAGTTTACAACATAACCCAAATAATCATTTTGAATGATCAAAGGTTTGTTGCAATATGCAGAAAGCGTATTATCATAGGTATTAAAAAACAACTTTACTTCATCTTCATTCACAATTGTACTGTTTCGTCCACCTTTGGTGTCCCCTAAAAATTCCAACTTAAAAACCTTTAGCTTTTGCTTACGAGAGAATGGATCCGATGTAACAACGATTTCATTTAAATTCTCTATTGATTCCCTCATCTCAATTTTAAGTTCGGAGGACTCTTCAGGGTTTACAATTTTTTTGGTTTCATACCCTAAGAAGCGTATTACCAAAGTGGCATTGTTCTTATATAACAGCTTAATTTTAAAATTACCTTGCTGATCTGTTATGGTGCCAGTAGAACTACCATCAAAGTAAACCGAAGCACCATCAATTGGTTTTTTGGTCACCTTATCAACAACCGACCCAACTATTTCTTGACTTTGCGCAAAAAATACAAAGAGGAAAAATAAAGTAAATATTAACGATTTTGTAAACGGCATTCAACTGAAAAACTAGTGATTTAATTTACGTTCCAATTCTGCTTGAAACTCTTCCATTACTGGCTTTACCGTACTTTCTGGCAAGTCTGCAATTTTTATGTACATCAACCCATCCACAGAATTGTTGAACAGTGGATCAACATTAAAAGCAACAACCTTTGCATTTTGTTTGATGTATTTTTTTATTAAGACCGGTAAACGTAGACTTCCTGGCTCCACCTCATTGATAAGTTTATCAAACTTGTTTAAATCCGCTTGGGTCTCATCAAAAACGAATTCCTTGTCTGCATCCTTCAAAAGCACTTTAAATTCCTTTTTTGGTCTTATGTACTGTGCTACATAAGGGTCCCAATAATTGGATTTCATAAACTCGATCATCAACGATTTTGAAAAGTTGGAGAACTGATTACTGATGCTTACCCCGCCAATTAAATACTTATGCTCTGGGTGCCTTAAGGTGGTATGTACGATTCCCTTCCACAATAAGAACAAAGGCATTGGTTTTTGCTGGTATTCTTTTACAATGTAAGCTCTTCCCATTTCAATGGATTTTTCCATCATTCCATAGAGTTCTGGTTCAAAACGAAATAAATCCTGAAGGTAGAATCCATCAATACCGTATTTTTTGAATATTTGAGAACCAAGTCCCATGCGGTAGGCTCCAACCACAGCTTTCTCTTGATCGTCCCAAAGAAAAAGATGGTGATAGTAAGAATCAAACTCATCTAAATCAACAGCATTGTTCGTTCCCTCTCCTACTTCTCTAAATGTTATTTCACGCTGCCTTCCAATTTCATTTAAAATAAAAGGCATGTCCTTTTCTTGGGCCAGATATACTTCATAGTTTTTACTTTGAAGCATCCGGCAATCCTTTTCTCTTAACTTTTCTATTTCACCCTGCAATACTTCAGAACCTACTGCAGTAGCTATTTTTTTTGGTGGCTTTGGAATTTTTAAGGTTGTAGGCACTTTATCAATTAGTCGTTCTTTCTCAAAAGCATTGGCCAAGAGATAGGTCTTTTTCCTTAATAGTTCTGTGAAAGATTCAAGCGTTTGCTCTTCCTTTTGAGCATTTACAGATATAGGTTGCCCCACGCGAACCTTTATTGGTCTTCTGTTTTGAGATGCAACCTCAGATGGTAGTTTAGCAGTTCTAAAAACATCGTTAATCTTAGATAACCTATAAAAGAGTCTACTGTTTCTGGCATGAAAATATATGGGGACCACGGGAACTTCCGCTTTTCTAATGAGTTTCAGAGCTGCCTCTTCCCATGGTTTGTCCACTACTAATTTTCCATCTCTGTAAGTGGAGACTTCACCAGCAGGGAAAATACCCAAAGGATGACCCTCTCTAAGGTGTAAAAGCGCATTTTTAAAACCTGCAATACTGCTTTTGGCGTCCTTATGGTTCTCAAAAGGGTTCACCGGCATAATATAAGGCTTCATCGGTTCAATTCGATTCAGCAGAAAATTAGCTATGATCTTAAAATCCTCCCTCTCCTGAAGCATAAGTTTTAACAACAACACTCCATCAATTCCGCCTAATGGGTGATTGCTGATTGTAATGTAAGGTCCGCCTTTTGGAAGGCGCTTTAAATCCTCTTCGGGAATCTCAAAATCAATCTCGTAGTGATCTAGGATAGCTTCTAAAAAATCTCTTCCCTGAAGTGACTTATTTTTATTGTAAAATCTATTTATCCCTGTAATCCTTGTGGCGACCATTAAGAGCCATCCAACGAAGGTGCCTAAAAAACCATACCTGTCCAGTTTGATGACTTTTGCCACCTCTTTCGCAGAAACCAACCCCATAAAACAAAAATTAGGTAAGCGTAAAGATAGAAAATTACCACTATTAGGTTTTTGGAGAAAATATAGTTTTTGACATTTTACTTTACAACGAGCTGAACTGTCTCTCTACCACGTTGTTCCACTAGTACGGACCTTCCATTTTGAAGCGATTTTACAGCCTTGTCATTAAAATGTCTAATGGTATAAAGAGAAACATCTTCATGGCAAACCACCTTAAATTTTCGTTTTAGTTCGTTCAACATAAGTTGAAGCCCATTAAACTTGTTGTCCAAACAAACGGAGAAACTGATAGCAGAATTCTGTATTAAATCCACTTTCATTTTATGATGATGAAACAATTTGAAGATTTCACTAATATTATCTTCCATGATAAATGAGAAATCCAAGGAAGATAGCTTTATTAACACTTGATTCTTTTTTACTATAAAGCAAGGTACTCTAGGTGATATGTCTTCTCCCTTGCCCACTGTTGTTCCATCACCATTAGGGGCAATGAAAGATTTTACATGCAATGGAATCTCTTTTCTTTGCAGTGGCTGAAGAGTTTTTGGGTGGATTACAGAAGCTCCATAAAATGCCAATTCTATTGCCTCTCTGTATGAGATTTGATCAAGCAATTGGGTCTCTTTAAAATTTCTTGGGTCCGCGTTTAGAACCCCTGGAACATCTTTCCAGATTGTTACAGAGTCTGCATTAAGGCAGTAAGCTAAAATCGCTGCGGAGTAATCCGACCCCTCTCTGCCTAAAGTGGTGGTAAAATTATTGTCATCGCTTCCCAAAAAACCTTGGGTAATGTTCAATTTAGACATGTCCACTTTTTCTGTAACTTCTTTCTGGGTCCGTTCCCAATTAACAGAAGCATCCCTATAGCTATTGTCCGTTTTAATGAGATTGCGAACATCTTGCCAAACATTTGGGATTCCAACTTCTCCAAAGTATTCACTTACTATGGTCGTGGAAACCAATTCTCCATACCCAACAACCTGGTCATAAACAAAGGCATACTTTGGTGACTTGTTCCAGGTTAAAAACCCTTTAACCTCATCAAACAGGAGTTTTACCTTATTATAAACAGGGTGATTTTTGTTTTCGAACAAGTCGAATAAAATATTGTCATGATAATCTATAACCTCTTGTATGGAAGTTGTTATGGATTGTTTATCCTCAAAATAAGAAGTCACAACTTTCTCCATGGCGTTGGTCATCTTTCCCATTGCCGAAATCACAACTAAAGTATCTTTATGCCCAACTTCCTGCAATACTTCTACAACATTCCTAATACTATCAGCATCTTTGACCGAAGCCCCGCCAAACTTAAAAATTCTCATTTATTTTCAGTTCTATATTATCCCTTTAGAGGGTTAATTTATATTGTTTATGTACTTACTAATACCCAATTCATCAAGCTGAACAACATCCCAATCTCGCATTACCTTGGCGCCCTTTTTTTCATAAAACTTAATGGCCGGTTCATTCCAATCCAATACTTCCCAACAGATTCTTCTAACGCCTAATTTATGGCCATATTTTACTACTTCATTCAAAAGAGCCGTACCCAAACCGCTTCCGCGCATTTTTTCAGAAACAATTAAGTCTTCTAAATGTATAACCGGTCCTTTCCATGTAGAATATCTGGGATATACTAGAGCAATCCCCACAATCTCCTCTTCCTTTTCAGCTACAAAACAATGAAATCGTTTATTTTCTCCAAATCCGTCTTTGACCAAGTCCTCTTTAGTGACTTCAACTGCATTATCTTCATTTTCAAATGCTGCTAACTCTTGAACAAGCTGCAGTACTTGACCCATATCTTCCTTTTTGGCATCTCTGATTGAAAAATCCATATTGTTATAAATAAAACTCAAAGTTATAAAAATCAAAAACTTTACTTTAACGAAAACGATGTAGTATCACAAAATACACGATATTTGTCGCCAAATAAAACACTTACCTATTCAATGGGAAAAATAAACAAAACACTTGGTGAATTCATCATTGAAAACCAGTCTTCATTTCAGTATACCACGGGAGAGCTCTCCAAATTAATCCATGCGATTCGTCTAGCGGCAAAAGTAGTCAACCATGAGGTAAACAAAGCTGGGCTAGTAGATATTCTTGGGGATGCAGGTGACACCAATGTACAAGGTGAGGACCAGCAAAAATTAGATGTGCTGGCCAACGAAAAGTTTATTCAAACATTAAAGAATAGAGAAATTGTCTGCGGAATTGCATCTGAAGAAGAGGATGATTTTATAGCCATTAACAGTAATGATGAACAACATCAAAACAAATATGTGGTATTAATAGATCCTTTGGATGGTTCATCCAACATAGATGTCAATGTATCTGTAGGAACCATTTTTTCTGTTTACAGAAGGGTTACACCGGTTGGCACTCCTGTCACACTTAAAGATTTTCTTCAGCCTGGCAAAAATCAGGTAGCGGCGGGGTATGTAGTTTATGGAACATCCACAATGTTGGTCTATACCACTGGTGATGGTGTAAACGGGTTTACATTGAACCCAGCCATTGGCACATTTTATCTTTCTCACCCAAACATGCAATTTCCTGAAACCGGAAAAATTTATTCTGTCAATGAGGGAAACTATATCCATTTTCCCCAAGGTGTAAAGGATTATATCAAATACTGTCAAAAAGAAGAAGAGGATAGACCTTATACATCAAGATATATTGGCTCCTTAGTGTCAGACTTTCATAGAAACATGATTAAAGGCGGCATCTACATGTACCCTAAGAGCAGTAAAGCACAAAAAGGTAAGCTTCGCTTATTATATGAGTGCAACCCCATGGCTTTTTTGGCAGAACAGGCAAATGGGAAAGCAGTTGACGGGCATCAGCGTATTATGGACATTCAACCAACAGAATTGCACGAACGTGTTCCGTTCTTTTGTGGGAGCAAAAAAATGGTAGAAAAAGCAGAGGAATTTATGGCTAAATCCTAGTCTATTTTTCCATTAAATACTGGTAATCCTCAAAAGCTATATTACCAGTGAATATGGCAATGGATTTTTTAATGATTTGTGATGCTTTTTCTGGAGAGTAACCCAATCCTATAGCATATTTCACAATTAGCCCCATCTGTTCTTCATCGACATTGTTGTCAGCAAAGGCCATCCCAAAGAAATCAAACAAACGCTTCAACCTTTTTTCTCCACTATGAGGAGTTTCTATTGGGTATTTGTTCTCTTTTTTCATCACCTCTTTGTACTCTGTATCGGTGATATTTAGTTTGAATGCAAACTTGTCCAATATTGCTTTTTCCTTTTCACTTACCACTCCATCCACTGCGGCCAAACTTGCCAAAGTAGCAAAATGAGCCAAATTATGTCTTTGTTCGCTGTGTTCGTATAAATCTATAATGGGCATATACTAAAATTTGTTCGGCAAATATAAATCTTAAAGTAGAAAAGATCATAACATTATCCCCAAAAGAAATTTGTAATTTTCCTTCTACTATTAAATGCTCAATTGTATTCCGCTGGAACAATCAAAACTTCTTCATATTGCCGAAAATTGGTTCCATGAACAAAATTGGAAGCCTTTCCCATTTCAAAAACAAACATGGAATGCTTTTTTAGAAGGCAAGCACGGTTTATTGAATGCCCCAACAGGCAGTGGAAAAACCTATGCCCTTTGGTTTCCCATTGTTTTGAACTACATCAACACTAACCCTGATTACAAAATCAAGCACAAAAAAGGGCTCAAAGCCATTTGGATCACACCCTTGCGAGCACTATCTCAAGAAATAAAACAATCAGCAGAACGGATAACACAAGATTTGGGAACACAAATGACTGTAGGTATCCGAACAGGAGACACCTCGACCAAGGAAAGGGCCAAGCAGAGAGCGAACATGCCCGATCTATTGATTACCACGCCTGAAAGTTTGCAATTATTGCTTTCCTCAAAAGGGTATGACAAAACCTTTAAACACTGTTCTGCCATTGTTGTTGATGAATGGCATGAACTTCTTGGCACTAAACGTGGGGTGCAAATGGAGTTGGGTTTATCTCGGTTAAAAACAATCTGTTCCACCCTAAGAATTTGGGGAATTTCTGCCACTATTGGCAATTTGGAGCAAGCTAGGGAAGTGCTTTTGGGGCCAACAGGCAGTGCCTTGAAAAACTCGATACTGATCAAAGCCAAACTCAACAAAAAAATTACAGTAAAGAGCATTATACCAAAACAAATGGAAACTTTTCCTTGGAGAGGGCATTTGGGTCTGCATTTATTGGAAGATGTAATCCCAATCATCAATAAAAGTAAAACCACATTACTTTTTACCAATACAAGAAGCCAATGTGAAATTTGGTTCCAGAAAATTTTGGAAAAACATCCTGAGTATGCAGGTGAAATAGCCATGCACCATGGTAGTATAAACAAAGAAACCAGACTTTGGGTGGAACAGGCCATTCGCAATGAAAGTCTAAAAGCCGTGGTCTGTACTTCCAGTTTGGATTTGGGAGTTGATTTTGCTCCCGTGGAGACCGTTGTTCAAATTGGAGGCCCTAAAGGTGTAGCTAGATTCCTGCAACGCGCTGGACGAAGTGGTCATAGACCAGGAAAGGAAAGTGTTATTTATTTTTTGCCCACCCATGCCATGGAGTTAATTGAAGCTTCAGCCATGCAAAAGGCCGTTTTAAATAGCGCTGTCGAAGACAGAATTCCATACTTGAACAGTTATGATGTTTTAATCCAGTATTTAACAACCTTGGCTGTATCCGATGGTTTTATTCCTGAGGAAATCTATCCAGAAATCAAACAGACCTTTTGCTATCAAGCACTTTCCCAAGAACAGTGGCAATGGTTACTCAATTTTTTGGTAATGGGCAGTCAAAGCTTAAAAACGTATGACGAATACAAAAAAGTTGAGATAGAAGATGATGGAAGATTTAAAGTGAACAACAGGGCCATTGCCATGCGGCATCGGTTTCAAATTGGAACTATTGTGGGTGATGCCAATCTTACGGTGCGCTATCAAAAAGGAGGATATATAGGCACCATAGAAGAATCTTTCATTTCTAAACTGGTGCCAGGAGATGTGTTCACTTTTGCAGGAAGGAATTTAGAGTTTATTCGTATAAAGGGGATGTCCGCCCAAGTTCGGAATTCCTCAAAACGCACCAACAAAGTTCCATCCTGGATGGGAGGGCGGTTGAGCTTTTCAGCAAAAATGTCAGAACTGCTTCGTCAAGAATTGTATACCGCAGAATTGGAACCCAAAGCGCAATCCATTGAGATTGCATCCTTGGCTCCTATGTTCAAAAAGCAGAGAGAAGAAAGCATTGTTCCCCAACCCAATCAATTTTTAATTGAAACCTTTAAAAGTGACGATGGATACCATCATATCTTCTATCCTTTTGAAGGACGCGCCATTCACGAAGGAATGAGCAGCTTGCTTGCCTATCGCATAAGTCTATTAACACCAATCACCTGTTCTTTGGCTTTTAATGATTACGGCTTTGAACTGCTTTCTGATAAAGAAATTGATATTCAAGAGGTATTGGACAACAACCTTTTTACACCAGAATACATGCTTTCGGACCTTCAAAAAAGTCTGAATTCCAATGAAATGGCCCGACGAAAATTTAGGGATATCGCCGTTATCAGCGGAATGGTATTTACCGGTTATCCTGAAAAGGGAGTTAAAATGAAACATCTTCAAAGCAGTTCCCAGTTACTTTTTGATGTATTCAAGGATTTTGAAGATGACAATTTACTCTTTCAGCAGGCCTTTACAGAAACCTATGAACATCAGCTGGAAGAAGGTCGCTTGCGTATGGCACTGGAACGTATAGCAAAGCAGAAAGTGGTTTGGAAAAAATGTCAAAACCACACACCATTTTCCTTCCCAATAATTACCGATCGCTTGCGAGAAAAGTTATCCAACGAAAAATTGGCCGATCGCATAAAGAGAATGACAAAGATTTTGACCAGATGACCCATACGGCCACATTTAACAATCAGGAATTTGTTTTACATCCCTTGGGCGGAATGTTTTGGGTGGAAAAATCCTTGTTGCTCATTAGCGATGTGCATTTGGGCAAGGTGAATCATTTTAGAAAATTTGGGGCCGCTGTGCCAAGACAGGCCATCCATAAAAATTTTCTGCTACTTGATCAAATCGTTGCGGATTTTAGTCCCTTTCAAATTTGTTTTTTGGGTGATTTATTCCATTCGTCCCTTAACAAAGAATGGGAGCTTTTTGAAAACTGGGTGGCCAAAACCCCAGCTGAGATTATTTTGGTATCAGGAAATCATGATATCATCTCCCCAATTTTATTTGAAAAACTAAACATTGAAATTTACCTGGAATGGATTTTGGATGACTTTTTACTTACCCACCATCCAGAAGAACGGGATGGCCTATTTAATTTTTGCGGACATATTCATCCAGCTGTCAAACTAAAAGGGTTTGGGCGTCAAAATTTAAGACTTTCTTGTTTTTTTAAAACCAAAAACCAACTGATTCTTCCTGCTTTTGGTGAATTTACCGGTACCTACACCCTTAAACCAACCAAAAAAGATGAAGTTTATGCCATTGTGGAAGATCAAGTGGTAAAAGTTTAAATTCAGTCTTGTCCACTTCTGATCTTCAATCTATATTTGCCACAAAGTTTTTGGATTGACCAAATCTTCTATTTCATTCCTTTTTGAACAGTCTCCGCAACTTAGGAAACTGAGAAATGCCATTGCCCAAACCGAAAAAATAAATGTAAAAGGACTTACTGGTTCTGCATTGTCTTTTGCCATTGCAGATGTCTTTAAATCAGCAGAATTACCTTTTTTGGTTTTGCTGAACGATAAAGAAGAAGCCGCTTATTACCTTAACGATCTAGAACAATTAATTGGCGAAAACGAGGTGCTTTTTTATCCCGGAAGCTATCGTAGGCCCTACCAAATTGAAGAGACCGATAATGCCAACGTACTCTTAAGAGCAGAGGTTTTAAACCGGATAAATTCCAGAAAAAAACCTGCGGTCATTGTCACTTACCCCGATGCTCTTTTTGAAAAAGTGGTGACCCGAAAAGAGCTGGACAAAAACACTCTAAAAATTAAACTTGAGGACACTCTATCCCTCGACTTTTTAAACGAAGTGCTTTTTGAATACCAGTTTAAACGTGTCGATTTTGTAACCGAACCTGGGGAGTTTTCAGTTCGTGGAGGCATTGTAGATGTTTTTTCTTTCTCTCATGATGAACCTTATAGAATTGAATTTTTTGGAGATGAAGTGGAAAGTATCAGAACTTTTGATGTGGAAACACAACTATCTACAGAAAAGGTCAAGCGCATCACCATCATTCCAAATGTAGAGAACAAATTTTTACAAGAATCCAGAGAAAGCTTTTTAAAATATATCTCTCCAAAAACCATCATTTTTTCAAAAAATTTGGGCTTGGTCTATGATCGAATCCACTCCTTTTTTGAAAAAGCAGAGGAGAGTTTTACAAAACTGAGTGAGGAGATAAAACACGCCAAGCCTGAAGAACTTTTCGTGAATTCTGAATTGTTAAAATCCCAACTGCAAAATTTCAGTTTGGTTGAATTGGATGGTTCTGCTCAAGACATATCAACAGGGCTGGAACTGGCCTTCAATACCAAACCTCAACCAGCATTCAATAAAAAGTTCGACCTTCTTATTGAGAATCTCAATAAGAATCATGAGGCCGGTTTTACCAACTATATTTTCTGCTCCACGGATCAGCAAGCAAAACGTTTTCACGATATTTTTGAAGAGGTAGACCAAGCCGTACATTACAAAACCTTAGTCTTCCCGTTGTTCCAAGGTTTTATTGACCATGATTTAAAACTTGCCTGCTATACCGATCATCAAATTTTTGAGCGTTATCACAAATTCCAATTAAAGAATGGCTATGCCAAAAAACAGGCCATCACCCTTAAAGAACTCAATAAACTGGAAATCGGGGATTATGTAACGCATATTGATCACGGTATTGGCAAATTCGGAGGACTTCAAAAAATAGATGTAGAAGGCAAAAAACAAGAGGCCATAAAACTAATGTATGGTGAGAGAGATATTCTTTATGTAAGCATTCATTCCCTGCATAAAATATCAAAATTCAACGGCAAGGATGGTGCCCCGCCCAAAATCTACAAACTAGGATCTGCTGCATGGAAAAAACTGAAGCAGAAAACTAAAAGCAGGGTCAAAAAAATTGCCTTTGACCTTATTAAGGTCTACGCAAAACGACGTTTGGAAAAAGGGTTTCAATATGCCCCTGACAGTTACTTGCAGCACGAACTGGAAGCTTCATTTATTTATGAAGACACACCAGATCAGGAAAAATCTACCCAAGATGTAAAAAGGGACATGGAGAGTGAACGCCCCATGGATCGTTTAATATGTGGGGATGTTGGTTTTGGTAAAACAGAAGTTGCTATCCGAGCCGCCTTCAAAGCAGTTGACAACGGGAAACAAGTTGCCATACTTGTCCCAACTACCATTTTAGCATTTCAACACAATAGAACTTTTAAAGAACGGCTAAAGGAAATGCCCGTTACTGTAGATTATTTAAATCGTTTTAGAACGGCCAAAGAAAAACGAGATATCCATGAAAGATTGGCTGCGGGAAAAATTGATATTATCATTGGCACACACCAATTGGTGAACAAAAGTGTCCAGTTTAAAGATTTGGGGCTCCTTATTGTGGATGAAGAACAAAAATTTGGAGTGGCCGTAAAGGACAAACTCAAATCCATCAAGGAAAATGTAGATGTATTGACCTTGACCGCGACGCCCATTCCAAGAACTTTACAGTTTAGCTTAATGGCGGCCAGGGACCTTTCGGTCATCAATACACCCCCACCCAACCGTTACCCAATTGAAAGTAGAGTGATTCGTTTTCAGGAGGAAATTATTCGTGATGCCGTTTCATATGAAATTCAACGTGGCGGACAGGTATTCTTTATCCATAACCGTATTGAAAATATTAAAGAAGTTGCTGGCATGATTCAGCGCCTGGTACCTGATGCTAAAATCGGCATTGGACACGGCCAGATGGAAGGTAGAAAATTGGAGCAATTGATGCTTGCTTTTATGAATGGGGAGTTTGATGTTTTGGTTTCTACTACAATTGTGGAAAGTGGACTGGACGTCACCAATGCCAATACCATTTTTATTCATAATGCTAATAATTTTGGATTGAGCGATCTTCATCAAATGCGGGGACGTGTAGGCCGAAGTAACAAAAAGGCCTTTTGTTTCTTTATTACCCCACCTTACGAAGTTATGACGGCAGATGCCCGCAAACGTATTGAAGCGCTGGAACAATTTACCGAACTGGGGAGTGGTTTTAATATTGCCATGAAGGATTTGGAGATTCGGGGTGCAGGGGATTTATTAGGCGGCGAACAAAGCGGATTCATCAATGAAATTGGTTTTGAAACCTACCAGAAAATATTGGCAGAAGCCATAGAAGAACTCAAAGAAAACGAGTTTAAGGAACTTTATGAAGAGGTTGAGGGCAAACAGGAAAAGGCTTATGTAAAAGATACACAATTGGATACTGATTTTGAACTTCTTTTTCCAGATGATTACATTAACAATATCACCGAACGTCTTAACCTTTATACTCAATTAAACGAGGTGGCCGATGAAGCAGAGCTTCAAAAATATGAAGGGGAATTGGTTGATCGGTTTGGGGAGTTGCCAACCCAAGCAGTGGATCTGTTGAATTCGGTTCGGATTAAATGGACTGCAAACAGCATAGGATTAGAACGTGTAATTTTAAAACAAGGAAAGTTCTTGGGCTATTTTATTGCCGACCAACAATCACCTTTCTACCAAAGTCCTGTCTTTACCCAAGTGTTGCACTATGTGCAGGCCAATCCCAATATTTGTAAACTTAAAGAAAAACAAACCCGAAATGGATTACGGTTGCTATTGGTTTTTGATGGTATTACCAGTGTAGAAAAAGCTTTGAAGGTTTTGGAGCCTTTAAGCTTTTTGAAAAGTTAAAATACTATCAATTACTTTCCAACTCCCTTAATATTTGACTTTGTTTGGCTGTACGCTGTGGAATATTATAGGTAGCCCAAAATTCAGTGTCAAAATTTTCAGTTTGGCTTTCAATACTGGAATTGATATTCATGTTCCTTGAAAATTGATAATTGTCTACATCATCTACAACAATGTTGTTAATGAAGAGCTCCTTTTTGGGGTATTTGGTAAACAGTACAACATCGGAATCCTGTCCTTTGTAAATCCTCCAAACATCCTCTTCTTTTTGATATTTTAAATAGAACTTTCCTTTGTATTCTTGGTATTCGAAAATGACATTGTAGTACACCTGCTGTGAACCATTGGTAAAACGTCTTTGCCAAGATGTTCCATTATTTACCTCTCTGGTCAGCTCTACCCGCACAAAGGCAAAAGTCTCTGCATCAATATAGAGGGTGGCAGTCTGAAAAGGGGCATCTACTCCCAGTATCTTATATACCAATCGATTATCATAAGATTCAATACTTTCAATTTCATATTTCCAACCCTTCTTGCCCAAAATAGGGCCATAATCAAACCGAATGAAATCGTCCTCTACTAAATCTATAAGCGAGTTTTTACGTTCTTCATTTTTATTCCAAAGGTGCTTTGTGGCAATGCTATTGGTTCTCACTCCAAGTAATTCAATTGCGGGTTTTCGCTTTACCTGAGCACCCTGATAAAGAAACTTTGCAGCACATTCCAAATATTCCACATAAGTGTCGTCCTCTCTCTGCAGATCTCGCACAAAACCTTCTAAAAAGTAGGGTTCCGTAGGGTAATTTTGGGCAATGTTCTTGTAGGCTTTCTTAACAATTTCCTTTGCTTTGAGTACTTTAGTTGCATTACCGTCGACCAGCACCTCATCCAATTGATTGATTTGCGGAAGTAATGATATTACCTCATCCATAGAAAAAGAATCAAGTTTTCTTGCAACACTGGTATACCCCATTGCAGAAATGACGACCAATGCTCCCCTTTCTTTAGTTGGAACATGAAATATAAAATACCCTTCTGTATTGCTGGTAGTGCCAATTGGTTTGCCCTTTAGATATATAGAAGCATAAGGTATGGATTGCTGTGTTTCGGCATCCACCAATTGCCCGTTAATGGTAAATACTTCCTGTTGACCATGCAAAATTATTGCACAAAAAATGAAAAGTACAGACAAACAACATTTACTACTTCTAGCCATAGTTTTAAGACGAAACATATTTTATCTTTTAACAAATAACGTGAGATTTCTTAAACTCAGCGCTTCTTGTTCCAAATAACAAATGCATTCAAAGTAATATCTTCGGCTTATGGCCCAAAATTCCAAAACCTATTTAACTGGAGCTCAGGAAAGGACTCAGCATTGGGCTTTTATTACTTAAAACAACAAAATTGACTTATCGAGTTGTCATCCTTTATAATTTATGATATATTAAGAAACCTTTTCATGTAAATTACCAGTACTTTTTCTTGATAACCTCGAACAATGCGATATTTTATTCTATTATTATTATCATCAAATTTTATTCTGTCACAAAATTTCAACCCTTCTCCAGAAGAGACCTATTGCTCTATGCTCAGTTTTTCTCCTGATCCAGAAGCCCAATTTATAGTTGATAAAATTCTTAATGAAATTGGGGCGTTTAGAAATTTTACTATTCAGGCTTGTGAAGGAATTGAAGGCGCAAGCGCAAAAATTGTAGAGACCATAGGAGGACAAAAAGAACGCTATATTTTCTATGACAAAAAATTCTTGGAAAAGATACGAAACAAGGCTAATTCGGACTGGGCGCCACTTTGTATTCTTGCACACGAAATAGCCCATCATTTAAACGGCCATGCACTAAACAATAGAGGAAGCATCCACCGTTTTGAGCTAGAAGCAGATTACTCCGCCACTAGATGGGTAGCACGAATGGGAGCCAGTTTAAAAGAGGCACAAAGTGCAGTAAATGCTCTTGAATATGAAAAAGAAACACCAAAACATCCTGCAAAGGCTGATCGTTTAAAACAAATTGAAAAAGCCTGGAGGGACGAGAATGGAATGCAGACGGAAAGTAACCCAAAAAGAGACGCCTCAGATATTGAGTTTAACATGGGTATAAAAGCATTTGAAGCAAAAGCATTCGATAATGCGATTAAACATTTTACCAAAAGTGCTCGCTCAGGGAATCCAGATGGTTATTACTTTCTTTCTGTAATTTATTATTCTGGTTTGGGGGTGAAAATAGATTATGCCAAAGCATATTCCAATGCCCAAAAAGGATACGATAAGGGTTCTGTTCCTAGCGTATATCAGTTGGGCAAGTACCTCTCAAACGGTATTGGAATTAAAATGAACAAGGCAGAAGCTCAGCGATTGTTTAAAAAAGACTACCAGTTTAAGTGGTTCAAAGATAAATATAGCAAAACCAAGGTTCCACATTACGCTTACGTAATTGGTTACATGTTTGAACATGGGTATGGAGGTGTCAACCAAGACTCCTATACTGCATTCCAATGGTACAAAACTTCGGCAGAGGAGGGAGACCTTGTGGGAATGAACAATTTTGGTGTTTTATATGGCGATGGCAACAATTCTGATATTATTAGTAGAAACGATACTATTGCTCTTAACTGGTACAAAAAAGCGGCCAATTTTGGTTTGCCAGTTTCTATTTCCAATGTTGGAAATATGTATCACTTTGGAAAAGGAGTTGAAAAGAACTTGGAAAAAGCAAAGATATATTATAACAAGGCAATGGCGTCGAATTTGCATGACGCCATGTATGGCTTAGCTATTTTATATTCTGCTGAAAAAGAAAGTGCCAAAAGCCAAAAAATTGCTTTTGACTTATACTTTAAAGCCGCAAAACTTGGTAATTCAAGAGCCATGCGTGAATTGGCCAATTGTTATAAAAATGCAAAGGGTACAGAGGAAAATTCAAAACAAGCATTTTTATGGATGCAAAAGGCAGCAGCTCTTCAAAACCCTACTGGCGCACTTGAATTATCAAACTTTTTTATCACAGGATATGGTGTTGAACAAAGCGACGAAGATGCCTTTAACTGGAGAATGAAATCCCATGAATATGGCAGTATTCTGGCAAAGCGAATAATAGGCTATCATTACCTTAAAGGCTGGCATGTTGAACAAGACTCCAAAGTAGGATTAAATTGGCTAGAATTGGCAGCTGATAAAGGTGATGTTCCTGCCATGAGTGCCTTAGCAGAGTTTTACTTTACTGGAAAATATGTTATGCAAGATTATAAACTGGCTTTGGAATGGGCAAAAAAAGCCGCTCTCTTGCAAAACCCATATGCAACTAATCTAGTCGGCTTAATGTACTATAGGGGAAATGGCACCAAGCAAAACTGGCCAGAAGCATATGAGTGGTATAAAAAAGCGGATTCTCTTGGTTTTAGTGAGGCAACATTCAATTTAGGCGTACTACATAGAAAAGGTAGGGCTGTTCCCAAAAATGTAGATAAAGCCGTAGAGTTTTACAAAAAAGCTATGGATAGAGGTAACGGAAGAGCTGCAGAAGCCATCGCCTTTATTCATTATAATGAGGAGGGAGGGTATCCTAAGGACTTTGAAAAAATAATTTTTTGGCTTAAGAAAGCTGATGAACTTGGTTACTTGGGCTCAACCTGTAATTTGGCAGATTTGTATTTTGACGGAGAAGGAGTCACACAAAATTACCAAGAAGCTTTGAAGTGGTATACCAAAGCTGGCGAAAAAGGATTTAAAAAAGCCATTGAAAAGCTTATAAAAATTTATTCGGAGGGCCTAGGTGTTGCCAAAAACCCAGAGAAGGAAAAATACTGGCATAAAAAACTATACTCGGAGACAAATTGAATGTTCTATTTCCTAACCGAAAAGTGTACATGATCAAAATGACCTTTTACCTTATAGCTAAAACTATTGGCCCTTTTACTATCCTTTTCATTCTTCTTTAGCTTTTCCCTTCTAAGCTTAGTTCGAATTATAGGTCCAAAATTTTCTCTCCGATACTTGTAATTTTGCATAGCAACTTGTAGCTGTAATATTCTTTGATATAAATAAACCATATCTTCTTTTTCACTGTCCTTTTTCATCAAACTATCGGCAAGTTCAATTTTCTGTAAATTGGACATAAACAAAATGAGTGAGTATCCATAGTTGA
Organism: Flagellimonas aquimarina; assembly: GCF_003149745.1. Classification (GTDB taxonomy): domain Bacteria; phylum Bacteroidota; class Bacteroidia; order Flavobacteriales; family Flavobacteriaceae; genus Flagellimonas; species Flagellimonas aquimarina. The sequence continues at coordinate 360,904 of NZ_QGEG01000001.1, forward strand.
TCATATATTCCCCATTTATTCGTGAAATATCCACAGCGTTACCGGAGTAATGATTACTGCTTTTTCCATGATTACCATTTGTAGTCGCTTTAATGTAGATAGACTTTATAAGTGGGGCTTTGATTCTATCAAGATTCCTATTGGTCTCTGTTAACACTTCGGTAAGAGCATCAATAAGTATTGGCTTAACCTTTTGGTTTGCGTTTAAAGAGTCAGATTCAGTAATTCCAAAATTAACATCTACTTTGTTGCCTTTATATGTTATAACGGGCACTACAAATTTTTTAAAATCATCTTTGTTATCAGTTTCATCAACCATTTTATCAGGAGTTGGAAACTCTAAATATTGGTCATCAGCATTTAAGATACCTCCTCGGTTAACACCTTCAAAAAGTAGGTTTTTCTGATTTGCTATTGCACTCTGTTTATTTAACTTATAATTTTTTCCAATTTGGGTGATTTCATCATCTACCAAACTAAAGAGTTGGTTCCATTTTTTGTCCTCTCCTGAGTAATTAAGATTTTTACTCCTCCACAATAAAGAAAAAGTATTTTCTATTTCCTCTTGCGAAAAACTAAGGGCAGAACTTTCTTGGTAAATATCTTGTCCAAAAGAAAAATTGAACATTAATGTAAAAAAAGGAATAAGCCCAAAACGTCTAAAAGTCATTATTTTTTGCGGTATAAAAATTAATTCTGATGTGTCTAAAGTTTAAAAGATAGAGTATATTTTTGAGATTATGGACTAGGTTTGAAGTAAAAAATGCATCACCTGAACGACCAAAACAAAACAATTCTAGAAATCACCCATCGCTTCATTTCCTGTTATAACATTTTAGCAATCTTGCATTGACGTATACTCTCTTCTTGAGGAAATCTATTTTACCTTTTAAACCAACTGATTTTGAGATTGTTTCATGATTTCACCTATTTAAAACCACTTTCAAATTTGCGCATTTAAAGCTATATCTTAGAACCATGCCTAAAAATTCCAAAACTTATTTTAACTGGAGCTCAGGAAAAGATTCTGCTTTAGCTCTCTATTATTTAAAACAGAACAATATAAAAGTTGATTGTTTATTGACAACGATAAATGCTCATTACAACCGGGTTTCCATGCATGGACTTCGAAGGGAGGTTTTGGAAGCTCAGGCAGCCCAAACTAGCATTCCATTGGACATTCTTGAAGTTCCCGAAAAACCAAGTATGGAGGAGTACAATGCCCTAATGAAAGATAAAATTATGGAACTTCAATCTGAAGGGTATACCCAAACCGTATTCGGAGATATCTTTTTGGAAGATTTAAAACTGTACAGAGAACGAATGCTTTCCCCATATGGTATCACCTCAGTTTTTCCACTCTGGAAAAAAGATACCATGCAATTGATTCACGAGTTTCTGCATTTGGGCTTTAAAGCGGTCATTGTTTGCATTGACAACTTAAAATTGGATGCTTCTTTTCTTGGGAAGGAGCTATCAATAGAACTTGTAAATCAATTTCCAGAAGATGTAGATCCTTGTGGTGAAAATGGGGAGTTCCATACTTTTTGTTTTGATGGTCCCATTTTTAAAAACCCTATTGCCTTTGAGCTAGGAGAAAAAGTTTATAGAACTTATGATGACCCCTCGGATAAAATCAAAAAAATCAAGTTTGGATTTTGTGATATCTTGTTAAAAAGCATCATAAACTAATTTCACAAACTCTCCAATTTTATTGGGCTCTAACCATCGGGTTACCAGCATGAGTCCACTTTTTTGGTCCACTACAATAAAATTGCCTCCAAAACCAGCTGCATAAAACAAATGCTCTGGAACACCGTCCCAGTGGCGTGGTCCTTTCTGGTTCAACCACCACATATAGCCATAGTTTATATTGGGAACCGATGGTGCGGTTGCTTTGGCAATCCAATCTTCACTCAATAATTGCTCATTTTTCCAACGGCCATTGTTAAGGAATACCAATCCAAAACGAGCCATATCCTCTGTATTGATGAAGAGTCCAGCACCAGAATGCCCTCCTCCCGTTACAGATTTCATTTGAATGCCATCAACTTCTGTCCAAGCATGATCATAGCCGTACCAACGCCATGTTGTAGAGGCTCCAATCTTATCCATTAGCTGTTCTTTTAGAACCATGGGCATAGGCTTGCGCCAAAGATGGGTAAGGGAATAAGACAGCACATTTACCCGAACATCATTATACTCCATTACGGTACCTGGTTCGTTTAATTTTCTAAATCGCCAATCATCTAAATCACCTTCTTTGGGTGGGCGATCTGCCCAATCTTTCAGCCCCCAGAGCTCTCCAGACCAATCTGAATTTTGCTGCAAGAGATGCTCCCAACTTACTTTACTGTTGTGGCGTCCATCAAAAGTGCCATCCCAGATGTATGTTCCAACTTTGTCACCTGTACTTGAAATCAGCCCTTTGTCCAATGCCAAGCCAGCCATTGTGGAGAGAAAACTTTTGGTAACGCTAAAAGTCATATCGACCCGTTTGGTATCTCCCCAAGAAGCAAGTACATAACCATTTTTCAGAATCATTCCCGCAGGTCCTCCCCTTTTTTTGGTAGGCCCTAAAATTTCATGAAAAGGCTCTCTTTGGAATCCTTTTAAAATCGCTCGGCGTAAATCCCTTGACCCTGAGTATTCATTTGCATTAGCAAAATCAACAGCTGCTCGCAATTTGTTCTCATTAAAGGAAAATTGATTCTTGGAAGCTTGTTTCCAAGCGGCATTACGTTCTGGAAAATAAATATCTTGACACACTCCAAAATGTGCGGACAAAGTAAAAACAAGCAATACGATTAGGCGGGTAATATTTTTCATTTATAGTAACTCTTGGTTTGGGAAATCAAGTTACTAATTGCAAGTTACATCCTGAAGCGCTTTTGAGAATATATTAAAATCGCTTCTTCCTTACCAACTCCCCGGCAGCATCATAATACCGCCATGTTCCCACTTGTTCATCTTTTTTGAACCGCCCTGTCATTTTTTCATTGCCATTGGAGTAGAACTCGGTGTAACGGCCATGTTTAAGGCCATCCTTTAATTCTACTTCGAACCTGAGCTTCCCGTTGGAATAGTTTCTATGAAAGCTCTTGGCATTTAAGTCAGTTGGGTAAATGGGCTTTAGATTAAAAACGGCATCCGTAATCTGTTTGGTTTTTGCTGATTGGACCGTGGTTTTTAAAACGCTGGCGCCTTCCTTAAACTGGGATTTTGTTTTTACCTCTTCCACATTTTGATAGTTGACCACCAACCTACTTTCAAATAAGTTGTCATCTGGGGTTAATTGAAACCCTATCTGTGGGAAACAGATGATAAAATCTTTATTCTTTCGCAATTGTATGCGAGTAGAACCATCAGCTAACGAATACATATTATCATACAAAACTGGGATATTGCTATACACAAATAGACTAGACTCGCTTTTGAAATTTTTGTCGAAGTCTTTAAAGTCTTCTGAAGATGACAAGGTTTCTTCGACCACAAAATCATCAATAATACTTTTTAATGTATTGGGATTATCGCTAAATACAACATATTGGTCTATGATCGTAAAATAGGGCTTGTCAAACTCCTTGAACCGATTTCCCAGCAAAATTTTAAAAAATCCTTTGATAGAGAGGAAATGGATTTCATGCTCCTTATAAGTAATTGCTTTAAATTTTACGGGAGTCTTCTTTTTGATTTGTTTAAGTACAAAATCCAAATTGGTTTTGGCATTATCAATGGCATTGGTTTTTAACACCAAGGCAAGGTCATTTTTCCCTTTAGAAATTTCGGATTTTATTTGAAGCAGCGCTATCTCATCGTCAATCCAACTTATAAAGTTCTCCTTGACATTTATCTTTAAGAATTTCTCTACTTTTTCAATGCCTTCTTGGTAGGTGTTAAACTGTTCAGGGTTGTCCTTTTGGACCGTTTCAAAATTCTCATAAAACTCTGAAAAGCTATCAAAACCATAACTAACATATAATGCGGTTCTTTTGGGCGCTATGCCAGGAATTGTGCGTTTGGCTTTACCGGATTTTTGAAGTGCCTCTAAATAATTATGATTTGTAGAACTTATGTTGCTGTATCCATTTGCGGTAATGGTGCTGTTCTTGTCTAGATCAAAGCTGAATCCCGAAAACAAAAAATTCTCACTTATCCGATTTACCCAATCACTTGGTTTATTAGAAAAACGCTTGTAGTAGTTGTCCAAAAAGTCGTACTGCAGATATAATCTGAACAAATCTTCATATCCTACTTTTTTGTTGACCTCAATAAAATTCAAATTCCTACCCAGCAATGGTTCTTCATATTGATCAATAGAAGCTTCTACCAATGTATGGGTATAAGAAGCTACCAACTGGTTTTTTACAAAAGATAGGTACATGGTCTCTTTGTTCTTACGATCATACACCTCCAAAATCTCATGTTCATGATAATTTCTTTTGCTTAAAGAGTAATTGTCATTGAGCAACGTATTCAAATAGGTTTTAAGCAGTTTTAGCTTGGCTATTCGCTTTAGGTCCAGCACATAGAAAATACCATAATCCTTTTCAGAAACCATATGGATGGAAATAAACAGAGACCTCCCGTCAAAAAATTCAAATAACTTATGATTGTTATTAAATACGGTATCTACTTTCTGAATGTTTTCTGTTAACTCTGCAAAATATCCGTTCTTTTGAAGGTGTTGCCAAGCTTTGGACTCGCTCACTTTTTGCCAACTCTCAACAGGTTTTTCAGATTCTATTACAAAAACAGCATCCCTAGGAATCAAATAAATGGATTGTAAATTGGTTTTTGGGGACAAAACCAAAATATATAAAAGGTAGCCGATGTAAATAAGCAATAATGCGAGTATAGTAAAGAGAAATCTTTTTTTGATCATTGGTAGAGAAGTGTCTTTTCTAACAACGAAAAAGCGGATACTTTAGTCTAGAACATTGATTGTTATAGAGATTTCAAATCCTTAATGGTCTTAAAAGCTACATCAACTTGCTCCTCATTTACCAAAATGGTGAACTCATTGGTTGTTGAAATAACTTCGTACAATATAATGCCTTCCCAAGCCAGTCGTTGAAAGATAAAATAATAAATTCCAGGCACAGAAACATTTTCTGCAGGTAGTTTTACCGTAATAGAGGACAAATTTTCAGCTTTCTGGGTGCAGCGTTCATGCTTAAAATACTTTTCTACCACTGTATCCATGAGATTACTGATTACAATATTAATTTCATTTACACCCCTGGAAGAAGTATAGAACACATCTTGATTGGCGTTTACCTCTTGCAATAATCTGGCCTGCTGTTGCAAAATAGTATCCGAAGCTAAAAATGTATAATCGGTTAAAGAAGAGCGAACGGTAATTTCCCCTATGTTCTTAAGAACTTTTACAATCTTATGTGTTGCTCTAAACTCTAGATCGTCAGATAATCTTTTTAGCGCCATGACTATAGCACCGTCCTTTACATCTTTTCCCAATGCATCTGATATTTCGGGTTTTATTTGTCTGGACAAAGATGTAAGGTTAATGATTCCTTGAGCTAGGGCGCTTTGTAAGAAGGGCTTCTTCTTAATATAATGTTCAACTACAGCAGAAATGGTTTTCATTACGGGTGGCTTTTAAGCAAAAATAACATATTGTTATAAATAAAACAAATGGTTAAAAATGATAGAAGGCATTTTCCAAATGTTCAACTTTAAACTTTTCTCCCTTTTTTATCACAGTAATAATATCAAACCTAACTTCAACCTCTAAACGGTTTTCTTGAACATAATGGTCCGCAGCCATGATCAAGAGTTTTATTTTCTTTGGGGTTATTATGTCTGAAACATCTCCAAAAAAACCAATTGTTCTAGATTTCACCTCTACTATGGCTAGCTCCTCACCTTTTTTGGCGATGATATCGACCTCGGCCTTTAAATGGCGATAGTTCTTAAAAAGTATTTCATAACCCTTTTCAATTAAAAAATCAACAGCTTTTTGCTCGCCAAGCTTCCCAAATTCGTTATGTTTTCCCATGGATTATGAAAAATATTAAAAAATATGTGCAGTTCATCGAAAAATTTGGTAGTTCAAGGCAAAAACAACGTTTAGATTGTAATTTGTTGGCTGAATTGAACCACACCCAACGTTAACTAAACATATAGTTGCCCCAAAACTATGGACCTAATTAACGCCAGACATTGCTATGGAGTACTTCATTAATTGTAATTCCTCAACTTTGGCGCCGTATACTACTCCATTGGATGAGTTGCGTGCTGCCCATTTGTACAGGAGGCTTGGTTTTAGTGCCTCAGTACAGACCATTAATGCCGCTGTTGGACAAACAGCCACTGCCATTGTGGACAATTTAGTAAATCAAGCGCTTGCCATGCCGCCAATACCTGCTCCTCTTTGGGCAGATTGGACAAATGCTGATTATCCTGCGGATGATGATTTAGCAAGGCAAGTAAGAAGAGCTCAGGTAGAAGAATTTACTATAGCCTATGGTAACGCATTATTAGACAATAATCTTCGTGATAGATTAAGTTTCTTCTGGAGCAATCATTTTGTAACAGAATTAGATGTTTATGATTGTAATTCCTTTTTATATTATTACATAAACTGTCTACAGCGAAATGCCATTGGAAACTTTAGAACTTTTGTTAGCGAAATTGGTCTAACAAGTGCCATGCTATATTATTTAGATGGTGTTCGAAACCGCGGAAACAATCCAAACGAAAATTATGCCCGGGAGCTTTATGAGCTTTTTGCATTAGGTGAGGGCAATAATTATACAGAGGATGATATCATTGAAACTGCAAAAGCTATTTCAGGGTATACCGATCGTGGTGAAGAAGGCTGTACCCAAGTTGCCTTTGATGCAGAGGACTTCAATACAGATAACAAAACTATTTTTGGGCAAACAGGAAATTGGGGATACGATGATGTAATTGATATCCTATTTACCCAAAGACCAAATGAAATAGCTGGTTTTATCTGCAAAAAACTTTATGAATTCTTTGTACATCCAGATTCCACAAATGATGATGGAGGTATAGCACCAGATATTATTGATGAATTGGCGCAAACTTTCGTTGCCAACAATTTTGAAATTGCCCCAGTACTATCACAATTATTCAGAAGTCAACATTTTTTTGATGAAACCGCTATCGGTGTAATCATCAAGAGTCCGTTTGACCTTTATATGAACTTGATCAAAGAAACTGGATTCACCTATGATGATGGCACAGTGATCAACGTAGTGGATGCTTCCAGATTAATTGGCCAGACCATGTTTGATCCTTTTGATGTTGCCGGTTGGCAGCGAGACAGACAATGGATCAACACCAATTTTATAATTGGGCGTTGGTTGACATCAGAAGTTTTCTTGGAGCGTTTCTTCCAAGCCAATCCTGAGCAATTTAGGACATTGGCCATGGATGCAGTTGGCGCTGCCGATATGAACACCAGTAATCCAGAAATAGTAGTGCGGGCCTTGGTGAACAAGTTTACACCTAAAGGTTTATTAACAGATCAGGATTTTGAAAATGCAATGGATGCCTTCAAAATTGATGACGTACCTGAGAATTATTATTCGCCAGATTACATAGCAGGAGGGTTAAGTCTTTGGTCGCTTTCTATAAGTGCTGAAGTACCTACCCAAGTTTATGTTTTATTACGTCACCTATCTAGAGAACCTGAATTTCAACTTAAATAACCCTACTATGTGCGATACTCATCATACTCACGATACAACACCACACAAAGGCCTAGAACATGATGGCCACGATTTAGAACACAAAACATGGAGCAGACGTTCCTTTATCCAAGCATTGGGTATAGCTGGATCAGGTTCTATGTTTTTAGGAAGTAACTTGGTTTCAGCTTCGGCACCTTCTCCTTTAACATCTGCTATTGCAGATGCAGATACAGATAACATTTTAATCTTGATTAGGTTATCTGGAGGTAATGATGGACTGAGCACGGTTATTCCAATTCAACAATATGATACTTATGCTAATGCAAGACCCAATATCTACATCCCCGAAAGTAAGGTCTTAAAACTTACTGATGATTTTGGCGTACCTACCTACATGAATTCTCTTGAGCCGCTATGGGGAGAAGGTCAGTTCAAAGCTGTTCACGGCGTTGGTTACGAAGGCCAAAGCCTGTCCCATTTCACAGGTTCAGATATTTTTGCCAACACAGATCTTACCACAACTGGTTTTAGCGGGCTAAATACAGGATGGATGGGAAGACATTTTGAGGAATGTTTCCCAGATTATTTAATCAATCCGCCAGAAGCTCCTGCAGCTATTCAAATTGGTAATTTGGCCAACTTGGTTTTTCAAGGTGAAGAAACAAACTATGCTTTCGTTACCAATAACATTGATCAGTTAGAAGAAATTGCACAAACTGGTTTCTTTTATGATATTGAAAATGCTCCTTTTGATAACTGTATGTACGGTGATCAACTTAAATTCTTAAGAGGTGTGGCAAACACTACTTATGAATATGCAGGGAAAATTCATGAAGCTTACGAGAGAGGACAAAACCAAGTGGAATACCAAGACAATGGTTTTGCAAGACAATTGGCCCTTTTGGCAAGACTGATCAAAGGAAACTTAGGCACCAAAGTGTATATGATTTCTATGGGAGGATTTGACACTCATGGTAATCAGCCACTTGCTCATGAAAGATTGATGACCAATCTTTCTATTGCCATCAATAATTTTTATGAAGATGTTGCTTTTACCCAACAAGATGAAAAGGTATTGAGCATGACATTCTCAGAGTTTGGTCGAAGAATCTTTGAAAATGGTTCAAATGGTACGGATCATGGAAAAGCAGCTCCAACCCTATTCTTCGGATCAGGATTGAATGGAAGTGCTTTTATTGGTGACCACCCTTCACTGGAAAGTCCTAATGGACGTGGAAACCTGGAACACACTATGGATTTTAGAAATCTCTATGGTACAGTCTTGGCAGAGTGGTTATGCGTTCCAAGAGAAGCAGTTGAACGTCACTTGTTAGGCTATACCTATCAGGCTATAGACCTAGGTTTCAATTGTAGTGGTGAAGTCTTTGATGATATTGCAATGGATAGTGATCCGCCAACATTACCAGATACCCCACCTAGTCCAGATGGTATGGATCCAGATCCAGATGCATTGGCTACAATCATCCATAGGCCTTACTATCCAACTGAGCGCACTCCACATATTTATTTGGAAATGCCCGTTGCGGCCCATGTCGATATTCAACTATACAACATCCTAGGCCAAAATGTAGGTACAGTGTTCAATGAGATGATGTTGGAAGGTTCCGCTGAAATTAATATCAGGGAGCGAATGAGAGATAGTCTGTCCACTGGAAAATATATCTATAGAATCTCGGTAGGAGACGAAAAAATGAGTAAATCCGTAATGATAATGTAGACAAGTCGTAACGTATACATTCCAGAATCCTCCGATAGTGCAACTCCCCACCCCAATTAGAGCTGCATGATTCGGAGGTTTCCTTTTTAGGTCAGTTTCGGTTTGTCCTTATCTGTTTTAAATGCCAAGGCCTTTTTTACTTCGTGGTTTTTGTCCTTGTACACTCGCGTCACTTCTTCTTTTTTTTCTTCTTTTAAAACTTCCTTGAATTTTTTAAGATTCTTGAATTTCTTGGGGTTACCTGTACTCATAATATTGTTTTTGTAGAATATTCCTACAATATACTGATTATCTCATCCTTCATTTTTTAAAAACTTCATTTTTCGATATCCTAACACCCTTCAACAAGTCCATATAAAGGATAGAATCACTCGAATGAAATTCAGTATTTTTGGGGCCTAATTAAAATGATTCATGTCAGAGACCAATTCTCCATCAAGATATACCATAACGGCAGCACTACCCTACACTAATGGACCAATCCATATTGGGCATTTGGCCGGTGTTTATGTTCCTGCCGATATCTATTCCCGCTATTTACGTTTAAAAGGACATGATGTCGCTTTTATATGTGGTAGTGATGAACACGGAGTGGCCATTCCCATGAAGGCCAAAAAAGAAGGCGTTTCTCCAAAAGAGATTATAGACAAGTATCATGAGATCATTAAAAAATCATTTGTTGATTTCGGGATTTCTATGGACAATTATTCCCGTACCTCGGCAGAAATTCATCATAAAACAGCGTCGGATTTTTTTAAAAAACTATATGATCAAAATGATTTCATAGAAGAAGTAACCGAGCAACTTTATGATGAAAAGGCGCAACAGTTTTTGGCAGACAGATTCGTTGTGGGTACCTGTCCCATATGTGGAAACGAAGAAGCCTATGGTGATCAATGCGAAAATTGCGGTTCATCTTTGAACGCCACAGACTTGATAAATCCAAAATCTACGATTACTGGCAATGTGCCTACCCTGAAGAAAACCAAACATTGGTTTTTACCTCTGGATCGCTACGAAGGATTTTTAAAAGAATGGATTTTAGAAGGACATAAAAACGATTGGAAACCCAATGTCTACGGCCAATGCAAATCTTGGATAGACGATGGCCTAAAACCACGTGCTGTTACCCGAGATTTGGATTGGGGGATCCCCGTTCCGGTGGAAGGTGGTGAGGGCAAGGTATTGTACGTTTGGTTCGATGCCCCTATTGGATATATCTCATCCACAAAAGAATGGGCAGAACGAGAAGGAAAAGATTGGGAACCCTATTGGAAAGATAAAAGCACCAAATTGCTCCATTTTATTGGAAAGGACAATATTGTTTTTCATTGTATCATCTTCCCAAGCATGCTCAAAGCACATGGAGATTTTGTACTCCCGGAAAACGTGCCCGCCAACGAGTTTTTAAATTTAGAAGGCAATAAGCTATCTACTTCCAAAAACTGGGCGGTCTGGTTGCATGAATATTTAGAAGAATTTCCAGATATGCAAGATGTGCTCAGGTATACCTTGACCGCCAATGCACCCGAAACAAAAGACAACGACTTTACCTGGAAGGATTTTCAGGCGAGGAACAACAATGAGCTTGTAGCTATTTTTGGCAATTTTATAAACCGTGTGACTGTCCTTACCCATAAGTATTATGATGGTGTGGTGCCTAATCCTAATGCCCTTTCAGCAGTTGATAAACAGACGTTAGACGCCTTAAAGGGCTTTCCTGATACTCTTTCGAACTCTCTTGAACGTTATCGCTTTAGAGAGGCCAGTCAAGAGTTGATGAATCTTGCAAGATTGGGAAACAAATATCTGGCGGACGAAGAGCCTTGGAAGCTGATAAAAACTGATGAAGAACGCGTAAAAACCGTAATGTATGTGGCACTTCAGATTGCAACAGGTTTGGCCATATTGAGTGAGCCTTTTTTACCATTTACGTCCAACAAGCTTAAAAACATTCTTAATGTCATTTCTAACGAAGGTGAGAAATCTTTGGGATGGAGTGACATAAGTACCTCGGATATTCTTCTTCCCGCAGGTCATCAAATCAATAAAAGTGAATTGTTGTTCCGAAAGGTAGAAGACAAAGAAATTGAAGCACAACTTGAGAAGCTCGAAGCTACCAAAAAAGCAAACGAACAAATGGACAAGGAAATCACCCCACAAAAAGACACCATAACTTTTGACGATTTTACCAAATTGGATATGCGTGTTGGCACTATTATAGAGGCTGAAAAAATGCCCAAGGCCAACAAACTTTTGGTTTTAAAAGTAGATACAGGATTAGACACCCGTACCATTGTTTCTGGCATTGCAGAAAGCTTTAAACCTGAAGAAATTGTAGGCAAAAAAGTAACCGTTTTGGTAAACCTTGCCCCAAGAAAACTGCGTGGCGTAGAAAGTGAGGGCATGATTCTCATGACTGAAAACGAGGAAGGCAAATTGGTTTTCGTAAACCCAGATGAAGAAGGTGTGGGGAATGGAGAGACCATAAATTAATAATAGCTTTATTTTTAATATGAATAAGAAATTGCTCTTAATGCTTGTATTTTTAGGTGTACTAATAAGCAAAGCCCAAGATATAGTTCTTGAAAAACAACTTCCTGAAGGGTTTAAAATTAAAAGAGCTTTTCAAATACCAAATAAGACAAACAACAATTTAGGTTTGTTTTTCTTCAATAAGAAGGAATCAAAAGCATTCCTATTTGATAATTCAATGAATGAAAAATCATCAATTGAGTTTGATGCGATTCTGAATAAATATTCTTCTCCACTGGGGGGAATTGTGACCAATCAAAATAAGTTCATATTTATAGTCTGTAATAACACATCTGATAAGTTTGCAGTTGGTGAGTTTGATTTCAACAGTAAAAAGGCAAAATTCAAAGGGTCTGAAATAGAACTTAAAAAAGAGAGGTTTCTTCAACATTTTGCAGTAGAAGGTTCATTTTACATACTAACAATTAACAATAGGTCTAGTATTTTAAATTTGTATCGCTTTAATAACCAAGGAGAGCATAAAAAAGAAGTCATTGACTTAGGTGAAACCAATTTTCGCCACTGGAACAACAATATAGTCCCTCTCACTACTCTACTATATTCGCCATTCGGTAAAGCTTTGGAAACGCCACTCCAAAAGATAAATACGAAAACCCCAAATTCTTTAGAAATCACTGCTAGTCCTTCTAAGATGTTTATTGAAAATAACAAACTCTATCTAGCGCTTGAAAGTAATAGAAGTGTAACACAAGCTATTACCATTGATCTAGATAATTTTTCTAAAACTGTTACAACTTTTAACAAGCCTTTTATCGCTAATGTTGTTAATGGTAGAAAATCAAATAGCTTCATTTTTGACAATAAATATTTTGGAGTCACGGGTGCAAGTGATATCGTAAAAATGGAAATAAAAGACTTCGATACTAGGGAGGTCCTAAAAACTTATGAGATAAAAAAGGGAGAGAATATTCCTTTCAAGAATGCAGCTATTTATTTTGAAGGTACTGGGTTAGGAAATCGTTCAAAACAAATTGACAATACAAATAGATTTCTTAGAAATATTTCAAGATCAGAGGTAGGCATTTCGGTATTCAACCAGAACGGAAACAATGTCATTACACTTGGTTCATTCAAAGAAGGGGTGTCTGGCTTTGGTATTGGTTATGGACCAATTGCTGCAGTATATAGCTACACTACGACAAAGTCGACCTTTATAAAATGTAAGTTTGATAAAAATTATAATTATTTAGAGGGTGTGGTAAAATCAAACGTTTTGGATTCCTTAAAAAAATTCGTGGATGAAAATGGGAAAGGGTCTCATGAGGAATTTACGAAAGTCTCAGATGGCTACTTATATGGCTCTTTTAATAAAAGTTTAAACAAATATGTGGTCAGAAGGTTCTAATTCAAAAACGCCTACTTTAATTTATCAACCAGCACCAAATGCAACTCATCCCCTACATCTTAAAACACACACAGCTTTCAGAAAAGAGCATTGTAAACACGGTTGTATTACTAAACGAAGATTGCACTATTCCCTTTATATCTCGATACAGAAAAGAACGCACAGGTAATTTAGATGAAGTTCAGGTTGGTGCTATTGTACAGTTTAAAACTCAGTTTGAAGCGCTTGAAAAAAGAAAAACTGCCATTATAAAAGCGGTTGAAGAACAAGGACTCCTTACTCCGGAGTTGCAATCAAAGTTTCAAAATTGTATCGCCCTTACCAGCTTGGAAGATCTTTATCTTCCATTCAAAAAAAGTAAAAAAACAAAAGCGGAGACTGCACGTAAATATGGTTTAGAGTCTTTGGCCAAAATCATCATGGCGCAACGAAGTGATGAGATTGAATTCATTGCATCCAAATACCTCAGCAAAGAAATTGTTAATGAAGATGATGCATTGGAAGGTGCTCGTCATATCATAGCTGAATGGATCAATGAACGTACCGATATTCGCAATCAGCTCAGAAATCAGCTAGAGCGACATGCTCTAATCACTTCAAAAGTGATAAAAACCAAAAAAGAGGACGAAAAAGCCCAAAAGTTCCGTGACTATTTTGATTGGAGTGAATCCTTAAATCGTTGCCCTTCACATCGTTTTTTAGCTATCCTAAGAGCAGAAAAAGAAGGTTTCATCCGAATAAAAATTGAAATTGATAATGATAGAGCGCTTGACACTATAGAAAGGCGTATTATAAAATCGAATAATGCTTGTACGACTCAAATTAAATTGGCCATTGCTGATGCATACAAACGACTTTTGTTGCCCTCATTATCCAACGAGCTTTTAAAAAACGCCAAAGACAAAGCTGATACCGATGCAATTCAGGTATTCTCTAAAAATCTAAAGCAGTTATTGCTCGGTGCCCCTTTAGGCGAAAAACGAATTTTGGCCATAGATCCTGGGTTTAGAACTGGCTGTAAAGTAGTTTGCCTAGATGCACAGGGAGACTTAAAACATAACGAGACCATTTATCCACACGCACCACAAAATGACAGTTCTGGTGCCATTAAAAAGATAAGTTCTTTAGTGGATGCCCATAAAATTGAAGCGATTGCCATTGGTAATGGCACTGCATCTAGAGAGACAGAGCGATTGGTTAAGCGCATTGCATTTAAAAATCCCATTGAAGTTTTTGTGGTCAGTGAAGCAGGTGCATCCATTTATTCGGCATCAAAAATTGCAAGGGACGAATTTCCCAACTATGATGTAACCGTTAGAGGTGCAGTTTCTATTGGTCGCCGTTTGGCAGACCCTTTGGCTGAACTGGTAAAGATTGATGCCAAATCCATTGGTGTTGGGCAATACCAACATGACGTGGACCAGATCAAGTTAAAAACCTCTTTGGATACCGTTGTAGAAAGCTGTGTCAACTCAGTCGGTGTTAATATCAATACTGCAAGTGTTCCTTTGTTGAGCTATGTATCGGGTATTGGACCAAAACTAGCTGAAAATATTGTGGCATACCGTAATGAAAATGGTGCTTTTAAAAGTAGAAGTGAGATTAAAAAAGTGCCTCGTCTGGGCGGAAAAGCATTTGAACAAGGTGCTGGTTTTTTACGGATAAAAGAAGGGGGGAATCCGCTGGATGATTCTGCGGTACACCCTGAAAGTTATGGTATTGTTGCAAAAATGGCCAAAGATAAAGGAGTGCCGTTAGCAGATATTATTGGAAACAAAGCTGTATTGCAAAGCATTGACCTTAAATCCTATTGCACGGAAACCATTGGTATGCCTACCTTGGAAGATATTCTTAAAGAATTGGAAAAACCAGGATTGGATCGCAGAGAAAAGGCCAAAGTCTTTACATTTAACCAGAACATTAAACAGATTACAGATTTACAACCAGGTCAATTGCTGCCAGGCATTGTCAATAATATTACCAATTTTGGATGTTTTGTGAATATTGGGATCAAAGAAAGTGGCCTTATCCATGTATCTAATTTATCAGATTCGTTCGTCAAAGATGTTAATGAGCATGTAAGCCTACACCAACAAATTGTGGTTAAGGTTTTGGATGTAGATGTGTCTAGAAAACGTATTCAATTGGCATTGTATAAAAAAGATTGACCCTACAATGCTCAAAATAGCTTTTCACCCCATCTATAAACATCACTTGCCAGATAAGCATCGGTTTCCGATGATCAAATACGAGCTGCTACCACAGCAATTGCTTCATGAAGGCACCTGTGTTGAAGACAATTTTTTTCAACCGGAAATACCAAGTAATGAACCTATTTTGGCCGTGCATGATTCGGAATATTATAACAATCTTATCACTCTTAACATTAAACCAAGTGCGGCCAGAAAAATCGGTTTTCCCTTGAGCAATGAATTGGTGCAACGAGAACGCATTATCGCTGATGGCACCATTAAAGGGTGCGAATTTGCGTTGAAGCATGGTATCGCCATGAACATTGCCGGAGGCACTCACCATGCATACTCCAACCGAGGCGAAGCTTTTTGTATGCTCAACGACCAAGCTATTGGGGCCAGATATCTTCAAAACAAAGGCCTGGCAAAAAGAATCCTAATTGTGGACTTAGATGTTCACCAAGGCAATGGCACTGCTGAGATTTTTCAAGATGATGATTCCGTTTTTACTTTTTCCATGCATGGAAAAGGAAACTATCCATTTAAAAAAGAAACCTCCGATCTAGATATTCCGCTGGAAAAAGGAACTACTGATCAAGAATACCTTTCTATTTTAAAAAACATGCTACCAAGAATATTGGATAAGGTCCAACCCCATTTTGTGTTTTATTTGTGCGGGGTAGATGTGCTTGCTTCCGATAAATTAGGAACCCTTGGAATGACTTTGGATGGCTGTAAGGAACGGGACTCATATGTGCTCCAAACATGCCTAGATGCAAATACTCCAATACAATGCAGTATGGGTGGTGGTTATTCTCCAGACATTAATACTATTGTTGATGCGCATGCAAATACTTTTAGGTTAGCACAGGATATTTATGCTTAATTTTACCGGCTTATTTTAGTTTCAACCTTATGAAGTCATTAAAGTACCTTTTTCTCCTGCTATTTGCGGTTCCACTAATAGGTCAGGATTTAGAGATCAAGGAGGAAAAAAACCTCTGGAATAATTTTACCTACGACATGGGCAATGTCTTTGGAGGTGTTGGGCATTCCTATAGCAGACCTTTTCATTGGAAGGGCAAAGATTGGTCCAATCTGGCTTATTTGACGGCTGGCACAGCCTTTTTGTTTACGGTTGATGACGAAATGGATAATTGGGTAGATGGTTTTAGAGAAGATGTCCCAGATTTTCTTGTGGACTATGGGAACAGGTATGGTAACCCACAAAACAATTATATGTTTACTGGCGGTGTTTATCTTGCAGGACTTTTTACCAAAGATGAAAAGTTAAGGCGTACAGGGGTCTTGTTGATTTCATCGGCAACCGCTATTGGCTTTTTACAACAAGTAAGTGCCCGTATGATTGGAAGGGCCAGACCAAAAAGTGGTGATTCATCCAGTGTATATGACCCTTTTCAAATAGCTAGGAAAAAAAATTACGATGCATTTCCTTCTGGGCATACCATGTTAGCATTTACTAATGCATATGCCATTGCCAAACAATTTAAAAGCCCTTGGATAAAAGCTGGTATTTATACCGTGGGAATGATTCCCGGGTTTGCCAGAATTACTGATGGTTTTCACTGGGTTTCAGATGTGGCATTCAGTACCGTTCTCAGTATTTTTGTTGTTGAGTCCATAGATAAGTATTTAGATAAAAAATACGACCAAAAGTATAACAACACAGAAAAAGACCTTAGTTGGAACCTATCTTTTGGTCCAAACACCCTTGGTTTGGTGGTTCAATTTTAATAATTGCATAAAAATCAAGAGAACAAATACTCATTTTGTAATTTTATGTCTTAAACACACATCAAGCTATGTTATCAAAGAAACTTGAAAAAGCACTTAACGATCAAATACAAATAGAAGCAGAATCTTCTCAGGTATATCTATCAATGGCTTCATGGGCAGAAGTAAAAGGCTTGGAAGGAATTGCCGGTTTTATGTACGGCCATTCAGATGAGGAACGTATGCACATGCTAAAATTGGTGAAGTACGTGAACGAACGAGGGGGACACGCTAAAATTTCAACACTGAAAGCACCAAAAACTGATTTTGTTTCCTTTCAAAAAATGTTTGAGGAATTATATCAGCATGAAATATTCGTTTCAAATAGCATCAATGATTTGGTTCATGTAACCTTGGAAGAAAAAGATTATGCCACACATAATTTTTTGCAATGGTATGTGGCAGAGCAATTGGAGGAAGAAGCCTTAGCGCGAACGGTATTGGATAAAATCAATTTAATTGGTAATGACAAAGGAGGGCTTTACCTTTTTGATCGCGATGTACAGCAGATTACAGTGGAAAGTGCAGCTTCCAATACAGCGGGAGAATAATTTTTGATGATTCTTTTATTTAGATTAATTTAAAATAACTATTTTTGGCCCGTCTTTAGCTTACGATGGGAAAAAAGAAAAAAGATTCAAAGAAAAACAACAAGGCCTTGTTAAAGGAATTGCCCATTACCAATTGTAAAACAAAGTGCTGCAAAAAATATAAAAAGGGAGAAAATAAACGTTGCAAGCGTTGCCCTTGTTTTGACCTACTTAAGAAAGTAGCATAAAAAAAACGCTTTTAAGCGTTTTTTTTATTTTCTATGTTCGGGTTTATTATCCTTTTTCTTTTGAGTGAAAGATTGCACCACATTTTGAGATTTGAGGCTTAACAGCTCATCAGAATTGGATAACGATAAATACTCCTTTGCTTTTTCTAAATACAACTCGCTATGCCGATATTTATGGTCGCAAGTTTGCACATGTTCATGGTACGCGTCTTTTTTACCTTTCATGTATACTAAGTATGATGTAAAATTGGCTTTTCCCAAATGCCTTTCATAGTTGCGCTGGTCTATCCAATAATCAGACTCATCTTGGTTACCCAACAACTGCATTGACTGCTCGTAACTAGCATCTCTTTTTGCCAGTTTTTCATAAAAGCGTAATCCTTTGTTATTCTGCACATCCTGTGCCCATGTCGATAGACAAAAACTACAGGTAAAAAGCAATGAAAGGGTTTGCACAGATTTCATGATACTGTCTTATACTATATTGGACGCACAACTTCTATAATTGTTGCGTGATCTTATATTAAGTTAAAGTTAAAATCCATCATACTAAAAGAAAGGGGGCCAATTGCCCCCTTTATCGATAACCTGTATCTAACCAGCTACTTACCTAGCATTAGTAGTTCATTGCATTTAATTTCTGTAATGTATCTTTTTTCTCCTTCTTTGGTTTCATATGATCGTGATACTAATTTACCTTCAATGGCAACTTCTTTTCCTTTTACCAAATAACTTTCCACTATCTCTGCGGTCTTTCCCCATGCCACAATATTGTGCCATTGAGTATCTGTAATCTTTTCTCCATCGGCATTCTTGTACGTTTCGTTGGTAGCAATGGAAAATTTGGCCAGTTTATTTCCATTTTCCAAGATTACCATTTCTGGGTCATTTCCCAAGTTTCCAATCAACTGCACTTTGTTTTTTAGCGAATTCATAATTTTTATTTTACGTGATAAACAGTTAATACTATCGAATTCTTATCATCCGACAGGGCAAACATACTATTGGAAAAAAACATGAATTGGTTCTTAACCGTTTGCTTTCGTTTGTAAACGAATGTAATTATTTAAAAACCTATATGGATGCCCACGAACCCCTAGATTCTTTTTCTGGTTCAGGAGGCTGCAACTTACTTTAGTATCCAGTAGAGAAGTAGAAGAAATGCGGAAAAAGCCATCCCATAAAGAATTAACCACAAGTTATCCATCCAAAACTTTTTTCGTGGGTAATTTTTGATTTCTGTATAAATAGACTGAATCAGTTTTACAAGTGACATATCAAAAGTGAATATAAGAAAACCTAATTTTTATTCACCCTTTGTCCCGCTTTGTATATGGATGCCCACCAACCCCTAGATTCTTTTTCTGGTTCAGGAAGGTTTATTCCCTATCTTTAAAACAATGGAAAGCCAAAAAACATTTACAAAACGAATTGGGGGCTATCTACATAAAATGATTCCCATTACAGATGCTAGTGGAAAACTGCTTCATTATGTGACAAAACCTTTAATGGTGGAGCTCAAACCCAGGGACATAATGCAGATAATAATTGGATCCACGATTTTGGCACTTCCTGTAGCCTATACTGAGGAGGCTTGGAAATTGGGAGAAGAACTGCCGCTATTGAACGTTGGGTTTCTTTCTATAATCTCACTTGTTTTCATTGCACTTTTCGTTTTCTTCAATTTCTATCGATTCAATATAAATGGAAATGTCTTCAACTATATAAAGAGGGTCATTGCAACCTATATTATTTCAATATTGGTCGTGGCGGTTCTCCTTACCATAATACAAAGATGCCCTTGGGAAACGGATTTTGTACTGGCAATAAAACGTATAATCATAGTTGCATTCCCCGCTTCAATGAGTGCAACCATAAGTGATGTCCTAAAATAGTTCTTGTCTCACTTTATGTATAGATGCCTTCTATTGCCAAAAAGAACTTAAATTGACTTTAAGCTGCAAAAACGCCACGTAATTTTGTTAACTTTGTGATAGTGAGCAAACTATTTTCCATATCGTTATCTTTTATAATCTTATTACAAAGTTTTGGGTTACACTTTGATGATTTGGTGCAAATTGATGAGTTCATAGAGCATGCACAATTTCACAATAAAGAATATGGAGATAATGTTCTAATCTTCATTTCCAAACATTACGGAGAGTTAAAAGCCGATCACGACAAAGAACATCAAGAAGAAAAGGAAGACCATGAACAACTCCCTTTTCAGCATCAATCGCATGCCACCTCACTAACTGATTTTACCTTGAACACATACAATACGGAATTTAACACACCTGTATTTTTAGAATTTAGTCCTGCTAATTTTCATTATCAATCACTTTCTTCCTCACTTCATTCGGATGGGCTCCTTCAGCCACCGCGGCTCTCATAAGTAATTGCCAGTCTATTCAATTTTAATTCCTTGACCATTCCTTTGGTTTTGGACTGTTCACGCAGATTATATTTTAAAAAATGCTATCACATATTATTAATTTCAGTATAAAGAACAAGTTTATTGTTCTCTTATTTACAACCTTAATTATAGGGTTTGGGCTGTACTCATTATCTCAAATTCCCATTGGTGCCGTACCGGATGTAACAAACAACCAGGTTCAGGTCATCACGACATCCACAAATCTCTCTACGCAAGATATGGAACAGTTCATAACGTATCCCATAGAGTTAGAAATGGCAAATTTACCAGGTGTAAAGGAAGTTCGTTCCATTTCCAAATTCGGAATATCAGTGGTCACCATCGTCTTTGACGATAAAATGGGAACCTTCTTGCCCAGACAACTTATTTCCGAAAAAATAAAATCGGCATCGGAGAAAATCCCAAAAGGCTTTGGTTCGCCAGAAATGGGTCCTATTACCACAGGACTTGGAGAAATTTATCAATATATCCTTGATGTAAAACCAGAGTTTAAACACTTGTACAACGCCGAAGATTTAAGAACCATACAAGATTGGATTGTAAAACGACAACTCTCTGGTATTCCTGGGGTGGTCGAAGTAAACACATGGGGCGGTTTTCTAAAACAATACGAAGTTGCCATTAAAACTGAAAAATTGCATGCCATGAACATCTCGGCAAATGATGTTTTTACTGCATTGGAAATGAACAATAGTGTTTCTGGTGGTGGCTATATTGAAAAGGTAAATCAGGCATTTTTCATTCGTGGAGAAGGTCTGGTCTCATCTCTGGAAGACATTAACAATATCGTTGTTAAAAATGAAGGTGGCTTTCCCATTTATATAAGAGATGTTGCGGAGGTAGGTTTTGGAAGAGCTACTCGCTTTGGGGCGATTACGGGCAATGGTGAAGGTGAAAAGGTTTTGGGGCAAGTAATGATGCTCAAAAATGCAAATTCTAAAAAAGTAATCGAAGCGGTAAAGGAACGTGTGTCAGAAATCTCAAAATCACTGCCAGAAGGTGTTTACATCAATGCATTTCTTGATCGTAGTGAACTGATTGCAAAAACAACTTTTACCGTTTCGGAGAACTTGATTCTTGGGTGCTTGATTGTAATTTTTGTCGTGGTATTGCTCTTGGGCAACTTTCGTTCTGGACTTGTCGTAGCATCAGTTATTCCATTATGCCTGCTTTTTGCGCTGTCTTTAATGTACATCTTTGGAGTGGATGCCAACTTAATGAGTTTAGGAGCTATCGATTTTGGAATCATTATAGACGGCTCAGTAATCATTGTTGAATTCATTGCTTTTCAAATGACGAAGAAGAAGGATGAGATCAACACTTTTGCCAAAGCAGAACAACAAGAATTGAAAGATGAAATCACATCTTTTGGAGCAATAAAAATGATGAACTCGGCCATCTTTGGACAGCTTATTATTTTAATTGTTTTCATCCCAATCCTATCACTAAGTGGTGTAGAGGGCAAGATGTTCAAGCCTATGGCATTAACCTTTAGTTTTGCACTCATTGGAGCAATGATTCTTTGTTTTACCTATGTTCCCGCAGTGGCATCGATATTCTTAAAACCATCAAAAGCTACAGACAAAAACATCTCCGTACGATTAATGAAATGGGTCAGCAAAATTTATGACCCCGTTATTCATTGGGCATTACAAAGCAAGAAACTGGTGTTGGGAATCGCTATTGGCCTTTTGGCTATTTCAATCTATCTGTTCACCTCCATGGGAGCTGAATTTGTACCAACCTTGGATGAAGGTGATTTTGTTATTCAGCCAGTATTAAAAACAGGAACATCCTTAAGCAATACGGTTGAAATTACTACCCAAATTGAGAAGATACTTTTAAAAGAATTTCCAGAAGTTGAACAAGTGGTCACGCGCATCGGTGCCGCTGAAGTGCCTACAGATCCAATGTCTATGGAAGAAAGTGATGTGATAATTATCCTGAAACCGAAGAGAGAATGGACATCTGCATCCTCTAAAGATGAACTGGCAGACAAGTTTAAAGAAGCCCTTGGGGTTATTCCAGGAATGGAAATAGAGTTCACGCAGCCCATTGAAATGCGATTCAATGAACTGATTACGGGAGTTCGCGCTGATATTGCCATCAAGGTTTTTGGAGATGACCTGGAAGTACTGGCCAAAAAGGGAAGTGAAATCGGCGCTTTAATTGAAAACGTTCCTGGGGCAGCAGATGTTACAGTAGAAAAAATTGCAGGGCTACCAGAGATGAATGTAAAATACAATCGTTCTAAAATTGCCAGATACGGCCTCAATATTCAAGAGTTGAATGATATGGTATCCATGGGGTTTGCAGGAAAATCCGCAGGTAGCGTTTTTGAAGGAGAAAAACGCTTTGACCTAGTTGTTAGACTACACAAACAGAAACGTCAAGATATTGACAATCTAAAAAACTTATATGTTGATTTACCTTCTGGCGGAAAAATTCCATTGAGCGAACTGGCAGATATAAGCTATAAAAAAGGTGCTGCAAAAATATCTCGTGATGACACCAGACGTAGAATTGTAGTGGGCATTAATGTTCGCAACCGTGACTTGCAATCGGTGGTAAAAGATGTACAAGAATTAATAGATGAAAATATAAAATTGCCCATTGGGTACTCTATTACCTATGGCGGCCAATTTGAGAATTTACAAAGTGCCAAATCAAGATTAATGGCCGCTGTACCTATAGCACTCATCTTAATTTTTGTGCTATTGTATTTCGCATTCAAATCGGTTAAAGAAGCCCTTATGATTTACTCAGCAATTCCTCTTGCCACTGTTGGAGGCGTTTTGTTGTTATGGATTCGCGGCTTACCATTTAGTATATCCGCAGGAGTTGGTTTCATTGCACTTTTTGGTATTGCCGTGCTTAATGGCATTGTATTGATCGAACACTTTAAAGCATTACAAAAAGAAGGATTCAAAAGCATGGAAGTCCTAATAAAACAAGGAACAAAAGATAGGTTAAGAGCGGTATTATTAACTGCATCTGCTGCTGCATTAGGTTTTTTGCCGATGGCGATATCAACCAATGCGGGAGCCGAGGTTCAACGTCCATTGGCTACGGTTGTTATAGGAGGTTTAATCACTGCCACACTTTTAACTTTAGTGGTGCTTCCGGTACTTTATGCGTATGTAAATGCCCCTAGAGCAAAGAAAAAAGCATCCAACAAAGCCACTACAATAGGTTTGAGTATGTTTGTTTTGCTGTTTTCTATACATGCAAAAGCACAGCAAGAACCCAAGACTCTTCCAGAATTAATTCATCTAGCTATTGAAAACAATGCTGGACTAAAGGCAAGTGAATTACAAGTAGAACAATCCGATGTTTTAATAAACAGTGCTTTTAGCTTTGATAAAACACAGGTTTATTATGAGTTTGATGAAAACAATTTAGCCTTGAACAATGAACCGCTGAAGGTATTCGGAATTCAACAAGACTTTAAATTTCCAACAGTTTATTTTTCCGAAAAGAAAATGAACAAAGCACGTTATGGGGTTACTTCTAGCTCTTATGATATCAAAAAAAAGGGGATTGCCCGCAAAGTGACATCCGCTTATTATGAATATCAAATTGCAAAAGAGAAACAACAAGTTTACAAAAGGTTAGATAGCTTATACAGCGATTTTTCCAAAATCGCGATTAGACGTTTTGAACTGGGTGAAACCAATTATCTAGAGAAAATTACTGCTATCTCTAAACAGAAGCAAATCAACATTAACCACAAGCAAGCACAAAAAGAAGTGGTGCACGCTTATAGTGAGTTACTAAAAGTAATCCAAACAGATGAAAACGTTGTTGTGGCCAATGAAGACTCACTTAAGGTGTCAAAGAATATTTTAGATATTAATGCAAGTGTAGAAATGGCATATTACCAAAACAAAATCTCATTACTACAAGCAGAACGTCGTTTGGAAAATCAAAAATTATTGCCCGATATAAGCCTTAATTATTTTCAAGGAACAAATTCACAGTTAAATGGAAATCTTTATGGATATCAATTTGGCTTGAAAATGCCTTTACTTTTCAGCGGGCAATCGTCTCGGATTAAAGCTTCAAAAATTGCAATGGATATCGCAGAGGCAGAATCTAGTGAATACGAAATTCAGTTAAAAGCAAAATTCAATATCCTGGAAACAGCGCTAAAACAACTTCAAGATGCATTGGATTACTATGAAAATGAAGGTAAATCACTTTCCGAAGAAATTTTAAAAACTGCGAATGGCAGTTTCAGAAATGGAGAGATTGATTTCTATCAATATATCCAGAGTTTGGAAGGTGCGTATGAGATCAAGCTGAGTTATCTGGATAAACTCAATGAGTACAACCAAACCATTATTGCCATTAATTATTTAACCTTATAAACACAACGTTATGAACCATAACATATATAAAATCATATTTCTAGCTCTTGTTTTTGCCCTATCCGGTTGTGGCGGAAAAAATAATCCATCAGCCACTATTGAAAACAAAAAGATAACGGATGGCCACATACAAGTGACACATGCCCAATTTGAACAAAGTAAAATGCTTTTAGGAAGTTTTGAGGAAAAACAGTTCCCTGATGTGGTTATTGTCAACGGAATGATTGATGTTCCACCAGAAAACAGAGCTGTAGTAAATGCAACAATGGGCGGCTATATAAAATCAACACCTTTGCTAATAGGAGATAGGGTAAATAAAGGACAAGTACTTGTTACAATCGAAAATCCAAAGTTTGTGACCATACAGCAACAGTATATGGAAGTCAATGAGCAACTTACCTATTTAAAGGCAGAATATGATAGACAAATAACAATGAAAGTTGAAAACATTACCTCTCAGAAAAGTTATTTAAAGGCAGAAAGCGAATACAAATCAGCAGTTGCCAGACACACAGGCCTGGACAAACAACTAAGAATGTTGAACATATCGCCATCAAGAGTTAGGGAAGGAGCTATTAGTTCTGTTGTAAGTGTATACGCCCCTATTTCTGGCAGCATAACAAAGGTAAATGTGACGAAAGGTTCCTATGTTTCTCCTGCTACCGAGATTTTAGAAATCATTGATAACGACCATATTCATTTAGAGCTTTCTGTTTTTGAGAAAGATATTATGAAAATCAAGAAAGGACAAAAAATCAATTTCAAAATTCCAGAGGCATCACCTGAGACGTACAAAGCGGAAGTACATCTTGTAGGTGCTTCCATAGAAGCCACCAGAACTATAAAAGTGCACGGACATTTAGAAGATGAGTCTAGCAATAATTTCTTAACAGGAATGTTTGTGGAAGCCAGCATTATTACAGATTCCACCATAGAAAAAGCTTTGCCAAGTAAGTCAGTAATTGTAGTTGATGGAGTTTCATACGTCCTTGTGTTAGATAAAAATGAAAGTGACACGTATTATTTCAATCAAGTGGAAGTTGTGGTCAAAGAGAGCCATGATGGTTTTTCAATTATAGAAAACAAGGATGATTTTAAACCAAACACACAGTTTTTAACAAAAGGCTCATTTAGTCTACTAGGTGATTAACTATTGGCAACTTTCTAATTCGCTTTCCTGTGGCTGCATAAATGGCATTCGCCAATGCAGGGATTGCTGGCGGTAAAGGAGGTTCGCCAAGGCCTCTTGGGGGCAGCTCGTTTTTTATAAATTCCACATTTATCTCTGGCATCTCTCCCATTCGCATCCATTGATAATCATGAAAATTGGACTGGACCGTAGCTCCATCTTTAACTGTTATTTCTCCATAAAGTGCAGCACAGAGTCCTTCAAGAATACCGCCTTCCACTTGCGCCTTTGCTCCAGAAGGATTTACTACTATTCCACAGTCAACCGCAGCATCTACGCGCAATATTTTTACTTTTCCATTTTCATCTGTGTCTATGGTTACTACTTCGGCAATAAAAGAGCCTGCACCTTTGCGCGCTGCAAAACCCCTTCCCTGCCCCTTGGGCAATGCCGTATCCCAATTACTGTTTTGCCTTACTTTTTCCACTACGGTAATCAAACGTTCCACATCAAACTCATAATCTCCCACAACGGGGACCATCCTTTTTGGGCCCAAAAATTCCAAAAAATAATCAATGGGGTCCATTTTGTTTATAAATGCCAACTCGTCCAAAAAGCAATGAACGGCAAACGCATTTGCAGAGGCTGCTACTGCACGCCATTGTCCTAAAGGGACATCGCTCAATACATGACCATATTCAAATTGAAGGTTTGGAACAAATCCGGCAGGAAAGTCATATTCATCTATTTCGGTACCCGCTGGACCTCCTTCTCTGCCTAAGGATGTTTTACGTGAAGCATTGGCCAAAATGTGCTGCCACCCTATAACCATACCCTCTTTATCAAGTGAGGCCGCAATTTTCTGTACGCTTCCAGGTCTATACCAGTCATGCCTAATGTCTTCTTCCCTAGTCCAAGTAAGTTTAACCGGTTTTCCTGTTTTTTGAGACAAAATTGCAGCATCCATGGCATAATCCACATAATACCTTCTTCCAAACCCCCCACCTATTCTTGGTAAGTGAATTTTTATTTGTTCTGGTTTTAATCCAAACAACTTCATTAATCCTTCTTGCAATGCTTCTGGGTTTTGAGTAGGAGCCCAGACTTCACAAAAGTCGTCTCTAAAATCAACTGTGCAGTTCATGGGTTCCATAGTAGCATGTGCTAAAAAAGGAACTTCATAAACGGCTTCATAGTTCAAGGCAGCGCTCCTTTTTGCCTTTTTTATATCCCCATCTTTTCTTTCTATGGAAGTATTTGAAAGTTGGTCATGAAAACGCACAAAAATCTCATCTGTATTCTCTTTTCGTGAGCTGGAATTATCCCAGACCACCTTGAGTTTCTTGACAGCTTTAAATGTAGCCCAGGTGGACTTCCCAATTACTGCAATACCATTCACAAAGTTTGGACTGTTTGGTGCTATTAGTCTTCCCCCATATGCTGCGTTGTTGAGTTCTATGATATCAACAACGCCATTCACCAATCTTGCTTCGTTATCCTCATAACTAGTTATTCCTCCTTCAAAAACGGGGTTTTTTAAAACAGTTGCATATACCATTTCCGGTAGTTTTACATCAATAGCATATTCAACACCTCCGCTCACTACTTTATCCAAGTCTACTTGGGGAATGCTTTTACCCACAATTTCAAAAGAGTCCATAGACTTAAATTCCACTTCCTCTGGCAATGGTATTTGGGAAGCTTCTACAATAAGCTTTTCGAAAGGTAGGCTGTCCCCGGATTTTACGTGCACTATGTTACTGTTCTTGGCGGTAAGTTCTTCAATAGGAAGGTTCATTTTTTGTGATGCCGCCCTTACGAGCACTTGTCTTACCATGGCCCCCGCCGTTCTCATTAAATCCCAGTTTAAGATGATTGCATAGCTGCCTCCTGCCCATTGCTCATCGTAAACTTTATTATAATCTGCCTGAACCACTTTTACCTTGTTCCAATTGGCTCCCAGTTCTTCGGCTAAAATCATGGGTAGAGCGGTTTTTATTCCCTGCCCAATCTCAGGGTTCTTGGCTATAAGTGAGACCCACCCGTCCGTATCAATTTTTATTAGTGGCGAAAACTCATATACTTCTGGTATCTTTTTTTTAGGCATACAGGATTGAAGATGTACTCCGATTACAAGGGCTCCACTAGCCGAAACCGTAAGTTTGATGAAATTCCTTCTTTTTAATGTGTTTTTCATTTTCTTATTTATCCAGTTTGCTTGAAGCCAGTTGTATGGCTTTTCGTATTCTTGTGTATGTGCCGCATCTACAGATATTACCTGACATTGCAGCATTTATTTCATCCTCTGTGGGATTGTTGTTTTTGGAGAGCAATGTGGCAGCGCTTATTAATTGACCCGATTGGCAGTATCCACACTGTGGCACATCCAATTCCATCCAAGCTTGTTGCACTGGATGATTTTGGTCTGGGGACAGTCCTTCAATAGTGGTGATGTTGGCTTCCAAAGCAGATGAAATTGGTAGCGTACAGGATCTAATGGCGTTTCCTTTGTACTGCACAGTGCATGAGCCACAAAGGCCCTTTCCACAGGCATACTTGGTACCTGTTAATCCTAGTTCATCTCTTAATACCCATAGCAATGGAGTATCTGCATCGACTGAGACGGTTTTTTCTGCATTGTTCACTCTTATTGTGTACGATGGCATATGTATATTTTTGAATTCATAATTAGGTGAAGATTGATTGATGAATACCTTTTTAGGGTCATTAATATGAACCCAGAATCAATACTAAACTTACCTAATAATTAGAGTGGAATTCTGTCCTTGCAGTAAACGGATAAGTTTTTGGTAGCGAACCGTGTTAATATGTTCTATCCTTAAAGAAAAGTGTAATCTCTTTTATAAAAGTCCTACTCACTTTTCGTCTAGTCCCATCTTTCATGATTACTTCCAAACTATGGCCGCTCCCTCTAGAAAGCTCTGACACATAGTTTACGTTAACTATAGTAGATCGGTGGATTTTCCTAAACATGTTTTGGGGAAGAATATCATAGAAAGACTTTAAAGGTTTGCGCATAACAAAAGTACCTTCTGTTGTAAACAACTTGGTATAATAGTTTTCCGCAACCAGTAGATAAATTTGGGAGGGCTCACAGAAGTACTTATTGCTCCCTCTCGTCAGCTCTAACAACAAGGGAGGTTTTGGTTCTCTTTCTATTGTAGTCTTCAATTTGTCGATTATGAACCATACCAAGCCAATATCCACTAGTGTCCAAAAGATAAAAAAGTAACGATACACCCCAAACCTAGAGCCTTCCAAATCTAGGTACGGGCTGTAGGTAGAGCTGAACATGAAAAACCAACCAAAATGCAAACAGACGAATACCAAGCCTACACCCAATAGCAGAGGTAAACCAAATTTAGATTCAACACTACATTTATTTATTTTCTCCAACACTTTAAAACCAATAATCCAGGGAATCCAAATGGCAAGCTGCCATAGCAATACATGGTATAGAGTCACCTGGTCTCTAGTTGCATATTCCCGCCAATAAATCAACAAGCCCAGAAGTACTGCGATTGAGAGTATTAAACCTATAAAATTTTTGGTTTTCATTCAATTTCAATGTATTCCGAATGCCCTGCGGTCAACGTTCCATTAATCCAATTCCATTCAAACTTTAGCTCCAATTTGTTTTCTGCATTTTTCAAAACAATTCCTGTCGATTGTCCTGCTTTTAACTCCCCTTGATCCGTAAGGCATTGATATAGCAATTGTATTTTGTTATCCCCAATTTGTTTTCCAACAATAAGCCCTTCAACAATTGCTCCTCCTTTGTAGCTTCCGGTTATCGTTTTTCCATTTTGATAGTATTGAAAAACCGTCTCGTTCGAAGCAAGTCCTTTCCTATTATTTAAGGTAACAAACCTCTTATTGTTAAGATTCAATCCCATTTGATTTTACTTTTATAGCATATAAATTTACCAAAACCCATTAATATTTATTTTAGCCTTAAAGTGTGCCTTTTCCTAGCTTCAGTCAAAAACAGCAAGAATCGGGTTTTCTTCAAATCTCCTCCACACTATTTTTGGGCATGTAAAAACAGGTATTATGAACGAACAGGAAAACTTAAACTATAATCGAATAGCAAAGGCTATCGCTCATATCAATACTAATTTTAAAGAGCAGCCCAGTTTAGATGAGATTGCAGAACATGTACATTTAAGCCCATATCATTTTCAGCGAATCTTTAAGGAATGGGCGGGAATCACCCCTAAAAAGTTTTTACAGTACACCAGCGTTCAGTATGCAAAACAAATATTGGACGAGGGAACAACTACACTTTTTGATGCAGCGATGGAAACCGGTCTTTCTGGAACAAGCAGACTGCACGACCTATTTATCAGTATTGAGGGGATGACTCCGGGAGAGTACAAAAATGAAGGAGAAAACCTTAGCATTAACTATAGCTATGCCCATAGTCCTTTTGGCCTTGTTGCCATAGCATCTACATCTAAAGGGTTATGCCATGTTGCATTTATTGATGATGAAGAGAAAGGGCTTTATGAGCTTAAAAAGCAATTTCCAAAAGCACAATATCATCAACGTGTGGATCAAACACAGGTAAATGCCTTAATGGTTTTCGCAAATGATTGGAGTCAGATTTCAGAAATCAAACTTCATTTGAAGGGCACAGATTTTCAATTAAAAGTTTGGGAATCTCTACTAAGAATACCCAAAGGGCAGTTGGCCACCTATGGTAAAATTGCCGGTGTTATTAAAAAACCAAAGGCATCCCGGGCCGTAGGCACTGCAATTGGAAGCAATCCCATAGCGTATTTGATTCCATGTCACAGAGTAATTCAGTCTTCTGGAAATTTAGGAGGCTATCGTTGGGATAGTATTCGAAAAACAGCCATTATTGGATGGGAAGCTGCTCAAACTCGTTAATTGTAAGATGAAGACCATATCAAAATACCTTGACACCATCATTTGGAAAAATGTTCAGAAAACATTGTACGAACAAGGATATGTTATATTGGAAAACGTACTGGATAATCAAGATTGCAGAAGCTTAATTGAAGCATTTGATGAGCCAGAACATTATCGGAAAACGGTTGAAATGGAACGGTATCGCTTCGGAGCTGGAACTTATAAATATTTTAGCTACCCACTTCCTGGATTATTGGAATCCATACGAGAAAAAATGTATCCAAAACTGGTTCCCGTGGCAAATCAATGGATGAAGGATCTAAGACTAGATGTTTCATTTCCATCAAAACTATCAGAGTTGCACCATCGATGCAAGCTTAATGGGCAATCCTTAGCCACACCTTTAATTCTAAAATATGGAAAAGGGGGCTACAACACACTGCATCAAGATTTATATGGGGAAATATATTTCCCGTTACAGGCCGTTCTATTTTTAAACGATCCGGAGACGGATTATAGCGGAGGTGAATTTGTAATGACACAACAAGTTCCACGTGCACAGTCCAAGGCAATAGTGCTACGTCCAAAAAAAGGTTCCATGCTCATTTTTACGACCAATTTTAAACCAATGAAAGGTAAAAAAGGGCATTACCGTGTTAACATGAAACATGGCGTTAGCGAGGTGAGTTCAGGAGAACGGCACACCCTGGGCATCATTTTTCATGATGCCACTTCTTAGCTATGATTGAACATAAGAAAATATCTTCCTCTGAACTTTTCAGTTTCTTAAAGCAACAAAAAACACAATGGGCCGGTAACAGCAAACTGAAGATTTATGGAACGCTCCATTGCAAATCTGGAAAACGCCTAAAGGTGGAGAACCGTGTTTTCTTCCATTCAGAAGAAGATGCTCTTAAACAAGGTTACCGCCCTTGTGGGCACTGCATGCGAAAAGCTTACCAGCTTTGGAAAAACAGCTCTCGTCAACAAAGTTTTTAGTATGTATAGCAAGAATCGGATTGTTAATCGTCTTTGGTTTTTGAAATCTTTAGCATCATGAACAAAATCTATCCTTTATGAAGTTAGTTTCAAAATGCGTATTGGTCAGTGCCCTTTTTATTATTCAATTAAGTTACTCCCAACTTCGAATATCAGAAAAATTAAAGCTCATAGAAACCTCCGAGCATATTAAAAATCCATACGAGCTTTTTGAAAAGCTCAAGCTTGTGAACAATCAAGATTCCATTGCGCTTATTACCTTTTCTAAAGTAACGGGTGAGTTATTGGAGCACAGCAATGTAAGCAAGAAAGCAATTCTTGCAGATGTGCGTAAAACTGGATTTCAACACCGTTATTTTGTTATGCTCTTAGGGACCAATGCCATCTTCTATTTAGATAACTGACCAAACAAACAGTTAGCAAGAATCGGGTTTCTTTCGGTACTCATATCTACTTCATTTGCTCCCTAAACTAAATACAGAGCAAATGAGAAATACGGTAACATTGACCCTTTTATGCATTGTGGTTTCACTCAATGGGCAGACAATTTTTGAGCCTCCAATAGATAAAATTTCTGTATCGGCAACATTTACTGGCAATAGTGTTAAAATAGATGGTGAGCTAACAGAAACCGCTTGGGAAGAAGCCAAGGTCCTCACTAATTTCATTCAGATAGAACCAAACCAAGGTGAAACATCTCAGTTCAACACTTTTGTAAGGGTATTATATGATGAACAAAATCTATACATAGGTGCATTTTGTGAAGATTTGGAGGGCAAAAAAGGCGTACGTGTCCCCGATTTGGCCAGAGACTTTTCATTCCGGACCAATGACACTTTTGCGATTGGAATAGATGGTTTTCTTGATGAACGGAACAGTATTACCATAGCAACCAATCCGTATGGCACTCAAAAGGATTACCTCTCTTTTGATGATACTTTTTTTGATGCGAGGTGGAATGGATTATGGAAAGTGAGGACATCAATAACAGATAAGGGTTGGTATGCTGAATTTCAAATTCCTTGGAAAACACTCAGATATAATGAAACTGGGGACACCTCTTCAAAATGGGGGATTAACTTTGTGCGCCAACGAAGAAAAAGCAACGAGATCTCTGCATGGTCCCCATACCCCAGGGCTTATGGTTTCAATCGTTCGGAATATTTTGGGTGGCTTATGCAAGTGAAGCCAAAAAAACCAAGCACGAACATTCAGATAAACCCATACATACTATCCGAATACATAGAAACAAAAGAAAACGGGGAAACACAAACTTCAGAAAACAATTATACTATTGGAGGTGAACTTAAATGGGCTCTAAATACCAATACCTTAATGGATCTAACTTTTAATACCGATTTTGCTCAAGCTGAAGCTGATAGACAGGTAAACAACATCAGTAGGTTTTCAGTTTTCTTTCCAGAAAGAAGACAATTTTTCTTGGAAAATGCATCGCTTTTTGGTGCCGGACTGTATAGCGATACAGGAGGCTCTGGTAACCTAAGTATAATTCCCTTTTTTAGCAGGCGTATAGGATTAGATTCAAACGGTATGCCTTTGAGAATAGACGCCGGATTACGATTGGTCCACCAATCCACGGATCAAAGCTTTGGGGTAATGGGAATAAAAGAAGATGGAGGAACGAGTAGCTCTGCTAGTTATAATTTTGTTGGACGTTATGTAAAAAACTTTGGAAAACAGAATAGGCTCGGCATAATCACCACCACCAAAATCCAAAACGAAAACACCAATATCATTGGCGGTCTAGATGGTTTTTTTAGAATGAACAAGGTCCACAGCATAGGGTTTACTGCAATGACCTCTGTAGATACCCAAAACGATGAGTTGGGTTTTGGAGGATATCTTCAATATCGATACGATACAAATTCTGTCAATGCATGGTGGACACAATCAATATTGGACGAGCGATTTAAGCCAGAACTTGGGTTTGTATCGCGTACAAACGTTTTTGCCACTTCACCTGGCGTTGTTGCCAACTATAGAGGAGAAAAATTACCTTTCAAAAAGTTTTTGAGGGCGTACAGACCTAGAATAATCGGCAATTGGTTCTATGAAGCCTCTTCAGGTAAACTCACCGAAAGAGAGATTTCAATAAGTCCATTTTGGTTAGAAGCCCAAAACGGTGGGTTTTTCAGTTTTACAACCTCATTTAGTGAACAAAATGTGTCCAATGCTTTTACCTTGCTTAATGAAGAGATAGCAGTGGGATCCTATAACTATACTAGGTATAATTTTGGTATAGGAACAGATCCATCTGGCAAAGTATCTGCTGAAATGAATTATGAGTTTGGAGATTTCTACAATGGAAATCTGAACAGCTGGAACACATCCCTTACCATCATACCAATTCCACACATATTTCTAAGCGGAACCATAAATAGCAACTCCTATGATTCTTTAGGAACGGGGTTAAATACTAGGACGGCGGATTTATACACTTTGGAAAGCCGTATTTTTCTTAATCCAAGAATAAGCCTAAGTGGATTGTACCAAAGAAACACCCAAAACAATTCTGATTTCTACAATATTCGTTTTGCTTGGGAGTACAACCCGCTTTCATATGTATTCTTGGTTTTCAACTCTAACCAGAAAAACATTGCCGAAGACACCTTCCTTGAGCGTCAAGCTATTGTAAAACTGAGTTTTTTAAAACAATTCTAGTTCTTAACTTGTGCTTTGTATCCGGTCATATAAAAAAGAGAAAACCAGAACATATTTGACTAAAAGAGAAGTGGTATGAAAACATGGTTAAGTCCAGTTGTATTAGAAGGTAAATTGGTCAAACTAATTCCTATGGAAGGTTTCCACATACCCGATCTGTTAGCGGCAGCTGAGGATGGCAAGTTGTGGGAACTTTGGTATACCTCTGTTCCCTCATCAAAAACCATTAAGAGTTATGTAAATACCGTTCTTGATGAACAAAAGGCTGGACTGGCCATGCCTTTTGTTGTTCTGGACAAGAAGACCAACACGGTTATTGGTTCTACACGATATTTAAATGTTGATGCCAAAAACCGAAGGCTAGAAATAGGAGCGACCTGGTATTCGCAACGAGTTCAACGAACCGGTATAAATACAGAATGTAAGCATTTGCTATTAACCCATGCTTTTGAAAAACTTAAATGCATCGCCGTTGAGTTTAAGACACATTTTCATAATCACACATCACGGAATGCCATTCTGCGATTGGGCGCAAAACAGGAAGGAATTATTCGGAATCATAGAATCGATGACCAGGGAAATCTTCGTGACACTGTTATATTTTCCATATTGGATAGCGAATGGAAAGCGGTTAAAACCGGCCTGGAATTTAAAATGAGCAGGTCGTATTAATTCTTTTTAGCCATGCCACGTTTTAATAAACTGGCAAAATTAAAACTGGCCTTTTGCAAATTGGTATAACTATTGGCCTTTGCATCTTCTAAATTTCCTACGTGATTGATAATTGATACGGCGTAATCAAGTCCTAATTTTTGCAGCTCATCAATGGACATGTTTATAGAACCACAAAATGCTGCCACTGGAATATTTAGGGATTTTGCTGACTCAAGCACTCCATTAATAGTCTTTCCTGATAGGGTTTGATTGTCCATTTGTCCTTCTCCGGTAAGAATCCAATCTGCATCTATTAAGGCATCATTAAACTTGGCTATTTCCATCACCAAATCCACTCCAGAGGTCAAAATAGCTTTTAGAAAAACCAGTGCCCCTGCCCCCAGACCTCCTGCAGCTCCCGCGCCTGGGATGTTTTGAACATCAATCCCAAAATCCGAGTAGATGACATTTGCAAAACTTTTAAGTCCATTGTCCAAAAACTCAACTTCTTCATTGGATGCCCCTTTTTGAGGGCCATAAACGTGTGCAGCTCCATTTTTGCCATACAATGGATTGTTTACATCACAAGCAACTTTAAATTTTGCACTGGAAAGTTTCGAGTGAATTCCAGTTTTTATAATCTCTCTTACTTTAATCAAATTTTCTCCGGTTGGCTTCAACTTGTTTCCATCACCATCCAAGAATTTATATCCCAAAGCAGTTGCCATGCCCATTCCACAGTCATTGGTTGCGCTTCCGCCTATTCCAAGAACTATTTCTTTTGCGCCTTTGTTCAACGCATCTTCAATTAATTGCCCAGTACCAAAAGATGTGGTGCGCATGCAGTTCATTTCATTCTGTGCAAGCAATTTATAGCCAGATGCTTCGGACATTTCTATAAAAGCTGTCTTCTTATCGTTGGAAAGTAAGTATCCGGCATCTATATCCCTAAAAAGAGGGTCTTTGACCGTAACTTTGACTTCAGAAGCGTTTAAATAATGTTTTGCAACTTCTATTGTGCCATCACCACCATCTGCCAATGGTTTGTTTATGATGACCGCTTTTGGAAAAACCATTTTGATTCCACTGTCAACAGCTTCGCAAAACTGTTGCCCTGAAAGGGAGCCTTTATACTTATCGGGAGCTAATACAAACTTCATGCATATTGAAATTAACTAAACAGGTTGGGTAAACCTATGCTCAATATTACAATTAATAGAAAGAAACCCGCCAATATCAACACTTCTTTTTTACCCGAATAATAGACCACTTCCAAGCCTTCATTGGCTTGTCTTTTAATGATATAGCTTAACCCTAAAGCTACAATTATAGTGACCAAACAGCCAATGGCATTCCACCAAAACCAGAAAACCTCTGGTACGTACAGCCACAGATACATATTAAGCAAAACGCCAACCACAATACCTATGTTTGCTCCTAAAGCATGTGTCTTTTTAGTTAGAATTGCTAAAATAAAGGCAGCCAGTATTGGTCCGTAAAATACAGAGCTAATTTTGTTGATGACCTCTATTACGGTTCCCTCAATGTTACCTGCAAAGAAGGCAAATGACAAACATACCAAACCCCAAAAGAGCGATAACAAACGTGAATTCATTACATACTTTTTGTCGCTCATTTTAGGTCTGAATCTTTTTACAAAATCCTCCATGGTCACTGCTGAAAGTGAATTTACCGTAGAACTCAAAGAGGACATTGCAGCAGACATAATTGCCACTATTAGAATGCCTATGATTCCATTTGGCAAATAGTTAATGATAAAAACTGGAACCATTAAATCTGCTTTTTTTCCTTCCAAAGAGCTAATATTTGCTTGGTAAACGGAATCCATCATTTCTTGAAACCCAACATCCTGAAGCAATAGTGTCCCTAAAACAAGGCCCATGATGCAATATGTAAGTGTTAATGGGAACCTGAAAAGTCCGTTTGCCAGCAACAGTTTTTTTATGGTAGGCATTCCTTTTGCAGAAAGCAATCGTTGGGACTGTGTTTGATCAGTTCCGTAGTAAGAGGCATAAAGAAAAAATCCTCCTATAACCATGGGCCAAAAACCAAATTCGTCTCCTCCATCAGCATTGTTAAAACCCCATTTGGTAAAATCAACTGCAGTAATACGGTCTTGGTCTACATTAGTAAGAAAGTTTTCAAATCCACCCAACTCACTTATTCCATAGATCAGACATATAATGATTCCTAAAAATAATATGATCATTTGAATTACATCTCCCCAAATGACAGCTTTCATTCCTCCTTGGAACGAGTATACCAAAGTAATTACTCCAATTATTAAAATAGAAATCCAGAAATCCACCCCTACGGTAGCTTGCAGTATAAGGGCCATTGTATAGACCATAACACCTGTTGCTACAGAGCGGCTTACTTGAAAAACAAAGCTTATCAATAAACGTGAAGAGGCATCAAAACGTTGTTCCAAATACTCATATACACTGACAATTCCAGATTTATACAATGTGGGTATAACGGCAATCAACAAAAAAGCCATTGCCAAAGGCACACCAAACTCATATGTCAACCATTGTAGTCCACCTCCGTCTTTTAAACCCACAAATGCCGGTGCAGAAATAAAGCTTATTGCAGATAATTGAGTGGCCATTGTTGAAAGGCTTAATGGCAACCATCCCATGCTTCTACCACCCAAAAAATAGTCGCCAGAACTTTTGTTTTCCTTAAAAAAGTAGCCAATCCCTAAAAATCCAATGAGATATACTATAATGATGATGTAATCTAAATAGTTCATAATCTGCTTTTTAAGTTTTTCTTTTTGTTCTCAAGCCATTCCTGTTTAAGAATACCCAGCAAAACAGCATCTGATCTTCCCTTGCCATGGATAGAAGGGAAAAGATTTCGGATTTGCCCTTCTTTGGTACAGCCCACACTCTTCATAGCCGCAATGCTAACTTTGTTTTCTGAGTGAGCACCCAATCCAACTCTTTCTAAACCAATTTGGTCAAACGCAAATTGAAACATTAGGTATTTGCAATTCTTGTTTACCCCCGTTCCTCTAAAATCCTTTCCATACCATGTGTACCCCAACCTAATTATATTTAAGTTTTCCTGATAATCGAAAAAACGTGTGCATCCTGCATAGCATTTTTTCATTTTGTCATAGACTGCAAAAGGATATCCACTTTTTTTATCTCGATCAGCAATAGCTTCAAGGATGTACTTTTTAAAATCCCCGCTGCCATCTGACTTTCCTAAAAAATAGGTCCATAAATTTTTTTCTCTTGAAATTTCCCACAGCAAATCCACATGATCTGCTGTCAACGGAATTAACTTTACTCTATCATTTTCCAAAACATAATCCTTAGTAAAGTCAAGTGTCATTATCCACGGCTTAAGATTCTTCTTTTAGAAAATCTATCAATAAAGCAGCGCTCCATGAGAAATTATCTCCCCCATATCCACTTTTTTCGGCATCTGGATTGGCCTTCCTAGAATCGAAATATTCAAAAAAACCATTGTTTTCAACAAGCTCAAGGGAGTCATTTTTAACCCTTTGTCCAAGCTCGTCATATCCATACCTTTTTAGTCCATGATAAAGCATCCAGTTCATATTAATCCATACTGGGCCCCTCCAGTATTTCTTTGGATTAAATTTTTCATGTGTTGGATCAAAAGACGCGCATAGGTATCTGTCTTCACCTCCAAATTTTTGAATCATAGTTTTTACCAAACGTTCTGCCATTGCTCTATCTGGCGCGCCTGAATAAAGCGGGGTAAAAGATGAAGAAGAGATATATGGTATTTGCCTATTGTTCCTTAAATCGAAATGTAAATAGGCTCCAAGTTCTTCATTAAATAATTTAGCATTCAGACTTTGAATACTCTTTTGCTGTTTGGATTTTAAATATGCAATCTTTTCATCATTCCCGCCCAACAGTTTATAGAGCTTGATCAACGCTTCATTAGATCTTATCAAGATGGAGTTAAAAAGTGGGTCCAATACCAAAAAAGGAGAGTGTTCGGCTATTTTGGCATCATCATAATTGTATTTCTTTGCAACATCAATAATATATAAGTAATGGTCATACTCCCTTTTTGAAGGACGCTGGGAAGCATCAACATGTGATGTATCCCTTCTTTCAAATTCATATTCAGGAGGATCCATGGTCAACCAAATATCGTCCCACATGGGGGAATTATCCGTGCCTGACTCCCAATTGTGATATATGTAAACAAGGCCTTCATTGTTCCAATCCCGATTTTCATAAAAGTAAACGTGATTTTCATAGACCTTATCAATTTGCTTACTTATGAATTCCAGCATCTCATCACTTCCTTTGTCAATCTCTAAAAGCCTTTCTAAAATAAAGCCCATTACAGGAGGTTGAGTCATTCCCGTGGAACGATATTTTTTTGAAGATTGAGGATGAAGGTTTGATTGATGGAAATCAGGTCCGGGAAAATAAGAATCGCTGTCCGTATGAAAAATGATATGTGGAATAAAACCATTTTCCCATTGTGCATCTAGCAATGTTTCAACTTCAATTTTTGCCTTTTTAAGATCATAATGTGCAAAACCCAATGCAATAAAACCAGAATCCCATTTCCATTGAAAAGGATAAAGCCCTTTACTAGGAATCGTAAAACCGCCATCTTGAAAGTTATCTTCTAACACCTTAATGGCTTTATTAATTAATTTATCTCTCATAAACAGAATATAAAAACATATTGGCGGCTGTCACCACCAATATGTTACATGAACAAGAAAACTAACTTAAACTATATTTTTTATCTGCTAAAAATTAAATGTAGCGGTCAGGAAAAATCTTCTTGGAAGGATTGGACGACCAAAGAAAAAATCTTGATTTCCAGCTTCACCAGCCACTCCTGCCCTTGGATTTCCTTCTGTAATACCATCACTATCAAATAAATTAAAGACCGAAAAACCAAGCCTTACTGAATTTTCATCCGTTGTATTAAATGTATAACCTGCTCCCAAACGTGCAATGGTTATGGCGTCCAGTTCCACATCATTAATATCTGAAGTAAACTTTTTTCCAGTATGGTTCAAAGAGAATAAGGCATCAAACTCTCTATTGTCATAGTTCAGTCCCAATGTACCTAATAGATTAGGTTGCCTTGCCAATTCGTTACCCTCATTGGTTGTTGTTGTTCCTCCATTGACCAAATCTTCCTGA
The DNA here is from genome assembly GCF_003149745.1 of Flagellimonas aquimarina. GTDB lineage: Bacteria > Bacteroidota > Bacteroidia > Flavobacteriales > Flavobacteriaceae > Flagellimonas > Flagellimonas aquimarina. The sequence goes on from NZ_QGEG01000001.1 coordinate 401,339, forward strand.
ATATTTTTGGTGATTTCATGATTTTGATAAGTAGCGGTTCCTTGCAAACTAAGGTCGTCTGTGAATCTATAATTCCAAGTAGCTTCTACACCAAAAGTTGAAGTATTCTGTTCTGTTCTTGTTTGGTCCACCAATAAACCTCCTACAATAGCCTGGTTAATTCGAATTCTATCCTTTAAGCTTACATAATAGGCAGCCGCAGAACCAGAGAATTTTGAGGTGCCAAATTTGGCGCCAGCCTCAAACTGAATAATGTTTTCTGAATCGTAATTTGATTCACGAATACCAGGGACCGGAGCAAAGCTTCTTATTTGAGGAAAGAAAAAGCCTCTTGAAAAGTTTGCGTACAGATTAGTGCTTTCAGAAAGTTCATATAAACCAGCCAAAGATAAAGCCCAATCAGAAGCGCTTATGGTTGCCCGAGTAAAGCTTCCATCAGCAAAATTCACATTCCTAAGATCATCTGTAAGCTCTGTGTTATCATAGAGTGTTGACTCAACAATACCTCCGTTACTAAAAGTTCCTTCTGTGGATTCATATCTGAAACCAACATCAAAACGCCATCTGTCAAAAACCATTTCATCCGTTAGGTAGAAAGCGGTTCTATTCTGATCCAGAAATCTATTTGATGTCATTCCAATTCGATTGGTAAGACCTCCTTCAGAAAAGATTACATTGGCACCGTTTTCATCAGTATAACTTAGGTTGACCAATCTAGGATTGTTATTGAATTCTGATAACACTCTATATTGATAATTCACATCTTCCGCTTCAGTTCTGGACAAAAATGTACCTGCTGTGAAGTTATGGATGCCATCATTTGAACTTAATGTGAGCGATGCTTCTCCTGAATAATCAGTCATTGGTCGCAGTCTATCAACGTGCAGATTATCTACAACCAAATCAGAACCACTTATCTGCGCATCACCACCACCTTGATAGGTTGCCACAAATCCTTGGTTGTTTTCATCCACACTGTTTACATAGTTGTTTAGTGAAATTGGATTTCCATTGTTCCCATTCCCTCCAACATATAGTGCAAAATTATGCTCGTAGTTAGCATACCTTACCTTGGATTTGAATCTTAGATTATCTGAAAAGTTATAGTTGAAATCTCCCATAACATAACCCCCTTTTGTAAAAACACCGTCTTCAATAGGGCTTTCATAAACACCTCCTGCTGTTAAGAAAGAGGTTTCTTCCAACTCTCCAGACAATAACTGCTCTACAGGTTGCCCATCATTCCCATCTATTCTTTCTCTTGATGCACTTAGCGGCAATGGCAAGAAGAATTGTGCCCTGTCGTTTATAAATTGGGCGTGAACCGTAAATGAACCATTCTCAAATCTCTTTTTAATATTTCCACGGAATTGAACCCCTCTTGTGGCCAAACCAGTATCGATTGGACCATCATCTGTTCTTACAAAACCGGTGAAGGCATAAAAGGTATTTGAGTCTTCTCCGCCAAGTCTACCCCCGCTATAAAAATCTGTTTTAAACCTATCACCATCTCCCCATTCAACATTTATTATATTACCAGGGTTTGAATCTCCTGTTTTGCTCGTGTAATTGATAATACCGGCTACAGATCCTGCGCCATATAATATTGCTGCACCACCTCTAACAAATTCAACGCCTTTAAATCCAATATCCGGTCTTGCGTATACATCATGAGCTGATGAGTTCAATCCAAATGAGCTTATCAAAGGCATTCCATCATATTGAAGAGGATTAAAAACATACTGCCCACCTGAAGGAAGTCCTCTAACGAACAAGTTGGTCGCTGTTTCACCACCACCACCTTCAGCAGTAATACCAGGAACGCTCCTTAATATATCTGCTTGGCTATTGGCGGATAACTTGGTGATTTCTGCCATTTTCTTTGAGCTAATTGATAGTGGTGCCTGTTTCTGTGATCTAAACGTACTCGAAGCAGTGATTACAACCTCATCTAATTGCTGACCACTTTCTTGAAGCACGACATCTAACGTGAGCGCTGATCCATTTAAATCTACCACCTGTTCTGATGACGTAAATCCAATAAAAGATATCCTAATGGTTTGACTTCCACTTAAGCTAGTGGACAACAAAAAATTTCCATCAAAATCTGTAGTAGTTCCCTCTGTGGTTCCCAGTATCAAAACATTGGCCCCTAGAATTGGGACCCCTGAACCGTCTTTTACATTTCCTGTAATCTCCGTTTGTGCAAAGCTTGTTCCAAAGCAGCATAGCACAATTATCGCAAAGAATAAGTTTTTCATAATTGTTTAGTTATTAGTGAAACATTTTTTGAGTTAGATTATGTTTTTAGTAATTATTGATTAAAATTATTTGAATCTTTTAATCGTTTGCCTGATTTTTTGTCATTCCTTTACGCAAACGTTTGCGGAAACGTTTGCAATGGCAATTATTTTCTTTGTCAATCAGTAGTTTTAGTTTTGAAGACATGCAAAAGAAACGCAACATCACTTTAAAAGAACTGGCAAAAGCACTGGAACTTTCAATTTCCACAGTCTCGAGGGCATTGAACAATCATCCTGACATTAGTGAACCTACAAAAGAAAAAGTTCAAAAACTCGCTGAAAAACATAACTATGTACCAAATCTATTTGCAAGTGGTTTCAGAAGCCATAGAACTCATATTCTTGGAGTAATTGTACCTAACATCTCGCACTACTTTACCTCTACCATATTAAAGGGGATTTTGGAAAAGGCCGAGAATTCCGGATATAGGGTAATCATATCGGAATCAAAAAACGATGAAAAAAAGCAATCTGAAATGCTGCAGACCATGATGCAATTTGGTGTAGATGGTATTTTAATGGCATTATCAAGAAGAACAAAATCCATAGATGACATTCTCAAAATCGTAAATAGAATCCCCTTGGTGATGTTTGATAAAGTCTCTGGAAAAATACCTTGCACGCAAGTGGTCATTAATGAAGAGGAAGCAGCCTATAATGCAATTGAACACCTCATCAACATAGGAAAACGAAGAATCGCCATTATTAAGGAAACTGAAGGATCATTTAATTCTGAAAAAAGGTTCGAAGGTTATTTAAGAGCTCTTAGGGAACATGACCTCCCTATTGATGAAAAAATTATTCTGAGTACCGAAGACATTTCGTTGAGCAAAGGTAGAATGATGGCCAATGTTTTATTAAGTCTTAAGAAAAGGCCCGATGCCATATTCGCAATTACAGACAGTGCGGCCATTGGGGTAATTAAGGCATTGAACAAGTTCAAGGTAAACATCCCAGATGAAATTGCCGTTGTTGGTTTTAGTAACTCGGTTAACTCAACTATCATTAGTCCGTCTTTGTCCACAGTCGATCAGCCTGGACATCAAATAGGGCGGACGGCAGTAAAATATCTCATTGAAGAAATTGAAAACCCAAAAGAAGATTTGGTTACAAGAACCATTGAGATAAAGACCAATCTCATTGTACGGGATTCCTCTTTTAAAGTGTAATTTTGTAGGAGAAAGATTTAGTTAATTTAAACTTGGCCATGATGAAAAAAATTGTTGTTACTTTTATTCTAACCTTTGTATTAACCTCTGTAATGGGACAATCGAAAAACTTCTTGGATATACCTTATCTTGAAACATCTGCAAGAGTGGATACACTGGTCACACCAGATAAAATTTATTTGAACATCACCATTAAAGAAAAGGACTCCAAGGGCAAGAAGTCCGTTGAGGAGCAGGAAAACAAGATGGCCCAGAGTCTAAAAGCTTTAGGAATTGACCTTGACAAGCAACTGGTCATCAAGGATCTTAGTAGCAACTTTAAGAAATATTTCTTAAGACAGAAAGACATTCTAAAAAGCAAACAATATTCATTGGAGTTATATGATGGCCAAACAGCGGGAAAAGTTATGGTTGCATTGGAAAGGCTGAACATAGCCAATGCCTATCTAGAAAAAACAGAGTATTCCAAAATGGATGAATTAGAATTGGAACTAAAATCCAGGGCAGTTAAAAAAGCCAAAAAGAAGGCTGAAGCTCTAACGGCTCCTTTAGGGCAAAGTGTTGGGGCGGCAATTCATATTTTGGACACTTCTACTCCATATTATCCAAGATACAATCAAGCACCTCGTATGCAAATGAAAACCATGGAAATGGATATGGCAGAAGCAGAGCCTCTAGATATTGGGTTTGAAAAAATTAAGGTAGAGACTTCTGTAAATATAAAGTTTGCATTGTCCGAATAACCTGTTTTCATTCGTCATTATACCAAAACCAGGTATCCATGAAAACTATATTATTCCTACTTCTTTTCAATATTACATTACTTCAGGCACAAAAAACCTTTCAACTAAATGAAGGTCAAAAGTCGCCTAAAGGAGACTTGGAACAAGTTTCTTGGATTACTGGTCATTGGCGCGGTGAAGCATTTGGTGGTATTTCTGAAGAAATATGGAGCCCTCCATTAGGAGATTCCATGATGTTCGTTTTCCGATTAATTAATGAGGGCAAAGTCTCTTTTTATGAAATTGGGCACATTCGCCAACTGGACACTACACTAATAATGCAGTTGAAACATTTTCACGGAAATCTTAAAGGATGGGAAAGCAAGGATAAGACAATAGATTTTAAGCTGATCAAACTGGAAAAACACAAAGCATATTTTGAGGGGATTACGTTTGAACGTGTTAATGAGAATGAAATCAACGTTTATGTGCTGGTAGAAGATTCAGGCAACTCAGAAGAAGTTTTGTTCAATTACAAAAGGTTCTGACAAAAACTATTAGCATGATCACTAACTCGAGCTGTTTACTTTGATTGACTAGTCAAGCACGGATAAGCCGGCTTGGACCATTAGGTTTAGCTTATCTGAATCTGAGTCTACTTTTGCCAAAACTCGAAGTCCACTATATAGGGCAAAAAACATTAGCCCAATGCTCTCAGCATTTTTTGAAACATCAATTTCTCCATTATCGATTCCTTTTTGAAGGTAGTTGATGAAAAGGGACTCAATATTCGTCTTATTATCACTCAAGACCTTATGTATTGCCTCATCGCCGGGAATAAGTTCTGTAGTGGTATTGACCACAAAACAGCCTTTGCGAGCTTGATCTGTTTTTGCCTCGTCAATGGCCATATCAAAGAGCTTTTTTAAACCTGCCCGAACAGAATCTTCTGTATCAAAAATTTCTTTGAGAACATTGCCTGTTTTACTTCTATATTCTTTAAAAGCCCTATTAAACAATTCTTCTTTGCCCCCAAAAGTGTCATAAAGACTGGCTCTGTTGATTCCTAAATGAGACACTAAATTTTGAATTGAGGTGGCATGGAACCCTCTTTCCCAAAAGAGCTCCATTGCCTTTTTCAATATTTCTTCTTCATTAAATTGTTTTACTCTTGGCATTATTTTGGAATAATTGTTCCAAATTTATTGAAAAAAATTATACCTGCGCAAGACCTCCATCAACAGGAATCTCCGCTCCAGTAATATAGCTACTATCGGCAGATGCCAAAAATAAGGCGGTGGTAGCCACCTCATCTGCACTGCCAAACCTTCCAAGTGATACCATGGATGGAAGACCAGATGCCATTTCATCAATATTTTCCTGAGGCGCATTGTGCTTTACATAAAGCGGTGTATCTATGGGACCTGGAGCTATAGCATTAACTCGAATTCCCTTAGGGCCGAATTCGCTGGCCAATGTTCTGGTCAAAGAACGTAAAGCTGCTTTGCTTGATGCATAAGCGGCCATACCTACAAATCCTTTTACATTTACAATGGAAGTATTGAAAATAATACTGGCACCTTCATTCAAGTCATTGTAAGCCGCTTTTACCGTAAAAAGTGGCCCTTTAACATTAATGTTATGTACTTCATCAAAGATTTCTTCCGTAAGCCCATCTATAGTTTCCACTCTGAAAATTCCTGCATTCAAAAAGAGTACATCAATTTTTCCAAAAGTATCAACTGCAATTTTAATCAAATGCTCGCTATCAGCAAGACTGCTTGCTTCCGCCTTTACTAAAAGATAATCTCCTTTTAATTCAGTTTTTAAGGCATCCAGTTTTTCTTGACTCCTCCCTGTCAATACCACCTTCGCGCCTTCTTCTAAATAGCGTTTTGCAGTTTGAAGACCCATGCCACTCGTGGCACCGGTAATTACAGCCACCTTGTTTTCCAATTTTTTCATGATAATAATTTTGATTATTAGATTTCTGTTTATTTTGGAATGTTCATTCCAGTACAAACATATAAATAACAGAACGATTGTTCCAAATAAAATTCAATCTTTATCTTTTTGTTAACATTCTGTTTGGGTTTTGTATCTTCCCAGAAGCTAAATCAAATCAAAAATGAAAGCACTTCAATTCTTCCTTGCCCTTGTTTTACTCGTATCCTTTAACAGCGAAGCTCAACGTAGAAAAAAGAAAAACCCTTTACCTTCCATAGTTCTTAATGACTCAATGTACCATGGCCTAAAATGGAGAAATATTGGTCCGTTTAGAGGTGGTAGAAGTGTAGCATCCTCTGGAGTTGTAGGTCGGCCCATGACCTACTATATGGGTTCCACTGGAGGTGGTATTTGGAAAACTACCGATGATGGTATTACCTGGAAAAATATTTCAGATGGTTTTCTTAAAACAGGAACGGTGGGAGCAATTGCTGTTTCTGAAAGTAATCCCAACATTGTTTTTGTGGGGATGGGAGAACACGCCGCTAGAGGTGTAATGACGTCTATGGGTGATGGTGTTTACAAATCTACAGATGCTGGAAAAACGTGGAAACATTTAGGACTCGACGAAACACGCCATATTTCTGATGTGGTTATTCACCCCAAAAACCCAGATATAGTTTTTGTAACGGCGCAAGGAGCTCAATATGGGCCTTCAAGCCAAAGGGGAGTTTACCGTTCCTTGGATGGGGGCAATACATGGGAAAATGTACTTTTTGTTGATGAAAATACTGGAGCCTCTTCTTTGTCAATGGATATGACCAACCCATTGATTCTCTATGCCGCTATGTGGGAACATAGACGTTACCCTTGGAAAATAGAATCTGGAGGTGAAAACTCAGGATTGTATAAATCTACCGATGGCGGTACTAGTTGGAAAAAACTTAAGGAGGGGCTTCCAACAGCTTTTGGCAAAGCCGGAATTTCAGTTTCGCGAGCAAATGCGGACAGAGTTTTTGCAGTTATTGAAGCAGAAGGAAAAAAAGGGGGTGTTTACCGGAGTGATGATGCTGGAAAAAAATGGACCCAAATCAATTCAAACCGAATCAACATAGCCAGATCTTGGTACTATATGGAGATTTTTGCAGATCCGCAGGATGAAAATGTGGTCTACGTATTAAATGCCCCGGTTACAAAATCAATTGATGGAGGCAAAACTTTTGCTCCCCTACCCACTCCTCATGGAGACAACCACCATTTGTGGATCAATCCATATGACAATTCCAAAATGATCAATTCTAACGACGGAGGTGCCAATGTTTCAAATAATGGCGGCAAAAGTTGGAGCACACAACAAAATCAACCCACCTCGCAATTTTATAGGGTAATTACGGATAATCTGGTGCCCTACAATGTCTATGGAGGGCAACAGGATAATTCGGCCATTGCAATAGCAAGCAGAACCAATGATAATGGGATCGATTGGAAAGACTGGTATTCCGTCGCTGGTTGTGAAAGTGCCTTCCTTGCTTTTGACCCAGATAATCCAGAAGTGGTCTATGGCGGTTGTTATCAAGGTATTATTGAAAAATGGGTACGTGCTTCCAGAGAAGGAAAAGCTATAAAAGAATACCCTGAACTTGGCCTTGGCAAGGTGCCAAAAGATTTCAAGTTTAGATACAATTGGAATGCACCAATTATAAGTTCCTCTCATGATAGAAATACAATATACCATGCAGGAAATGTTGTTTTCAAAACTGTGGACGGTGGCCAAAGCTGGGAGGTAGTAAGTCCAGACCTTACAAGAAACGAACTGGAAAAACAAGGTGAAGGAGGCGGCCCATATACCAATGAGGCAGCTGGGGGAGAAAACTATAATACCTTAATGGCCCTAGTTGAATCACCACACGAACAAGGTGTACTTTACGCTGGCAGTGATGATGGTCTAGTTCATGTCACTAAGGACGGTGGTGCCAATTGGCAAAATATTACCCCCCCTAATTTACCTGAAGGGATTATCAACAGTATTGAAGTATCTCCACACGACCCTGCTACGGCATACATAGCCGTGATGCGTTACAAATCCATGGACTTAAAACCCTATATCTTTAAAACCAGTGATTACGGCAATACTTGGACCAAAATCACCAATGGAATAGTGGACAAACATACATTTGTTCGTGTGGTCAGGGAAGACAAAAAACAGAAAGGACTGTTATATGCCGGTACAGAAACAGGACTATATCTCTCTTTGGATGATGGTTTAAATTGGCAACCTTTTCAATTAAACCTTCCTGTTGTACCTATAAATGACCTTACCATTCAGGACAATGATCTGGTAGCGGCCACTGCAGGGCGGTCCTTCTGGATTTTGGATGATTTAGGGGCAATACAGAACAGTTTGGACACCTCGGAAAAACTAAAAATTTACAAGCCAAAAGATACCTATCGCATCTTTGGTGGAAGTCCTGAAAAACCAGTTCCAGGTTTGGGTCAAAATCCAAAACAGGGTGTGACTTTTGATTATTACTTACCAAAAAAATCAGACTCCTTAGATCTTAAACTTGAAATCCTTCATAATGGAAAAGTCATAAAAACGGTCAGCAATACAAAGCCAAAAGATTTTAAATCATGGCCGGGAGGTCCACCAAAGTCCCCTGTTTTGTCTTCAAAAAAAGGGCATAACCGTTTTACTTGGGATTTTAGCAAAGAGCAGATTCCTTCAATTGATAAGGTTTTTGTTTTTGGCAACTATAACGGAGCAAGTGTTGCGCCAGGGGTTTTTATGCTAAGACTTAGTTTAGAGGGCGAATCAGTGGAAACCGAAGCTGTTATTCTACCAAACCCAAAAATTAAAGGTGCCAAAGCGGATTACGAAGAACAACAAAAGGCATTAAATGAAATAGAAAGCGCCATATACTCCATGCATGAAGCCGTTAACCAAATGCGCTCTGCCAAGGCACAACTAAAAAGCTACGCCAATTTGCTAAAAGAGAACGAAAGCGCAAGTGAGCTCTTAAAGGTTGGCGACTCCTTGATCAAACGAATTAAGGTGTGGGAAGAAAACCTTATTCAACCAAAGCAAAAAACTTTTCAAGATGTCATTAATTTTCACAACCAACTAAATGCAGATTTCATGCATTTAAAGGGATTTATAGATACTGCAGAGCCTAAAGTGACAGAGGGAGCCAAAGAGCGCCTGAGAGATCTTTTGAATCAATGGAAAACATTTGAAAATGAAAAGAACGCCATTGTAAATACGGAGATGGTCAAATACAATGAGCTGTACAGTGGACTTAAATTGCCGGCGATATTATTGAAAGATTAATTCTTAAAAATGCAACAATCTTTTATCGCCGATCAAAAATTTAAGGGTATGGATTACACAAAAAACAGATTGCCCAAGGCGGACTATGAAAACTGTATTTTTGAAAATTGCAAGTTCTCAGATAGTTATCTAGACAATCAAAATTTTATGGAATGTGAATTCATAGAATGCGATTTAGGGAACGCAAACGTAAAAAACACCATCTTTAAGGAGGTGGTTTTTAAACGATGTAAATTGATTGGCCTCCATATTGAGGATTGCAACGATTTCCTAATGTCTTTCCAATTTGAAAACTGCAATTTAAATCTTGCATCCTTCTTAGGTATGAAACTTGCCAACACAAGATTTACTGAATGCAAATTGGTGCAAACAGACTTTGCGCAAGCGGATTTGACGAAAGCACTTTTCTTAAATTGTAATATGGAAAATGCCATCTTTCAACATACCGTTCTAGAAAAAGCTGATTTAAGCACTTCATTTAATTTTAATATTGACCCCGAACAAAACAGACTTAAGAAGGCAAAGTTCAGCAAAGACAACCTAAGAGGTTTATTGAAAAAATACGATATTGTAATTGAATAAGGCGCCCATTATGTTGGAAAAAAAATGTCTAGAATGCGGTGAAAAGCTCCTCGGCAGAATAGATAAAAAATACTGTTCTGACCATTGCAGAAACACCTACAACAATAGACTAAACAAGGATAGTAAAAACCTAGTAAGAAATATAAACAATAGGTTGCGCAAGAACTATCGTGTACTCAATAGCTTTCCTTTAAAAGATGGAAAGACAAAGACCACCAAAATGCGGCTTATGGATAAAGGTTTCGATTTTGAACACATCACAAATCTATACACCACAAAAAAAGGAACTACTTACTATTTTGTGTATGATCTTGGATATTTACCCTTAGACAACGACTATTATATGATTGTAAAACGTGAATAAAAAAGTGGTTGGGACTATTTCCAGTTTTGCGCACTTAGCTTCAAAGCTGCAATAACAATATCTTTCCGACTTATTTGCCCTACAAGAATATCATTTTTCATAACAGGCAATCTACGTCTTTTATGTTTGTCAAAAACACCTGCCGCATCAAAAATACTCATGTCATGAGGTATGGTTTCCACATTTTTAGTCATGTAGCGTTCCACACTTTTATCTAAAATTGGCTGGTTAAAGTACCTACTCTCGGAAATTTGTTTCATACAATCCGCTTCGGAAATAATTCCTACCAAAAAACCATTCTTGTCCATAACTGGTCCCCCAGAAATATGGTTTTTGGCAAATGATTCCATTACAGCCAAAATGGATTGTTCCGGTGAAAAAGTAACTAACTTCTTTGTCATATAGTCTTCCACAAGTATAGGAGCATCATATTCTTTCTTTGAGGCCCCTTTAGATCTAACGCCTTGAAAACTCTTGATTGCCATATCGTTACTTTTTGGGTTGATTAATAAATATAGGGAATTTTAACGAATAATTTAAATTTTATAGGACAAACCTGCGAACCTTTCATAATTTTATATTTTTACATGCCAACTTAATCAGACTATGAAGTTTTCAAAAACAATTGCTTTTTTACTGCTCATTTTTGCAGTGTATTGGAGCTACAAAGCTTTAATGCCAACATACCATAGTGATCAGGACAGTGCACTGCAATCCTTTTCTACGGATAGGGCTTTGGTCCATGTCGAGAACATTGCCAAAGAACCACATGCAGTTGGTTTTCCAGGGCATGCAAACGCAAGGGGCTACGTTATATCCGAACTTAAAAAACTTGGTTTGGAAACCACAACTCAAGAAGGATACACTGCTGGTGATTGGGCAAACCTTAGCAAGGCTACAAACATATTGGCCAAAATTGAAGGTTCCAGTGAGGGCAAGGCACTTCTTTTATTATCTCATTATGACAGTAACCCCCATTCATCTTTTGGTGCCAGTGATGCCGGGAGTGGAGTTGCGACCATCCTTGAGGGTATTCGAGCATTCTTGGCAGAAAACAAGACTCCAAAGAACGATATTATAATACTAATTACCGATGCCGAAGAATTAGGCCTTAACGGAGCTGACCTTTTTGTAAATAATCATCCATGGGCAAAAGAGGTAGGGCTCGTTTTAAATTTTGAGGCACGAGGAAGCGGTGGGCCAAGTTATATGCTTATAGAAACCAACAGAGGTAATGGAACCCTTATAGAAGAGTTTACAAAGGCGAATCCCAAATACCCCGTAGCTAACTCATTGGCTTACAGCATCTACAAAATGTTGCCCAATGATACAGATTTAACCGTTTTCAGGGAGGATGGTGATATTGAAGGCTTCAACTTTGCGTTTATTGATGATCATTTTGATTATCATACGGCTTTAGACACTTACAAAAGGTTGGATAAAACCTCTTTGGCACATCAAGGCAGTTATCTAATGCCCTTGCTAAATCATTTTAGTGAGGTTGATTTAAACAACCTGAAAAGTCAAGATGATTTCATTTACTTTAACCTTCCTTTCTTTAATTTGGTTTCATATCCATTTGAATGGATTTGGCCCATGTTTGGTATTGCGGTCATTGCATTTGTACTACTTCTTATAACTGGTTTTAAGAAACAGAGACTTAATTTAAAAGATCTTTTTGGAGGTTTTATACCTCTGTTAGTCACTTTGGTCATTAATGGCTCATTGGGGTACTTTAGTTGGAGTGCATTAAAATGGTGGTACCCTGACTATAATGATATGCTTCATGGCTTTACTTACAATGGACATACCTATATTTTGGTCTATGCATTTTTGTCCTTAGCCGTTTGTTTTTGGGTTTATCATAGATTTAGAAAAATCAGCACACCCAATCTGCTTGCAGCCCCCATTTTGTTATGGTTGATTGTATGTGGCATGGTTGCTATTTATTTAAAGGGAGCTAGTTTTTTTATTATTCCCTTGTTTGGTATGTTGGCGGCTTTTATGGTAACAATCAATCAAGAAGAGCCCAATCCTTTCTTATTGGTTTTTTTAGTACTGCCAGCTGTATTTATTCATTCCCCTTTTATAAAAATGTTTCCTGTTGGTTTAGGGTTAAAAATGATGGTGGCAGCTACAATTTTCACTACCCTGCTTTTTTTCTTGGTACTGCCATTTTTTGGACAGCTAAAAAACAAAGATCGCTTTGCCTATTTATCGGTGTTTTTATTTGCAGTGTTTAGTATTTCGGCGCATATCAAATCAGATTTTAACGAGAAAAGACCAAAACCAAGCAGCCTTTTGTACGTTCACAACGCAGATAAAGATTCTGCAATTTGGGCAACCTATGATTATAGACTCATAGATTGGAACGGTCAGTTTATAGGAGGTAAAAAACGAATACCTAAGGCTGGAGAGTACAAAACCCTTCCCAGTAAATATCGCTCAGAATTCACCTATGTAGCAGATGCCCCTAAAAAGGCCATAGCCGCGCCGTGGATTGATACACTTAAAGACACCATAATTGGAAATGACCGTGTTTTAGAATTATGCGTTACCCCAAAAAGACATGTAAATCGATTAGATATTTACACCAATCCTATAAAACTGAGTTCGGCAAAGGTCAATAACTTCCAACTTTCAGACTATTTCCTGGAAAACCGAAAAAACAGATTGATCACGCATTACATTACAGACAATGATTATACAGAACTGGTGCTAAGTTTTCCCAAAGATCTAGTGCTAGAACTTACATTTTATGAGGCTTCTAATGATTTATTGACTAATACCGCTTTTACAGTACCAGAAAGACCCAAAAATAGTATTCCAATGCCTTTTGTCCTTAATGATGCCATTTTGGTAACCAAAACAATAAAATTTGAATGACACAATAGGCGTATTGGGTTGTGGTTGGCTTGGATTGCCTTTGGCCAAGTATTTAATCACTCACAAATATGAGGTTTATGGAAGTACTACTTCCGAAGAGAAAGTAGTGTTTCTTCAAAAGGAAGGGATCCGTGCTTATCAGATTTCATTATCCGCTGCTGGAATCGATGGAGATATCAAAGATTTTTTGTCCAATATTGATATTCTTATCATTAACCTTCCCCCAAAATTAAGAAGTGGTAATCGAGAAAGCTTTGTAGAGAAAATAAAACAGCTTTATTCAGAAATCAAAACAAGCAAGGTTCTTAAGGTCATTTTTGTAAGCAGTACGGCAGTTTATGGAGATATAGACGGTGATGTAACCGAATCAACAGTACCAAAACCTTCTACTGAATCTGGTAGACAACTGTTGCAATGTGAACAACTCTTTCAACAAGATAGAGATCTGGATACTACTATTGTTCGCTTTGGCGGTTTGATCGGACCCAATAGACACCCTGTTAATATGCTGTCCAAAAGACAAAATCTTACAAATGGAAGCAATCCCATAAACCTCATCCATTTAGATGATTGCATTCATATGTTGAGCACTATAATTGCAAACAACTATTGGAATCAAATATTCAATGGAGTATATCCTTTACATATAACAAAAAAGGAATATTATACCTCAGAAGCATTAAAAAGAGGCGTTTCTTTACCTGATTATGAAGACAGTTCTTCAGGTAAGAATAACAAAGTTATTATAAGTAAGAATTTTCTAGATAAAAATCATGGTTTCCAGACTTCACTTCTTTCTTGATTGACCACAATAAAGCGGTTCTTCACAACAATTAAGACAATTTTAAGTTAATTAATTAACTGATTTTTAATTGGTTATATGCCTCAATAGTATCTTTGTGATAGTTTAATTTATTAATGTCATGGGAAATTCAAGATTAACAACAAGAATCTTGATGGAGATGGAGAATTTGATTACAAAAAGTAGTACAAGAGAAAACATAACCTCAAGATTTCAAGACTTACATAAGTCAATTCTGCGAAAGCATTACAATGCTGCAGATGTAGATATAGATTACGATAGACATCGGATAAAAATGGATGTGGTATTAAACGACCAAGAATATGATCCAAAAACCATTAATATTGTGGTTTCCACAATTCCTGTCAACCTTTTTTATAAGGATCTAAGTGCTTTTTTAAAATCCTGTTTGCTAAAAGATGTAAAAAGTCTGGCATTTTATGCAAGTTTGCTCAAACACCATACAGATAAAGATATTTCGATGATGGCACTTTAAAAGGAATACCATTACTACAAAAAGGATGTATTAAGTGCTTTTTTTGTTTTTGATCCTTATAGTATTCTTTAACAGGATAATACCAATAATTTTTTTAGTTTTGGCGCACTAAAGCCAAGATAGATGAAAAAGATTGTTTTATTGTTGCTATTGTTCATAGGTTTCAATGGTATTTCACAGACCAAAAATGAGCTTTTAGCGCATTATGAGGCATTTTACAAAGAAATGCGATTACAAGGAGATGTTAGCGGTGTTATCAACTCTTTGACACATTTAAATGTGCTTGCACCCTCTAAAGAACGTAGAGATACATTGGCCTTTGTCTACATGAACAACAATCAGCATATGCAGGCTTTGAACACTATCGGAATTGAAAAGAAAGATGATGATTCTGATTTAGCCGTGCAGGTCAAGGCAGTTTCTTTAAAAGCTTTGAACCAGCCCAAAAGAGCATTGGAACATTTTGAAATACTTTTTGCTCGTGTTCCATCTGCGTATTTAGCTTACGAATTGGCAGACCTTAATATTCAAACCGGAAACAATGAACGCGCCTCTGTCAACATTGAATATGGTATTGCCAATGCCAAAGATGATATGAAATATGCCTTTTATGAAAGACAGCAGCCATACGAAGTTGCCTTAAAAGCAGCTTTTTATCACTTACAAGGACTTGTTGCGTACAACAACGACAAAAACAATATTGATAGTGCAATCGCCTCTATTGATGAGGCCCTTAAAATTGATCCAAACTTTAACTTGGCCAGTTTAAGCAAACAGGCATTGGAATCAAGAAAAGAAAAACCCGAGGGACAAGAATAAAGAAGTTATTTCTTTTTAAGATCAAGAAGCATTAAGCTATCCTTTTCTTTTTTAATTTGAATTAACTCCGCAACGTTTTCGTTGGGTACCGCAATAGAAAGTACATAATGGGCAATCTTCCATTGCCCATTTTCTTTTTTCATTACTCCAGAACCTCTGCAAAGTTTCATTTGCGTATCCAATAGCTCATCAAACCAAGCAAAGTCTCCGGCTTTGTTCATGTAGACATTTCGTTCCACAGCTGTAAAGCTCCATGCTTTCCCCTTATCAAAATATGGTTTGGAAAATTCTTTAAAAGCCGCATTTTGCCAATTTTCAGTTGCGTCTGTGCCAATAAACACACCATCATCGGTCATTTTACTAAAATAAGAGTCAAAATCAGCATTTGACGCAGCAAGATGCCAATCATCCAATACTTTGTTTATGTTTTCTTTTTCGTTATTCTGTGCTTTAATAGTTACCGCTAAAAGCAATAACAGACCCAATATACTTTTACCCTTCATTTAAAATCAATTTTGTGTCCAATTGGCTATTGACAAGAACATTGAACTGTTTACGAAATGCATTGTAAGTTTCCAACATCTCTATAGTTGTTTGTGTGGCATCCCTATTGTCCAAAACATCAGCTTTTACTTTTAGCATGTAGGTTTTAAGAACCCGTTGCCTACTTTTGATCTGAAACTTATCAAACACCTCTGGGTACTTTCCCTTTTCCAAAAGTTTTTCCTTTTCAATAAGATCATCAATGGCCAAAATTAGATCCTCATTGTTTCTGGCTTTGTATAAAACATCAAAACTACTGGACAAATTTTTAAACTCCACCCATTCTTCAACAATCACCGTTGCCTTTGGGTTTATAGTGAGTTTTTTAGGCATTTTTTGATAATTGAAAACAAGTTCATCATTTCCAATATCCAAAGGGGAATCTCCATTTTTTTTACAACCCATCAAGATTATAAAAAAAGCCAAAATGCATGATAATTTTCGCATAGGCGAATGTACAAATTTTAATAAAAGCTATATTTACCAATTAACTAGATTAACTTCATTTTAAATGCAAAAACCCATTCTCATTCTTGGCGCTTGTGGCCAAATTGGCACGGAACTTACCATTGAACTAAGGGCTAAATATGGTTCTGAAAATGTTGTGGCCAGTGATATTAGAGAAGGTAGTGAATCCTTAATGGCTTCTGGTCCTTTTGAGTTGTTGGATGCCACAAATTACGAGGCCATTGAAGACGTGGTCATGCATTATGAAATTGATGAAGTATACTTAATGGCGGCCATGTTAAGTGCCACCGCTGAAAAGTTTCCCATGAGGGCCTGGAATCTAAACATGAATTCCTTATTCAATGTCCTTAATCTAGCAAAAGACCGAAAAATAAACAAAATCTTCTGGCCTTCCAGCATTGCCGTTTTTGGTCCTAATACTCCTAAAGAGCATACGCCACAAAACACAATTATGGAGCCTAGTACCGTTTATGGTATTAGCAAACAATCTGGCGAGCGTTGGTGCGAATATTATTTTAATAAGTTTGGAGTGGATGTACGTAGCGTACGATATCCAGGGCTAATTAGTTGGAAGACCATGCCTGGTGGAGGAACTACGGACTATGCTGTAGAAATATATCATGAAGCATTGAAAAAAGGAACTTATTCCTGTTTTTTGAATGAAAGCACCAAATTGCCCATGATGTATATGGATGATGCCATTAGGGCAACCATAGGTTTAATGGAAAGTGATCCTGAAAAACTGAGTGTTAGGTCCTCATACAACTTGGGAAGCATGAGTTTTGCTCCAAAAGAAATAACACAAAGCATTCAAAAGCACATTCCTGGTTTTAAAGTGACCTATGCGCCAGATTTTAGGCAGGAAATAGCTGATTCATGGCCAAGCAGTATCGATGACACCACTGCAAAAAAAGATTGGAATTGGAAACCGGCATTTGATTTGGACAGTACCACGGGAGAAATGCTAGATAATTTGAAAAAGACTTCCTAAGAAGAACATGCTCTTCTTACGGACACTATTTGTTTTCAATATCGGACTTCCCGCCCGTCTTTTTGAACAACTTTATAAGATGTATTTCAACCCCCTTATCAATGGGTTTTAGCATATCGTACATATTAAGTGCTACCACACTTGCACCGTGCATGGCCTCAACCTCAACTCCAGTTTTGTAAAAGGTTTTTACCATGATTTTTATTATGATGTCAAGACCATCTATTTCGTAGTCTATTGCGCAATGTTCAACTGGTAAAGGATGGCAATCTGGTAATAGATCTGCTGTTTTTTTAACACCCAAAAAACCGGCTGCTTTGCTCATAGCAAAGACATCTCCTTTGGGTACAGTTCCTTTTTTAATGGCATCTATGGTCACCAATGAGCTTACTTTAACAATTGCTTGGGCAACTGCT
This sequence comes from Flagellimonas aquimarina, assembly GCF_003149745.1. GTDB lineage: Bacteria > Bacteroidota > Bacteroidia > Flavobacteriales > Flavobacteriaceae > Flagellimonas > Flagellimonas aquimarina. Next base: position 419,175 of record NZ_QGEG01000001.1, read on the forward strand.
GTTCTATAGGTGGACTGTTTCTGTGTAATGTCAACCATTATCTTAGGTATTTACTTTCCATTGATAGGAATCATCTTCAAAAAGTTCTTTTCCAAAAACAGGCACATGGGCCTTTATTTCTTCAACTACGAATTCCAGCGCTTCAAATGCTGTTCTTCTATGGGGGGAAGAGACAAAAACAAAAAGACATATTTCGCCAACACCTACTTTTCCCAAACTATGATAGATATGCATGCAAGTGATGTCAAATTTATCAAAGGTCTTTTCCCTTATCTCATGAAATTTTAAGTTGGCCATTTCTTCATAGGCAGTATATTCTATGGCACCTACAGTTTTACCTTCAATTTTATCCGCGCGTACCTGACCTAAAAAAATATCGTGCGCTCCAATCTGGGTTTTGGATTGATGTTTTTGGATAGAACTTGCTATAAAGTCAGGACTTATAGCACCTTTCCTGAATACATTCTTTATTTTCTTTTCCATAGAAAATGAATTTATGCTAAGGTAGCTAAGAAAGTTGAAAGCTAAGAGTGAGGAAAGAACAATCTCTAACCATTTTAGTGCGGCTTTTTTAACGTATTATCCTTATTATTTTTAGATTTCTCGTCGCTGCGCTCACTCGAAATGACAATGGAGGGTTCTTAGTCATTACGAACGCATGTGAGAAATCTCACCGTGGTTTTCTCAGATTTCTCAATCCATGCTACGCATCTCATATCGAAATGACACTGTTCCTCTTTTTGTCATGCCGAACAGAGGTGAAGAATCTCATTACCCATTTTAGATTTCTCATCGCTGTACTCACTCGAAATGACTTTTCCCTGTCGTTTCGAACCGAATAGAATGAGCGTGAGAAATCTCACCGTGGCTTTCTTAGATTTCTCAGTCGTCACACTCCTTCGAAATGACAGGTGATTTTGTGTCATTTCGAGCGAAGGGAGAAATCTATATCACCTGATGATTTAAAAACTCCCAATCTGGATTAAAAGAAGTTATCAATTTATTCTTTTTCTCCCTACGCCATTTTTTGAGTTCTTTTTCTCTTTGGATTGCCGTTTCTATATCTTCAAAACCCTCATAATACACCAGATAATAACAATTGTATTTTCCCGCGAACGATTTTTTAGCGTTTTGACTGTCAAAATAGTGTTGGGAAAGCCTTTTTTGGATGTTATTGGTAATACCTATATAAAGTGTAGTTTTATTTTCATTGGTAGTAATGTAGACAAAGTAGGCATGGAACATGAATAAATATAGCTGTTTTAGATTTCTCCATCGCTGCGCTCACTCGAAATGACACTGTTCCCTTTTTTTGTCATTTCCAATGGAGGTAAGGAATCTCATTACCTCTTTTAGATTTCTCGTCGCTGCGCTCACTCGAAATGACCTTTGGTCTCCACGTCATTTCGAACCGAATAGAATGAGCGTGAGAAATCTCACCGTGGCTTTCTTAGATTTCTCAATCGCTGCGCTCATTTCGAAATGACACTGCCTTTTTTGTTATTCCCAACGGAGGTGAGGAATCTCATTATCTATTTTAGATTTCTCGTCGCTGCGCTCACTCGAAATGACAATTGAGGGTTCTCAGAGTCATTACGAACGCATGTGACAAATCTCACTCTAAGATTTCTAGATTTCTCAGTCGTCACACTCCTTCGAAATGACAGGTGATTTTGTGTCATTTCGAGCAAAGCGAGAAATCTAACCCATTATTAATATAAGTTTATAACCCAAAAGCCACGACTATAACAGTTATGGCTTTATCATTTGGTCTTCTCAAGCTAACCCACCGACTACCCACACCTGTACTGAGTTTGACGAAGTAGACTAGAGAGCTAGAAGATATTTTTCAAATTTTACCATCTAAATATGAATCAAAATCAAATATTCCTGATTCTAGTGCTTTAAAAAATGCTTCTTTGTTTTCAAAGATTTTTTCAATTTTAAATGGGTCATGAAACATTCCATATATACTGCCATTTGTATCAATAGATATATAGTTACCGTCCTCCATATCTTTAATCACATAAAACTTTTTTTTATCAATTTCAATTTCAAATGTCTGTTCAATATCCAACACCTTATCAATATCTTCTGAAACTTCACCAATAATTTTCACTAAAGAGTCAAAATCACTATTATTAAAGTGTTTTTCGTTTAACTGGGAAATGTCAATTTTGCTTAAATCTAAATCCGAATAATTACTAGCTACTTTAAAACCTGAAATCATTCCATTTACGATATCTAATTCAACAGATTCATATTCCTTTGTTCTCTTATTCCAAATCAACATATTCCTAATAATGAAGAACCTAGGAAGGTTTTTATTGTAAAAAAGGTTTTCAATTTTTGCGTTTAGAGTTAACATATAAACTCCTTCTTCTTCACTAGTTGGGTTTGGTTTTTTATCAAGAATGAAATCTTTGTTTGCCTGATTTTCAAGATAAGGATATCTATCAAGTAGATTTTCCACTAGGGAAGAAAGGAAGATATAATCTTCTTTCTTTATTTGTTTCTTCTTTTTCAAAAATCCTAACATTTACTTCCATTTTAGATTATAAACCTCTTTAGCCCAAGCCGGAGCAAAACGTGCTCTATATGGGTCCTGTTTAGCATGGTCTAAACTATTAATTCTTTTCAAGTTAACTCTATTATTTATTAGCCAATCAGGTAAATCAAATTCTTTTTGGGCCCTTTGAGGAATAAATCTATGGTGAAGCTCTTCATACTGTTTCCAAACTTTACCTGTTTGTCGATTTGTAATTACATCTAATTCCTGTTTCTTTCTTTTAGACCAAAAAGACTTTTTATATTGTTGAAATGTTTTTCCTCCTCTAGGCAAACGTTTTCCAACACTTTTTGCAGTCTTTTTCAATAACGATCTCCCTCCTACTTTAATCCCCGTCTTTACTGCTCCTTTTAAAACAGAAGCACTTCCCAGTGTAAAAACATCTAAAACAAGGAACCCTGCCCCAAGTGCCACCTGCCAACCGTTACCATCGCGTATCCCTTGATAAATATCTTTGCCGCTCCCTACAAATGGTATAAAATCCATTGCTGTATCCAAAACATCTTCAGTGGTAATGGTAAAGCCTTCGCTTATGGGTTCAGTAGGACCACCCGCCTCGGGGTTGTATTCCCAACCGTCCGGTTTTGGTATGCCCTGTAACGGATCGGCGCGGCCCGTTAACGAAATACCCGTTGGGACCACATTTTGATATGAGAAATTATTCCCCAAGGTATAGTTGATCACACTACCTGCCGCATCTACGGCCGGTATATCCAATGCTACAAGCCCGCCATCGTTAAAGGCCGACCGTTTGCCAGAAGATGACATGCTCGATGCCGCTTGGGTATTGTTCTGTACATTGCCCGGTGCTGGAGCGGGGCCCGTATTGGAACTTGATGAATACCCAACATCCGGTGCCGAGAATATTCCCAAATCCAAAAAGCTATCTGCAATAATTAGCGCTCCCAAACCAACCGTAACCCATTTTGCAATAATTGCAAACAAACCAATTTCTGCACCGCCCAAAAAGAATTCCCCACTTGGATCCACATACGAAAGTGGATTATTGAACGCATACCCATAACGGTTGTAACTTTGGGTATTAAAGGGTTCTTGTATGTAATTGTCAGGGCTTAAAAAACGTCCCAATTGGGCATCATACATACGCCCGTTCATATGGATCAGGCCAACTTCAAAAAAGTGTTCGTGGCCGGTATAGCCCCTACCCAACAAAGCGGTATGGTCAAAAGTAGTGCCAGCGCCACTGTCCAAAAATTGATCTACGCTCCCCCAAGCGCCAAATTGGCGTTCTTCCTTAACATCGCCATCGGCATCGGTTATGGCCAAAATACTGCCTAGATAGTCCCGGTGCAAGTAATGGTATTCGTCCAAATTTCCACCACCTTCTTGTTTAATATGTACTACTGGGGCCGTGTATGCATCACCGCCTACATAGGTTACAATCTTGGAGGTACCTGCTTGGGTATCTTGTACAATTTCAGCAGGTATAATAGCGGAATAATGCTTTACAAACCTGCGCAATGCCTGGTCTTGTTGCTCCCCACCATAATAGGCCGTACTGCGGTTCATGAGTGGGCCATATTCAAAGCTTACCCGTCCATGTCCCGTTTGGTGGATCTCTACCGGTTTCTTAAAAGCATTGTAACTGATCTGCTGGGTGGGATGCTGTTGGAAATATGTATCTCCTGCAGAATTGGGGTCAATCTCCGTTAAGCGGTATTTTTTGTTGGTATTACCATACACATAATCGCCTAAAGCGTCATTATTATCTACGTTACCGTTGTTCTTGTAGGTTTTGGCATGAGATACATCCCCGCTAATGTCGATCAACCGATCCTGAATGTCATAATTAAATGTTTCCTGCCAACTAAAGCCAAAATTTTCCCTAGAGTTTAAATTGCCTCGTTGTACATTAAAATCGTACTCGGTATGCAATGCTACCGTAGGGTTAGGAGCTGTGCCACTTTCTTTGTCCTCAATCTTGGTAAGATATCCATAAGCATCATACGTCTTTGCTTGGGTTATTCCATTGCCCAAATTTACGGTCAGCTCTTGACCCCTAGCATTAATTTCACTGAGCTCCCAGAGTTTAAGGGGGGTGCCTTCGTTCCATATCTCCGTTAAAATACCCGAGGTATCGTACTCATTACGCGTAGTAATTGCTTTGGAGATACCACCCGCTAAAGTGGAAATCTGCTCTTCTTTCCATACTCTACCATAGGTAGGATCATAAGTAATTTCATACTCAAAACTGGCCAATCCGGTGTTTTCAGTTATCTTTTTGGGTCTTTCATAGGTATCATAGAAATATTCGTAGAGATATGTTCTTCCCGCATTTAGATTATCGGTACCTGTAATCTTTTTCAGCTGTTTTGTAGTGGCCTCATGATACTCATAGGTAAGGGATAAATCTGTAAAATCACCCGTAATGGTCTTGGAGGTTACTTTTCCTTCTCCATCATATTGATATGTTGTGGTACCTTTAGGAGAGGTCTGCTCTAAAAGCTCCCCGTAATTATTGTACTTATAGGTATAGTTCCCCGCTGAGGGGTCATTTAAACTGGTTTTGCGGCCCCAGCCATCTACTCCAACGGTCACCAAATTACCCCCATAATCGGCAGACTTCAGTTGGCCACTGGCATGGTAGGTATAGTCAATGGTACCTCCTAGATCCACTACCTTAATGGTATTGCCCAGGGCATCTAAGGTAGTGGTCACGTTTTTAACCCCATCATTGACCGTAGAAGAAAGCCCTGAATATGAGGTGACCGTTATATTTCTACCGGTGTAGAGTTGTTGCGAAACCACTCTACTATATTCATCAAAATTGGTTACATTCCACTGGCTTGGTGATCCTTTATGTGGCTCACTTTCCTTAATAAGCCTTCCACTTGCATCGTATTCATAACTTGTGTAAGACCATTCGTTGTTGAGACTTAACGCTCCTGTTTTTATTTCCCAGCCAAATGCGTTAAATGTACTTTCCTCTTTACTGCCTTGAGGGTAATCTACAGATGTTTTGGTGCCCCCATCTTGCAAGTACTGGGTGCCATATTGGGTAATATTTCCCAAATAATCGGTTTCCGAAATTATTCGACCCCAAAGATCATGACCGTAGTAAGTGGTTAATTGATAGCTATCTGTTGTACTTTTTAAAAGACCTGAGGAAGCTTCATAGGTAAAAGTGGTATTCAGGGAATCAATATCTATGTACTTGGTCAAAAAGCGATTGCCATATCCATTATACTCAAACCTTTGTATTCTATCTGGCTCGGTCCCTGTAGTCTTTAAGGTTTTAGTTTTGATATTGCCATAAGTATCATACTCTAATTCTTGAGTAATCCAGTCTGTTCCATTACCTTTTCTACGGATAAGGTCAACCAAATTGTTGTTATACTGATACTGTTCTTCTGTTGTAAACGTACTTCCATTTAGCGTAAGTCGCTCCTGCATTTTTAGTGGTTTACCAATATGGTATGTATTATTGGTCGCATTGGCATTGTTCGAATATTGATAGGTAAGTACACGGCTGCCCCCAGGATAAGATGTTGTGGTCACCAATGGATTGTTGTAGTCATCATAAGTATAGGTCTCAGTAGTTGTTACTCCGGTAAGACCATTATCGGTTTCAGTGCGGTTTAGACGAATATCGACCGCTCCTGCATAGCCATCATCACCGGGTTGTTCATTTGGCGGAAAAATATAGGCCCAGTAGCTGCCATTGGATCCTATAGCATGAAAACCAGGGAGAAGCGAAACGAACTCTTCCACTTCATCTGTTTGTGCACCGGGCAAGCTAGAGTTTCTGCTGATATTCTCGGTGATTTGAGGTGCGATTGGAGACCCTGGGTTTGCAATTAACTGATAATCATAAAAATAATTTACCTTTCGTTGGTATTGGGTTGGATTGGTATCTGATGAGTTTGCCGTTATCTGTTCGGTGACCACGCCGCGAAGCAGGGTATTCCTTTTAGTTATGGACCATAATGGAAGTACGTTATTTCCAAACCAACCGCTTGTTTTGACAATTTCAAAACCCTGAAATCCTAAGCCTTTTGTATGCGAAACAGCTCCTTCATAATAAAATAGTTTTGTTCTGTCGATTCCAGAAGCAGTTTGGTCCAAACGCCTAACTACCTTAAAGGTAGGTGCCACATTGATATTCACAAAGGGAAATACTTTTCCATACTTGGGAAAATAAGAGTTGATATATCCTCCTGGGAAATTACCATCACCTTCATAGCTAGGGTCAACAGGGTCGTAGGTAATATCAGTAGAGACTCCATTATTATTGACTTTTTCCAGCATAACATCCTTCCTATGGTCCAAACCGAAACTATATGATCTTACATGTTTGTTGCTTATTACACCAAAGTCTAAATTATTATTGGGTTGACTTGAAGGTAAAATGATAGGTATGGGATAATGGCTTAGTGTTCCGAATCTGGTGTCCGTGCTTAACTCTAAAAATTTCTTAGGAGATATAATTAAATGCGGGGTTAAGTACTGTGTACCTGTCCCACCACTGTTGGTAACCGTATTAAACTCCAAAATATCTGTTTTACCATCTCCATTTATATCGATCGGTAATAAATCGTAAGTGTACTTAGGGTTTCCATCGATTGCATTAGGTTTATAGGAGAAGGTTTGGGATTGTAAAGAAGTAATATTAAAAAATCTTCCCTTAGATGAAAATATTCTAAAATCTGTACTGTTATCTTGCTGCGGTATTATAAAATCAACTTTTCCATCACCGTTATAATCTCCAGGCAAAATGGGAAAATCTACATTTATGGTCGAACTATACTGATTCCAAACCTCAATCAAGTTATTATTATTTTCATCTAAACCATATACATAAACATTGTTTGCCTTAAAGAGTATGATGTTCGTTCGACCGTCCCCAGTTACGTCTGCAGTAAACAATTTGTCATTTATGCCCACTGTTTCGCTTAATTGACCCAAAGAAGAAGAGAAATCATTGCTTGCTGTCAATCTACGGTCCAGTTTTATCAAATGAACTGTTTTTGGATATACAGTTGTAGCACTACAAGTATTACATCCACTTCCTCCTCCGCTAGGGTAACAAATACGGGAATCATTTTGTCCTTTTGAAATTGAGATTACGTCTGTCAAACCATCACCATCAAAGTCACCAGAAAGATAATCTCGGGCTATGCGTTGGTAGGTCGTGCTACAATCTTCCAATTGATAGGATATTCCAGGGGCATTCCAAATTTTGGTATACTTTGTAGACAAAGGCGCTCCATCTTCTTTGGCCATGATGGTAAACTTAACATCCTTACTACCGGTATTTTGCACCGCTACCAGACCCTGTCCTGGCATCAAGTTGTTTTGATGATTCAACCATGTCGCTGTAAACATTTCTTCAAATGACCCAATATTAACACCATCACCATAATTAAATCCTTGGTCGTTTTGAATATCATCAAAAATCCAAAACTTCTTTTTAGTATCTGGGCCTGTAGTAGGGTAAATCACAAAATCCATTTTGCCATTACCACTAAGGTCTCCAGGTATCACTCCGGAATTATCCCTATTAATATTGGATATGCTAAGGTTTGTAGCCGTACCATCAACATCGGTTAAACTGTAGTTGGTGTCTCCATACTCAAATGTTACGCTTCTACTAGACCCAGAGCTCGGATATTCTTTTACTTCGATTAAACGTTGATAGTTTACCAGAGTCTTGTCATGAAAAAGCTCATACTTTCTATACAAGGAATTTGTTTGTCCAAATACTTCTATTTTATTCAGAGTTGAGGAATTTTGGAAGTACTCTTGTCCTATCCAAGCGGACTCGACATGCTTGTTAATACTGCCTGAGAGGTAGGTAAACCTTATCTCATTTATGGCTGGATTACTTCCCTTGCTACCATATTTGATTTTACTGATATGTCCTCCCGAGTACTCATAGGATATTCGTATTCCTTGGGGATTTTCCCAATACGAAATGGCATAATCCATAGAAGTTCTTGAATCGGGATTAAGGCCATAAAAAGCAATAGAGCCATCCGGATATAATACCTTAAAATGTCCAGGTCCAGAAGACGTGGTATTCGTGCCCACCCCAATAATTTTCACATTGGAGTATTGTTCCGTTTGATAAGTACTGCCATCAGTTCCATAAGTGCCTGTCTTTACAATCAAACGCTGCCCATCCAAAGCAAAGCGGTCATCCAAGTCAAAATCCACCGGATCAATTTGATTGTCGTGAAACATCGTTGAAGGGATTCTGGTAATCACCGAAACACCAGAAACATTCCATCCCCAGCCAGCCATTCCTCTACCAGTGTGGCTATCAAAATCCAAGGAAACCTCTGGAACAACTCCATTAAGGCCTGGAGGAACATTTATAGGAATTGAATAATTTAATCCCCCTGATGAGTTTACGGATAAATCTGCAGTAATACTTCCTTCAGAACCACTTAGATTAACAAGTTCAGATTCAGAAGAAGATTCATCTTCTGACATCTCATAATCTAAAATGATAATTTCTTTAGTACCAGTTGTCTTATAAGTTCTTGGTTTTTCATCCTTAGTAAAGGATAATAACATAAAAATGACAAAAAAAAGAAGTGTTAGGTTTTTCATTGGGCTATTTTTTTATGACGTGAAAGGTTTGCTTGGTATTGTCTGTGTAGAATACGGAAACCATATATCTGCCTGCAGGGTAAATTCCAAAGTTTAGGCCTAAGCTTCCTTGTCTGTTCTTAATGGTTTTTTGGAACAATTGCTGTCCTATACCATTAAATAAAATAATCTGTGCCACCTGCCTTTGGGTATCTTGCCATTCTACCGTAAGCTGTTCTGTTACCGGATTTGGATACGCTACTATGTTAGAAAAATTATCTCCTTCATTTAAGCCCGAAACATCTTCTAAAATATCTTCTTGCAAAGCAACATCTTCAACCAAAGTAGAATCTAAAGCCTCTTTAGACGTATTGCAATTAATGCAGACCCTATCCCTTAGGGTTTGGTTGCCTGCGCTGTCATAACTAAACTGGATTTTATATTGGGATTGGGCAAATGTAGATGTCATTGCCATAATCCATACCAGACCAAATAAAAGTAATTTTTGTTTCAAACTCTTAGTTTTTAAGGTTATTGATTTGTTGTTCCAAGGCCTCTAGCTTCTCGGTTAGAAGTGTGATGCCTTTCTTATATGTGTTCATTTCTTCTTGCTGTTGTAATGTATACAGCGTTAGCTCCTCAATTTTCTCCAAGAGCAGTTTGTTCATCTTACCCAATTGAATGCCATTTTCTTCCACTTCTTCGGCTGACGGGATATTGATGAGATGGCCTTTTTCTTGAATATGCTTTTCCACTTCTTCAAGTGTGGGCAAATCATAATTTTCTTTAAAAACATAATCCGCCCAGCCCGTTTCTACTTTAATTTCCTCCGCCCCATTTGGTCGCACCCGTGGGGTCAAAAAAATGGTTTCCGCGCGCCCAGCCACTGGTTGTTGTGGGAATTTTAAAACGAACGCTCAACCCATCCATGATTACATCAGAATTTGACGGGTACTGGTTCTGAGAAAAACCCATTTGAATGTTTATCAGTAAAAGAAAAATTATGCTTTTACCAATAATTGGAATTCTTGTACTATAGTTTTTCACGATTTTCTATTTTTAGAATTTATTTTCAAGGATTACTAGACGTTTTTCAAGTTCTTGTATTTTTTTGTTGTTTTTCTCAAGCTCGATTACATAGAGTGTCAACTCCTCTATCTTCTCCAACAGTATCATATTCATCGCTCCTAGCTGAATACCATTCTCTTCCATTTCCATAGCGGATGGTATATTAGGTAAGTGACCATGGTCCTCAATGTAGTTTTGGACCTCTTCTAAAGACCTAAGATTGTACTCTTCTTTAAAGACATAATCAGGGCCTGGAACAGAAAGATCTACCTTGACCTCCTCGGCATGGATATCACCTTTTACTGTGAGTTTGGAATCTGGGGAGGAGGTCCCTATGCCCATTGAACCATTTCTTGTAATTCGTACACTTTCATATATTGGCCCTAGTCCATCAGTGCCTTTTGTGAAAAATGCCAATCCAATATGATCAGAATCCGTATGTTCTTGTATTGCAGCAATTGCCGCCCTTCTTCTGGAATTCACTTTCCAAGTTATTCCTCCAAAAAAATTGCCTATCCCCGGTGTATTTGAAGTAAAGGAAACATGGTCTTGGGATTGAGCTTCCATACTGGTATTAAACAAATTTGGATTGTATATTTCCAGTTTTTGACTTGGATTCGTAGTGCCAATACCTACATTGCCATCATCGGGAAACGAATTGGTGACTTGGGCATTAATAGTCAAAAATGACACAAGCGAAATCGCTACTATTAATTGTAATTTATTCATCAATTTTGGTTTAAAAGTTGTTCAATTTTTTGAAAACGGATTTCTTGTTGAGCAAGCCTTTCTTCTTGTTCCAAAATATAAAGGGTCAACTCCTCAATCTTCTCTAAAAGCTTCATGTTCATTTCGCCCAATTGCACACCATTCTCTTCCATTTCCTTAGCCGAAGGAATATTTGGTAAATGTCCATTCTCTTTAATGTAGTTTTCGACTTCCTCCAAAGATTTCAGGTTGTAGTCTTCTTTAAAGACATAATCCGGACCTGGAACGGAAAGATCAACTTTTACTTCTTCTGCATGGATATTTCCCTTTACGGTAAGTTTGGAGTCCGGAGTAGTCGTGCCTATGCCCACATTGCCATTGGCTTTTAGTGTAAATAGATTGGATGTTATCTGTGATGTATTATTATGTACTAAACTTGAGGCGAACGTTGTATGGTCTGCTGTATTGCTCCTTCTATTTATCACAAATTGATCTGAACCGGAATATGGTCTTCCAATGAACCACTCATTGGTCCCTCCTAGGTCATGCATAAACATCCCTAAACCTCGTTGATTAGCACTGTGAATCGCCTTAAGCACAATACCAGCATTAATGGCACCATTGGCAGTGCCGGTTAATGTCAGTTCGGCCCGGCTGTCCGCAGAATTCATTTCCAATAATGTTGACGGTGAATCAGTACCAATACCAACCCAACCGTTATCATTTATTATTATTCCTTTGCCTTGATTTTTTAGATTGATATCGTAACCAGCTCGGTTGGTGTAAAACCCAAGTTGTTTAGTTGTCCCACTTCCTTCTCCCAACCACCATATTTCATCTCCACTTTTGTCATAACCACCAAGCCAACCATAGAAAGCATCCTCTGTATCCTCATCACTGGTATTTTGTAGTTTAATAACCGCTCCGCTACCTGCTACATGAAGTTTTGTGCTAGGAGTGGTTGTTCCAATTCCAACATTACCATCATTAGGAAAAGAATTAGTAACCTGGGCATTAGTTGTTAAAAATGTTCCAAAAATAATAGCTACAATAAGTTCTATTTTTCTCATCTATTTCGATTTAAAAGTTGTTCTAGTTTTTCGAGGCGGTTTTCTTGATTTGTCACTTTACTTTTCAGCTCATCCATTTCCTTTAACTTTTTTTCCTGTTCCAAAGTGTACAAGGTCAATTCCTCTATCTTCTCCAACAGTTTCATGTTCATCTCTCCCAATTGGATTCCGTCTTCTTCCATCTCCTTTGCTGAAGGAATGTTGGGCAAATGCCCATATTGTTCGATGTAGTTTTGAACTTCTTCCAAAGATTTAAGGCCATACCCTTTCTTAAAGACATAATCTGGGCCAGGAACGGAAAGGTCAACTTTTACTTCTTCTGCATGGATGTTGCCTTTTACGGTAAGTTTGGAATCTGGAGCGGCGGTGCCAATGCCCACCTTTCCATTGCTTTGCACTTTCATCCTAACATTGCCGCTACCATCTTCTAACTGAAGAATTGTCGGGTTATTGGTCGATTGAGAACCTCCATAACCACTTTGTATTAAAAGACCTTTTCCTTCACCTCCTCCATTATATATTTTAGCCGTCCAAGAATTGTTGATAGACTTGTTTACCTCAACAAAGGCAGAAGCTTGAGAGGTTCCTATGCCAAAGTTTCCATTTCCATCTTCAGCAATTATTGGACGCCAACTGGTCCAAACATTGTTAGCAGGGTCCCATTGTCTAAGCTTCAAATCCCCATAAGGGTAAGTGGTTGAAGCTATTTCAAAATTCCTATATGGGCCTTCCAGAACAGTTAACTTTGTACCATAAGGATAAGTCCAGTTTAAGGCAGAATTATTACCGCCGGGGCCCTCTTGGTAGTAAACGCCAGATGCCATATTGTTTGGGTGTTCACTTTCTGCATATTGATTCTGGGCCATTAACAATACAGGAGTTAACCAAATGGTGAGCTTTAAAAGATTTTTCATTTTTTGTAATTTTTTTGGTGTACTTAATACGTAATTTTACAAGATTCTGTTGCTGCATTAAAAAAAGTTGTCCAATTTTTTATATCAATTTATAAATTGACTCAAGTTTTTTTTTCTGGCCCTCGCACATATTGAATGGGTCCCATGAAAAATCTCTGATACCTATTGAAAAGAAATATTGAGACATCGGTTTTGCAGTTTCACAACAACAATGTAGGAAAATATTGTATTTTTTTATTATATAAAAACCTTAGTTTTCTAGTGTTTTTTACGTAAAATTTTATAAGTAATTAATTATTAATATATTATGGGAGGAAGAATTTTTATCCTTGACATAAACTTAATGTCGGTAATAACCACTTACGTCTTTATTATGAGACTTAAACTGTATATATAGTCGAAAATCCTCAATAAAATTCTGAAAGTGCAATATTTTAAGGAATCAAATGAAGCGAGAATTAGCCATAATTGAAATCGGGACCCAACAATATGAGCTGCTAAATATTCTAAGACATTTTATGTGCCCAAGGCAATGGACAAGAGAAATCCAGAGTGAAAGGTAATTTTAGGGTAATGTTAACATGGGATACTCTTTGCGGCTAAAAAAGTAGCCCCGGCAAGAATCGAACTTGCATCTAAAGTTTAGGAAACTTCTATTCTATCCATTGAACTACGGGGCCATTGCCATAAATGGATTGCAAAAATATGTTTTTTGCCAAAAAGAATTTTTAATGCGGTAATTTATCTTTGAGCAGTCCGTAGATGTAGGTTCCCAAAACTGCAGAAATCAAAACTACTACAATAGGAAGAAAACCAGCCCCCAACAAGGTAAATATAGGTCCGGGGCATGCACCTGCAAGTGCCCAACCCAATCCAAAGAGGATGCCTCCTATCAAATATCTTTTAAATCCTCTTTCTTTGGGAGGTATATTAATTTCTTCACCATAAAAAGATTTGATTTTAAATCTTTTTATCAGCTGTATACCAACTACTCCAATAACTAGTGCAGAGCCTATGATTCCATACATATGAAATGAATCAAACTGAAACATTTCGTAAATCCTGAACCAAGAGGCAGCTTCTGATTTGAACAGCAAAATACCGAAAAAAATACCGATAACCAGATATATAAAAGTTCTCATAATCAAAAAATAAAAGGGAATAAAACATGAACCATAAAAAGGCCTCCAATAAAAAAGCCAATAACCGCAATTAATGAAGGTTTTTGCAAATTGCTCAAACCAGAAATAGCATGACCAGAGGTACAGCCGCCAGCATAGCGGGCTCCGAAACCTACAAGAAGCCCCCCAATAATCAATAATGTCATGCCTTTTATATCTGAAAACACGGCTGTGCTAAACAGTTCCGTTGGGAGGTAAGCGGTACCAGAACTATTGAAACCTAAGGATTTTAATTCTGATATTGTATCCGCACTAATGTTTACAGACAGATCTGAAGACAAAAAGTTGGAGCCAATAAAACCACCGATAATGGTTCCTACAACCACCACAAGGTTCCATTTTTGCGACTTCCAATCGAACCTAAAGAAATTTGAATGTTTTCCAGCCCCGCACATAGTGCAAAGGGTCTTTAAATTGGACGACATGCCAAAACGTTTGCCGATCATGATCAATATGAACATGACCAACGCAATCAATGGGCCAGATACATACCATGGCCAAGGTCTATAGAGTAAATCCATTTAAAATTTCTAGCAATAAAGATTAAGCCATCAATTTAGTGACTTTTGTTTTAAGACAATAGTCTTGAATATGGTGTACTAAAGATTTTGGAAAATTGGAACTAAGGCTTTTTAGGGCCTTCTCTTTTTCCACTGCTCATCAACGCCAAAACTGCTCCTACCAAAGCAATTACAACAGCAGCGAAAACACCGATCATCCAAATACCATTTTCCCAAGAAACCAACGGAATTATGTGAAGTAATTTCATCCTTTTTCAATTTTATGAAAACCAAATTTAATTGGCATATTACTTATAAAACATGATATTTCTCAAACAACCTAAATTGGTAAAAATACACCTCGACAATAAATATCGAGGTGTATCAAAAACAATCAATCAAAAAACTATTTTTTCTGCTTAATACTGTTCACTCTAAAAAGAGCATATAAAGGACAAAAGCTCACAAAGCTGGTAATAACAAATATTCCCGCTAAAGCCATTAAGATGTAAGCAAGAGTACCCTCTATAACATTAAAATAGTATAAGCCAAACACAACTACCGCCACTATCAGCCTTATAAAACGGTCAAGCCCACTCATATTCTTTTTCATAATATCTTCATTTTACAGTTTTCAATTAAGAAAATATCAATATCATCTTTTGGTTGGTCATTCAAAATTAACATACATCCACAAGCTATTCAGTAACCTTAGTTACATTGCTGTTTACAATTTTATGCTACTTTTAATTTTAGGATATTTGTTATAGCCCAATACTGATTCTATGCAAGACTATTTTGAAGCTTTTATCAATGGTTTTTTAGGAACCGCTCAATGGACTTGGAAATCTGTCTTATTTGAAGTACCATGGTATACCAATTATTTTTGGGGCTTAATTCTTATTTCTCTTCTTGTATGGGGATTGGAAATTATATTTCCATGGCGTAAGGATCAATCCATTTTTAGAAAAGATTTTTGGCTGGATGGCTTCTATATGTTCTTCAATTTTTTCATTTTCGCCATTGTTATCAGTGGTGTCTACAAAATGTTGGAGCTTTTGTTAGGCACTATTGGGGTTACTGCCAATAGTGTTGCCATCATTGATTTTTCAAATTGGCCAATTTGGTCTCAACTGCTTATTTTCTTTATCATTCTAGACTTTGTTCAATGGTTTACCCATGTGCTATTACACAAGTTTCCTTTTCTATGGCGATTTCATCAAGTACACCACAGTGTAAAAGAAATGGGGTTTGCGGCACACTTACGTTACCACTGGATGGAAAACATATTTTACAAGCCTTTGAAGACATTTGGGGTTATGATTTTGGGAGGGTTTGAGCCAGAACAAGCCTATATTGTTCATTTTGCTGCCATTGCCATTGGTCATTTAAACCATGCCAACATTAAACTTACCTATGGTCCTTTAAAATATCTTTTAAATAATCCGGTAATGCATTTGTACCACCATTCCTATATCCTTCCCAAAGGAAAGTTTGGGGTTAATTTTGGAATTAGCCTAAGTCTCTGGGATTATCTTTTTGGCACCAATTACATTCCAGAAAGCAGTGGTAAAATTGAACTAGGATACCCAGGTGACCAAGCGTTTCCTAAAAGCTTTTGGGGACAATTGGTTTATGGTTTTAAAAAAACCAAGCCGTAATTCTAATAAAAAATCCTTAAACCAGATAGTCGTTCCAACAAATCAGCTGCTCATAAACTTTCCATTGGCACAACTTACAAACGACTTTGCTTTTTGCAATATCCCATTTTCGTCATCAATCGCAGGGTATCCCAATGCTCTAAGTCTATCTTTGACAACCCCAATTACATTGACGTCTTGATATTTAAATATGACCGATGACGTTTCTTGATCAATCATTATTTCATCAATCCCATCTAGTTTTGATAGCTTATCCTTAATTGTTTTGGAACAGCCTCCACATTTTAGGTTTTGAATTTGAAGTGTTGTTTTCATTCCAAATGGTTTTTGGTTTAATACTTCCACATGCTATAGCCTCCACGTAAATCATAAACAGTGCTAAAGCCCATGGCCACAAGTTTTTTTGCAGCTTTTTGACTTCTGTTCCCTGATTGACAATATAGGTAAACTGGTTCGTCCTTATTCATTTTAGAAAAAGTGGCCTTAAATTCGGGTTGCTTGAAAAAATCAATGTTTTGAGCTCCCTTGATATGCCCAGAAGTAAACTCCCTTGAAGTTCTTACATCTACCAATTGTACCTTTTTATTAGAGATGGCATTTCTAAAGTCCTCAGCATTCAGTACCTCACTGGCTTCTATATTAGTCTGCTTTTTGAACAAAAAATCTAAAATCGACATATTCATGTTTTTAAGAATTCTTAAAATTAAACATCATGAACACGATGGTCAGTAACGAGAGTTACACAACTAAGAACAATTACTCTGTAGCACTCCAATCATCATATCCGCCGGAGTAGTCGAAGATTTTTTTGAAGCCCTTGGTCTTTAACAATATAGCCGCATTGTTACTTCTTGTTCCTCTTCTACAATAGAGATAGACAGGTTCTTCTTTGTTAAGAGTAGCTATTTGACTTAAAAATGCAGTACTATCTTTGAAATTGAAATTTATGGCATCATCAATACGACCATCTTTGTATTCTTCTGGTGTTCGCACATCGATAAATTGCACATCATTTCCCACCACGTCGGTCTTAACGGTTTTTTTATCAATTTTTACTATTGTACCTTCTTCCTTAGTCTTACAGGAAGCGAGTAATAGAAAACAAAAACTAAATAGGGAAATCTTCAATACACTTTTCATAATAGCTTATTTTAAGGTTGTAGGGCAGACAAAGTCTGTTACCGGAATTCCAGCTTCCTTGATAGCTTTAAATCCTCCGGCCACATCTACCAAGTTATGAATTCCTCTGCTCTTAAGGATTGAAGCAGCAATCATACTTCTATAACCTCCTGCACAATGAACGTAAAAAGTCTCTTTTTCGGGAAACTCGGATAAGTGATCATTGATGAAATCCAATGGCGTCAACATAGCGTCGCCAACATGTTCAGCTGAATATTCGGTTTCTTTGCGAACATCAAATACAGGAACTTTATCAGTTAGTCTTTGCTTAAATTCATCTGCATTGATACTTTTTACGGTGTCAATTTCCTTTCCCGCTTCTTTCCATGATGCCATTTCTCCTTCAAGATAGCCCAAAGTACCATCAAAACCTACTCTGGATAAGCGGGTTATTGTTTCTTCTTCTTTTCCTTTGGGTGTGACCAAAAGTATGGGTTGTTTTACGTCTGCAATTAGGGCTCCCACCCAAGGGGCAAAACTTCCGCCCAATCCAATAAAAATAGACCTAGGCACATGACCTTTTGCAAAATCGTCTTGGTGACGCACATCTAAAACTATGGCTCCTGTTTCGTTTGCTGCAGTTTCAAAAGCATCTGGTGATAAAGCTTGGGTTCCTCTTTGCAATACATCATCAATATCCTCATAACCCTCTTTGTTCATCTTTACGTTTAATGGGAAATATTGTGGTGGTGGCAAAAGGCCCTCTGTAACTTCTTTTATGAATTCTTCCTTGGTCATATCTGAACGCAAAGCATAATTCATTTTCTTTTGATTGCCCAAAGTGTCGACGGTTTCCTTCATCATATTCTTTCCACATGCTGAGCCTGCCCCATGAGCTGGGTACACGATAATATCATCTGCCAAAGGCATTATTTTGTTTCTGAGGCTATCGAACAAGGTTCCTGCCAGTTCTTCTTGAGTCATGTGCGCAGCCTTTTGTGCTAAATCTGGCCTTCCCACATCACCTAAAAACAAAGTATCCCCACTAAAAATAGCATGGTCTCTCCCTGTTTCATCCATTAATAAAAAAGTAGTGCTTTCCATAGTATGCCCAGGAGTATGCAAAATCTTGATAGTTAATTTACCCAGTTTAAACTCCTGCCCATCCGTGGCGATAACAGCATCAAAGGAAGGATTGGCATTAGGGCCAAAAACAATGGGCGCTCCTGTTTCCTTAGATAATGTAACATGCCCACTTACAAAGTCTGCGTGGAAATGGGTTTCAAAAATGTATTTAATTTCAGCACCGTCTTCTTGCGCTCTTTTTAAATAAGGCTTTATCTCTCTCAAAGGATCAATAATTGCCACTTCTCCTTCGCTTTCAATATAATATGCGCCTTGGGCCAAACATCCAGTATATATTTGTTCTATTTTCATCTGTTATAATTTTGTTGTCAAAAATAAGATTGGCTTGCGACCTATGCAGTTACCAAAGTTACAAATGCTTTGTTTTAGATTGTAATGAAACTTTGTCTTGAATGCTATTTTTCTCTTTTTGGTTGGTGCAGTACTCAAAGGCTTCGCTAGTCCTGACAAACAGATTCTCTTTCCCTATTTTTTTAACCAATCCACTGGAAAATAAGATATCACGAGTAGGTCCAATAACACCAGCAATGAGCAATGCAATATCTTTTGTTTTTAAGTCATTTACTACTTGACTCAACATATTCAAAGCGCTGCTGTCTATATAATTAATTGCCTCAGCATTTAAAATGATATACTTTAGAGCACCCCGCTTCTCTTTAATGTTTTTATACAATTCTGTTTTAAAATAGTCTTTATTGGCAAAGTATAATTGTCCATCAAAACGAAGAACCAATATATTATCGAACAGTTCAATATCATTGCTGAAACGATTCACGTTTTTAAAATAATCAGTGCCCTTTATACGACCCAAAATGGCAATATGGGGCTTTGATGTCCTGTTGACCAACAATAAGAGTGAAAACAGCACACCAAAAATTATTCCCTGGGAAATTCCTATCAGCAAGGTGGTAAGAAACGTAACCACCAATAAAAAGAACTCGTCTTTACGTTGCTTCCATAATTGTTTCGGATATTTTAAATCAACCAAACCATAGACCGCAACCAATATAATGGCCCCTAAAACCGATTTTGGCAGATAATAAAAGAACGGTGTTAGAAATAGCAATGTTAAACCTACGACCAAAACGCTCACCAAAGAGGCAACACCAGTTTTAGCTCCTTCATTTACATTGACAGCGGTTCTTGATAGACCCGCGTTCGCTGGAAAGGATTGAAAAAGAGAACCTATGATATTGGAAATTCCTAAAGCCCTTAATTCTTGGTTAGGTTCCGTATGGTATTCATTACTTTGATCCTCCACCGCCTTTGCTATTGTCATTGCTTCTGCAAAGGCAATAAAGGCCAACGCCATAGCCGTTGGAAAAGCTTTTATTATTACATCAATATCTAGTTGAGGCATCTTAAAAGCAGGTAATCCTTTTGGTATCTGACCAACAATGTGCACATCTGTATCATTTACCATGAAAAAAAAGATTCCTAAGATCGATAAAATAACGACCACCATTGCGGCCGGTAATTTTCTGTTCAGTCTTTTTAATCCTAAAATCACCAAAACAGCTGCAAAACCTATGCTCAAATCGTAAAAATTCGTCTCCGACAACGCGCCAAAAATTGCTTGAAGCGTTTTTAAGGTATTGTTAGTGCTTATTTCCAATCCAAAAAAATGCTTAAGCTGACTTATTGCAATAACAAGGGCAGCTGCGGAGGTAAAACCACTTACCACCGGTTTTGATAAGAAATTAGAGAGGAAACCAAGGCGCATAAAGCCCATTATTAATTGAATGCTTCCAACAAATAGCGCTAAAAAAATAGCCATGCTAATATAATCATCAATGTTTGCCAACTTCATGGCTGCCAAACTTGAAGCAACAATCAGCGAGTCTAGAGCTACAGGACCTACTGCCAATTTTCTGCTAGACCCAGTAAAAGCATAGATTAAGTTAGGCACCAAAGCTGCATACAGACCATAAACAGGTGGAAGACCAGCAATTAAGGCATACGCCATTCCTTGAGGAATGAGCATGACCCCTACGGTAATACCGGCAATCATATCCTTTAAGAGAAAAGAACGATTGTATTCGGGTATCCATGATAAAAATGGAAGATACCGTTTGAGCATTTAGTTGAATTTTTTGTAAAAATAAGGTGTGCAGTGATCAATTACAGTAACAAAGGACACAAACTTATAAATCTACTATTTGAATATGGTTCCTATGCAACACCAATTTTTTCATTTTCTCTAGTTTTTTTAATAGTCTGGAAATCACAACTCTAGAAGTATGTAAGTCGTAAGCTATCTCTTGATGTGTGTTTCTAATACAATCATCATTTGTAACCTGTGCTTTCTTTTTAAGGTATGCCACCAACCTTTGGTCCAAATTTTTAAATGCTATACTATCTACGGTATTTAGTAATTCGTTCAAACGATTATGGTAACTTTCAAAAACATAGTTGCGCCATCCTTTGTATTTTGCCATCCACTCCTCCATTTTAGGTACGGGCACCATAACTATTTTCGTTTCGGTTTCTGTAATGGCCCTGATCTCACTTTTTGTCTGCCCCATACAACAGGCCATGGTTACCGAACAGGTTTCCCCTTGCTCCAAATAATACAGGAGCAACTCATCACCTTCGTCATCCTCTCGCAATACTTTAATGGCACCCGAGAGCAATAATGGCATAAATCTTACATAATTACCAATATCCATTATAGTTTCTCCTGCTGGCACTTCTACCAACTTGCCTACAGCAACAATTTCATCAATAAGAGGTTGTTCAAACTGGGTTCCAAAAGTGCTTAAAAGTTCTTCTCTCATAGAACATATATATTCTTCTAAGTTAATGTATTTGTAGAAAGGTTTTCATGAAACTTTCAAGGTTTTGTTTTGTGAAATACATTGAAAAAGAATTTTTAACCCCGATAGATTATAATCAATTTATAAATCCATCATAGTACTATCTAAATTCAACATTTGTTATCCAAAGAATAATGGATATTCCTGTCATTAGTTCATAATTGTTGCTCATGAAATATAAGGACCATTCTTGTTTGTTATTAATTGGTATTTGGTTGTCTCTCCTATTTTTTAACTGTACAGATGAAGAGCAGGCATGGACGTTTAAAAGCGAAGAAATCAATTTTAGGTTAGAGAAAGTAGCAGACAGCATCCGTGTCCCCTTTGGAATTTCATTCTTACCCAACGGAAAAATGCTTGTCACCAATAGGTTTGCTGGAGAAATATTATTGGTCGATATTGACTCTGGAGAAAAGAAAATGCTCAAGGGAGTTCCTAAATCCTATTGCAAAGGAGATGGAGGAGCGTTGGACATATTGCCCCACCCAAAATATGAACAAAATGGATGGCTTTATTTCTCACACTCAATTGGGGACAGTATCAGTAGTTCTATGTCCATTGAAAGGGGAAAGCTCAAAGGTGATTCGCTGATCAATGTAGAACGTATTTTTACGGCGTATCCATTTTATGAATCACCAAGTCATTATGGTTCAAGGATGGTTTTAAAGGATGGGTATTTGTTTTTTACCATGGGAGATCGTTATGACCTAAAGGATTCTGCCCAGACCTTGAACAATCATTTAGGAAAAGTAATGCGCATTTTTGAAGATGGCCAAATCCCTAAAGACAACCCTTTTGTTGATACAAAAAATGCAAAGCCAGAAATCTGGAGTTTTGGACATAGAAACCCTCAGGGGTTAACGCTACATCCCAAAACCAATGCACTCTGGTTGCATGAGCACGGACCAAAAGGAGGGGATGAACTAAATCTTGTTAAACCAGGTCTTAATTATGGGTGGCCCATAATTTGCCACGGTATAGATTACGATGACACCCCAATAGGAGAAGGGATTACGCATAAAGAGGGAATGGAACAACCCATACATCATTACACTCCCTCTATAGCCCCCAGCGGTATGGAGTTTTATCATGGAAATGCATTTAAAGAATGGAATGGCAACGTATTCATAGGGGCCATGGCAAAAACCCATTTAAACCGTCTAGTATTTAAAAATGGCAAAGTTGTTCATGAAGAACGCCTGCTGGAAAGCTTTGGAAGAAGGATACGTGCGGTTAAACAAGGGCCAGATGGTCTTATCTATATTGGTGTTGATGGTGGTATGATTCTTAGGTTGAGGCCTATATAATATCCTTTTTGTCCAAAGAAAAAAGCCTCTCGATTTCTCGAAAGGCTTTCCGTTATGCTCCCCCTCTTGGGGTGCTAACATTGATTTCAGCACAATCACATGAATTCTATTTCTTTAATATTTTATTTATAATACTTAACAGAAGAAATTAATCTAAAATGATAGAATTCACTTTAAAAAATATGGGATATAAAGTGGGATAAATATTAAATATCGGTTAACTTCCTTAAGCGCATTAAGTTCCTCTCGGAGTTCAGGACTATCAGGGAGATAAACAAACACCTCAGCATCCACGAAAAGAGCGTACAGCAATATTTGAACTTAATGGTGCAGTTGGGGTTTGATGTTGAGGTCAGGATGGGCAAGTACCATTCCTATCGCATAACTAATACCAAGGAATACTTTTGGATAACTTGACAGAAGGCTTCATATGCGCCATTGTGTACCTAGATTATCTGAAATCTATAAATTCTTTTCCTACAAGTTCTCCAAAAGAATATATGGGTTCCTCATAATACTCCACTGGATGGCTAAACGGTTTGAAATGATGCCCAATGGCAAACCCAATCTTAACACTGAAATTCTCTTCTGAAGTTAAATAGACATTGTCATATTCGTCATCGGATTTTGGTATGAACAACATTACCTTTTTATTATCAATGGGCCTTTGAACCCACTCGTCTTTTTCTTTGGCAGTGGTCCAACCTCTTATTGCAGGATCATAACCTATATCGTTGGGGTAGTGCAAATAGTTTACAAACACACAAAACGTAGCGAAATCAATGTCATATGGAAACGTAATAACAAACTCTTCTTCACCAAATGCAAATAGTCTAGGCAATGCCCTAAAACTTTCCTGGTTGTACATATTACAAAACTGCTCAATTGCTTTTTCTAAATCCCTTTTCTTTACACTCCTGACACTTATAAGTTTATCATTAAAGACTTCGACTACAGGTAATAAATTTTGATTAGGTCTACTAGGTTTGCCAGAGGGAAGGCAAGACTGAATTAAAAGAGCCACTGCTGCAACCGCAATAATTATTGTCAAGGTTCTGTTCATATACACAATACTTAGATGAGATAAACTTATGAATTTACTTATTTCCATCCTACTAGAACTTTTTAGCGACCGCTTGAATTTTACCAGCAAGTAATATTTTGGAGTTACCTAATGGAAGATTATTGGGTGGTCTCAACGCGCGCGTAGTGGTTAGATTTTGAATTTTATATGAATATTCGGGTATCTGTCGCACATGTATCGGATTAGACTTCGTGACTATCTGTTCGCGCGCAGAGGACTTACCAAAACTTAACCTTCCTATAGTCTCAAAAACGATGAAAAAAAAGATGACCAGGGTTTTACCAAATCTCTAATTGGTTAATTTAGGCTCATGAAGGAAATGCCCGTAAATCAATTATCTTCTATTGAAGAAATAAATGCAGAAATACAAAAGGCTCAGAGCCAAATCCCAAATCTTCGGAAACAGATCCCTGTAGCAATTCCACTGATTATAATGTTTTCATCTGTGCTACCTTTTCTGCACGGAAGATATGGAGCAAGGCCAATGATGGAGAGTATAGGTTATTGGAAAGGAGTTTTTTTTTGTAAATCGATTTTATTGGCTGCATGGGTTTACAGTTACTACAGGGATAAAACCAGGTTAGAGAACAGGGTTGCGGATTTAAAGTTTAGAAGGGGAATTTTACAAAAAAGGTCAAATGGATAAGATTAACTTCAAACAAGTTCAATACTCTGTTCTTGGCGTCTTCTTGGTAATCATTGGAATTTTGATTTGGTATCTCAATACCGATTATTTTGTTAAAAAGGACTATTACCATTTCAAGGATGAAGGATTTAACTCAACCCTATTTAAAAAAGTCGAAATACATCCCACAAGAGGGAACAAGATATTTTTAAACACTGGCATGGAGTTGGTTTTAGATAGAGGGCTGTTCGACAAACTTCAAGTAGGTGATTCGGTCGTAAAGATAGTAGGTAGTGACTCTATCTATTTTTATACCAATCAAGGGTTGATAATCCATGACTATAATGAATTTAAAAGAAAGAAGTTTATGAAATCACTCAAGTGACATCTATTGTTCCGCCAATCATAATTGTTTCCAAAGTAACAGAATGGAAGATAATTGGGGGATCTATACGCGCGCAAGTACTGCTTACTTTTTACAACTTCGTGGGTATCCGCCGCCGAGTTACATTGGTTGAGTTTCATTTAACATCACATCTCGCCGGATCTGATTATTTTTATTATCCATTTTTCATCAATTAATTGAGAA
The DNA here is from genome assembly GCF_003149745.1 of Flagellimonas aquimarina. Taxonomy (GTDB): domain Bacteria; phylum Bacteroidota; class Bacteroidia; order Flavobacteriales; family Flavobacteriaceae; genus Flagellimonas; species Flagellimonas aquimarina. Next base: position 444,087 of record NZ_QGEG01000001.1, read on the forward strand.
GTGCCAGTAATTACCGCCCCCTCAATTGGATAGTACAAATAGAAATTGAATTTTTTCAAATCACAGTCAAGACTATCAATTCTTATGTTTACCGTACTGCTTTCCTCATCAATATTGCTTTTTAAAATCACTCTTTTGCCATTAATGGTCAAATCCATATCGGCTGATATAAAATCTGATTTGAGCAATTTTATAGGTAATCTCCCTTTAACCTCAGGGTGTAAAAAAAACTGGAATTTTTGATGTTTCAATATCGAACTTATTGCGCCGGACCTTTCCTCTTTTGAAAAGCAATCTTGATACACTGGTTCACGTATTTCAGTTTTTTCGACATTTGTCTTGCAGCATATTAGAAATAGGAAAAGTATTAATTTCAACTTATTCATATTCCAATTTAATTATTAATCCTATCTAATACTAATCTTGCAGTGTCTGGGCCAACATTGAAACCATAGACCTTAACTTCGAATATTCGTCCCTCTTCCCCTGGATAATCAAAACCTTGGGAATAATCCCCATAATGAACGTACTCATGTAAGATTGTGGTTCCTAAGAAAAATAAAAGCTCATCTTCAATGGGCTGATCAGTTGTTCCCTGTTCTAAATCGTTAACATAATCTACATCTAAATATATCCTTTCAGGGGTATTATCATCAAAAAAACCAGCCGAATCTTCATCTGTAACACCCGGGACAAAATTATCTAATTGTGTTATCTCTAAAATTGGCCCTTCCCCCCATTTCAAATCATTTTTGATATCTGTTATTGGTATGTTTGTCAATTCATGTATTGCATCAACAATTTTAGAGATACCAGCCACTTTTGGCATTTGGTTTTTAAGGTATTCAGTTAATTTAGGATATTGTTGTTCATAAAGAAGTACTTTATCAATTGGATATTTTATCAAAGGAAAAGGAACCACCACTTCGTTATTTGTAGTATAATTTCTTTCACTTACCAGAATAGAATTAAAACTAAAAAATTCCCCTTCCATTATCCCTTCAATTGCTCTTAGTACAAATCTTTTTCCTTCATCGTTGTCATTAGCATTTATAAAGTTCAATATTTGTTGGCACATACTACTATTTGAAGATAAAAACGAAAGTTGGTATGTATTCAATATATTATCCAGCTTTGTATTTAGAATTCCTGCGTAAAGACTGGGAGTTGTATTTACCGGAACCCCACCTGGCTGAATTACATCACAACCTATACAATCATCGACTATCCTCTTCTGGGATGCACCTGAGCCATTGTCATAAACATGGACAATAATGCATTCCCCTGGATGTTGACAAGTACTTGCCGATGTGTAGCGATAAATACCGTCTTGAGGTGTAATATGATAAATTCTCGTACCCGACCAGCCTGTATATGGGTCCCATGGCGGATTGTTTGAACCTCCAACACCACCTCCAACACCACCTGAGCCATTTGAACCGCTATCGATTATAAGTTCATCACATAGTATTGGGTCGCCATATTCATCGTGTCCCGTGCAGTTATTTTTGGCATAAGTCCCATTAGGGAAAAAATATTCAAATGGATGGATGTTCAAGGTTCCGGAAAAGTTGGCAAAATCGATACCTGTAGAATTTGGATCTTGCAAGAAAGTATCCAATGTTTCTGGTTCGCTGGTATAACTTATAACATACGGTTCTTTAGGAGTTTCGTCAGCAGAGATGGGGACTATCAGATTGTAAAAAGTAAAGGGTGGGGCCTCAGTGGACAGAAATTGAAATGAATAATTCTTATTGCCGAGCGTATCCACAATCATCAAGATTTCATCTTGGTTTATAACTACCTGACCATTTTTATTTGATAGACCGCTTTCAAAAAAAATTGACCCGCCTGATTTTGTGGCTAAAAAATTGTGAACCTTGGGAATATCTCTCAAAGTTACCATTGAGTGAGAATAGGGATTGCTGGATAAATATTCCACGTTTGAAATTTCCTTGACTTGGCCGTCATTTAAAGTTGACTCATCGTCACAACTGAACAAAAAAAAGCTTATTAGAATCCATGCACAAATCGATATTTTACGAAGTATCATAATTTATGTTATAAGGTTTAATTTGCATTAAAAGTAAGATAATTCTATCAAATCGAATCGTTATGAGTGAACGCTTAAAATTGATTCTTGCTTTTTGCGCATAGCCAAATAATTGAAACTAAAAGTTTGCTGCTAAGCACACTGGTTGAGAATAACATTTTAGGATGGAATAATTGAAAAAGGTTGAATGAAAACCTAGAGTTATTGGAATTTGAGCCAATTGGAAAACATAACCAGTTCATCAAAACAGTTTCAGAAAAGATAAAAAAATGGTGATTATTGGGACAATTAAAAATAAAAAACGACACTACAACAACGTGTATAATTCATTGCTAGTACTAGCTTACTTACGAAAATCCTCGCGCATTTTCTATTCGGTTTGTATTTGCTAATTTAGTTGCTAAAACACGCGACGAAATCATACATAAGACCATTGTGCAACATTAAATGAGCGAAAAAGAAATAATATGGAAATATCAGTTGAAAAAAATTAAATGTGAATAAAGCAAATTCTTTTACTAAAGTAATGGCCGCTAAAACGGATATAGAACTACTTGAATATGTTGAAAAAAAATCAAGATTTCAAGAACGTGCGGTGCTTGCTGCTAGTTGGGAACTCGAGAAAAGAGGAAGGACAACGGAGGATGTCAAAAAACTAATCGTTGAACTGGAAAAGAAAGAGTCATTTGCAGAGAGCGAGTCAATTGTAAAACCGAAACCCTCCAATGTTACAGAAGATCCGAATGCACCATTACTTTACAGCCCAAAATTCATTTTGGTCTATGGGGCACTTTTCTCAGTCCTTTTTGGAGGCATATTAATGGCTGTAAACTTTGCTAGGTTAGGAAAGCAGAAGTTAGCATGGATGGTTGCTCTTTCTGCCCTATTATATTCAGTTCTGCAAGGAACTCTATTAAACTCAATAGATCAGGACATGCTTACAGTACCGCTCACAATATTGGGTGTTTATCTTCTTGAGCAACTAATTTGGAAACCTAATGTCTCACCTGATTTAAAATATCGTAAACGAAAAATATGGATTCCTCTTCTCATTGCAATCGGAATATGGGGACCTATATTTTATCTAATTATAACCGGAGGGTAACCGTTCGTGACAAAAATATCAGAACTACACAGAAAGTATGAATGGAATGATAACCGAAAGTCTGGAAGGGAATGTCATTTGTTAACTTTTTAAGTTTTGGAATATAATCTAGGATAAAAACCTTCTATAAATCAAAAAACCCAGCAAGAATAGTACTTACTGGGCTGTCACTGCTCCCCCTCTTGGGCTCGAACCAAGGACCCTCTGATTAACAGTCAGATGCTCTAACCAACTGAGCTAAGGAGGAATATTTTATCCTAAGCGGGTGCAAATATAGGAGTTTCTTTAAAATGCAACAAGCAAAAAAAGTGGTTTTCTATTTAAAAAGCCATTTATACAAATCGTTGCCATTTGCAAACAGCAATAATCCTATTAAAAGAAAGAAACCAACCATTTGTGCATACTCCAAAAATTTATCGCTGGGTTTTTTTCCCGTTACCATTTCATATAGCAAAAACGTTACATGACCACCATCTAAAGCTGGTATTGGCAATATGTTCATAAAAGCTAGAATAATGGATATCAATGCAGTGGTGGACCAAAATGCAGCCCAGTCCCAGGTATCTGGAAACATACTACCGATAGCGGCAAAACCGCCAACACCTTTATACGCACCAGTTGAAGGGTTGAATATTTTTTTAAGCTGCTTTACGTAACTAGATAAGGTGGTTACCCCTTTATCTATTCCAGCTGGTATTGCTTCAAGAAAAGTGTATTTCTGGGTCTGAATCTTAAAGTAGCCCCTGTCCTCTAGGTCCTTCATAGTAAACCCTCCAATCTCTATGCCCAGCTTTGCATCATCATTTACACTGGCCGTTAAATCAGCCTGTGTTCCATCTGCCCTATTTACTTTTATATTGATGTTCTTACCCCTGTTCTCCTCTAAAAGGGCCATTACTTGATCTCTATAAATAGCTTCAGAACCATTAATGGACAAAAACTCGTCCTTAGTTTTAAACCCTGCATCCGTGTTGTGTGAACCTTTAGATACTTTATTCACTACAAAGGGTGCTCTAAGGCTTAGAAACCTTACTTTCTCTTCATCTTCCAACAAGGTGGAAATAAAATCTACTGGGATTTCTTTTTCGATTTGCTGCCCATCTCTATCTATGGTAATGGTATTGCCATTTATCAGTTCAATAAAAACGCTGTTGAAGGTCTTTAGTTTTTCCCCATCTACTGCAATGATTTTATCTCCGGTCTGTATGCCAACCTTGTCCCCTATTTCTTTTTCTACCACCCATACACCATCTCGTAGGCTTTCCATAGGAATGTATTGATCACCATAAGAATAGGCCATTCCAATATAGATGATAACAGCTAGAATAAAATTGACCGTTACACCACCAAGCATAATTATAAGACGTTGCCAAGCTGGTTTACTGCGAAACTCCCATGGTTTTGGCTCTTCTTTCATGGCTTCTGTATCCATGCTCTCATCAATCATACCGGCAATTTTCACATACCCTCCTAAGGGCAACCAACCTATTCCGTATACGGTTTCACCAATCTTTTTCTTAAAAAGGGAATATTTTACATCAAAAAAGAGATAGAATTTTTCCACCCTTGTCTTAAATATTTTAGCGGGAATAAAATGTCCCAACTCATGAAGAACAATGAGCAAGGAAAGACTAAGAAAGAATTGTATTACTTGTATTACTACAGGATTCATCAGCATTTATCTATTAAAACGCACAAAAGTAAACTTTTAGCCAGTGATAAAAAAACGGCAAAACCTAGCACCACTTTGTTTTAAGAAAGTTTTAGCACCAAAACTTATGTTTTATCTTGAAGAATCCTTTGGTCAGCCGTAATTTTGCAACGGATGAGGTCATTTTTTTCTAAATACAAATTCTTTGGAATAACGCTTTTAGCACTCTCTGTGGTAATTATCTATTTGTTTTACAATGCCTTACAGCCAAAAAAAATGCTTCCGGTTTTTCAACCCTCCATGGTGAGCCAAGAGTTGGTGGACAGTACTTTACATTACAAAAGGAAATATCATACCATTTCAGATTTTGAATTGATCAATCAAAATGGGAAAAAGATCACCCAGCAAGATTATGAAGACAAAATCTATGTGGCCGATTTCTTTTTTACCACCTGCCCCACAATTTGTCCCATCATGACCAAGAACATGGCAGAAATCCAAAGTTCCATTTTGGATGACCAAGATGTTTTGTTGCTTTCCCATTCGGTGACACCGGTTATTGACTCTGTGCCCCAACTAAAAAAATATGCTTTAGAGAAAGGGGTTATAGACAGCAAATGGAACCTTGTTACCGGAGATAAAAAACAGATTTACCAGCTTGCCAGAAAGTCCTATTTGGCGGTAAAAAATGATGGCGACGGTGGTCCATATGATATGATCCATACCGAAAATTTTATTCTTGTGGACAAGGAAAGAAGGATTCGCGGATTCTACGACGGCACCAATAAAGAAGAAATACAAAAACTGCTCACAGATTTGGAAATCTTAAAAAACAGCTATACCGAATAGCCTTTTAAGCTTTATAAAAATTTAAGAATCTTTTGTTCCCATTTTTACTTACTTTTGCTTACTTAAAATCAATCTAAATAAGTTAAGTGGCGACTGTTGCAGATTTAGAACACGGACAAAAAGGAATCATAAAGGAATTTTCAGATATTGTTCTTCCCATAAAACTTATGGAACTAGGGTGTTTGCCAGGAAATAGCGTAGAATTGGTTCAAATTGCACCGCTGAAAGACCCTATTTATATCAACGTAAATGGAAGTCACATTGCCATTAGGCGTTCCCTTGCCAGACAGATTGAGCTGGACATTTTAGAAGACCCCAAAGCTATATGAGCAAAAACATAAATGTTGCACTTATTGGCAATCCAAATACAGGAAAAACCTCAGTCTTCAATCAACTTACTGGACTAAAACAAAAGGTTGGCAACTATCCTGGCATCACCGTAGAAAAGAAAGAGGGTGTCTGTAAACTCCCTCGAGGTGTAAAAGCACATATTCTTGACCTTCCTGGCACCTACAGTCTTAACACCACTTCATTGGATGAGAGCGTGGTCGTTGAATTATTGTTGAACAAAAACGATAAGGATTATCCAGATGTAGCCGTAGTAGTTAGTGATGTAGAAAACCTAAAAAGAAATCTGCTGCTCTTTACGCAGATCAAAGATTTGGGCATCCCCACAATTTTGGTCATTAACATGGCGGATAGAATGTCTAGAAAAGGAATTTCTTTGGACATTGAAACATTGGAAGAAAAGTTGAATACCAAAATTGCCTTGGTGAGTACGCGCAAGGGAAATGGTATTGAACGTATTAAAGAACTGATTGCCGATTATAAAACCTTATCAACAAAGCCCAATGTAAATACTTCTAGAATCTCCCCTGAATATTTTGGGCGCTTGCAAAAGGCTTTTCCAAAAGAGGATTTGTATAAACTATGGTTGGTCATTACACAGGATGTAAACTTTATGCCCATTGAAAAAAAGCGAATTCAGGATGCGACTTCTTTTTCAACCAAATCAAAAGACGAGCTCAAAAAACTTCAGCATAAAGAAACCGTTTTACGTTATCAGTTTATAAATAACACCTTGAAAGAAACCTACAAGGTAGATTTTCAAGCCGCCAAAGGACTAAGAGCCTCTTTTGATAAAGTGTTAACGCATAAGGTGTTTGGTTATGTTATTTTTTTGGTCATATTATTGACCATTTTTCAAGCAATTTTTGATTGGAGCACTTATCCGCAAGACTTTATTGATGAGCAATTTGCCATGGCCGGGGAATGGATTAAAAATACGTTGCCCCCAGGAGTATTTACCGATTTGTTGGCCGAAGGAATACTGGCGGGCATAGGAGGTATTGTTATTTTTATTCCGCAAATAGCATTTTTATTTCTGTTCATTTCATTGTTGGAAGAGACTGGCTATATGAGCAGGGTTGTCTTTTTAATGGACAAACTCATGCGCCCATTTGGTCTTAGCGGTAAAAGTGTGGTGCCTCTCATCTCAGGAACTGCATGTGCAATCCCAGCAGTGATGGCCACAAGAACCATTGAAAATTGGAAAGAACGACTCATCACAATTTTAGTCACACCTTTTACTACTTGTTCAGCAAGACTCCCAATTTATTTGATTCTAATAGCGCTTGTAATTCCAAAAGGGCGCATTCTTGGGCTGAGTTACCAAGCCCTGACCTTGATGTTATTGTATATTATTGGGTTTGGCATGGCCATTTTTTCGGCAATGATTTTGAATAAAATCTTGAAGATTAAAAGTAGCTCTCTATTCATGGTGGAAATGCCAACCTATAGACTTCCTCTTCTAAAAAATGTAGCTTATACAGTGATAGAAAAAACCAAGAGTTTTGTCTTTGGTGCAGGAAAAATCATTCTGGCTATTTCTATTGTGCTTTGGTTTTTGGGATCTAATGGACATTCTGAAGATTTTAAGAACGCCGAAAGTATTGTTAATAAAAGAATTGAAGATGAAGGCCTTTCCAATTACAGTAAAAACTACATTCAGAATAACATTGACACCTACATGCGGAGCACCAAATTGAGTGTTGTAGATCAACCCAATGCCATTGGACTAAAATCGCTCCAAGATTCTGTGCTGATCATGACAAAAGAACTAAAAGAGAGAGCCAAGGCACAGGAAGTTGCAAGTTACAAGCTGGAACACTCCTATATAGGTTATGCGGGAAAAGCTATTGAGCCAATCGTTAGGCCTTTGGGCTATGATTGGAAAATTGGTATTGCGGTATTGACGTCTTTCGCTGCTCGAGAAGTCTTTGTTGGAACCCTAGCAACTATTTATAGTGTGGGCAATGACGAAGAAGAAACAATCAAAAGCAGAATGTCTGCAGAACTTCATCATTCAGGCAAGAAACCATTGTTCAATCTGGCCTCAGGTATTTCATTGATGCTTTTTTACGCTTTCGCTATGCAGTGCATGAGTACGTTAGCTATCGTAAAAAAAGAGACTAATTCATGGAAATGGCCTTTACTCCAACTAATATTTATGAGTGCTTTTGCTTATATTGTAGCATTGACGGCCTATCAAATTCTAAAATAAATGGAAATTTTTCAGCACATATTGGCATATTTAATTTTAGCGATTGCCGTTGGATATTTGGCATTAAAATTCATTCTTCCAAAATCATTCATACTCAACAGAAAAAAAACCACAAAATCTTGTGGGCAAGACGGTTGCGGTTGCAGCTAGGAATTTCTACATATTTATAGTATCCTCTTTCTTAAGCTTCTGGAATTTAAATTGAAAAAATTTTATTCCCAGTGTAACCTTTTATAAATTCCTGATTATATAGGTTAGAAGACCAACTAAAAACATCTTTTGGAAGAGCTCTCGGATGAAATAGTAATGCAAAAAGTTGCTGCCGGTAATCTAGATTTACTCAAGGTACTTTTTGATAGACATCACAGACACGTATATAATTTTTTATACAAAATGTCTGGAGATAAGATGCTGAGTGAAGATTTGACACAGGATGTTTTTTATAAAATTATCAAGTATAGAAGCTCTTACAAAAATGGTTCGTTTGTAGCTTGGTTGTTTACCATAGCCAGAAACGATTTAAAAACACATTTTACAAGAGTCCATAAAAATCATGAAGATATAGACGCGGTGGATTACAAAAAAGTGGAAAATCAAGAAGATCGGAGTGAAGAACATTCTCACTTGCAAAATGCATTGAACAAGCTGGATGCCACGGATCGTGAATTGGTTATTTTAAACAGGTTTCAGGAAATCAGATATAACGAATTGGCAGAAATAACAGGTAGTACCCCAGGAGCGATTAAAACCAGAATGAGCAGAGCACTTAAAAAATTAAAAAGAATTTACTTAGAAAATATATAGGCATGGAAAATAATCATGTTACAAAATTGCTCCCAGAGTATCTAGATAATACACTGAGCAAAGAAGACAAAGAAAAGGTGAGAAAACATATTGCTGATTGCATTCAGTGCAAGTTGGAACATGATGAGATGAACATATTGTTCAAGGCTTTTGAAAATGAGCCCATTTCAGTTCCCACAGAGAGTCTTACCGCCAAATTTGATAAAGCGCTACAGCAAGAAAAAATGGAAACATCTAAAGTTATCCCAATTTCTTCGGAAAAGAAAAAAATCGGATGGGCCTCCAATATGCTTAAAGTAGCGGCAAGTATTGCCCTATTGGTTGCTTCCTTTCAAATGGGAAGGTTCCTACAACAAGAAAAGTCCAATGAAGATATTGCCATTTTACTTGATGAGACACTACAAGTAAAACAAACTGCCATGCTTTCCCTAATGGAGAATCAATCTGCAAGTAAACGTATTCAAGGGGTAAACTATATTGAGGAGTTTCCAAATCCAGATGAGGCCATTGTAAAGGCCCTGGCCAACCGATTGCTACATGACGAAAACGACAATGTACGCTTAAACGCTTTTGAGGCTTTGTCAAGATTTGCTACCTCACCAACCGTTAAACAAGCTTTTATTGAAGCATTGGATATTGAAAAGAACCCTAGTATTCAAATTGCCATTATACAGTCGTTGGTAAAAATTCAGGAAAAGAAAGCGGCGGCACCTATGAAAAAATTATTAGAACAAGAGGACACACAGCCTTTTGTAAGGAACGAAATTGAATTAGCATTACCTAAAATTATATAAACATCAAAAAACGAAAAATCATGAAACAATTATCAATTCTTTTAGTAGCATTTGCTTTTGCCACGACAATCAATGCACAAACAGGTTACACAAAATCTTTAAGTGGTATTGAGTGGGTCAAAATAGAGTCCAAATCAGATATTACGTTGAAAACTTCTAGTGCCAATGAGTTGCGCATTAAAGGAAGCAGAAGTTCTAAAGTGTCAGAAAAAGCAAAGGGCCTTAGACTTGTTGGGGAAGGAGGCAATGACAATACGGATGTTGGTTTCTATGTGGTGCAAGATGGGAACACCTTGATTGTGAAAAATCTAAGAAAATCTGAAGGCGCTGAAATTTTCCTCCCAAAAAATCAAAATGTATCTGTTAAGAGCACATGGGCGGGCGACATTGAGATTGATGGTTTTTCTGGAGAGGTTGAAGCAGATGCGAAACTCAATGGCAGTATTGAAATAACCAATGTTAATGGGCCAGTAACCGCAAATGCGCTTAATGGTGAAATAGCTGTGCAGTTTGGGACAGTAAAACAGAATTCCCCTATTTCTATCTATACCACAAATGGAGCGGTAGATGTTTCACTGCCAGGAAGTACTCCAGCAGATTTGGTAATGAGCACAACAAACGGAGATATCTACACCAACTTTGATATTAAAAGAGAAGAAAAAGATGGGCTAAAGTCCATTTCTGGAAGAAAGGTAAGAGCTTCCATCAATAGCGGGGGTGTAAACATTTCGCTAAAATCCACCAACGGAAATATTTATCTCAGAAAACAATAATCACTAAACAGAACAGTCATGAAAAATCTAATGATTCTATTAGCATTGGGCTTCATCAGCCTATCCGTAAACTCCCAAAAAGTCATAGAAAAAAACATCAACTACAACAATCAGATAATAGATGTCGAGGTAAAATTTGCATCACATATAAAAGTGAAAACATGGGATAAGCCTACCATATATTTTAAGGCCGATATTTCAACAGAAGACGGAAAATATCTTGATCTATACAATCTTAAAGTAAAAGAAGCCAACGGTTTTATCAGTATTAGTTCCCAGACCGAAAAAATACTTAAAGCTTTTCATGATGAATGGAACAAAACCAGAAGAGACAGTTACAAGCATTACTATACTAGCGATATGTATGAATTTGATTATGTGCTGTATGTTCCAAAAAACGCAAATTTCAGTGTGAGCAGCATTAACGGCGATCTAAGTGCTGAACTTATTGAAGGTGATTTTACCGCTGACTTGATCAATGGCAATATCGATATAAAAAAATACAACGGCAATCTGGATCTAAAGACCATAAATGGGGAAATAGATTTAGTGCTGTCCAATTCTCGTCTTATTGCGGAAACAATTCACGGGCAAATCTATGCAGATGAAAATTTAGACTTAAAAGTTACGGATCGTCACGTGGGACAAAAAGTGGAAGGAAACTTCAATAACGCTTCAAACCGCCTTAAACTGAACACAATAAACGGCAACATGTATTTACGGCTTTAGATCATGAAAAAAACATTTAAAGCAATTCTTATACTTGGACTATGCATTTGTTCATGCAAAAAATCTCTGACCAGTTCAAATCAAAACCTTATTACAAACGATTCCTTGCAATTGGTTGAATTAATTTTGGATCGAGAACAAGCCATGATCAAAAAAGATGTTGACCTGGTCATGTCTCAATTTTCAGATGATGCAACTTGGATAAATTCCCAAGGATATCTGTTCGAAGGAAAAAGGGAATTGGGAAAATTTCACTCAATGTTTTTTGAAAATGATTCCTTAAACTATTATTATGAAATTGGAATTCCAAAAATACGCTTCTTAGATCATAATAGTGCTTTAGCCTATTATTCTTGGAAAATGTTTTGGATCAAAAAAGAAAATCCCGCGGATACAACATTTAAGGAAATTGGTCTAATGACTTTAAATGCTCAAAAAGAAAAAGGAAAATGGCAATGGACTGCAATTACAAACCAGCATACACCTTGGTTTTTTAATGAGGTCAAGCCTGTACAGATAGAATAACTCTTTAAAGTATGGTTGCTATAAAAGAATATAGAAGCAAGGCCCAGCCCATCACTAGCAATAATCCCCCAATAGGCGTTATAGGCCCCAAAAACTTTAGCTTTTTTCCTTTTGATGAGCTTAAGCAAAGACCATAAATACTAAAGGAAAACAGTAAAGTACCTGTAACAAAGCAATTAACAATGTATTTGTCCAAGGGTCCATCAAACCCAAGGTTATAGCTAAGTACAATTAATAATATAGCATGGTACATTTGGTACTTGACCCCGGTTTCAAAACTATGAAGTTGTTCTGGGGTCAATTTCTTTTTTAGTGCGTGGGCCCCAAATGCCCCAAAAATAATAGCCAAAAGCCCATAAAAGCCTCCCATAACCTGAGCAAGTAGTATTGTTTCCATATTTGTAAGCAATAAAAAATTCTATTAGAACATTACATCAATTTCGGTATCTCTAGTAACCTTAAAGCAACACTCTTTATACTTTGGAGGACCAAAGGTTTTCATTTTTGCTTTTGAAAAAGCCACTTTTTCCTTCGGAATTCCTAACCAATTTGTGTCGAGTATATCATTACCATTTTGATCATGGAACACCGCTACGGCATATTCTCCTGGAGGCAAATTCTCTATGTTTAACATAACCACTCCCTCTTGTGCTGGTGCAGTTCCAGTTTTCACCACCCCCTCAAAAGTCAAAAAAGTGTCCCCCGAATCATAAACTGCCACATTTACTTTGCCTTCTGTTGATGGAACATTATGGACATGAACGGAAATAGTATTCTGTGAAAACATGAAAAAAGGCAACAAAAAAAGGATGTAGAAAACAGGTTTCATAGGTAAAATTTGGACAGGGTTATCATGGCTTGAATACATACGCATGTAAAATCAATTTTGGTTTTCAAGATTTGCCATTAATTCAGTATTCAGCAGATTATAAACATCATGCGTTTGCAAACTGTCTTTAAAGTTGAGAAATATCTTAAGCGAATCATGATGTACCAATCTAATTTTTCGTTGTCGCAGATCATCAACAAAAACATACACCTTGGCTTGAGTCAACGAATCTTTAAAAACACCTTTTTCCTTAGCACTCCAAGAAAATCCGCTTGAGCGTTTCATTTGCGGCAGTTTGTCCACAAATTCAACACTATCTATTTCAGAAACGGGAATTGCCTGGTAATAGATTCCTGAAAGGATTTTTAGCTCTCCATCTTCTATTTTATGCCAATTCTTATAGTGTTCTATAAAGGCAAGAATACATACAATTAGCGTGAATACAATTAATACATTCCACAGCCAATGTCGTTTCTTTTTATTCATTTTTCTTGTCCGTTCTATACTTATCAAACCAAGCAACCGTATGGGCAATTTTAGTAATCAAATTACTGGGTTTACTTGCAATTCCATGGCTCGCACCAGGAATTTCAACCAATACGGTTTCAATCTTTCGTAATTTAAGGGCATGGTAAAGTTGTTTGGCCTCACTGGGTGGGGTTCGTAAATCGTTCATGCCAACCATTACCATTGTTGGGGTCTCTATATTACCAACGAGTGAAATGGGAGAAAATTTCCAATAGCCCTCAAAATTTTCCCAAGGCTGCCCTGGATATCGATGCTCTGCGTAATAAAAATAATTATCGGCAACCAATGTCTTGCTTATCCAGTTCATAACTGGTTTAGCCACAACGGCAGATTCAAATCGGTTGTTCTTACCAATCATCCATGCAGACATGATACCGCCGGCGCTACCCCCTGTAACGAATAATTGATCTTCATGGGCAATACCCATTTTTATGCAATGGTCAACACCATCCATAACATCATTATAATCTTCTCCAGGATAATTGTTGTAGAGCAAATTTCCAAACTCTTCGCCATAGCTTGTGCTCCCTCTTGGATTGGGATAAAAAACCACATATCCGGCCGAGGCATACAATTGCATTTCAATTGAAAAACGGTCGCCATAGTTAAGTATTGGACCTCCATGGTTTTCCACCATAAATGGATATTTTTTAGAAGCCTCATAATTAGGAGGATATACGACCCAACCTTGAATGTCTCTCCCATCTACTGAAGATTTGTACCATACTTCTTCCACCTTTCCCAAATCTCTGTAATTAAGCAATGCTTTATTCAGGGCGGTAATCTTTAAGGGACTTTTACTTTTTGGTTTAAGGATGGCCAGATCAGCCGGGTATTCTGGTCTTGAATGGGTATACGCAATAGTTCCATTTTTAGAAATACTATAAGAACCACTTCCGTAAGGTCTGCCCAATGTTGTTCCACCAACATTGTCCGCAACTTTAGATACTGTCCCAGAAAGGGAAATGTGCCCTATTTTGCCATTTCCTTTATCATCATAAGAAATGAACAGTCCATCGCTTTTTGCATTCCATTCAATGTTGGAAATAGTTCTGTCCAATCCCTCGGAAATTACTCGCATACCACTTCCATCCAAATTCATGATGTGCAACTTGCGTATTTGGTACGCCTGCACTTTATCTTCAAAACCTAAATAGGCAATGCGTTTACCATCTGGAGAAACTTTTGGATTATAGTCGGGCCCATTTCTATCGGTCAATCCCGCTATTGTTCCATTTTGGACCTCAACGGAATAGATTTCACTATTTCTAAAATTGTATTGCCAGTTCTCATCACGATTGGCTGAAAAGTAAATTTTACTTCCATCATTGGCCCATGAGAGAGTACCTCGATGATGGTAGTCTCCAGAAGTTAGCTGTCTTGGTGCCCCACCGTCCGAAGGAATTGTAAAAATATGATTGAACCCCGGCTTGATATATCCCCTCCCATCAGCTTCATGGTAGACACGATCAGTAATTCTCGGCGCGTCTGCCCACTTGGCTCCCTTGGGTTTTTTAGGCATTTTTGCAATAACTGGTGGTGCCTTGGGAACATTCATGGAAAAAGCCAATTGTTTACCGTTTGGTGACCATGTTAAGGAACTTGGACTAAAAGGCAATTGAGTCAACTTTGCAGTTTTTCCAGAAGTGACCCAGTAAACAAATATTTCCGAACCTTCATCCGTACTGCTTGAAAATACAATACGATCACCATTCGGAGACCATTTTGGGCTACTTTCACTTACTTCTCTTGAGGTTAATTTTTGGTGCTGACTTCCGTCGGATTTTAACAACCAAAGATTACCAACCGAGCGGTCTTGCATAACATCATACCTCATACGACGATATACTACCCACTCTCCGTTAGGTGAAATTTGGGGGTCAGAAACATATTGTAGATCAAAAATGTCCAGATAAGAAAAACTTTGTTTTTGTGCAGTTGAAAATTGCAGTGCACCGGCCATAAGCAATAAAAGAAGAAGTCTCCGCATAGTTTTGAAATTTGTAGTTTTAAAGGTAGCAGAAAACAAAGACGCTTCAAAAATAAATTGCAAATGCAGCTTAACATTTCCATAGTTCAACTCATTACTATTTGTGCGGTTGCCAATGGATTTGTTTTTGGGTTTCTACTATTGGAAAAAAAAGAAAACAGATTCGCAAATCGTTTTCTATCCCTTTCGTTAATATGTATATGCCTGACCTTTACCCCATACATGCTGGACCCTTCAATTTGGAATACCCATAGATGGTTGGCATGGATGCCTTTTTCATTGTCATATTGGATAGGTCCCTCTTTTTATTTTTATGTTCGAACGCTCACCAATCCAAGTTTTCGGTTTTTAAAAAGACATCTTTGGCATTTTTCACCTCTTGTTCTTAACTATATACATAGCATCTATCATGCTGTTTTTCCTGGGAGCAGAACACCATGGCATTGGTTTCATTTTGTGGCTGAACTTTTTGAATCAGCAGCAATCCTCTCCATTTTAATCTATATGGTGATATCTATTAGGAGGATAAAAAAATATCAACAACAACTTCTGAACAACGTATCCAACATTACTGAAATTGACCTTCAATGGGTAAAAAAAACCATCATGGTCATTGCTGCTTCCTTTGTATTGATTTCAATTTTTCTATTTATTAGCAGTGGCGTCAGCGGGAAAGAATTCTTTCACCAATGGGATGAATATAGATCTGCTGTTTTATTGCTCTATTCATTTATGCTGTATTGGCTAAGCGTCCGCGGATATCAGCAGGCACAAACCATAAAAATCATAAAGCCAACGGATATGCCCATTGGCCTACCTGACACAGAATCATCTAAAATAATTGACCAACTTCATTGCACAATGGTCAACGAAAAACTGTTTAGAAGTCCTGAGTTGAGCCTTACCGGTTTGAGCAAATCCGTTTCTGTTTCCGAAAGGACCATTTCTGAAGTTTTAAATGGTACCCTAAACAAAAACTTTTATCAATTTGTAAATGAATATCGTGTTAAGGATGTACAAGAAAAACTGAAAAATCCCAAAAACTCCAACATAAAGATTCTAAGCCTTGCTTTTGATGCAGGATTTAATTCCAAAGCAACATTCAATAGGCTATTTAAGGCTTATACAGGCTTGACTCCAAAAGAATTTAAATCCAAAAACTTGCGTTAAAAACGGTTTTTGATACTTGTAATCAGGTATTGAGACCTTTTTGAAAGACTTCCTGACTAGCTTGAGGTAAAATTTACATCTCATGCAAAAGTCATTGTTTCTTCTACTGTCCATTTTAATTGCTCACACTTCATTCTCTCAATCTATTAAGGATCTAAACTTTTTAATTGGAGATTGGAAGGTTGTGGAAACCATATATCCTGGTACCGAAAAAGAGTATCAAGAAATTGGAAAAAGAACTTGCGAATATTATTTGAACGGAAGTTTTATCAAATGTGAATCGCTCACCGTGGATCAAAGAAATCTGCGAGAACGTTCTTATGCCTATATCATTAACTATCATAAAAAGGAAGATGTTTTTTTGGTTACTTCCCTAGCGCATGACTTTCCGTTGCATGGCAAACATAAATGGTTCTTAGATAAAGAGAATAAGCGCATTAATGCCATATCTCCCAAAAACGTAATTGAGGACCGCTTTTTTAGGGCGACAATTTCATATGCCAACGAAAAGAAATTGGTGTGGAATGGATGGTCTAGCAAGTTTTTAAACGATAAAGAATGGGTGCAGATTTTCAACGATGTGACCACAAAAACGGATTAATCTAGATCATGCATAAAAAACTGTCTTTTATTGTTCTATTGTTAATGTTCTTTGGGTGTCAAGACCCAAAAAATGGGTCCTTAGAAGAGCCTTTTTCCAATTTTATGGGTTATGGTGAATATTCGGTAGGGTTCAAGAGCTTATTCCTATCTGATCTTTCAAGGGAGCATGTACCATACGCTGATTGGAGCGGTAAGCTATATCCAGAGAATGGGACATCTAAAGGCAGAAAGTTGCCCATACACATTTGGTACCCCGCTTCGGAAAAGTCCAAATTACTCCCCTATCGCCATTTTGTTAATTTGATTACCAAGCAGACCCAAGAAGAATTCAATAAAGAGTCTGATTCTTTGGCCAGTAAAATCTTTGCTTACCAGATCAGTGAATTAAAAGGAGATTCCAGCTTTGCCCAAGACCAATTGGACACTCTTTTGGCATTGAAGACAAACGCTTCGCTCAATACCCTTCCTGTCCAACAAAAATTTCCATTGATCTTATTTCCCAATGGCACAAGTCCTGCTATCCAAAGTGTAATGTGCGAGTATTTGGCCAGTCATGGCTACATAGTTGCTGCCATTGCCCTTAAGGGGCAATTTTCACATGTGGTGGACACCTCAACAAAAGGGTTGGAAGTAGCGGTGGACGATTTAGAATTTGCACTGCAACAGTTACTTGAACTGCCGAACATAGATGAAACCCAAATTGCCTTACTGGCCAATGCAATTCAATCTTCATTTTGCGTTGGTTTAGCTTCCAGAAACAAAAAAATAAAAGCTTTGATAAGCCTGGAAGGTGGGTTCCTTTCCCAGTTTGAACAAAATATTCTAAATAGCACCAGTTTTTATGAGCCTCAAAATATTGCCATTCCCATTCTAGCAATTTATGCCCCTCACCCCAGTATTTCTCCACACCATATTTATCACTTAAAATATAGTGATCGCTATTTTGCGCATTTTCCAAAAATGAGCGAGTTTCATTTTTTAAACTATGGCCTTTTTGAAGAATATGTTCCCAATATAATTGGCGAACCTAAAGGAAACACTAAAAAAGGTTTCAAGGCCGCATCTGAGCTTTCACTTTCATTTTTGAATGCAATGCTTAAAGGGAAAACAAAAAAGTTTGATCAATTTTATACTAAAGAGATACCAAAAGAATATGAGATAACCATAGATACCGTGTTTAAAATGGCAGGGATTGTACCACCTCCAAACATGGCAATACTCAAAAATGTTTTTATTTCTGATGGCATAGACGCTATAGAAAGCATATATCAATCACAAATTATGGAGGGTAACCCAACACCATTCTCCATGACTTTTTATAACGATTTTAAAAATTGGTTGGCTTGGAAAAAAGACCCTGAATATACAAATAGACTTCGCTTATATAAGATGGCAGTTAAAAGCTATCCCAACTCGGCATTAAATAACTACCGCCTTGCTTTTTATCTTGATAAAAACAATGCTGATAAAGCTTCACATTCATATTACCTAAAAGCCAGCCAATTGCTAGATAAGGATAGTACTTTAACCCAATCACAGGTGGCAGATTTAAAAAATGCCATTGTCCAAGCTTTGCAATAACCATATTTTCAACAAATGGAATAAAAGCACTTTTATATGGCATAACTTGCTATATTTAGAGTAAATAGCCAACCTGGTCTAACTTCTTATAAATTAAGGATATTTGTTGTTTCAGTATGAGATAACATTTATTGATTGAGAAGTGGATCAAGGTATTGAAACCATCACAAAACCATGAGAAATAATATCTATTTGCCGTTATTCTTCCTAACGCTAGTATTAAACCAAGCTTTAAACGCCCAACAAAAAACGAACTCAAAAAAATTGGATGCCATGATAGTCCAGGGCATACAGGATTGGAAAGTTCCTGGACTGGCTGCAATAGTGGTCAAGGATGGAGATGTGGTTTTTCAAAAAACCTATGGGGTAAAAAATTTAGAGACCAAAGAAAAGGTAGATGGGAATACGTTATTCAATATGGCTTCCACTACCAAAGCGGTGGTGGCCATTGCCATGGGTATGTTGGTGGATGAAGGCAAACTAAATTGGGATGATAAGGTTGTAGACCATCTGCCTTATTTTAAATTGTCCGATCCACTTACCACTGCCGATGCTCGTATAAAGGATTTATTCACTCATAATTTAGGTATTGGCAATGCGGATGCTTTATGGATTGTTGATAGTGTTTCTACACGAGAAACTATAAGAAAATTTCAATTCGCAAAAAAAACATATCCACTCCGTGGCGGGTTCACCTACCAGAACATTATGTATGCCGTAGCCGGGGAAGTTATTGCAACAGTAAGTGGAAAACCATGGAACCAATTTGTAAAAGAGCGCATATTTAATCCTTTGGAGATGACGCGTACCCAAGCCCTAGCCAAAGATGTTTTTGGTGCTGGAAATTATGTAACTCCATATTTAGACGACAATGAAGATGGTCTGGTTGAGGTTGATTATGGTTTTTCCGATCAAATAGGTCCGGCAGGAATGATTTGCTCTACCCCAAATGACATTTCAAACTACTTGACATTCTTGGTAAATGATGGTGTTTACAAATCCGATACACTGGTAAAACCAAAAACCTTTAAGTACCTATTTGAACCTCAATCTTTTTTAGGCTCAAATGGAACTTATCCTACCAACCCTCTTACCAAACCTAATTGGAATACCTATGGTATAGGCTGGTTTCAGCAAGATTATAAAGGTCATAAACTAGATTTTCATACTGGAAGTTTATTTGGATTGGTAGCCATTGCTGGGGTAATGCATGACAAGAATGTAGCGGTCTATGTGTTTGCAAACTTAGATCACGCCGAGCTGCGACATGCTATTATGTACAAGGCATTGGATTTGTATGGCTTTAACGATGATAGCCGTGATTGGCATACAGAGGTTTTCAAACTATACCAGGGGTTTAAGAAAGAGCATATTGAAAATACCGAAAAGAAGATTTCAGAACGCGCAAAAAACACAAAACCCAGTTTACCATTAGAGGCTTACGAAGGGTCGTATACCAACGACATGTTGGGTACGGTCGTAGTCACGGTCCAGGACAATGCGCTGCAAACCAATTTTAATGATTTTATCACTTACGAAACCACACATTGGCATTATGACACTTTTATTACGAATAAGGACCCACGGTTTCGTGAAAAGTTATTAATTCGTTTTGAGCTCAATACTGATGGAAAAGTCAACCAACTTGATTTTATGAGTGAAGTTTTTACCAAAGCCAATAAAGAGGATGATTAAATTCTTTCGTCGTATTCGCCAAAAATCACTTTCTGAAAACAAAATCAGTAAATATATCCTCTATGCCATTGGTGAAATTGTGTTAGTGGTCATTGGTATTTTGATTGCCTTGCAGATTAATAATTACAGTGAACATAAAAAAGAACGTAACAAAGAGCTAGTGCTTCTTACAAATCTTTCAAATGAAATTAAATTGGATATTCTTCAGATCGAAAACAATACCAAATTATCTAAGGAAAGACTGCACAGACTTGATAGCTTGATACACTTATTAAAAAATACGGACAGCATTGATAAATTCAGTTTCATTCAACAGTCGTTTGAGTTTGTTATTGACCAATACTTTAAGAGCAATAGCGGTATTTTTGATGAAGCCATTTCTTCGGGTAAAATGAGTTATGTGCAAAATGAAACTTTAAGGCAAAATATTTTTAACTATTACCGTAATGCCAAAGAAACCTATACAGATGGCACCACAAGACAGATTACGGACGAGTTTATTACACCTCTTTTGGTTGATAACGTTTATCTTAATCTTGAAGGGTTTGCTATGTTGGGAGTGAATATCGAAGGCGTTTCCAATATAGAAAATCTTGATTTGGACAAACTTTTAAAAAATAGAGATTATTGGAAAATGGTATTATTGAAATTCGGAGGCAACAGGGAGCAAATTTTACGATGGGAAGGTATTAAACATAGAGCCCAAGAACTAAAGCAACAAATTGGCCAGGAGCTTGAAAAATTGAACCAATGATAAAATCCGTTGAAAAGATTCGTCCATGAATTTTAAAAACAAAACCGTTCTTATAACCGGAGCTTCGCGCGGTATTGGCAAGGCAACTGCCATGGCTTTTGCACAAAAAGGCGCAAAAGTGGGCATCAATTTTAGAAATAACTTGAAAGAAGCTGAGAAAACCCTTGCAGAACTACCCGGTGAATGCCATCAATTGTTTCAACAAGACATTTCAGAAAAAGATGGCCCTGAAGCTTTGATTCAACGTTTTGTTGATTGTTATGGACGATTGGATATTTTGGTCAACAATGCCGGTATTTCCATTTTCCATAAAATTGATGAAGTGGATTTTGAACATTGGACCCATGCTTGGGAAAATACTTTTAAAACCAATCTTTTCGCTGTATCCAATCTCTGTTATTGGGGAGCAAAAGCCATGATGAAAAACGGAGGAGGACGAATTGTAAATGTATCGTCTAGAGGAGCCTTTAGGGGAGAACCAACCAAGCCCGCTTATGGTGCCAGCAAAGCAGCTCTGAATTCCATGAGTCAATCCTTGGCCAAAGCACTGGCCCCTCATAAAATCTATATTGGGGTGGTAGCACCCGGATTCACAGAAACTGAAATGGCCGCCATAACCTTAACTCCCGCAGAAAGAGAAAATCTGCTTCGTGAGTCCCCGTTTAAGCGTATGGCACAGCCTCAAGAAGTGGCGCATGCCATTCTGTTTTTAGCTTCTGATGGTGCAGAATATTCTTCGGGCACTATAATCGATGTTAATGGCGCTTCATATTTAAGGAGTTAACTTTGTTGTATGAAAGCCGCGACCGTAGTCCAACTCAAAAAAGAACTCCAACAAAGAAATCCAGAAGAGCTATTGAGCCTGTGCTTACGTTTAGCACGCTTTAAAAAAGAAAACAAAGAGCTTCTTACCTATCTCCTTTTTGAAGCGGGCCATGAGGATGGTTATATTGAAACGGTAAAAAACGAGATTGACGAGCTGTTTTCAGATATCAATACCAACAGTTTTTTCTATATTAAAAAAAGCGTGCGAAAAATTTTGCGGAACCTTAAAAAATATATCCGCTACTCTGGAAACAAAGAGACCGAAGTGGAGCTCTTGCTCTATTTCTGCCAAAAATTGAAGGAGTTTAGACCCTCCATGAACAATAACATTACCCTACGTAATTTGTATGATAGGCAATTGGCCTTTATTGCCAAAAAAGTGGATGCCCTTCACGAAGACCTTCAATATGATTATGGTTTGGTTTTGGAAGAATTAAAATAGTCTTCCAGGCAACCATTTATAAAGAAGAAGCGTCTTTCTTTATACAAACCATATCAATCATCAAACAAATGGGTCCAAACAAAAAAACAGCACACCTAGCTGGCTTACTCTATTTCTTAGTTGTGATAACCGGTATTTTCAGTCTCTTATATGTTCCATCACAGCTTATTGTTTGGAGCAATCCAGCCGAAACTGTAGAAAATATCAAATCTTCAGAATCCCTTTTCCGCTTGGAAATTTTAAGTGGTCTACTGTGCTATATTTTCTTTTTACTACTACCATGGGTGCTGTATAAATTATTTAAGGAGATAAATAAAAGCTATGCTGTACTGATGGTCGTTCTGGCTGTTATTAGTGTTCCTATATCATTTATTAGTCTAACGCATAAACTGGACATTCTTTCTTTACTGAGTGATGCTGAATATCTTACTTTGTATTCTCCTGAACAGATTCAGGCACAGGTAATGCTAGCGCTAGAGTCTTACCATCATGGGAATTTGGTTGCCCAAGCATTTTGGGGTTTATGGCTTTTTCCCTTTGGGTATTTGGTGTTCAGGTCAGGGTTTTTACCAAAGTTTTTAGGTGTCTTTTTAATGGTAGGTAGTTGCGGCTATTTTTTGGATTTTGCAGGACGCATTGCATATTCAAATTATAGTGAGCTGTGGCTTTCAGATTACATCACCATACCCGCCAGCATTGGTGAAATTGGCACCTGTCTGTGGCTATTGATAATGGGGATAAAAACTGTTGTCCCAATTGCAAAAGATGCTAAGGCCACATAGCAGGCTTATAGCAATATCGGCTGAAGCACAGTTAAAACTTTAAGATACTTTTCTTGGCAAAATCTGCAGCTGTTATAGAATTTCCGTTAATAGTTGCAGTATCCCAGTCTTGGATTATTTTCCATTGCCCTTCCATCTTTTTGAGAACAATATGAAACTGCCCGTAGCTATAATCGGTTTCACCTTCCTTGGCTGTAAATCCTATTCTATAAAACCCTACTTCATAAGAGGTGGTTTCATTGGTACGTCGACTATCAAACCAAAAATCCAATGTAATGGATATGCCATCTTCCCTGCTCTGTTCAAAACGCTTAAGGTTTGCAGATTTAAAAGCATTCTCGGTGTCAATTCCTTGTGGGGTTACCCTAAGCACCTCATCGCCATATGTTGCATTAAGTGCCTCACCATCTAAAGTCTCAAATGCTTTTTGAAATGGCTTCCAAACGGTCTTGTCAATTTCATTTTGAATTTGCTCAATATGCTTCTGTCCATAACCAAAATAGGTCAAGCATAATAGGCATAGTAATACCAACCTTCTCATAATTTGTTGCTTTAATTTCTTTAGATGATTATCCTAGACCCACATCCAAGGTCATCATTATGATAAATCCTCCAATAAAGCCCATTGTGGCAACATCGGTGTATTTATCTCTTTGTGTTTCAGGAATCACTTCTTCCACTACAACAAAAATCATTGCACCTGCTGCAAAAGATAACGCATATGGCAAAATAGGTTCAAAAGTAAGAACGGCCCAAGCTCCCAAAACCCCGGCAACAGGCTCCACTATGGCCGAAGCTTGACCATACATAAAGCTTTTGAATCGACTTAGGCCCTGTCTACGCAAAGGCATGGCCACTGCAAATCCTTCAGGAAAGTTTTGAAGTCCTATTCCTAAGGCCAAAGCTACGGCACCTCCAATGGTGGCACCATCAAAACCAGCAGCAACACCTCCAAAAAGTACTCCAACCGCTAATCCTTCGGGAATGTTGTGCAATGTAATGGCCAAAGTCAATAGTGTTGTTCGGTGCCATGGTGTTTTTACGCCTTCGGCTTCGCTTTCCTTAAAGTTGATGTGTAAATGCGGTAAAACTTTATCCAACCCAAAAATAAAGGCAGCACCCAATAGAAATCCAACCGCAGCTGGAATCACCTTTACAAAACCTTCCCCTTCACTCATTTCAATTCCAGGAGCCAACAAGCTCCAAAAACTGGCAGCTACCATTACTCCTCCCGTAAAACCCAGCATTCCGTCTAATAGAGCACGGTTCATTCCTTTGAACAAAAAAACCAAGGCTGCTCCTGCAGCTGTCAACCCCCATGTAAACAAAGTGGCATAAAGGGCAGCTAAAATAGGGTCGATATTTTCAAAATAGTGAATTACCTGTTCCATTAGTCGTTCTTTTTTATGTAAAGATTTGATGCTATTTGATGCGAAATATGAAGTTCCTTGCCTTCCATCTGTATATGAAGTGATTGATCAAAATCCTCTTTCTCCAATACCTTAATGGTATTGCCTAAGGCAATGCGGTTCTTATCCAAAAATTTGAGAAACGCAGCCGAAGTGTCCTTGACGCCAACACAGACCCCTTCAGTTTTTAGTGCCATATCGCTCAATAACTGCTTATGGCGCTCCATGAACTTTCCGTCCTTACTGGGAATTGGATCCCCATGGGGATCGTATTTTGGAAAATCTAAAAGCGCATCAATACTATCTATCAGCTTTTCACTTTTAATATGCTCCAACTGCTCTGCCACTTCATGAACTTCATCCCAAGAAAAATCCAATTTTTCCACCAAAAAAACTTCCCATAAGCGATGCTTTCTAATAATTGAAAGTGCCGTGTTAATTCCAAAATCAGTTAAAGAAACTCCCTGATACTTCTTATAGTTTACAAAACCCTTCTCAGCTAATTTTTTGGCCATATCCGTTACAGAAGATGGTTTGGTATCCATCTGTTCGGCTATTGCATTTGTGCTAACAAGATCAGAAGAATTGTCTCCTAGGTGAAAAATGGTTTTGATATAGTTTTCCTCAGAACGGGTCACAAAAAAATAATTTTCCCAAAAATACATTTTTATTTATAAAAACAAATTTTTAGATTTGTCTAAATTTTAATTTAAACACCCAAAAATTGAAACGGTTTTTACTGATATTTACGTTGTTATGCTCTCTTGCCATTTGGTCTCAAAACAGCACTGTTCAAGGAACCGTTTCTGAAAATGGACAAAGTCTACCCTTTATCAATGTCTACTTAAAAGGCACTCAAAATGGCACAGCCACAGATGAAGATGGAAATTATTCCATTACAAACCTATCTCCGGGAAACTATGTTATGATTGCTTCAGCTATTGGGTATGAGCCTTTTAGAAAGTCCTTTTTAATTGGAAAAGGTGAATCCGTAAAACTAGATATTGAATTAACGCAGTCAGCGGAAGCTTTGGATGAAATGGTGGTTACCGGCACATTAAAAGCTGTAAGCCGGCTAGAAAGTGCGGTCCCTGTTGAGGTCTATAAACCGAGTTTTCTAAAGAAAAATCCAACTCCAAGTATTTTTGAAGCACTTCAAAATGTAAATGGAGTTCGCCCACAAATCAATTGTAATGTATGTAACACGGGCGACATCCATATTAATGGATTAGAAGGTCCTTACACTTTGGTATTGATAGATGGAATGCCTATTGTAAGTGGTTTAGGCACGGTCTATGGCTTATCTGGAATACCAAATTCGTTAATTGAACAAATTGAAATCGTCAAAGGTCCAGCCTCCACATTGTATGGAAGCGAAGCTGTTGGAGGGTTAATCAACATTATTACAAAACATGCTCCCAATGCTCCGGAATTTTTTGCTGATGCGTATCTGACCGGTTGGGGTGAATACAATTTGGATGTGGGGTCAAAAATTGAAGTAGGAAAGAAAACTGATTTGTTGCTTGGTGTAAACTACTTCAATTATGATGAAATTATTGACAACAACGGTGACAATTTTACGGACTTAACGTTACAGGATCGCATCTCCCTCTTTCAAAAATGGAACTTTAAACGAGATGATGCCAAAGTGTTTTCCCTAGCAGGTCGCTTCTTTTATGAAGATCGCTGGGGAGGTGAGCTGCAATGGACTCCAGAATTTAGAGGAGGTGATGAAATATACGGAGAAAGCATCTATACCCGAAGATGGGAAATACTAGGCAAATACCAATTGCCTATTGATGAAAAAGTATTGCTTTCCATGTCCTACAATGACCATAATCAAAACTCGGTATATGGTGATGTGACCTATTTGGCAGATCAGCGTATTGGTTTTGGACAAATGACATGGGATAAATCGGTTGGAAATCATGACCTTCTTTTTGGTAGTGCCATTAGGTACAATTATTATGATGACAATACTCCTGCCACCCAAAGTGCTGATGAAGTTTGGATTCCCAGTCTTTTTGTTCAAGATGAACTGAAACTTGCCAAAAAACATTCCATTTTAGGAGGAATACGATACGATTATGACCAAAGACATGGTAATATTTTTACTCCAAGGGCAGCTTACAAGTGGAAAATTTCGGACAATGATATTTTTAGGGTCAATGCAGGAACGGGATTTAGAGTGGTAAACTTGTTTACCGAAGATCATGCCGCCTTAACCGGTTCGCGGGATGTAATCATTGCTGAGGAGTTAAAACCGGAGCGCTCCGTAAATGTTAACCTCAACTATCTAAAAAAAATATATGCGGACAACGGTACTTTTGTGGGTATAGATGCTTCTGCATTTTACACCCATTTCTCCAACATTATTTTACCGGATTACGACACCAATCCCAATCAAATTATCTATGATAACTTGGATGGTAAATCCGTTTCAAAGGGAGTAAGTGCCAACATTGATTTAGTGCTCCCAAACGGCCTCAAGTTTCTAGTGGGGGCCACTTGGCAAGATGTGAGCAATACAGAAAATGGGGTTACCCAACGCCAAATATTGACCGAAAGCATTACCGGAACATGGAATGTCTCTTATACCATTAGAAGTTTAGATCTAACTCTGGATTATACGGGCAACCTATATGGCCCTATGCGATTACCAACCCTTGGTGAATTAGACCCTCGACAAGATTTTTCGCCCACATGGAGCATTCAGAATATTCAGTTTACTTATAAAGGTCTGGACAAGTTTGAGTTCTATGGCGGTGTTAAAAACCTGTTGGATTGGACACCCAATCGAGGTAACCCATTTATAATAGCACGAGCAGATGATCCCTTTGATCAAAACGTGCAGTTTGATCCACAGGGTAATGTTGTAGCCACCGCAGACAATCCTTTTGCCCTCACTTTTGACCCCAGCTATGTGTATGGGCCCAATCAGGGTATACGTGGTTTCTTTGGGTTGCGGTACACGGTTTTTTAAGACTCCCTTCCTTTTGTTATCTTACATAGATAATGGATACACAATCGTATGCATCCATTAGACGAAAACAACGTTAATGTATGTAGCAAAAAACTATAGGTTATTAGGTTTTATTGGAATGATCAGTTTCTTTGGAGTCATTGGTTGTGCAGAAAGAACAAGCAGTAAAAATGTGTCTCTTTCAACCAAAAATCAACTTAAACAGGTCTTTAAAATTGAGCATGTGTTTGCAGACAACAAGTTTGATGGTGCTCGCCTCAATGGATTTGTTCAACCGAACGATTCTACTTATCAAGTGCAAATTTTTCCTGAAAATGTACCTGTTAACAATAGCCCTTGGTATGCGTTTAGAATATGGTCTAACAAAGACACAACCGTTAATTTAGAGATTGCATATTCTGAAGGTTTTCAAAACAGATACATTCCAAAAATAAGCCCTGATGGAATTTCATGGAAACCTTTGAATCAAAAGCTTTTTGAAATAGATAGTTCCAAAAGAACTATCAAAATGGAATTATCATTAACTCCAAATAAATCATGGATTTCAGCGCAGGAAGTTATTGGTTCAAAACAAATTTCCAATTGGTTGGATTCGCTTGCAACATCAGAAAATATAAAAAGAGAGAAAATAGGTGAAAGTGTCTTGGGAAGACCTATTGATTTAGTAACCATCGATGAAAAAAAATCTCAGAAATCAATACTTCTAATTGCAAGACAACATCCTCCTGAAGTACCTGGAGGAACAATATCCCTAATGGCATTTGTACAAACAATTTTGTCCAACTCAGATTTGGCAACACAGTTCAGGAAAGATTTTAAGATTTACATTTTTCCTTTGCTTAATCCAGATGGAGTAGATCTAGGAAACTGGAGACACAATGCAAATGGGGTTGATTTAAACAGGGATTGGTCTTCATTTAGTCAACCTGAAACTAAAACTGTAAGGGATTGGTTCCACAATGAGCGGCAAAACAATCCAAACCAACGCTATTGTTTTGGGATTGATTTCCACACTTCATATAGTGGCCCATACCTATTAACCTTGGACACAATCCCACATAAAGTTAAGTCGGATATAACATCCAAATGGATTGGTGCCATTGAACATGTTAAAAATGAAACTCTAGATATTCGTCCTCGATCACAATCACTCCCCTACTCTTACAATTGGATGATAAATGAAGTTGGAATGGAAGCCGTAACTTACGAGGAGGGAGACGAGGTTGATAGAAAAATTGTAAAAAATAGAGCTGAAATTTATGCCAATTCCCTAATGCGGATTTTAATGGATAAATATGATTAGAAGTTTAGACTGTTGAACTCCATTTAGCCATTTGAAAATAATATTGCTCATTGATTAAATCAAAATAACAAATGAAATACACCCCAAAAGATGGATTCCCGTATTATTTTGACTTGGTAAAGAATATGGATTGTCCATCACTTTTTTCTGATTCATCCACTGGTATATTTTTAAATTCTATTAGTGAGGAAAAAGCGGTTTATCGTTATGCGCCAAACAAATGGAGCATTAAACAAGTAGTAGGGCATATTACCGATCATGAAAGAATAAAGATGTCCCGGGCATTTTTGCTGAGCAGGAACCAAAAAGTGGAACTCTGGGGCTACGACCAAAATTCCTTAGTGAAAAATAGTCGTTTTGATGAGTTGTCATTTCAACAATTATTAAATGACTTTATAAATGTAAGGAAGGCCTCTATTAGTTTTATTGATACTTTGTCCGAAGAACAATTAAAACTGAAAGGAATGGCCGGGCAACATGAGATTACCCTTGAATATTTTTTAAAATCGATAATTGGTCATGAAAGACATCATTTAAACAGTATTAAAGAAAAATACATTTAATAAAAATGACCCTATGTTTTGATATGGACTAGACTCCTAAAAGATGAAAGCAAACACCGCATATATATTGCTTCTGCTTCTACTTCTGCTTCTATTAAACAATCTTGCTTGTTTTAAGCTTACCGCCCAAACTGTTGGAAAGAATATGTAGCTACATTAAAAAAATAGGTGCTAACCATCCCATCACTCCTGTGGAATCATGGACCTTTGGGCTAGAATAGTGGAAAATATACAATCAATATAAAAAAACTAGACCTTAGTTGCATTCGTTCAGGGTTAGTGGTGTTCTCCAGGAGCTATGGATCGCCACAAAGCATTTACTTAGACGATGTCGTTTTTGAATAGATAGATGTTAATAGCACAACATTCTCAGTCATTACATACTTATTTTGAGAATTAAAGATTGTTTATCTTAGGTACTAAAAAGTAGATGTAGATAATGAAAATAGCAGTTCTAACCTTAGCGATACTGATAATTCCAACCCAAACATTTGCACAAAACATAACAAAGTACCTTGGAGAAAAACCCCCAGGAATTATGGCAAAATTGTTTCATGGAGGTAAATTGGTTGAGCATGAAAAAGGAGAAAAGAGAAGTTTTAACGTTGCATTCTCCCCAGATGGAAACGAAATGTTCTTCTCCTATTATAAAGGAACCGCAGAAAAACCTTACCCTTCTTACGAAATAAAAACCTTTAAGCTCATTAACAATGAATGGGTAGGACCTAAAACTGCCTCCTTTTCTGGTAAATATTCTGATGTGGATATAAATTTTTCTCCAGATGGCAATTATGTTTTCTTTGCTTCAGATAGACCACAACCAAATTCTGTTGGCCTTGATATATACTATTCATTAAAAACTACAAATGGGTGGTCCGAGCCCATTTATGCAGGAACGGACGTGAACACTACAGAAGGAGAAGTGTACCCTTCTGTTTCAGAAAAAAAGAATATTTTCTTTCGTTCATCCCGCTCGGGAGGTTATGGCGCAGATGATATATATCGTGCAGATTGGTTAAATGGAAATTTTGTAAATGTGAAAAATCTTGGGCCAAACGTAAATTCCTCTTATGGAGAAAGTAATTCCATTATTGCACCAGATGAAAGCTACATACTTTTCTGTACATCCAGACCCGAAAATGACAACGTACAACAGATTTACATCTCTTTTCAAATAGGTGAAAACATCTGGTCAAAAGCCACTCTTATAGGTGATCAGGTGAATACTGAAGCGGGTTCAAGTGCCCCAACGCTTACGCCTGATGGCAAGTATCTCTTTTTCAAAAAAATAAAAGAACCTCATCGTGGTCTTTATTGGATTAGCACAGCCGTTTTTGAAGAAGTAAAGCCACTTGAGCTTAAGCATTAAAGAAGGTAATTGCCATAATTACCTATCTTAGGTACCAATAGTTACGATGTAACCAAACCAAACCGTTTATACCTATTTGCAAAGTCTTTTTTATACGCTTTGTAATCAATATTAAAGTACCTATGAAAAACCTCACTGCAATTACCTGCTTTCTTCTGTTAAGTTCATATTTCGCAGATGCACAATGGAAAAATCGATATCCAAAGGTGGAAGGCTATCGTCACCATGTCTATCTAGAAGGGTATGAACTTCCTGTTTTAAATTCAGGCCCCATGGATTCAGCACCTGCCCCCACAAACGATCAGGTGGCGTTTTCAGCCAAAGGATGGTTATGGATTATGGACTTACAAACTTTAGAGGCCACAAGAATCACCTCTTCCGCTGGTATTGATTCAAGCCCCAATTGGTCTCCAGATGGAAAACAATTGGTTTTTGTTAGAGATAATAGCATGGATACCCAAATAGTCTTGTTAAATCTTGATTCTAAAGAAGAAACCGTTTTGATTGATTCCAAAGCATTGGATCTAGACCCCATCTTTTCAAATGATGGCGACTTTGTCTATTATTCCTCAGCAAAAAATGGTTCGTTCGATCTTTGGCGAGTAAACCTTAATACAAATGAGCATACTGCAATAACAGCGGATAAAAGTCTTGAACGGCTCCCTGTTCCAGCAAAACAAAACAATCAAATAGTATATCTAAAAAAATATGGTTTCTCATATGACTCTATAGAATTATGGGATATGGAAAAGGGCACTTCCATCCCTTTGGCAGAGGAAAACTTTACCTCTCAAACCGCTTTTTCACTCTCACCAGATAATCAAACTCTTGCCTACACTTGGCCCAACGGAGATAATTATGAGCTTCGAGTTTTGAATATTGCAATCCCCAAAAGCAATATGCTGATCACTAAAAGTGAAGGGCTTCCTTTAGCTCCAAAATTTAGTTCCGATGGTCTATGGATCTATTTTACTGAATACAATAAAAATGAAGTTTCTGAATTAAAAAGAATCTCCATAAATGGAGGTGCCACAGAGAAACTGTCTGTGAAAAAATGGAATTGGGGAACATCTACCGGAAAAATGAAAATTACCAGCAAGGTTGATGGAAAAATAGATGCCGTTAGAATGAGCATCACAGATCAAAATGGACATCCCGTTATTCCAGACAGTGGTGTTGTGCATTCAGAGGGGCAACATGGTATGGTATTTTTCTATTCCCCAGGAGAAATTGAGGTTGAAGCTCCAATCGGAAATCTAAAAATAACAGCTGTACACGGATTTTCTACGGTAAAACACGTTCAAGAAGAAAAAATGGAAGAAGGGGTATCTACAGCAGAAATCAATCTAAACAAAATCTGGAATGCCAATGCCAATGGATGGTATTCTGCCGACAATCATTTTCACCTAAACTATGGGGGAACAAATCAATTAGATCCAGAGGACATTCTACTAGATCTTAGAGCAGAAGATTTGGATATTGGCTTCCCGCTGGTTGCAAATCTGGGAAATAGATTTCTTGGACAGGACCTATGGGGCTGGAAAAATGAAGGAACCCCAATCATTCGTATTGGACAAGAAGTGCGGTCACATTTTTTAGGGCATTTGGGTTTAATTGGAACAACCAAATTGTACTGGCCATGGGTTTGGGGCCCTTTTTATGACGTTTATGGCAAAGATGATAGACTTAATGCCGAACCTCTGCGTTTTGCTGAAAAAAATAAAGGTTTAGGAGGGTATGTACATCCAGTAGCCGTAAAAGACCCTTTCAAAGAAGGTGAGGCAAGAAGTATTCCAATAACATTGATTTCGGACGCCGTTCTTGAAGAGGTGGACATTTTAGAATTAGGTTGTCTTTGGACAGACGAAATTGGCACTTCTGCACTGTGGCATGAGTTTCTAAATATGGGAATACCCATGGGTCAATCCGCTGGTAGCGATGTAATGAATGACCTATACCGCACCATGGCCATAGGTGCAACTAGAGTTTATGTAAAACCCAATGGCAAATTTACTGCAGATAGTTATCTAAAGGCTCTTAAAGATGGAAGAAGTTTTGTGAGCAATGGACCTCAGCTTGTATTCAAAGTAAATGGAAAAGAAGTGGGGGATGTTATCAATCCAGAACAAAAAAAAGTAAAATGGTCTCTCAACATATATTCTCCCGTTACCTATGAAAAGGTGGAGATTTTTGTGAATGGCAAAGCTGTATGGACCAAAGAAAGTAAGGGTGGGAATAACGAGACTTATCGTGGTTCCATTAAAATTCCAGAAGGTGGATGGGTAACCGCAAGAGTTTCTGGAGGAAAGTCTGAATGGCCCATGATGGACAGTTATCCATTTGCGGAAAGTGCACCAATATGGTTTGGAGAAGTAGGAAGCACTGATACAACCTCCAAAACCAATGCTGCCACTAAATTACTTAAGGCCTTGAAGGTTTCGGAAGATAGAATGAAGCAAGGATATGGAGAAAACCCTATCCCAAATCTTTTAGGGCATTTTGAAAAAGCAAGGCAAAAGCTAATGAGAATTATTGAAGCAGAATCAAAATAGAATCATAGAAAATAACCAATAACCACCAATATATGTATACCGGAAAAGTATATCGTCTATTTGATATGGCAAGATGGACGCGTTTTGAAACTTTATTGTTAATCTTCATAATTATTATCTGGGTCTCGGCTTACTATTTTTTGGATTTGGATTGGTTTAAAATACCTTGGACCCCTTTAGCATTAATAGGTACAGCAGTTGCATTTGTTATTGGTTTCCAAAACAATGCGGTTTACGGACGTATCTGGGAAGCCAGAAAGATTTGGGGCGGAATTGTAAACACATCCCGCACCTTTGGTGTGTATGTAAAAGATATGCTCTCCAATGAACATACTAAAGAGAATGTACCCCAAGAGGTAATTGACAAAGAGGTAAAAGCAATTACATACAGGCATATTGCTTGGATGACGGCATTAAGACATGCCATGCGTCAACAAAAAAAATGGGAGACCACAAGCAACCATAAAACCAATAGAGAATGGGGCATAAAACCTCCAGAAAAGGAAACTACACTTGAAGAGGATTTAAAACCATATCTATCCACAACCGATCTAGACTATGTATTGAGTAAAAACAATCACCAAACTGCATTGCTCTATTTACAGTCAAATCACATCAAAAGTTTAAAGGACCAAGGTGTCATTTGGGAATTTTCATTTCTAGAGCTTGAAGGACTCATCAAAGAACTGTTTACCCTGCAAGGGCAAACCGAGCGGATTAAAAATTTTCCATACCCTAGACAATATGCCACTTTAAATCACTATTTCATGTGGCTTTTATTGCTTCTTCTCCCTATGGCGATTGTTCCACAATTTATTGAAATTGGCAAGGAAATCTCTGAGAACCATCCTTTTTTTGGAAGCATATTTATATGGTTTTCAATTCCGATTTATACAGCGGTAGCCTGGATGTTCCATACCATGGAAAGGATTGGCAGAACAGGGGAAAACCCTTTTGAGGGCACATCAAACGATGTTCCCATTTCAACAATTTCACGCGGAATTGAAATTGACCTAAGACAAAATCTTGGTGAAGACAAGAATCAAATTCCTGTCCAATTTCCGGAAAATCATGGGGTTCAATTTTAATATTATGATTCTTGCATATCCCACATCCAATTGAAAAAAGACAATAGCACCCGTATTCTATCCATTGACATTATGAGGGGGTTAACGCTTTTCCTAATGTTATTTGTAAATGATCTATATGTCCCCGGCGTACCCAAATGGTTAGTTCACACATCCATATCAGAAGATGGGATGGGCTTGGCAGATTGGGTTTTTCCCGGTTTTTTATTCATGGTTGGTCTGTCCATTCCATTTGCTTTTATGGCCAGAAAAAAAAGAGCAGAATCCAATACTCAGCTGCTCTTACATATTCTAACTAGAACATTTAGCCTTTTGCTCATAGGTTTTTTTATGGTGAACATGGAAAATTACAATGTTGAGCTAGCAAAAATAGACAAGTATTTATGGGCTATTTTAGTATATCTATCCGTTTTTCTTATTTGGAACAAGTACCCAAAAGGGCATAAGTCCTTCTCAATATTTAAACTACTTAAACTTGTTGGTATTATAGGTCTTTTGTCCATGGCCTTCTTCTATAGGTCTGGTACATCTGAAGATATAGGTTGGATGAGCACTAGCTGGTGGGGCATACTTGGTTTAATTGGTTGGGGATACTTGGTTTCTTCGTTGACCCATTTTTGGTTAAAAGATAGAGCATTGGCAATTGCTGTTGTTTGGACGGTGTTTGTTTCCCTCAATGTTTTGGCTCAAACATCTTTTTTGGATTTTCTAAGTCCGATAAAATCCATTTTTGGAGTAATCATTAACGGAAATGTACCATCAATTGTACTTTCTGGCTTATTAATAGGAGTTCTTTTAAAAAAACACCAGAACAGCTATGCCCGGTTTTTAGCAATTATCGTTCCCATTGGTCTAGTGTGCATTTTATTGGCTCTTGTCATGAGGAATTGGTTTACTATTTCCAAGCTTATGGGAACCCCCTCCTGGGCAATGCTATGCAATGGTCTTAGCATTTTGCTTTTTGCTCTGTTATTGTATGTGCTTGATATAAAAAAATGGCGAAAATGGTCAATCCCTTTTCTCCCTGCTGGCCAAAATTCCTTAACCACCTATTTAGCTCCAGACATTCTGTATTATCTGATTTGGGGTCTTAATCTAAATATTTTGTTCTACAAACAGGCAGAAATACCCTGGTTGGCAGTAATGGGATCAATTGTATGGGCTTTTGCAATGATCGGTTTGGCAGCGGTACTAGCCCAAATTCATATCCGACTTAAGTTATGATTTATATAACTGCAAGCGAAAAGCCCTATTGCACTTTTTGTTTAAGCAAATTCTAGTTTATATATCTACATTAAACTATTTTCCATTCCGTATTTTTGACCAATGTCCAACTACGACTATATTGTTATTGGAGCGGGGGCTGCAGGATTATTGTTGGCCGATGCCCTTACGAATGATAATTTCTTCGCTTCCAAATCTATCTTGGTTCTTGATAAAGACGATAAGACCAAAAATGATCGAACTTGGTGTTTTTGGGAAGAGGATAATCGTAGATTTGATGCCATTTTGCATAAAAGTTGGCCTAACATCTATTTTGCCGGAAAGCAGTTAAAGCTCTCTACCACTATTAAACCCTATCGTTATAAAATGCTCAGGGGAATTGACTTCTATCAACACTTTATTGATAAAATAAAAAAAAGCCCAAACATTACCTGGGCAAAGGAGGAGGTAGTCAACATTCAGGAAAATGAGAGTTCA
The DNA here is from genome assembly GCF_003149745.1 of Flagellimonas aquimarina. GTDB lineage: Bacteria > Bacteroidota > Bacteroidia > Flavobacteriales > Flavobacteriaceae > Flagellimonas > Flagellimonas aquimarina. Next base: position 480,100 of record NZ_QGEG01000001.1, read on the forward strand.
GTGCTAGTGTCCACCAAAACCAATCAGTTTAGCGGAACTATGGTGTTCAACAGTATTTTTGAATATCAACGTGTAAAAAGCCAGAAAAAATATCCTTTACTACAGCAACATTTTTTAGGTTGGTTCGTAAAAACGGAGCAAGCCGTTTTCAACGAAGAAGAGGCTACTTTTATGGACTTTTCTATCCCACAAAAAGGGAATACCCGTTTTATGTATGTTTTACCTTTTTCCGGCACAGAAGCTCTTGTAGAATACACTTTATTCTCAGAACATACTTTGGAAAAAACTGAGTACGAAAATGCCATTGTGGATTATCTAGAGCAAAAATTAGGCTGCACTGATTATGAAATTCTAGAAAAGGAAACAGGTAATATTCCCATGACCTGTTATCCATTTTATAAACACAATTCCAATAGATTGATGAATATTGGCATTGCTGGAGGATGGGCAAAGCCCAGTACTGGATTTACATTTTGTAATACACATAAAAAAGTAATCTCTTTGGCAAGGCATCTTAAAAAAGGCAAAGAAACGACCTCTTTTAATAAGCGTACCAAATTTTGGTTCTATGACCTTTTGCTGTTGGATATTCTTTATAAGAACAACCATTTGGGTCAATCCATTTTTGAAGCGTTGTTTAAAAAAAGAAAACCTCAATTAATATTAAAGTTTCTGGATGAAGACACCACGCTGTGGGAAGACCTTCAAATAATCAGTGCTTGCCCAAAATGGCCTTTTCTGAAAGCATTATGGTCTAGAATACTCTTTAAATACTAATCCTCCCTATCAAATAGATAAGCTCCTCCGTCCCAAGGGCGTGCATCAGAAATAAGCTGATCTGCGCATATTTGGATAGATCCATCAAGGTATGCCGATATAGGGTCAAGTGACACATAAAAAAAGTCGTCTGTTTCTTGTATGCTCCAAACGCCTTCCGAGATGATTTCCTGATCCTCCATTACCAAAAAAGTATTATCAGTATTGAATTGGGCAACTACCAATTTATCGGCTTTAATTGGTTTTGGATTAATACAAAAAGAACAACTGCTTTCTATCCATTTCCATTTTCCAGTTAATTCTGAAGCAATTTCAATGTCATCTTTGTTGCATTCGTAGAACGAACTAATTTCAAATATTTCATCTTTGTCATTTGAACATGCCAGACTAAACAAAACCAAGAACAAAACAGAGATTTTCATATATAACGGTATAGTATGATTTATTCTATAGATGGATACATACTTATTTGGTTGCTTGTAAAAAGCTTCCTAAACAGTTCGTTTCATAAGGTCTTCGCCAAACTGTTTTAAAATGGTCTTGTTGGCATCATCAATAGAAATAGTTGTCAAAGCATCAAACGCTTTTTGAGTGTAAGTGTTGATTTCATTTTTAGCTTCTTCCACAGCCCCACTTTCTTCAAAAATCAATTTCACCGTTTCTATTTTCGTTCTAGAATCCACAGGTTTTATAGAGTATAAATGCAATAGTCCTTCTCGCTGTTCTTTTTCTGCATATTCCAGAGATTTAAGAAAAAGAAAGGTTTTTTTGTTTTCAATAATGTCCCCACCAACTTGCTTGCCAAAAGTTTCTGGGTCTCCAAAAGCATCTAGATAATCATCCTGTAATTGAAAGGCGATGCCCAGGTTCTTGCCAAATTCATACACAGCCTCTGTATCAGCCTCCGTAGCATCGGCAATAATTGCCCCCATCTTCATGGCAGCCGCTACCAAAACGGCCGTTTTATATTCAATCATTTTTAAATATTCGGGGATGGTAACATCATCCCTAGTTTCAAAATCCACATCATACTGCTGTCCTTCACAGACTTCGATAGCCGTTTTACTAAAAAGTGAGGTAAGTTTTTTAAAAATTTCTGGTGGATAGCTTTCAAAGTATTGATACGAATTTATCAACATGGCATCACCAGATAAAATACCCGTATTTACATCCCACTTTTCATGTACAGTGGTCTTTCCCCTTCTCAATGGAGCATCGTCCATTATATCATCATGTACCAACGAAAAATTATGAAAAACTTCTATGGCCATTGCAGAATCCAGGGCATCCATAAAGTTCCCTCCAAACAAATCGGCCGTCATGAGGGTAAGTATGGGTCTTAATCTTTTGCCTCCTAGACCAAGGATATAATTTATAGGTTCATAAAGATTCTGTGGCTCTTTTGTCTTGATCTGGTTTTCCAAATGGGAAATAAATGCAGTACCATACCGCTCAATGCTATACGAATTCATCATAAATCAAAAATACTGTCAATAAATTAAATTGCTCTGTAATTCCAGAAGAGTTTACCTGCACATTTTGCATTTCAGAAACCAAGATTTGCAAGGTTTGAAAAAAGTTTGTGCAAAAAACGCAATAGATTTGAAAACCTTCGTCTTTATAATTGAAGACAGCAAACAGCCTTTTTTGAATGGTTTCCAATAAAGAGAACTATAAAAACCTTACAACTTTTTTTGATGATGAGTATCATTCTCTAAAGGTATACGTGCGCTCAAGAGTGGATGATACAACAGAAAGGGACGCCGAGGACATTATTCAAGATGTGGCTTTGCGAATATTCTCAAGGCCAGATGATTCCTCACCCATAAACAATATTGCGGGCTTTGTATACAATTCCATCAAAAATAGAATCATTGATGTAATGAGGACCAAAAAAGAAAAAGTGCATGAGACAGACGATATTGATAAACAATGGGCCGAGTTTGCAGAACTCTTTTACGATACCGCAGACAATGTATACCCAGAAGATTCTGTACAAGCTCTTAAAGAAGCAATAAAGCAACTAAAGCCTTCTTATCAAGACATTATCATCGCGATTGATTTTGAAGGTTACACCTACAGGGAAATTGCTGAGCAAACGGGCATTTCTCTTGGAACATTAATGTCAAGAAGACATAGGGCACTATCCCTATTATCAAAAAAATTAGAACTAGAAAAAATAAGAATTAATAAAAATTGAAGAACATGGAACATACGGGTAGATATGAAAGAAAAATGGAGCGATATGTAACCAAAGCGGTTAAGGTCTTGTTCATGATCATTTTTGGAATTATCATGATTTTTTTAATGGGCTTTGTGTTCATGTGGTTATGGAATTGGTTGATGCCAGATATTTTTGGTTTAACCACCCTTACCTACTGGCAGTCTTTTGGTTTATTGGCATTGGCCAAAATAATTTTTGGATTTGGTGGTGACTCATCAAAAGGTGGCGGACATAAAAAGTCCAAAAGGGGTGATAAACTGAAGAAATATTGTAACTCCAAAAATGGAGATTCTGATTGGAGGCACTATGACCAATTTTGGAAAGAAGAAGGGCAAGAAGCTTTTAATGCTTATGTGGATAGAATTAAAAAAGAAGATCTAGATGAAGGAGAGTAAAAAGAACAGTCCCATTCAGAGAAGGCAGGCTTACCAATACAGGACATTTTTTTGGAGTTCAAACAGTAAAACAACAGTCCAGTCCAATAAGAGTTTCTTTTTTCGTCTTTTTATGGGTAGTTGAACCATTATTCCCAAAGAACTAAGGATACGTTAAAAAAATGTAAAACTTTGGAAACTTTTTTTGTTTTTAAAGTTTCCAAATCTATTTTTGCTGCCCATTATGCGAGAAAAGATTTTACATAAAGCGACGGAACTGTTCTTAAATCTAGGGTTTAAGAGTGTAACCATGGATGATTTGGCCAATGAAATGGGAATTTCTAAAAAGACCATTTACTCCCATTTTGAAAATAAAACCAAATTAGTGGAAGAGAGTACCATGGATTTGTTTTGGTTTATTTCCAACGGCATTGATGAAATTGTTGCGCTACAAAAAAACCCAATTGAAGAGCTTTACGAGATCAAAAAGTTTGTTATGCTCCACTTAAAAGATGAAAAATCATCACCACAGTACCAATTGCAGAAATACTATCCAAAAGTGCATGAAACTTTAAAAAGAAAACAATATGAGGTTATGCAAGAATGTATCATCGCAAATGTAAAGCGTGGAATGGAAATGGAGATTTATAGAGATAATCTTAATGTAGAATTTGTCTCTAGAATTTATTTTTCCGGTGTGACCAGCATAAAGGACAACAGTCTTTTTCCAATGCAAATTTTCTCCATGATTCAATTAATGGACTATTATCTAGAATACCATCTGCGGGGCATTGTGACCCCAAAGGGAAGAAAAATATTAAACTCAATCATCAATTCAAACCAAGAATAAATGCGAACAACCTTAATTAGTTTACTGTTAATAATCCCATTGTTCTCTCAAGCGCAGGAAAGCAAAAACAGCTTTAGTCTAGACGAGGCAATAGCCTATGCATTGGAGCATAATTATTCTGTAATCAATGCGGACAGGGATATAGTGGATGCGCAAAAGCAAAAATGGGAAACCATTGCGGGCGGACTTCCACAGATTTCTGGAGCTATCAGTTATCAAAACCAGCTAAAACAACCCGTTTCACAAATTCCTGCTGAGTTTTTTGGAGGAGAACCTGGCACTTTTCAAGAAGTAGTCTTTGGCCAGCCCCAGTCTGCAAGAGCTACCGCTACATTGGAACAGCAGATTTTCGATGGATCTTACATTGTTGGTGTTCAGGCGACAAAAGCTTTTTTAAGTTATAGCCAAAATAATAAGGAAAAAACAGATTTGGACGTTAGAAAAGCTGTTGTAGAAGCGTATGGAAATGTATTGTTGGCTCAAGAAAGTGTGTTGATCTCTGAAAACAACAAAGCTACTTTAGAAAAGAACCTTTATGAAACCAAGCGGATTTATGAGAATGGGCTGGGGGATGAAGAAAGTGTGGATCAGTTGCAGATCACATTGTCTTCCGTGGACAATCAGCTAAAAAATGCAAAACGTCTAGAGAAGATTACCCTTCAAATGCTGAATTTGATGATGGGTTTACCTATTACATCCCCAACAGAACTGACCGAAAATCTTGATGATTTGGCTCAAAAGCAAATTAATCTGGGATTGGTGGATTCTGAATTCAACATAGAGAACAACGTAGATTATAAGTTGGCCCTCAATTTGAATGAACAACGTTACTATGAGCATAAGCTGGCAAAAAGTAGAGCGTTGCCCACATTGAATGCCTTTGTTAATTATGGAGGGAACTCCTTTAGTGATAGCTTTAATTTTTTAAGTAGTGGACAAGAATGGTTTGGCCAATCTATTTTAGGGTTCGACCTCAACATCCCCATTTTCAGTTCATTAAAAAGAAGTGCAAGTACGCAACGTGCCAAAATAGCGCTGGAAAAAGCCAAAACACAGTTTACAGAAGCCCAAGAACAGATACGGTTACAGTTGGAAAGCGCAAAAAGCGATTACATACTTTCCATAGAGGAATATGATACCTCAAAACAGAATTTAAAACTTGCTGAACGTATCGAAAACAAAAATCAAATTAAATATTCTGAAGGATTGGCGACCAGTTTTGAGCTTAGACAAGCACAGACACAGCTATATTCCACACAGCAGGAATACCTGCAATCCATGGTTGATGTCATCAACCGCAAAACAGAATTGGAAATCATATTAAATCAATAGTCAAAAAAAGAAAACCATATCAACATGAAAAATTTAATATATCTAGTACTTACGGCCCTTGTTCTATCTTCCTGTGGAGGAGGCAACAATGGCTCGGTAGAAAGCGTTATCGCCGGGAATGATTTGGAGGCAATCCGAGCAAAACGAACAGAGATTTCAGAACAGCAAAAAGGCTTGGAAATGGAAATTCAATCCTTGGATTCTGTTATTGCGTTGCTAGATGATAATGCAAAACTCCCTCTAGTTACAACAATACAGACCAAAACCGAAAGGTTTGATCATTATTTAGAGCTTCAAGGTGATGTAACCACAAAACAGAATGTGCTTATTTATCCTGAAATGGGCGGCACTTTATATCGTGTTTATGTAAAAGAAGGCCAAAAAGTTTCCAAAGGTCAATTATTGGCTTCAATAGATGATGGGGGGCTGTCCAGTCAGTTGGCGCAGTTAAAAACACAATCCGCATTAGCCAAGACCACATTTGAGCGCCAAAAAAGACTTTGGGAGCAAAATATTGGTTCTGAAATTCAATACTTGGAGGCAAAAACTTCCTATGAAGCACAAGAAAGTGCTGTAAAGCAAATGCAGAGTCAAGTTTCAAAGTCCTCTATAAGAGCACCATTTTCAGGAATTATTGATGATGTTATAAAAGATCAAGGTACAGTTGTTAGCCCTGGTCCCGGTTCAGAAGTTTTCCGTATTGTCAACCTTAGCAATATGTACATTAAAGTGGAAGTTCCTGAGAGTCATTTACCTAATGTAACTCCGGGAAAAAATGTTAATGTCTATTTCCCTGTGCTTGATTACAGTGTAAAAACCAAGGTGAGACAAACTGGCAATTTTATTAATCCCAGCAATAGATCTTTTACAGCAGAAATTCCTGTTCCAAGTAACGGAGGCAATATAAAGCCAAATCTTACTGCAAAGGTCATGATCAATGATTATACCAATGATAATGCTATCCTAATTCCACAAAGTATTGTTTCTGAAAATGCGGAAGGTGAGCAATACGTGTATTTGGTTAGTGCCGATTCTATTTCTTCAGATGCAATAGCACAAAAAGCAATCATCACTACCGGAAAAACACAAGGTGATTATGTGGAAGTACTTTCAGGGGTGAATAGTGGTGATGGTATTATTAACGAAGGTGCAAGAAGCGTTAAAGAAGGGCAGAAAGTAAAAATCAAGAATGGCCAATAGCCAAAAGACATAGACTATGAGTAAGCAAAAGAAAAAAGTGGATAAAGAATTTGGACTGGCATCTTGGGCAATTAACAACAAAACAACAATGTATGTTTTGATAGCCGTTATACTTTTTCTAGGAGCATCGGCTTATTTTAGCATGCCCCGAGAAAATTTTCCGGAGATAAAGGAGACCAAGATCTATATTAGTTCCGTGTACCCAGGGAACACAGCTGAAGATATAGAAAAACTTATTACAGACCCACTTGAGGACGAGCTCAAAACCGTTAGCAATGTGGTCGAGATTACCTCAACATCTCAAGAAGACTATTCTATAATCATTGTTGAGTTTGACGAAAATTTATCTGTAGAAGCTGCTAAACAAAAGGTGAAGGACGAGGTAGATTCAAAAACCGCTGGAGAAGACTGGCCTACTTTTAATGATGCTAAAGTTGAACCCAATGTGTTTGACTTGAGCATGTCCGAAGAGATTCCAATTTTAAACATTAATATCTCTGGAGACTACCCAGTTGATAAACTCAAAGAATATGGGGAATATTTAGAGGATGAGATTGAGAGTCTACAGGAAATAAAACAAGTAGATATACGCGGCGCACAAGAAAAGGAAGTTGAAGTTGCCGTGGACATTTACAAAATGATGGCCGCTCAAGTTAGTTTTGACGATGTTATCAATACCATAGACAGGGGAAACACTACAATTTCTGCTGGTAACCTAATTACTAGTGGACAACGAAGAACAATAAGAATTGTAGGCGAAATTGATGAGCCGAGCGAGCTTGAAAGCTTTGTGGTAAAATCTGAAAACAATAACCCAATTTATCTAAAAGACATTGCTGTTGTAACCTTTAAAGAGGAAGACAAGACCACCTTTGCAAGAGAGTTTGGACATCCTGTTGTAATGTTGGACGTTAAAAAACGAGCTGGTAAAAACATGGTTGCCGCAGCAGAACAAATTCAAGTTATTGTCGAAGACGCAGTTAAGAATGTATTTCCACAGGACTTAGAAGTGAGTATTGCCAATGATCAATCATCAAAAACCATAGGGCAGGTTGATGATTTAGTGAACAATATCATTTTTGGTATTATTCTGGTTGTTACCGTTTTAATGTTCTTCTTAGGATTTAAAAATGCCCTTTTTGTGGGCTTTGCAATTCCTATGTCCATGTTCATGTCGCTGATGATATTGAGCCTTTTGGGATACACAATGAACACCATGATTCTTTTTGGATTGATCATGGGTCTAGGTATGCTGGTTGATAATGGTATTGTTGTAGTAGAGAACGTTTACCGTTTAATGGATGAAGAGGGCATGTCTCGTATTCAAGCTGCCAAAAAAGGGATTGGAGAAATTGCGTTCCCTATTATAATTTCTACATTGACTACGGTTGCAGCCTTTGTGCCCCTAGGGCTTTGGCCTGGAGTAATGGGTCAGTTTATGATCTATTTCCCTGTAACCCTGTCGGTTGTTCTTGGTTCATCATTGTTTGTCGCAATCTTTTTTAACTCCGTATTGGTGTCTCAATTTATGACCACTGAGGACAAAGACATGCCCTTAAAGCAGATTATTAAAATAACGGCTATTATGGCAGGAATTGGGTTGTTGATTCTGATTTTTGGTGGTAGTTATCGTGCGCTGGGCACCTTGATGATAGTGACCTCAATTTTGCTTTGGATCTATAGATTGTTCCTAAGGAATTGGGCCAATGGTTTTCAGAACAAAATCTTACCTAGATGGGAAAGGTTTTATGAAAAAACGCTTAGAAATGCGTTAACCGGAAGAAAGCCCATTTTTATTGCCATAGGTACTTTTGTACTGCTCCTTGTTGCTTTTATGGGCTTTGGAGCTTCTGTTGGCAGTCAACGTACCAAAGTGGAATTCTTTCCAGACAATACTCCAAATCAGATTATTGTATATATAGAATACCCTGAAGGAACAGACATTAAGAAAACCAACGAAATCACAAACGATGTTGAACAAAGGGTCTATGATATCATTAATGAAGATGCCTACATGCATGGAGACTATAACTTCTTAACAGAGAGTGCGGTTTCTCAAGTAGGCGAAGGAGCTGGAAATCCGCAGACAGATGGTGGCTCTGCAGCGGAAATGCCTCATCGTGGAAAAATTACTGCAACCATGCGTGAATACAAATTCCGTGAAGGTGCTGATAGTAACGACCTATTAAAAAAGGTGCAAGAAGCACTAAAAGATGTATATCCCGGTGTTGCAATTTCGGTAGAGAAAGATGCCGTGGGCCCACCTGCAGGCTATCCCATTAATATTGAATTGGAAGGAGATGATTATTCCAAGTTAATCGCTACCGCAGAAAGAATGCGTAATTATATCAACGCAAAAAACATCCCGGGGATTGATGAGCTTAAAATTGATGTGAATAAATCTAAACCGGCCATGTTGGTTGCCGTGGACAGAAAGAAAGCGGGAGAGCTTGGAGTAGCTACTGGTCAAGTTGGACAACAGCTTAGAAATTCAATTTTCGGAGCTAAGGCGGGCATCTACAAAGAAGATGGTGAAGATTATGATATTTATGTTCGCTTTAATGAGGAAAACAGATACAATACAAGTGCCATTTTTAACCAAAAAATCACTTTTAGAGATCAGTCTTCAGGACAAATAAAGGAAGTCCCTGTTTCCGCTGTTGCAAAACAAGTGAACAGTTCTGGTTTTAGTGCTATTAAGCATCGTGATGTTAAACGAGTGGTTACCGTTTACTCAGCACTTGCTCCCGGATTTACGGATGCGGGTGCAATTGTGAGTAAGGTTCAAGGTGAAATGGAAAGCTTCAAAGACCTTCCGGATGGAATACATATTGATTACACTGGTCAGATAGAGGAGCAAAACAAACAAATGGCCTTTTTGATGGGAGCATTTTTCACCGGACTGGGGTTGATTTTCTTTATTCTGATTTTCCAATTTAACTCGGTTTCCAAACCAGGAATTATCATGCTGGCTATTTTCCTGAGTTTAATAGGTGTTTTTGGTGGTATTGTTGCTACAGGAAGTGCATTTGTTATCATGATGACCATGATGGGTATTATTTCACTTGCAGGTATTGTTGTAAACAATGGTGTGGTGCTCTTGGATTATACCCAGTTGCTTATTGATAGGAAAAGTGTGGAGCTTGAGTTGGAAGACGGAGAACTGTTAAACTCTAAGGATTTTATGGAGGCCGTTGTTAAAGGCGGCAAAGCAAGGCTGCGTCCTGTATTGCTTACGGCAATCACTACTATTTTAGGATTGATTCCTTTGGCAACAGGTTTCAACATTAATTTCTTTACGCTTTTCAGCGAGTTCAATCCAAATATTTATTTTGGAGGTGATAACGTAATTTTCTGGGGACCTTTAGCATGGACCGTTATTTACGGATTGTTGATTGCTACCTTTTTAACATTGATTGTTGTTCCCATTCTTTTTAGCCTTGTATACAGAATTAAAGTAAGGGTTAGAAAAAATAAAATCAGGAAAGAAGAAAGCAAAAAGGAAGAGCTGGATATTGCGGCTTAACCTTAAAAAACAGTTTTAAACTAAAAAAGCCCTGGCAAATTTGCCAGGGCTTTTTTGTTTTCCGTTTTTTTTGAATCACTTGTTGGTAGTCGCCACTTGTGATTGATTCCAATTTTTTACATCAACAATACGATTATCCGCATAATCAACTTCCTTTAAAATCTCACCTTCCCAAAAGAACCATTTACCAGATTTAGTACCATTAATATATTTTCCAGAGGCAATTTTATTGCCTTCTGAGTTATACATAAACCACTGTCCATGCAATTTACCATCCAAGTAATGTCCAACTTGAGCTATCTGACCGTTTTCGTGAAAATATGTAGCCTTAACCATTTCGCCTACTTTCTCAAGAGTAGGCTCCGTACTTTGTGAATACATACCAACTGAAAATACGACTGCCATCAAAAATATTATTTTCTTCATATGATATGGGTTTTGTAGAATTAATCTATAATCTTAACGATATAAATGTACCATTATTTTACATTAAATACATATTTAAGTAACATTAAATTTACATTAAACCTGTAAGTATTTGATAAATAGAAAGTTAAATTATCATCTATATTGTAAATGTTTTCCGTTTATTGGTAAAACCGCGAAAACAAGGTGCAGGCCATTGGCAAAATAGACAAGCTAATCCCTGCTATTTTGTTTTTCTTTTGTGATTGGCAAATTTATTATCCATCAGAAAATCCATATATCTAGCGGTATATATTTACATTCCTATTAAATTTGCCGCTCAGATAGAAATCATGTATAGAAGCAACACCTGTGGTGACTTAAGAGCATCACATATAAATAAAGAAGTTGTCCTAAGCGGCTGGGTTCACAAAGTAAGGGATAAAGGTTTTGTAATCTGGATCGACCTTCGTGACCGTTATGGCATTACACAATTGGTACTGGACCAAGATCGTACCGCAATGGCACTTTTGGAACAAGCAAAAGAACTGGGCCGAGAAACTGTAATACAAGTAAAAGGTAAAGTTATTGAAAGAACTTCCAAAAACCCTAACATCCCAACAGGAGATATAGAGGTGCTCGTAACTGAACTTCAAATATTGAACGAATCTATTTTACCTCCTTTTACCATTGAGGATGATACTGATGGCGGTGAAGACATTCGTATGAAATATCGCTATCTGGATATTCGAAGGAATCCTGTTAAAAACAATCTTATGTTTAGGCATAAGGTGACCATGGAGGTTCGCAAATACCTTTCGGATCAAGAATTTATTGAAGTTGAAACTCCTTATTTAATAAAGTCCACACCAGAAGGTGCTCGGGATTTTGTGGTTCCAAGTAGGATGAATGAAGGGCAGTTCTATGCCCTCCCCCAATCTCCACAAACATTTAAGCAATTGCTTATGGTAGGTGGAATGGACAAGTATTTTCAGATTGTTAAGTGTTTTAGGGACGAAGACCTAAGAGCTGATAGACAACCTGAATTTACGCAGATAGATTGTGAAATGGCTTTTGTTGAACAAGAAGACATTTTAAATGCTTTTGAAGGATTGACCAAACATCTACTAAAAGAAATTCACGGCATAGATTCACAAGATTTTCCAAGAATCACCTATGATGATGCGATGCGTTTGTATGGTAATGACAAACCTGACATTCGTTTTGGAATGGAGTTCGGTGAACTTAATGCTGTTGCCCAACATAAAGATTTTAATGTTTTCAACTCGGCAGAGTTGGTAGTTGGCATTTCTGTTCCTGGTGGAGCTTCCTATACACGAAAAGAAATTGACAGGCTTATTGATTGGGTCAGACGGCCACAAGTAGGTGCCAAAGGCATGGTCTATGTAAAATGTAATGAAGATGGCACATATAAATCTTCAGTTGACAAGTTTTATGGTCAAGAAGATTTGGCCAAATGGGCAGAAGTTACCAAAGCAAAGGCAGGGGATCTTATCTGTGTGCTTTCAGGAAACACCAATGAAACAAGGGCACAGTTAAGTGCACTTCGTATGGAATTAGCGGAACGCTTAGATCTTAGAAAACCGGATGATTTTGCGCCCTTGTGGGTAGTTGACTTTCCCTTATTGGAACTAGATGAAGAAACGGGAACCTACCATGCCATGCACCATCCATTTACCTCTCCTAAACCAGGACAAATGGAGCTGTTGGAAACCAGTCCGGGAGAAGTAAAGGCGAATGCTTATGATTTGGTGTTGAACGGAAATGAAATTGGCGGGGGTTCTATCCGAATTCACGATAAGGACATTCAGGCTACCATGTTCAAACATTTAGGTTTTACTCCAGAAGAGGCAAAAGCACAATTCGGGTTCTTAATGGATGCTTTTCAGTACGGTGCACCTCCCCATGGTGGAATTGCTTTCGGTTTAGATAGATTAGTTTCTATTTTAGGTGGACAGGAAACCATCCGGGATTTTATTGCTTTCCCAAAAAACAACAGCGGTAGAGATGTAATGATTGATGCTCCTGCACCAATTGATGATGAACAATTAAAAGAGCTTCATTTAAGGCTAGATATATAAGATATTATAGAATCCCGCTCTTAAGCGGGATTTTTTAATACTTTTAAGTGTATCATCAACCCCATGCCCAACAAAAAGAAAAGTTTACTGACACGTTTCCTTAAATGGCGATATAAGAATATCTCCAATAGGACCTTTGTTCATATCATGAGCTTAGTAGTTGGCTTTTTGGCAGGATTGGTAGCAGTTACTCTAAAAAACACTACCTATTTTATACAGTCCCTACTAGAAAAAGGAATAGTTTTTTCTGAAAACCAGCTGTACTTTATTCTACCAATTATTGGTTTGGCCCTAGTGTTTCTCTATGTAAAATTTGTACATAAAAAACCAATTCAACATGCAGTTTCTTCTATTATATTCTCTCTATCAAAAAAAGGCGGATTGTTAAATGTAAAAGATATCTATACTCCTTTAATTGCCGCACCATTAACAGTTGGCTTTGGTGGATCTGTTGGGTTGCTGGGGCCTGCGGTTAAATCTGGATCCGCACTAAGTTCCAACCTTAGCAGGTTATTTCATATAGATGCCAAAACACGTTCCTTATTGGTTGCTTGTGCATCTGCCGGGGCTATTTCGTCCATATTTCAATCTCCCATTGCAGCCATTATTTTTGCTGTGGAAGTATTCACTTTGGATTTGACCATGCTCTCTATGCTTCCGTTACTTTTGGCATCAATTTCAGGTGTACTTACCTCCTATTTCTTTTTGGGTAATGAGGTGCTTTTTAGTTTTTCACTGTCCGAAGGTTTTCAACTCAAAGACACTCTTTTCTATATTTTGTTAGGAGTGGGCACTGCATTTGCCTCTATATATTTTACCAAAATGTACTTTGGAATTTTTGATTTGTTCAAGCGCTTCAAAAGCCCAAAATATAAACTTTTGTTTGGTGGTATTGCCATTGGGGTCATGCTATATGCAATTCCCCCATTATATGGTGAAGGTTTTGGGTTTATCAACAATTTATTGGAAGGAGAACACTTAAAAGCTTTGGGTAAAACCCCTTTTGATGATTTTACAAACAACATTTGGGTAGTTATAGCCCTATTGTTTGGCATTACCATATTTAAGGCCATTGCCATGACCGCTACATTTGCGGCAGGGGGTGCAGGAGGGATATTCATCCCAACCATGGTCATGGGCAGCGCTCTAGGCAACGTATTGGCCAAGGTCATCAATAATCTGGGACTTGGTTTTGCTGTTTCGGAAAGTAATTTCACACTCATCGGAATGGCAGGATTAATTGCCGGTGTAATTCATGCTCCACTGACCGCAATTTTCTTGATTGCCGAAATCACGGGTGGCTATGAATTGTTCGTTCCATTAATGATCACAGCCTCTATATCCTATTTAATCACCAAAAATGCGCTGGACTATACTATTTATACTAAAGAATTGGCAAAAATTGGTGCTGTACTCACCCACAACAAAGATCAAATGGTGCTGGGTCTAATGGAAATGGATGATGTTATAGAAAAAAACTTCAAATCTGTTCGCCCAGAAATGTCCCTTGGTGAAATGTTGCACGAATCGGTCTCAAAATCCAAAAGAAACATTTTTCCCGTTTTAAATGAGGAAGAAAAATTAATGGGTATCATCGTCTTGGACGATATTCGTGAATTCATGTTCGATAACGAACTTTACAATTCCGTTTATGTTAAAAATTTAATGCACGCCCCACCGGAGCACATTTTCTACGATACCGATAGTATGAAAATTGTAATGCGAAAATTTCAGGATAGCGGTGCTTGGAACTTACCGGTCATTAAAGAGGGAAAATACGTTGGTTTCATTTCAAAATCAAAATTGCTAACCGCATACCGTAGAAAATTAATTAACTATACCCGATGAAGTCTAAATTAAAATATATAATTACTCTAATTGTCTTGCTTTCTTTTACCTCGATCATATATGGTTTTAGAATTAAAAAAGATCAACCTTCTACTGCCAATAAATATATTGGAAGTGGAACTGTAGGTATTTTCTTGGTAGCTATGCCGCTTTTTTTGTTTAAAGAAAGTAAGGGGAAAAACATGAAAGATTATATGTTGACCAAGGAGAATATTAAAAAAATGCAAGCTAAGGAGGGAGAAAACCCTGAAAATCAATAATTTTATTAAGATTTAGAGCTTATTTCATCTAGGTGTATTTAAAATACCCTACTTTAGTATTTTAACAATTATTTATTTTAATGACTGGCACAGTAAAATTTTTTAATGGATCCAAAGGTTTTGGGTTTATTACCAACGACGAAACAGGAAAAGACATTTTTGTTCATGTTACGGCATTGAACGGAGTGGAATTGAACGAAGGCGACAAAGTAGAATACCAAGAAGAAGAAGGAAGAAAAGGAGTGGTTGCTGCACAAGTGCAAGTAATCTAACAACAATATTTTATTTTGATTAGATTTGACCCTGATGAAACCATCAGGGTTTTTTATTTAGTTTAAATTTCTTCTTTGTATAAAAAACCGCTTTAACAGTTCCGCAGCTTCGTTTTCCAAAACACCTCCAACTAGCTCTGTTTTAGGATGCAGTTGCCCTCCAATTACACTAAACCCTCTTTCTAAATCTGGAGCTCCATAAACAATTCTTGAAACTTGACTCCAATATAACGCTCCCGCGCACATTTGGCACGGCTCTAGAGTAACATATAAGGTGCATCCATGTAAATATTTACCTCCTAAAAAATTCGATGCTGCCGTAATGGCCTGCATCTCTGCATGTGCTGTTACATCTTTTAACCGCTCTGTTAAGTTATGTGCCCTGCCAATAATCCTATTGTTCACGGCCACAACCGCACCTACGGGAACCTCCCCATTTTCAAAAGCAATCTCAGCCTCCTGCAAGGCTTTTTTCATAAAGTAATTATCGTCAAAAGGGTTTTTCACAATTTTTAAAAATGATTTATAAAAAGACTAAACTAAGCATAAAATCATTTTACTGATTATAGGTACTTTTGTTTTTTGTTTCCTTGGAAAAACTTTTAACACATATCAACACTCCTAAAGACCTTAAAAAGTTATCCTTGGATGAGTTACCTCAACTTGCCCAAGAATTAAGGGAGTTTATAATAGACATTGTTGCCACTAAAGAAGGACATTTAGGAGCTAGTTTGGGAGTGGTGGAACTCACAATTGCCATACATTATGTTTTTGATACTCCTGTAGACAAATTAATATGGGATGTGGGTCATCAGGCCTATGGACATAAGATTTTGACCGGTAGGAAAGATATTTTTGACACCAACAGGCAACTGAATGGCATTAGTGGTTTTCCTAAAAGAAGTGAAAGCGAATATGATGATTTTGGCACAGGACATAGTTCCACAGCTATTTCTGCTATCCTTGGTATGGCCATAGCCTCCAAGTTAAATGGAGAACATTTAAAGCAACACATTGCAGTGGTAGGAGATGCTTCCATCGCCAGTGGAATGGCCTTTGAGGGGTTAAATCACCTAGGAGTATCAGATGCAAATGCACTCATTGTGCTAAACGACAATGCCATTGGAATTGATCCAAGTGTAGGGGCTCTAAAAAAATATCTCACCAATGTAAAGGCCGGTACCGCCAAAGATGAAAATATTTTTGAATGCCTTAACCTAAACTACACAGGACCTATAGATGGGCATAATGTAATAGGCCTAGTTGAGGAGCTTGAGAGGTTAAAGGCAATCAATGGACCCAAACTACTCCATATTATAACCACCAAAGGAAAAGGGCTAAAAAAAGCAGAGGAAAATCAAGTTGTTTACCATGCTCCAGGAAAGTTTGATAAAAACACAGGAGAACAACTTAAAAAGTCAGATGCGCTACAACCTCCAAAATATCAAGATGTTTTTGGGCATACCTTAGTTGAGCTGGCCAAAACCAATAAAAAAATCATTGGCATTACACCAGCTATGCCCACTGGCAGTTCGTTAAAGTATATGATGGAAGAAATTCCGGATAGAGCTTTTGATGTAGGCATAGCCGAACAACATGCCGTTACCCTTGCCGCAGGAATGGCCACTCAAGGACTTATACCGTTCTGTAATATTTATTCCACTTTTTTACAACGCGCTTACGATCAAGTCATACATGATGTGGCTTTGCAGAACCTACCCGTAATTTTTTGTTTAGACAGGGCGGGACTTGTAGGCCAAGATGGTCCAACACATCATGGAGTGTTTGACCTGGCATATTTGCAATGTATTCCCAATCTCGTTGTATTTGCTCCAATGAACGAAATGGAGCTTAGAAACATAATGTTTACTTGTCAAAATGGTCTGGATTTCCCCATTGCAATACGATATCCGCGCGGGAGAGGAGTGAATTTAGATTGGAAAAACGAATTTAATACTATTGAAATAGGCACAGCTCGCTGTTTAAAGGAAGGCTCTAAAACGGCCATTCTAAGTTTAGGGCATATAGGAAATGATGTTTCCTTGATATTGGAAGAATTAGGGCAACCTGAATCTATTGGGCATTACGATATGCGTTTTGTAAAACCTTTGGACAAAAAATTGCTTAAAACCATTTTTAGAAAATATGAAAACCTCATCACGGTAGAAGATGGTTGCAAGATAGGAGGCTTTGGGTCCGCAATTTTGAGGTTGGCAAATGAGGAGAAAATTTCAAAACCTGTTAAGATTTTTGGTGTACCTGATAGGTTTGTTGATCATGGAACAATACAAGAAACACAGCAAATAGCTGGTATAGATTTTGATGCATTAAAAACTTACATTAAATCAACCTTAAACCAATGCGAGTAATTTGTTTTTCTATTCTTTTTCTTGCTTTTTTTTCCGTCCATTCACAAGTAAACCTTCTAAAAGTATTTGAACCAGATAGCACAGAGGCTGGTTTTAAAGTGGTTCGGATAAAGGATGTAAAGCTTAAATATGTGCCAAGGAGTGCTAAACTCACGGACCCCAGAACCGTGCTAAATAGGGTAAAACCGTTAAGCAGATGGTACAAACGCTTTAAGCCACAATCTTTCTGGGATAAGGTAAATGAATTTGGACTCAACATCAACGAAGTTGCTTTTGTAAATTGGAATGCAGGTGGTGATAACTCAGTATCCGCATTGGCTAATATGCGTTTTGTCAGAAACTATAAGTTCAGGTACCTGAATTGGGATAATGAAGTACGATTGCGGTACGGCCTAAACGCCCAAGAAGGCAGACAATTAAGAAAGACCGATGATCAAATAAGGCTGTCATCTACCGTTGGTTTTAGAAAAGATACAATCACCAATTGGTATTATTCGGTCAAATCAACTTTCAATACACAATTTTCAAATGGTTTTAAATACCCTAACAGAACAACCCCAATTTCAAGATTCATGGCCCCAGGCTATCTTTTCTTAGGAGCTGGTACCTCTTACATACCAGAGGGGAAAAAATTCAACTTATACATATCTCCCATTACCCAAAAGGCAACATTTGTTTTAGATGAAAACTTATCTAATCAAGGGGCATTTGGTGTTGAGGAAGGAGAACATGTATTTATGGAGATTGGTTTTCTTGTCACCAATACCTGGGAGAAAGAAGTGTTGAAAAATGTAATTATGAACCATCGTCTAAGTTTGTACACGGATTATCTTAAGAGCTTTGGGAATATTGATGTGGACTGGGAGGTAACCTTCAATTTAAAGGTTAATGACCATATCAACGCAAATATTGGAACACATCTTATTTACGACAATGATATCAAGTTTGATGAAGTAGTTGCGAATGACGGAACCATTGTTGATCCTGGAATTGCCAGAATACAGTTTAAGCAATCCCTAGGTGTTGGGCTTACATATGCCTTCTAAAACTGTTTTCCCATTAATTTACTATGAATATGCACCGCAGCACTGTCTGATAGGCTAGCTACAAAACAGCACGTATCCAATAAAATCTTGTAGACAGAAGTTTCTGAACTCTTATAGTTTTCTGGTAAACTTTGTATTAGCAGTTTATCATAATTGGTATGAATTCCTTCTTTTTTGTTCACCAAAGCAGTTGTATAAACATCAAGTATGTCTGAAATGATTCTATATCCAGCCAATTCTTTATCAACAACCTCGGTGGATTGATATACCTTCTCAACACTTAGTTTAATAATGTCATCTATTTGAGCTTTGTACTTGCCTTTATCCAGTAAAGGAGAATCAAAAGTCCCTGCCAAAATTTCTGTTTCGTTTTCTTCAAAAACTTCTACAGCATCCATGATCAAAGTATTTATGGCCAATGCCCTTAAATAGCTCAGGCGGTCACTGGACTGTTTCATGGAATTATATTTTTTGGTGTTGATATTTTCTTTCACCAAGTTAATGAGGTACTCCAATGCGTATTCTTCAGGAATGAGTCCTAAATTGATGCCATCTTCAAAATCAATAATTGTATAACAGATGTCATCAGCTGCCTCCACCAAGTATGCCAATGGATGTCTATAAAATCCAACCCCCGCATTTTTTGGATTGGGAATAAGCCCTATCTCATCCACAACTTCCATAAAAAAATCCTTTTCAGATTGAAAAAATCCAAATTTCTTATCTGCAATATGTTTGGAGGGTTTCTTTGGAAGTGAAGCTTTAGGATATTTCATGAATGCACCTAAAGTAGCATAGCTCAAACGCAGCCCTCCTGGCACACCTTCCCTTGATTCTGTTAGTAACTTAAACCCATTGGCATTCCCTTCAAAGTCGATTAAATCTTGATATTCCTCTTTAGATAGAAAAGTCTTGTACTTTTTACCGTTTCCTCTCTCAAAATAGTTGCCAATTGCTTTTTCTCCGCTATGTCCAAAAGGAGGGTTTCCTATATCATGCGCCAAAGCTGCTGCTGCCACTATAGCACCAAAATCACTAAAATGATAGCCATGGACCTCATTTAAATAAGGATATTTTGACAGAATCTTCTGCCCAGCAATGCGACCCAATGTCCTACCAACCACTGAGACCTCCAGACTATGCGTAAGTCGTGTGTGCACAAAGTCCTTTTTAGAACCTACACTTATGGGTAGCGGAATAACTTGGGTCTTGTCCTGTAGACTCCTAAAGGTTGAAGAAAAAATAATACGGTCATAGTCGACCTCAAAACCCAGACGGGTTTCTTCTTGCTCTTTGCGCAGCCTTTTATGCGTATCCCCATGTCTTTTTAAGGAAAGTAATTGTTCCCAATTCATAACCAAATGTATATTAAAGTGCAATATACAGTTTATGTATGCTTCTTGTCATATTAGCAGATATTGCCTTAAACAAAAACCTTTATGGGGCACCTAAGTTTAAACTTAAGTTAATCTTTAGGTTACAATAAATTAGTTTTTCTGTCGGATTTTTGTTCTTGTCTTAAGGCAAAACGGATTTCAGGATATATTAGTTTTTGTCGACTATTCTTTTGAAATCTAAAATATGGCCACCTTGGCCAGGGTGGCCATTATCAAACATAACATAAAACAAACGTTAAATTAACATTGATATTAGTTATTTGCACTCGACAAAAACTAATATTAAAATGAAATTAAAATTCTTGGCCATTGGTGTGGTCACTTTCTTTTGCCTTTCTTCCTATTCTCAAGTTGAAGCTCCTAAGTTTGGAAAAGGTCTCCTAAATATTGTCGGAAAAGATAGTACATGGACTATGAAATTTGCAATGCGCATGCAATTTTTGGGCATTGCTACATGGGATAATGGAACGGATAATGGCTTTGTAAATCCAGAGCAAAATTTTTTGGTTCGAAGAGCAAGGTTAAAATTTGATGGATTTGCCTATTCACCAAAGCTTAGGTATAAATTTGAATTGGGATTGTCAAACCGAGATATTTCTGGAGCAAATCAATTTACAAGTAATGCTCCTCGGTATATATTGGACGCGGTAGTGATGTGGAATTTTCATCGCAATTTTGAACTTTGGGTAGGGCAGACAAAACTTCCCGGCAATATTGAACGTGTTATTTCCTCTGGAAACTTACAGCAGGTGGATCGTTCTTTGGTAAACAGTAGATTCAATATTGATCGCGATATGGGTATTCAATTAAGGCACCATTTTAATCTAACCGATAAGTTTTTGGTTCGTGAAAAATTTGCTCTTTCGCAAGGAGAAGGAAGGAATGTAACTACTGGAAACCTTGGCGGACACCAATACACAGCAAGAATTGAATTACTGCCCTTTGGTAAATTTAAGAGCAAAGGAGACTATAGTGGTGCAGATCTTAAACGTGAAGCAACTTCAAAATTAATGTTGGCGGTTACCTACGATTCTAATCAAGATGCTGTAAAGACAAGGAGTAATTTGGGCTCTTATATGGCCAATGATGTAGGTTTTTATGAAACTACCATCAACACCACCTTTGTGGATGCCATGTACAAATACAATGGTTTTTCACTAATGGGAGAATACGCCCATAGAGACGCGAAAGATCCAATCGCCAAAAACTCTGATGGCTCAGAAACAGGAGACCTAGTTGTTGTAGGTGACGGGTTAAACCTTCAAGCCGGTTATTTGTTCAAGAGCAATTGGGAAATATCTGGCAGATATACCAATATTAATTTTGACAACATTATAGGCAGAGATACAGAAACACAATATACACTTGGACTATCAAAATATCTTTTAGGCCATAAACTTAAAGTGCAAACGGATTTAAGTTATCTTTCGGTTGATGGCGGCACAGATGAATTGATGTATAGATTACAGATGGATGTTCATTTTTAAAGGAAAACATAACTTTTAAATAACATTGAAAATCAGTAAAGTATAGACATTTGAAAATTATTTTTTAATACTATTATGGACAATATTTACCTTCTAATGATTATCGCCCTAGCTGTTTTGGCAATTGCCGATTTAGTAGTGGGAGTCAGCAATGACGCAGTTAATTTTTTGAATTCGGCTATTGGCTCCAAAGCGATTTCATTCAAATCTATAATGATTATTGCCAGTATTGGTATTGCTTGCGGGGCTATTTTTTCAAGCGGTCTGATGGAGGTTGCCCGTAAAGGCATCTTTAATCCAGGTGAGTTCTATTTTCAAGAAATCATGTTCATATTTATGGCAGTGATGATTACGGATATCCTGTTACTTGATTTTTTTAATAGTCATGGAATGCCAACTTCTACTACGGTATCAATCGTTTTTGAGTTGCTGGGTGCCGCAGTTGCTATGTCTTTGTTGAAGATTGGTGCTGCCAATGGAGACTTTTCTGACGTAGTAAACTATATTAACACTTCAAAAGCAGTACAGATTATTTCTGGTATTTTATTGTCCGTTGTTGTTGCTTTTTCAATAGGTGCGATTGTCCAGTGGATATCAAGGCTGTTACTGTCTTATGATTTTGAGAAAAAGTCTAAATGGACCGGTGCTCTATTTGGTGGAATAGCGTTATCATCAATAGCCTACTTCATCCTTATGAAAGGAATCAAAGGAACTCCGTATGCTAGCGAAACCTTTGATATTATTGGAGGAATGAAAATCAAAGATTTTCTAGAAGCTGAGGTTGTCCCAATTATAATTGTAAATTTTGTGTTGTGGTCATTTCTTTCTTACGTATTGATTTATTTTACGAAGACCAATATCTATAAAGTAATTATTGGTGTTGGCACTTTTGCCCTTGCCCTTGCCTTTGCGGGTAACGATTTAGTTAACTTTATTGGTGTTCCCATAGCTGCTTGGCAAAGTTATGAGGCATGGGTCGTTTCAGGGATTCCAGCTACAGAGTTTAGCATGGACGTTCTTTCAAAGAAGGTTCCTACCCCTACCTTACTTCTTTTTGTTTCAGGTATTATCATGGTAACTACATTGTGGCTTTCAAAAAAAGCTCGTTACGTGGCAGATACTGAAATTAACCTCTCTAGAGAAGGGGAAGCAAAAGAACGGTTTCAACCCAACTTTATTTCAAGAGGTTTAGTCAGAATTTCCTCCAGAACCTCACAGTATTTGATGGGCTTGTTACCAAAGAACTTGAAGGCAAAACTAGATAGGCAATTTGAAAAACCAATAATTGCGCTATCACAGGACAGGACACATAAACTTCCAGCATTTGATATGGTTAGGGCAGCCGTCAACCTAATGGTTGCGGGAATTTTGATTTCTATAGCCACGTCATACAAACTGCCGTTGTCCACAACGTATGTAACTTTTATGGTTGCCATGGGTACCTCATTGGCCGATAGGGCATGGGGAGCAGAAAGTGCAGTGTATAGAGTTGCAGGCGTCCTCAACGTAATTGGCGGTTGGTTCGGCACAGCAATAATCGCTTTTATTGCATCTGGCACGGTTTTAACGCTAATAAATTTTGGTCAAGGAGCAGCAATTGCCATCTTATTGTTTACAGCCATATTACTACTAGTAAGAAATTATAGTGCTTACAATAAAAAAATTAAGGAACAGAAGGCGGAGGATAGCCTTAATAGAGCTGAAAGCAGTTCAATACAAGGAGTCATTGAAGAAAGTGCCAATAATATTGCAAATGTTATAAAAAGAACCAATAAAATATATACCAACTCCATAAACGGGTTGGCAAAACAAGATTTAGAACTTTTAAAAAAGAATAAGAAACAAGGTGCCAAACTTTCCTCAGAAATAGAGGATCTTAGAAATAATCTTTTCTTTTTTATCAAAAACCTTGACGAAGCAAATGTAGGAGCAAGTAACTTTTACATCAATATTTTAGGTCATCTTACTGACATTGCACAATCACTTGAATACATAGGCAAAGTAAGCCACACACACGTACACAATAATCATAAAAAGTTAAAGTACAATCAGATTAAAGAACTTAAAGAGTTAGATCTTAGGCTTGAAAAATTATTCACCGATACACAGCAAATTTTTGAGAACAGAACATTTGAGGACGTGGGAAGTGCATTGGAAGATAAAAATGCCTTATTTGAGCTTATGTCGGATAAAATTCAACGCCAAGTTGCAAGAACAAGAACAGAAGAATCAAGTCCAAAAAACACTACCCTGTACTTCTCGATTTTGACAGAAAGCAAAGATTTGGTCGAAGTTATTTTTGAGCTCTTAGAGCTATACTATATAGAGCATGACAGTACCGTAGAACCAGCACGAATAGAAAAACAAGACTAGATTAACCTATCACTATTTATTTTATGCGTTACCTTCTTTTATTTCTGATTCTTTTTGTGAGCACTGCGTGCTATGCACAAACCATTACTGCAGATGAATTATTGAACAAATCCATAGCGTTCCATAATCCAAACAATCAATGGGAAAATTTCAATGGAGCATTTAAAGTGCTTATGAATCGTCCAAATTCCAGCGAACGTGTAAGCATCATTAAAATGGATTTGCCAAAACAGCAATTCTCATTAGAAGTACAAAAAGATAATGTTACTTATAGTTATGTTTTTGACAAAGAAGAATGTACCACAAGCTTAAATGGCTCCTCAGAAATATCTGATGAAGACAGAAAAACCTTTAGGTTAACTTGTGAACGGGGCAAAATGATGAAAAACTACTATACCTATTTGTATGGATTGCCAATGAAACTAAAGGATCCGGGCACCATTCTAGACAGCGCAGTACAAACCAAGACTTTTAAAGGAAAAGAGTACCTTGTTTTAAAAGTAAATTACGAAGAAGGGGTAGGTAAAGATGTGTGGTACTTTTATTTTGACCCCAATACTTACGCCATGGAAGTATATCAGTTTTATCATGATCAAAGTAAAAATGATGGTGAATATATTCTACTAGAAGGGTTGGAAGAAATAAACGGGGTCAAAATGCCTAAAACCAGAGCTTGGTATTATAACAAGGACAATAAATATTTGGCCACTGATATTTTACTTCAACCGGAAACGAAGTAGCAATTACCTATAAAAGTTCATTTCATCCATGTATTTCCAGACAGGGGCGGGAAGAAGCGGTTTTATATTCTTTCCTTTCTTATGTTCATTGCGTATAAACGTAGATGAAATTTCCATAATGGGGGCGTCTACCTTCATAATTTTTGAATGGCCCTCAAATCTATTTTCAGCCTTGCCATCAGAGATTCTAGGATATACGTATATAGAATAATGCTCTAAAATGGCTTCGTAATTCTTCCATTTATGAAAGCTTTTCAAGTTATCCTCGCCCATAATAAGTGAGAACCCATATTCTGCACCGTATTGTTCCTCCAAATACAATAGGGTATTAATGGTATAATTGGGCTGTGGCAAATCAAATTCTATTTTACTTGGCTTCAGTTTTGGGTAATCCTGTACCGCTTCAAAAACCATCTGATACCTATGGTTATTGTCTAAGAGGGATAGTTTGGTTTTAAAGGGACTTTGGGGTGTAATGATAAACCAGACTTCATCCAAATCTGAAAATTCGACCATATGATTGGCAATCACCAAATGACCAATGTGGATAGGGTTAAATGTTCCAAAGTACAGCCCTACTTTCTTCATCTATTCAACTTTCTTTTGAATCTGGCATTTTTGCCCCAACAAATTCTGCCACCAATTTATGCGATTCTTGCAGCGCAATATCCAAGTCGTAGTTTTTGATGACCTTATCAAATTGAGGTGCTGTGGCAAGCTCTACGGATGCTTTGGCAACTCGCATATTAATTTTATCATCACTTTCCGTACTGCGTTTTTTAAGCCTTATCTTAAGTTCATCAACACTGGGGGGCTTTACAAAAACGGCCAAGGTCTCTTCTGGGAACTTCTTTTTAATTCGAAGTCCACCTACTACATCAATATCAAAAATAACATTCTTGCCTTCCGCCCAAAGACGTTCTACTTCACTCTTTAATGTGCCATAGAAATTGTCTCTATATACTTCTTCCCATTCTAGAAAATCATCACTTTTAATATGTCCCTTAAACTCAGAAATAGACATAAAGTAATAATTGACCCCATCCTTTTCCTCACCTCTTTTGGCGCGGGAAGTAGCCGAAACGGAGAAAGCCAAATTGAGTTCAGGTTGTTTAAGCAGGTGCCTAACAATTGTAGTTTTTCCGCTGCCAGAAGGGGCAGAAAAAATAATAAGTTTTCCTCCTTCTTTCATAAAACATTAAGCATTTGCTCTTTGATCTTTTCAAGTTCATCCTTCATCTGCACAACCAATTGTTGCATGGGTGCATAATTGGCCTTGGATCCAATAGTATTAATTTCCCTACCTATTTCTTGAGCTATAAAACCAAGTTTCTTACCATTGGAATCTTTAGATTCTAATGTGGTCTCAAAGTAATCCAAATGATTGGCCAAGCGAACCTTTTCCTCTGTGATGTCATACTTTTCCAAGTAGTAAATCAATTCCTGTTCAAAACGATTGGCGTCCAATTCGACTTTTAAATCTGCAACTGCTTTTTCCAGGCGTTCGCGCACTGTATCCAACCGTTCAGGATCCATTGTCTTTACTTCATCAAGTAGGGCATTTAGGTTCTTCAAGCGAGCATTAAAATCTTTTTCCAATACCTGTCCTTCTTCATTGCGGAAAATGATAATTTCTGAAAGAGCCTGTTTCATTGCACCTTTGATGGCTTCATATTCCAATGGATCAATATCTCCCTTCTCGGTCTTCATGGTATCTGGCATGCGTAATGCCATTTCAAGTAACTTTACATCATCTCCCTTGGCAATATTGGCTAGCTGCTGCATGTATTTTTTAACAACACCTTGGTTTACCTCAGCAGTGGTTTCCTCTCCAGTAATCTCTAAATAAAGCCCAAAATCCACCTTTCCACGGATCAGTTCATCTGCAATCATTTTGCGAAGTTCCAGCTCCTTTTCCCTATAGGATTGTGGAATTCTAGCGTTTATATCAAGGTTTTTGCTATTAAGCGATTTAAGCTCTATGGTAATTTTTTTGGAAGGAAGTTGCACTACGTGCTTTCCAAAACCAGTCATGGATTGAATCATACAGAATGATAAATTTTGGCAAAGGTAACCAAAATAGGTATTTAGCACTTTGTTGTAAAAAACTGTCTTGAAGTGGTCAATTGGTTTAATCCAACTCCCTTACCCAAATGTTTCTATAGCTGACCCTGCTGTTATCCCCATGGTCCTGCAACATTATCGGAGCTTTTCCATGCGCTTCGTATTTAGGCCAACCAATATACTTGATTGTTCCCTCTATTATAAAATGGTCTTGAACCAGTACACCATTATGCAGTAATGTTACCGTTGCCGGTTCTACTATATTTCCTCCTCTACTAAACTCCGGTGCATGAAAAATGATATCATAAGTGTTCCATTCTCCAGTAGG
Organism: Flagellimonas aquimarina; assembly: GCF_003149745.1. Classification (GTDB taxonomy): domain Bacteria; phylum Bacteroidota; class Bacteroidia; order Flavobacteriales; family Flavobacteriaceae; genus Flagellimonas; species Flagellimonas aquimarina. The sequence continues at coordinate 507,074 of NZ_QGEG01000001.1, forward strand.
GACCGAGGCCATTGCCAATGGAACGCCTTGTTTATAAACAGAGCCCACTTGCCCATTGGTATAGGTTGGGTTGTCATTGTTGTCCAACACTTGAATCTCATAGCGTTGTTGTATAAAAACACCACTGTTTGCCCTATTCTGTCCTTCTCTTTGAATTTCGGCAGGGGATTTCCATTCTATATGGAGTTGCATGCTCCCAAAATTCTTTTTTGTCTGGATGTTTCCGGTCTTGTCATTTACAGACATGCTCCCATCCGCATTTAAATGCCATTTTACCGTTGTGCTATCTACGCTACTAACCCATTGGTCAAAGTTTTTACCATCAAAAAGCACAATGGCATCACTTGGAGCGGCATTATTTTTTCCCGGAATGACCCTTGGTGGAACCGGCTCATAAAATTCCGTGGCTTCAGGTATGGTTGGTTCTTTTTCTTGACCGAAGGTAAACGTGACAGCGAATGCAAAAAATACGAAAAGGATATTGGAATACTTGGACATATGTTATAGCTCTTTAATTTTAATATTTCTGTAACCAATCACTATTGGTTCTCCATGATCTTGAAATGCAATTTTTCCGGTTTTAAACTTCCCAAAGGCCTCCCAAGTAGCGAATTTAGAATTGGCCACCATTGCATCCCAAGCTTCTCCATTTACAGGAAATTCTACGATTTTGACTCCATTTAAAACCACACTGCCTTGATTGACTTTATGGTTGATGGTAATTAGATAATGATTCCATTCCCCTAGAGGTTTTACCACATTCTGAGACGGTGATACCATATCGTAAAGTGCTCCTGCTTGGTGGTTAGTTCCATTCTTTGCATCTGGATGACCTATGTTGTCCAATACTTGAATCTCAGGTCCTGTGGTATATGGCTCTGGGTATTTTTCGTCTTCCACCACTCCCCACATGATGCCGCTATTGGCTCCACTATTTACCATCCATTCCACTGAAAGTTCAAAATTGGTGTATTCCTTGTCCGTTACAATGTTGAAACGCTCTCCATCCTTTCGCTGTTCAGATGTTTTGTTCAAAAGCATAGCCCCATCTTCCAAGCTCCAAGCTTCTTCTATGTTCCTTCCAGAATAGATGTGCCATCCATCCCAAGAAGACCCGTCAAACAAAACCGTCCAATTAGATTTTTCTTCCACTTTTGTTTCCGCGGTTTCCTCAACCTCTTTAGGACTTTCTTTTGGCTTCTCCTTACAAGCAAAAGCAAAGATCATTACAGTTAACAAAACTAATTTTTTCATAATCCCAGTATCTTTTTAAGTTTATTGGTATCGGTTTCCGCTCCAGCAAAATCATCAAACGTTTTGGTCGTAGCCTCAATAATATGGTCTTGAATAAATTTAGCACCTTCTCTCGCACCTTGCTCAGGACTTTTTATACAGCATTCCCATTCCATGACTGCCCAAACATCACAACCGTACTGGGTTAATTTGGAAAAAATGGTCTTAAAATCAATCTGCCCATCTCCCAGAGAACGGTATCTTCCTGCGCGATCTCCCCAATCATTATATCCTCCAAAGGCACCTTTTTTTCCAGTTGGGTTGAATTCGGAATCTTTTACGTGAAATGATTTAATAAACTCATGATAATGATCTATATACGCTATATAATCCAATTGTTGCAATACAAAATGGCTGGGGTCATATAAAATGTTTACCCTCTTATGATTGCCCGTAGCTTCCAAAAAACGCTCAAAAGTGTCGCCATCATGTAAATCTTCTCCAGGATGAATCTCATAACAAACATCCACCCCTTCTTCATCAAAATGATTTAAAATAGGTGTCCATCTTTTGGCCAACTCCGCAAAACCCATTTCTACCAGTCCAGGTGGTCTCTGCGGCCATGGGTGCGCAGTGTGCCAAAGTAGCGCTCCTGAAAAAGTAGCATGAGCCTTTATTCCCAGTCTTCGACTTGCCGTTGCCGCTTTTTTTACTGTTTCAACGGCCCATTCAGTGCGTGCCTTGGGATTGTTCTTTACCTTGTCTGGAGCAAAATTATCGAACATAATATCATACGCGGGATTTACCGCTACCAACTGCCCTTGCAAGTGGGTGGAAAGTTCTGTTATCTCTAATCCATAAGAATTTATTTTTCCTTTTAGCTCATCACAATAATCTTGACTTTCAGCCGCTTTGTCCAAATCTATAAGGAATGTTTCCCATGTTGGTATTTGAATTCCTTTGTACCCCAAGCCTGAAGCCCATTTGCACAGTCCATCCAAAGAGTTAAATGGAGGTTGACCATCCACAAATTGTGCAAGAAATACCGCAGGTCCTTTAATTGTTTTCATTTAAATCAATTTTTTAAGAAATGATAAATCCTTAACGTTTTAGGATTTATCGCCTATATTTAAGAAAAAAACTACGATGTTATTATTTTTCCTGTAGAAAGACATAAATATAGGGATTAGCTAACAATTAAAACAGTACAAAAATGAACGAAAATGTTGTTTATGATGCTATTGTTGTAGGAACCGGGATAAGTGGCGGTTGGGCAGCTAAAGAGCTTTGTGAAAATGGCCTGAAAACCTTGGTTTTGGAGCGTGGACCCATGGTAAAGCACATTCAAGATTACAAAACCATGAACGATGATCCATGGGATTATCCTTTAAAAGGTGAGTTGAGTGACAAGGAACTACAACAATACCCAAAACAACGTCGTCTAGGGTGGGCCCCGAAAGAAGATGTTAAACATTTTTTTGTTAACGACTTGGAACATCCTTATCAAGAAACCAAGCGGTTTGACTGGATAAGGGGATATCATGTTGGTGGCAGATCGCTAACATGGGGGAGACAAAGTTACCGTTGGAGCGATATTGATTTTGAAGCCAATAAAAAAGAAGGTGTTGCTGTGGATTGGCCCGTGCGTTATAAGGATATTTCGCCGTGGTACGATAAAGTAGAGTCTTATATTGGTGTCAGTGGTGAGAAGTTGGGACTTAAGCAATTACCAGATGGTCAATTTCAACCACCAATGGAGTTGAACTGCGTAGAAAAAGAACTGCAAAATGCTATGGGGACACAATTTGAAGATGGTAGACTTTTGACCATTGGAAGGGCGGCCCATATTACTGAAAACACAACCGCTTTTGAAGGTCGAGGACCCTGCCAGTATCGCAGCAGATGTTGGAGAGGGTGCCCGTTTGGAGGTTATTTTAGCAGTAATTCCTCTACTTTGCCTGCCGCTGAACGCACAGGCAATATGACGTTACGACCCAACTCCATTGTTCATGAAGTTGTCTATGATGAAAAACAAAAGAAGGCAACAGGAGTAAAAATAATTGATGCAGAGACTCAGGAAAAGTTAGAATTTAAAGGCAAAATAGTATTCTTATGCGCCTCTGCAATGGCTTCTGTAGGGATTTTGCTCCAATCAAAATCCAAAACATTCCCCAATGGAATGGGCAATAATCATGATGAGTTAGGCAGAAATATCATGGACCATCATTACCAGTTAGGAGCATCTGCAAAAGTTGATGGTCATCTAGACAAATATTATAAAGGGAGAAGACCAAATGGATTCTATATTCCTAGATTTGTTAACCTAGATGAAAAAACTAAAAGAAAAGAGTTTTTGAGAGGATTTGGATATCAAGGTGGTGCAAGCAGAAATCATTGGTCCGATATGGTAGCAGAAATGGGTTATGGAAAAGCACTTAAGGAAGCTATCCTAAAACCCGGAGGTTGGGAAATTGGCATGACCGGTTTTGGTGAAATGCTTCCCCATCATGATAACCGCGTGTCCTTAAGTCAAGATAAAAAAGACAAATGGGGATTGCCTCAACTAGATTTTGATGTTGAATTCAAAGAGAATGAACTTCATATGCGAGAAGCCATAAAAGAAGAAGCTGTAGCCATTCTAAAAGCTGCCGGTTTTAAAAATGTACAGTCTTATGACACCGAAACAGGTCCCGGTTTGGGAATACATGAAATGGGAGGTGCCCGAATGGGAAAAGACCCAAAAACTTCTGTTTTGAACAAGCACAATCAAGTTCATGATGTACCCAATGTCTATGTTACGGATGGCGCCTTTATGACCTCTGCCAGCTGTGTTAACCCCTCACTGACCTACATGGCTTTTACAGCCAGAGCGGCCAATCATGCTGCTGAACAATTTAAACAACATAAATTTTCTTAAATACCTACTATGGAAAACGCTTCTGCCCGAAATCTCTGGGGTGATTTTCTAGACGCCCATCTAGAATTTGCCTCTGAAGACGCACCAAAAGTGATACACTTTTGTGACAATGAAAAGGACGCCAATACTTGTGTCGACTTAGTTTGTAAAGATGTTAAACGTGCCACCTCTCATTCGTTGCTTGCAATGCAGCTGCGCAAGGAAGAATTGCCAAAAATCGGAGATTTTACAGTAGTCACGGACTGGTCTGGAAAAGCCAAATGTATTATCAGAACCACCTCAGTAAAGTTGGTTCCCTACTTTGCAGTTCATTCTGAACATGCACGGTTGGAAGGTGAAGGAGATAAAAGTATAGAACATTGGAAAAAGACCCATTGGGATTATTATACCAGAGAACTTTCCGAGTTTAACAGAACCCCGTTAGAAAGTATGATAGTTGTTTTTGAACGGTTCGAGAAAATCTTTCAAAGATAATGGCCGCCAAGTGCGGCCATTAAAATCTTCTTTGGAGAAAATTGTAATAATTAGTCCATTTCTACCCAAACATTGCCTTGTTTGTGCGAAGCTACGGTACCTTCAATAAAATTCATACCTCTAACACCATCTTCCATGGTTGGGAATTCACCATCATTGTATTGCTCTCCTCTTATGGCCTTTGCAGCTCCCAAATAAATATTTGCCATGGAATCAAAAATTCCCTCTGGATGGCCAGGTGGCATTTTTGATGCTCCTAAAGAGAGTTCAGAATTGTATGCATGTCCAGGCTTATATATTTGAACCGGTTCAGTATCACTCATTTTATAAAGGAAATTTGGCTTCTCTTGTTCCCATCTTAAAGCTCCTTTCTCTCCATAAATGGCAATTGCCAGCCCATTCTCCTCTCCTGTGGCAACTTGACTCCCCCTGATCACTCCTTTTACATGTTCTCCCATTCGAATAAGAACGGTTCCGTCCACGTCCATTTGATTGTCTTCATACAGGTAATTGAAATCGCATAACAACGATTTAACCTGTAGTCCTGTTGTAAATTCGACCATGTTAAACGCATGCACTCCAATATCTCCCATGCATGAACTTATTCCTGCCTTTGTGGGATCTAAACGCCAAACGGAAGAACGTTTTTCCTTATCATGGATTACCGTATTTATCCATCCTTGATAGTATCTGGCATCTACTTTATGAATTTTCCCCAATTCTCCATTTTTGATCATTTCCCTCATCTGTCTCACCATGGGGTAGCCAGTATAGGTATGGGTTAAGGCAAACACCTTGCCAGAGTTTCTATGGGCTTCTTGAAGGATTTTGGCCTCCTCATAGTCCATGGTCATTGGTTTTTCACAGATAACATGAAAGCCATTATCCAAAAGCTTCTTGGCCATTGGAAAATGCAAAAAGTTGGGTGTTAATACTGAGCAGACCTGAATACGTTCATCTTCCGGAAGTTTTAATTCTTCCTCAATAAGCGTGTCAAAGTCCTTATATATTCTATTGGTAGGCACATCAATCTCTTTGGCGAAAGCAATATTGTGCTCATAATCTGGGTTGAATACGGCTCCTACAATCTCATAATTATCATTGATGAAAGAGGCAACTCTATGGAGGACTCCAATAAGGGAATCACCTCCCCCTCCAATAATTCCTAGTCTTATTTTTTTTGGCATTTTTAAATCAGTATTAAGCTGTTTCTGTTTTTCTTTTCTTCATATATATATAAAGCCCAATGAAGGCAACAATCAAAATCGCTGGTAATATGGACATTGTTCTTAGTGCTTCTATTGCACTTGCATTATCCATTAAATTACCCATTACAGGTAAAACCACTGATACTGAAAGCATTCCAGCTCCACCCATTATGGACAGTCCCAAAGCTCCAGTTTCAGGAAGGTATTCTGCAACAAAACCAAGCATAGTTGGCCAGAAGAACGTAACTCCGACCGCAAAAACTGCTGCCGCCGCAAAAGTCATCCCCCCACTTGTAATAGTTAACAACCAAAGTCCTATAAATGTAAATACTGCCGAAAATAATAGCATACCTGCGGGCTGTAATTTATGAATGACCTTTCCTGCAAAGGCACGTCCTAACGCCATGATACCGTTTATAAATGCTAGCACCAATAACGGCACTGCAACGGATTCTTTTAGCAATGATTCTATGCGTTGCGTTGTTCCCAGCTCTGAAGCTGCAGTCAAAAACATACACAAGACCATAAAAATGAACAATGGCTTGCCTAAACTGGCAATCATTTTATTGTTGCTGACACCCATTTGTACGCGTTCGGTAACCGGAAAGTTTTGTCCCAAAAACATAAAACCATAGACAATTAATGGAATAAACAACACTCCTACCATTACCTGCCATCCAAGTCCCATGACATCCATCACTAACCAGCCTACCAAAGAACCTATTACTATTCCCCCTGGAAACCAAACATGAAAACGATTCAACATCTTTGTCTTATTCTTGGTATACATGGAGGCAATCATTGGGTTGAGCGCTGCTTCCACCATTCCATTGCCTATCCCTACAAAAAGTGTGGCCAAGAACAACGAAGTCTGATCCTTTGCCAATATTGTCCATATGATACCAATAGCATGGGTAATAAAAGCTATCCAGGTTATTTTTTTGATGCCTAGGGAATCCACCAAGGGTCCTCCAACTATCATGGCAATTGTAAAACCCCAAAAAGCAGGTGTAAACGCCCATCCTATTTGTTCCAAAGTAAGACCCACACCTTCTGGTCCGAAAACAGTTTCTAATCTTGCCCTTATTGCAAAGGTCATTGCCGTTACCAAGAGGGCAACACAGGAAGCAACAAAAAGTCTATTCTTATTAATATTTTCCATCAAAATGTATTTGGTTAGTTATCTATTTGGTTCAATTTTTATATTCTATTTTTTCATTTTTAAAAACCAATGCGAACAGTAAAAAAACAATTAAGGCAAATCCTGCCGGATATACCCAAACGTTTTCCCATAAAGCAGTGCCATCCGCTTGTATAAATTTATCATAGATTTTCCCAGCCACCCAAAATCCAATCAACATACCTACCCCGTAGGTTGCCAAAGTTATTAGGCCTTGAGCAGAGCTTTTATATTCTTCTCCAGCTTTTGAATCGGTATAAATTTGGCCGGACACAAAGAAGAAATCATAACAGATACCGTGAAGGGCAATTCCTATAGCTAGCATGAAAAATAGTTCTCCAGAATCACCAAAACTAAAGAGCAAGTACCTAACTGTCCATGCCAACATTCCTACCAAAATAGTTTTTTTAAATCCATATTTCCTAAAAAAGAAGGGAAGTAGTAACATGAAAAAGATTTCGGAAAATTGGCCTAAAGATGCCCAAGCCGTAGAATTTTCGACATTCGATTCCGTTAAAAAAGTTCCGATGTGCTGGTAATAAAATGCTAAAGGAATACATATTAAAATTGAGGATAAAAAGAACACAGAAAAGTTTCTATCCTTTAAAAGTTTTAAAGCATCCAATCCCAGTATTTGACCAATGGTTCTTTTTTCACCGGTTCCAACCTTGGGTGGCGTTTTTGGAAGTGAAAAACTAAATAGTCCCAAGATTGCTGAAGCAATAGCCACCATTAGAAAAGTGTTTTTCAAAAACCCTGACTCAATATTTTCAATCGAATCCCATTTAAAAGCCAAGCTAATTATCCAACCTGCCAAAATCCATCCAATAGTGCCAAACACCCTAATGTATGGAAACTCTTTTGATGGGTTTTTCATTTGATTAAAAGCAACTGAATTTACCAAAGCCAAGGTGGGCATATATAAAATCATGTAACCCAATACGTAGGGATAAAAAACTGTAAAATCTTCAGCTCCATACATAAGGTACATCAATATCGCACCAGAAATATGCAAAACTCCTAAAATACGTTCTGCGTTAAAATACCTATCTGCTATCAAGCCTATAATAAATGGCGCTATAATTGCTCCCCAGGACTGTGTGGAATATGCCATTGCCGTCTCGGCCCCTGATGCATTCAAATTATTTCCCAAAAAAGGTCCTAAAGTAACGAACCAGCCTCCCCAGATGAAAAATTCTAAAAACATCATAAAGGATAATTGGAACTTGATTTTTGTGCTCATAAATGAGTTATCTTTTGTATAAAATATAATCTAAAGGTTCTGGCTCAATTCCGGCCATGCGAAAATCCATCAAAATTTGTCCTCTATGGTGAGTGGAGTGGTTTACTATATGGAACAGGATATCCTTGAGCTCATTGGCAAAGGTTCTTCCCTCGCTGTTTTCATAATCTATTCTTTTGGTAAAATCATCCGCATTGGTGATGATCTCAAAAGAGGTTCTTTGGTTATCATAATGGATATCCTCCCAACTTTCAACCTTATGTTCTTGCCAAACACTAAAATCAATTGGCTTTCCCACTATCCTATGATTCCATATATGGTGGGCATTTAAAATATGGCTAAATAATTTTATACACTTTTCCGAAGTGTTCCCCATTGCCATACATTGCTCAATGAGCTTTTTGTTGCAATAGAAATTGTAATCAAAATGTTGGTGTAAAAATCCCTTCATAAACCCAATGTTTTATGCAGACAGATCAAGCAATTTGTTTAACAAATTTTTCGTGGCGATTATTCCTTCTTCCTCACTAAGCTGGTCTCCTTCATATTCTACTCCAACGTACCCTGAATATCCTGCGTCTTTAATGATTTTTATCATTCGTTCATAATCTGTATGTGTCTCATTACCTTGATCATCAAAATCGTGGGACTTGGCACTTACAGCTTTAGCGTATGGCATTAGTTCACTTATTCCTTTATATCTATCGTATTCTTCAATACAAGCAGTATCAAAATATGATCCATCTTCTCTTTTGGTACAGAAGTTGCCAAAATCTGGAAGCGTTCCACAATTAGGGAGGTTCACTTTTTCTATAACCTCAACCAGCATGGTTGCATCTGAAGAAAATCCTCCGTGGTTTTCAACAATCACATTAATGTTTTTATCCTTAGCATAGCTAGAGAGTTGGGAAAGTCCATCAATAGATGCCGGAGTCCATTCTTCGGCTATCTTGCTGCCCATTAAGTTCACTCTAACGGAATGACATCCTAAAGCCGCTGCAGCATCTACCCACTTAAAATGATTTTCTACCGCAGCTTTTCTTTCTGTTTCATCCGCAGCGGACAAATCTCCTTCATGATCAATCATGATAATCAGATTCTCCAAGCCATGTTTTTCACTCTCTGCTTTTGATTTTTCTACGAATTTGTCCATAGCTTCTTTGGAAAAATCAGCAGCCTTAAGTTCATCCTCATATAACTGACTTACATATTCCAAACCAGAAAATCCCCAGCCCTTGGCTTTTTCAGCAAATTGGTAGGGATCTAAGCCCTCTTCCCTAATCATTCGATGAATGGACCATTGTGCCAACGAAAGCTTGAATATTTGCTCTGGTATGGCTGGTGTTTCTTCTGGCATTTCCGTATCTGTTATTTCTTTTTTCTTGCTTTGTTTACATGCATATGCACCCAACAGTGAGACTGCAATTCCAGCTTGGGCACCATTTTGAATAAAATTCCTTCTCTTCATAAGGGCAAATTGTATAATATTAAATAGAATTAAAAAACTACAACGTTATAGTAACGAATTCTCAATAAACATAGGGATTAAATGTAGAAAATTAATTTAATAATTAATACATTTATGGAATAAACAATCCTATTAAATGAGTAAATTTTATTACAACGAAGAGCAGGAATCATATGATGCCATTGTAGTGGGAACGGGCATTAGTGGTGGTTGGGCTGCTAAAGAACTATGCGAAAATGGACTAAAGACGTTGGTCTTGGAGCGCGGTCGTATGGTAAATCATATTACTGACTACCCCACGGCAAATTTAGACCCTTGGGATTTTCCAAATAATGGAGAATTGTCCCCAGAAAAGATGGCAAGACAAGAGAAACAAGCCCGAACTGGTTATACCGTAAAAGCTCCTCATCATTTCTGGTTTGTAGATGACATAGACCATCCTTATAATGAAACAAAACGTTTTGATTGGATGCGAGGATATCATGTAGGTGGACGATCATTATTGTGGGGCCGTCATAGCTACCGCTGGAGTGAAATTGATTTCGAGGCGAATAAAAAGGAAGGTGTTGCTGTTGATTGGCCCGTTAGATATAAGGACATTGCTCCCTGGTACGATAAAGTTGAAAGTTATATAGGAGTTTCAGGAGAATTACTGAATTTGCCACAATTGCCAGATGGGCAATTTGAACCTATGATGGAATTAAATTGTGTGGAACAACAAGTGCGTGAACGTGTTGCGGATAATTTTGATGGTCGTGTTATTACGGCAGGTAGAGTTGCCCACATTAACAGTGATAAAAAATTTGACGGCCTAAACCGTAGCTCTTGTAAATTTAGAAACAGATGTGTAAGAGGTTGTCCTTTTGGCGCATATTTTAGCAGCAACTCTTCTACACTACCTGCTGCGGAACGTACCGGCAACATGACCCTTCGTCCAGATTCCATTGTACATGAGGTAATCTACGATCAAGACACAAAAAAAGCAACTGGGGTCAAAGTTATAGATCGTGTTACCAAAGAAGAATTTGAATTCAAGGCCAAGGTAATTTTCCTTTGTGCTTCTGCCATTGCATCCACTTCTATTTTAATGCAATCTAAATCAGATAGGTTCCCTAATGGAATGGGTAACGATTCAGGAGAATTGGGTCATAATATTATGGATCATCATTTCAAGGCCGGTGCTAGAGGTAAAGTAGATGGTTTTGAAGACAAATATTACAAAGGAAGAAAGCCGAACGGAATTTATGTTCCCCGTTTTAGGAACTTGGGAGGCAGTAGTAATATGAAAGAATTTACCAGAGGCTACGGATATCAAGGTGGTGCCGGAAGAGGTGATTATGAAGCCGCCATTGCAGAAGTTTCCCATGGAAAAGAGCTTAAAGATGCTATACTTAAACCAGGAGGTTGGAATATGAACATGTTAGGCTTTGGAGAAATTTTGCCTTATCATGAAAATAAAATGAGCTTGGACTATGACCAAAAGGATCAATGGGGTCTTCCTACGGTAACTTTTGATGCCGAGATAAAAGAAAATGAGCTAAACATGCGTAAGGATATGCAGGAGCAAGCAGCATCAATGCTTGAAAAGTCTGGTGTACGTGATGTTGAAACTTATGATGAAACTTACGCTTTAGGCTTAGGAATACATGAAATGGGCACTGCCAGAATGGGTAGAAACCCTAAAACTTCTGTGTTGAACGGATACAACCAAGTACATGCCGTTAAAAACGTTTATGTAACTGATGGTGCCTTTATGACATCTGCAAGTTGTGTAAACCCATCATTGACCTATATGGCTTTTACAGCAAGAGCTGCCAACCATGCAGCACAAGAACTTAAAAAAGGAAACATATAATGGAAAGAAGAGTCGCACTTAAAAATATGGGGTTGGCCTTTGGCTATACTGTCGCTGCTCCAACCCTTTTGGGAATAGTACAAAGTTGCAGTAGCAAAAAAGTATTGGATTGGACACCTGAATTCTTTTCTAAAGATGAAGGAACGGTCATGCATACACTTGTAGATATCTTATTGCCCAAAACTGACACTCCTTCCGCTACGGAAGTAAATGTGCATATGTTCATAGATAAGTTTGCAAATGAAGTGCTTCCTATAGAACATCAAGATTTTCTTAAGATGGGAATGAACAATTTTACAAATAAGGTTTTAGCTTCAGCCCAAAAAGAGGCACTTTCAGAATTGGATGAAGAAGATTTAGAGCCTGTTTTTGCAACGTATCTAAAGAAAAGAACAGATGAAGTAGAAGAAGCCCATGAAAAAGCTTTAGAAGCCTACTTTATGGCTGTTGAAAAAAACGACGGAAGCGCTGTATTGGATGAGGAGATTTCATGCTACAGCTTTGCCAATTCTTTAAGAGATATTTCTATTTGGTCTTATAAAACTTCGGAATACGTTGGTGAAGAAGTTCTAGCTTACCTCCCTATTCCTGGTGAATATATAGCCTGTGAAGATGAGCAAACCCTCACCCAAGGTAAGGCCTGGTCTTTATAGAACCTTGAAAAATTATTAAAAAAGCCCCTTAAAAGGGGCTTTTTTTATTGAATTTCTAATTCAGAAAAATACCTCGGAAGTTGTTCTATGTGGGGTGAACTTTCCCGAGGCATTTGTTCAATAAACACTATCACATGCTGATAAGTTCAGCACAAACTACGATCCACACATTAAGCAGTCATCGTCCGCTTGGCCTTCTTTGGCCCGTGCAATCATTTCTTTCATCTCTTCGGCTGTCATGGGCTGTATGTCCACTTCTTGCTGACCTGCAGACGAAGCTTCTACCTTAAGTTCTTCTGCAGCCTTAGGTGTTGCCGCCACAACTTCTGCTTCTGCAGCTACACTAATAGGAACTTCTTTCTTCTTGGTGTTGTCCAACGTGAACTTGATAGCATCTACCGCAGCCTTGGTTCTTAGATAATACATTCCTGTCTTAAGTCCACTTTTCCAAGCATAAAAGTGCATAGAAGTAAGCTTGGAATAATTTGCATTCTCCATGAACAAGTTCAAAGACTGACTTTGATCAATAAAATAGCCCCGCTGTCTACTCATGTCAATGATATCTTTCATGCTAAGTTCCCAAACGGTCTTGTACAGTTCTCTAATTTCCTGCGGAATAGTTTCTATATGTTGAATAGATCCGTTAGCACGCATCAATTCTTGTTTCATGTTTTCGTTCCAAAGGCCTAGGTTTACCAAATCTTCCAACAGGTGCTTGTTTACCACAATAAACTCACCAGAAAGTACTCTTCTCGTATAAATGTTAGAAGTATATGGCTCAAAACACTCATTGTTCCCAAGTATTTGAGAAGTAGATGCAGTTGGCATTGGAGCTACCAATAAGGAGTTGCGCACTCCATTTTTCTTAACTTCTTTTCTCAATTTAGCCCAGTCCCAACGTCCAGACAGCTCTTCGTCCTTAATGCCCCAAAGGTTATGTTGAAATTCCCCTTGTTCAATTGGAGAACCCTTATAGGAAGAATATGGTCCATCCTCTTTTGCTTGCTCCATAGAAGCCGTAACTGCAGCAAAATATAGGGTCTCAAATATCTCTTGATTCAGTTTTTTGGCTTCATCACTCGTAAAAGGTAATCGTAACATGATAAACGCATCTGCCAAGCCCTGAACTCCAAGACCAATTGGTCTATGGCGCATATTGGAATTTTCAGCTTCCTTAACCGGATAGTAGTTTCTATCTATTACCTTATTCAAGTTCTTGGTCACCCTTTTTGTAACCTTAAACAATTCTTTGTGGTCAAACTCCCCATTTTTTATGAACATGGGCAGCGCGATGGAAGCCAAGTTACATACCGCTATTTCGTCTGGAGAGGTGTACTCCAAAATTTCTGTACATAAGTTAGAAGAACGGATGGTTCCCAAATTTTTCTGGTTGCTCTTACGATTAGCAGCATCCTTGTACAACATATAGGGCGTACCAGTTTCAATTTGAGATTCTAATATTTTTTCCCAAAGTTCACGTGCTCTTACCGTTTTACGGCCTTTTCCTTCAGCTTCGTATTTTAAATATAATTCTTCAAACTCTTCACTATGATGAGTAAAAAGCCCTGGGCATTCATTTGGACACATTAATGTCCATTCTTCATTTGCTTCTACTCTTTTCATGAAAAGGTCAGATATCCACATGGCATAGAATAAATCCCGTGCTCGCATTTCTTCTTTTCCATGATTCTTTTTCAAATCAAGGAATTCATAGATATCTGCATGCCATGGTTCCATATAGATTGCAAAACTTCCTTTTCGTTTTCCGCCACCTTGATCCACATATCTAGCCGTATCATTAAATACCTGCAGCATTGGGACAATTCCGTTAGAAGTACCATTGGTTCCCGCAATATAGGATCCTGTAGCCCTAACATTGTGAATAGAAAGACCTATCCCTCCCGCGGATTGCGAAATTTTTGCTGTTTGCTTTAATGTATCATAAATACCATCAATACTGTCATCTTTCATTGCTAAAAGAAAGCAAGAGGACATCTGTGGTTTAGGTGTACCGGAATTGAATAATGTTGGTGTCGCATGAGTAAAGTACTTTTTGGACATAAGCTCATAGGTCTCTATGGCTGAATCCAAATCATTTAAATGGATACCAATGGAAACGCGCATCAACATATGCTGCGGGCGTTCTGCTATTTTACCATTTAATTTTAACAAGTATGAACGTTCCAATGTTTTAAAACCGAAGTAATCGTAGCCAAAATCACGGTTATAAATAATGGTTGAATCCAATTTTTCAGAATTTTTGGAAATTACCTCATACACCTCATCGGATAAAAGTGGTGCCTCTTTACCGGTTCTGGGGTTTACGTATTCGTACAAATCCTTCATGGTTTCCGAGAAGGATTTTTTAGTGTTCTTGTGTAGATTGGAGACTGAGATGCGAGCAGCCAATTTTGCATAATCAGGATGCGTAGTGGTCATGGTGGCGGCAATCTCTGCTGCCAAATTATCCAATTCGGATGTGGTGACACCATCATAAAGCCCCTCTATGACACGCATAGCTACTTTTAGTGGGTCTACCAGTCCGTTAAGACCATAACACAATTTTCTTACTCTGGCCGTGATCTTATCGAACATGATCAGCTCTTTTCTTCCGTCTCTTTTTACTACATACATGTGGCTACAATTATTTAAGTGATACGTTTGTTGGTTATACCAGCATACATTTTAATTGGCGATGGAATACTCCAACGCACTTAGGTTAAGATGGCGAAAACACGATGGGGCAGTGTTTTCTTAAAGGTTGGTCAATCTAAAAATCAGCATCGAAACTGATTTTTTGTGCGTCTTCATCTTTTTCTTTGTTCAACACTCCTGCTTTCTGATATTCGGAGACACGCTTTTCAAAGAAGTTCGTTTTGCCCTGAAGCGAAATCATGTCCATGAAATCAAACGGGTTGGTGGCATTGTATACTTTTTCGCATTCTAATTCTACGAGTAACCTATCTGTTACAAACTCTAGGTACTGTGTCATTAGTTTTGAGTTCATTCCAATAAGACTTGCTGGAAGTGACTCAGTGATAAATTCTCTTTCAATGTTAAGCGCATCAGTTAAAATTGCAGTGATTCGCTCTTTTGGCACTTTATTGATCAAATGCTTGTTATGTAAATGAACTGCATAATCGCAGTGCATTCCTTCATCTCTAGATATTAACTCATTAGAAAATGTAAGCCCTGGCATTAGACCTCTTTTCTTAAGCCAGAAAATGGAGCAGAAAGCACCTGAAAAGAAAATACCCTCAACTGCTGCGAAAGCGATTAATCTTTCTGCAAAGCTTGGAGACTCTATCCAGTTCAATGCCCAATCTGCTTTCTTTTTGATGGCAGGAAAGTTTTCTATGGCCTTGAAAAGAACATTTTTCTCTTTTTCATCTTTCACATACGTATCTATTAGCAAAGAATATGTTTCTGAATGAATATTCTCCATCATAATTTGAAATCCATAGAAAAACTTTGCTTCGGCATATTGTACTTCGCTAACAAAATTTTCTGCCAAATTCTCATTTACAATACCATCAGATGCAGCAAAAAACGCAAGTATGTGCTTTATAAAATAACGCTCGTCATCATTCAGCTTATTGTTCCAGTCCGTCAAATCTTCATGAAGGTCTATTTCTTCAGCAGTCCAAAAACAAGCTTCACATTTTTTGTACCATTCCCAAAGATCATGATGTTTAATTGGGAATATTACAAATCTATCTTCATTTTCTTCTAAAATAGGCTCAATGGCTGCTGACATAATTACTAGTTACAAAATTTATAATTTGGAAAGGAAACTTCCTTGTGAATAGGGCTAACAAAGATTCAAAAATGTAACCAGATTGTAAAGTTTGTTTTATTAAAACGAGTGTAAAGTTTTTAACACAACATGTTGAAATCTAGGTTCGCAAGTGATGTTCCTTGGGATTTTGGGATTACGGCTCAATTGAAGTTTTTTTGTCAAGATTCAACAATAACAAAAAAGACCAAAAAGTATATTGTAATATACTTTTTGGTCTTAATCTTTTATGAAAATTTGCTCTTAAAGCTACTTTATAGTACTGCATTACCAAACAGTACGGCCACTTTCAGCTTTAACCTTGGAATGTGCCTTAATCTTAGGTAGTTCCCCCGAAACCCAAAACCAAAACTCAAAACCTTGATATCGCTGAACATTTTATTTTGCAAGCAGTTTCTAAAATCAAGAGGTTGGTTGCCTGGCCGTACGTTTGTTTGTTGGTAATGTATATGAACTTGTGCTGTTGAAACATTCTAGTCTACGTTGACCACTTTGTCCCAATCTGACTGCATTTTTAATTCTTTGCTCTCTAACACAGCAGCGAATATTAGAGCAAATATCAAAATCACGAATAATACAACACATTTTCTCATTGGAGTATCATTTAAGGTTGTTTCTTAATTTTTGATAAAGCCAAATTATAAAAGAATAGGTTCCTCTGGACCTTGTATGTATAATCGGTTACATTTTATGTATAAATGGTTTTTGACTTTCTTGCTCATCTATAGCTTGTTGGAATGCGGGGTTCTTGGTTAGGAACTGTTCCACAAAATCTTGTTACGTTCCTTTTTTTACCAATTATAAGCGCTAAATGTCCATTAGCACATATTTTTAAATACCTTATACAGAATAATCCTAAATTTGAATTTGATAATATAAAGAATGTTAGAAGCAGTTATTGTAGATGATGAGGTAAAGGCTTTACAAAGCTTAAGTTGGGAACTGACCAACCTGAGTGATGAAGTTGACATAATTGCGTCTTTTACAGATGCTCATGAAGCTCTGGATTATCTTGAACGCAATACACCAGACTGCCTTTTTTTAGATATTGAGATGCCCGCAATGGATGGTTTCCAGTTCATAAAAAATCTAAAAAACAAAGATTTTCCCGTTGTTATTACCACGGCCTATAATCAATACGCACTCCAAGCTTTGAAAAACGAGGCTATTGATTATCTTTTAAAGCCTATTGACACAGATGACCTTCAGGTAACCATTTCCAAAATAAAAAAGTACAATACCAAAAATTTGACTATAGACAAATTGGAAAAAATCTTGTTGAACTTTAATGCGGAATCCCATAGTAAAAAGATAACAATAAATACAGATGGAAAATTATTGTTTCTAAATAGTGATGATATATTGTATGCTGAATCTGATGGAAACTACAGCACAATATTTTTAAGTGATGGCCAAAAAATTTTATTGACAAAAAAGCTAAAAGAAGTAAATAATCTTTTACCAGATACTAGCTTTTTTAGAATACACAATTCCTATATCATCAATTTAAACAAAATAAAAGAGTTTCTCAAAACAGACGGTTATGTGGTTTTGGAATCCAACCACAAAATTCCCGTTTCTAGGCAAAAGAAATCTGACTTTTTGGATATGCTATAACTTCCCAAGACACCTGTGTTTAAAAAACAAGCTATAAAGACCGAAAATCTACATCCACAAAAAAATATTATAGGATTATTTTTTTTCCTTTTTCTGGTTCCATATTGCATCTTCTCACAAGAAATTCCAGAAACATTTAAAAATAAAGCTCAAAGGCTTGTTCAAATGAAGCCTAAAACTTATCTCACATTGGACACGGAACTAAAGTCTGAAAAAAGAGATACCACACTGTTACGTTATTTTGCAAATTTGTGCCAAACAGAAAACTATCTAGAAGGACAGGCATATGCCCTTAATCAAATGGGGTCTAAGTATAGAAATATTTCTCAGTTTAAAAATGCCGCAGACCTTCATCAACAGGCCTTAGAAATTTCGGAAAAAGCCAATAATATTGAATTAGAGGTATTAAGTCTTAATATGCTCGGTGTTGTTTATAGACGTACAGATGCCATTAAAACAGCTTTGGACTATAACCAAAAAGCCCTAGAATTGGCCGAACAGGTAGAGAATCCATCGCACCATATTAAAAGAAGTATAAATGTTTCCCTTAACTGTATTGGACTCCTATATCGATCTCTGGAACAGTATGACCTTGCCATAACACAGTTTAAGCGAGCTCTTAAGTTTGAGGAAGAGCTTGGCAATAAATTAGGCTTGGCCATCAACCACCAAAATATTGGAGGTTGCCTTGAGGAAAAAGGAGATTTGGAGGGCGCCCTTGAGAACTTTAGAAAATCATTGGCCTATAACGAAGAGATTAATTCGGACTTTGGGCGTGTTTTATGCAAAAACAGCTTAGCTCAAATTTACCTTAAACAAGATATGCCCTATGCTGCTTTGGTCCTTTTAGAGCCGCTACATGAGCAATCAAAGTCAATAGGAGATTTTCTTGTGACCTCAGCAGTATTTATCAATACCGGATGGGCACATACCAAACTGGGAAATTTTAATAAAGCCGGCAGGTTCATTCAAGATGGTCTGGAAATGGCACAAAACCACAACATGCCCAGCAATGTTCTCTATGGTTATCAAAAGCTTTCAGATTTTGAGCGTGAAAGAGGTAATTATAAAAAAGCCTATGAATACTATAAAAAGGCAGATGAATATGATAATGAGATATCAAGCGCTACCAATTTTAGGTACATGAACGACGTCATTGTACGATATGAAGCCGACAAAAAGAACAATCAAATATCTGTGCTGGCCAAGGAAAATGAAATTGTGCGATTAAGGCTTAGAAAAAACCAGACCACCCTGTTGGTAAGCGCACTCATTGTTGGGCTGATTTCTTCCATACTTTATATTCTATATAGACAATACCAAAGCAAGAATGAGAAAAGAGTTCTTACCCTGGAACAGAACATGCTCCGCAGCCAAATGAATCCTCATTTCTTGTTCAACTCGTTGAACTCGATTAAACTTTACATCATAAACAACGAGCAAAAAAATGCTGTACATTACTTAAACAAGTTTTCTAAACTAATCCGAAAAATACTGGAAGCGTCCTCAGTAAAAGAGATTACTCTGGCCGAAGAATTAGAGACTATTGAGCTATACATGAATATTGAAAACATAAGGTTTTCCAATGAAATAGATTTCAAGATTTCGATGGATAGCAATATCAATCCAGACAGCATAAAAATGCCTTCTTTGGCATTACAGCCCTTTTTGGAAAATTCACTGTGGCATGGACTTTCACCCAAAGAAGGTGAGAAAATCATTCACTTGAATATCAAAAAGAAAAATCGCAATCATGTATCTATAGAAATAGAAGATAACGGCGTGGGGCGAGGTGCTGCACAGACCAATAAGGAAAACAGAGTGCTAAAAAGGAAATCTGTTGGCATTCGTATTACCAAAGAGCGCCTAGCCAACTTTTCCAAGGATTACCAAAACAACTTTGAAGTGGATATTGTTGATTTGTTCGATGAAAACGGCAATCCCAGAGGAACAAAAGTAATATTGGACATTCCTACCGTTTAGTATTCTCCATAGCTACTTCTTCCAATTCCTTGTACCAATCTTCCCCAAACTTTCTAATTAAAGCTTCCTTTACAAATTTGTACACAGGAACCTTCAATTCTTCTCCCAAACTACATGCGGGGTCGCAAATTTCCCACTTATGGTAATTAACAGCGGTGAATTCTGAATACTCTCGCGTTCTTACAGGGTACAAATGACATGAAACTGGTTTCTTCCATTTTGTTGCACCATCATTGTATGCCGCTTCCAATCCGCACTTAGAAATTCCACTCTCCGAAAAAACAACATATGCGCATTCGCTTTTATTAACCAAAGGGGTTTCCCATTCCCCATCCTCTCCCTTTACAAATGCACCTTGTTCCATAATGGCATCTATGCCCTCTGGTCGCAGATAAGGTTTAACATCTTTAAAGATGTCCACAAGAATTTCGGTTTCAGAGTCTTCCAAGGGAGCTCCGTATTCTCCATCTACACAACAGGCTCCTTTACAGGCATTTAAATTGCAAACAAAATCGTTACTTATGATCTCTTCAGAAACTATGGTTTTCCCTATTTGGAACATATTGCTCTTTGCTTTTTGGGCAAAGGTAATTTAAAACCTAAAATTGATGTTTTCTGTGCATTTATATAAAATCCAAACACACTTTTTACACGTAAATTTGCAAACATATTTAAAGCACCATGAATTTTAATATAAAGGAAATAATAACCGCGAGCATGATTCTTTTTGCTGTTATAGATATTTTAGGCAGTGTCCCCATCATTATATCATTAAGAAGCAAGGTAGGTCATATTCAGTCTGAAAAAGCTTCTATTGTTGCTGCTTGCATTATGGTGGCCTTTCTTTTTGTTGGAGAAAGCATACTGAGCTTGATTGGAATTGACGTGAACTCTTTTGCAGTGGCCGGTGCGTTCGTCATTTTCTTTTTGGCGCTGGAAATGGTTTTAGGCATTACTCTTTTCAAGGATGATGAACCGGAAAGTGCCTCTGTAGTCCCCATTGCTTTTCCCTTGATTGCGGGAGCTGGAACTTTAACCTCTATTTTAGCTTTAAGGGCGGAATATCATGTTGAAAACATTATAGTTTCCATTGTAGTTAATATTATCTTTGTATATATTGTTCTTAAGTCCAGTGCTAAAATAGAACGCTTTTTGGGCAAGAATGGACTTAGCGTTATTCGTAAAGTTTTTGGGGTAATCCTTTTGGCAATTGCGGTAAAGCTCTTTGCCACAAACATTAATCAGATGTTAGGGAACTAACAATATGTTTCTTATTTATGAACAAGACATTTAGTATCGTTTTAATCTTTTTGGCCTTAGGGTTAATTGCCTATAATGTCACATTAGTGGATTTTAAAAACCCTATACAAGGTGATAGTACCATTGCATTGATTGGTATTATAGCTTCCTTATGTGCTATAGTTCTTCTCTTGATTTTTATGACATCAAAAAAAATAGACAAAAAGCTTAAGGAGGATTAATCTTGTAGTTTAAGAGCCCCTACCTCAGATTGGTCAAAAATTGCAGCGTCCAATGCCTTGACTTTTTCAAGCATTGTATCATGACTTCCTTTAATTTGTGCCGATAGGTTGGGAGAAAATAATTGTTCTGCAATATTTGCCTTTAAGTATGCCTTTATTTTTTCCTCATAGGCATAGAAGTCCAGCTTTATTTTTCTGTTCAACACAAACTGAATGAATTCATCAAATAGTATGTCATCAATTTTGTAATCGTCCAAAAATTGATTTTTAGTGAAGTCGGAGTACCGTGTGCGGTCCTTTTCCAAGTGTTCAAAAATGAATCTAGAAAAGAACTCGTACGTATCATCCATACTCTCTATAGCTTCTTCTTCATTGCTGCCAATGGGGACAAAAACATCTGGAATAATGCCGCCTCCGCCGTATACAATCTTTCCTTTTGGAGTTTTAAATTTTAAAGAATCTGCCACTTTTATACTGTCAACAGAAATCAATTCTCCACTACTGTATCGTTCCATAAAAGTTTGATAGTAGTCTTTATGCCCTTTTTTGTATGATTTTTGAATAGAACGTCCTGTAGGGGTGTAATATCTTGAAACGGTTAGACGGACCGCAGAACCATCTCCTAAATCCATTTCTCTTTGAACCAGTCCTTTTCCAAAAGACCGTCTTCCAACGATAGTGCCTATATCATTATCCTGTAGAGCTCCTGCTATAATTTCACTGGCAGAGGCCGAACGTTCGTTGATCAACACATAGACCGGTTTATCCTCAAAATCACCTTTTTTGGTAGCAAAGGCCTTCTTTATTCTACCTTTTTTATTCTTTGTATAGAGAATAAGCTTATCATCTTCCAAAAATTCATCGGCCAATTTTTCTGCAATGCCGAGGTAACCCCCAGGGTTATCCCTTAAATCTAGAACTAGCTTTTCTGCCCCCCTTAACTTAAGTTTCCTGAGCGCATCTTTAAATTCTGCAAATGTAGATTCTGCAAAACGGTTGATTTTTATGTACCCCATGTCTCTGGAGAGCATATAGTAGGCATCAACACTTTTAATGGGAACTCTATCTCTGGTTACCGTAACGTTCAAGGTTCTATTTGTGGCCTTTCGGTATACCTTTAGGTCTACCTTGGTCCCAATCTTTCCCTTAAGTTTGGAAACAACAACATTATTTGGTGTTTTCTTCCCAAAAAGAGTATCGTTGTCCGCAATCAATATTCGGTCTCCCGGTTTAATCCCACTCATATAGCTTGGACCATTCTTAATGGTTCTAATAACGGTAATGGTGTCCTTGTACATATAAAAACTAACACCTATACCTACAAAATCCCCTTTCATATTCTCAGATACCTCCCTCATTTCACTTTTCGGGATATATACTGAATGTGGGTCTAATTTTCCTAAAATATTGTTCACGGTAACATCAACAATACTATCTGTATTTATTTCATCAACATATTCGTAATCAATATAGTCGATCAACCTGTTTAGCTTGTCCTTTTTAGAATTGGTAGAAAACAATTTTTCTGGGGTGTCGTCAAAATGCAGTTTCCCTCCTATAAAAATTCCCACAGCAATAGCAAGAGCGATTAGTGTAGGCAATATGTAGCTATATTTTTTCTTCATAACTTAAATGGTGGGTTATACCATTTCTTCTAAAATAGGTAAGTGATGGGTAGTTACTCCAGCACGTTCTAAGAACTTTAATCCAGAATCATCTTTATAAGCGGTCTGATATACAACACGTTTTATGCCAGATTGATGTATCAACTTACTGCATTCCCTGCAGGGAGATAATGTAATATATAATGTGGCGCCTTCACAGGATTGCGTGGATGACGCTACTTTTGAAATGGCGTTGGCTTCGGCATGCAGCACATACCACTTGGTATATCCTTCATCGTCCTCGCAAATATTTTCAAAACCAGTAGGTGTTCCATTGTAACCATCTGATATAATCATCCTATCTTTTACTATGATTGCTCCCACCTGTTTTCTATGGCAATAAGAGAGTTTTCCCCATTCTTTCGCCATTCGTAAATAGGCCTTATCGTACTTTTCTTGTTTACGCTCCTTCATACTTGGCAAATAACCAGATATTTAAATAAATATACCTGCTTTGGAAGACCCTTACAACCTTATTCGATTAAATTTAACGAACGTCCTACTTGGGAAACGTAGCAATGAGCAGCGGTATTGTAATGCAAATGATTAAAATGGACGCTATGGCAATAAAATACGTCCTTTTCACCTTAATCAAGTCCTGAATTAAAAAGGCAATAGCCAGAATAGCGAGGATTATGGCAATTTGTGAAAATTCAATTCCAGTGGCAAATCCCAATAGCGGTGTCACTTTATCTTCTTCTTCTGCCATTAACATTTTAAAATAGTTTGAGAACCCGAAGCCATGTATTAGTCCAAAAAAAGCTGTCGCTAATATGTGCAGGTACATTCCCACGTTCTTATCCCCATTGTACACATAGATCAAATTGAACAGACTTGTTAGCGTAATGGTGACCGGAATAAGAAATTCTATTAACCCTACATCAACGGTAAGCACCCCAAATGCCGACAGCGCCAATGAAGTACAATGTGCTATGGTGAAAATTGTAGCCAAAATCACTACTTTTTTCCAGTTCTTAAACGTAAAGGGAATGGCCAGAGCAGATAAAAACAGGATATGGTCATACGCACCAAAATCCAACACGTGTTTTAATCCCAATTCTATGTAAAACCAAAATTCTTGCATATTCGTTTGTTATGAAATTCCTCTTTCTTTCTGAATAGTTTCGTAAGCCTTTTGTACTTCCTTAAATTTTTCTTCAGCACCCTTTTTAATGGCCTCGTTATCCGTTACAACCCTATCTGGATGATACTTCTTTGCCATTGTTCTATAGGCCTTTTTTACTTCATCATCAGAAACACTTCTCTCTATTTCTAAAATCTTGTACGCGTTATCTGCAGATTTTATGAACATGGCCATGATACTTTCAAAATCATGTAGGCCAACCCTTAAGTACCCTGCCAATTCTCTTAGTTTGCCTACCTCTGCTTTGCTTACTTGTCCATCCGCTTGAGCAATTCCAAAAAGAAAATGCAATAATTGCAGTCTTACTTCATACCTAGTGCGTTGTACCAAAAATGAACATATTCGCTGTGCAGAGATTTCCCTTTTTTTGATTACATCATTAAAAGTTCGAAATATAGCATTTGCCTTTTCCTTTCCATATGTGCTCAAAAAATATTGTCGCACATAATCCAATTCCCGCTGACTTACTTGCCCATCTGCCTTAATAACAATTGAACATAGCGATAGCAAGTTCAGTTCAAAATCTGCCGGAGAAACCGATTGACGGGTGAAATCTTGGAAAACTGTATTTCCGCCACGTTTATTGTTGCCCCCCAAACCGTCCAGAAGGCTTCCAACAAAAAAGCCAATTATAGCGCCTACAAATCCTCTAATAAAAAATCCAATGAAAGCAGCGGCCCACTTGATCATCCTTAAAATTTTTAAAGCCCAAATATAGGGTTTTGCCCAAGAAAGAAACCCTTAAGCGGTGTTAAGGGTGATGAAAAAAATACGACAAAAACCGTATCTTTGAATGCAAAATAAAAAATAAGACTATGTATCCAGAAGAATTGGTAAAACCTATGAGAGCTGACCTAGCTTCTGCTGGGTTTGAAGAATTATATACAAGCGAGGCGGTTGAAAATGCACTAAAACAGGAAGGAACAACTTTGGTTGTTGTAAACTCTGTTTGTGGTTGTGCCGCAGCCAACGCCAGACCTGCTGCCAAGCTAAGCTTGCAAAACAATAAGAAACCTAGCCATTTGGCAACCGTTTTTGCCGGGGTTGACACAGATGCCGTTAATACCGCAAGAAACCATATGGTTCCTTTCCCCCCATCATCACCAAGCATGGCATTGTTTAAAGATGGTGAATTGGTACACATGATAGAGAGACATCATATTGAAGGTAGACCTGCAGAAATGATTGCCGAAAATTTAATGGAAGCCTATAACGAGTTCTGCTAGTAATTGACTAGAAAAAGAATCTAGGACCACCTCATTTTGGGGTGGTTTTTTATTTTTACCAATTATGATAAAAAAGGCAATTGTTATTGGAGCAACTTCCGGTATTGGAAGGGAGCTTGCTCTTGTCTTATCTAAAAACAATTACAAAGTTGGTATCACCGGACGTCGTTCAGCATTGTTGAAAGCCCTAGAACAAAAATCTCCTGGTTCTTTTATTTCCATGGCTTTTGATTGCACCGAAGAACATGCGACAATTCACTTAGAGCAATTAATTGAAAAATTGGAGGGCTTAGACCTACTCATCTTCTCATCCGGAACAGGAGACCTTAATGAAGCACTTGTGTACGACATTGAAAAAATGACCAATACCTTGAATGTAGTTGCTTTCTCCAAAATAATGGGGTGGGCCTTCAAGCTTTTTCAAAAACAAGGAAATGGACATGTTGTTGCAATAACCTCAATAGGTGGATTAAGAGGAAGTGCCATTGCTCCGGCTTACAATGCTTCCAAGGCATATCAAATCAATTATTTGGAAGGGCTCCGTCAAAAAGCGAAGAAGTTGAAAATGGATATCACCCTCACCGATGTTCGCCCTGGATTTGTTAACACGGCAATGGCAAAAGGCGATGGACAATTTTGGGTAGCTTCACCCAAAAAAGCAGCCAATCAAATTTTTTTAGCCATCAGTAGAAAAAAAGATAGGGTCTATATTACAAAAAGATGGCAATTAATCGCCATAATTGTCAAGATTTTGCCAAATTGGCTTTACAAAAGAATGTGACCGTGCAAAAGTTGATTTCTTACCCTCTGACCTTACTTTTTTTCATCCTATTTGGGTTAGTGCTGATTTTTTTTCATCCTATACAATGGCTGTGTCTTAACCTTCTGGGTTATGATGCGCATAGACGTAGCGTGGCTATTTTAAACTGGTTTTTAATGCGATGCACCAAGGTCCTTGGAACGCGCTATAGATTTGAAAATAAACACAATATACCAACAGACAGGCCTCTTATCATTGTGTCCAATCATCAAAGTATGTATGATATTCCCCCTATTATCTGGTATATGCAAAAACATCATCCAAAGTTTGTAAGCAAAAAGGAATTGGGAAAAGGAATTCCAAGTGTATCATATAACCTAAGACACGGTGGTTCGGTTCTGATCGACAGAAAAGATGCAAAGCAAGCCATAATGGAAATTGGGAAATTAGGGTCCTATATTGAAAAACATAATCGTAGTGCCGTTATTTTTCCAGAAGGTACCCGAAGCAGGGATGGAAGGCCAAAACCTTTTAGGCCAACAGGGTTAAAAATGTTAATGAAAAAGTCTCCTTCTTCTCTTATAGTTCCCTTAACCATCAATAATTCTTGGAAAATGCTTCGCTTTGGAAAATTTCCCATGGGTCTAGGTGCCCATATTACCCATACTGTGCACAAACCCCTTGAGAATGACGGGAATTTAGATGAGCTTATTACAAAACTGGAGGGGATTGTTTCAGCGGGCATTAAAGTTAATTCATGACAGACTCAGAAATCTTAGAACACACCATCTCTTTTGTAAAGGAAACTCTTGAAAATGCTGAAGGAGGTCATGATTGGTTTCACATTGAACGTGTTTTCAATACCGCCAAGTTCATATCCAAACATGAAAAAGTAGATGCTTTGGTTGTAAAGTTAGCGGCTCTTTTGCATGATATTGCGGACCCAAAATTCTACAATGGAGATGAAAGCATAGGGCCTAAAATGGCTTATGATTTCTTAAATACTCTGAAAGTTGACCAAGAGACCATTAACCATATCATCGAAATTATTAAACATGTATCTTTTAAAAATAGTCTAGAAAAAAACCAAAAAGTGTTTTCTTCAATAGAGTTGAAAGTAGTACAGGATGCAGATCGCTTAGATGCCATTGGCGCAATCGGCATTGCGCGCGCATTTAATTATGGCGGCTATAAGAACAGGGAACTTCATAACCCAGAGATTTCCCCAAATTTGAACATGACCAAAGAGGAATATAAAAGGTCCAATGCTCCCACAATTAATCATTTTTATGAAAAATTGCTTCTGCTCAAAGAAAAAATGAACACCACAACCGGTAAAAAATTGGCCGAGGAACGCCATCAGTACATGCTAGGTTTTTTAAAGCAGTTCCACAAAGAATGGAATCCTTAGTGCTTAAAAAACATACTGATTCAATATTTTGTTACAGCTACTTTTTTTCTGGTAAACCACGTGTCAACCACCCTCTTCGTTTAACTGTGGCAATTGAGTAAGGTGTAATCCAGAATAGTCCAAAAGTGTATAGTATACTATATGAATAAGCCCAGAACGATTCTGATAAGTCATATCGTTTTGCATAGAAAATAACCGGAAAGGTAGATAGAACAAGAATACTAAAAAGCGTTGAACTCAAAAACAGTAAAGGGTGGGTTGCAACAAAAAATAACATGAACAACAAAAAAGGGTAGCTCATCGCAATTTTTGAGGACTGACTTAAAAACAAGAGTCTTGTGCCTACCTTGGACCCCTGTCTAAAATTCTTAAAGACATATTTAGACATCTCTATGTTCTCGCGAACATTACTTCTGCCCCATCTAATGAACATCTTGTATAGGTTGCGATATTTTTCGGGCACATTAGTGTAAGCATAGGCGTTCCTCTGAAATAAGACATGGTATCCTTGTTTCAATATCATATTGGTCATTGCACAATCTTCTCCAATATCAGAAGGTTGACCCATAAAAGTTTGATTGATCCAATCAGGAAGACAAGCAAAAACTGCAGAACTTCGATATGCTGCTAAAGCACCTGGTGTACAAAGTACGGAGTTAAGACTGCTTTCCGCGGAACGAACAAACTCAAAACTCAAAACAAAACTCACATCCAACATTTTAGGAAGCAGCGCCTTCTTGTTGTTTAAAACCCTAATATTTCCTGCCACTGCGCCACATTGTTCATTATTAATGAAAGGACTGACCAAATTTCTCAAGGTGTCCTTTTTTACAATAGAATCGCTGTCCACAGTTACAAAAATCTCTCCTTTTCCCTCGTTAAAGCCAAGGTATAATGCATGGCGTTTCCCCATGTTTTTAGGCTGTTTGTAAATGGTTAGACAATCTCCCAATTCTTTCTTTGCCTCCTGTATCCATTGCCAAGTATCATCTTGACTGCCATCATCAATAGCAAGCAATTGTAATTTCTCTTTAGGGAAATCACTATCTGCCAGACTCATCAATGTATGCCAAACTTGCTTACCTTCATTGTATGCTGGCACTATTACGGTGCAGGTAGGCAGTTCATTGTCCTTAACGGATGCAATAGGTTTATATCTAAAATATTGGAACAACGTATAAAGGAAAAAACCTGCCTTAAACAAAAATAGGCCACCTGCTAAAATCATAAAGGCCAATCCTAACTTGGAACTCATGCGATCCAAATTAAATTGAGTAAAATCGCTTTGCAAAACATACATTAGGTATACAGCTCCCAACATTAAAACAAATGTGCTTCCCAACACAAAAACACCCCAAGCATCGGCAGTTTCAAAAAATGAAATAATCCTATCCCTAAAGGTCAAGGTTTTTAAATTGTCAGAGATTTTTTTGGAATTGCCTTCCAAAGTATTTGTTTGATGTGATATCGTGTTTCCCATTTTCTTTCTTTTGCGGTAAAAGTGTCTTAGTGTTATACGTTCCCAATATTATTTTGGATTCATTTTTTTGAAATTTTAACCCAAGTGTTCAGGTAGGTAGGTACACCCAAAAGATTGAGAAGACAAGGGCGGAAAAATCCGTACTATAACTTTTGCGAACAATTCTGTAAAATATTATGCTGAAGACTGCGGTCTAGTAAAGTAATTACTGCTTTTTTGTATCTTCAAGCCTACAACTAATCCAAGTAAAATGCAAAGAAGAAAGTTCCTTAAGAATGCGGCTGCAGCTTCGGCCGCATTTTCAATTGTTCCAAGCCATGTTTTAGGAAAAAATCATGTTCCCCCAAGTGATACCCTTTACGTATCTGCCTTTGGTGTTGGCGGAAGGGGCAATGGTGTAATACAGGGTCTTGATGCAACAGGACACGTAAAATTTGTCTCGTTCTGTGATGTAGATGATAGACGTGCAAAGCAAACCTATGATCTTTTCCCAGATGTAAAACGATTTAAGGACTTTAGAAAGGTTTATGACAAACATTTAAAGGATATAGATGCTGTTATGGTCGCTACTCCGGATCATACCCATGCCACCATTGCGCTTCCTTTTATGCGTGAAAAGAAACATGCCTATGTTGAAAAACCATTGACACACAATATTCATGAAGCCAGATTGATGACCAAAGTTGCCGCCCAAAATGGCATTGTTACTCAGATGGGAAATCAAGGGGCATCCAGTGATGATAGCCGTATTGCGCGTGAATGGGTAGAATCTGGGATTATTGGTAAAATACATACTATTGATTGCTGGACCAACCGTCCTGTATGGCCCCAAGGCGTGCCAATACCAGTTGAAAGACAGAGAGTACCAAAAGAATTGGACTGGGACCTTTGGTTAGGCCCAGCAGCCATGCGCGATTATAATGCTGCATACTTGCCATTTAAATGGCGTGGCTGGTGGGACTTTGGGACCGGTGCACTTGGCGATATGGGTTGCCACATTATGGAAACACCATTTAGCGTATTGGATTTAGGTTACCCAAAAGAAGCAGAAGCTAGTTGTACTTCTGTTTGGGTTGGTGATTTTGTGGAAGCTGACTACAGTCCTTCATGCCCTCCTTCATCCAAAATACATTTAAAATTTGAGCATGAACACCATGGTGATATTGCATTGAACTGGTATGATGGAGGTTTAAAACCAGACCTTCCAGATGAGCTGAAAGATGATGAAACCATTGGTGATGGTGGCGGTGGAACAGTTATGTATGGTGATAAAGGAACTCTGGTTTGCGATACATATTCTAGAAATGCCCGTTTATTGCCATCAGAAATGATGAACCTATATAAATCTCCCGAGCCCAAGTACCCAAGAGTACCGGGTAGCATGGATGGTCATATTGCCAATTTTGTTGATGGTTGCATGAATGGTGCTGCTACTTCATCGGACTTTGCAAAATCAGGGCCATTGACCGAAACGGTGCTTATGGGGAACCTTGCTGTTAAAGCGTATCAATACAAAGTACTGCAAGAAGGAAAAAAGGTTGGCGACTGGGCTCCATATGATTATCCTGGCAGAAGAAAATTGTTATGGGATGGTGAGAACATGAAAATAACCAACTATGACAGGGCCAATGAGTGGGTATCAAGGGAGTATCGTAAAGGTTGGGAACTTAGTTGACCCAATTCACAATTTTTCTTTCTAAATAGCTTGCAATGAAAGAGTCAGCATAATAAATGCTAACCCCAGTATTTTGGTTTGAGTTTGTTGCTTCATTTTTAAGCGATGTATTTATCTTGAAGAACCAAAAAATTTGTATTGGTAACATTTGATAGTGATTTTTTATCTATGAAAAACTTAAACAACCTGCGCATGAACGTAGTCCAAACCTCAGAAAATGGTGTGGTCAATGAGGAAACGATATTTAATTTTAGACAATCGGGAAATATGGTTGAAGCTAATTATTCTGGCGGGCAGATCGCTCAAGGATTTCTGGTGGGCAAAATTCAAGGAGACATTTTACAGTTTAGCTATTGCCAGTTACAAACAGATGGTGAATTGGACAATGGTATTTCCAAATCTGAAATAAGTGTAAAAACCAATGGCAAAATTAGGTTAACGGAACATTTTGAATGGGCCTCTAGAGAAGGTCAATCTGGAGTAAACATTTTTGAGGAGCTCTAACTTTTTTAAACCAACTGTGATCATAACACTTATGTGCAGTCGTTACACGTACCCGATATCAATCCATTAAAATTTTCCAATACATACCCTTCAGGCAAACTGATGGATGCTTCTTTTTCTAGACATTCTACTTTTCCACATTGGGTACATCTAAAATGGAAGTGGTTATGGTTGTGTGTTTTTTGGGTACAGTTAAGGCAAAAGGCAAAGTACTGCTTGCCATCGTCCCCTACTATTTTGTGCACAATACCATCCTCACAAAAGCGGTTCAATACCCTGTAAATGGTTGCCCTGTTCACCTGGGAATCCAGTTTTGACTGAATCATTTCATGGTTCATCGCTTGGTTCTCTGCTTTGAGCAGTTCTAGAATTTCTTGTGTGGAGTGGGTTTGTCTTCTTTTCATTTTTTAATGCGACATTGTTGCAATAATATAAATTCTCTATATCTTCGCCAAATAATTTGGAATACAATTTTTTGTCAAAACAATCATCATGAAAGATACAAACCAATTTGAAATCATAATTATTGGAGGAAGCTATGCGGGACTATCTGCTGCATTGGCCCTGGGAAGATCCCTGCGAAAGGTTCTGGTCATTGATAGCGGAAAACCATGCAATCGTCAAACACCACATTCGCATAACTTTCTTACCCAAGACGGAAAAACTCCCAAAGAAATAGCTACTGTTGGCCGCGAGCAAATTGCAAACTATAAAACCGTTGAGTTTTATCAAGGCCTAGCCGTAGAAGGTGTTAAAACCGCCAATGGATTCGCAATTACTACCCATGAAAACAAAACTTTTGTAGCAAAAAAGTTGATTTTTGCCACTGGGGTCAGGGACATTATGCCAGATATTGATGGATTCGCCGAATGTTGGGGCATTTCCGTCATTCATTGTCCTTACTGTCATGGTTATGAAGTACGAAATGAAAAAACCGCAATTCTTGGAAATGGGGATTATGGTTTTGAGTTTTCACAACTGATCCACAATTGGACAAAAAGTCTGACCTTGTTTACCAATGGCAAATCCACATTGACCAATGAGCAAACCAGCTTATTGCAAAAAAAGACATTGAAATTTACGAGGGCGAAATAGACCGATTTGAACATCTAAACGGTAAACTGGAACATATTGTATTTAAAGATGGATGTGAAATGAGTTTAAAAGCCATTTACGCCCGGGTACCGTTCGTTCAAAATTCGGATATTCCAACAAAACTGGGGTGCGAGCTCACGGACGATGGGCTACTACAAATCGATTCTTTTCAAAGGACCTCTGTTGATGGTATTTATGCTTGCGGGGACAGCACTATTTGGATGCGATCTGTTGCCAATGCCGTTGCCACCGGTGCAAACGCTGGGGCCTTCTTGAATAAGGATCTTATAAAAAAAGCGTTTTACCAGAATTGATCTAGATTCCTGGTAATTTCTTCTTTAAATGTTTTCTCACCAATTCGTTTTTGGTTAGCTCAATCGCCTTTTTAAGAGCGGCTTCATACTCATCCTGATTGTTAGCTTCCTTCAAAAGCTCCGCCTTAATTGCAAAGAAAAGTCCAGAGCTGCTAAAATCTGTTTTCTTCTGCAGTGCTCTTAATGCTTTGGTCCCTTCTGCTTCACCGTGCACTTTGGCATAAGGAATAATTTGGTTCAAAGCCAGCATGGGCGAGTATTGTCTCTTTAACTGTATATCGTAGAGTTCCAATATGCTTTTCCAATCTGTTTTTTGAAATGTCTTGGCCACACAATGGTAATATGATCGAGCAGCTTCCAAATGGTAGTTAGAGGGCATTTTATCCTCCGTTCCGGAGCTTTCTAAATGTTGAACTCCTATTCTAATGAGTTTTTGGTTGTATTTGGACCGATCTTGGTGCTCCAATGTAACCAACTCACCTTCTTCGTTCAAACGGGCATCAAACCGTGAGGCATGAAAACACATTAAGGCTATTAAGGCCGTTAAATTAGGGTGTTTACAATATTGGTTCTCTTTTAATAACAGCGCCAAACGTAAGGCTTCATAACAAATATCCCTTTTAAGAACACTAGACCCAGTAGTTGCGGCATACCCTTCCGTAAATAGTAAGTAAATGATCCGAAGGACTTTGAACAACCTGGACTGCAACCCCATCTGTACCGGAATCTGTAAAAACTGAACTTCTTGCCTAAACTTCTTTTTGGCCCTAGTAAAAGATTTGGCCACAGTTTCTTCCTTTTTTAACAAGGCTTCTCCCAATTCTTTGTTGCTAAAGCCCCCTATGAGCTTAAGACTCAATATAACCTGATATTCCTCGGATAGCGAAGGATGACAGCAGGCAAATATCATTTTTAACTGACTATCAGATATTGTGTCATCCAAAGAAATCTCCTTCTCTGGAAAAACTTCTCCATCATTGTTTAGATGTTTGTCATCAAGAAAGTCCATTTTCTTGCTTCGCCGCAATACATCTATAAGTGCATTGTTGGCTACTCTATAAAGCCATGCCGTTGGGTTATCTGGTACAGATTTATATGCCCAGACCTGCATTGCCTTTAAAAAAGTGTCTTGGGCAACGTCCTCGATTTGTTCCAAATAGGAAATCCCAAATTTATTGGTTAAAACTGCAACCACTTTTCCGTATTCATTTCGGAACAAATGGTCAATGGTATTGGTCAGGTTGTTTTCACTCATAGTTAAACCAAAAAAAGCCTGATATCCATCAGGCTCTCCTTCATTGTTTTTAGGGGGTTACTGAATGTTCATTGGTACAATTTCCCTTATTTCTAAAATACTGCCATCGAAACCAAAGTGCGGATTCCCTTTTGATATTTCCAAGGCTTCGTTCATATCCTTAGCGGAAACAATGGTATAACCTCCAATTACCTCCACGCCTTCTGCAAATGGCC
The DNA here is from genome assembly GCF_003149745.1 of Flagellimonas aquimarina. Taxonomy (GTDB): domain Bacteria; phylum Bacteroidota; class Bacteroidia; order Flavobacteriales; family Flavobacteriaceae; genus Flagellimonas; species Flagellimonas aquimarina. The sequence goes on from NZ_QGEG01000001.1 coordinate 540,925, forward strand.
CATTAGTAATCAGTTCTCCTTTTTTGTAAACCACTTTACCTTCCTGAGAAAGTGGCAATCCTTCCACAAGTTTTCCCTGCTCCTTTAAACGTTTCAACCATTTCTCCCAATCTTTGGTCAGCGCTTCCTTTTCTTGTTGGGACAACTTGTTATAATCATCATACCCGCCCCTAAACAGATATAAAAAATTGCTCATATACTATGTTTAATGGCTGTCCATTGACATAATTTCCCGCACTTCAACATTGCTTCCTTCATAATCAAAAATTGGGCATCCTTTAGACATTTCAACAGCTTCTTCCATGTCTTTTGCAGATACGATCAAATACCCTCCAACTACCTCAGCTCCTTCTGCGAACGGTCCGTTGGTGATCAATTCACCCCTATTATGTACTACTTTTCCATCCGCTCCCAAGGGGAGTCCATCCAATAGTTGGCCTTTTTCTTTTAGACCACCCATCCATTGTCCCCAAACCTGCATATGGGCCTGTTTCTCTTCTTGAGATAATTGGTTGAAGTTTTCGTCTCCTCCACGGAATAAATACAAAAAATTGCTCATTGGTTTTAGTTTTATGTTCGTCCATGACAAACTGAATTATACTTTGTTTACGCTCTTAAGACGAACGCCAACCTAGGCATTGGACAATCTTTATAAATTTATTTAAATAATTTCATTTGACCGTCTTTATACTGTTCATGTAAATCTTTATTAAGTTTTGGACCTTCTTTTTCCTTAAAATACCTGAGCCTGGCAAGCTTGGCCATATCATGAATTTGGGCAGCTACTTTTCCTTCGCCTCTGTTTCTTAGTCCAAACCGACTATCGTTGATAGAGCCTCCATGGCAATCCTGAATAAGGTGCAATACTTTGTCGGCCCTGTCTGGCATTGCCTTTTTAATCCAATCTGTAAAAATCTGTCCTATGGCCCCGTTCAAGCGAACTATGGTAATGGCAAATGACGATGCTCCATTGTCAGCGACCGCTTTGGCCAATGGCAACAATTCGTGACTATTGATTCCAGGTATGATAGGGGCCAACATAGCGTTTACCGGAATGTTGTTTTCCGATAAAACCCTGATGGTCTTTAACCTCTTTTGAATGGATGCAGTTCTGGGCTCCAATGTTCTCCTTGTTTTTTCTGAAAGCGAGGTCACCGAAATATTGACACCGACCAAGTTGTGGGCATGAAGTTCTTTAAGAATGTCCAGGTCCCGAAGAATCAAGGCATTTTTGGTAATGATGCCCACGGGATGACGATATTTGAGGAACACTTCCAAGCACTTTCTGGTAATCTCAAATTTTTGCTCAGCAGGTTGGTAGCAATCTGTATTGCCAGACATAACAATGGTCTGTGCTTTCCAGTTTTTATGTTTGATCTTGGCTTCCAACAACTCCGGGGCCGATTTTTTTACCAGAATCCTACGTTCAAAATCCAATCCTGCGCTGTAGCCCCAATACTCATGTGTATTGCGCGCATAGCAATAGATGCAACCATGCTCACAACCCTGGTAAGGGTTCATGGAATAGAGCATGCCCACATCTGGGCTATCCACTTTGTTAACGATGGTCTTAGGAAAAATGGGTATGTACTGGGTCTTATTGCTCTCAGGTTCCTCATCTTCAATTCTGCAGAACTCTAAAAAGTCCTCCCGGATTTCATAGATATGTTGTAAAAATTTGTTGGGGGTATTCTTTTGCGCTCCCCTCCCTTTTATTGTTTTCTTGGATTGCATTATTGGATTTATTCCAAATTTATGGAATTAATCCTAATTATAAAGAATTAAAAAGCCGGGTAGAAACCCGGCTTAATCAAAATAAATATGTTGTTGTCTTATTCTAAACCAAAATATGCTGCCACAGCTTTGTAGTTGCTTACATCCACTCCTGCGGCCTTAAGACTAGCCATTACATTTTGACTGTTTTTAGAGCTATTTGTAAGTTCTATGGCCACAGCAATTACTCGAGAATATAACCCCCCAGGAACTGCATGTAGGTTATCATTCAAATCATAGAATAAAATATCAAGAGTTCCATCTGGGAGATTGGTCTGCACTCTTGCATAATGGCTGTTATTTACCAAATGTCCAGGTATATGGAACCTTGTTCCATCATTTTGTTCCATGTAGAAAATAAAGGCATAGTTTGTAGGTGTATCAACAATGTTGTTTAAATCAAGAGGAAGTTCAATATAATTAGCAAATACATCTAAACTAAATGCATGTTCTTCTACATTGGCATTGCCATCTGTACCATTTGTACCATCTGTACCTTGACAGTCCAAGGTGTCAACAACACCATCTAAATTGGTGTCTTCATTATCAGTATCTTCGGTAATATCACCAACACCGTTGCCATTTAGATCCCAACAGCTAATACCATCGGCTCCAGAATCGCCGGCAGCTCCAGCAGGTCCTGGGTTTCCATCTGCGCCTGGAAGTCCATTTTCACCGTCTGCCCCATCTTCTCCAGAACAGGACAACATAGTCAAGGCCATGCATAGCACGACCACATTAATTACTCTAAATAATTTCATAATATTTTTATTTATAAGGTTATGTGGCCCAAATGTATAAGGTTACATTGGTGGTTTTAGACTGTACTTGACCTGTCCCTTATATGGTTTGACGGATTGGTTCCCAGGATTGACAAATCAATTACTTTGTAAGATTTTTCAACGACAACCTGAAAACAAAAAAATAGCCCCGTTAAGGGGCTACTTGGTATTTAAGCTATATGAGGTATGTTGGTGAGGAAATTCTGTTACTTAAAATCTACCTTCACCAATTGTTTTTTGCTGCCTCTTTTGGCATAAAAAAGCATGTTGTTTTCTGCAAGGTTCTTTAAAGGTTTAGATACCATTAATGGCAATCTAGCTTCTTGGTTATCTATGATTTTCTCATAATCCATAACACCGTTTTCGTCCAAAGAAATCATAAAGACATTGCGGTTTCTGCTCAATCCTTGCTTAAAGATCAGTCTTTCATTGTTGATCAATTGTGGGTTTTCTGAGGCTGTGCAGATAAAGAAATAGGTCTTTCCATCTTTACAGTACGAGCTGTAGGATGCATAGGCACCATCTCCTTGAGTTACCTCTGCTTTGTTAATGTTTCTGGCCCAAGCCAAATCTCCATTGGTATTTAGTTTTGCACTTACAATATCATTATGATGAAAACGCTCAAGTCTAATGCGTTGGCCAGCTCCTGTAACTTCCATGCCGTTGGTCACAAAATACTCTTCTGCATTAAAAAAGATTTCCCCATCTTTGGTAACCTCCACACCCTTGAACACAAGGTTCTTGATTACTTTTTCTTCATCCCTGCCAAATTTGTCTTCCATGAACTGTTGGGAAAATGGATTGTACTTTTTGGAGTTGATGTTCAAAGAGATGGGATTAATGTCGAAATATGCTATTCCGTTGTATCTGTTGTCCTTTCTATCCGCATAAAAACCCGTACAGACCAGTCTGTCATTGAAAATTATGGGATACAATCCTTCGGAGTATTTGCCGGGGTCATCAAACGACTGTGTTTGGCTTCCATTTTTGGAAACCTTTATCAATTCATACAGGAATTTGCGTTCATCTACTCGAAAACGTTTCTTTTTGAAGTATGCCTTTCCAACAATGTATGCCGTCTCTAAATCTGAGGTTATGGCAATATTTTCAAAAGCATAGTTCTTTTCTTCTATTTCATGGGAAAAATCGTGTTCAAACCTTTTATTGAGCGCGGTATCATAAAGGTGAATAATGTGTTTGTTAACCTTTCCCCTTTTATGGTGGGTGCTTATTACAAAACCTGTTTTTTCCTGATTAAAAAGAATAGCTGTTGAGAACCCTTTGGAGAAGTTCCTGTTATAATAGTTTTTGCCCACTGGGTTTTGAACTTGTTCCGACGCAATGGACAAAAGCTTTTGCGGCCTAAAATTAAAGTCGATTATGGGGCTTTTGTGTACCCAATATTCATATTGGCCACGCTCATAATTATAGTCAAGAAACAATAGGTTCAGTTGTCCGTTTTTAAGGAAACCGTCCACAAAGTCCAATCCTTTAAGCTTGTAGTTATATTCAGAAACCAGTTCCAAATTACTGTTATAGCGCTCAATTAAGTATCCCTTGGGTTTTAGAATTAGTCCTTGATAGTACGCTCTTACTAAAACATAGCCCCCATCCCCATCATCTGCTATTGTCATTAAATTAGAATACCGGTATCGATCACTGAATTTTTCACCAAAATCATAAGAAACCGGCATTTTTTGGGCATTCCCAATAACTCCCATTAAAATAAGGCACAGTAAAGCTATTCTTTGTTTCATCATAGTCTGGTTTGGTTAGACCAAAGGCTATGAACCAGGAAAATCTGCTTTTCGCTTTTCTAAAAAGGCTGAAGTGCCTTCTTTAAAGTCATTGGTTCCAAAGCAGTTGCCAAAAGCATCTATTTCCGCGGCATAACCATTTACATCATACTTAAAACCAGCATTTACAGCATTTATTGCATATTTTATTGCCACAGAGGAGTTATTCGATATCCTGCTCACTATTTTGTTGCACAATGGCAACAATTCTTCCTGCGGCACCACATAATTTACCAATCCAAAATCCAAAGCTTTTTCAGCATCGACCATACCGGCCGTCATGATCATTTCCATTGCCCTGCCCTTGCCAATAAGTTGCGGTAGGCGTTGTGTGCCCCCATAGCCGGGAATAACCCCCAATGATACTTCTGGCAGCCCCATTTTTGCGTTTTCGCTAGCAATTCTAAAATGACATGACATTGCCAGTTCTAACCCACCACCAAGGGCAAAACCATTAACTGCAGCAATTACAGGAGTGGGTAAGTTTTCCACCAAATCAAAAAGCAGCTTTTGGCCTTCCGCGGCCAATTGCCATGCTTCTTCAACAGAAAAGTGGGCAAATTCTGAAATGTCCGCTCCTGCTACAAAGGCTTTTTCACCACTTCCGGTAATTATTATAGCCTTGGTTTCCTTATCCTCATCCAACTCCTTAAATGCCGTATGAAGTTCATCTATTGTTCTTCTGTTAAGAGCATTTAGCTTTTTGGGCCTGTTGATCGTAATTGTAGCAATATTGTTTTCTTCTTCTATATAGATATTTTCGTAATCCATTTTCAGTAGTTGTTATTTGTTCAGCGTTAATGGTAAAATTAAAAAAACCCTTTCTAGAGGGCCATAAGTTTTAACTATCAACTTAAATTATCCTTTTGGAAATCTTACTGTAAACACGGTTCCTTTGCCCACCTGAGAGGTAAAATCTATGGTCCCCTTGTAGTTTTCCACAATATTTTTTACCATTCCTAGACCAAGGCCCATTCCACTTGACTTTGTGGTAAACTTAGGTTCAAAAACCTTGTCCATGAATTCGTCAGCGATACCAATGCCATTATCCGCGACCATAATCTTTACCTTTTCTTCTTCTGAGGCCACAGTGACCAAGATTCTTGGAGATTCTACCTCAGGAACTGCCTGTATCGCATTTTTAATCAAATTGGTAATCACCCTTATAAGTTGGGTACGATCTAATTTGGCAATAATTTCTTTTTCATCAGAAATGAAATGAATGTAGTCCTCATTAAAAATCTCCAAGGCAAGCCTAACAATTTTAACCACATTAAGCGTCTCATTTTGCTGGGCTGGCATATTGGCAAAATTGGAAAACGCAGAAGCTATATTGCTCATGGTATCTATTTGCTGAATAAGTGTTTTTGAAAATTCCTTGATTTTGACTTCCGCTTTGGGGTCGCTTGGGTCAAATTTTCGTTCAAAACTCTGAACGGTCAATCGCAATGGCGTAAGCGGATTTTTAATTTCATGCGCAACTTGTTTAGCCATTTCGCGCCAAGCTTGTTCGCGTTCACTGCGCGCTAGTTTAACGGCGCTTTCTTCAAGTTCATCTATCATTCTATTGTAAGAATCCACCAATTTCCCAATTTCCTCACTGGGATTTTCAATGATTATTTTTTCATTCCGCTTTGTTAAATTGGTCTGATTCATCTTGTCTGAAATCGTCTGTAGGGAACGTGTAATATATTTTGATACAAAATAGGCCAAGATAATTGCTGAAAGCAACATTAGTAAGTACACCCCACCAAGGCGAAACAAAAATTCCCGGAGCTCCATATTATTGAAGGTGTTATCTTCAAAATAGGGAAGGTTCATGATACCTATGGGCTTAAAATCGGAATCGTTAATGTAGTTGTAAGATGCCTTGTAGTTATCCCCGGCCGCAGTCTTTTCTTCAACATACCTTCTCTCAGAACTGATTTGTAGGTTATTCAGAATTTCGGCATCCAAGCAATTTGAAATGGAATCGATCTCAAAGGTTGGTCGGGAACTGCGTATTAAACCTCCTTCTAAATCATATATGTTAAAGTTCACATTTTGAACATCTGCAATCTTATATATCTCCTCATTAAAAATGTACTCAAGATTTTCTGTGGTAATTGGGTAGGTAGTTTCTTTAAGAATGTATGAAATACTTTGAAGAATCTGCTCTTCCTTCCGCTCCAGTCTATTTTCGTGGTAATCCTTGCTTTGCTCTCTGGATTGATATATGGTCACTCCTGCAATTAATACAGACGCAATAAGCACCAGTAAAATCATGGTGATAAAAATGCGTGAACGAAGTGATAGTTTTTTAAACAATCCTGAGCAGGTTTGGGAATAAAGTTAACAATAATCAAGCCAACTAGAGTTCATGTATAAAGCTTATGCCACAATTTGAAATCTACACTTTGCCTTTTTAAGCATTGGGGTTTTTATCCCTAATCCGTTTGTACAACCTAATGCCCAGCATCAGCAAAATGGCCAAGGCAAAAATACCAACAACACCATAGATCCAGTTAAAGGCGTTTTTTAAAACCACCAAGAATACAATTGCGAAAAGTACCAGTGTGGCCACTTCGTTCCATATACGCATAAACCTAGAGGTATATTTTACCTCATCTCTTTGCATTTGCTTAAAAATTTGATGGCATTTTAGATGGTAGAAGAACAGCAGTGCCACAAAGACCAGTTTTACATGCATCCAAGGCTGTTGTAACCAAGCTGGCATTAAAACAAGCAACCAAATAGCAAATATTGTACACAGAATAGCTGAGGGCCATGTTATTATGTACCATAGCCGTTTAGTCATCAGTTTGAGCTGTTGAGCAAGGATCTCTTTGTCCGGAGAAGGTTTTTGCCAAGCTTCGATATGATAAATAAACAAACGCGGAATGTAAAACAAACCTGCAAACCATGTCACTACAAAAATAAGATGGAGCGATTTTATGTAAGGGTAAATTTCCACTTTACGCAATTGGCATTTGGTAATGGGCTAAAGGTAATGCGTACTTTTTAAAGAACTTTAACCTTAACCCAAAACTTTATTGCCTTTTACTCTTCAATAAACAAATAGTTCAGTTTTAAACTATTGAATGAAGTATTAAAATCTTTGATTTCTTTATCTACCAAGGCATCAAAAGTTGATAATTGTGATTTTATTTTGCCAGAAAGCTCGTTCTTGACCGCAATGTCTTGCTCCGTTGGTGGAAAATCATCGATAGAAACAAGGCTGTTCAAATGCCCTAATTTATTGGTCAATCGAATTGGGAAATTCAATGGGTCCTGATTACTTCTGTTTTGGGTTTGATACAATGCTTTTTCAATCTCACTAAAATCCTCTTTCATTTTTGTTGCTTTTTCTACTAAATCTTTGGTTTGATCATTATCCTTATACTGCTTGGTAAAAGCTTCCAATTGTTTGTTGATTTTACGGATTTTTTTAATGGATTGGTGTGCTCTGTCAATAGTTTCATTGATGTCTGAAATGAAATCATATTGCTTTTGCATATCGGCAGTGGAGACCTCTGCTCTAGGGTCTGCAAGAATTTTAAATTCTTGGGATTGTGATGCTCCATTTACATTTAAATGAGCTTTATATGAACCAGGAACTGCTTTGGCGCCGCTAAAATTAGCCCACCAAAAAATCATGCCTTCCAGTTTTTCTGCGCCTTTGCCCCTAGTGTCCCAAACATGAGTGTTTCCTCCCTTTTTAACCTTAAGCTTTTTGTCCTTTTCTTTTGCAAAAGTGCTATAGTTGGCCAAAGTATCTCCATTCATCGTGGTATAGGTTAGGCTGATACTATCTTTTTCAGACATCTCTTTTAGGTAAAAATGTGTAACCACACCGTTCGGGTGATTTTGTCCTTCTGTTTTTGAAGGTTCTTTGGCAGCAGATCCTTTGGTGCGGTAACTATCTTTAGGTTTGTACAACATGGTTGTTGCGCTTTTGGCAGACACATTCAATTGGTGAAGCACCGTAAGATCATCTATCATCCAAATGCTTCGCCCTTGAGTAGCAACAATCAAATTATTATCTTTAATGGTCATATCTGTTATTGGGACTATGGGTAAATTCAGTTGGAATTTCTCCCACTTTTGTCCATCATTAAAGGAAACGTACATTCCTGTCTCTGTTCCTGCATATAATAAACCCTTTCTTTTTGGGTCTTCCCTGAGCACTCTTGTAAAGTGTTCGTTGTTTATACCGTTCGTTATTTTACTCCAGGTCTTCCCATAATCCGTTGTTTTGTAAAGATATGGCTGAAAGTCGCCCAACTTATAGCGTGTGGCTGCAACATAGCAAGTGCCTTCATCAAAGGCTGATGGTTCAATACTATTGATCATACTCCACTCTGGCATATTTGGGGGTGTTATATTCTCCCAACTCTGGCCACCATCTTTTGTAACATGAATTAATCCATCATCACTTCCAACCCATAACAATCCTTCTTTTAAAGGGCTCTCGTTGGCTGCAAAAATGGTACAGTAATATTCAACACTTGTGTTATCCTGTGTTATTGGACCACCGCTAGAAACTAATTTTGTTGGGTCGTTTCTTGTAAGGTCGTCGCTTAACAATTCCCAACTCTGCCCTTCATTAGTGCTCACATGCACATGGTTAGAGAACGTATAGAGTTTCTTGGGATTATGTCTACTGAAAATAATTGGGAAATTCCATTGAAAACGGTATTTCATACCTTCAGCTCCATGACCCATTGGATTGTCTGGCCATACATTGATTCCCCGAACGGTTTTGTTTTTATGGTTGACACGGGTTAGGAATCCATCATAACTACCCCCATAAACGATATCATTATCCAATGGGTCAACAGCAATATGGGCAGATTCGCCACCAGCCGTTGGTTCCCAATCATCTTCCCCAATAGAGCCATCATCACTACGGTGATTAATTCTGATGGTAGAATTGTCTTGCTGCGCTACGTAAATGCGATAAGGAAAGGCATTGTCCGTAGTCACTCTATAAAACTGTGCTGTTGGTTGGTTGTAGTAGGTGCTCCATGTTTCACCACCATCATAACTTACCTGAGCTCCGCCATCATCACCAATGATCATTCGTTTAGAGTTTTCTGGAGAAATCCAAAGGTCGTGATGGTCACCATGCGGTGCATTAAATGTATTGAAGGTCTTACCTCCATCAGTGGATTTATGATATCTTACGTTCATCACATAAACCACATTTTCATCCTCAGTATCTGCATAAACACGGGTGTAGTACCATGCTCTTTGTCTAAGTTTTCGCTCGCTATTGACTTGTGCCCATTTTTTTCCTCCATCTTCAGAACGGTACAAACCACCTTTTTCCTTGTTCTCCACTATGGCCCAAACCCTATCGCTATTTTTAGGGGAAACGGTCACCCCAATAATTCCAAGAGTGTCTTTTGGGAAGCCCTCATTTTTGGAAATCTCTGTCCAGGTTTCTCCACTATCTGTACTTTTCCAAAGTGCAGAACCATCTCCTCCACTACTTAAACTGTATGGTGTTCTTTTGGCGCGCCATGTAGAAGCGTACAAAATACGAGGGTTATTTGGATCAAAAGTCAAGTCCACAGCTCCGGCTTGGTCATTTACAAATAAAACCTGCTTCCAAGTTTTTCCGCCATCGGTACTCTTATACACCCCACGTTCCTTGGTTGGTTTGTAAATATTACCAAGAACAGCAGCATAAACCGTATTATAATCCGTTGGGTGAATTCTGATTCTGGGCACGTGCCTACTCTTTTCCAATCCAGCTTTCTTCCATGTCTTTCCTGCATCTTCGGTTTTCCAAATACCATATCCACTGGATACATTCCCCCGAAGCGTTTTTTCTCCACCGCCAACATAAATGACATTTGCATCGCTTTTGGCAACTTCTACGGAGCCAATACTTCCTCCAAAATAACCATCAGAGATATTTTCCCAGCTACGGCCACCATTCAGTGTTTTCCAAACCCCACCGCCAGTAGCGCCAAAATAAAATAGATTGGGTTCTCCTGGCACGCCAGTTACAGCTGCAGAACGTCCTCCACGAAAAGGGCCTACCAAACGATACTCCAAACTAGAATAAAGTTCTTCCGGGTATTCGGGGGCAGTCTTTGTTGATTTGTTGCGTCGTTGCGCCTCTGTTGAAATGGTAAAAAAGCAAAATGCCAGCAAGAACAAGCCGGCTTTGGAAAGCTGTTGTTTCATTTTTTTCATGTTGAATTAGTCGGTATTAAAAGTAGCGAAAAAGAGGGAATGATTGCTCCCTAAGTTTCAAAAATGGTATTTTGGTAGTCATGAAAAAAAAATCGTTTACAACACTTCTTCTTCTAGCTGTTCTTTTTTCAATTTCTGCGCAACAGAGTCGACTTCGTGATCACGGAATAGAAATTGGGGTCCTCAAACCCGGGCCCTTAAATGCCATTACAGATGTGCCAGGAGTGCAGGTTGGCCATTCAACATTAAAAAAAGGTGACAGTGTAAGAACTGGGGTAACCGCCATCTTACCTCATTCTAGCAATATTTTTCAGCAAAAAGTCCCTGCCGCCATTTATCTGGGAAATGGCTTTGGCAAACTTGCCGGTTACTCTCAAGTTAAAGAGTTGGGGAATTTGGAAACCCCCATTGTTTTAACCAATACTCTTGGGGTCGCTACAGCTGTAAATGCCTTAGTAGGGTATACTTTGTTTCTTCCAGGCAACGAGACCGTACGTTCCGTAAATGCCGTGGTAGGGGAAACAAATGATGGTTATCTTAATGATATTCGTGGGCGCCATGTTACGGAAAAAGATGTAAACAATGCTATTGAAAATGCAGAGGGCGGACAAGTTGAAGAGGGTAATGTTGGCGCTGGAACAGGCACCATTTGCTTTGGTTTTAAAGGAGGGATTGGAACCTCATCCCGAGTATTGCCAAAAAAATCAGGTGGATATACGGTAGGCGTTTTGGCGCAAACCAACTTTGGAGGAATGTTGAAAGTTGCAGGAGTGGATGTAGGCAAACAAATGGGGCATTATTCAGATAATTTTAAATATGCTACGGATGGTTCTTGTATGATGATAGTCCTCACGGACGCTCCCTTAGATTCCAGAAACTTGGAACGCTTGGCAAAGAGAGCCATGTTGGGGTTGGCAAGAACAGGCGGCATAGCCAGCAACGGCAGTGGTGACTATGTGATTGCTGTCTCCACAGCCGAAGAATGCAGAATTCCTTATAAAAACGACAGTGCCTTACAAACGGTGCCAACCCTAAGAAACTCTGCAATGACTCCATTGTTTTTAGCCACCATTGAGGCTACAGAGGAAGCTATTTTAAATTCCCTTTTTGCCGCAGAGACTATGACAGGTAGAAACGGGCATAAAATTGAAGCACTCCCTAAAAAAAAAGTGTTGGAAATGCTAAAGGCCGCAGGAAAAATTCGGTAAATATTATTTCCTTCACTCCTCCGTTTTTTTTAGTTTTAGAAAACAATTTTTAAAAACACTTTACCATGGATATTTTTAGCAAAATCAAAGAAAAACTCACCCACGAGTTTATTGATATTATTGAGTGGCTTGACTATACCGATGATACTATTGCACATCGATTTGAGCGCTACCAAAATGAGATTAAAAACGGTGCCAAGCTAATTGTTAGAGAAGGGCAAACGGCCGTTTTTGTAAACGAAGGACAGCTAGCTGATGTCTTTACACCAGGAACATACGATTTAACTACCAAGAATTTACCAATTCTGGCAACTCTTAAAGGATGGAAATACGGTTTCAATTCCCCTTTTAAAGCTGAGGTTTACTTTGTGAACACCCATCTCTTCACTGATGAAAAATGGGGGACAAAAAGTCCGATTACTTTAAGTGATGAGCGCTTTGGTTTGGTGGAAATCAGAGCTTTTGGAACATATGCCTTTAAAATTTCAGATGCGGGCAAGTTCATTGTAGATATTGTTGGAACCGACAACAATTTCACGAATTTTGAAATCAATGAGCATCTAAAAAGCTTAATTGCAACACGTTTTACAGATACCGTTGGCGAGGCAAATCTACCTATTGAACTATATGCGGCCAATACCTCAGAACTTTCGGAAACATGCCAAGAGGTAATGAAACCGGAATTTCTTTCGGTAGGGATTTCCTTGGAGAAATTCTATATTGAAAATGTCTCCATGCCCGAAGATCTTAAAAAAGAAATCTTCGAATACAGTCGTATTGACAAATTGGATTTGGATAAGTTGACAAAATTCAAAACCGCCAAAGCCATTGAAGCCGCTGCCAAAAATGAGGGTGGAACTGCAGGAGCAGGTATGGGAATGGGAATGGGCTTTGTATTGGCGCAACAAATGGGTGGACTAATGAGTCCTCAAATGGGAGGTAGTCCGCAAATACAACAGCAAGGTGCTTTTCCTCCACCAATGCCAGTGGCAGTGCAGTATTTCTATGCGGTTAATGGAGCTCAACAAGGCCCCGTCTCTTTTGAACAATTGCAGGCCCTATTTGCCGGGCGTACCATAAATAGAGATAGTCTGGTTTGGAAGCAAGGCATGGCCGCCTGGACCGCCTTAAAAGATGTGGAAGAATTGAAGTCGTTCTTAGGGGGGAACACTCCGCCGCCATTGCCAAATTCTTAATCTTTGGAAGCATCAATCCAAAAAACAGAACTTAAAAAACCCTGCATAAATTGCGGTGCAGAGCTTAAGTACAAACCCGGGACAACTAACATTAGTTGTGAGTATTGTGGGCATGAGGAATCTATAAATATAGATGAGAATGGGTTCACGGAGTTAGAACTGTATCCTTATCTTAAAGAGATGGGCGCCCAAAAGCACAGTGAAGAAATCTCTATGCTGCATTGCAAAAACTGTGGCGCCAATCAACACGTTGAGGAAAACTATAAATCGCTCCATTGCGTTTACTGCAGCATACCTTTGGTTGTAGAAGACGCGTACAAAGAAGGTTGGATATTGCCAGGTGCGATTTTACCATTTCAAATTGAAAAACAGAAATCGTTTCTCATTTTCCAAAAATGGGTGAGCAAGTTATGGTGGGCTCCCAATAAGCTTAAAAAAGCTTCTTTGGACCCTCAGTTTACCAAAGGATTGTATTTACCCTATTGGACTTTTGATGCACAACTATCAGCATCTTATTCTGGGCAGCGAGGTGAATATTATTATGAAACACAGCGCTACAGGGACAGCAATGGCAAAACCCGGACACGGCAGGTTCGCAAAACACGATGGTATCCAGCTTCAGGGAGCGTTTCTGGCTTTGTAGACGATACTTTGATAAAGGCGTCCAAACAAAAGACAGGAAGAATTCCAAGCAAAATTGCACATTGGAATTTAAAGAAATTACAACCTTTCGATAGTGGTTTTCTTTCTGGTTTTGTAACCGAAAAATATACCATTCCTTTAGAGCAAGGGCATTTATCAGCCAAGGGAGAAGCAAAACAAATTGCAGAACGCTGGTGCAGGCAAGATATTGGAGGTGATACACAGAGAGTGAACAGTATGGATATGAACTTATCAGAAGAAACCTTTAAGCATATTCTATTACCTGTTTATATAAGCGCGTATCGTTATAAAAGCAAAGAATACAATTTTTTTATTAATGGGGAAAATGGTCAAATATCCGGAACAAGACCTTATAGTTTTTGGAAAATATTCTTGGCCATTTTAGCTGCTATCTTATTGATTTGCATTTTAGTATATTTTGGTCAAGGTTAGTCAATATAAAAATATTTAGTCATGAAAAAAATACTTCTATTCTCTATGATCATCGTTCTATCCTCGTGCATAAAACAACAACCTTTTTCAAATGATTGGGATGTTGTTCTAAAGACGGATAGAGATGGGAGTGTTCTAAAAGGGTCTAAAAAAGATTTGATAAATGCGATTAGAAATGGCCAAGATTTAAAAATTGGATGGGGGGCAAAAAGAGAAGATCTTTCCATAGAACACTTGTCGTCGCCCATTTGGTTAGCCATACTAAGCGAAAAGGAAGTGATGGCCCATTTAGACCCTCAAGTATTGTCAAATATTGACTGGGACAGTCTTAATGTGAATTATAAAGATTCAGACAAGTTACAACAGGAGTGGCGGGTAGTGCTTAGCACAAAAAGCAACTTTGATGCTGTCTGGTATGATAAAAAGGCCGATACATTAATTAGAAGATGGCCCCAAAAGCATATTATGACTTGGTTTGCCAAAGGTCCCGTTGAGAAAAATGCAGTTCCTTTGTTTAACAAATCTTAAAGTTTTGGTGGGCTTCTAAAAGAATTACTACTTTTAAAATGTGTCTAAACGTGCCTCCTTAATATCTCTTTTTGTGTTGCTGAACATGGCCATAGGTCGTATGTTTCAGGAAAGTTTAGGCGCAACCTGTTTTTCTGAACTTTTTATTATTGCCATTACCAGTTTCTTTTTTTGGAATGTTTCCGCCCAACAAATAAAAAAATGGGGCAACAAATGGACAATATCATCATCAGGAAATAATATGCTGATCCAAAGTGGATTGGGCCTGTCCGTTTCTGCATTAAACATTATTATTGGCCATATTTTGGCTGCGCTTTTAATGACCGTGGTCTACCAACGCACTTCTCCCAGTTTTGATGTGTTAAATGCAAGCCTTACCAACAACATAGCTGTAAACCTGCTTTGTTATTTTTTATTACTGCTGTTCTTGGTTGACTCAAAAAAAGGGGAAATCCCCACCACCACGCCAAGCAAGAATATAGCATACAATAACCGCATTGCAGTTTCCAAAAAAGGCTTTCAATTTTTACTAAGCCCAGAAGAGGTTATTTATGTGGAAACCAGCAACAATTGCATCATTTTACATACAAAAAAAGGGAGGTTTGTAAAGTACCAAAGTCTAAAAACCTTTTCTAAAAACCTTTGCCCAAATACCTTTAAGCGTGTTCACCGTTCTTATCTTGTAAATTCGGATCTAATAGAACGCATCCAAAAGAATCATAATGGAGATGGAGTGCTTCATTTAAAAACAGGGGACGATATTAAGTTTAGCAGAACATACCTTAATACGATTACCAATACATAGAGTCTTCGCAACTCACCCTTTTTTTACCGCAGCTCGCATAGGTAATTTATACTTTCTTCATAGAAGTGATCATCTTTACAAAAATCAATTAAAATGATAAAAAAAGTATGCTGGCTAGTTTTGCTGGCTACCCTCGGTTGTCAAACAAAACCTCAAGAACATATCGTTCAAACCTCTATCGCACCAGAAGATAAAGAAACCCTTCGGCACCTAAAAGAAGTGCAATGGCCAAAAGCTTATCGAGAACAGGATACTATTTTGCTTGATCACATTTTAGGGGATGATTTTCAAATGGTAGATAACAGTGGTAACTGGTCCAACAAGATCAAAGAATTAGAGTGGATCAAAGAAAACGCCATGGAGCATGATTCTTTCTATTACGAAATAAAGCGTCTAGATATTTTGGATAATGGGACCGCTCTTATTTGTGGGACCGGACATATTTTAAACGATTCCACAGAAACGGTATATCAATCCAGCAATGTTCTTATCAAACGCGATGGGGATTGGAAAGCTATTGCATCCCACGTATCCGGAATAAAAACCCTTGACTAATCAATTTTGGGTTAAATAAATCTTAATCTTATGAAAATAAATGTTTTAAAAAAGCAATTTCTTTATTTTCCCATCTAGTACCTTCATTTTAAAAGCAATTTCAAATGAAAACGTATGCCCTTTGTTCACTTTTAGAAAGAAGTAAAATAAGAGCTTACCATACAGCACTGTTCTTTGCCCTCTCAGTTTGTTCGGGGCATTCACAGTCAAGTTCAGTTGAGCTCAAATTCGAAAAAAACCTCATCCCAGAAGGCATTGCAGTAGATGCTAAATCAGAAAAGGTATATCTAAATAGCCTTACCCTAAACAAAATTGTATGTTCCAATCTAGATGGTGGTAATCCTGAAGATTTTCTAAAAGAAAATGTGTACGATTATCTCTCTGGTTTTGGAATGACCATAAAAGGCAATACCCTGTTTGCCCTTGGGAATAGTCTTCCAAAAGAAAACAATGCATCTATACTACTTTTACTGGATATCACCTCGGGAGATTTGATTGAGTCTTACAAGTTGAACAATTCCGAATTCATCTATCTGAACGATATTGCCATAAGTTCCCTAGGCGATGTGTATATCACAGATTCAGAAAGCAATAATATCTATACCGTAAACAATTCTACAGATGATTTAGAAGTTTTTTTTTCCAGTGATGAAATCAAACACTCCAATGGGATAGCAATATCCAAGGATGATAAACACCTCTATTTTGCTTCATACACCAATGGGATTAGGATTCTGGATATTGCTACCAAAAAATTGGTAAATCAGCCCAATGACCACAAAGGAATCGATGGAATGAAGTTCTATAAGAACAGTTTAATAGGTATGGTCAATGCAAGAAGGGATGCTTCTGAAAATGGAGTTTATAGGTTTTATTTGAACGAAGAGCTTTCCGAGATTGTTCGTAAAGAGAAACTGATGGATTTTAGACGTAGTTCTGATATTCCTACCACTTTTGATTTGATTGAAGACACCATGTATTTTGTTGCTGATTCTCAAATGGATATTCTTGATCAGCAGACCAATACAATCATTGATGCCTCAAAATTGGAAAATTACCGATTAATCGTTCAAAAACTCTAAACAAACCGGGCTTGGTAACTCGGTCTCGTTTAAAAATTGCAAGGTTCCATTTTCAGTATTCCTTTTAAAGACGGTAATGTTATTGCTTCTCTGATTGGCTATCAGAATAAAGTTCCCGCTTGGATCAATAGTGAAATTCCGTGGCCAATTTCCCCTAACTGATTCGCGACCAACCAATTGCAATTTTCCCGTTGTTTGATCCACTTTAAAAATGACTATTGAATTTTCCCCACGGTTAGAGCCGTACAAATATTTACCGTCTGAAGATAAATGAATATCTGCACAAAAACTTTCACCTTTAAAAGAAGCATCAAGTGTACTTTTGGATTCTATTTCTGAATACTTCCCATCCTTATTTTTTTGAAAAACACCAATGGTTGAATTTAGTTCATTGATGATATATAGAAATTCATTTTTCTTACCGAAAACAAAGTGTCTTGGGCCTGCACCATCTGGTAAATCCAATGAAGCTTGATTTGCTGTTTTAAATTGCCCATTTTGGTTTTGATACCGCTTTATCGCATCTAGCCCCAAGTCTGATACAAACAAGCCCTCTACAGAAAACTTTGCCATATGGGCATGTGCCGTTTTAACCGTATCCAACATTTTGTGGTCAATGATCTGTGGATCGCTCTTTAGTGCTCCGCCATCTTCTAACCCAAAAATAGATACATTGCCTCCTGTATAATTTGAGACGGCCAAATACCCATAATTTGATAGTGACACATGGCAAGGATGCGCACCGCCAGTACCCATACTGTTCTGAAGTTCTAAAAGTCCATCCTTTAATTTAAAAGCAGTAACGCCTCCGCCCAAACTATCAAAATTTGCTGTTTCCTGCACGGCATACAAATTTGTTCTGTTCTTGGAAATTTTCAAAAAAGAGGGGTTTGGCAATACGGCGGCCAGACTCTTTTCTTCAAGTGTTCCAGAATTAGAATTGAATGTAAAACGATAGATTCCTTCACTTTCACCATCGGTATACGTTCCTACAAATAGTGGTAATGTTTTTGTCACTTGCTTTTTTTCAGAACAACCCATTAAAATCAACAAAGAAATACTAAAAACTATATAAGAAAACTTCATTCGCTAAAAGGTCTTTTGCTAAAAATAGTAACTATCTACGACATATAAATTTTCTTTGTCTCCTTCTTTATATTTTTGAACAGTGGATATGGATAACCTTATATTGGTTTTAAGTTGTTTGGGGATAGCCCAAGCTCTTTTCCTTTCCTTTTACCTCTTTACACTTAAAAAGGGAAATAGGAGCGCCAATGTTTTTTTGGCGTTCGTTATTTTTGGCTTGACCATGCGCATAGGCAAGTCTGTGTTTAATGTCTATTTAGATTTAGAGCCATGGCAACGTAATTTGGGGCTCTCCGGTATTTTGTTGGCAGGGCCTTTCTTATGGCTTTATGGCAAGGCATTGTTAACTGCAAGAAAGAAATTCGGCAATAAGGATTATGTTCATCTTGTTCCATTCATTTTATTTGTTCTTTTGTGCGCCTTCATTCCTAACGATGGCCGTCCAATCTCGTATGCCATTTATCTTGCAGTATTTGTTCATTTGGCAATTTATATTGCTTTCTCTTTTCATGTATTCTATAAAAACAGAGCCAAAGTGCATCCACAGCGATCCTCATGGTATAGAAATCTTGTTGTTGGAGTTGCGTTGATTTGGCTTTTTTACATGGGCAACCTTGCTGGATTGTTTTCCCTTTATATTGGTGGTGCTATTTTCTTCTCTGTACTCATATATATTTTCTCTTTTCTTTTTTTACAAAAACATGCTTTTCAATTAGGGAAGTACAACAGGTCAGCTTTAGACAAATCTGCTTCTGAGGAACTTTTGGAAACTTTAAAAGCCCTGTTCGAAAAGGAGCAGGTTTTCTTGGATAGTACTGTCTCGCTAGAAACTATTGCTAAAAAATTGAATGTCTCTTCAAGAAAATTGTCCCAGTCCATAAATGAAAATGAACACAAGAATTTTTCGGATTTTGTGAATGGTTACAGAATTGAAAAAGCAAAAGTATTGTTGGCCAATCCCAAGTATAACAAAGAAAAAATAGTTGCCATAGCCTATGATTGCGGTTTTAGCAATGCTACATCCTTTAACCTGGCCTTTAAGGCCAAAACGCAATTGACACCATCTCAATACCGAAAAGAATTTGGAGCAACCTAGTTCCTTTTTCATCTTAAAAATCATGTTTTTTAAAGGGTTATAGTTTTAGATTTTCATCATTTGTATAAAAATTACAACGATGAACAAATTGGTAATTCCCTTGGCGGTGCTTTTGATAGGTTGCTCCCAAAATCAGAAATCTTATGTGCCAAAAGAAATTACTTCAGCCATCCCAACCAAGCACATTGTTATAGATAGTCTTAATCATCCTTGGAGCATTGCCTTCTTATCAAACGAAGAAGCTCTGGTCTCTGAGAAAGATGGGAATCTTCTGCACATTGATCTTAACTCAAAAGAAAGGCGAGTCATTAAAGGGTTTCCAACCGATTTGACCGATAGTATTCGAGCCATTCATTTTGGCGATAATTCCGGGATTTTTGAAGTTCTTATTGATCCTGATTTTAAGGGTAATAAGTGGGTGTATGTTTCTTACGCTGCCAAAAAAGCAGGAGTTGGTTCAACAACAAAAGTCATCCGGGCCAAATTGCAAAACGACTCCCTTTATCAACATGAGACTTTATTGGTCGCCGAGCCTTTTACCCGAGAGTATTTTCATTATGGAGGCGGCATGACCTTTGGTGCCGATGGAACACTATATATAACTATTGGGGAACGTCTTTTTTGGGAGAGAGATGAGCCTGAAATACCCATTGCACAGGATGTGTCCGATAAACGGGGTAAAATCTATCGAATCAACCTCGATGGAAGCATCCCCGAAAACAATCCCGATTTTGGTCCAAATGCTGTGCCCGGTTTGTATGCCATGGGGATACGTGCAGCACAAGGAATAATCGTAGAACCCAAAACTGGTAACATCTGGTTTAGTGAACACGGAACCATACAAGGCGATGAATTAAACGTATTGAAGGCAGGCGCCAATTATGGCTGGCCCAATGTTACCTCTGGAAAACTACGCAGTCAAGATTATACTCCACCAAAACTTGAAGATGTGACCTTTACCTCTCCTGTTTGGTTTTGGCACCATACCGTTGCCCCAACCGGACTTGCTTTTTACACAGGCGATGAGTTTCCTGGATGGAAAAACAATTTGATCGTTCCTGGATTGTCCCGTGGAAGCCTATGGAGATTTAGGGTAGAAGATGAGGTTATAAAAAGCGTAGAAGAACTATTCATAGACGACCGCGTACGCATACGTAAAGTAAGACAAAGTCCAGATGGAAAACTCTACATCCTTACCGATGAGGATAATGGAAAACTCATTCAAATTAAAGCTCAATAAATCATCAATTCTTAAAACTTAGTTACACATGAAAACACAATTCTTGACACTTGCCTTTTTACTAATTACCCTTTCTTTATTTGCGCAATCTGAGGAAGAAGCTATACGGCAAACCCTTCAAAATTATATTGATGGTTCATCTTATAATAATCAGGAACTCATTCAATCAGCATTTTATGAAAATGCGGATCTGTTCCTATCTAAAAAAGACCAAGAATTGTGGATTTTATCTCCACAAGAATATGCCAGCTTATTTAAAAATAGAGAGAAAGGGAAATTCAATGGAAGAAATGGGAAAATACTGATGGTCGATTATGCAAATAATATTGCATCTGCCAAAGCCGAAATCCTGATTCCAGAAAGAGGACTGAAGTTTATCGATATATTCTTATTGAAAAAGCTTAGTGGTAAATGGAAAATCATTAGTAAAGCAGCTACTCAAATAAAGTAACAAAAACTATGTGTCGGCAGATACTTGAAGCTTTGTTTTTATTTCTTTGCCCAAATAAATGCCCGTAACTATTGTTGCCAAAACATCTGCAATAGGAAAGGACAACCAAACTCCCAACTCTCCCAAAAAACTGGGTAAAATCAAAATAAGTGGAATAAAAAAGAACCCTTGCCGCGTTAGCGTCAAAAGTAAAGCGGGGATTGCCTTTCCCACGGCTTGAAAATAGGCTGCACCTATTAGTTGCAATGCTATGATCGGTGTTGCCGCAAAAACCCATCTCATGGCCGTAGGGGCATGTTCCAATACAAAAGCATTTGTTATCAGTTCTTCCGGAGGTAAATCTTCCCTACTACTTAAAAACAAAGATGTTATGGCTTCCGGAAAAACCATCAACCCAATAAATACAAGCGTAGCTACCAAAGCTGCGTACTTGATAGCTGTGTAAATAGATTCTTTAACACGATTATATCTTAAAGCGCCATAGTTAAATCCTGCAATAGGCAGGAAGCCCTGTGTTACTCCAAATACCGGAAAAAGGGCGAACATGAGCATTCTACCTATAATAGCATACACGGCCACCATGGCCTCGCCTCCTAAATTGAACAGAATATTGTTCATTAGCAAATAGGTGATACTAGTAACTGCCTGCCTTGCCAAGGTTACAAAACCAAGAGAGCCTATCTCTTTTAAAATAGGCATGTTCAACCCAAAATGTGGCAGGTTTATTTTTAATTCTGAATTTTTGGAAAGAAAAAAGTAGAAGATGTAACCAAAGCACATTAGGTAACCAACTGTTGTTGCCCATGCCGCTCCATGCATCCCCCAATCAAAAACATAAATGAAAATATAATCCATGAGCAGGTTCCCAACAGAAGGAATAATCATGGCGATCATGGCAAATTTTGGTTTTCCTTCCGCTCTTATGACCGTGTTCCCCATCATACATAGTGCTAAAAAAGGCACCCCATATAAAATGATGGTATAATATATTTTTGCTGGATCAAAGATTGTTCCCTTACCTCCAAAAGCAGGTATAAGGTCATCTACAAAATAAAGCCCTAGGGCCACCATACTAATGGTCACCAAAAGGGTCAACGTAATTTGGTTTCCAAAAGTTTTGAGGGCCTTTTCCTTATTGTTTGCTCCCAGCGCTCTGGAAATAATGCTGGACCCTCCAATACCAATTGCCATTCCCAATGCGGCAATAAAAAACGATACGGGCAATACAACATTAATGGCAGCTATTGCAATGGACCCAATCCAATTTCCTACGAAAATGGAATCTACCAAAACATTCAAGGACATTACCAAAATTCCTATGGAAGCGGGTACTGCTTGCTTGATCAGTAGTTTACCAATCGGTTCTGTTCCTAATTGATCTGAGGATACTTTTGCCATCTACGTTGGCAGGGTTTCTTTGGACTGCCAATCATTGACCCATTTGGCCATTAGCTGAACCCATTCATGATTGTCATTTAGACAAGGTATGTGAATATAGGATTCGCCGCCAGCTTCCATAAATTGGTCCTTTCCTTCCATTGCAATTTCTTCCAACGTCTCTAAACAGTCAGAAACAAAGGCTGGTGTAATCACGGCCAATTTTGTTTTTCCTTCTTTTGCCAAACGTTCAAATTCAAAATCAGTAAATGGTTTTAACCATGGATCGTTGGGCAGCCTAGATTGAAAAGAAATACTGGTTTTATCTTCGGGCAATCCTAAAAAGGCTTTTACTTTTTCAGTAGTATCAAAACATTGATGACGGTAGCACGTATGGTGTGCCACGGAATTGGTTTGACAACAACTTCCATCTATTTTGCAATGGAATTTTGTTGGGTCCGATTTTCTAATATGGCGTTCTGGAATACCGTGATAAGAGAACAAAACATGATCATAATCAAAGCCCTCAAGTCCTTTCTGTATGCTTTTTGAAAGCACTTCAATGTAATCAGAATTATTATAAAAAGCTGGTAGTGTTGTAATTTGTATTTCTGGGAAATGTGCAGCCTGTACTTCCATGGTCTTAACCACAACGGTTTCAAAAGAGCTCATGGCATATTGTGGGTACAGGGGAACCAATAGCACCTCATTCACTCCCTTATCCTTTAATTCTTGCAACCCATTTTCTATGGTCATGGAACCATAACGCATTCCAAGGGCAACGGGTATGTTGGTCTGGTCTTTGACTTTTTCAGCAAATCGTTCGGAAATCACAATCAAAGGGGAACCTTCTTCCCACCAAATTTTCGCGTAGGCTTCGGCTGATTTTTTAGGGCGCGTCTGTAAAATGATTCCTCTTACAATAATGTTCCGCAGCCAATTGGGAACATCAATGACCCTCTTGTCCATAAGAAACTCATCCAAATAAGGTTTTACATCCTTTGCCGTTGGGCTATCTGGCGAACCCAAATTAACCAATAACACTCCTTTCATAGCAATTTGTTAAGAGCAGTAAAAATACTACTTGAAGATGATTTAACATTTGATTCCATCAATTTGTTTCTTTATAATTCCATAGATAATCCTAATTTAGTTTGATAAATCTAAACTTGTCTATGCTGCTTAGGTCTGTATTTTATTTCATTTTGGTTTTTACACTGACGGCAAATGCTCAAATCACCTGTTCTCCAATAGATTCTACTTTGTTCTATTCAAAATTAAAAGAGGTCAAGAGCAATTCTGTTATAGAGATCGGAAAATCATTTTTAGATATTCCCTATGTGGAAAAAACCTTGGAAATTGGTGACACCGAAACTCTGGTTATAAACTTAAGAGGATTTGATTGTACCACTTATGTGGAGAATGTTTTGGCCTTTGGCATGATGCTCCAAAACGATCAGGTCACTTTTGAGGGTTTTGCCAAAAATCTAAAAACCATTCGGTATAGAAATGGGGTTTTAAACGGCTATCCTTCTCGTTTACATTACTTTACAGAATGGATTAGAAATAATGAAAACAAAGGGTTGGTCGAAGATATCACCAACAGCCTTGGTGGAATTGACATGAACAAGGCCATCAATTTTATGGGTACACATCGTTCTCTTTATCCTTTTTTAAAGAATGACAATAACTTTGCACATATATTGAAGGTTGAAAAAGAGTTAGAGAAACAAAGCCTGTGTATTTTACCTCAAAATCAGATTGAAGGCAGTGAAAACCTTATTGAATCTGGGGACATAATCGCTTTGGCCACTTCCATAAAAGGATTGGATGTAACCCATACTGGATTTGCCATTAGGCAAAATGGAAGGGTCCATCTACTGCATGCTTCCAGTTCTGGATCTGTTAGAATAACCGAAGAACCTTTAATTGATTATTTAAAGAAAATCAAAAACAACATTGGAATTATTGTAGCTAGGCCTACCCTACTTTCTCCCTAAGCACCATTCAATGCCTCCCAATAGATGTTGTCTAAAATCAGGCTCATCAAAAGAAGCTTCTGTATGACCCCCACCGGTATAAAAAGCTTTTCCACCATCAAACTCATGGTACCAAGCAATAGGGTGGTTTTCTCCATTAGTTCCTCCTTCATAACTTTTCTCATCTAGATTAAGTAAGACAGAAACATTGGGGTTTAGACTTTTGTAATTGTACCATTCGTCCACGCGCATCCAAGAATCAGAAAGATGGGCTGTGGAACTATGTTCTTTATTTACAACCTCAATTTTTGCTTTATGTACACCTGGGGGATGGCTATCAAAATAGCCTCCAACCAATTTGCCATACCAAGGCCAATCATACTCTGTATCAGAAGCGGCATGAACGCCCATAAAGCTTCCTCCGCTTTTAATATAATTTTCAAAAGCCACTTGCTGGGTGTCATCCAAAACCTCCAATGTAGTGCTAAGAAAAACCACTAATTTGTAATTTTTTAGGTTTTGGGGGTTAAAGTCGGCGGACGTTTCTGTTTGTAGCACAATAAAACCGTTCTCCCTGCCCAGTTGTCTTAGGACGCGAACTCCTTTTTCTATGGATGCATGTCGATAACCGGTAGTTTTGCTAAAGACCAAAACCAATTCTGGGGTTTTTGGGGCATCTTCCGTTTTTGCATCATCCTGGGCATTAACGAATAAGGTTGAACAAAGGGCAAATAAGAATAATCTAATAGATTTCATCAAAAGTTTTTTAAGCATTTGAAGTTAAATATTTTTTTGGTGTTGTTCCATATTTCTTTTTGAAAGAAGCTATGAAATGACTAGCTGTGCTATACCCCACCCTAAGACCTACTTCGTTCACGTTATGACTTCCGGTTTCCAACATCTTACGAGCGTATTCCATCTTATAATCAAACAAAAAACCATAAACTGAGTCGCCATAAATCTGTTTAAATCCCTCCTTCAGCTTCTTCAAACTCAGTCCTATTTCCTTTGAAAGCTCATTCAATGTAGGAGGTTCCACCATTCTAGAAATCATGATTTCCTTTGCCATTTTTATACGGCGTACATTATCCTCATCTGCCAAGAAAGGGCATTGCTCCAAGTCTGCGTCTTTGGTTTTGTTGAAGTATAGTGAAATGAGCTCATACACTTTTCCCTTTACATATAGTTCTTTAATGGATGGGTGAAGGTTATAATTCATCAATTGACTTAAAACTACGGCAATTGCAGGAGAAACAACTTCTTGGGAATAGTATTTCTTTTCCTTGTTGTCCTCGCTCAAAAATGGAATGTAATTGGCCTCATTAGAAAAAAGGGAATGAAACTTTCTAATGGTCATGATGACCGATAACAACCATGTATTAGGTGAAATATTCAAATTTAAGGGCAAATCTTTTTGTGTATTGTACAACAAAAGAGAATTCTCTTCTGATACTTCCAGTGTATAATGTCCATGATTAAAATGAAACCGAGACCCACCCTTTAAACAAAAATGAAATTGTATGAATGAGCTATCGATTTCACGCTCAACAACACTAATTTCCTCCGTATCGTTCTGAATTTTAAGTAAATAAAACCCATCCTCTAGTAAAATTTCCTCATAGGAACCTTTGGCGACATTTTCCATTGCTAAACTTTGTTATTTTATGCAATTAGTTCTATTTAGAATGACTCTAAATTGTTTTCACTAACTCAAATCTACCAATAAATGCAGTGTTTTAGAAGTATTTGGTCAAAAATTGACCATAATTGTGCAAAGGCTGTTATTTATAGTTCCGCTAGCGTTATTTTTTAAAATATTGTGAAGCTATTTTTGTGTCGTGATTTTTATCCTTTATGAGGAGTTACCATATTTCAAAACATAATTCTTTTTACGCCATTGGCTTAAGCTATAAAAAAGCGGATGCCGAAGTAAGAGGGAAATTCAGCTTGGATGTTCCGGCGATAGACCGCATTATGGTTAAAGCTAAGGAGCAGGGTATAGATGGTCTTTTAGCCATCTCTACATGCAACCGGACTGAATTGTATGGTTTTGCACAACATCCCTTCCAGCTTATCAAATTGCTTTGTGACCAAACCCCCGGGAGTGTGGAGGAGTTTCAAGAGGTTGCTTACGTTTTTAAAAACCATGATGCCATTTCACATATGTTCAAAGTGGGGACTGGTTTGGACAGTCAAATTTTGGGCGATTTCGAAATTATAAGTCAAATTAAACAAGGTTTTTACCGTTCCAAAAAGCAGGATATGGCAAACCCATTTATTGAGCGCCTATGCAATGCGGTGATTCAAGCAAGCAAGCGTATTAAAAACGAAACCGAATTGTCCTCTGGCGCCACATCTGTTGCTTTTGCCTCTGTAAAGTATATTCTAAATACAATTTCAGACATATCTGAAAAGAACATTTTACTTTTTGGTACGGGAAAAATAGGAAGGAACACGTGCGAAAACCTTATCAAGCATTCCAACAACTCTCATATTACGCTAATTAATAGAACACGCGAAAAAGCCGAGGCCATAGCTGGAAAATTTGATTTGACCGTAAAAGATTATGGTGATTTACAAACAGAGATCAGAAAAGCTGATATTCTTGTTGTTGCCACGGGAGCTCAATTGCCCACAATTTCAAAAGCATTGATCTATCCAAAAAAACCTCTACTGATTTTAGACCTTTCCGTTCCCAAAAACGTATCTGACGATGTTTTGGAATTGGAAAATGTTTCCTTGGTACATTTAGACCAACTCTCTCAAATTACAGATGACACCCTGACCAAAAGAAAAGAATTTGTTCCTAAAGCGGAGGCTATAATTGAGCAAGTAAGAAAAGAGTTTTTAAAATGGTTGGAAACCAGGAAATTTGCTCCTGTAATTAATGCGCTAAAGGAAAAGCTTAAAACGATGAAAGCCGAAGAAATTGACTTTCATTCAAAAAAATTATCCGATTTTAATCAAGATCAAGCTGAAATTATTTCGGAACGAATTATTCAAAAGATCACCAAACAATTTGCCAACCATTTAAAGAGTTCCGAAGTTGATACCCAAGATAGTTTAGAACTTATTCAAAAGGTTTTCCAGTTAGAAATTGATTCCAAATGAGCAAAATCATAAGAATTGGAACCCGCGATAGCGAATTGGCATTGTGGCAGGCAACAACGGTACAACAAAAAATAGAGGACTTAGGCTTTGATACAACGTTGGTGCCCATAAAATCTACAGGTGATCAAGTTTTGGACAAGCCCCTTTACGAACTTGGAATTACTGGAATTTTTACTAAAACGCTGGATGTTGCTTTGCTAAAAGGCAAGATTGATATTGCCGTACATTCCATGAAAGATGTACCCACCCAATTACCCAAAGGAATTGTTCAGACAGCTGTTCTAGAACGTGCCATTACCAGCGACATATTGGTTCACAAAGGAATTGGTTTTCTGGAGTCTGAACGCGCAGCCACAATTGCTACAGGTAGCTTAAGAAGAAAAGCACAATGGCTTCATAAATACCCACACCATAAAGTTGTTGATTTGAGAGGAAATGTTAATTCCAGACTTCTAAAGCTGATTGAGAATGATTGGAGCGGGGCCATTTTTGCCCAAGCTGGATTAGAGCGGATCAAACTGTTACCAAAAGATGCTGTTCCGTTAGACTGGATGACTCCAGCTCCAGCGCAAGGAGCCATGCTAATAGTTGCTTTGGAGGAAGATGCGTTTTCCAAAGAAGTAAGCCATAAACTCAATCATCCAGAATCAGAGATTACAACTACAATTGAACGTGCGTTTTTAAGAACCTTAGAAGGTGGCTGTACCGCTCCCATTGGTGCACTGGCAATCATAAAAGACCAATTGGTTCATTTTAAAGGTGTTGTGTTTTCATTGGATGGAAAACAAAAAATTGAAATTGAAAAGACCATCCCTGTCAAATCTGCCAAAGGATTTGGACAAATATGCGCACAAGAAGTTTTAAATAAAGGTGGTGATAAACTCATGGAAAGTATCCGAAATGAAAACAGTGCTCTCCACTAAAATACTTTCACCTTCACAAAAGGAATTGTTCTTAAACTCTGGATTAGGTCTGGTTGAGTACAATGCATTGGATATTGAATTTCTCGATGTTTCTATTCCCCTTCACCATGAAAACTACATTTTCACAAGCAAAAATTCCGTAAAAGCTTTTTTGAGGCATTCCAAAAATAGTAAGATTTCAGATTTCAAAAGTTTTTGTGTTGGTGAAAAGACTAAGGCCATATTAGAACAAAACGGCCTAAACGTCATAAAAAATGTTGAAAATGCGTCAGATTTGGCGGATTTTATAGTAAAGAACCATAAAAATGAAGAATTTTTGTTTTTATGCGGAAATATGAGAAGAGAAGAACTGCCAGAAATATTATCAAAAAATAACATTCGGTATACCGAAATTGAAGCATACAAGACCCATTTGGCACCTAGAACGTTCAACCGTTCTTTTGATGGCTTGCTTTTTTTTAGTCCAAGTGGTATAAAAAGTTATACGAAAGGAAATTCTCTCTCGAAAAAATTGGTCTTCTGCATAGGCAACACTACCGCTAGTGAAGCCAAGAAATACACAGACCAGATTATAATCGCTAACAAACCAACAGTAGAAAATGTGTTGGTTCAGGCTATAAAACATCTTAAAAAGCATGATTAAAAACGATTTGTTCCTAAGAGCATTAAAAGGCGAAACTGTAGATAGGCCCCCAGTTTGGATGATGCGCCAAGCAGGCCGTTACCTTCCAGAGTTTATGGAACTAAAGGAAAAATACGATTTCTTTACCCGGTGCCAAACCCCAGAACTAGCATCTGAAATAACCGTTCAGCCTATTAGACGTTTTGGCATGGACGCTGCTATCCTGTTCAGCGATATTTTGGTTATTCCGCAGGCCATGAACATTGAAGTTCAAATGAAACCAAATTTTGGTCCTTATTTGCCAAATCCCATCCGATCAAAACAAGACCTAGAACGAGTTGTTATTCCAGATGTGAAAGACTCTTTGGGTTATGTATTGGATGCAATAGAAATGACCAAGGAAAAATTGGAAGATGAAATTCCACTAATTGGTTTTGCAGGGTCTCCTTGGACCATACTTTGTTACTGTGTTGAAGGTCAGGGTAGCAAAAGTTTTGACAAAGCTCGCGGATTTTGCTTTACACAACCTGACGCTGCACATCAACTGCTTCAAAAAATAACGGATACCACCATTGCTTATTTAAAAGCTAAGGTAAAGGCAGGTGTAAATGCCGTTCAGGTTTTTGATTCCTGGGGAGGAATGCTTTCTCCTGTTGATTATCAGGAATTTTCGTGGAAATACATTCAGCAAATTGTAGATGCTCTAAAAGATGAGGCGCCTGTAATCGTTTTTGGAAAAGGATGTTGGTTTGCGCTAAAAGAAATGTCACAATCTGGCGCCTCGGCACTTGGTGTGGACTGGACATGTTCTGCACAAAATGCCCGTTACCTGACAGGAGGAAACATTACCCTTCAAGGTAATTTTGATCCTGCACGATTGCTTTCTCCTCCAGAAGTAATTAAAAAAATGGTCACTCAAATGATTCGTGAATTTGGAAAAGACAAGTATGTTGTAAACTTGGGTCATGGCATCCTACCTCACATACCTGTAGAAAACGCAAAGGCCTTTATTGATGCAGTAAAGGAATACAAAAACTAACCTTTTAAGCATTTAATATGCAAATTGATTTTGAAAACTACTGTATAAGTCCCATTCAAGAAAAAGATGCTTGGAGACTTTGTGATTTCGTGGTTTCAAATTCAGAACGGCTTAAGGCGTATTTTCCAAAAACGGTACAACAAAATCTAACACCCACTTTGGCAGAATTGTTCGTTGCTAAAAAAGTAAAAGAATTTATGGGCCAAGAGGAGTTCCTATTTACCATAAAAGAAAATACAAATAGGACCATAATTGGGTTGCTCTATGTAAAAGAACTCCATAAAGTCAAACATCAAGGAGAATTAGCGTATTGTTTAGGTTATCAACATGAAGGTAAGGGCATCATCACCAGAAGCATTAAAAAATTGATTCCATGGTGTTTTAATGAAGCTAAACTGCACACATTGCAAATCATTGTTCACAATAGTAATTTGACCAGCAAGAAGGTTGCGGACAACAATGGATTTGTTTGGAAACAGACTTTGCCCAAAGAACATACTGCTGGCAATGGGGAAATTCTGGATATGGAACTATACGAACTCCATAACCCGAAAGCTGAAGGCTAATACCATGAACCTAATTAAAGTAGTACAACGGTTGAGTTTAAAAAGCATCTTGGTATTGCTAAAGTTATGTTTGCGTTTTCCCTTGTTTGTTTTCCCTACGGTGTCCGCAACTAAAAAATGTATGTCGGTTTCAAACCAGCATTATGGCCGTTCGCACTATAAAAATGGTCCTGCCAATGCTTTCAGGCATGCTTTCTGGAATTACCTAATTGCTAAAAAATGTCATCTTATCAGCAAAAATAAAGTCCGAGCACTTATTTGGTCCGAAAAAATAACAGATTGGCACGAAGAAGCATTTCAAAACCGAGAATTAGCAAGAAAGATGGATTTGCACAATAATGAAGTAGGCCGTTTTATTTTTTTAAAATATTCATCCTACGCCAAGAATGAGGTGATTAATATTTTAAAGCAAATGACCAGAGCATCTTCCAAAGTGGATAGTAATTCCAACTTTGCTAATTTTAAAAACAAATTGGTTCATATAATTGATGAATAATGAAGGACAAGTTCTACTCATATATACAAACCCTGCAGGATAACATTACCTCCAAGCTGGAAGAGATTGACGGAAAAGCTAAATTTCAAGAAGACATTTGGAAACGATCGGAAGGCGGAGGTGGCAGGACTCGAGTAATAGAAAATGGGGCTGTTTTTGAAAAAGGCGGTGTAAACATCTCAGCTGTGCATGGAGAACTCCCCAAAAGTATGCAGCAGTATTTTGGAGTGGAAAATGCTGATTTTTTTGCCTGTGGGTTAAGTTTGGTTTTACACCCTAAAAGTCCAATGGTTCCCACAGTACATGCCAATTGGAGGTATTTTGAAATGTATGATAAGGATGGAAACGTTATTGACCAATGGTTCGGAGGTGGACAGGACCTTACCCCATATTATTTATTTGAAGAAGACGGAAAGCATTTTCATACCATCTGTAAAAAGGCTTGCGACGCACATAATCCCGAGTTCTATTTTAACTATAAAAAACGCTGCGATAAATACTTTTGGAACACCCACAGGAATGAAGCCAGAGGTTTGGGCGGTCTTTTCTTTGATTATTGCAAAGCAACCGATACCATGAAAATGGAAGACTGGTACAACTTTGTTACTGAGGTTGGCAATAGCTTTTTAGAAGCATATATCCCAATTGTTTTAAAAAGGAAAGCGCTTTCGTATGACCAAAAACACAGGGACTGGCAAGAAATAAGACGAGGACGTTATGTAGAGTTCAATTTAGTGCACGATAAAGGAACCTTATTTGGTTTAAAAACGAATGGCCGTATTGAAAGCATTTTAATGAGCCTTCCCCCACATGTGCAATGGAAGTATGACCATCATCCCGAAAAAGGAAGTAAGGAGGAAAAGTTGATCCAAGTATTGGAAAATCCAATAAACTGGGTTTAATATGTAGCTTTGTGTTTAAACCAAACCTATGAAACAAAAAATCTATCAAATTGATGCTTTTACAGATACCGTTTTTGGTGGTAATCCAGCTGCAGTATGTATTCTTGATGAATGGCCCAGTTCGGATTTAATGCAGAAAATTGCACAGGAAAACAATCTGTCAGAAACGGCTTTTGTTGTGCAAAAGAATGCTGCTTATGAATTGCGCTGGTTTACACCAGAAACTGAAGTGGATTTGTGCGGACATGCTACTTTGGCCACTGCTTATGTACTCTATAACTATCATGGCCATCCAGAAAATACCATTCAATTTTATTCCCCAAGAAGCGGAAAACTTTTTGTGGAGAAAATGTCCAATGGATATATGACCATGGATTTTCCTGCTGACGATACCGCTTCCTTAAGAAGCATAGCTGAAATTAATGAGGCAATTGGATTAACGCCCATAAAGACCATTAAAGGGAAAACAGATTACTTACTCATCTATAACTCACAACAAGAAATTGAGGCTATAGCTCCCAACTTCTTTTTATTGGACAAATTGGATTGCAGGGGCGTTATTGTTTCTGCTCCGGGCGATGAAGTAGATTTTGTGTCCAGAGCTTTCTTTCCAAAATGTGGTATTCCAGAAGACCCGGTAACTGGCTCGGCACATACTACGTTAACTCCTTACTGGACCAAAGTACTAGGTAAAACCAAAATGACGGCAAAACAGCTTTCCGTAAGAGGAGGAGATTTAGTTTGTGAATATCTTGGAGAACGTATAAAAATATCCGGCAAAGCCGTGCCATATCTTATCGGTGAAATTGAAATATAAAGTTATGTACCCACTAATACGAAATAGAAGATTGCGCGCATCAGAATCCATTAGAAGATTGGTTCGCGAAACGGTAATAACCCCAGATGATTTTTTAGTACCCCTTTTTGTGGTAGAAGGCACCGGAGTAAAAGAAGAAATTCCTTCCATGCCAAATTATTATAGGTTGAGCCTGGACAATCTGGAAAAAGAAACCAAAGAACTTTGGCAAATGGGGTTATGTGCTGTATTGCTTTTTGTAAAAGTACCTGATAATCTAAAAGACAACAAGGGTACAGAAGCGCTTAATGCAAAAGGCTTGATGCAACGTGCCATTAAAGTAATAAAAAATGCCTGCCCTGATATGTTGGTGATGACCGACGTTGCCTTGGATCCTTATTCTTTGTATGGGCATGATGGAATTGTTGGCGAGGGAGAAATTTTAAATGATGAAACGGCCGAAGTCTTGGCAGAAATGAGTGTTTCCCATGCGCAAGCAGGTGCTGACTTTGTTGCGCCAAGCGATATGATGGACGGTCGTATTCTTACCATTCGTGAAGCCTTGGAAGACGAGGGCTTTCAAAATACTGGAATCATGAGCTATTCAGCCAAATATGCAAGTGCCTTCTATGGGCCTTTCCGAGATGCCTTGGATTCTGCCCCCGTGGATATAGCCAATGTTCCAAAGGACAAGAAAACCTATCAGATGGATTTTGCAAATCGGTTTGAGGCCATTCGTGAAACTCAAATGGATATAGACGAAGGAGCCGACATTGTTATGGTAAAACCTGGATTGGCGTATTTAGATATAGTTCGTGAAATTAAAAACGAAGTTGATGTACCGGTAGCGGTCTATCAAGTTTCTGGAGAATATGCCATGTTAAAAGCCGCAGCCGAAAAAGGCTGGCTAGATCATGATGCCGTAATGATGGAACAACTTATTGCCATTAAAAGAGCTGGCGCAAATATCATTGCCAGCTATTTTGCCAAGGATTTTATAAGGGCAATCGGTTAACTTCTTCCCATTAACACATAGACCATGAAAAATCTGGTTTTAGTAATCCTTTTTTTAATTGTACAAACCAACAACGCTCAAAAATTCGAGGAAGATGAGATGTCTTCTGAACTAGGTTTTGATACAGAATTCGTCGCTCTTAAAGTAGATTCCATAATGACCCATGGTATAAAGAACAGTGCTTTTCCGGGAGCTCAAGTGTTGGTGGCAAAAGACAATGAGGTGATTTTTCATAAGGCGTATGGACATCACACTTATGATAGCATTCAAAACGTTGGCTTAAATGATATCTATGATTTGGCTTCTGTTACCAAAATTACCGGACCCCTTCCTGCCATTATGAAATTGGTGGATGAGCAAAAACTGGATTTAGACGTGCCGTTTAGCACCTATTGGAAGCCTTGGAGAAAAAGAAAGAACAAGAAAGACCTTACCCTTAGACAAATTTTAAGTCATCAAGCGGGTTTGGTCCCTTACATTGTTTTTTTAGGGAAAGTGATGAAAAATGGTAAAATCAAAAAGCGTTTTATTAGAGAAAAGCAAAGTACACGATTTCAAAAACAGGTTTATAATAGTCTCTACATTAAAAATCGATTTAAGCAAAAAATGCATCGCATCATTAATCGGTCAAAAGTTTCAAATGAAAAAGTCTATAAATATTCGGGGCTTTCCTTTCTTATTTTTCCTGAGTTAATCTCACAGCTCACCAAAATGGACTATGAAGCATACCTCAAAGAAACTTTTTACGCCCCTTTAGGTTGCCATACGTTGAGTTTTAATCCAAACAATAAGGGCTTCCCGAATACTATTGTGCCCACGGAAAGCGATACGCTTTTTAGAAAAGATGTTGTGAAAGCATGGGTGCATGATGAAAACGCATCTCTCCTCGGCGGTGTTTCAGGAAATGCAGGATTGTTCGGCACTGCTCAAGACATGGCCAAAATTATGTTGTTTTATCAAAACCATGGAGCTTTGGGAGACAAACAAATCATTTCCAAAGAAACCTTAGAAGAGTTTACAAGAATCCAATATCCAGAAAATGAAAACCGAAGGGGATTAGGTTTTGACAAACCGCTAATTGGTAACGATACACTAGACTTAAAAGATGCCTATCCATCACCACTAACAAGCAAAACAAGTTTTGGTCATTCGGGATTTACTGGGACTTTTGTCTGGGCCGATCCCGAAAACCAATTGGTATTTATTTTTCTTTCCAATAGGGTCTATCCCACAAGAGCCAATAGAAACCTATATGAACTTAATGTAAGAACGGCTCTGCAAAATGTATTTTATAAAGCTACCTTAAAATAACAGGAAGTAAATTGATAGGTATTCATTATCTTGGTACTTATAGCCAAAACCTATGGGAGTTCTACTTTTTTACGCCTTCATTTCCATATTCTTTTCATTTCTCTGTTCCATATTGGAAGCAGTGCTCTTAAGCATTACCCCTACCTTCATCAATATAAAAAAACAAGAAGGAAAAGAGTATGCGGGCGAATTGGAGCTTCTTAAAAAAGATGTGGACAAGCCCCTAATTGCCATTCTAACCCTCAACACCATTGCGCATACCGTGGGTGCTATTTTGGTTGGGGTACAGGCCAAAGTCGCCTATGCCGATCTTTATGGAACCGCTACCCGAACGTTTTTAGGGCTTGAATTTACCGAAGATCTTATGGTAGGTGTGGTATCTACCATTATGACCATCTTAATTCTGGTAGCCTCGGAGATTATTCCAAAAACAATAGGAGCAACCTATTGGAAACAATTGGCAAATTTTACCGCAAAAGCATTGAAGGTGATGGTCTTTATTCTTAAATGGACAGGACTGTTATGGCTGTTGCAACTATTTACCAAACTCATTGGGAAAAAAGGACATCATGGAAGCGTATTGAGCAGGGAAGATTTTACCGCAATGACGGATATTGCACATGAAGAAGGAGTTTTTCAAGAATCGGAATCCAAGGTAATCAAGAACCTTTTGAATTTTGACGAAATCTTGGCTCAAGATATAATGACACCTAGAACGGTCATGAAAATTGCCTCAGAAGAAACATTGATTCAAGATTTTTTTGAAGCCAATAGACCGCTAAGGTTTTCCAGAATTCCACTTTACAAAGACCGAATGGACAACATAACGGGCTATTTTCTAAAAGATGAACTCATGGAGGCCATAATCAATAAAAGAGGAAAGGAGACCGTTTCTACCTTAAAACGTGAAATTTTGGTTACCGATCGCACAAAGCCCATTCCAGAGCTATTCGAAAAGTTTGTGGCACAAAGAGAGCACGTTTCCCTGGTTGTTGATGAATATGGCTCGGTAAGTGGTCTGGTGACCATGGAAGATGTTATTGAAACTTTGCTTGGATTAGAAATTATGGATGAAAGCGACAATGTTGAAGACCTACAGGTTCTAGCTAGAAAGAACTGGGAGAGCAGAGCAAAGCGTTTGGGGATTATTGAAGAAAAAGATGATATAGACTAATGGAAGTTGCTTATTTACAAACTCCTATGGGCATAGCAGAGTTTCAAGGCGATGCAAATGGCCTTGCTTCCATATCAATTTTGAATGATAATAAACCTATTGGTATAGTTCCTCATATTTTAGAAGATGCTATATATCAATTTCAAGAATATTTTGAAGGAACTCGAGAAAATTTCGACTTAAAATTAAACCCCACAGGAACAGATTTTCAAAAAAAAGTTTGGGATGCCCTTTGTGAAATCCCCTATGGAAAAACAGTTTCGTATCTTGAGCTCTCCAAAAAATTGGGTGACCCCAAAGCCATACGTGCCGTAGCCGCGGCCAATGGTAAAAACCCGCTTTGGATCGTTGTTCCATGCCACCGTGTAATTGGAAGCAACGGAGATCTTATTGGTTATGCCGGTGGGCTGCACCGTAAAAAATGGCTTTTAGAACACGAGAGTCCTGTAAAGCAGATGGCTCTCTTTTAATATTTGATCATGCTTTATAAACTTAACCTAGAACATATCCTTTTTTTGGATATTGAAACCGTGCCCCAAAAATCAAGTTTTACCGATTTAGATGAAACCACCCAATCGCTGTGGGAGCAAAAATCACAGTACCAGCGAAAAGATGAATTTAGTGCTGAAGAATTCTACGAACGTGCGGGAATCTGGGCAGAATTTGGCAAAATCATCTGTATTTCCGTTGGATACTTTACCGCTAAAGCCGATAGCCGAAACTTTAGAGTTACTTCTTTTCATGGAGAAGAAGTGCAATTGCTAAAGCAATTTAAACAGTTGTTACAAGAACATTTTAATCAGACCAAACATCTTTTATGTGCGCATAATGGAAAGGAATTTGACTTTCCCTATATTGCCCGTAGGATGGTCATTAACGGAATGAACCTACCTTACAAATTAGATTTATTTGGCAAAAAACCTTGGGAAGTTCCCCATTTGGATACTATGGAACTATGGAAGTTTGGCGATTACAAACATTTTACCTCCTTAAAACTATTGGCACACATATTGGGCATTCCCTCACCCAAAGAAGATATGGACGGTAGTATGGTAAAAGATGTTTTCTATGAAGAAAACGATTTAGATCGTATTGTTTCTTATTGTGAACTGGATGTGGTTACCACCGCACAGGTTTTTTTGAAATTACGAAATGAAAATTTGCTTTCCCAAGAGGAAATCAAAAAAGTATAACCGTTAGGAAAAACAGCATTTTTTTGGAAAACTCCAATGCCCCAAACTCGTTTGAAACGATTCCGGTAGTTTTAAAAAAGTACATAGGTGCTATTTTTTAGTTCTTATAAAATTTAGAACTTTTCATACCAGAATAATCCTGAACAACCAAAACATATAATCCTGAAGCTAGGTCGGAGACATTGATGGCTCCTGTTATACTGGCTTTTTTAACAATATTTCCAGAGGTAGTCACAATAGAATAAACAGCATCTTCTGATAATTTGGCATCTACCGTTAGCCATTCCACTGCCGGGTTAGGATATATCATGATTTTCAATGCATCATCAAAACCAAAAGGCTCATAAGCAATAAGCTCGGTCTCTGTTCCATTGAATTCAAACTGGATTTCTTCTGAAAAATCGGATACCATATTTTCAGTGCAAATGGAACGTATCCTTGCTTCATAGGTCACTCCGTTTTCCAGATCTGAAAGTTCAAAGCTACTCTCCCAAACCAGTTCACTTTTCCAATTGTTTTCATTTAAGGATTTGTACTGGACCTCAAAAAGCGTTTCTTCAGCGTCTGACCATGAAACGGTAGAACTATTTTCAGATGATGAAAGCAATTTAACCTCAGAAGGAACCTCAACGCTACATTTTGAAATTTGAGCTCCGGACACCACCAATGAAAAATCTTGAAATCCGTTTACCAATGTTCCCTTATGTGCAACTGTAATGCTATACTCTCCTTTTGCATTGTCAATTTCAATTCGTTCAAAGGGGTCTACCAGATTGTCTCCTTTTGTAGCAGCATCATTTACCCTGGTCGCATTTAACTTCCAAGGGTAGTATGTTTCTCCGTTTTTGGTAATTCTAATATCCAAATCATTTATCAATGCTGGAGTTGTGTCATTTAAATCTCCCCTATTAATAAATTCTCCCTCCGGATCTGTCCAAGAAATTGATACAAGCAGGGTTTCGTCACCATTTGCATTAATTGTGATTGAAAACGTTTCACCATCTACCAAGCTTTCTTCTTCAATAAGACTGCTATAGCCTCTATTTTGCATAACTTCTGCGGCTGTCTTGGCATTCATGATGCCCCATCCCATTTTATAATCTGGTCCCTGAGCATCTGTATCATCAGCAGTATGTAATGCAAGCCCTTTGAGTGTTGCTGCTTTCATGAAACCGCCAAACAATTCTTTATGGTATTGTTGTAACAACAAAAGAGATCCTGTTACTCCTGGTGCGGCCATGGATGTTCCTGCAGATGCATCATAACTTGTATTGCTCGTAGAACTTGTAGAAAATATGGAAGATCCATCACCAGCAAGATCAGGCTTTATTCTGCCATCATCCACAGGTCCTAAACTGCTGTATGCTGCGACACGGGCTTCTTTCAATTCGCCCTTATTGTCAATCTTTGTGTTAGCACCGGCAATGGTCAATCCGTTTTTAGACGTGGCAAACCCTAATAACAAATCGAAACCCTCAGCTGATGTACCAAAAATAGGGTCTGCATTGTCATATGATTTCTGAGAGTTCCCGGCTGCTGTTACCATAAGGTAATAGGGAGCATTGTACATGATTCTATCCCAATCCTGTGACACCCTAATGTATGATCCAAAATACCAGTCGGGAACACGATCAGATTTTATTCCGTAGGAATGATTACTTAACAAGAGCCCATTAGCAGCAGCTTCTGTAACTTCAATTTTGTCGCGTGTCCAATTATGAGATAATGCCCTTGCTCCATAAGCCACTCCTTTTGCATTTGGTTTTACTCCAGAGGATATGAGGTTTCCGGTAACCAAGGTGGCATGGTGTCCTATTTCTTCAGAATTATCTCCATTTATAGCTCTGGTATCAAATTCTTGATGAGTGGTGAGCGCAACACCGGCATCCCAAATACCCACTTGCATACCGCTGCCATCCAATCCTAAATTAAGAAGTCCGTCCGTGTATAACACATGTGCTCTGGAAACCTGTCTGGAAGGATCATTTAATGTCGTGTAAAAAAGAGGAGTTCCATCCGTTCCAATATCTTTTAGCGTTACTATGGAACCATCACCTAACTTTTCTGTGCGGTTCCAGTCATTGGTTTTTAGAATTTTGCTTATTTGAGATTCTTTGGATTGATGTTCAGCTTCCATTTTGGAAACTAATGAGACTATTTTGTTTTGATTGTAGGTGGATTGAATGAATTTCTTTTCAGATTTTGATTGCCCATGAATAAAAACAATTCCAAAAAAGAAAAATAAAAAGGATGGAAAAATTCCTCTTGCCCAAGTAGGTGTTTTGCAATCCATAATTATTGATTAAGTAAGATTTGGACTACAAAACTATTCTCGATTCAATATTTATCGATAAAAAACCCTTTTATTTCGATGAATTACATCGTATTTGAAGATGAGCTGTTGTGAAATTACATTTTTATGTGGTGTAGTATTTTTCTTTCTTTTATAAACTACCTGTTTTCTTTTAAAATCATATAAACCGGAAAGTGATCACTGTAGCCTCCCAAATATTTTTTACCAACAAAAGTTCTAAAAGGATTGCCTTTGTATCTTCCTTTCCATTCCTTAAGAAACTTTGGGGCAAAAATTTTGGCCTTTTTAAAACTATGTGTTCCTTTTTCGTAGTTCAAAAAACTGTGCGAAATTAAAATTTGATCAAACAAACTCCACTCTCCTTTGTAATTGGCACTCCCAGAATTTGGCGACAACAGTTTTTGCATGGGATTTACAAACGCGCCTGTTTCCATAATTTTTTTGATACTTTCAGAATTTGGGTCATCATTAAAATCCCCCATGATGATACAGTTAAAACTCTCTCTTGGCATATTGTTTATTTTTTGCAATATGGTCTCTGCGGCTTTTACTCTTTTGTAACTTGTTTCGTCCGCACCATCTCTTCGTGAAGGCCAATGGTTTACAAAAACATGAATCTCCTCTTCGTGCAACATTCCCCTTACATATAAAATATCCCTTGTTAAATCACGATCACCATTATTGTTAGCAACCAATAATGGAATGGTTTCGGACTCTAAAACCCTAAAATGTTCTCTGTTGTACAAAAGGGCTGTATCTATTCCTCTTTCATCGGGAGAATTAAAATGCACATAATCATAATCAACTTCTTTTAGGGCTTTTGTATTTAGAAGTGTATCAATGGCCTTCTTGTTTTCAACTTCGGCAATTCCTATTAAAATTGGTGGTATGCCGCTCTCTTCTGCACCTATCAGTGCTATGGTTCTGGCAAGTTTCTTCGTTTTTCTCCTAAATTTAGATTCATCCCAGGCTTTTATCCCATCGGGAGTGAAGTCATCGTCCAAAATATGCGGGTCGTTCTTGGTGTCAAAAAAATTTTCGAGATTATAAAATGCTACTGTAAACTGGGTCTCTTGACTATTCAACTTGTCTGTACTAGGGTGGTTTCTAAAATTATAAAAATCCAAAGTACAAAAAACAGCTTCCAAAACATTGATTAGATTTGCACTTTAATAGATTCAATGCTAGAAAAGAAGACTACAGATTATGAAAAGGCGGTGCTTATTGGTATTATCAATAAGGATCAAAATGAAACCAAGGTCACGGAATACTTGGACGAATTGGAATTTTTAACCTTTACAGCAGGTGGTGAGGTCACTCATAGATTCACCCAACGTATGGATGTTCCCAACCCTAAGACATTAATAGGCAGCGGAAAAATGGAAGAGGTTGAGCAATACGTAAAGGCAAATGATATTGGCTCCGTAATTTTTGATGATGAACTTTCACCTGCACAACAGCGAAACATTGAAAAACAACTTCGTTGTAAAATTATCGACAGAACAAGCTTAATACT
This sequence comes from Flagellimonas aquimarina, assembly GCF_003149745.1. Lineage (GTDB taxonomy): Bacteria > Bacteroidota > Bacteroidia > Flavobacteriales > Flavobacteriaceae > Flagellimonas > Flagellimonas aquimarina. The sequence continues at coordinate 582,138 of NZ_QGEG01000001.1, forward strand.
AGATATTTTTGCTCAAAGGGCACAAACAAGTTACGCTAGAACACAGGTAGAATTGGCGCAATATGAATACTTGTTGCCTAGACTTACAGGTTTATGGACTCACTTGGAAAGGCAAAAAGGGGGTATAGGAATGCGCGGTCCTGGAGAAACAGAAATAGAAACGGACAGACGTATTGTTAGAGACCGTATATCACTGCTAAAAAAGAAGCTCACCAAAATAGATCGCCAGATGGAAACCCAACGTGGTAATCGCGGAGCCTTGGTCAGGGTTGCTTTGGTAGGCTATACCAATGTGGGTAAATCTACCCTAATGAATGTCATTAGCAAGAGTGATGTTTTTGCCGAAAACAAACTGTTTGCCACTTTAGATACAACTGTAAGAAAAGTGGTCATTGGCAATCTTCCGTTTTTATTAAGTGACACGGTTGGCTTTATAAGAAAGCTTCCAACGCAATTGGTGGAAAGTTTCAAGAGTACATTGGATGAGGTTAGGGAGGCAGATCTGTTATTGCATGTTGTAGACATTTCGCATCCCCAGTTTGAGGAACATATAGATTCCGTAAATCAAATTTTGGATGAGATTAAAAGTGCAGATAAAAAAACTATTATGGTCTTCAATAAAATTGACCAGCATAAAGCAGAAACAATTGATGAAGATGATCTGGTCACAGAAAAAACCAAGGCGCATTTCACCATTGAAGATTGGAAAAACACATGGTACAGTAAGATAGGTGATAGAGCACTTTTTATTTCTGCCCTTAACAAAGAGAATTTAGAAGAATTTAGAAAACGGGTATATGATGAGGTTAGAGACATTCATGTAACACGTTTTCCTTACAATAACTTTTTGTACCCAGAGCATCTGGATCAATATTGAAAGCTGTTTAGATGATGTGTTTTAGTTTACCGATGAAATACAATCGTTAACATTTTCCACCACATATTTTAAGTTGTTCACAACAAAAATTTAAGGACAAGCAACAGAAAAGCTAATTTCATCTTGTTTTTAAGTGTTAGCGTTACGACCTAGTCTTCCATAAGCTTAACCTACTTAGACCTTGGTTTTAAAGACACGAAAAAATATACATAACCCCATAAAAAAACCCTCTGATCTGGAGGGCTTTTTTATTTGGTAATCCGTTTTCTTAAAAGCTATAACTCAACCCTAAGGTCCAATAGGTTTGTAATTCGTTGTCAATAGTGTCAAAGGTAGCCGTAGGGTCCGGAGTTGGAGCATTGTTCACAATATAGTTGAGCGTCTCTTGTTTGTTGTTCCTGAGTCCAAAATCGAAACCAACACCTATAACTTTCCATAAGGTATAAGCAAAAGAATTCGTCCAGGTCCAGTTGCTCAAGTCGCCGCTCTCATAACTCTGAAACATGGAAAGGTTACTTTTAAAACTTACAGCACCTACTTGTTTGGTATAGTCTGCAACAATTTTTGCCCCTAAAGAAGAGTTAAAAATCGTATCCTCATCACTGAATACAAAATTGTAATTTAAAGGATGGATTACAACGACCAAATCTGGTATGGGTGTCCAAGTAGCACCTACCCCAAGGTCCAAATAGCCGGGGTCATTAAAGTTGCTCAATATGGTGGTCCTATACTCTGCCAATCCAGAAATGGCAAATTTATCATTTAATTTTCTTCCGTATAATGAAGAAATATTGAACACGTCAGTGGATTCACGAAACCCATCATCATCAGTTGGGTCATCCTTATCATCTAATTTCACCCAGTTTAAATTGATGTTGGCTGCATTTCTCCAAAAGAATTTCTCTTCCTGTTGGTTTGCAAATGCATTCACGGTAAATCCTATGGTCCCTGAATTGTTATTGGGAATACCTTGAGAAAACCAGTTGTTAAACCCAGAAAGGCTGCCGCCTATAGTGCCAAAGGCACCTATTTTCCAGCCAGGTAATGCATCCAGTTGCGCCTGTAGTGCATCAACGCGACCTTGAATCGCCGCAATGGAATCTTTCTTGGGACTAATTTGAGATTTTAATTCTTCTTCTGTTTGCGCATGTACTGTTGCCAGCAAAAAAAATGCTGTAGCCGAATAGAGGAGTTTTTTCATAGTATGGAGTTTTGTGTTTAGAAACACAAAAATATGAAATGTCACATTTAAAAACTTTCGGGAACAACATCATAAAAAAATGGCGGAAAAGCCATTCCTTTTCAATTCTTCAACCCCTAAATTCCGTCTCTTGTCCCTAAAGGGCCATCAAATAAATATCATCAATTATAAACTCGAAAAGGGCATACATCAGATCGTTCCCAAAACTCTTATAAGGTTGTGGCATATTGCGGTTTCGACCATTAAAAAATTCATATATGAAACTAAAAAATTTGTTTTGTTTGGCCCTTTTTGCAGTGGCCATCGTATCATGTAGCAAGGACGATGGTCCGGCTACACCAAAGAACAGCGCGCCAGTGATCAGCGCACAGGTGTTCTCCGCTCAAGATAATATCTCCGATACCGTGGTGATCGGAACGGTAAAGGCCGCTGACGCCGATGAGGATGCCCTTACCTTTACCATTGTCACCAACAGTGACGCACTTTTTGAGATTACAGATGCAGGCGCACTTAGCCTTGCCAGTGGTAAGGCCCTGGATTTTTCCACCAAGGCAATACACACCTTGGGCATTGGTGTCTCCGATGGCACGGACAGTGCCGAGGCCACCATTACCGTTAACGTTACAAATTCCAATGCTGTCCCAGTGGCAGAGGCCCAGACCTTTGAGGCTGAAGAGAACATTGCCGACGCCAAGGCGATCGGAACGGTAGCTGCCACAGATGATGGCTCCCTTACCTTTTCTATTGCTGTAAACGACAACGATCTCTTTGAGATCACCAGTGCCGGGGAGCTCAGCTTGGCAGAGGGCAAGACCCTTGACTTTGAGACCGACCAAGAGCACACCATCACGGTTGCCGTGAGCGATGGCACCCACCAAATTGAGGTGCAGGTGACCATTGAGGTAATCAATGTGATCGATACCCTGGCCGAGGACCCCGCCTCCTTTATCACGACTTGGAAAACAGAATCCGATAATAAAAAGATCGGAATTGGAATTGACACATTCGATCAACAATTTGATTTCACAATAGACTGGGGCGATGGCACCGTGGAGGACCTAATCCCTTTCGATACTTATGTGGTTGAACACATTTATGCAGTAGCTGGCACCTATACCGTGGCCATACAGGGCAGCTTCCCAGCTTTAGATCACTATAATTTTGAAAATATTACAATAGCCACACCAGGAAAACTTATGAGTATTGAGCAATGGGGGAACATCCAATGGCAATCCATGTTCAATGCATTTTACGGATGTGAAAACATGGTCTATAATGCCACCGATATGCCCGATTTCTCCAATGTAACGGATATGAGTAATATGTTCCGTGGGGCTGCCTCTTTTAATGGGGACATCAGTGGTTGGGACACCAGTAATGTAACGGGTATGAGTTATATGTTCCGTGGGGCCACCTCCTTTAATGGGGACATCAGTGGTTGGGACACCAGTAGTGTAACAAATATGACCCATATGTTCAATGGTGCCACCTCCTTTAATGCAGACATCAGTGGTTGGGACACCAGTAATGTAACGGGTATGAGTTATATGTTCCGTGGGGCTACCTCTTTTAATGGGGACCTCAGTGGTTGGGACACCAGTAGTGTAACAAATATGAACCATATGTTCGATGGTGCCACCACCTTTAATGAAGACATCAGTGTTTGGGACACCGGCAATGTAACAAATATGTCAAGTATGTTCCTTGGGGCTAGTTCCTTTGACGAAAACTTGGGACCCTGGAACATAGGCAGTGTAAATTCCATGTCCAATATGTTGGACAACAGCGGCATGTCCCCTCAGAACCTGAATGCCACGCTTATTGGGTGGCACGCCTTTGTGGATCAGAACAATGGCCCTGCTGATATTACATTGGGGCTTGTAGGGCTTACCGCTTGTGGGGAAGAATCCTTTCTTGCCGCTTTTGCACTTGACGTAAATTATGGATGGACGTTTGTGGGTGCCACCTTTGAGGAAACCTGTAATTGATGGCCTGACAACACAAAACCAGCATACTAAATATAGTTAACCAAGCTATACAACCGCAAGACCAATGGTCTTGCGGTTTTTTTGTTCAGGATGCCAGACTTTCGTGCAAGCCATTCCCTGGCCTTGGACCAATTCTTTGGGAAGATTCCTGCCTTACAACAAATAACTTATGCGGTAGTTGTCATTGTTTTCTTTTGTGGATGGGTACCGAAGAACATGCTTCCCCGTACATTACGCTTTTGGCCACGGGCTGTATTTTGGCAATGGCCATGATATAGGCATTTTCAGGCACGGGCTTGTTGGAGCAACCTTTTATGATTACGGGTTTGTCTATAAATTCAGAGACATCCAAGCCTTCTAGAAGAGTTTGATACAAAGACATTTCCAAATCTTCCAAACTTCCAATCACAGCTTTTTTGGCATGGGGATTAAGCTTGGAAGCTACCAACATGTAGGCCCAACCCGGCACTATGGCATCTGTGGTACAGCCCAACGCCACATAGGCATCTTTATAAACTGACCAATCATGGTCTTCCAGATGTTTTCTGAATTCCTTTTCCCTTAAAATAAAACCTTCATAAAGCCAGTCCTTAATATCGAGTATAACTCTCTGCCCTTGTGGATATAATTCTTCAAGGTCAAAGGTCATTAGTTTACTCTGTGCTACTCTGTTTACTATTTCAGACATAATATTCCTGACTTTTTAATGACCCCTAAAGCATGCCCAACTCAAGTTTGGCTTCTTCACTCATTAGTTCTTGTGTCCAGGGGGGATCAAAAGTAATCTCAACTTCCACATCTTTTAAAGCATCCAAGGATTTAACTTTTTCCTCTACCTCGACCGGTAATGTTTCTGCTACGGGGCAGTTAGGCGATGTCAATGTCATCAAAATCTTAACATCATTATCTTCATTTACAAATACATCGTAGATAAGACCTAACTCATATATATCAACTGGGATTTCTGGATCGTAAATGGTCTTAAGGACCCTCACTATTTTCTCCCCTAGTTCTTGCGTATCTACTGTGATCTCTTCACTCATTTTTCTCAATTTAATTGTGTTTGATAAGCGATGGCATATAATTTTAGCTGCTTTACCATACTTACCAATCCGTTTGCCCGTGTTGGCGAAAGATGCTCCTTAAGTCCTATTTCATCAATAAAATCTGTATTGGCATCAATAATGTCTTGTGGTTTTTGATTGCTAAATACCCTAATCAAAATAGCAATGATTCCTTTTGTAATTATAGCATCGCTATCTGCAGTAAAAACCAGTTTATCATTATCTAATTCAGCATGAACCCACACTTTGCTTTGACAACCTTTAATAATATTGTCATCTGTTTTGTATTGCTCATCAATCAACGGAAGTGATTTGCCCAGTTCGATCATGTATTCGTACCGCTGCATCCAATCATCGAACATGGAGAACTCATCTACAATCTCTTCCTGTATCTTTTCTATGGTCATCTGTCAGTTTTGTTCAAAAATACAATTAGGATGGTTGCTAATCAAACGTTTAAGATAAAGATAACTTCTGTGCTAAAGCAGCATATTTATGGCTCGCTTTACGCCCTCTACCAAAACATCTACCTCTTCCTTTGTGTTGTAAAAACTGAAGCTAGCCCTAACCGTGCCTGGAATTTTATAAAAATCCATAATGGGTTGTGCGCAGTGATGACCCGTTCGAACAGCGATGCCCAATTTGTCTAAAATGGTGCCAATATCATAGGGGTGGATTCCTTCAATATTAAAGGAGATAACAGAAGTTTTATTTTTGGCGGTTCCGTAGATTTTTAAGCCTTCAATCGCCAGCAATTGTTTGGTAGCATAATCAAGCAGTTCTTCTTCATATTGTGCAATTGCCTCAAAGCCTATACTGTTCATATAATCCAAAGCAGCTCCAAAGGCTATTCCTCCACAAATATTAGGAGTTCCAGCTTCAAACTTGTGCGGCAGGTCTGCATATGTGGTTTTTTCAAAAGTGACCTCGGCAATCATTTCTCCACCACCTTGATATGGAGGGAGTTTGTTCAGCCATTCTTCTTTTCCATAGAGCATTCCTACGCCGGTTGGGCCGCAAACTTTATGCGCTGAAATTGTATAAAAGTCTACATCCAAAGCTTGCATATCTGCTTTAATATGAGGTGCTGCCTGTGCGCCATCCACTAAAACTGCCGCCCCCACCTTATGGGATGCTTCAATAATTTCTTCTATTGGGTTTATAGTTCCCAAAGCGTTCGAAACGTGGTTGCAGAATACCAATTTTGTCTTTTCGGACAACAACTTGTGGTATTCTTCCATAACCAATTCCCCATTCTGGTTCATTGGAATCACTTTCAATACTCCACCAGTTCTTTCACAAAGCATCTGCCAAGGCACTATATTGGAGTGGTGCTCCATAGCGGAAACAAGGATCTCATCTCCTTCTTTTATAAACGATGTGAATCCGTTAGCAACCAAATTAATACTATGTGTAGTCCCAGAAGTTAGAATGACCTCATGGGTCTTGGCGATGTTGTAATGGTTCTGAATTTTAATTCTAGCAGCTTCGTAAGCATCTGTAGCTTCCTGCGAAAGGCTGTGCACACCGCGGTGAATGTTGGCATTGTAATTCTGGTAATAGTCAACAATAACATCTATTACCTGTTGGGGCGTTTGTGATGTTGCGGCATTGTCCAAATACACCAAAGGTTTTCCATTGACTTGCCTGTTTAAGATGGGAAAGTCCTTGCGTATGGTTTCAATATCTAAAGCTGTATGTATCATTGCTCGGGTTTCCCTTTTATGGGAAGACACTATCTAATTACAATTCAAACCCAACACGTACGCCAAGTTTGTTGGCTATAATCTTGTTGATTCTGGTTTTAAGCTCAGGAATTCTAACACTTTCCAAGACGTTGTTGGCAAAGGCATACATCAATAATGCCGTTGCTTCTTTCTTAGGAATGCCCCTGGATTGAAGATAAAACAAGGCATCCTCATCCAACTGTCCAATGGTGCATCCGTGGGAGCATTTTACATCGTCAGCAAAAATTTCCAATTGCGGTTTTGTATTGATTGTAGCCTTATCGCTAATCAATACATTATTGTTCTGCTGAAAGGCATTTGTCTTCTGCGCTATTTTGTCCACTATGATTTTGCCATTGAAAACGCCGGTAGATTTCTCTCCAAAAATTCCTTTGTAATCTTGGTGACTTTCACAATTGGGTTGCGCATGGTGTACCAATGTATGGTGGTCTACATGTTGTTTTTCACCTAAAATGGTAACTCCTTTGAGCACGGAGTCCATATATTCCCCGTTTTGATAAAAGTTCAAATTGTTTCGTGTTAGTTTACCACCAAATGAAAAGGTATGTACACGAACAATGCTTTTATCCTTTTGAGAAATATATGTGTTATCGATTAGAGATGCGGTGTTCTCGTCATTCTGAACTTTGTAATAATCCACATTGGCATCCTTGGCCGCAAAAATTTCCGTCACAGAATTTGTAAGCACCTCATTGCCCGTTAAACTTTGGTGACGTTCTATAATTTGCACTTCAGCATTTTCTTCAACGATAACCAGATTACGTGGCTGTAACATCAATGCCGCCTCATTGCCAGTTGCCAAGTGTACAATTTGGATTGGCTTTTTAGGCACTTTGTTCTTTGGAATATAGATATACGCTCCCTCTTTGCTAAAGGCTGTATTCAAGGTCGTCAAAGACTCATCTTTGGATGCCACTTTATTGAAATACACATCTATAACCTGTTTGTATTGTGGCTTGGTCAATGCAGCACTCATTAAGCACACATCCACACCATCGTGAGTGGTCTCTGATAGGTACGAGCTATAAACACCATCAATAAATACAATCTTATAGGTGTCTATTTCATGTAGGAAATACTTTTTAATATCCTTGTACTCCAGCGTGTTTTCCTTTTTTGGGAAAATACTGAAGTCCACCTTTTGTATACCGTTCAAAGATGTATATTTCCAAGCCTCCTCTTTTTTTGAAGGAAAGCCTTTTTCTTCAAAATTCTTTATGGCCTCTGAACGAACCTCATGTACTGGATGATCCAAGTCCACATTGTTCTCAAAAGCTAGAAATGAAGAAAGTAATTTATCTTTTAAATCCATTTTACATCAATTGTTATTAAACAACCGTTTCTTGCTTTATCCAGTCGTATCCTTTCTCTTCTAATTCTAAGGCTAACTCCTTGGTGCCAGACTTTACAATTTTTCCATCATGCAAGACATGTACAAAGTCAGGAACAATATATTCCAACAGTCTTTGGTAGTGGGTAATCACTATAATGGCATTGTCTTTTCCCCTAAGTTTATTAACCCCATTGGCCACAATACGAAGTGCGTCAATATCCAATCCTGAATCTGTTTCATCTAAAATGGCCAGTTTAGGTTCCAACATCGCCATTTGAAAAATCTCGTTTCGTTTTTTCTCTCCACCAGAGAATCCTTCATTTAAAGATCGAGATAGAAATTTGCGGTCTATTTCCAGCATTTCCGATTTCTCGCGAATCAGTTTTAGCATTTGGTTAGCGGGCATATCTTCCAAACCTTTTGCCTTTCTTGAAGCGTTGATGGCCGTTTTCATAAAATTGGTAACGGAAACTCCAGGAATTTCAACAGGGTATTGAAATGATAGAAAAATTCCTTTATGTGCTCTTTCTTCTGGATCTAATTCTTCTAAATCTTCACCTTCCAGAGCAATACTGCCCTTCTTTATTTCAAACTCTTCTTTTCCAGCAATCACAGATGCCAATGTGCTCTTACCTGAACCGTTTGGCCCCATGATAGCATGAACTTCTCCTGCGTTTACTTCAAGATTGATTCCATTCAATATCTTCTTGTCCTCTATGCTTGCGTGTAAATCCTTTATCTCTAGCATTCTATTGTAATTCAAGATTATTTTAAAAAGTTGGGTGCTTTGGGAAGCTTTTCAAAGTCTCCTTTAGCATGTTGTATATATACTTTAGCCTCTTTTTCTTCTGCAAAAGCTTCAAAAGCTACCATACTAGCTTTGGTCTGATCTACATCAAAATTGAAACTTGGCACTCTTTGGTGTTCGCGATTTTCATAGAAATGATACAAATCTCCTGAAAGCAATAGTGGTCCATGTTCTGGCATGTCCAAATAAAGCACCTGGTGTCCCGGTGTATGGCCTGGCATGGATTTTATGACTACACTGCCATCACCAAAAACATCAAAATCGCCATTTAGCTTTTTTGTTTTTTGAAGTTCTTTTATTGCGTTGTAATTATCAGCATTGTTTTTTTGAGTCTCTTCACTTGTAATAAAATCATACTCTGTTTGTTGAACTAACCAAGTGGATTCAGCAAACACATTGGCATGCCCCGTATGATCAAAATGCGTATGGGAAAGGGCAATGAAATCAATGTCGGCCACTTTCATCCCAATGCTTGCCAACTGGTTGACAACGGAGTCCTTTCTTGATACTGTAAAAGCACCACTAGGGTCTGTAAAGGGTTCTGGTAAACCAATCAATCCTTCAGGAAGGCCGGCATCCCACATTAGATTTCCTTTTGGATGACTTATTACATAAAAAGCATCTGCAAATTCTTTGGATTGACCGGTGTAAGTGGTGTCCTGCGAAAAGATTTCCAACATATTCGCTTTTACGTTGCCCCCACTAAACGTGTACAGTTTAATTTCTGGCTTTGTAATCTCAACTGTTTTCTCTTCAGTGTCCCCAAGCTCTTTCTTGGTCTGTTTGCAAGAAAAAGTTCCAATAAGTATAAGTAGTACTAGTATTTTTTTCATCGTTCTAGTTTGATTATCCAACAGAGCCCTCAAGGCTTATTTCCAATAATTTTTGAGCTTCCACCGCAAATTCCATTGGTAACTTGTTCAACACTTCTTTGCTAAAACCATTCACAATAAGGGCAATTGCTTTTTCAGTATCTATCCCACGCTGATTGCAATAGAAAATCTGGTCTTCTCCAATCTTACTGGTCGTGGCCTCATGTTCTATCTGAGCTGTTTTGTTTTTTGCTTCGATGTATGGAAATGTATGCGCACCACAGCGATTGCCCATCAGCAACGAATCGCATTGCGAAAAGTTTCTGGCGTTTTCTGCCCTGCTATTCACTTGTACCAATCCCCGATAACTGTTTTGTGATTGACCTGCAGATATTCCTTTGGAAATAATGGTACTCTTCGTATTTTTTCCAAGATGTATCATTTTGGTTCCTGTATCTGCCTGCTGAAAGTTATTGGTCACAGCAATTGAGTAAAACTCTCCTACGGAATTATTTCCTTTTAAAACACAAGAGGGATATTTCCAAGTTACCGCTGAGCCCGTTTCTACCTGGGTCCAAGAAATTTTCGAGTTTGTCTCGCACAAACCTCGTTTTGTCACAAAGTTGTATACTCCTCCTTTTCCTTCTGAATTTCCAGGGTACCAGTTTTGCACCGTTGAATATTTTATTTCAGCATCATCTAAGGCAATAAGCTCAACAACCGCGGCGTGCAATTGATTTTCATCTCTTGATGGAGCAGTGCACCCTTCTAAATAGCTTACATAGCTGCCTTCATCTGCAATGACAAGGGTTCTTTCGAACTGACCTGTACCCCCTTCATTAATTCTAAAATAAGTTGATAGTTCCATGGGGCATTTTACGCCTTTTGGAATGTAACAGAAAGAACCATCTGTAAACACAGCTGAATTTAAGGCTGCATAGAAGTTATCTGTTTTTGGAACAACAGTTCCCATGTATTTTTTTACTAATTCTGGGTGTTCCTGTATTGCTTCGGAAATGGGCATGAAGATGATCCCCTTTTCTGCCAATGTCTTTTTAAAGGTAGTCGCCACGGAAACTGAATCCACGACTATGTCAACAGCTACATTTTGCAATCTCTTTTGTTCATCAACGGAAATTCCTAGTTTTCGGTACATTTCCAGTAAATCTGGATCAACATCCTCTAAGGATTTATTGGGGTCTGCCGATTTAGGGGCGGAATAGTAGCTGATTGCCTGAAAGTCGGGTTTTTCATAATGGACATTTGCCCACTCGGGTTCTTCCATTTTTTCCCAAACACGAAAAGCTTCCAAACGCCAGTCGGTCATCCATTCAGGTTCGTTCTTTTTCTTAGAAATTGCACGAACAATATCTTCGCTCAACCCCTTTGGAAAAGTATCCGACTCAATATCTGTATAGAAACCATACTCATATTCCTTGGTTTCTAACTCTTTCTTTAATTCTTCCTCTGTGTAAGCCATATGCTCTCAGTTAGTCGATTGACAATAAACAAATTAGCAATATTATTAAAGCGAAAAGCTTTCTCCGCACCCACATGTGCGTTGAGCGTTAGGATTATTGAAGACAAAACCTTTTCCGTTCAACCCACCTGAATACTCCAAAGTGGTGCCGACTAGATATAAAAAGCTTTTCTTATCAACAATTATTCGTACCGCATTGTCTTCAAAAACCTTATCTGTATCTGTGGAAGATGTATCAAACTTTAATTCATAGGACAATCCACTACACCCTCCACTTTTTACGCCTACGCGCACAAAATCTGTGGAAGCATCAAAGCCTTCTTCGTTCATCATCATAACCACTTTTTGTCTGGCAGTCTCTGAAACTTTAATCATTCTTAATTGGATTTAATCTAAATAGCTAACAAATATAGGTTATAAGTAGTGTTTTACCATACTTCCTAACATTATAATAACGAATAATCCAATAGGTGTTATCTATGCAAATACAGGGGCTATTTTATTTTGATGACCACAAGATCGGTCATACCCCTTAATTGAAGGTTGGGAAAGTCATCACTGGCTGTCTCGCCCACTAGAATTAGGCCACCATCTTCGGTTTCCAATGTGTCGAAACCGTAGTCCAGACCAGAGCCCCCAAAGGTGCTTTGGTAGGTAATGTTTCCTTCGGAATCTGTTTTTATGACCCAAAGGTCATTTTCTCCTTTGTTTTCTTGAAGATCACCATCTAAGCTCTTGGAGTTTCCTGCAATGGCAAAGCCACCAGCAGCAGTTAAACTGAGCCCTCGGGCAGCATCGAAAGCTGTGCCGCCAAATGTCTTTTCCCATACAAGATTGCCATTGTCATCTACCTTAATCAACCAAACATCCGATTCACCGTTGTTTCTTGAAATATCTGTATCTGTGCTAAATGTGTTGCCCGTAATAACATAGGCATTGTCATTGGTTTTAACGATATCATAGGATTTATCAATTCCTGTTCCTCCAAAAGATCTTTCCCAAAGCAGTGCTCCAGTGTTGCTCACTTTCACAACCCAAAAATCATAACTTCCTTTTGAGTTTGAAATATCAAAATCATTACTTTCTGATGCGCCAACCATTAATAGTCCACCGTCATTCGCTTCTAGCACTCCAAATGATCTGTCATTATTGGTGCCTCCAAAATATCTGCGCCAAACAAGATTGCCATCAACATCTAATTTTGTGCCCCAAAACTCACCAACTCCATGGCGGGTAAGGTAGTTTCCTTTTCCAGTGTTTCCTTCTCCACCAGATGAGGTTACATCCAAAAACCCTGTAAAAAACAATCCACCATCTGAAGTTTCAATCACATCATAGGAATGGTCATGCCCAGAAAACCCAAAGCTCTTTTCCCAAAGAATATTTCCATTGGCGTCTAGGCGTAAAATCCAATTGTCATGAAATCCTTCATTATTACTTCCATCACCATCATCACTCATGGCGTACCCCACAATGGCATAACCCCCATCTGAGGTCTGCACCACAGATTGGCCTCTATCATCCTTACTTCCTCCGTAAGTCTTATTCCATTGTAAATTGCCTTCAGCATCCAATTTTAGCAACCAATAGTCGTTTACCGCCGTGGTTTTACCTACTAAGTCTCCATCAATACTATTACTATATCCTAAAACGGCAAAGCCTCCGTCTGAGGTTTGAACAACTGCCTGTGCAGTATCTTCTCCTGTACCACCAAAACTCTTAACCCAATCCACTTCACCTAAAAATGTAACTTCCTCTATGGGGTTTGGTTCAGAATCATCGCTTGTGCATGATGCAAAAGCAACCAGTGCAAAAACCGCCAACATCTTTTTCATAGCAGAGTTTAATTTGATTTTTCAATCACAAATAGTCCCGAATTGATATCATTGATGAGAATTTTTCCACTCTCAAAAAAAGGATAGACGCTCCAGACACCATCAAACCGGGCCGTGTCATTTGAAGGATACGTATCAAAAAAAGCTATTTCTGTGATGGTTTCGTTTTCAATATCTGAAATGTCCAAAACACGCATTCCTGCCGTATAGTTGGCCAAGAAAAACTCATCTCCCAGTACATATCCGTTATGGTCTATGGCGCCTGTTGGACCAATATAGGTTGTATGCAGCGAGGGGTTGTCCAAATCTGTTAAATCAAAAACAAGGGTTCTGGAATTGAATCCAAAATCCGTTTCATCCAATTCATCCCCTAAAATAAAGTATCGCTGATCTTCTGTAAACCACCCTTGATGGGTGTAACCGATATTACCATATGCCAATGTCCCAATCTCAACTGGGTTGGCCTTGTCCGTAATATCTGCAATAGCAATTTGGTTCTCGTTGGCTCCAATAAATATCTCCCGCCCAGAATAATCGGTATCAGGTCCATTGTACGTAATGACTTGGGCATCATGCGTGTAACCGTTGGTCCCATATCCTCCAATTCCATTTGGGTTTGTTGGGTTTTGAATATCTATAAAATGAACTCCTCCGTTAAACGCATCGTTCCTAGCTGTTCCTACAGGGTAAGCAAACCCCATTTCTTCATTGATCACAATGTTATGTGCATTTCCTATGCCTGAATATCTAGCATCTGCGGTAAACTGTTGGGGAGGATCGGTCACATTGCGCAGTCTGGTAAGGTCAAAAACCTGCATACCATGATTAGCTGCTTCTGCTACTATATAAGCGTGATTGCCATATACTTTTACATCTCGCCAAGGACTTGATGCCGTAGCCGTTAAAAGTTTTCCAAGATAGACTGGATTCTGGGCATTGGTAATGTCCACAAAGGCAGTTCCATTGTCCAAACCGATAATGGCATATTCTCTATTATTTGGTGTATCTACCCATCCCCAAATGTCGTTTGCGGAAGATGCAGCAAAGGCACTAAGATCCATTTGAAAAAGCAGGTCATAACCATTGCAAGGGTAAATTGATGCAGTGCCTCCTTGACATGGAGATGCGCTAGTAGCTACAAGACCCGTACCTAGATTAGGGCCATTATCATTATTCATCTCATTACCCTCCGAGTTAGGGTCCGCACTATCATCACTTGAACATCCTAAAAACAGGAGTGCCGCAAGAAGCGTTAACAAAGCAGGTCTCAACATTCTATAGCAATTTTAAGTTTCTACTAAAGATACAATTTATAATTATCCTCTTATTTTTGCCGAATGATAGAAGATAAGAATCCGCAAAGAACATCGCTTGAGAATTTAGGGGAATTTGGATTGATAAAACATTTGACCAAAAACTTTGAATTGAACCAAAGTTCATCAATTGTGGGAATTGGTGATGACGCCGCTGTCATGGACTTTAAAGGCAAAAAAACAATAGTCACTACAGATATGCTTGTGGAAGGGGTTCATTTTGACCTAAGCTACATGCCTTTAAAACATTTAGGCTATAAGTCTGTCATTGTCAACCTTTCAGATATCTATGCCATGAATGCAAAGGCAACCCAAATTACGGTTTCCATAGCGGTCTCCAATAGATTTCCTTTAGAGGCACTTGAAGAGTTTTACGAAGGTGTAGCAATGGCTTGCCAAATGTACAAGGTGGATTTAGTTGGTGGAGACACTACCTCATCTACAAAAGGCATGCTGGTAAGTATTACCGCTATAGGAATTGCTGAGGAAAATGAAATCATTTATAGAAACGGAACCAAACCAAACGACTTGTTAGTAGTTACAGGTGATTTAGGTGGAGCGTACCTTGGACTTCAAGTTTTGGAGCGAGAAAAAGAAGTCTTCAAAGTAAATCCAAACAATCAGCCAGACCTTGAACCCTATTCCTACATAGTGGAACGCCAATTGAAGCCAGAAGCCAGAAAAGATGTTATTGAGCTATTGGAAAAACTTGAGGTGAAACCTACAGCAATGATCGATATTAGTGATGGGCTCTCTTCCGAGATTTTGCACCTATGCGAACAAAGTGAGGTTGGGTGCAATCTTTTTGAAGATAAAATTCCTTTAGATCCCACGGTCATCTCCGCTGCAGAAGAATTTAAAATGGACTCCACAATGATTGCATTAAGTGGTGGTGAAGATTATGAATTGTTAATGACAATTGATCAAGCAGATTTTCCAAAAATAAAGGGCAACCCCAATCTAACAGTTATTGGGCATATGACATCTAAGGAAGAAGGAGCGCATTTAATTACCAGAGCTGACACAAAAATTCCATTATCGGCTCAGGGATGGAACTCGTTTAGGTCATAAAAAAATCCCGAAAACCAAGAGCATTTCTCGCTAAACGGTCTTGGGGCACAGGACTGAATAGACAAAGCGCTTTCTCAACTTCCGGGAATAAACCTTGAAATTTTTTAAAGAAAGTAAAACTTAAATTACGCTACTTGCGGAACTTGTCTATTGTGTCTTTTACGGTACATGTCTTCCAAAGTACTGTTGATGTCCTGCATTTGAGGAGTCAATGCAGATAACTTGCCACTTACATCAGTGGTAACTTCTTTTTGACAATGTAAACATTTGTATTCCTTAATGTGTTCCGTAACTCTTTTGGACACTACATAATGATGCCCGAATAAGTTACAGAAGAAAGAAGAGAATTTGTTGCCATGTTGGGTAGTGGATGTCTTCATAAGTTAGGTTTTGTTTGGGGGACGCATTAGTACGATTTGGGGATCGAGAAATGCAGAAAATATTTTACTGTAATTTTATTTTATATGAGTTCAGTTTTAATGAGTCATTTATTTAAGCAACGCATGTTAATAACTTTTTATTTTATCAACTTTTTTGTAATGCCTTTTTTTCGATGAAATGCACTCTTATCGATAAAAAGTTATATTCGCGCGTTGAAATACAATGCTCTAATATAGTTTTTTGATTTATTTTAACAAAAAAAAATATTAACAATATATGAATCGTAAAACCATCGCCATAACCGCTTTTGCACTTTTCTCTTTATTTTTTGGTGCAGGCAATCTTATTCTTCCCCCGCAATTAGGATTTAAGTCTGGCGACCTTTGGTGGTTAGTAGCTTTTGGTTTTTGCCTTTCCGCAGTCCTAATCCCTATTTTAGGGATTTTGGCCCATGCCAAATTGCAGGGCACCATGTTCGATTTTGCCAAGAAAGTGTCCCCAACATTCAGTGTGGTGTATTGTTATATTGTGTATGCAATTTCCATTTCATTGCCATCACCAAGAACGGCTTCCGTAACCCATGAAATGGCTATTCAACCTTTATGGAATTCCTCTTCGTTGGTTACTAGCATTGTTTACTTTGCGTTGGTCTATATTTTTGTGGTCAACCGTTCTAAGATTTTAGATGTGGTGGGCAAGTTCCTCACTCCAGGTATATTGCTAATTCTACTCCTTATAATAGGCACCTCCATCTTTACTTTGGATTTTGACTTTGGAACAACAGCATTTAAGAGTCCTTTTACCCATGGAATATTGGAAGGGTACCAAACTTTTGATGCCATAGGTGCCGTAGTAGTGGGCGGTGTTATCATTATTTCCATCAATCTGAAAGATAGTGATGCATCTTATGAGGTAAAAAGAAGCTTGATTAGAAAAGCAGGTTGGTTCGCTGGGCTTGGCCTCTTTTTGGTCTACACAGGGCTTATTATAACAGGAGCATTGTTTCATGATTCTTTTGATACCGAAATTTCCAGAACCTCCCTATTAAGCGGTATAAGTATAAAAACCTTGGGGAGCACTGCCAACTTCATGCTCAGTATTTTGGTAAGTCTTGCTTGCTTTACCACTGCTGTTGGTATAGTAACCGGAACAGCAGATTTTATCAAAGGTCGATTTAATGATTCTAGACAAGCTTATATCATCACAGCGATCATAGGCTGTATTCTTGGAGTGTTGATGGGGCAATTTAATGTAGGGTATATTATTGCTGTGGCCCTGCCTGCTTTAATGTTTATTTACCCTATTACCATCGTCCTTATCTTATTGAATGTTGTGCCTTCTAAATACGCTTCGAACAAAGTATTTAAATGGGTGGTTGCAACAACAATAGTATTTAGTGTTCCAGACTTTTTGGGGAGCATTGGTTTAGGCGAATCTATTTCTGGAATTACCCAGTGGATTCCATTAAGCCAGTTTCATATGGGATGGGTGTTGCCAGCTTTCGCAGTTTTTGTTTTGGTCAGTTTTAGTTCACTAAAAGAAAAGTGAATTTTTGATGCCTTTTCGTAATTATGAATGATTAGTTGGGGAAAGGATACGGGTCATTTTCCGCTGAAACCAACATTCAACCTTATTACAAATTTACCTTGCTAACCCCATTGTTCTCCTTTCCCAAACGTAACAACTGCCTTATGCTCACAAGATGAGAATAAAGTACAATTGGAACAATTACCGCCGGGAGCCAAACAAATGGAAAAAAAGTAACACCAATGTTGGGTTGGTCAAACGCTAACATTTGTAATGAAGTTGGAGCGCTCAATACAGCTATGGTCAGAATGTTTACCAATAGTCCTAGGCAAACAAAATTCCAAATTAGAAGCCCCTTTTTTCCAATCCAATTTTTTACGAATGCTGCATAGTAGATAACTGGAGCAGAAAGACCCGAAACAATATCAAAGTTATACCCATCAAAAGTCATAAGGTCGGGTATGTAGCCCTCTAAGAACACATAGTAAAGAACAATCTCCACCGGAATTCTTACAATATGAAGCATGGTCAACCATTTTAAACTTTGTTTATCGCCAAACCTTCGCCCCCTTGCAGTCAACAAATAAAGGAAAACAAACAACAGCCCTGGACCTAAAAGAAAAAGAAATGCCGGTGGCGTCATATTTTCTACTTGATAAAACCCTATAAACCCTAAAACCCCAACAAGGGTCATCCAAACAAGGATTCCGAAAAGTGCATTTCTGCTTTTAGCGGATTGATAAAAAAACCATAATGTGGCTACGGTGGTGAGAACAAATCCTATTGTTACAGGAATAGATATTTCTGCCATTTGAAAGAAGTTTTATTGCAAATTTCAAACAAGTGAAATTGAATCCGCTTGACAAAAGGCAAGAAAATGAAAGGCTACAAATTTTTTCGTAACCTGCTTAACGTGCTATCTGTAACTCCCAAATAAGAGGCTATAAATTTAAGCGGAGAATGCTGCAAGATTTGTGGTTTAGTCATTAATAGATTTTGATAGCGTTCTTTGGCCGTACGATTGATCATTCCATAATTTCTCTTTTGGGAAGCAATAAATTCCTTTACTAAAATGGCGCGACCAAAGTCACGAAAAGCTGGTTTGTCATGAAAGAGAGTATTTAGTTCTTCATACGAAATTCTAAAACCCGTGCATTTTGTAATGGCCTGAATATTGGCTTCCGAACGAACTCGATTAAAAAAGGAGGTGATTTCAAAGACAATATTATCTTCAATAAAAAAATCAATTGTAATTTCTTCTCCTTCCAAATCATAGAGAAAAGTTCTCATCAATCCATTTTCTAAATACAGATAGTCATCACTTACTTGATTTTCCTGAAGTAAAAATTCTTTTTCTTCAAGTTCAATGGGACGAAAGGCATCTGCAATCTCCTGAGCGTCTTTTGGTGTAATTTGTACAACTTTTAAAATGAAGTTTTTTAATGATTCTCTACTGTTCATTTGTCATATTACAGCTAAATAAAAGGATGTGGCTCCTTTTTAATGATTTATGTTCAACGATAAGTGAAGTTCGGAGATTTCTTGTTAACAGTCAAGTAAGGATTTTCTAATTTGGTTTATATATAGATAAAATCCTATTGATGTTTGGGAACACCCAACAAGCTGTTTTCCCTTGTAAACAAAAAAGGAGCTTCCCTTAAGGGAAAATCATATGGGGGTGTTGCCTGCTTTTGTAGTTTTTGTTTTGGGAAATTTTGCAAAGCAAAAAGACAATTGAAAAATCTTACTTTTTTGAGCTAAATTTAGCTCATGAATAAATTAGTAATTGTTGGGAACGGGTTTGACTTGGCTCATGAACTTCCAACATCATATAGTCATTTTATAGATTACTTCTGGTCTAATTTAGGATTAAGCTATCAAGAAAAAATTATTCTGGACATGGTTTATGTAAATCCTGAATTCGATCGGGTTTTAACGATAAACTCTATCAAAAGCTTTAAAGACTTTCTTAAAAATCTTGAAGAATACTGTCAAGAATATAGCTATAATTTAAACGAGGAAAATTTGGTTGCTAAAAACAAAGAAAGCTTTGGCAAAGAAATTTTCAAGTTCAATAATCTCTTTTTTAAAGAGTTAAATATAAAGTCCCTTGAAAATTGGGTGGACATTGAAAATGAATATTTTATTCAATTAAAAACAATATCAAAAAGAAAAATAGTATCCTATTCTGGTAGCAGGGAGAAAGCAGAGAAAAACCAAGAAAAAAAGAACAAAGAAGCCATAAACAAGTTAAATAAGGAATTTGAAGAAGTAAAAAAACTCCTTAAATTTTACCTAACAAAAAGTACCTGTGACAAGTATGAATTTTTAAACGGTAGAATTTCAAATTTTCAAAACTTACTTCGCTATTTTGAAGTGCGTTCTCAAAACCTTAATAACTCAAATCAAAATAGAGAGTTCCTTAATGAATTTCCTCTGGCCGATCATTCAAATATTATTGAGTTTGACACTGAACTAAGGCAAGCAGAACTAATCGGTCAGGCACATAAATTCTTAGCCAATTCAAACAAAAAAACAGTTTTCTTGAACTTTAATTATACCGACTCCCTATATCCATATATTGAAATTATGAAAACTCAAAATTATGGATACTACTTGCCTCCTGAAGAAATACCTATTCATGGAAGACTAAAAAATACGTTAGATTATGAAATGATATTTGGTTTTGGTGACGAAATGGATGAAGATTACAAATTCATTGAAAATCTCAATCAAAACGAATATCTAAGCAACTTTAAATCATTTAAGTATTCACGAACTCATTATTACAAAAAACTTTTGGATTATATAGACTCGGAAATGTTTCAGGTGTTTATTATGGGGCATTCTTGTGGATTATCAGATCGGACAATGTTAAACACCATCTTTGAACATAAAAATTGTAGGTCTATTAAAGTATTCTTTCATGAATGGGAAAATCATAATGGAAAAAAGATGGACAATTTCACTGAAATTGTCCAGAATATTTCAAGACATTTTAACGATAAGAAATTGATGCGTGAAAAAGTGGTCAATAAATCTTTATGTTATCCTTTGCCCCAGGATATGCGATTTGAAAAAAAAGGAGTTTAGATACCTCTATTTACTTTCAAACAAGCTTCGTCAAGCTCAATGCGACAAAAGTTTACTTGCAACTAAGAATTCTTTTTTCTTTTTATCATAATTACTTCGTGACCGATTAGATTCCCTTAATAGAGCATCATATGGGTTGGGTATTACCTGCTTTGGCAGTTTTTGTTTTATTCAATTTTATAAAGGAAAAACTGGCGTAAGTTTTTGGAATGGCACTTATCGGTTTTGGCTATGGTTTCGTTACGGAATGGTACGCGAGTATCATTCCGCAGTAACCATAAATTTAGCAAAAAGGCTTGAAATTCCGATTAGGAATTTCAGCCGTAATGAACTATAGCCGTTGTTGTAAACTGTGCTTTATGTGTTTTTTATTCTATTTACTTTGATATAAAACCAAGGTACAGGTTCAAATCCATTAGATTCGTCATTCATATATTCCATTAGTTTGTCCCAATTCTCATAATTTTCTATAAGTCCAAATTCATTTATTTTAATTCCGAATTTTTCTTTGAAATCGTTTAACAAGTCGTGGCAATGAAAAGAATGAAAATCTCCGCCAAGTTCAATTCCAATTATATCGTAACCTAAAAACTCGTCTTTTTCTAAATCAAGCTCTTTGTTTTTAAGTTTGTTATAAATTCCAATTTCTCCGCTAATCGATTCAGTCGGTTTTGTGATTTCCAAAGCTTCGTCCAAGTCAGATTCAGGAAAGCTGATACTTAATATTTCAAAGTCGGAATCTTTAGGAAAGAACTTTTCTTTGTATTCGGTCAATGTTTTTAAATCCGAAAAAGTATTTATCCAACCAAGTTTGTTTTCATTCAGTTTTTTGTCAGCCCAAACTTGAATTTCCTCAACATTTTTGTCAGTCAGATTAAAGGTCACTTTAGTATCATCAAGTTCTTTCTTTTCGGTTGATGCCCAAGAAATTGCCCAAGAGTCAAAAAAAGAGTCGTTTATACAACGACTACAAGTATAGATGTCAGAACCTTTAATCGCTCCATATTCGACAGGTTTTAATTTAATCAGATAATATGCTCCAATGTAGTACTTCACTCGGTTTTCAGCATTGTTTACAACGTTAAGCTAAAAATCGTTTTAATGATTCTTTAGCGACCGATAAGTGAAGTTAGCCGAATTTAAGTTTAAAATCAAGGAAGCATTAATGACTGGGACTTGCTAACAAGTAAAACACTCTTCGTATTTGACAATATATAATGAGCAGTGCCATTAAAATCAAAAAAAGAGATTCTCTAAGGAAAATCATATGAGATGGGTCTTGCTCGCTCTGGTGGTTTTTAATTCATCATTGCCGGCAGTATATAATCTTTGAGTATTTCCCTTGTCTGATTTCCTTTTCCATTTCTAAAATTTCCCGAGGTCATCACGACCACCGATTCCAGTTCAGGAATTATAAAGATAAACTGGCCCCCTGCACCTCTGGCTTCAATAGATTCAATAGCTCTTCCGTTTACAACATAGGTATCATGCCACCATAGGTATCCATACTCATTTTTATCCCTAACATCTTGCAATCGCATTCGCTTTTTGAACGATTCTTCCACCCATTTTTCTGAAATAATTTGTTTTCCTTTCCACCTGCCCTTGTCAAGGTACAACTGCCCAAACTTGAGTAAATCCCTTGAGGTTAAAAGCATGCCTCCCCCAAAATAGGGTGTTAGCTCTGTATCATCTGTTTGATTGATATAATTTGTAATTCCTAAGGGAGCAAAAAGCTTTTCGTCCATGTAAATTTCAAGCGGTTTGTTCAACCGTTCGTTTAAGTATATCCCGAGCAAAAAAGGATTTGCAGAGCCATAATCGGCATATGTGCCCGGTTCTTTTACCATAGGGGCTTCTAAAACCGTGGTCAGCCAACTTTTAGAATTGCTTGGGTCTTGGTAATAGTTCTCCGATGCTAAGTTATTCACATCTAATCCAGAGCTCATGGTCAATAAATCTTTTATACTGATTTTGGATTTCAATGGGCCTTTTGTGTATTGGTGTTCCTTGGGTATAAAGTCATATAGTTTTTGGTCAACACTTTCTATGATATTATCATCCATGGCAATACCTATCATGGCAGATGAAATACTCTTTGAAGCTGAACGCAAATCATGTGGGATATTGGCATTAAAGCCATCAAAATAGTTTTCAAACACCAATTTGTTATCCTTTGCAATGAGCACACTATGGGCGTTTACCAGTTTTTTAGCATGAATATCATCTATTAACCTGACCAATTGAGTTTTACTTATATCATAGTCTTTAATATTGGCTGTATCCCAGCCATCATTTAACTGTTCCGGTGTATTGGCGTTTTGGGATTGATTAACTGAATCCGTTTTGTATTCCCAACCATCTTTAGCAAACGTTAAGCTTGTTTTTGTGATTAAAGCATTGGTCAATAAAATCTCAAGTTCAATAGTGCTTTCCAATAGCTTGGCGCTAAAATTTAAACCTGAATTTTGGTCCCTAAATAGCAGTATGTTTCCTTTCTTTTTAAACCCGCTGGTCCAAATTCCCCTAGTCCTTTGGTCCCCCAAAAAAGGATACGCAACAAGTTTACCGTCTTCTGTGTTTTCTACATAAAGATTAATATCATTGGACTGTAAGCCATCATCAAAAAGAAATGGGTTCCAAGCTCCAACGAAGGTGTTATCGCCTATGTTTTGTAAGCTAACATGGTAAAAAAACCTTCCGGATTTAATAAACCCAACAAGTACCTGTCCGTTCCGATCATACTTTAAATTGAAAAATAACTGTTGATCTATATTGAATGTAATTTCATCTTTGCCGGATGATACCACATGTTCATCAATAAGGGTCTCATCATTGGATATGGTCAAATGATAATTGTTGCTTTCTAATTTAGACAATGATACCTGAAAATTGAAACTGCTTTTATTTGGTAAAAAACCTACCCACTCTCCTTGATAGTCTTGCTGGTTTTTCTGTGCACAACTTATTATTGTTGAAACGGATAGAACAATTAAAATCGATACTCTTTTTAACATGGTTTAAGCTTTTATAAAGGGCTAAAGTAGACCTCTGTAATTTTTAAAAATTGTATGAGCTTAACATGATCAAAAATTCTTCAATGATTTTCGATATGCACTTGGGGCCATGTTAAAATACGACTTGAATACACGGTTAAAATGACTTTGATCCGAAAAACCTACTTGATATGTGATTTCCGTCAATGATTTAGAAGGGTCCAATAAAAGAGGAATCGCTTTTTTAATTTTATGCTGCCTTAGATATTCCCCAAGGCTTACAGAAAGGTATCTTGAAGCCACTCTTGAGATGTGCACAGGATGTACTTCCAATTCTTTTGATAAATAATCTAGGCTAAGGGTAGCTGTATCATAGTGAAGTAATTCTTTTAATTCATCTACCCAAGCAGGGTTGTTTTGCGTGTTAATGTCCTTTAGGCTGCTTAAGGTTTCACAGATTTGTAGCAATAAAACCTCAACAGATACTTCGCTATAATTATCTGAAAGTAAAAATTCACGATATAATTTTGCAAACAGAAAATGTAGTCTTGGATTTTCAATTAGTTGGCTACCTTCCAGCAAGCTTAAAGGAACCTGGTTTTTTTTGAGCCAGTTTTTCTCAAACTCTAAATGGAACCCACTGGCATTAGCAGAATGTTTTGACCCGTAGTGTGGCTCTTGCCAATTATTAAACATTAAACTACCGGAAGGACACAATGTTTTTAATCTTGTATTGCAATCCTTCATATTACCACTTAACACATACATAAAATAGGGGTTTTCATGGTAATGCCAATCTGTTTTAATTCCTGTGTAAGTATACTGTGACAATAATACCCCATTGAAGGATATTTCTGAATTTTGACTTCCAAAATATTGCCCTTTGGTTAGTATTTTCATCTTCTTAGAGTCTGTACATAATATTATATTAAAAATCGCTTTGACGATTCTTTAGTGAATGATAAGTGAAGTTAGCCGAATTCAGGTTCAAAGTCAAGCAAGGATTATTGGGTTGGGTTCGTAAACATGTAAAAACTCCATTCATATTTAACAACAATGAACTAATCTTCTTTCATTGAAGCTAGTAGATTTGCTTTTGCTAATTCTAAAATCTGATGCAATTCCTTAAGGGTTATTTCTTCAGCATTATTGAAGTCTACCAAAACATGATCGTATTTTTTGGGGTATTTTTCTTGAATTGCTTCTCTAACAAATCTCACCGCTGGTCTTAAATGACGATATTCCCCGTCCACTTTTTCAGAGGATGCATACAGGGCACAAAAAAGACTGTACAAATCCTCTGACTCACAGATTCTGTTATCCATTTTGTTCCAGCGCTCTTTTGAGCTTAAAAGCTTCTGGGCATTTTCAATAATGTTTATTTCCGTTTCGCTGGCCTTAAACCAATTTCCTTGCAATTGGGCATCTTGAAAATTGAATTCTTTAACCACTATGGGAAGGATTTTGGTGCCGTCCTCAAAGTTGCCCGCATAGTATCCATTGGTGTATTGAATAAGTGTTGCAATTCTTTTGGGTTTATTGGGCCAAGAAATCTCCACAAACCGCTGTAAAGTATCGTTTTTGATGATGTTGAATTTGATTTCAGGTTTGCCATAGGGAGCAAGAACAAGCCTTTTTAATGCTCTTCCATCTTTTACAATATGATACCTTCCTTGGAGCACTTTCCCATTTTCATTGGTATATGTCCCAAACCAAAGTTCTTCCTTTTGTCCAAAGACTACACAACAAGAAAGTAACAGTGCCAATGTTATAAGTGTTACATATATTGAAGTTGAGTTGTTTTCCTTTTTTGTGTAATTCATAAACTGGTCTTGTTTAGTAACAGTTACTAAACAAGAGAATCAAAAAAATCAAAAGTGTTACATTCAGGAGGTAAAAATGTAGGGTGTCCAAAAAGCAAGCTGGTATGGCAATTGGATTTTAAATTGAATCATTTGGTTATTTTATACCTAAACTCAAATTTAATGGTGTCTTTCATTTCCGCATGTATCCCGTGGAGTACTTCCCAATTGGTAAAGGGAGCAATCTCTGGTTTATACGGAATCTCTAAAAAATATTCAGCTGTTTCATATCCAACAGATGAGATATAAAACTTTCTTTTGTCCTCATAAAAAATGGCATTCCTGTTTTCATAAACATAAAAATCGCCTTCCTTTTTTTCACTCCTCATTTTACTATGTGAACCTCCTTTAGAGCTTCTAAACGAAAAGGTTGCATTTTCTAAGTTTTCTTTTGTTCTAATTTCAAACGTTAGCCTGTGTACCTGTTTTTCTATGCTCGTTTGTCTGGGAGTTCCTATTTCAAAAAAGGTAATTATGAATATCAACAAGGGAAGGGATATAGGAACGAAAAAAAGAAATTTAACCCATAGGGAGGTAATGCCTTTGAAAAAAAAGGCATTTACAATTGTAAGAACAACTGCAACTATAAATAAAATGGCTAGGCCATAAAAAAAGGTCAGTCCTTTTGCCATGCCATTTCCGGCTGGATCACTACCAGTAAATTGTTGATTGGTGAAACTGATATACGCAATAACCAATATGATGATATAAAGCAGCGCGGTTGTAATGATAATTTTATTTGATGTCATTTGGTTTTAAATATTTAGAATTGGCATGACTCCATTATCTAATTAGTCTATTCTTAGCAGATAAAGTTCGAACATCTAAAGTATATTGGTTTAACCAAATTGACCTATTGGACCTATGAGGAGATAAATCCTTAATTATAGCTTACTGAGAACCTCTTTTCTTTTTGTTGTAATGGTAAATAGCATAAGCAATTCCTATTAAGACAACAAAAGGCAGGTACGACCCAATGACCACCCCAATTTCATAGGCGCTGTCTGGTGCCTCCTTAATTTTTTCCTCAATATTGGGTTGTTGCGCTACTAAAATGGCTATCAATTTCATATGATAAAATATTTCTCACCTTCAGTTCGAAATGACTTCAAAACTATGCTTGCATCAAGTCTTCAATTTCCTCAACTTCAATTGGAATGTTTTTCATCAAATTAACCGGCTCTCCGGTTTCTTGAATAACCACATTATCCTCTAGACGGATTCCCATTTGTTCACTGGGAATATAAATGCCCGGCTCCACTGTAAAGACCATATTAGGTTTCATTGGTGTTTTTAATTCACCATAATCGTGGGTGTCCAAGCCAATGTGGTGGCTAGTGCCGTGCATAAAGTATTTCTTATAGGCCGGCCAATTTTTATCCTCATTCTGAACATCGGCCTTATCCAACAATCCCAGACCCAATAACTCTGAAGTCATCAACTTACCCACTTCTTTATGGTATGTTGCCCAAATAGTTCCGGGCACCAACATTCTGGTTGCTTCGTTTTTTACCCTGAGTACCGCATTATATACCTCTTTCTGCCTGTTTGTATATTTCCCACTTGCAGGAATGGTACGTGTCATATCGCTTGAGTAGTTAGCATACTCCGCAGCCACATCCATTAAAATTAAATCCCCGTCCTTTACCTGTTGATTGTTCTCTATATAATGTAGTACGTTGGCATTGTCCCCAGACGCGATAATTGGAGTATAGGCAAACCCTTTGGATCTATTTCTAACAAATTCGTGCAAGAATTCCGCTTCCATTTCATACTCCCAAACACCTGGTTTGGTAAATTGTAAAATCCTTCGAAATCCTTTTTCGGTAATATCACAGGCTTGTTGCATCAGTGCAATTTCCTCAGGCTCTTTTACGCCTCTTATTTGCTGTAAAATGGGATTGCTCTTTGCCCATTGGTGAGCTGGGAATTCCTTTTTACACTGTTCTATAAAACGGTCTTCACGAGTTTGGGTCTCTACTGCCTGACGGTAATGTTCGTTTGTATTAAAATAAACAGTCTCTGATTCTGTCATTAAATCAAAAAACACTTTGCTAAAATCAGAGAGCCAATAAATAGTTTCAATTCCTGAAACTTCTGTAGCTTTTTCCTTCGTCAATTTGGCTCCTTCCCAAACGGCAATATGATCATTGGTCTCCCTAACAAATAGAATTTCCTTATGTTTTTGGTCCATTGCATCTGGGAATAAGACCAAAATGGTTTCTTCTTGGTCTGCACCACTTAAATAGAAAATATCACGGTGCTGTTCAAAAGGCATGGTACTGTCTGCACTAACCGGGTAAATATCGTTGGAATTGAATACCGCAATACTTTTTGGCTTCATTTGGGCCATAAATTTTCTGCGGTTTTTTATGAAGACTTCATTAGTGATCTGATGGTATTTCATTATACGACATTGTTTTTCCAAATGTAGAAATTTGGTTGTCGGGCTACAAACAAAAAAGGAGCCATAAAGGCTCCTTGACTACTTTTTTTATTCTTTTATTTGGCCATAGCGTTCTTTATGGCGCCAACAATTGCCATAATAACACCACCACCAACACCACCGCCAGCAACGCTTCCAAGGATTCCAGAAATATCCATTCCTCCATCGGTTCCCAAACCGACCATTCCTAGTAAATAACCTCCCAATCCTCCACCGAGGATTCCAGAAATTGAATTACCCAATGTTCCTAAATTCAATTTGGGCAATAACTTTGCTGCCAGATTTCCGCCCGCAGCACCTGAAACTAGTTGAATTATCAACGGTAAGTACTCTTCCATATTTATAGTTTAAATGGTTAATTGTCAAAAAATAAGCATTTTTTTGTCAATATGGCAAAATCATAGCTCATAAAATTTGATTTTATCAACTCATTGATCACAAGAATACAGTATTGGCAGTTTGCCCCAATAGTTTCTTATTCATACCTTGACCAAAGAATTAAAACCCGATTTTGATGAAAAAACTCCTGTTTTTTTGCTTGATTTTATTTCTTCAGGCAACTCTCGCCCAACAACCCTCAACTTCTGCAGAAAAAGTTATGGAAGCCTTGGAGCAAAAAGCTAAAATGGTCGAAACTTCATTGGTCAGAAACATCCCTTTAAAAAATATTGGCCCTTCTATAATGAGTGGTCGTGTGGTGGATCTAGATGTAAACCCGAATAACCCGACCGAATTCTTTGTGGCATACGCATCTGGTGGATTATGGCACACGGCAACCAACGGAATCTCATTTACTCCTGTTTTAGATAGTTCAAATACCCAAAACATTGGAGATATTGCTGTTGACTGGGCAACAGGAACCATTTGGGTAGGAACCGGAGAAAACAACTCTTCTCGTTCTTCGTATGCAGGAATTGGTATGCTAAAATCCACAGATAAAGGAAAGACATGGCAAAATATGGGCTTGCATGATTCTCAACATATTGGGAGAATTTTGATCAACCCAAATAATAGCAATGAAGTTGTTGTAGGTGTAACGGGGCACCTATACTCCTCGAACCAAGAAAGAGGAGTCTATAAAACTACTGATGGCGGAACAACATGGAATAAAACCTTGTTTATAAATGATGCAACAGGGATAATAGATATGGCATTTGCTCCTAATAATTTCAACATTCAATACGCTGCGGCCTGGCAAAAAGACAGAAAAGCATGGAATTTTGAAGGCAATGGTGCTGCCTCTGGAATTTATAAAAGTGTAGATGGAGGTAGCAACTGGTCTTTAGTTACAACCCCAGAAAGTGGATTCCCCACCGGAGCGGGCGTTGGTAGAATTGGACTTGCTGTTTTTGATGAAAATACCGTTTACGCTGTACACGATAGCCAGTTTAGAAGGGAGAAAAAAACGACGGAGAAGAAAGATGAGCTCACCAAAGATGATTTTAAAGCTATGGACAAAGAAACTTTCCTTGCTTTAGATGTTAAAAAACTGAACGATTATTTAAAGACCAATGGTTTTCAAGAAAAGTATAAAGCCGAGAACGTAAAACAAATGGTGAGAAGTGGCGTGGCAAAACCGGTGGATCTTGCCAAGTACTTAGAAAATGCCAACTCTCTTTTATTTGACACCCCAGTTGTAGGTGCTGAAGTATATAGAAGTGATGATGCTGGAGCCACTTGGAAAAAGATGAATAAGAATTACATAAACGATTTGTTCTATAGCTATGGCTATTATTTTGCCCAAATAAGAGTTGATCCAAGTAACAAGGATCGCATTTATTTAGCAGGGGTTCCCTTGATCAAATCTGAAGATGGCGGAAACACCTATACCTCCATTGGGAAAGAAAATGTGCATGCGGATCATCATGCACTTTGGATCAATCCCAAAATGCCCGGTCACCTTATAAATGGAAATGATGGCGGTTTAAATATTTCTTATGATAATGGTCAAAACTGGATGAAAAACAACTCGCCGACCGTTGCTCAGTTCTATGCCATAAACGTAGACAATGAAAAACCCTATAATGTATACGGAGGTCTGCAGGATAATGGGGTTTGGAAAGGCGCGCACAACAACAAACAGGACAGTCATTGGCACCAAACAGGTAAAAACCCTTGGCAGATGATCATGGGCGGTGATGGTATGCAGGTACAGATTGACAACAGAAATTCCAATATTGTGTACACCGGTTTTCAGTTTGGAAACTATTATCGCTTGGATTTGGAAAATGACAAACGAAAATACATTCAGCCCAAACACGAGTTGGGTGAATCTCCATATCGATTCAATTGGCAAACACCAATCTTGTTATCGCAACACAATCAAGATATTCTCTATTTGGGTGGAAACAAATTACACCGCTCTTTAAACAAGGGGGATGATTGGGAAGTAATTTCTGGAGACTTGACTCAAGGGGGTAAAAAAGGTAATGTTGCTTACGGTACTTTAGCAACTATTTCAGAATCGCCATTTAAATTTGGATTGCTATATACCGGAAGTGACGATGGTTTGGTTCAAGTTTCCAAAAACGGAGGTGGCAGTTGGGAAAACATTTCTTCATCTTTTCCTAAGAATTTATGGGTGAGCGAAGTTGCTGCATCCAAACACAAAAAAGAAAGGGTATATGCTACCCTAAATGGCTATCGCTGGGATGACTTCACCGCTTATGTATATGTAAGTGATAACCATGGAAAAAGCTGGAAAAACATTTCTGGCAACATTCCGGATTCCCCGGTAAATGCTTTAGTTGAAGATCCAGAAAACGAAGATCTTTTATTTGTTGGAACGGATAATGGACTTTATGTAAGCTTTAATCGAGGAGAGTCCTGGCAATTGTTCCAAAATGGCATGCCAAATGTGGCAGTGCATGATTTGGTCATTCAACCGGAAGCAAAACATTTATTGATTGGCACACATGGGCGTAGTATTTACAAAGCCAACATTGCAGCACTACAACAAATAAATCCTGAAGTGTTATCCAAGGCATTGATGGTTTTCGGCGTTAAAAACATAAAACATTCAAAAGGTTGGGGTAACTCATGGAGTTCCTGGATCACACCTGATACTCCAGGATTAGATGTTAATTTTTATTGTGCTACATCAGGTACATGCACTGCCAAAGTGCTTACTGCAAATGGCACGGAAGTAAGTTCCACAGAAATAGATGCAAGCAAAGGTTTAAACATCCTATCTTATGATCTTGCATTCTCTAAAAAAGGAAAAAGCAACTTCTTAAAGAAGAATAAAATGAAATTGACGGAAGCGAAGAATGGAAAGACCTATCTTCCAAAAGGAAACTACCTCGTTGAGATTTCTGGGAACGGTCAGGTTGAGAAAGTTGAATTCAAAATAGAGTAAATGCAATTATCCCTTAGTATTCCTGCTCTTTTATTTCCGGCAATCTCCTTGACCATGTTGGCCTATAATGCGCGTTATTTGGCCATTGCCGCATTGATTCGTCAATTGCATAAACAATATTTGGACGATGCCACTCCTCCAGTAAAAAAACAAATAGAGCAATTACAAAAAAGACTGGGTATTATTAAAAACATGCAAGCTACAGCGATAATAAGTTTTTTGTTGGCCGTAATTACCATGTTTCTTATCTATGTGGAGCAAAGCATTTGGGCAAATGTTATTTTTGGAGCAAGTCTTATCGCTTTGATCATGTCATTACTTTTATCGCTCATTGAAGTGCAATTATCCACCAAAGCTTTGGGGATTCAGTTAAAGAACATGGAAAACTAGTATTAAAAAATAAGTTTTATAGTACAAAAAGTTAGGAACTTTACTGTAGCTCGCAAGCATTTCCTTGCAGGAAAAAATCAAGATTATTAATATATTTACCATTGCTATCTGAAATACAATTCTTTGCAATGAAGCGTGTTAGAGATTTAGACTTTTTTAAAAATATTCGAGAGATAAGAGAATTTGAATTTGGAATTTTCTATTATTTCGAAGGTCTGGTAATTTCCGAAATGAAAGAAGGCGTTACCATGAACTGGAATATGGCTAAAAAAGCGGTAACAGCTGCCCACGAAATTTTTGGTGAAGACAAACCTATCGCATATATCTCTAATCGTATAAACAACTATTACGTAGTACCATCCGATTGGGCCAAATTCTATAAGCATCGTCATCAACTTAGTTTTTACTCCGTGGTAGGAAATACAAAAGGTAGTTTTGCTAGTCTTGTCCTGGAACGAATGTTTTTTCAAAATTCCATTAAGCAGTTTTCAGATCTAGAAGAGGCTGTTGAGTGGAGCCTAGCCAAAATTGAAAAGCAAAAAGAATTGGTTTAGCCTATTGGTCCTATTGCTTCCCAATATGGAATAGCGCATCTCCTTGATTTACTACTGCTTGATGATTCATGCAAAACACAAAACCATCAAAGGGAGCTTTTATTTTATTGCTTTTTTTTGCATAGGTATCTGTAATTGTTCCCAATACCTGTCCTTTTAAGATAGAACTCCCATTTTTTACCTCTGGAATAAACATTCCGGCCCTAGAAGCACGAATCCATCTTGTTGAATCAAACCAGATTGAGGTTTTCTTTGGAGGTTTTCCTGCAAGCATTCCCAGCCCGATCAAAATATTTTTTACTCCTTGAACACCAATTGCTATGGATTTCTCATCAAAACGCATACTCTCTCCAGCTTCATACACAATAATTGGCTTGTTCATTTTAAAAGCGGTCTTTCTAAAAGAACCGGTTATCAACCTAGAAGAAAAATGAAAAGGAGCGTTAAAGAGCAATGCCAAGTCCTTGCTCTTTTCATCTTCCAAAGTATATCTAATTTGTGGAAAATTATGACGCAACCCTCCTCCGGTATGTAAATCAATTCCAAAATCTATTTGTGGTAAAATTTCATTGGTATAATGATAGGCTATTCTGCTTGCCAATGACCCTTTCTTTCGTCCCGGAAAACTTCTATTTACATCCTTACCATCTGGCACATCCCTTGAAAAATGTATAAATCCAAACACATTTAAAATGGGAACAACTATGACGGCTCCTTTTTTAATTTTAAATTGGTCATCCTGAAGTAATCTGCGCAGTGTTTCCACTCCATTAATTTCATCTCCGTGCAGGCCTGCCTGCACCAAAACAGCAGGGCCTGCTTTTTTTCCATTGAACACATGTACGGGAATGTCGATCAATGTACCTGTTGGCAGTCTGGCAATATTTATTTTGACCTGTCTGTTTTCACCTGGAGAAATCATGTCTCCATTTATTACAACGGCTTTATTTTCTTTTTCTATTGCCATTTTTTTCAACAAATTGAATAATGTGTTTAGCTACATTCACACCTGTTGCCCCCTCGATACCCTGGAGCCCAGGAGATGCATTCACTTCTATTAAAACTGGGCCTTTTTTGGAGCGCATAAGATCCACTCCTGCCACGCCCAGTCCTAAATGTTTGGTGGCATTAAGCGCTATAAACTGTTCTTTAGCAGTAGGTTTTATTTCTTGGGTTTCCGCACCTCGATGCACATTGGACCTAAAATCGTCCAAATCACTAATTCGTTTCATACTGGCTACAACTTTATTGCCTACCACTATAATTCTAATATCCTCCCCATTGGCCTCCTCTATATATTTTTGAAGTAAAATACTCGTATCCATTTTATAGAAAGTGTCTATAATGGACTTGGCAGATTTCTTGCTTTCAGCCAAAATAACTCCACTTCCATGTGTTCCCTCCTGTAGTTTTATAATTACTGGCGGACCTCCTAAAAGTTCAATTTGCTCTCCTATATTATTGGGGTTTATGGAAAAAAGTGTCTCCGGAATTGGAATTCCTTTTCTTGCCATAATCTGAAGTGTGCGTACTTTGTTTCTTGCCCGCGTTATTCCCAATGAACGGGCCGTACTAAAAACGTTGTTCATTTCAAACTGCTTTACAATGGCTGCTCCATGCCTGGTCACCTTGGCTCCTATCCTCGGGATAATGGCATCAAATTCGTTGGTCACATTTTCATCATCCAAGTAAATTTGTGGCTTTCCATCACCCAGTTTCACAGAGCATTTTGTGTGGTCGATCAGTTCAACATAGTGGCCTGCTTTTTGGGCTTCTTCAACTATTCTTTTAGTAGAGTGCACATTGAGGCTTACAGATAAAATGGCAATATCCACGGCAATTATTTATCTAGTTTTAAACTTGCCTTCAATATCGGTTAAAAAAAATAATCCCGCTCTTCTTATTAAAAAAAATTATTTAAGCTCTTCTGCACAGACTTTTTTCTACATAAATCCTTGACATGGTTCAACAAATACCCTTTCATCCTATATTCATTCTAAATAGTGCCTTTTAAAATATTCAAAGCTTGTTAAAAACTTCCTTGTGCCGTAAATTTGTAGGTAAAACCAGCACTAATGAGTGGATTGATAAAATCTTCGATTGCCCGTAAAGTAGTGATGGCACTTTCGGGTCTTTTTCTAGTTACTTTTCTTGTATTACACGTCACCATCAACCTAGCATCTGTAATCTCACCAGAGTTTTTTAATGAAGCTTCCCATTTTATGGGCTATAATCCTTTGGTACAATATCTCATGCAGCCAATTTTAATTGCTGGTGTAATTGTACACTTTGTAATGGGCTTTGTTCTTGAGCTACAAAACCGGGCCGCTAGAGACATTAACTATTCAAAATTCAAAGGAAGTGCCAATTCCTCATGGGTGTCCAGAAACATGATTTATTCTGGATTGGTGATATTGGCCTTTTTAGGATTGCACTTTTATGATTTTTGGATTCATGAGATGACCTACAAGTATATTGAAATGAACCCTGAAGACCCCACGCGCTACTATGCGGAGACTGTAGAAAAATTTGCTCCCTTTTGGCGCACCGTAATTTACGTGGTTTCATTTGTGCTTCTTAGTCTTCATTTGTGGCATGGCTTTGCTTCATCATTCCAAAGTATGGGAGTCAACAACAAGTATACCCCAACCATTAAAACTTTTACAAAAATATTCGCAGTGGTCGTACCCTTAGCTTTTGCTTTTATCGCTTTGTACCATCACCTTAACCCAATAACACATTAATTATGGGCATATTGGATTCTAAAGAGCCACAAGGGCCATTGGCCAATAAATGGACTCAACACAAAAATGAGATTGATCTGGTGAACCCGGCCAATAAACGTAACATTGATATCATCATCGTTGGTACCGGCCTTGCTGGTGGTTCCGCAGCAGCTACTCTAGCAGAATTGGGTTATAATGTAAAAACCTTTTGTTATCAAGATTCACCAAGAAGAGCGCATTCCATTGCAGCTCAAGGAGGTGTAAATGCCGCAAAAAATTATCAAGGCGATGGGGATAGTGTTTATCGTTTGTTTTATGATACCGTAAAGGGAGGGGATTATCGTTCCCGTGAATCCAATGTGTATCGTTTGGCTGAGGTTTCTAGCAACATCATTGATCAATGTGTTGCTCAAGGTGTCCCTTTTGCTCGAGAATATGGCGGTCTACTTGACAACCGTTCTTTTGGTGGGGTTTTGGTTTCTAGAACTTTCTATGCAAAAGGCCAAACAGGGCAACAATTGCTTTTGGGAGCCTATGGCGCTATGAACAGACAAATTCAAAGAGGTAAAATAAAATCCTACACACGTCATGAAATGCTGGATTTGGTTCTGGTAGAGGGAAAAGCAAGAGGAATCATTGCCAGAGACCTAGTGAGTGGGGAAATTGAAAGACATTCGGCGCACGCGGTCGTATTGGCCACTGGGGGTTATGGAAATCTATTTTTCCTATCTACCTATGCCATGGGGGCTAATGTAATGGCGGCTTGGCGGGCACACCGAAGAGGTGCTTTCTTTGCCAACCCTTGCTTTACGCAAATTCACCCTACATGTATACCCGTTTCTGGTGAGCATCAATCCAAATTGACATTGATGTCAGAATCGCTCAGAAATGATGGACGAATTTGGGTTCCTAAAAGAAAAGAAGATGCCATAGCGATTAGGGAAGGTAAATTAAAACCTGTTCAATTAAGTGAAGAAGAACGGGATTATTATCTGGAAAGACGTTATCCTGCTTTTGGGAATCTAGTGCCGCGAGATGTTGCCTCCAGAGCAGCAAAAGAACGTTGTGATGCAGGTTTTGGGGTAAACAAAACTGGTGAAGCCGTATTCTTGGATTTCGCTTCAGCAATTATGCGTTATGGAAAAGAGAAGGCATTGACTTCTGGTATGAAAGAACCAGATGACAATACTATTCGAGAGCTAGGGGAGAAAATCGTTGAAGCCAAGTATGGTAACCTTTTTCAGATGTACGAGAAAATAGTGGATGCGAATCCTTACAAAACTCCTATGATGATTTATCCAGCGGTACATTATACTATGGGTGGCCTATGGGTGGATTATAACCTTCAAACTACAATTCCTGGTTGCTATGCTGCCGGAGAAGCCAATTTTAGTGATCATGGAGCCAACCGTTTGGGTGCTTCTGCGTTAATGCAGGGCTTGGCAGATGGTTATTTTGTGTTGCCGTATACCATTGGAGATTATTTATCCGATGACATTAGAACAGGAGCCATTCCTACAGATTCTCCAGAGTTTGATGCCGCTGAAAAAGATGTGCGTGATCGTATGGAGAAGCTAATGTCCGGGACAGGAATCCATTCTGTAGATTATTATCACAAGAAATTGGGTAAAATCATGTGGAACAAATGTGGAATGTCCCGTAATGAAAAAGAATTAAAAGAGGCTATAAAGGAGATTGCTGAGTTAAGAAAAGATTTCTGGGAAAATGTAAAAATTCCAGGTAGTCCAGATAGCAAAAACCAAGAGCTTGAAAAAGCGGGAAGGGTCGCTGATTTCTTAGAGTTAGGTGAACTTTTTGCAAAAGATGCTTTGGAGCGCAACGAATCTTGTGGTGGACACTTTAGAGAAGAATACCAAACGCCAGAAGGTGAAGCATTGCGGGATGACGAAAACTTCAAATTTGTCTCTGCTTGGGAATACATGGGAGAACCAAGTGCAGCAAAACTCCACAAGGAAAATTTGGTTTACGAAAACATCAAACTAAAAACACGCTCTTACAAATAAAAGCTATGAAATTACACTTAAAGATTTGGAGACAAAAAGATGCTTCTACTAAGGGTCAAATGGTAGATTATACCCTGGATGGTGTAGAAAGTGACATGTCCTTTTTAGAAATGTTGGACATTTTAAATGAAGAGTTGATTTCAAAAGGAGAAGAACCCATTGAATTTGACCATGATTGTCGTGAAGGTATTTGCGGTACTTGCTCAT
The DNA here is from genome assembly GCF_003149745.1 of Flagellimonas aquimarina. GTDB lineage: Bacteria > Bacteroidota > Bacteroidia > Flavobacteriales > Flavobacteriaceae > Flagellimonas > Flagellimonas aquimarina. The sequence goes on from NZ_QGEG01000001.1 coordinate 619,232, forward strand.
TACAAATAAACGGAAGGCCTCATGGGCCAGACACAATGATTACTGTATGCCAACTGCATATGCGCAGCTTTAATGATGGTGATGAAATTGTAATTGAACCATGGAGGGCAAAAGCATTTCCCGTTATCAAAGATCTTATTGTTGATCGCAGCGCTTTTGATAGAATTCAACAAGCGGGAGGTTATATTTCCGTGAATACTTCAGGAAGACCGGTGGATGCCAATACAATCCCTATTAAGAAACATATTGCGGATACGGCTATGGATGCCGCAACTTGTATTGGTTGTGGAGCCTGTGTAGCTGCTTGTAAAAACGCTAGTGCCATGTTGTTTACCTCAGCAAAAGTCTCTCAATTTGCCTTATTGCCACAAGGGCAGGTAGAGGCTCCGGAACGTGTTCAGAACATGGTGCGCCAAATGGATTTGGAAGGTTTTGGAAATTGTACAAACACCGGAGCTTGTGAAATTGAATGTCCTAAAGGAATTTCTCTGGAGAATATTGCACGTATGAATCGTGAGTACCTTTCTGCTACTGTAAAAGGATAGGTTACTTCCCAAGCAAAAAATCAAGACCCAAATTCCATTGTATGGAGTTTGGGTTTTTTGTTATCTTCCAATATGCCCAAAAAATATTCAGAAGAACGCATCAAAGTCCCTCGATTTAACGAGGAATCTGGATTTTATACTACTCCTCAGCGTTCCAAGATCATGGGTAAGATTAGAGGTAAAAACACCAAACCAGAGCTTATCTTTAGAAAAGCTTTGTGGGCAGCAGGATATCGTTATCGTATTGACTACAAAAAATTGATTGGCAAACCAGACATCGTCCTAAATAAGTATAAAACGGTCATTTTTATAGATGGGGAATTCTGGCATGGTTACAATTGGGAAGCACGAAAAGACAAAATAAAATCCAATCGTGAATTCTGGGTTCCAAAAATTGAACGAAACATTCAACGGGACAAAGAAGTAAATGCGGTATTGGAAGATTTAGGTTATACCATTTTTAGGTTTTGGGAGACCGATGTAAAAAAGAACCTTGACGCTTGTTTACAAAAGGTATTAACTTCACTAGGGAAACACCATTCAAAATGATCAGAATTGATTCTAAATTACCCAATGTGGGCACAAACATATTTACCACTATGGGTAGATTGGCAAATGAACACAATGCCGTAAACCTGTCTCAAGGGTTTCCAAATTTTGGTGCGGACCCTAAACTTTTACAACTGGCTGCTGATGCGTTAAAAGGTGGTTACAACCAATATGCACCTATGCAAGGTTCCGTTTCTTTGCGGATCAAAATTTCAGAGAAGATTGAAACCCTATATGAAAAAACGTATCACCCAGAATCTGAAATAACTATTACTTCAGGGGCTACACAGGCCATTTTTACTGCCATATCCACCTTTATAAGACCTGGTGATGAGGTGATTGTTTTAAAACCTGCTTATGATTGTTATGAACCGGCCATTGAGGTCTTTGGGGGCAAAACAATCCCTATTCAGTTGGAAGGATTGAATTATACCCTAAACTGGAATACTTTTAAGTCCGCCATTTCCTCTAAAACCAAAATGGTGATCATAAATACGCCCCACAATCCGGCAGGAACCATATGGAACGAAATTGATATGTTACAACTTCAGGAAATCCTTAAGGATACCAATATTATTTTGTTGAGTGATGAAGTTTATGAACACATTGTGTTTGATGGCAAGCAACATGAGAGTGTTGCCAAATATCCTGAGCTTGCTTCACGCAGCATCATTTGTTCTTCCTTTGGAAAAACCTTTCATGTTACAGGTTGGAAAATTGGCTACTGTGTTGCGCCAAAGGCCTTGATGCATGAGTTTCAAAAAGTACATCAGTTTAACGTGTTTTGTGTAAATCATCCTGCGCAAGAAGCCTTGGCCAAATACCTAGAGACTCCAGAGCATTACCTTACTCTTGGACAGTTTTACCAAGAAAAGCGAGATTATTTTTTAAACGCCATTCTTGGTTCTCGTTTTAAAATGATTCCCTCATCTGGAACCTATTTTCAACTATTGGAGTATTCAGATATCACCAATGAAACCGATACAGAATTTGCAGAAAGACTGATCAAAGAGTACAAGCTGGCAAGTATTCCTGTCTCTGTATTTAATTTAGATAACCTTGATAACAAACAGCTTCGTTTTTGCTTTGCAAAGACCAATACCGTTCTGGATCAAGCGGCGGAAATTCTAAACCGAATTTAACGGCCTTACCCAATCAGTGGTACTGTTTTTAGTAAAACTATTTACAATTGTGGACAGAAGGCAACATGGAATTGCTGAACAGCATACTACAGTTCTAGTCTAAGGAGCCAGTCCGTTTGCTTGTCTTTCCCAATGTAGTAAGGGTGTGTACCAAATTTTTTGAAACCATGCCTTTGATAGAATCTGATGGCAGCAGCATTTTTCTCCCATACTCCAAGCCATAGATAATCCTTGCCATTTTGTTTGGTCAGTTTTAGTACTTGTTGCAGTATCCATGCCCCTATTTTTTTTCCTTGATGTGCTCTAACTACATAAATGCGTTCCAGTTCAAAAGAGTCTTTACTCTTAACTTCTGTTTGAGCCTCATTCTCGTTCAATTTAAAATATCCAACCAGCTCTTCTTCCTCAAGCACAAAGTAAAATCTAGAGTTCTTATTTTCCAGTTCCGATTGCAATTTCTCCTTGTTGAAGGCAAAATCTATATAGTTCTTAAAATCTGCAGGGTCATTGTCCTCTTCAAAAGCAGCTATAAAAGTATCTCGAGAAATGTTAACCAGTTCATCCAAATCCAATTTTGTGCACTCACGAAAAGTTAAGCTCATATATGTTGGTTTCTTACCCAAAAATACTTCAAAAAAAAAGAGTCAACATATATGTTGACTCTCAAGTTTTTTGTGATTTGATTCTTTTTAAAGCATGAAAAGCTTTTTAATCAATAGCATAAAGCCGGTAAAAAAATCGTTTCGGTAGACTTGAATGTTGTCTTCCATAGAAGCTTGGTTTAATTTGGGTGCCATGGTGTTGTTTTTATGGTGTTAATTTGGGTAAAAAAATCGATAAAACCAAATATAACATCGATGTACTACCAAATACAAGAAAATGTTGTGAAATATTCCGATTTTGTTGTAAGTAAACTGATTGGTATTAACTAGAGGTCCATTTCCGGTATTTCTCCCTCTACGATCAATTTCCCTTCTGTTGCCCTGATAATGGTCTCAACAGAAACCCCAGGGGCTCTTTCCAATAGTTTAAAACCCTCTCCTGTAACTTCCATAACTGCTAAATTGGTCACTATTTTCTTTACACAGCCAACTCCGGTCAAGGGTAAAGTGCATTTTGTCAACAATTTGGATATTCCTGCCTTATTGGTGTGCATCATGGCAACTATAATATTCTCTGCAGAAGCTACAAGATCCATGGCGCCTCCCATGCCCTTGACCATTTTACCCGGAATCTTCCAATTGGCAATATCTCCATTCTCAGCAACTTCCATTGCTCCTAAAATTGTTAAATCAACATGTTTTCCCCTGATCATCCCAAAACTCATAGCTGAGTCAAAAAATGAAGCTCCCGGTAATGTTGTTATTGTCTGTTTTCCTGCATTTATGACATCTGCATCCTCTTCTCCTTCAAAAGGGAAAGGACCCATTCCTAGAACGCCGTTCTCACTTTGGAATTCAACACTGATATCATCTCGAACAAAGTTTGCGACCAAAGTAGGGATACCAATGCCCAAATTCACATAATATCCGTCTTTGACCTCTTTTGCAATTCGTTTTGCTATTCCGTTTTTATCCAACATACCTACTTTCTTCTAATTGTATATTTATTGAACCCGCTTAAAGCCTTGTTTTCAGAAATCCAAACTAATAGTGGTATTACAAAACTTATAGAAGCAATAGCTCCATAGTAATTCCATAAAACTAGAGTGACTATTAAACTCAGAAATACTCCAGCCATAATAATCCTGTTGTCAACTACTGCGTTGATGTTATTGATATGCTTTTTGTCCATTTTCCCACAGGAGTCGCAATTCACTTGCAATTCATCTTTCCCAGTTTTCATTTGCAAATCAGGTCTAGTCTCTGCCTTATCCTTTATATAATTCTGTTTATTACAAGAGGAACATATGTAGCCAAGTCTCATTATTTCTTTCTAACGGTTCTTTGTTCTATTCTTTTTTCATAGTCATACCCTTTAAAAATGCGCTGTACAAATATTCCAGGTATATGAATTTCATTGGGATCCAAGCTTCCTGCCGGTAACAGTTCTTCTACCTCGGCAACGGTAATTTTTGCCGCACCGCACATACATGGATTAAAGTTGCGGGCCGTGCCTTTAAAAATTAAATTTCCTGCTTCGTCACCTTTCCAAGCCTTTACAAATGAGAAATCAGCTTTAAAAGCTGGCTCCAATACATGCATTTTTCCGTCAAACTCTCTTGTTTCTTTTCCTTCGGCTACTTCGGTACCATACCCTGCTGGCGTATAAAATGCTGGAAAGCCTGCTTGAGCTGCCCTGCACTTTTCTGCCAATGTGCCCTGAGGGGTCAGTTCCACCTCTAGCTCACCACTTAACATTTGGCGCTCAAATTCATCGTTTTCCCCAACATAGGATGAAATCATTTTTTTTATCTGATGTTTTTGCAGTAGCAGCCCTAGGCCAAAATCATCTACCCCCGCATTATTGGAAATACAAGTGATGTCATTTATACCCAGCTTCACCAATTCTGCAATTGCATTTTCTGGAATCCCACATAGTCCAAAACCACCAAGCATAAATGTCATTCCATCAGCAACTCCTTTAAGTGCGCTCTCCACATTTGGAACTGTTTTTTTAATCATCTGTTCTTATCTTTTCTAATGGATTGAAATTACGATTTAAATAAAAAAGCCCCAAGATATAAATGCATCTTGGGGCAAAGTTTTAATAAAATTGAAGATTAGAATCCTACGTCTTCCAAATCGTCTTCTGTATCTAGTTCTTCTTTAAGTTTTTTGAGCGCTTTTGTACAGTCCACATTGATTGACATGTTTTCTGGTTCTTCAAAAGCATCTTTGGAAATCCCCAATTCTTCGTTCTCGTAGTTTTTCTTCATGTACAAGCCCCAAATAGGCAATGCCATTGACGCTCCTTGACCATAGGTAAGGCTGCTAAAATGAACAGACCTATTGTCTCCACCTACCCAAACACCTGTTACCAAATTGGGTACCATTCCCATAAACCAACCATCACTCTGGTTCTGTGTGGTCCCTGTTTTACCTGCAATTGGGTTAGTGAGCTCATATGGATACCCAGTAATAATCTCTTTGTACACTGTTTGCTCTTTGGCAAAAGAATGTCTTAACCTTCCCCCAGAGCCATATTGGGTAACCCCTTCCATTAAATTTACCATGGCATAGGCAACATCTTTACTTAAAACATCTTTTGTTTCAGGTACATATTCATATAGCACCGTTCCGTTTTTATCTTCAATCCGGGTTACCGTAACTGGTTTTACATACACTCCCTGATTGGCAAAAGTTCCATATGCCCCAACCATTTCAAATACATTAAAGTCTGGCGTTCCCAATGCTATTGAAGGCACTTCAGGTATTTCGCGGGTCAATCCCATATTCCTAGCTATTGCAACCACCGATCTTGGCCCCACTTTATCTATTAATTGTGCCGTTACCGTATTTACAGAATTTGCGAGAGCGTTCTTAAGTGTAAGGTCCTCACCTGAGTATTTCCCATTTGAGTTTTTTGGACACCAGGCTTCAGGGTTTCCATGTTTTAAAGGTTCTATACAATATTGATTATCGGGAAGAGAATCGCAAGGCGAATATCTTAGCTGATCAATTGCCGCTGCATATACAAATGGTTTAAAGGTAGAACCTGCCTGTCGCGCTCCTTGGTTTACATTGTCATATTGAAAATGTTTATAGTCAACACCTCCCACCCATGCTTTTACATGACCTGTTTGAGGTTCCATGGACATCATGGCAGTTCTTAAAAAAGTCTTGTAATATCGAATAGAATCCATAGGTGTCATTATGGTATCCTTTTCATAAGAATCACTATTCCAATCAAACACTGTCATTTCAGTCTTTTTGTGGAATGAATCTTTTATTTCCTTTTCCGTCTTGCCTTCCTTGGCCATACTTCTCCATCTATCTGATTGCTTCATCGCACGGCGCATTATGGTATCGATAGCGCCCTTTGTCAAATCTAAAAAAGGAGCTGTTGGGTTGCGTTTGAGCGTGTTTTGATGAAAGAACTCTGCCTGCAAGTTTTTCATATGTGCCTGGACCGCATCCTCGGCATTCTTTTGCATTCTTGAATCTATTGTGGTATAAATCTTTAACCCATCCAAATAGATGTTATATTTCTCTCCATCTGGCTTTGGGTTCTCTTTTACCCATTTATTCAACCATCGTTGCATATACATTCTAAAATAGGTGGCCAAACCTTCTCTATGTGACTCTGGATTAAAATTGATATCCATTTTGAGCTTCTGAAGTGAATCTTTTTCCATTTCAGTGATGTACCCATATTTAGCCATTTGTCCTAAAACTGTATTTCTGCGGTTAAGCACCAGTTCCTCCCTTCTTAACGGATTGTAAAGTGAAGAGTTCTTGAGCATCCCCACCAGCACTGCAGATTCTTCTATCTTTAATTCTGCAGGTTCCTTCCCGAAATAAATTCTAGCCGCGGAACGTATTCCATCGGCAGCATAACCAAAATCATAAATATTAAGATACATGGCTATTATTTCCTCTTTGGTATAGTTGCGTTCCAATCTAATGGCAATGACCCATTCTTTTATTTTTTGGGTATACTTTGTCCAGTCTTTTGCACGTATTCCCACAAACAGTTGCCTGGCCAACTGTTGAGAAATAGTACTTGCTCCCCCTTTTGAACCTAAATATGCAAATGCCCTTATTGTTCCCCTAGCATCAATTCCTGAATGACTATAGTACCGTGCATCTTCTGTTGCCACAAGTGCATTGACCAAGTTTTCTGGCAGTTTTTTATAGGAAACAGGCGTTCTGTTATCATCTAAGTACAACTTCCCTAATGTTTGTCCATCCGAAGAGATAAATTCTGTGGCCAGATTGGTCTGGGGGTTTTCCAAGCGTTCAAAGGTTGGCATTTCACCAAATGCTCCCCATGAAGCCAATAGAAATACCAGTATAATTAAGAATAAACCGGATCCAAAAAGAATCCAGAACCACTTGATGTATGTAAAGAAGCCTTTCTGCTTCTTTTGCTTAGCTTTTGCCATTGTTCTTATTGGGTGCTTTTTTCAATTTCTAAACCTACATCCGTAATGCCATTCAAAATATGAATACCGTCAACAGCTCCATTTTTGCGCATGGCATGGGAAACACTCACTCTATATACGCCAGAATCCTTAAAAACGATTTTTTCATGAAACCATAGTTTATTTTCTTTTATGCTTCCCAGTCCTTTGCCCAACCATTCTCCACTTACTTCAGCCATTTTATATTCCAAGGTGTCCTTTAATGTATTTCCGTTGGGGTATTCAAGTTCTGTAATCAAAAAAAGATTATTGAACTGGAACGTATTATCATTTCTAATATTGATGAACATATCATGTGCTTGAACAGAATCCAATTTGGAAAATTCAAATTCTACCGGATTATCAATTTTCCATGATGCGTTCTCCATTACCTCATAATCTGAAAAAACCAGATTGCTATCACATGAAGCTAAGGATAAAGAGAAAACCAAGGCCATGAGGAATTTATTGTGCATTGGAAGAAGCATTTGGTTTATTTTTTCTTCTTTTTTTATTGTTTCTTTTCTTTTTTCGAGGTCTATCAAAGCGCGTAAGGCTATCCTGGCCAACTACGTTTTCAAAAACCATTTTTTCTTCGCTCACATTGTCTTGAGCATATTCTTCCAAGCTTTCAATTTTTTCATTCTTTTTGTTGATTTCCAAAATTTCCAACACATGGTCTTTGCCCAATGCGTGCCAAGTGGCCGGGTCATCCTTATATGAAAACCACAAGGTTTCCTTGAAAATATCTGCTTTTTGACAAAAGGCAAGCCCTTTTTTGGTCATGATCTTGCTGTCCTGCGGCGGAAAGTTCTTCAATGCTTCCAAATACATATCCAACTCATAATTAAGACAGCATTTTAGTTTACCACACTGACCTGCCAATTTTTGAGGATTTAGGGCCAATTGTTGATATCTGGCAGAAGCTGTGCTCACGGACCTAAAGTCCGTTAACCACGTTGAGCAACAAAGCTCCCTGCCGCAAGAGCCTATACCGCCCAAGCGTTGAGCTTCTTGGCGATATCCTATTTGACGCATTTCTATTCTTATGCCAAAGGCTTTGGCCATATCTTTTATCAACTGCCTAAAATCTACACGGTCTTCGGCGGTATAGTAGAACGTTGCTTTTGATCCGTCTCCTTGAAATTCCACATCACTAAGCTTCATTTGAAGTTTTAACGAAATGGCAATCTCTCTAGATCTTTTTTGAATTTCGGGCTCTTTGTCCCTACATTTTTGCCAAATGTCAATATCTCTTTGAGATGCCTTCCTATAAACTTTTGGGATTTCATTGTCGTCCGGTGCAACTTTCTTTTTTTTCATTTGCACTTTAACCAATTCTCCGGTAAGCGTAACTATTCCTACATCATGACCCGACTTTGCCTGTGTGGCAACTACATCTCCTATTGCCAGTGGAAGGTTATCTGCATTTTTAAAAAATTCTTTTCTACTATTCTTGAAACGTACCTCAACACAATCAAAAGGCTTTTGACCGTTGGGTAGCGACATATTGGAAAGCCAATCAAAAACTGTTAGCTTGTTACAACCATCAGTGCCGCAAGTACCATTGTTCTTGCAACCACGCGGTTGTCCATCCTTGCCGGTTGAACAACTGCTACATCCCATATTTTGTATCTTGATTTAAAGAAATGACAACCATTTCCTTAAAAAGGGTTCATAAATAACTAGTTGTAAATATAGCATAAATTGTGGCAGAAGAGAAATGCTGCTTTTTATACTTCAATACTTCTGAACGCCCTTTTTTAAAAATTTTATTACTTGCTTTTTTGCCTTTGCGAAGTGCCTTTTGCTCCTCATACGGCAAAGAGTGCGTTTCCTTGCAATCCAAGGAGCAACAATCTTGCATGGCCTCGGCACATTCCATGCATTGTATAAAAAGTAGATGGCATGCCTCGTTGGCGCAATTTACATGTGTGTCGCATGGTTTACCACATTGATGACAATTGGAAATAACATCTTCAGAGATACGTTCTCCCCGTCTATGATCAAAAACGAAGTTCTTTCCCAAAAATTTGTTCTCTAGATCTTTGCTCTTCACCTGTCGGGTATATTCAATAATCCCACCCTCTAATTGGTATACATTTTTGAATCCTTTATGCTTGTAATAGGCACTGGCTTTTTCACATCGGATGCCCCCTGTACAGTACATTACCAATTTTTTGTCCTCTTTGTGCTCGGCAAGGTCTCTTTCAATAATGTCCAAAGAGTCTCTAAAGGTATCCACATCTGGGGTAACCGCATTTTTAAAATGCCCTATTTCACTCTCATAGTGGTTTCTCATATCTACCAGCACGGTATCAGGATCTTCAATGAGCTCATTAAATTTTTCTGCACCTACATGAACTCCCTTATTGGTAACGTCAAAAGTCTTGTCGTTCAATCCATCAGCCACTATTTTTTCTCGAACTTTTACTTTTAGCTTAAGAAATGATTTATTGTCTTGTTCAATGGCAATATTAAGACGCACATTTTCTAAAAAGGTAATACTGTCCAAATGCTTTTTGAACGATTCAAAGTTTTCCGCGGGGACTGAAAGCTGCGCATTTATACCTTCATGAGCCACATAAATTCTGCCCAATACTTCCTGTTCATTCCAATGAATGAATAGGTGGTTTCTAAAAATTCCAGGATTTGCTATGTGTGCATATTTGTAGAAAGAGATGGTAAGCCGTTCTTTGCCAGCTTCCTCTATAAGTTTTTCCCTTTCTTTTGCACTTAGTGTATTGTACAGTTGCATGCTATACCAATAGTTTAAGTTAAAGAATAGTCTAAATAATAAAACGGGTACAAAGGTAAAAATTCTTAATTCTTAAAAAGAAAAGGGGGCTCTTAAATTTAAGAGCCCCCTTTTTACCACATGTTTCTTTTCATAGCGCAAATTTCCCTTTTGCCCTGTGGCCGCAAATTCCCAAATGGAATCCACTATTATGTTTATTCGAGTTAGTACTATGTAGATACGGTCTTTTAAAAAGGTTGCGTGCCTTTTGCCGTATGTAGAAAGAAATGGTAATTTAGCCTTCCTAATAACGAGAACAATGAGCAACGAAAAAGAAGCAAAGTTAAAAGCCTTAAAACTTACACTGGACAAACTGGACAAGACCTATGGAAAAGGTGCTGTCATGAAAATGGGAGATAGTGTGGTTGAAGACATAGAAGTTATTCCTTCAGGATCGTTAGGGCTGGACATTGCTCTAGGGGTAAGTGGTTATCCAAGAGGTAGGGTTGTTGAAATATATGGTCCAGAATCATCTGGTAAAACTACCTTAACGCTACATGCCATTGCCGAAGCTCAAAAAAATGGAGGTATTGCTGCTTTTATTGATGCAGAGCATGCCTTTGATCGCTTTTATGCACAGAAATTGGGGGTAGATATAGACAACCTTATCATCTCCCAGCCAGACCATGGTGAGCAAGCGCTTGAAATAGCTGATAATCTTATTCGATCGGGCGCCATTGATATTGTCATTATTGATTCTGTTGCTGCACTTACTCCAAAAAGTGAAATTGAAGGAGAAATGGGTGATTCCAAAATGGGTCTCCATGCACGTTTAATGTCTCAGGCATTAAGGAAATTAACCTCTACAATCAGCAAAACAAACTGCACCGTAATCTTTATAAACCAATTGCGAGAAAAAATTGGGGTCATGTTTGGGAATCCAGAAACTACCACTGGCGGGAATGCACTGAAGTTTTATGCTTCGGTACGTTTAGATATTAGGCGTTCTACCCAAATTAAAGACACGGATGGAGCTGTACTTGGAAACAAAACAAGAGTAAAGGTGGTGAAGAACAAAGTTGCACCTCCCTTTAAAACTGCCGAGTTTGATATCATGTATGGAGAAGGTATCTCTAAAATTGGAGAAATTCTTGATCTTGGGGTAGCTTATGAAATTGTAAAGAAAAGTGGCTCTTGGTTTAGCTATGGTGATACAAAGCTCGGTCAAGGAAGAGACGCTGTAAAAGCGCTACTTGCTGATAATCCAGAACTATCTGATGAATTAGAGGCAAAAATCAAAGAGGCTATTGCCACAGTTAACGCATAAATTTGGCCTAACTTATATTCTAGTGTAGCCATAGGTTGTCAAAAATCCTACGCAACCCTTATGTATACCTTTCATCTATGGGTTAAAAGATTTTAATGATGAAAAAGGGAATTGTGCTATTTATTCTTTTTGGGATAAGTCTATTAATTGCCTCCTGTAATCTGGATGACGACCAACAGAATTTTCATTTTGCAACACTTTCTGGGGTAGAAGCGAATTTTCCAGACTCTTTTGAATTGAACAAAACGTATGACATTCAGGTCACCTATCTAAGACCTAACGGATGTACTTTTTTTGAAGGGTTCGATGTAGTCAAAACAGGAGAGACCGATAGGGACATAGTTGTAATTGGTTCTGTGTTTACAGATAACAACACCGCCTGCACACAGGCTGTTGAAGAAGTTGTTGCAACGTTAAAGTTTAACGTGATTTTCACTGGAGAATATCATTTTAGACTATATACGGGTACAGATGAAAATGAAGATGCAGCTTATATAGAATATACAGTGCCAGTAGTTACCGTTCCAACAAACTAAATATCAATAATCCAAAATTAACCAACATTTGGATCTTGAAGAACTGATACATAATTGTAAAAAGGGCAAAAGACAAGCGCAAGCTGAATTATACCGGAAATATTCTGGTGTTCTTTTCGGTATGTGTTTAAAATACTCCCGCAATAAAACTGAGGCAGAAGATAATCTACACGACAGTTTTATGACAATTTTCAACAAAATAGAGCAGTTCAATTTCAATGGTTCTTTTGAAGGTTGGATTAAACGGATTACTGTAAATACGGTGCTTCAGAAATATAGAAAAGAACAACACCTAAATGTAGTTTCAGAAAATGTTGGTGAAGAAATAGATGTTGATGTAGAACAAGCAGATATAAACCTGAGCACACTTTTGGGATACATTCAAGAGTTGCCAAATAAATATAGGTTAACATTCAATCTATATGTTTTGGATGGTTATAGCCATAAGGAAATAAGTGAGATGTTGGGGACATCCACTGGGACCTCAAAATCTAATCTGGCCAGGGCCAAAATGATTTTAAGGGAAAAAATAGATAAAGAAAATATAAACATTGCTTAAATGATTTAAGAATGGGGAAAAAGGATTTAGAGCAATTGTTCAAAGAAACCTTTAAAGAGTTTCATGAAGTTCCAGATGAAAAAGTCTGGAAATCCATCGAAGATTCTTTGGACAAAAAAAGAAAAAAGAAAAGAGTTGTTCCAATTTGGTGGCGCCTGGGAGGGGTGGCCGCTTTATTGGCCGTTTTATTTTACGTTATCAATCCATTTGATGGAGCAAATAATGATGCGGAAATCATCATTACAAATTCTGAAGAAAATACCGTTCCTTCTCAAAACGAAAGTATCATCAAGGAATCAGAAAAATCCGATCAAGAATTGCGGTTGAACAACGAAGAGAATTTGGTAGAATCATCCAATGAAAATGGTTCTGGTGATGTAGAGGATTCTGCAACACAAGCAGAAGAAAGTGCAGAGAGTTCTATCATCAAAAATCAAAGCATAAAAACTCAAGAGCAACAAGTAACGTCAAATACAACACAAAAAGGAGAAGTTCTTAAAAAGAAGCAATCTCTAAAGAATTACTTGACGCAGGAGAATGAATCAAATGTTGCCAAGAGTGCGGATCAAAACGTAGCTTTAGTAGACGCTGAAGTTGTTAAAACCCAAAAGGAAAATTCTGAACAATCGGATATTGTAGGTCTTTCCGAGGAGAAAAAATCCAACGCTATTGCGGCTATGGGCAAAGAAAACAATAACAACGTGCAATCTTCGGATAAAACTCAAAAAGAAGTTTTACAAGAAGAAAAAGTCTTGGAAAGCATAACGGAAGAAAATGCCGTGGCGCAAAATGAAGAAGAAAATGAAAAACGATCAATTTTTGAGGTAATAAAGGAACAGGAAGAGGAAGTTGTTGCAGAGAACACTAGTGAAAAATGGTCCATAGGACCATCCGTAGCTCCTGTTTATTTTAATGCTACTGGTGAGGGCTCTCCGATACATTCCAATTTTGCCTCAAATTCAAAATCTGGAAATGTTAATCTAAGTTATGGACTTACCGTTGCTTACAATGTAGGCAAAAGGCTCAAGGTTCGTTCTGGTGTGCACAGAGTTGACTTTGGTTACGACACCAATGAAGTTTTATTCTCTTCTTCGTTGGAAGGATCCACAAACGAGTTGATTGATAATATCAGTTATAGTCAAACTTCTAGAAACCTTGTTCTGCAAAGCAAGAACAGTACACCGCAAGCAGCAACAAATAACGATGCGTTATTTGAACTGGCAGCGAATGAAAGCCCTGCTCTAGATGGAAAAATGGTACAGCAATTGGGCTATATAGAGGTGCCTTTGGAGCTCGATTATGCCCTTGTTGACAAAAAATTTGGCATTAATCTTATTGGTGGAATTAGCTCTCTTTTTCTTGTAGACAATTCTGTATTATTGGAATCTGAGGGTTTAGTAACGGAAGTAGGAGAAGCAAATAATGCGAACTCCGTAAATTTTAGCACAAATGTAGGCATAGGTCTTAATTATGAGTTCTCTCCAAAAATGCACCTTAATTTGGAACCTGTTTTTAAATATCAATTGAATACTTTTTCTGAAACTGCAGGTGCATTTAGGCCCTTTTCCGTTGGGGTTTATAGTGGAGTTACTTTTAAGTTTTAGTTATATAAAGAAGTTGGTTAGGAAGGTTGCCCCTTTAGGCAATCAATTGAGCACCTCGCCTTTTTTGGCGGGGTGTTTTTTTATTGGAAGTTGAAGGTTTTTAAAATTTTACTAATTTAAACCTCTAACACAAAACCGCATTAGCTTGAAAAACAATCAGTTTGAGGATATTCTTGTTTATTTTTCAGAATCTTTGCTGGGCAAAGAAAATGAAGAAGATATTCTTTGGGATTTGGCCAAAAACTGTATCTCCAAACTCGGTTTTGTAGATTGTGTAATCTATCTAATAGATCATGAGAACAAATTACTTGTTCAAAAGGCCGCTTATGGTCCAAAAAATCCAAAGGATAAAACCCTGTACAACCCTGTTCAAATTGTTGTTGGTGATGGAATATCCGGTCATGTGGCCCAAACCGGTGTTCCTGAAATTGTTAACGATACCTCGAAAGATTTACGGTACATTGAAGATGACGATCTTCGCCTCTCAGAAATCTGCGTCCCAATTGCCCATGAAAACACCATTTATGGTGTCATAGACTGTGAACATCCCAAGAAAGAGTTTTTTACCAATCAACATCTCAGAATGCTTTCTGCGGTTGCTTCCATTTGCGCCATAAAAATAAAAAATGTTAGGGATAACAAGGCCCTCTTGGAAAAGCAAGAAAACCTTCTAAAGATCAAAGAAGAAATGGTGGGGCTTAGGCTCAAAGTTTTAAATTCACAATTAAATCCTCATTTTGTCTTTAATGCGCTCAATGCAATTCAAAATTTTATTACATCAGAAAAGAAAAAATTAGCATTAGAATATTTGTCGATTTTCAGTAAGCTCATCCGGTTTTATTTGAAAAGTCTAGAAAGTGATACAACGAGTCTAAAAGAAGAGGTTAAGATGCTCAATTCGTATTTGAAATTACAAAAACTTCGTTATGACAATCAATTTGAATATACTATTACCATAATGGACAATTCAAAAAAAATAGACGCCATAATTCCAGCATCGGTCATACAGACATTGTTCGAAAACATCATCGAATACAGTATGTTCAATCAACATAAAAACAAGAAATTGGATATTAGTTTTGAAGTACTTAAAACAAGTGTGCTTTTAAAAGTTAACTACCAACATAATGAAATTGCTTCTACAATTAAATATGAGCCTGAATATCGAGAGCGCATTATGCAATGGGAAAATCAGATTAGACTTCTTAATTCTGTTAAAAACTATACTATTGAAAAGGAAGTCATACTCAAAAACAAGAGAACCAAGCACTATGGTGAAATTACCTTAAGGCTCCCAAATTTAACTTAACATATACATGTTCTTTTGTGTTTTTTGGAGCACTTTGTTGAAGATTCAGAAAATGTTGAGATTTCTTTAAGTTAGTTAATTAGGAAAAACGTTTCCTCATAAAGTTTCTCTGTGGGTTAGTTCTTTCAAAATAACTTCTCTCACTTCCTCCCTAAGTGTTGTCTTATCATCCTCGGCCAAAATGCCAGTTTCAAAAAAACTGTGCACCTTGCATCTTACCCTTCCGGGACCACCGCTTAAAAAAGTAAACGGAAATCTTTTTTTGTTATCATAAAATGTTATGGGAACAACAGGAATCTTATGTGCAATAGCCATTTTAAAGGCACCATCTTTGAATACATCCAAAATAATATGTTCTTCTGGCACTCCACCTTCTGGAAAAATACAAATGCTCAGTCCTTGAGCAAGCCTTCTTTGTGCTCTTCTGTAAACCCCGGTTCTACTTTTAATATTATCCCTATCCACCATTATACATACACGTTTATAAAAAAATCCGAAAACCGGGATTTTAACCAGTTCTTTTTTGCCAACAAAGACAAAGGGGTTTTTGCTGACAAATAGCATCAACATAATGTCTAACATACTGGTATGATTGGCAATCAACATATAGCTTTTTCCTTTTTCCATGGGTTGTTCCCTAACAATTTTTGGAAAACAGCCCATACCATAAAGTATGGTCTTGGCCCATAAATTACGTGCCAACCAAAAAAACTGTTTATATGTTTTTTCGGAGATAGTGGTAGCCAATAAAAAGGGAAAGAAAATAAAAATAGGCAATGCTACAAGAATGTAAAACCAAATTCTGTACAAGACATGTCCTATGTTTTTGAAAATTGCAAACACGACCCAAAAGTAGAATTTTTGAATATCTTTATGTAAACAATCTAAAAATCAAATAAATGGGACTACTTTATGCTTTGTTAATTGGAGCGCTTGCCGGTTGGCTTGCGGGTAAAATTATGAAAGGGGGCGGTTTTGGGACCCTATTAAATATTATTCTCGGAATTGTAGGTGGTGTTGTGGGAAACTGGCTCTTTGGTATGTTGGGTGTTCATATAGGCTCTGGAATAGTTGGTGATTTGCTCACTGGAGTTATTGGAGCTGTGGTGATACTTTTTGTTGCCGGACTCTTTAAGAAATAACTTTTAGCATTCTTTTTCCATTAGCGGCTTAAGCCGCTTTTTTTATCCCATGTGGATTGTTACATTTACGCCTTAAAAATTAGGTATGTCCAGAATTTTAACGGGAATTCAAAGTACAGGCACTCCACACTTGGGAAACATCTTGGGGGCAATAATCCCAGCCATTCAAATGGCTCAAGATCCTAAAAACGAGTCTTTTCTTTTCATTGCAGATATGCACTCCCTTACCCAGATAAAGAACGGAGAAGAATTGAGAAACAACACATACGCCACAGCAGCCACTTGGTTAGCCTTTGGTCTGGATATTGAAAAAACTGTTTTCTATAGGCAAAGTGATGTCCCTCAGGTAACCGAACTGGCTTGGTATCTTAGCTGTTTTTATCCGTATCAACGGCTTACTTTGGCGCACTCTTTTAAGGATAAAGCGGATAGGTTGGAAGATGTAAACTCTGGATTGTTTACCTATCCTATGCTTATGGCAGCAGATATTTTGTTATATGATGCCCATATTGTTCCTGTGGGAAAGGACCAATTGCAACATTTGGAAATGACAAGAGATGTCGCTTCCAGGTTTCATCACCAGCTAGGTGAAACTTTTGTAATTCCTGAAGCAAAAGTGCAAGAAGAAACCATGTATGTCCCTGGCACAGATGGTGAGAAAATGAGCAAAAGCAAAGGGAATATCATTAATCTCTTTCAACCGGACAAAAAATTGCGAAAGCAGCTTATGGGCATAGTCACGGATAGTACTCCCATGGAAGACCCAAAAGACCCAGCCAAGGATAATGTTTTTGCTTTGTATAAAATCTTGGCATCACCAGAACAAATAGAAGAAATGAGTGCCAACTATTTGGCAGGAAATTATGGGTATGGCCATGCAAAACAAGCTTTGTACGAAGTCATCCTGAACAAGTTCGAAGAACCTCGTGAAAAATTTGAGTACTATATGAACCACTTAAATGAAGTGGATGAAGCCTTGGCCATTGGAGCAGAAAAGGCCAAAAAGGTGGCCAATGGCGTTTTGGAAAGGGTGCGTGGAAAGTTGGGTTACTAAATCGCCTCGAATAATTTACCAGGTAAAGGCCTAACCACTCCTTTCATTTCCATATTAAAAAGTGTTGAAGAGGTTTTAAAAATGGGTAGGTTACACTCTAAAGCAACGGTATCCAGTAATTGTTTCCCGTTCAATTGTAAATAAGAATAGATAGACTGTTCTGTTTCATCCAATTCTACAAACAACTGTTTTTGAACGGTTGTTTTCTTCTCCTTTTCTTCCAGTTCCCATCCCAATAGATACACTAATTCTGCGGCCGACGTCAACAAATGGGCTTTTTGTCTTTTGATCAAATCATTACACCCTTTACTGAACTTATCCGTGGCCCTTCCCGGAACGGCAAATACCTCTCGATTGTATCCATTTGCAATATCGGCCGTAACCAGACTGCCCCCTTTTTCTGCGGATTCAATTACAATAGTGGCCTCGCTAATACCTGCAATAATTCTGTTTCGTTTTAAAAAATTCTCCCTATCCGGATTACTAGTGCTCCAAAATTCAGTTAAGAAGCCTCCGTTCTTTTCTATTGGAGCTGCATGCTTTTTATGTGCTTTTGGATAAATTTGATTTAATCCATGGGCCAGACAACCAATGGTCTGCAATCCTTTTGCCAAAGCAGCTTTTTGAATTGTTATATCCACACCATAGGCAAAGCCGCTCACAATAATAGGGTTTAGAGGTGCAATCTCCTCTATAAAAGTTTCACAAAATGCAGTACCATAACTGGTAATGTTCCTAGTGCCCACCACACTGATAATTTTTCTGTTTTCCAAATCAATGTTACCGCTTTTAAAAAGTAATATGGGGCCATCTATACAATGTTTAAGGTATTTGGGATAGTCTTCATCCATAAAGAAAGAAAAGTCCAATTTCTCCTTTAAAAGAAAATCATATTCTGCTTCCGCTTCTTCTTTATGAATGGTGTCATAAAGTCCCCTTAACGTTCTTTGCCCAATGTTCTCTATTTTTAACAGATTTTGCAATTTATCCTCAAAAATTGCTTTTGGGCCGCCACAATGGGAAATCAGTTTTTTTGCAGTTACATCGCCAATATTCGGCACTTTCTGTAGCCTGAGTACAGCAAGGATTTCATCTTCAGTCATTTACATAAGTGGTTAAGTTGTTCACAAAATACAGAATTTCAAATGTTAATAAAAAGTGATAGGCGCTATTTTGTTCTCGTTGTTTTTTTACAATATTTGTGACAATGCAGATTGAGTCTTACATAGAAGAATTATTGTACAATTATAATTGTGTTGTTGTCCCAGGATTTGGAGCCTTTTTGGCACATGGAAAATCTGCGGAGCTTGATAACCAGACAAATACTTTAATTCCACCTTCCAAGACGGTTTCCTTCAACGCGCAATTGTCCAAAAATGATGGCCTTCTAGTATCGCATATTGCCAAAGAAAAACATCTTGGTTATGAAGAACTGTTGCAAGAAGTTGAAAATGTAGCTGAAACTTGGAACAAAAAACTTCAGCGAGGAGAGAACATTGAGGTTTTTGGTGTTGGAAAACTTTGGTTAAACCAGGAACAAAGAATTCAGTTTCAGCCCGAAAATAAAATCAATTACCTAACCTCTTCTTTTGGTCTTTCCACTTTTGCCGCAACACCTATTCAGAGAGAAGTATTAAAAGAGGAGATTGAAGAGTTGGAAGAAAAGATTCCATTTATAATCACTCCAGAAAAAAGAGAGCAATCCTCTTTTAGACCTTGGTTAAAATATGCTGCTGTTATATTATTGGCCGTCTCCTTGGGCTCTACTTCCTACAGTGCTTATGAAGATGTTCAACAAAAACAGATTGCTGTACAACAAGATGCACAAAAACAAGTTTCTCGACATATTCAAGAAGCCACTTTCTTTAAGAGTGCACCATTGGAATTTCCTGCAATCAATATAAAGGTCAACAAAAAGCAACTTGGAAAACATCATGTAATTGCCGGCGCTTTCAGAATTGAAAAAAATGCAGAAAAAAAAGTGAAGATGCTTGAAGAGAAGGGCTTTAAAGCATTTTATCTAGGTGTAAACAGATTTGGCTTGCACCAAGTGGCTTATGATAGTTTTGAAAATCCAAAAGAAGCACTTTCTTTTTTAAGAAAGGTTAAAAGAACCGAGTCTGCTGATGCTTGGCTGCTCTCAGAGAAATAATCTCTCTTTAGGTAAAACCTTCTTCTACACTTCAATATCTTTGCGCAAAATTAAAATGCTATGCGCACAAAAACTCCAAGAGAATCACGCACCGTAATGACCGATATGGTTTTGCCAAGTGAAACCAACCCTTTGAACAACCTTTTCGGAGGGGAACTCTTAGCACGCATGGATCGGGCCGCTAGCATTGCTGCAAGAAGACACAGTAGAAGAATTACCGTGACCGCATCTGTAAACCATGTTGCATTTAACCGTTCTGTACCATTAGGAAGCGTGGTCACCGTTGAAGCAGCCGTTTCAAGAGCATTTAAGACTTCTATGGAAATATTTATTGATGTTTGGATGGAAGATCGTTTTACAGGGGAACGTGCTAAAGCCAATGAGGCAATTTACACCTTTGTTGCTGTAGATGATACTGGAATACCTACTGAAGTTCCACCAATCCAACCTGAAACTGATTTGGAAAAGGAGCGTTTTGATGCTGCCCTTAGAAGAAAACAATTAAGTTTAGTTTTGGCAGGAAAAATGAAACCTTCAGATGCTACGGAATTAAAAGCCTTGTTTACTTCTTAAGGTTTAAAAGTCGAAATTATCTGGGTCTGGCCCAAACCTTTGGTTTCTGTCCAGCCCATCTAGTAATTGAACATCCTCATGCGTAAGTTCAAAATCAAAAATATCGGCATTTGAGATAATGCGTTGTTTCTTTGAAGACTTTGGAATAGTTACAACACCTTTTTGAAGATCCCAGCGTAAAACAATCTGGGCAGCGGTTTTTCCATATTTTTTTCCCAGTTCTTTTAAAAGCTGAATATCAAAAATGTTCCCTTGCATCATAGGGGACCATGCTTCATATTGAATTCCCTTGTTATGACAAAAATCTATCAAGTCCTGTTGTACCAGATACGGGTGAAATTCCATTTGGTTGACCATAGGGGTTATTTCTGTTTCGGTCAACAAATCTTCTAAGTGGTGTTGCATAAAATTACTTACTCCTATGGCACGCACCTTTTTTTCCTTGTACAATCGTTCCATGGCCTTCCATGTGTCTTTGGATTTATTTCCTTTAGGCCAATGAATCAAATAAAGGTCCAGATAGTCCATTCCCAATCGTTCCAAGCTGTCATCAAAAGCTTTCAAAGTGGAATCATATCCCTGATCATCATTCCAAACCTTACTTACAACAAAAATATCCTTACGATCAACATTACTTTGCTCAACACCTTGGCCTACGCCATTTTCGTTCTTATAAATTGAAGCTGTATCAATATGTCTATACCCATGGTTCAATGCATCCTTAACAGCATTTACCACCTCATTACCATCTTTTGATAAGTATACACCTAAACCAAAATAGGGCATTTTAACCCCATTGTTCAATTCAAAAGTTCCTTGTAAATCTGTAATTGTTCTCATGTTTTATAATTGATATATCCAGTCTTCAGGGTTTAAGCGATTGGAGTCTTGATAAAGATAAAACTTCAACTTGGTTGTGCCATCAAACCGATTGGTATAAATATCACCAAGCACTTCCTTTACAACAACTTTATCTCCTTTTTTAACATAAACATTTGATAAATTGTAATATGTGCTAATGTAATTTCCATGCTTTATCTGCACACCCCTGCTCCCACCAGGCACCGTTAAAATGGCAATGACCTCGCCTTCAAAAATTGCCCTTGCCTTACTTCCCTGATCTGTGGCTATGGTTACACCATTGTTTCTGTGTTTTATTCCCGGGTATAGTTTGTCACTGTAAACCCCGTAACCCTGACTTTTTATTCCCTTTTCAACCGGCCAAATAAGTTTTCCTTTGTTTGCAGAAAAATTATTGGCGACCAATTTAGCCTCCGGTGTGAGCACAAATTTGGTTCTGCTGGATTTACCAGCCTTTTTATTGGTGCTTGCAATGGCACTTTTTATAAGTCGCTCTATTTCCCTATCAATTTTGCGGGCCTCCTTCCTTTTTTGTGCAATAGCAGCTGTGTATTTTGTTTCATTCTGCCTAATGCTGCGCAACAGATTTTTTTGGGATTCTATTTCATTGAACAGATCATTCTTAACCTTTTTGTTTTCCGCCAATAAACGCTCTTTGGTTTTTCTTTGCAATACCAAGTCTTGATTTAGTGTGGCGAGCTCATTTGTTTTGGTAATGATATCCTCTCCCTGCTTTTTTCTATGCTTTGCATATTGCTCCATATATTGAAGTCTCTTAAATGCCTGATAAAAGTTCTCTGATGATAAAAGAAACATTAGCCGATTACTTTGGGCTTTGTTCTGATATGATTTTTGAATAAGATTGGCATAATCATTTCTGAGAATTTTTAGGTCTTCTCTTAGTTTACTAATACTTCTAATGTTTACATTGATTTGTCTATTGAGCAAATTAGACTGCTGATTGGTTACCCTGATAAGTTCCTGCCTTACATTAATTCTCTTGTCCAAAGCCTCCATTTGATCCAAAACCGTACCCTTTTCCTTCTTTTCTGCAAAAAGCAATCTGTTGATTTCCTTTATTTCTTGCTGCAATCTCTCCCGTTTGGACTCCAAGGCCTTTTGCTCACTCGTTTGTGCAGTGGCCGAAATAGAAACAAAGAGTGTAAAGGCCATACAACAAACGTAATATGAAATCTTATCTATCATATTACTTTAATATAATTTTGTCAAATCCTCTGGGAACTTTGTATGGAAAATTCAAAGCCCTGTTCAGTTCCAAGTTCTTAAAACTTAAGTCAATGATGGTTTTGTCCTTTTCTTCGGCGGCCACAATTTGAATTTCGTTAGGAAATATTTTACCTGAAATATCCTGATAGGTATATTTAGCTTGCAGTTGTCGATCTTCCTCTGGTTGCGATATTTCTTGGGAAGAGATCTTAAAATTTCGCGGCTCTAGCTGAAACAATATTTTAAAAAGTTCTCTTGCCTTTTTTGGTTTCAATTGATAATCCCCTTGATTGATCGTAGAGGTGTATTTCTCCTTTCTCAAATCAAAGACGGCATTGCCCAGCAACAAGTTCTGTACCTTATCAAAATCAAGTTCTGTGCCCAACAAATCACTTAAATAACTAAAATCCCCATCAAAATACTCCCCTTGGAGTTTGTTATAAAAGGAAACTCTTTCTGGAGTTATACGGGCCTTTACCACCCCAAGTGGAGCACTAATCCAAATCACCTTGTTCTTTTCCATTCTCAGGCTCACACTTACACCTTGATTTTTTTCTCCATCTGAGTAATCAATTTTCACTCTTCCGCTCAAGGTTTTGAAATCTACTTGATTAGTGTAATGATTTTCGATAATGCGCTTTGTAGAAATTCCTGAATCAACCTCGCCACCAACAACAGCTTTGGTGCTTTTACACGAGCCTAAAACTATGATGCATAAAAACAAAAGAGTAACCTGTTTCTCTATTTGAAATTGATATGATTGCATTACAAGCCTGTTTTTACTTTGTTCAAATATTCATTTGCCTTAGAAGTATTGCCAATAGCAGTATAGGCCTTTGATAATTCTGTATAAATCTTGTTGGCCAAAGAAACATCATCCAACAGATAATCCAGAGCGCTCTCCAAAACTTCAACCGCTTTGGCAGATTTAGAAGTCCTATTAAGTGCAGTTCCATATGCGAAGTGAAAATATGGTTGAAGCGGATATGAGTCCAGTGCTTCCTTGGAAACCATTTCCATATTCTCAAAATCACCTTTCTCTAACAACCCTTCTATCCGTGTTTGGTATTGTGCTATTGGATTATTCTCTTTTTCCACCGTCTTTTCTGGCTCAACCTTAGTGGTCAGTTTTTGGCTTATGCGCTGTATGGAATCATTGATTTTCAATGTTAGCTCAGCAGTAAACTTTGTGTTGCCAAGTCCTTCTAGAACTTTTAATGCATCATTGTATTTTCTCTTCTTAAAATAAAAAACAGCAAGGTTTTCCTGCAGCTTGTTATTGGTGAAAGGAATTCGTTCTTGAATTGTATAAACGGAGTTTCCTTGTTTTTCCAAAATGCGCAATAGGGTCTCCAAATACCAAAAATCCATTGGTTTTGCCTTCAAGGCATCAACAGCAAATTCCTGGGCCTGAATGTACTGCTTGTCTAAAAAGTAAGCTTTTGCCAACTCATAATCTATGACACTGTTGGAAGAATCCAATTGTTTGCATTCCAAAAACAAATCAATGGCCCTGTCATAGTTTTGAATCCCTTTTTGCTTTAATGCTTCAAAAAAACTTTCTTGAAACTCATCCGTATATTCCTCTAAAAAAACCTCAGCACTTTGCTCCTCTTCTTGGGCATATGTCCAGAAAGAAACTAAAGAAACAATTATATATGTGCCGATTAATCTTTTCAATTCATTTTAGGTTTTATGTTCTAACCAAGTTGAATTTAACAACTACTCCATAACGGAATAATCTCCAATACTAATGGTCTCAAAATTACCATCAAAAACTACATGGTTACCAATCATGGCGTTATCCAAATTAGCGTTTTTGATAATGCTCTTGCTCTGAATTAAGCTATTTTTAACGGTTGAGTTTTCAATTACTGTATCCGCACCTACTGATACGTATGGGCCCACCGTTGTGTTCTTAAGCACTACATTTTCCCCTATAAAACATGGTTCAATGATATTTGCATTTTCGTTTTCAACAGAATCTGCAATCAATCCCTCACCATCTTTTTCTAAAAAGCCTAGCATTCGTTGATTTGTTTCCACAGTCACATTTTTGTTTCCGCAGTCCATCCACTCATCTACCTTTCCTGGGACAAATTTCATGCCCTTCTCCATCATTCGCTTTATTCCATCATTTATTTGATACTCTCCGCCATTGATAATATCGTTGTCCAAAACGTACTGCAATTCATTTTTAAGAACACTTACGTCCTTAAAATAGTAAATACCAATTACGGCCAAATCCGAAACAAACTCTTGTGGTTTCTCAACCAACTCTACTATCTCATTCTGTTCACTCAATTTTACAACGCCAAAGGCCTCTGGTTTATCCACTTGTTTTACCCAAATAACACTATCCGCAGATTTATCCAAATCAAAATCAGCCCGTATCAGTGTATCGGCATAAGCAATCACCGCAGGCCCACTTAAAGAATCCTTGGCACTCATGATCGCGTGACCTGTTCCCAAAGGTTCATCTTGTCTATAAATTGATCCTTTGGCGCCAAGGTCTTTTGCCAATTGCATAAGGCTGTCTACAACATCGTCTCCAAAAAAAGCTGGGTCTCCCAATATAAAGGCAACTTCTTCTATTTGTTCTCCCAATACCTTAGCAATATCACTCACCAAACGATGAACAATTGGTTTGCCAGCAACCGGAATTAATGGTTTTGGAACTGTTAGTGTATGCGGTCTTAATCGGGAACCTCTTCCCGCCATGGGTACAATAATTTTCATGTGTTCTTTAATATAACGTAGTTAGTGTTTAGATTTATTGTGTTCCGGTACTACCAAAACCTCCGGCGCCCCTATCTGTCTCAGAAAGTGAGTCTACTTTAACCCATTCTGCCCGTTCATGCTTTACAATCACCATTTGGGCAATACGCTCTCCATTTTCAATGATAAAATCATCTGCAGAAAGATTTACTAAAATAACGCCCACTTCGCCTCTGTAATCCGCATCGACGGTTCCGGGAGCATTTAGCACGGTAATCCCTTTTTTTGCCGCAAGGCCGCTTCGAGGTCTTACCTGCGCCTCATAACCGACAGGCAATTCAATAAAAATTCCTGTGGGCACAATGGCTCTTTCCAATGATTTTAACGTAATAGGTTCGGTAATATTTGCCCTTAGATCCATACCTGCAGAAGCAAGCGTTTCATAATGGGGCAATTGATGTGTTGATGTATTTATGATTTTAATTTTCACGCTGTAAAAATATGGTCTTTAACTTGTCTCCTTCCATTTTGTAAACTAGCATCAAAAATAGCAAAAGTAAGAACCCTCCTGCTATTAAATTTCGGTTAAAAACATAAAAAGACAGTGTGGAAAATAGTATTGAAATAGATAAGTAAAATAGTATTTTTCGCATGTTGTAGGGAACTGGGTAATACTTCCTTCCAAAATAATAGGACAAAAGCATCATACTTGCATATGCCGCTAAAGTTGCCAATGCAGATGCCATATATCCTATTTTTGGGATAAAGGCAATGTTAATCATCAAGGTAATCAAAGCTCCTATGGAAGAAATATAAGCGCCAAACTTTGTTTGATCCGTAATCTTATACCAAACGGATAGGTTATGATAGATGCCCAAACACAGGCTTCCCAACAATATAATGGGCACTACGTCCAATGCTTCCCAATAGGTGGCATTTCGAATCAATAATTTTCCCAGAACATCTATAAAAACCACAACAGCAAGCAGTATGATACTTCCCAATATCACAAAATAATTGGTTATTTGCGCATAGGTCCTCTGTGGTTTTTCGGTTTTGGCATGGCTAAAGAAAAAAGGCTCTACTCCCATTCTAAAAGCCGTTCCGAACAAGGTCATAAAAAGTGCCAGTTTGTAGCATGCGCCATATTTGCCAACTTCGGTTGCTGCAATACCTTGCGGCAATAGTTCTGTCAACAAAATCTTATCTACTACCTCATTTATGGTAAATGCAATTCCGGCTACCATAATGGGGCCTGAATATTTAAGCATTTGCTTCCATAGGTCGTAATTATACTTGTACGAAACTTTAAAGTAAGTGGGCAGAAGCAATACTAAAGTAATAGCACTAGCAATGATATTAGAAATAAAAATATACTGAATCTCCCAGCCCTCCCTATATATTGAATTCAAAAAACCTTGATCGGTATCTTGAACGGCCTTTGGTAAAATGAGCAAGAAAAAAACATTGAACCCAAGGTTTATGGCAACGTTAATCGTTTTTAGAATTGCATACTTCATTGGTTTTTCCTGAGCTCTCAAAAGGGCAAAGGGAATAATCACCAATGCATCCAAAACCAAGATATAGGTGGTAAACTTTATGTAGTCCACATTAATATTGGTAAAGCTTGCAAGATTTTCTTTTATTATCAACGCTAACGCTAGAAACAATAGTGAGGAGGCCAATAACGAAATTAAAGAAGTAGAGATAACGGATTTTTTATCTTCTCTCTTATGATAAAAACGAAAAAAGGCGGTTTCCATTCCGTATGCCAGAAATACATTAAAAATTGCAATCCAGGCATATATGTTTACATACTGCCCATAACCAGAGGCATTTTCAAAAACAGATGTATACAGCGGTAGTAAAAAGAACGAAATAACACGTGGCAACACAGTGGCCAAGCCATAAATAAAAGTCTGTTTAAAAAGTCTTTTTAGTGGGTTCAATAGGAATCCGTTCTTTAAGAAAGCTTCTAATAAGGTGGGCACAAGTTACGCAAAACCGCTTAGTTATTGGCTTACAACCTTAATTTGTGTTTTATCCATTCAAACTAATTTCTGCGCTTCTGTACCTTTGAAGTAAATAATTTATATCTTTTGAGTGCAAACAATTCCCACCCATGAAAACTTTATCAAAACAAATTGTCGCTGCTATCGCTCTAACAACTGCAATCTCTTGTGGTGAAAAGAAAAAAGAAGCTGATACTCTGGTCCACGAAAAACCGAATATCATCTTCATCATGTCTGACGATCATGCCTACCAAGCAATAAGCACCTATAGTGATCATTTGATAGAGACCCCAAACATTGACCGGATTGGCAAAGAAGGTATCGTCTTTACCAATGCTTCCGTAACCAACTCTATTTGCGCTCCATCGCGAGCTACTATTTTAACAGGGAAACACACGCACATTAACGGAAAGGTTGATAACCAAATGCCTTTTGATACCACTCAAGTTACCTTTCCACAGATTTTTCAGCAGGCAGGTTACCAAACGGCAATGTTTGGAAAACTGCACTTTGGAAACAACCCCAAAGGTGTGGATGATTTTATGATTTTGCCCGGACAAGGAAATTATATCAACCCGGATTTTATTACGAAAACTGGAGACACCACCAGAATTGAGGGCTATGTTACCGATGTTATTACAGACTTGACCTTAAATTGGTTGGACAAAAAAAGAGATACTCTAAAACCCTTCATGCTGATGTATCTGCATAAAGCACCGCATAGACCTTGGTGGCCAAGACCGGATAAGTTCAAAGAATTTTTAGGTAAAACATTTCCTGAACCAGCTTCATTATTCGATGATTATAAAAACAGAGGTACAGCAGCCAAAACAGCAGAAATGAACTTGCTTTACGACATGATGTATAGTCATGATAGTAAAATTCGCCCCGAAACCATTGCACGAATGAAGAATGTGACCCCAGATGTGAGAGAGTATCCTGGTGGATGGGAGAATCCTTATGTAAACAGGATAAACGAGGAACAAAAAGCATTGTATGAGCCTATCTTGGATGAAATCAACAAAGATTTTGAAGAAAACTGGCCCTCAAAGACAGATGAAGAAAAAATGCGATGGAAATACCAGCGCTATATGCAAGACTATCTAGCGTGCATCTCTTCTGTGGATGATAATGTTGGGCGTCTGTTGGAATATTTGGATGAGAGCAAATTATCTGACAATACTATGGTTGTGTACACTTCCGATCAAGGTTTTTACCTGGGTGAGCATGGTTGGTTTGACAAACGTTTTATTTATGATGAGTCTTTTAAGACTCCGTTGTTGATTCGATGGCCAAATAGGATTGAACCAGGAATAACCAGTGAAGAAATGGTGCAAAACTTAGACTTTGCCCAGACATTTTTAGAGGCTGCACAAATTGAAGCCCCCGAAGACATGCAGGGTGAAAGCTTAATGCCTTTATTAACGTCCAATAACGCGGATTGGACAAGAGATGCGGTGTATTATCATTATTATGAATATCCCGCAGTACATCAGGTAAAAAGACATTATGGGATAGTGACCATTGATTACAAGTTGGCACATTTTTATTATGATGTGGATGAATGGGAGCTTTACGATCGCAAAAAAGACCCGCAAGAAATGAACAATGTGTATGATGACCCTGCTTATGCGGATGTGGTGACAGAGTTAAAGAAAAAATTGGAAGAGCTACGTGTTCAATACAAAGACTCAGACGAATTGAATCAGCAGTATATCGATATTCACCATGCAAACAGCATTGATTCTCCTTTAAATAAAAAGGGCTAATGCCCTTTCCCCTTTACTGGAACTTTTACAAAACAAAAAAGCCACTTCTAAAGAGGTGGCTTTTTTTATAAGTTCTATAAAGCTTAATTGTTCAATGCTTCCGCACCACCAACAATCTCAAGGATTTCATTAGTAATGGCAGCTTGTCTCGCTTTGTTATATGTCAATTTTAATTGATCTCTAAGCTCGGTTGCATTATCTGTTGCTTTGTGCATAGCAGTCATACGTGCACCATGTTCACTAGCAAAAGAATCACGAACAGCTTTGTACAATTGCGTTTTTAATGATTTTGGAATCAATTGTTCCACAATCTCAGGTTTAGAAGGCTCAAAAATATAATCAGCAGCACCAGAGGTATCTCCTTCAACAGGAACAATAGGCAAAAACTGCTCTGACATCACTATTTGAGTGGCGGCATTTTTGAACTTATTGTAAACCAATTCAATTCTATCGTAATTACCTTCGGTAAAATGATTCATTAAATCTTGGGCAATTAAAGCAACGTTATCAAAGCTTAACTCATCAAAAACTTGACTGTGATTAGCAATTACATTGCCTTTCTTTCCAAGGATATCATTTCCCCTTTTCCCAATAGCCAAGAAATCAACCTGCTTTCCAGCATAAGTGTCCTCAAGCAAGACAGTGGATTGCTTAATAATATTGGTGTTGAATGCGCCACATAATCCACGGTTAGATGTAATGGCTACAACCAATACTTTATTAACTGCTCTATTATCGGCAAACTTACTTCCTTCGTCGCCATCTAAACTTGCACTAAGATTTTGCAATAACTCAGTAAGCTTATTTGCATAAGGACGCATCGCGGTAATAGCATCTTGAGCTTTTTTCAACTTAGCGGCAGAAACCATTTTCATGGCACTGGTAATCTGCATTGTTGAAGATACCGAAGCTATCCTATTTCTTATTTCTTTTAGATTCGCCATTTATATTTGGGCTTAAGCTCTATACTTTCCTGAAAGATCCTTGCAAACAGCGGTCAATGTCTCTGTAACCTCATCTGTCAATTTTCCTGCCTTTAAGGTGTCCAATACACCTCTATGTTTGGCATTCATAAATTCAATAAAGTCTCTTTCAAATTCTTTTATCTTGTCAACTGGAACATCTCTTAAAAGGTTTTTAGAACCTGCGAAGATAATTGCTACTTGGTCTTCAACTGTAAAAGGATCGTTTTGCGCTTGTTTCAAAATCTCAACGTTTCTACGTCCTTTTTCAATTACGTTCAATGTAGCGGCGTCCAAATCAGAACCAAACTTGGCAAAGGCTTCCAATTCACGGAATTGGGCTTGATCAAGTTTCAAAGTACCAGCTACTTTTTTCATGGATTTAATCTGAGCATTACCCCCAACACGAGATACTGAAATACCCACGTTAATTGCTGGTCTTACACCTTGGTTGAATAAATCTTGCTCTAGGAATATCTGCCCATCCGTAATAGAAATTACGTTTGTAGGAATATATGCAGAAACGTCACCCGCCTGAGTTTCAATGATTGGAAGGGCAGTTAAAGAACCGCCACCTTTTACCATTGGTTTCAAAACATCAGGAAGGTCATTCATGTCTTTTGCAATAGTGTCATCATTGATCACTTTTGCGGAACGCTCCAATAATCTTGAGTGAAGGTAAAAAACATCACCAGGATATGCCTCACGTCCTGGAGGTCTTCTTAACAAAAGGGATACCTCGCGATAAGCAACCGCTTGTTTTGATAAATCATCATAGATAATCAAAGCTGGTCTACCCGTATCTCTAAAGTATTCTCCTATAGCAGCACCTGCAAACGGAGCATAAACCTGCATTGGAGCAGGATCGGATGCGTTTGCCGCAACTATCGTTGTATATGCCAATGCGCCTTTATCCTCCAAAACTTGAGCAATAGCAGCAACGGTAGAAGCTTTTTGTCCTATGGCAACATAGATACAATATACAGGCTCACCTGCATCGTAAAATTCTTTTTGATTCAAAATGGTGTCAATACAAACCGTGGTCTTCCCTGTTTGACGGTCACCAATTACCAATTCACGTTGACCTCTACCTACAGGAATCATTGCATCAATTGCCTTGATACCCGTTTGTAACGGCTCGGTTACTGGCTCACGGAAGATAACTCCAGGAGCTTTACGCTCTAGAGGCATTTCAAAAGTTTCGCCTGAAATAGGACCTTTACCATCGATAGGAACACCTAAAGTATTTACCACACGACCAACGATACCTTCACCAACATTGATAGAAGCAATTGTCTGTGTTCTTTTTACAACAGAACCTTCTTTCACATCACGTGAAGGGCTCAATAGTACAACACCAACGTTATCTTCTTCCAAGTTCAAAACGATACCTTTCAGTCCGCCTTCAAACTCAACTAATTCTCCGTATTGCACATTAGATAAACCGTATACACGGGCGATACCATCCCCCACCTGCAATACTGTACCTACTTCGTCCAAAGAAGCGGTAGCTTCGAATCCTGATAATTGTTTCTTTAAAATTGCTGATACTTCAGCGGCTTTTACTCCTGCCATTTTTATAGACTATTTGTAAATTCTCTTTTTAATCCGTTCAATTTGTTTGTTACGCTGGCATCATATTGCAAATCCCCAACGCGAAGCACAAATCCTCCTATGATACTTTCGTCAACTTTGTTTTCTATAGTGACCTCATTTTTGGTCATTTTAGCAACCTCAGCCAATATTTTCTTTTCAAGGTCTCTTGTTAAAGGAACTGCTGTGGTAACATAGGCAATGTCTTCTCCCTTTAATTGTTCATGGAGAATAATATATTTCAACGCTACTTCCTGCAACAATGAAATTCTCTTATTATCTGTTAAAGTGCTTATAAGCCCTTTGGTAATTTCTTGGGAACCCTTGAAGATTTCGTGCAACGAACTCTTTTTTGCCTCACCTTTTACAACTGGGCTTTCTAAAAGATTTTGAAGCTCCATATTTTCTGTGATTACAGCTGCTATTTCTCGCATATCTTTTTCAACGGCATCTGCCGCTTTCTTTTCGATAGCGAAATCTAAGGTTGCTTTTGCGTAGCGTATGGCTGCCCTGCTCTCGTTCATCTCTTCTTAGTTCAATTTAATGTCGCCCAACATGTCATCTACCAACTTCAACTGTTTTTTCTTGTCAGACAATTCACCCTTGATTATTTTTTCTGCAATATCAACAGATAAATTGGCTACTTGAGCTTTTATATCAGCAACGGCAGCATTCTTTTCACTTTCAATGGTTGCCTGTGCTTGCTTTACCATTTTATCACCTTCTACCTGAGCTTGGTCTTTGGCATCGGCAACGATTTTATCTTTGATCTCGCGAGCTTCTTTAAGCATGGCCTCTCTTTCGGCTCTTGCTTCTTTTAAAAGTTTCTCGCTATCTGCAGTAACATTCTGCATTTCTTTTTTGGCATCTTCCGCTGCATCCAATGCATTTTTGATACCATCTTCACGATCATTTACAGCTTTTAGGATAGGTTTCCATGCAAACTTCCACATGAGGAACAACAACAGTCCAAACAACAAAGTCTGCCAGAAAAACAATCCTACTGAAAACTCTTCCAATAACTTTTCCATAATCTATGCTTTAATACTTTTAATTTAAACTAAGCAAAAGCTGCAACCAACCGTTACAGCTTTTACTTTAGAATTTTTGATTATACCGCAAATAATGCAGCAAAACCAATTCCTTCAATCAACGCTGCTGCAATCAACATCGCTGTTTGGATTTTTCCGTAAGCTTCAGGCTGACGTGCTATGGCATCCATTGCAGAACCACCGATTCTACCAATACCAAGACCAACACCAATAACTACTAAACCTGCACCTACCATTACTGGAATTTCCATATCTATCTAGTTTAAAAATTAAAATTCAATTTTAGGTTCCCACACATCAACAAGCTCAGTGCGATACTACTTTTATTAATGGGCAATTTCTGCCTCATGTTCATGGTCATGCTCATGTTCTTCGGAAGCAAATCCAAAATACAGAGCGGACAACATGGTGAAAATATATGCTTGTAGCAATGCTACCAATACTTCAATCAATGAAATGGCAAAAGCTAGTCCAAATGACAATGGACTACCCAACCAACTTTTAAAAATGAACATCAACCCAATCAAACTCATCAAAACAATATGTCCTGCTTGCATGTTTGCATACAAACGAATCAATAATGAGAATGGCTTAATGATCAGTCCCAGTAATTCAATAGGAACCAAAATAATATATAAAGGTATTTTACCATACCAAGGCAATGATTTTCCTAGGGGATCAAATTGGTGCATCCAATAATCTTTTGTCCCTGTGAAATTGGTGATCAAAAAGGTCATGATCGCCAAAGAAACCGTTATGGCTATATTCCCTGTAACGTTAATTCCCAATGGGGTCAATCCAAACATGTTCAAAAACCAAATGAAGAAAAATATGGTCAACAAAAATGGCATGTATTTTCTATAACGCTTCTCTCCAATATTAGGTCTTGCGATATCATCCCTTATATAAAGTACTATTGGCTCAAAGAAACGACCGGCACCTGTTGGTACACCGTTGTTCTTTGCGTAAGACCTTGCCAAGCTCGTAAACAACCACAACATCAACAATCCTGTAACGATGATCATCACAACATTCTTGGTAATTGAAAAATCCAAAGGCTTTACATTGGTTGCATGATGATTCTCATCATAGTGGATAGTGCCCTGAGCATCCGTTTTGTAGATTTTACTGTGGTACAGCTTGTAATGGCTGCCCTCTACCTCAGCTAATGTTTCTCCATGGTGAAATTTTGAAGAAGAAAAAACCTTTAATCCATCATCCCATAAGATAACAGGCAATGGAAAACCAACATACTTGTGCTCTCCATTTTCCTTGGTATAAGAAAACAATGAAAAATCATGTGCATCCTGAAGGTGATGGGAGATATATTCCTTAATTTCTGTCTTAAGGTCCTTACCGTGTTCGCTGGCCTCTTTTTCCGTATCACTTGCAAAAGTGAACTGACCTAAAAATAGTGCTACTACGAGAAGAAATCTAGTCAAAGTGTTTTTTTGCATTTCGCTCAAAATATCGGTCTCTCAAAATCGGTGCAAATGTAAGTCTTTCTTACAAAAAGAAAAAAGCTTTCAAACTTTTATTTTTGAGGATTTTGAGGGCTCAATTATTTGCTGGAATCTTCTAGGTTTTTGAGCATTTTTGAAGTAAAAAAAGTCTCTAAAAAAAGACAGGCCAAATAGGGAACAAAAAAGGATGCAAATTCTAAACTGGACATATCACCATCACTTTTGTAGGTAGGGTAAAACAAAAGGAAAAAAAAGATGAATTTAAGAAAGCTTCCCCCCATAAATAAAAACCCTATCTGGTTTTTAAGTTTCTCCCTAAACCTATACAGCAGCAGAAAAATAATGGCTGCCAAAAGTGCATTTACAACATAGGAGCGAATAACAAGATTATCGAAAAGAGGTAAATCTTTGCTGGAAAGAATAAGTATGTGAACTCCAAAAGAAACCAACAGCACAAGGGCTAGAAGGAAGAAGAATTGGGTTGGTAAATTTAGTTTTGACATCAATATTTAATACGTTTCAACTGCTGCAAAACTACCCAAATTGAAATTGCCACTCCTAATAAAGTGGCAATTACCGTGAATATATTTTTCTCATTTTGATAATGGGCGTCCAACCATTTTCCTCCTTTAACGGCCAAAAAGATGATAGCTCCCATTTCAAACGCAATACCGGAAAGCATTGCGGCATTCTTAAAATTGTTTTTCTTCTTAGGAGACTTTTGCTGGTTCATTGGTCTTTGTGGACTGTAATCTTTGCGTAGGTGCAGAGGCGGCTGGTGTAGCTCCTTTGCCCATGGTGCAAGCTGCATTAAATGTTGCGCCTGGTTCAACGGCCAATTTGGAAACACTAACAGTACCTTCAATAAGAGCAGAAGCTTTTAATGAAAGGAGGTCCTTGACCATAAGCTCACCATTGAATTTTCCTTCTATATCTGCATTTACGCATTCTACCTTTCCGTTAATGTAGCCATCTTTGCCAATGACAACCTTTCCAGATGTCTTTACATTACCTTCCAATTTCCCGTCGATTCTAAAATCGGCTTCGGATGTAATATTTCCTTTGATCTTCGTGTTCTTCTCAATTCTGTTGGGTTGTCCTCCAAGTTCTGTCATAGGGCGTGGTTTTTTGTTGTCAGAAAACATTGTGTTCTAGGGTTTTGGGGTTAAAATATGTTCTTTATAAGTTCCTAAATTCTTATGGACCTGTATAATCTTGTAATTATCGGATAAAACTACAAAATTCTCATCTTTGATACGGTAGTCCTTGTTCTTTTTTATGAGTTCGGCATAGCCAAGTGCAAAGTCTTTAGATTTGAAACCGTGCACCACAACAAACTGATCTTCTAAGTTATAGATATCTTTGGACACGATATTTTTATACTTCAAATCCTTAATGACTCCTTCTAATCTCTCTTTAAGTTTCAACGCTTTTTCATTGTCCTTTATTTTAAAAGGAAAGACAACTTTCCAATTGCCCGCTCCCGTGGAGCCAATTTCTGGAGAAAATTCTTTTGCCTCCAACTTTGGAAGTTGATCGGCAACCATTTGTTCTGCTTTCTTCCCTTCAGGGTTGTTGGGGTAAGTTAGCGCAACATAGTTCAGTGCTTCTTTAAAGGATTCAAAACCTTGAAGACGACCAATTGCATTTGCTTTCAACATTTCAAATTTTGGAACTATTGGGTCTCCTGTAAACCTGTTGATGTACTCTTGGGATTTTGTTATGACCTGAAGGTATTCCTGTTCCTTGTAAAGCTTGAACAAAGACGCATACCTTGCATCTGGACTATCTGTATTTCCTTCAAGAATTGCCTGCGGGTTCAAAAGGATTTCCGCGTAGCGTGTATCTGAGTGGTTGGTTATGATATCTTGTCTCATATTTGAAGCCAAAGGGCTTCCAGTTTCTTCGTAAATTTTGTACAAGTTGTATTTTGACGGTAAAATCAATCGCTCCTCAGGGTTGGAAACCAAAACACGCTCCAGTTTTCCGGCAGCCAATAGGTTATCCTTGAACTTCTCTTTATAGATCAGACCCAATTGGTAGTTGGCAAAATTTCTCTCGGTTTTTAAACTGTCTATTACCGTGACATCAGTTGGAACTTGCTCTAAGTAAAAATCCAGCGAATATTTTTGTTCGTCCGTAATCTCATCTGCAGGCAGGCCATTGGCTAAAATTTCTTCTCCCGTAGCTTCCGAAGGCAAGGCTCTATTTTTATTGCTCCATCTCCAATCATCTTCCAGCACACGCTCACCCCATCGAGTTTTAAAATCATTTTTTCCGTACCCCAAACTGGTGATATTGTAAAAATAAAACTTGCCCTTATTTTCCTTTCCCCCTTTTGATTCGGAAAATGCGGCAAAGCCGGCAGTAGTCCTTTTTAACTCTTTTTCAGCGGCAGCTTCATCTTCCCGTTTTAATTCTGCAATATAATCCTCAAAATAGGCTTTGCGTTCCGCTTCTGGCATATCATAAACAGTAATTACGCTGTCTGCATACTGCACGATATCTTCATATTTGATTACATCTTCAAGGTTGTCCAATTTCTTTTTTATGCTGCGATATTTCCTTGTGTTATCCGTAAGGTTGGTCAAGGTACTGTCATAATATGCTCCTGCAACTTTGTATTTGTCCTTATCAAAATTGTAATCTGCCAAACTTTGATAGTTCAAAGCGTTTAGTTTCCTTTCCCTATTATTTGCCTTAAGGGATTTGTTGTAATATGCTATTGCTAGACTATCAGATTGGTTGGCTAAATGAAACTGCGCTATCTCCCTGTAAATTTTGTCTAAAAAAGGCCTGTTTTCCCTATTCTCTTCTAAATCTGTCAGGTATTCCAATAACTCCTCTCTATTAGAATCCGTGATTTCTGTATTCTGAATTTTCTTTAAATGGGAATTGATCATATAGACCCTTGGGGATCTACGATTGAGTGCAATGACCTTATCAAATGCGTAATTGGCACTGTCTTTATGCCCCATTTGGTTGTACAGTTGCCCTATTATGAACAAGTATCTTCCCTTTTCTGGATTCTTCTTGGTGTAGCCCTGCGCAATTTTTAATTTTTGAATAGCGGTATCAGCGGCCTTTAGGTTAATATAACATTGTGCCAGCACAGCATTGGCGTCTGCGTATTCTTGATCTTTTAGGGTTTCAAATTTAAAAAGCCGTCTTAAGTTTTTGATTGCCAACTCAGGGTTATCCAACCGCATATTGGTTTTTTCACGCCAAATGGTTGCCTCGTTCAACTTGTCGCTTTCAATATATTTTCTAAGGATGTAATTAAAGGATTCTAAGGCAGGGATGTAACGCTGGTCAAAATATCTTGCTTTGCCCAACAACAAAAATGCTTCATCAGTCTGGGGGTTTCGTTCTTCATCCTTAATGTCCATACTATGTCTTTGTATGGCCTTTGTGGCTTTTTCTTCGGCAATGATAAAATTGGGGTTGTTGTTTTCAGAATCCAATTTAATTTCTTCAGTTACCTCTAAGCGTTCTACCGGAAGCACTTCCCAATAATCGTCTCTGTAAGCGGAATTCAATTCTTCCCGTCCTTGCTCAAAGGCAATATTACCATTGTACAAGGTATTGTACTTGGTGTTCAGCGCATGCCAGTTGCGGTTAATGAATTTATCTTTTTTAGTGGAACACGCGTTAAAAACCAGTCCCCCTAAAATGATTGCTATAAAAAGTGTTTTCTGAAGCTTCAAAATTATTGGTAATCGTATCTAACCTTAACTAAAAAACAGCCAGATTATTATAAGGCTCATCGGTAAAATGCAATAATTTTTGCCAGTTGCACAAACATTAACAAAAAAGGCCTTCTACCAAGCAGTTGGTCTTTCAAAATTTACACGGCCGCGATTGTATTTTGTCTTGTATGCCACTGGGGATAATCCCGCGTACTTTTTAAATACGGTTCTAAATGCTTTTTGGTCTGCGTAACCTACCTGGTACATGACTTCATTTACATTTTGCTCTGTAGATTCCAGACTGCGTTTGGCCGCTTCTATTTTTACGCGTTGAATGTATTCCAAAGGAGTGTTTTGGGTAGCTTTTTTAAATCTGCGTACAAAGTTACGGCTGCTTATGGCATATTTCTGAGCTAATTTCTCCACAGATATTTTATCCTTTACATTGCTCTCAATATATTTTTGTGCTTCTTTAATTGCAACATCGTCATGGTCCTTTTGTCCTTGAAAAATGGCGAACTGGTTTTGATCCACCCTATCCATATCAATTTCAAAAAACTTTGAGATGTAGATGGCAACCCCACGCCCACAATACTTCTCTACCAAGTGCAACATTAGGTTTAAAAATGAAAACGCTCCTCCGCTGGAATAGATTCCATCTTCATCCGTCACAATTTTATTGGAAACCAGATTGACCTGTGGAAACATTTTTTGAAACATTTCCATGGCTGCCCAATGGGTAGCACATTGCTTGCCATCCACCAATCCCGTTTGCGCCAAAACAAAAGCCCCCATACACATACTGGCCACTTCTGCATTGTGTTTGTTGCGTTGGTTCAAAATCCAAGGAACAAAAGCTTGATTGTCAGCTAAATCTTCAGCCAATTTATCTGGTCTAAGCGCCGGTATTAAAATTAAATCTGTCTTTTCAATATCATGGATTGTACTATCGCAATGAATACTGAACATTCCATTATACAATGAATAATCATGTTCAAGACCCACTAAATGAGTTTCAAAAAAATCATCGCTTCTTGCCCCAGTTTGTTTTAAAAACTCATTTACCGCCATTAATACTTTAAATGGGCCCACAACATTGCTTAGGATGGCGTTTCCCTTAGGCACTAAAATACTTACATGTTTCATTCTCAACATTTTTAGCACTATAAATGTAATGGATATACATGGCACAATCAACCCTTAAAAGTGTCTTATTCACCCTTATCTTGGCTTGAAAGCCTTTTGTAGCTTTGGAATATGGAGTTTGAAAAATTCAAGGAAATCCGTGAATTATTTTGCTTGAAACACCCTGAGGTTACCGAAGGAAAAATGATGAGCTCCCCAGCGATTCACTACAAAAGCAAAGTTTTTGCTTTTTTTTCCAAAAAACATAAAATGGTCTTTAAATTGGGAAAGGACTATCATTTGGAAAAACAAGATTTTGAATTTTCTGAATTCAACCCTTTTAAAACCAAAAAACCATTGTCTGGTTGGTATGAGGTTGATTTTGAATACCATGAAAAATGGAGAGAGCTTACCAAAATTGCTCTAAATCAAATAAAAGCAAAATCATAAATGATCACTAAAACATATACTGCTTTCTTTAAAGAACTGGCCAGAAACAATAATAAAGAGTGGTTTCATGCCAACAAAAAACAATATGAGGAACAGGTGAAAGTTCCTTTTCTAAGTCTCTTGGACACTTTGTTGCACATCTTAACCGATTGGGACGATCGTATTCTTCCCGATGCTAAAAAAGCTATGTTCAGAATCAATAGGGACGTTCGTTTTTCAAAAGACAAAACGCCTTATCATACAATTTTAAAAGCTGGTTTTTCACCCAACGGAAAAAAATCCATTTTGCCAGGTTATTATTTAGGTATTGATGCCACAAGTATTCATGTTGGAGGTGGACTTTTTACGGTGAGACCTCCTGAACTTGCTTTGCTACGAAATCACATTGCAAAAAACGTGTCGGTATTCACAAAAATAATTGAGGCTTCATCGTTCACCCAAAATTTTGGTAGACTTAAAGGAGAGAAGTCAAAACGATTGGATAAAAGCTTACTTTCTTCTGCAGAAAAAACAGATTTAATCTATAACAAACAATTCTATGCCATGGCCGAATTTCCTTTGGAACCCTTTTATGGTTCCGACAGCTTATCCAATGAAATTTTGAGCCATTTTGAAGCTATTAAGCCTTTAAACACATATTTAAGTGAGGCTTTTTATTAACTTTTGAGTTTATTTATTAATCATAAAAACAGACACAAAAATGACAACACAAGAAGTTGCAAACAAACTAGTAAGCCTTTGTAGAGAGGGCAAATATGATCAGGCTTATGGCCTTTATGCCCAAGATGCGGTTAGCGTTGAGATGGCAGGGGTACCTAATGAGGTAACCGAAGGGATAGACAATATTTTAAAAGGCTTTGAGCAATGGGCCAGTAACATTGAAGAAGCACATGGCGGAACTGTAGGTGATCCAGTTGTTATGGGCAATCATTTTGTTGTTCCCATGACCAGCGATGTTACATTTAAGCAAGGAGGTCGGGTAAATATGGAAGAACTTTCCATGTATCAAGTGGAGAATGGCAAAATTAAAAGAGCACAGTTCTTTTATGATCCTTCTGTTTTTGGCGGGTAATTATAAGAAACGATGATTGATTAAGGCGATGGTGAACTATCGCCTTTTTTATCCCGCAAAAAACGCTTCCAATTCTTTAAGTGTTTCGGCTGAAGTTTGAATGTCCTTTACAATTTCTCCTTTGTTCAATACCACAATGCGCTCACAAACTTCGGTAACATGAATTAAATCGTGGCTCGATACCAAAACTGTCACTTCGTTTTTCTCGGCGAGCTCTTTAATTATTCCTTTTAACCTAATTTGTGTGGTAGGGTCTAGATTAGCAAAAGGCTCATCCAGAATAACTACCTCAGGATTGCCAATAAAAGAGGCAACTATACCTGCTTTCTTTTGATTTCCTTTGGATAGGTCGCGCAAATATTTCTTTTGCCCCAAAATTTCTCCATGGAAAAAGTCTTCAAAGTTTGAAAGCAAGGTATCTACATCAGCTTTGTTTCTTCCTCTTAAATCTCCAATAAAATAAAAATATTCTTCAGGTGTTAAGTATCCAATAAGGAAGGATTCATCAATAAATGAAGAGGTAAATGGTTTCCATCCTTCGCTCTTGTTTACTTGAATATCATTGCTTATGATATGGCCAGATGTGGGCTGAATCAAATCCAATAAGAGACTAAAAAAAGTAGTTTTGCCTGCACCGTTGTTCCCTACCAATCCAAAACTCTGTCCCTTGGGTATTTGCAAAGATTCAATATTCAATACGGTTTGGGACCCGTACTTTTTAGAAAGATTTTCAGTTGTAATCATCTATATGTGTTTAAGCTTCACTTTTATGAATTTTGTTTAGCTGTTTTTTTCTTTAAATCCAGCAATCATTCCGTATTTCTTTTTTCTGTACTGCTCCGTGATTTTGTCCAATAGATAATTCTTTAAGGCAAAACCTATAATTCCTAAAAGAGAAAGCGTTATCACCGCAGCCTCTATGGATATGAGATAATAAAGTACAGTGAAAATTAGAATGGGCAATCCTAAAACCGGCAACATGATTAAAAACTGAGTGGAGCTAGTACCCTGCATATTGCCAAATGGGCTTTTGTCCAAATCTATTCGCTTCTTGTTGAAAGAGCCAAAAAATAAGATTACGGGAATATTTACTCCCAAATTATAAACTGCGCTTCCAAAGTTTATGGCCAGTGCTTCCCAACCAAAATATACATAGGGAACGGTTAGCAAAAACATGACTGCCACGCTAACGGATATCA
This sequence comes from Flagellimonas aquimarina, assembly GCF_003149745.1. GTDB lineage: Bacteria > Bacteroidota > Bacteroidia > Flavobacteriales > Flavobacteriaceae > Flagellimonas > Flagellimonas aquimarina. The sequence continues at coordinate 660,718 of NZ_QGEG01000001.1, forward strand.
GTGTTGCTTTGGACTCTAAATATTTTCTAAGCGGTATATTCTGCGCCATCATCATACTATAATAGCCGCTATCCCATGCTGGGATAAATTGCCCAAAATTGCTTAAGAATATCCCTGTCATGAAGATTCCCAAAAAGGCAAACATTGGAATCATGTTGGCATACACCTCTTGGGTGTAAAATATTAAGCCATAAAAGACAAAGAGAAGCGATATAAAAACTTGAGCCTTGGTTCTTTTGTTGCGCCAAATCATCTTCAGGTCTAGCTGTAAAAAAGTTCCCATGTCTCCAAAGCGTTTTGTCCATGTCAAATCTGAGGTCTTTGCTTCTTTCGATTTGGTTTTTAAAGAAGCATCTAAAAAGAGTTTATTTTTAAGTAATTTATAATTTAAAAAGTATGCTAAAATAGCCAGTGCTACAGGAACAAGTACCGCGATGGGGTGTTGATAAAGTCCATGAAAAATTGGTCCAAAAAAATCTTTTACGGGTACTATTTGAAAATAATCAAGTCCATATAGCGCAAGGATAATACTCCCGATAACCACTAATGCCTTATCACTCTTGTTAATAAGAAAATTGATGTAATTAACGCACAATACTATTGCCAAAATTGACACAAGCCAGAGTACAACATTCAAAACAGGATATCCATTGAACAAAAGCACAATGCCAAAAGGCATAAAAAAGAAGAATGCCAACAAATTGTAGCCAGAAACTCCCGATCTTGCCAAAATATAATGTGTGATAGTGCTTTTTTTAATAGGAAAAGACAATAATGGCTTAATATCCATCACTGGTAGTTTCTGTAAAAAGTATCTGAAAAACAATTCTATCAGTATCCAGTAAATTAAATACCTACTTAACATCCACATTGGGGCTTGGTCAGGAAAGGCCTTTCTTAAGATTTCATAAAGAAACCCGCCAACAAACACCAGGGCTCCTATCATATAAATGCCAAAAAAGATCATTACAATTTTCAATGCCAATCCTTTTCCAAAGGAGGAAGATCTAAAAAAGGATTTCCACTGAAGATTGATAAATCGTTTAAACATGGGTTGGTGATTTTCTAGATGTTTGTACCTAAAATACTTGTTTTGTTACAAAAGGAACGCTTTTTTTAAAATCTAGCTTTCAAAATTACATGAATGCTTAGTTTTGCAAAAAAATTGATATTCCATGAGTGACTTTCATTCACTAAAAATTGCCGCGATTGACTCTTTGACCCCCAATGCAGTAGCCCTTACTTTTGAAATTCCCGAAAACCTTAAAGATAGTTTTGAATTTACCGCTGGGCAATACATTACTATTAAACATGAGATAAATGGAAAAGAACTGAGAAGGGCCTATTCCATTTCTTCAGCACCATCCTCTGGAAAACTTACTGTGGGAATTAAAAAAATGCCAGAAGGGACATTCTCAGTTTATGCGAATGAAAGCATTAAACCTGGAGATGTTTTTGAAGTTATGCCTCCTGAAGGACGATTTGTTTTTGATAGTCATTCTCAGTCCAAAAACATTGCAGCTTTTGCCGCTGGAAGCGGAATCACCCCAATAATGAGCATTGCCCAAACCGTATTGGAAAGTCATCCAGAAAATATTTTTGTTTTAGTGTTTGGAAACCAGTCTCCTGAAGAAACCATGTATTTAGAGGCCTTACAAGAGCTTCAAAAACAATATACCAATAGGTTTTTTATTCAAAATGTATATAGCCGCTCGCAGGCAGAAGATGCTCTTTTTGGCAGAATTGAAACCTCAACAGTTAACTTTGTAACCAAAAATAAGTTTAAAGAAACCTCTTTTGATGCCTTCTATTTATGCGGTCCAGAGGAAATGATCACTACAGTTTCTGATACTTTAAAAAACAATGGGATAGCTGAGGAAAAAATCTTGTTTGAGCTTTTTACGAGTTCCGATACGGAAGATACCTTAGCTGAAGAACTGGAAGGCAAAACAAAGGTCGAGGTAATCGTGGACGATGAGACCTTTTCCATTACCATGGATAAAAAAGAATTGGTGCTTGATGCTGTTCTTAAGGAAGATATAAACGCTCCATATTCCTGCCAAGGTGGTGTTTGCAGCAGTTGTATTGCAAGGATTACCGAAGGAAAAGCCGAAATGGTCAAAAACCAAATACTAACGGATGGAGAAGTTGCCGAAGGGCTTATTTTAACATGTCAGGCGCATCCCCTGACCCCAACACTTAAGGTAGATTATGACGATGTTTAGATGATTGAAACCTTGTAAGATTTGCCATAGCTAATTTTATGTGACTTCAATTCTTCATTTTCAACTCACCCTCCAGCGCCCTGCTACCATGGTCATAACCAATAGTAAAGGCTTTTTGAATACCCTTTTTGTCTAGCATTCCTATTTTTTCCAATTCTTTGGGTTCAATGTATAGGTCACATTCCTTAAGTTTTCCATAGCTGGCGGCATAAATCATCAACCCGGTTATCCTTCCGGCTAATTGTAAAGAATTTTTAAGGTCTTTTTTTTGGACTTCTCCTGCAATAGAAACATTGCTCCCAATAATAAAGTCAGCCTTTCCATCCACATACTCCTTAGGAAAGTTGTTCATTACGCCTCCATCCGCATAAAGTGTTTTGTTTATTTCAACCGGACTGAAAACTGGGGTTAACGCTGCAGAGGCCAAAAGAGGTTTTATCAGTTTTCCTTCTGCAAACACTTTTTCCTCCCCTTTAAGAAGATCAGTAGCCACCACAAACAACGGTTTCTCTAGGCTTTCAAACGAATCTTTTGGGAAATAGCCTTTAAAAATATTAAAATACCTTTCGGTATCAATAAACCCCGGCTTGCCTATTGCAAAGAAATTATATTGAAATAAGGGGGTGTCTTTAAAGAACTGCAGCATATCCTCAACAGAATTCCCATTTGCATACAAAGCCCCCACTAAAGCTCCCACACTGGAACCTGATATGATTTTAGCATCCAATCCTTGTTCCTTCATAGCTTTTATTAAACCTATATGGGCCATTCCACGAATTCCACCTCCTGAAAGGACCAATCCAATGGATTTTGCATGGGCAATATTTGTGTTCATGATAGAAGTAGATTAAACGCTCAACAAATTTAGCCTCTATAGGCCAAAACTGCTATATAACACATATTATTTAAGAGAATATTACCGACTCTCCAGTCTATCAACTCTAAAAATAATGGCTATTTGAGCATTTCATCGATACCACTTCGATTTTAATCTTTGCTTGCAATACTGCTCCTTTTTTAGAACCGACTTGCCGGTCGGAATGTTAAAATTGACAATTATCAAAGAAAAATGTAATTCCTGACTCTGCTTTTCGACCAAACCCTACATAGATATTTGTCGTAAGTTTACGATAGTAGAGCAAATCTTGAAAAACACTTTCTCAAAAGAAACAGCAATCTTGATTTTTGCGAATTCTGCCATTGCGGAAACTCGTCGTAAAAAGACTTTGGCAAATTTAAATTTGTTCCATGCATTAACTGAACGAACGCTACAAACCGCCAAAACCTCAGGATTACCCTATTTCCATTTTACTGAAAAAGAACAACAAGGCACCTCTTTTGGTGCACGCTTTTCCAACGCCATTCAAGCAATTTATGATAAGGGCTATAAAAATGTGATTACCATCGGCAATGATAGTCCACAACTAAAAGCCTCGCATATTATTGAGGCGGAAAAACAATTGCAGCTTGGAAAAACGGTCTTAGGGCCTGCATCTGATGGTGGCTTTTATTTAATGGGGCTGCATTGTTCCAATTTCGACCCAAACTTATTTCTAAGGTTGCCTTGGCAGCGTTTTGGGCTTTTCAACAAAATTTCGCAATTGTTTGAAAGTTACGACTCTCATGTACATAGGCTCCCTGTTTTACATGATATAGATTCGGAAAAGGATATTAAAACCTTATTGAACTTTTCCAAAACAATCTCCATTACCATATTAAAAATTCTTGGTTCCTTGCTAAAAAGGAGCACTCGGATTGTTTCTAAGAACGTCCAAATACTTCAATACTACTTTCACTCTCTTCATTTTAACAAAGGTTCACCAGTCTTGATGCGATTTTCCTAAGCATCAAGATTAATGGCACTTCTGCCATGTAAAGACTAACGATTATACCCAAAATGAAATATATTTTATTGGCTATGGCATTGCTCTTTGGAGTAAAGCATCAGGCACAACAAACCATATCTGGAATAGTTACAGATGAAAGTAACGTACCTGTTCCTTTTGTCAACATTATTTTGATAGGCACAAAAACAGGTACTATAACCAATCAACAAGGAAATTACACCTTGGAAGTTCCCTCATCTTCATCGGTGCTCGAATTTTCTGTTTTGGGCTACCAAACCCAGACCATCAACATAAATAATAGGACTAGCATCAATGTGCAACTCATTGAATCTTCCGAGCAATTAGAAGAAGTGGTATTGACCGCTTTGGGTTTAAAACGAGAGACCAAAGAACTGGGTTATGTGGTGCAAAGTCTTGATGCTAAGGGTGTAACAGAAGTGAAGTCGATTAACTTTCTGGATAATTTAGCCGGAAAACTAGCTGGTGTAACCATTAGTCAAGGTGCAACAGGGGTAGGTTCCACATCAAGGATAAGTATTCGGGGCGAGGCTTCCTTCTCCAACAACAACCCTTTGTTTGTAGTTGACGGGGTTCCCATCAACAACAATTCCGTTTTCAATTTTACCAATGAGGCTGCAGCTGGTTTTCAGGAAGTAGATTTTGGAAATGGCGCCATGGAAGTAAACCCAGACGATATTGCAGAAGTTTCGGTTCTTAAAGGGCCAAGTGCTGCCGCATTGTATGGAACACGTGCTGCCAACGGTGTCATTGTTATTGAAACCAAAGATGGTTCAAAAAGCAAAGGCTTGGGCATAAGTTATAACACCAGCTTTTTTGTGGACTCTGCTTTTAGACTTCCTGAATTTCAAAACCAATATGGACAAGGACAGTCCGGGGTATTTGAATTTGTTGATGGACTAGGAGGTGGAACCAGCGACAATATTACCTATAGTTGGGGTCCAAGATTGGATGTGGGCAACCTCATTCCGCAGTTTGACAGTCCTGTCACGCTGCCAGATGGGACCGTGGTGAGAGGAGGGGATACTTCCTTATATAGTGGCCTGTCCATTTCTCCAACTGAGTTTCGTTCAAATCCAGACAATCTGAAGGATTTTTATGAAACTGGAACCACTTTTATTAATAATCTGGCTATTTCATCTGCTTTTGATAAAGGAAACTATCGTCTTTCATTTACAGATTTACGCAGTGAGTCAATTATTCCCGGGGTAAACTTAGATCGACAGACCATTAGTGCCAGACTTACTTTTAAGCCCACAGAAAAGCTGCGTATCAATTCCTCCATTAGCTATGTAAACTCCCAAAGTGACAACAGACCATCAAGTGGTTATGGTTCTGAAAACGTGAACTATTCTTTGGTTGCATGGGGCCCTCGTTCATTGAACATTGATAGCCTTCGAGATTATTGGCAACCTGGCTTGGAAGGGGTACAACAGTTCTCTTACAACTACACTTTTTTCGACAATCCATTCTTTATCCTGTTCGAAAACAGAAATTCATTCAATCGGGACCGGGTATTTGGAAATGTATCTGCTTCTTATGATATTTCAGACAACATCACCGCAACAGTAAGGACAGGAATGGACTACTCTGATGAACTTCGTCAATTTAGACGTTCCTTTAGTTCCAATAGGTTCGCAAATGGGGGCTATGCCGAACATGATGTGTTTTATCGTGAAATTAACACGGATTTCTTATTGAACTATCACAATGCCTTTGGGGATTTTAAGGTCGACGTTTCTTTAGGAGGTAACCGTTTGGATCAAAAGGCCTTCACTTCCCAATCGCAGGCAACCAGTTTGGCACAGCCAGGTATTTTTAGGTTATCCAATGCTGCTTCACCTATTGAAGTTTTTGAATTTGAATCCAACAAACGGATAAATAGCTTTTATGGGCTGGCAAAGTTTGGCTACAAGAATTTCCTTTTTTTGGATATCACAGGGCGTAACGATTGGTCAAGTGCGTTGGCCACTCCGTTTTCTGTGGATAATACTTCCTTCTTTTATCCATCCGTCTCAAGTAGTTTTATTCTTTCTGAAATAGCAGATTTACCACAAGTAATTTCATTTGCAAAACTACGTGCTAGCTGGGCCCAAGTAGGAAATGATACTAATCCATACCAAACAACTGGGGCTTTTATAGCGCAAACCCCATTTAACGGCCAACCTACTTTTAGCGATCAAAATGTAATAGCTAATCCCAATTTAAGACCAGAACAGACCTCTTCTTTTGAAGTTGGTGCGGATGTGAGGCTGTTTGGAGATCGATTGAATTTTGATATCTCCTATTACAATGCGGTTACCAAAGACCAGATCATTTCTTTGCCCATTGGCATTTCGTCAGGTTTTACACAACAAGTGGTCAACGGTGGAAAGGTACGTGCCAAAGGGCTTGAAATCATAGCAAGTGTTACTCCTATCAGCAATGCAAGTTTTAGCTGGAACAGTACGTTCAATTTTAGCAGAAACCGCGCCACTGTTGAAGATTTACCGCAAGAAGCAGGGAGATTGACCTTGGCCTTTTCAAGAATCTATGACAGTCAAAACCAAACGGTATTTTTGCAGGTTGAAGAAGGTGGCAGAATTGGAGACCTATACGGAACAGGGTATTTAAAGAACGATAATGGCGATTTTATTCTAACAGATCAAGGGCGGTTTATTCCAGATAATACGCTGCAAAAACTAGGGAACAACAATCCAGATTTTATGTTGGGCCTCAACAATCAATTCCAATACAAGAATTGGGATTTAGGTTTTCTGTTGGATTGGCGCCAAGGTGGAATCATTGTGTCCCGGACCAGGGCACTGGGTAACGTTGGTGGTCAATTGGCAGAAACTGCATTTAGGCCCGAAGAAGGCATTGTTCCAAATGGAGTGGTCAATGTAGGAACCGCGGAAAATCCTGTTTTTGAACAGAACACGGTTGCGGTTTCCGCGGAAAGCTATTACAGACAATTTTTTGACCGAAACCATGAAGAAAACAATGTGTACGATGCTTCCTTTTTAAAATTAAGGCAGGTATCCATTGGTTATACGTTTAAAAGTTTTCAGCTATTTCAAAATGACGCAAGCTTAAGACTGTCCTTAATAGGGCGTAACCTTTTTGCCATTACCGAGAATCCACACTTTGATCCCGAACAATTCGCCGTACAGGGGAACAGTTTTGTAGGTGGCGTAGAGGATATGTCATATGCCACAACACGCAGCATTGGGTTTAAAGCAGGGTTTAATTTTTAAGATGAGGAAGATGAAAAACACATATAAAATAACAACTGCTCTTGTTTTTGCTCTCGTGCTCATGGTTTCATGTACCAAAGATTTTGAGGAAATCAATACCAACCCCAACCAGCCTTTATCCGTACAGCCAAGTTTGTTGCTTAGGCAGGTGATTTATGATTACGGAGAACAAATGTCGTACGAAGGCTTTACCGCTGGTAATCTTTTGGGACAATACACTACTGCTTTGGATTTCAACCTTTTTGACCGGCACGATTTAAAATCACCACAATTGGGAGGGAATCCTTGGCCCATATTTTTCCAAAACCTACGGGATAACGAGAGTGTCATCCAATTAGCGTTGGAAAATGAAACCTTTGCGGTTTACGAAGGTCCTTCCCGTATCCTGAAAGCCTATATGGCCGCTGCGCTTACAGACCTTTTTGGCGATGTCCCATATTTTGAGGCATTCCGAGGAAAGGAAGGAACAGTCACCCCGGTCTATGACACTCAACAAAGCATTTACACCGCAGAAGATGGTATTTTAGATAACCTCAACAAAGGAATTACCGCACTGGAAAATTATACTGGGAGCATTCCTTTAGAAGGCGATATTCTTTTTAACGGGGACTTGGATGGATGGATTCGATTTGCAAACTCCCTTCGAATAAAAGCTTTGATACGAATTTCAAATCAAACGGATGTTGCCACTGATTTACAATCCATTTTTACAGCTGGGAATTTCATCAACGAAAATGCGCAAAATGCCATTTTCAATTTTACCGACGGCGAACCCAATAATTTTCGTTTGGCACGATTGCGTATTGGTGACTTTAACAACTTTGTGATGTCCGAAACTATGGAGGAGATTCTAGCCGGATTCAATGATCCAAGGATTGAAACACTTTTTAGACCTTTTGGCAACAGTGATTCCGGGGAATTTAATGGGCTGCTCAATGGTATTGATGCCACTCAAAATGCTGCGGTTTTGGCCGATTTTTCCTTGGCAGGGACTATTTTTCGGGAAAATACTAGCGAATTGGACGCCAATTTCATGACCAGTTGGGAAACCCATTTTTTATTGGCCGAAGCAGCAGAACGCGGTTTTATAACTGCAGACCCACAACAATTGTATGAAATAGGGGTAACACAAGCTTTCGAATATTGGCAAGTAGCTCTTCCCGCGGATTATTTAACCAACAGTGCACCTTATGGCACAGGTGGTGATGCTTCCATTCAGCAAATAATAACACAAAAATGGATTGCAAACATCATCAACGGTTATGAAGGTTGGATTGAATATAGGAGAACTGGCTTTCCCCAGTTAAAGACATTGTCGGCAAGTTTAAACAATGATATCATTCCTGTTCGCATGCCTTATCCGGCAGAAGAAGAAGCACTCAATAGTGTTAACTATGCAGATGCGGCTTCAAGAACAGATGGAAATAGTATAAACGTTCCCGTTTGGTGGGATAACAATTAATAGTTAAGAAAAGTAAATGACTGACGCAATTTTTTGGCAATGGAGTTTAGTGATAGCATCTAGCTTGGTGTTGTTCCTGGTCTCTCCTTTTGCTAAAAACACAAATCAGTTTTTTAACGCTGTTTATCAAAAAAAGACCCCTAACAGCCTAGTGCTTATGGGGTCTTTGGTCATTTCATGGATCTTTGCAAAAAGCATCACCAATGCGGCAAATTTGGGATTGGAATTTGGATTGGTGGGCGGTGCTGCATATGCCGCTTACTACCTTTCTTTTGCAGTGGCTGGTATTGTCATTTATCGCATGCGAAAATTTGGTGGTTTTAGAAGCATTCACCATTTCCTTTCCTCCAAATTTGGAAAAAGTGCTGTAGCTGTGTTTTCAATATTGATTACCATTCGTTTGTTCAATGAGGTTTGGAGCAATACCATGGTCATTGGTTCCTATTTTGGAGATATGGGCTCCACACCCTACTACCTTTCCATTTTGGTTTTTACCGCATTGACATTGGCCTACGCTCTAAAAGGAGGCTTGAGCAGTTCCATATTTACGGATAGTATTCAAATGGTATTGTTTTCCATATTGCTCATTGTTATTTTATGGAATGTTTTTTCCGTAGATCAAGCATTCTCGGGCAAAACAGTTATAAACTCAGGAGTATGGTCTTTTGAAACTGGCCTTAATTTGTTATTTGCAGCGGTGCTTCAATCATTTAGTTACCCCTTTCATGATCCCGTGTTAACAGATAGGGGTTTTCTAAGCTCACATAAGATTACCTTAAAAAGCTTTTTGTGGGCAAGTGTTGTTGGTGGCCTATGTATTGTGCTATTTAGTATTATTGGTGTCTATGCACAACATCAAGGTTATGCTGGTCAAGCTGCTGTAGTGGTAGGTCAATCTTTTGGCATAGTAGTCCTGTTGGTAATCAATTTTATCATGATTACCTCGGCAGCATCTACATTGGATTCTACCTTTTCATCATTTTCCAAATTACTCTCTATAGACTTAAAGCTTGGAAATAGTTTAACTTTTGGCCGGATTGCAATGGTATTGATCGCGTTCTTGGGAACAATACCCGTTTTTCTGGATGCTGAAATTCTTTCGGCAACCACCATAAGTGGGACCATGGTCATAGGGTTGACACCCATTTTCATGTTTTGGAAGAAATCACCGCCCAAAATAAGTTTCCATCTAAGTGTTTTCTGTGGTTTGTTGTTTGGTTTTCTTTTGATTTTTGATTGGTTTCCAAAATCATTGATTTTCACTACAGGAAAGTATGCAGATTTGCTCTGGATCAATTTCTGGGGCATTCTATGTTGTATCATCTTATATTTGACGCCTTTATGGATAAAAAAATAAAACATATTGGCACAAAAAGTGGGAAGCTGTTGCTCTTTGGTGGGGTATATAGTAACCTTCAGGCATTGGAACAGTTAATTTCCATTGCAAAGGCAGAAGGAATTCCACCAGAGAATTGTATTTGTACAGGGGATATTACAGGATACTGTGCCCAGCCTGAAGAAACAATTACTTCCTTTAAAAATTGGGGTGCGTTGAGTATTGCGGGTAACGTAGAATTACAACTGTCCAATGACAGTCAGGATTGTGGCTGTGATTTTAAAGCGGGCGGGCGATGCGATAGTTTTTCCAAAATGTGGTTTCCCTATACCAAAGGACATCTCTCCGAGCCATCATTAGCGTGGGTTTCGCGACTCCCAGAATATATCGGTTTTGAATATGGTAATAAACAAATCTCTGTGGTCCATGGTAGCTATGAAAATGTTTCTGAATTCATTTTTGAATCCACTTCTGAAAACATCAAAAAAAAGTGCTTTGAGCAAACTGAAAGCGATGTGGTTATAGCCGGACATTGCGGATTACCATTCAATCAAACTATAGAGGAAAAACTTTGGTTAAACCCAGGAGCCATTGGCATGCCAGCCAATGATGGTACCAGACGGGTGTGGTATATTCTTTTGGAAATTGAAAATGGCAAAATAAAATATACTCATCGGTCTTTGGAATATGACTACAAGACCGCACAACAATTAATGTACAAAAATCATCTACCTGAAGCTTATGCAGATACATTGGCTTCTGGTATTTGGGACAATATGGAAATCCTTCCTGAACTTGAAAAAATGGGACAGGGCATTCCAATTCATTTTGATAACGATTCAACACAAAATAAAGAACCTAAAACCCCTAAAAAGATGGCAGATTCATATTACGACCCTAAAGACCTAAGAAAATTTGGGAAAATCACCGAATGGAGCGAAGAACTGGGAACAAAATTCTTCGACTATTATGGTAAGGTTTTCGAAGAAGGCGCACTTAGTGCAAGAGAAAAATCTTTGATTGCCTTGGCAGTATCCCATGTGGTAAAGTGTCCATATTGTATAGATGCCTATACAAAAGATGGCTTGCAAAAAGGCATCACCAAAGAAGAAATGATGGAAGCTGTTCATGTAGGTGCAGCCATTGAAAGTGGTGCAACTTTGGTACATGGTGTACAAATGATGAACAAATACAATAAATTATCAATGTAAGGAAGGAGCCTAGTTCAAAATTAGAATCGTGTCTCTGACTTTATGCCTATAAAATAATGCGTTATGAGTGAAAGCATATTGCCTCAAATGAAAAAGGCCAAAAAATCCATGAAAGCTCAGGAAAATGAGCTGGCAGAAATCAATAAGCAATTGGAAATTCTTAATGGTGGGGTTTTTGCAGATGGTGAGCTTCCTTACTTTAAGGATAAGATTGCAGAAATTGGGCATTTCCCGCTCCGGCCCAAAACGTTGGAAATTCTCCAGATTAATGTTGGCTATATGTGCAACCAGGTCTGTGAACATTGCCATGTGGATGCAGGACCAGACCGTAAAGAAATTATGACACGTGAAACAATGCAGCAATGTATCGAAGTCATAAAAAATACAGGGGCACATACATTAGACCTTACCGGTGGTGCTCCAGAAATGAATCCAGATTTTAGATGGTTTGTAGAAGAAGCCGCTAAAGCTGGAATCAAAGATTTTATTGTACGCTCCAACCTCACTATTATACGGGCCAACAAGAAGTACCATGATTTGCCGGACTTCTTTAAAAAGCACAATGTTCATGTAATTTCTTCCATGCCCCACTATACCCGTGGTAAAACGGACAAACAACGTGGAGATGGGGTTTTTGACAAATCCATAAAAGCATTGCAAGAATTGAATGCCAGAGGGTATGGCATGCCAGGCAGTGATTTGCGTTTGGATTTGGTTTACAATCCTTCTGGTGCATATTTGCCCGGAGATCAAATGGCAATGGAAAAAGATTTTAAAAAGGCTTTGGATGAGGATTTTGGAATTCAGTTCCATAACCTTTTTGCCATCACCAATTTGCCTATTGCTCGTTTTTTAGATTACCTAGTTGCATCAGAGAACTATGAGGATTATATGTATGCACTGGTTGAAGCCTATAATCCGGCCGCGGTGTCCAATGTAATGTGTACCAATACCATTTCCATTAGTTGGGACGGTTGGTTATACGACTGTGATTTTAACCAAATGCTAGACCTTAAGGTTGCTAGCAAGGTAAAACACATTAAAGACTATAATGAGGACATCTTAAACGATAGAAATATCATTATTTCCCAACACTGCTATGGTTGTACCGCAGGCGCAGGAAGTAGTTGCCAAGGGACAGTTGCATAATTAAAATGTATTAAAACAAAAGAATATGAGTTACTTACAAGCTACCAACGATCTATATAAAGAAGCCGCATTAACCCCGGACGTGGGTCTATGTTGCACTACGAACCCTATTTGGGAATTGCCAGGTTTAAAGATTCCCAGAATAATGCAAGAGATGAACTATGGTTGCGGTAGTACGGTGCATGCCAGAGATCTCTCTAACAACCCTAAAATGCTCTATGTAGGCGTAGGTGGGGGAATGGAGTTACTACAATTCTCTTATTTCAATCGTCAAAAAGGTGGAGTTGTTGGTGTTGACGTTGTTGATGAAATGCTTCAGGCTAGCAGCGATAATTTTAAAATTGCTGAAGAAGAAAATGATTGGTTCAGGTCAGAGTTTGTTGATTTGAAAAAGGGTGATGCCTTGAACCTTCCGGTCGAAGACAATTCAATTGATGTTGCAGCACAAAACTGCCTGTTCAACATTTTTAAGGAAGAAGATTTAAAGCGTGCTATTGAAGAAATGTACCGCGTTTTAAAACCGCACGGGAAGTTGGTTATGAGCGACCCCACCTGTGAGCAAGAAATGAATTCTGTTCTGAGAAATGATGATAGATTGCGAGCGCTCTGCTTAAGTGGTAGTTTGCCCATAAAACAATATGTAAAGGCTTTAACCGATGTTGGTTTTGGTACCATTGAAATAAGAGCTAGAAAGCCTTACCGTATTTTAGATCCCAAGAACTATCCTACGGATGAACTCATATATATTGAATCTATTGAGGTAGCCGCCATAAAAGACCCTATGCCAGAAGACGGTCCATGTATCTTTACCGGCAAAGCGGCCATATATTTTGGAGATGAAGATTATTTTGATGATCACAAAGGCCATGTGCTTTTAAAGAACCAACCTTTAGCTGTCTGTGACAAAACTGCGGGCGCCCTTGGTTCTTTAGAAAGGGATGATATTTTTATAAGCGAATCTACCTACCATTATGACGGTGGAGGCTGTTGTTAGAAAACAGTATTAACTATTTACAAAACCATCCAATATATCGTTGGGTGGTTTTTTACTTTTGGGAATAGTACTTATCGTTCTCGGTATGGCTTGTTTTAAGCCATTTACAGCTTTACTAACCTTTTCAACAGGCCAATAACAATTCTTCTGTGAAATATCCCAATAATAGAAAAGTAGAAACGCCCAAAGGTATTATGGTACTTCACTAAGGTTGTTAAATGAATCCTTCGTTTATCTTGTTCTCTATTTTCAAAAATAGAAATCCTAAAGTCTAAATGCTTATCAATTTCTTGTGTAATGATTTCGTTATCATTTCTATTGACAACTGTAAAGTAAACAGCTTTAGAGCCTATGGGGTAATGTTCTGCAATATTCGTATGTTCCTTAAAACCTCCCTTCTCTAAGCCAAAAAGACTGAATACCTTGTTTCTCATTCCCATTAACATATCTGCCCATTTAGGTGTTTGAAAAATGGTGGTAGCTATGCAATCCAAACTATCATTTTTTTGTGTAAATACTGAAAAAGAATCACAATAATGGTAATCATTAAAACCTTTTGTTATGATTGAATTTTCAGGGATTGTATGTGTCTTTATGACCTTTTTCATTCTGCATTTAACTTGCCAGAATTCATCAATAAGTTCCAATACAGGATTAAACAATAACCTCGCTTACAGGGCGTCGAAGAGATTTTGGAAGATCTGTTCCAACACCAAACCGAATTAATAAATCAGTTCTCCGATTTCCGATATTCAAGTAATTAGCCAACTGTGTCCGTACTTCTGGGACTTCAACGGCTTGGTTTACAAAAGAGTGTTTTAGTCCAAATGCTGTGGCCTGTAAAGCAAAACGTTGGTAACATCTTCCTGCCTTAATCCAATGTTCAATATCATCTTTTTCAGAAACGAGGGCAATAACTCCCGCTGAACTTCTTATCTGGTCTCTGTATTTATCATTTTCGGGCTTTTCATTAAAAACCATATCAAATAGCAGGCTACCAAAAAAAGTAGGTGAGGTAGGGTTGCCCGAAGTAGCTGTATAAAGACCATCACCATGTTTCATGGCTGAATGCGGATTAAATCGTATCCAATCTTTAAGTTCTTTTACAAAAGCTTTATCTCTCATTTGATCAGTATTTCCTGCAACCACGAACTCAAGAATAGTCTCTAAATCATTTGTGTCAGTAAATATTTGAGTTGAGATACCAGTGTCTTGTGCAATAATTTCTAACACCTTCAGTTGTTGTGCTGATGCTTTCTTACCTTCATAAGGCGCTCTTGTACACTGCCTTTTGGGAATTACTTTAAACAATTCCGATTGGCTTGAAGAAGTATGTTCAAAATCTATTTGAATTACTTCTGCCGAATCACTTTGAATCGAAACATTGGCTTCTAAGCTAAATACTCTAGCAGCATGCACAATATTCTCTGCGGCGCATCCTAGGCTTGCATAAAGATGGTGGTCATCCGGGTCTACTGCTGAACACCGTCTGGTAAAATCAGGTGAAATGGTAATTTTATTATTCCCTATTTTAAAAAACCATGGTTGGGTATTATGACTATTTGCTGCCAATGTTGCATATCTAATCAACTCGATCATTATTGCCCTATTTGAGCCGTCAAATTTGATTGAATGCCTCCAAGTATCATTAATTCTATCTATATATTTATGATTCTGATAGTTGTCGTTTAAAAAATACGTTAATCCACTAACCGCAACAGTTCCTGCTCCTGCAACAAAAATAAATTTTCGTCTTTTCATCATCTGTAGATTAATATTAGAAATGCCAGCCTAACTTTAAGGATATTTCAGGGATAAACAGTTGAGTATCATACGTACTTTCATCAACCACAACTTCTTTGTCTCCCGCTAACCTTAAATGCGCTGCCACCCATGGATTCAAATAGAAATTTTTATAAAACTTCCATACATGACCACCACCGACAGTGAATATTGTATTGTTGTAATTTGCTGTATTTAACTTAGCATCGGTCTGTATCTTACTGTCCCAATACTCTAAGCCGGTTCCTATCCACCAACCTTTAAAGTCCCGTTTAAAAAAGTAATCTACAACAGCTGCATAAGCCTTAATTTCATTGTTGGTAAAGCCATCTTTAATTACAAAGTCGGGTGTTTCAGCTCTTGCAATAATAGCTCTATATCTAAAATGATCGTGGCCAACCCAAACTGAAGCGTAATATCCTCCAGTTATATATGGTAATGCATCTAATTCAAAACCTACTTTGGTGTTTTTTGTTAGTTGATTATCAGCTTGTCCATAAGTGAAACTAAAGAAAAGAACATAGCAGATAGATAAGAATGTTGCTCTCATGATATGAATATATTTTTAAAAGCAAATTACTTTAGTGAATCTGTTTATGTAATGATTTTCATCATATAAGACGTTGTTTTTTAGTGGTGTGCAGCAAAAAGGATATGAATCCGTTTTAATGATTTACTTTTAACGATAAGTAAGGTTTGTACATTTTTAGTTAAGTATAAGGTGGCATTTACCAATCCTTTTTGACGCATGCTATGGAGTCTGTATTAGCGAGTCTACTTTTGTGAGTGCTTTTCCAAATTAAGCACAGTAATAAAGAATTCATTCTTGTTAACACTGCCTCTTGGAACGTATAAGGTATTACTGGAAGAATCAAACGCCAAATCACCACAGTACGCTTCCTCACCAATCAATTGAGTCACTTCCTTTTGATTGTTTATGTAATATAGTCCGCTGTTTTCAACTGTAGTGACAAAAAAACCTCCTGTACCATCTTCGGTCAATCCATCAAAATCCTTCATAGTGGAACCTAGTTCAAAAGGTAATATAGCTCCTGTTCCGTAATCGATTGTTTTTATATGGAGACCCGCAACGGTTAATCCTTCCTCATGTGCAATTAGGCCATTGGCCCAAGCCAGTTTTTCTTCATCATGAGCCCATAATTCCAATTTATCATCTTTCAGTTTAAAAACGGAATGAACAAAAGAGCCAGTTACAAACACCTCTCCTTTTTCCGTAATGCCAACATCATTTAAACCAGAATTTTCAATTGGTTCTTGAAAAGTACCCACCATCTTTGTTGAGTTGATGTTAATTTTCACCAGTCTATCAACATCCGCTACATATAATATGGAATCTTTAATTGCCATTCCTGTTGGTCTATTAAGCTCACTGATCCAATGAAGCTCTAAAAGCTCTCCATTTTCAGATATTTTAGAAATAAAACCATCTGACCCAGTACGATATTTTTTCCCGTTTGAAGCATACATTACTTTATTTGCTTTATCAAGTACGACGCTTTCCACATTCATTAAACCTTCTTTTCTGAGCCAATCTTCTTTTGAAGAAATACGCCAACCTATTGTTGTTGTGTCATTATCAATCGTTTCTTCCTTCACAACTTTGTTGGATTGCTTGCAACTGCAAAACCATAGAAAAGCAAAAAGGATTGTTACGAGTTTCATCGTCATAATCAAATTGAGTTGGAATGAGCACTGGGCTATATCTTGTGCAAAGTGCAATGAAGTTATCTGTATTTAAATTAAAAACAAATTAAACCGTTGGATCACTTTTTATTTCAACACATCCAAATTAAGTTAGAAAGCGGTTAATCGACACAATAATGCGGGTTGTCCTTCCCCCTGCATACCGATCAACCAAGAAAAGAATCTGTTAAACCGACTCAATGGTCGGTAACAATATTAAGGCATCAAGTTTTAAGCCTGATTTTTGCTTTTCACCGATTTTTCCTACAAATACATCCTCATTTATTTCGATTAGGGCGAATCTGTAGAATCTTTGTTACAGACTTAACGGTCTATTTAACCCAAAACCCAAATCATATGGAAAAGAACCTAAAAAGACGTGAAACCATGCACCGATTATGTGCTAAAGGCCTGGAAATATTTCATGAAAAGGGCTATTACAATACCAGTTTAGATGATATTTTAAAAGAGTTGGAGCTTTCCAAGGGTGCATTTTATCATCACTTTAAGTCCAAGGAAGATTATTTTATCACTATTATACAAAATTTGATTGTTCAGAAAGTGTATGCCTTGTTGGTAGAGCCATTGAATACTCAAGAAAACCCTTTGCCCATTATTTTGGATAGTCTGGAAAATGCTTTGGAGCCAGGCAAACGAAATGAAATGGCATACGGCTTTATGTTAAACGATTTTTTAACTGAATTCAATAAGCGAAATCTTGAAATAAGCACCTATTTAAAGGATATCATTAAGGTATGGGAAGTTAATCTGGTTTCTGTATTAAAAAGAGGCAAAATTGATGGTCATATAGCTAGGCATATTGATTGTGAAGGAGTCGCCACCTACATTATTGCATCTTATTTGGGAATGCGTTCTTTATTGATGGACAATACCAACAGACAATTAAAATATCAATACGTACAGCAATTAAAACATTACTTTAATTCAATTACCGAACGGAGCGTGATTGCCTAAGATTCCAATACCTTCTCAATTTTGGCCACGATCTGACCAGGAGTTATAGTTTTCATAACATTCTCATATCCGTTAGGAAGTTTGTTGCCATAAACTGAGGTAGGAATCAACGGATATTGCTTGCGGTCTGCCAACAAAGCATTTTCTATTGGTTGATTATAAGGATAGAATCCAGCATAAGGGTGGGTCACGCCCCAAAGTGTTACCACGGGAATACCATAGTTTGCTGCTAAATGTGAATTGCCACTGTCCATGCTAAGCATAAGGTCCAAATTTGAAATCAAGGTTAATTCTTCGGACAACTTAAGCTTTCCTGCCATATTAACAACGCCCTTATTTTCTCTCTGAATAGCTTCTAACTGTTGAATTTCCATAGGGCCGCCACCAAACAACAAGATTTTATACTTTTCGGTATTATTTAATTTTTCTATTGCTTTTTTTGTTAAGTCCAACGGATACATTTTGCCTTCATGAGCTGCAAAAGGTGCAATTCCCAACCATTTTTTTGCGTCTCTTCCCACCAATTCAATTACTTTATCTGGCAGGGATTGTCGCTTTAACAACTCTGCTTTTGATAGGTCAACAGGAAAACCCAAATTCTCAAAAACATCCGCGTAACGTTGATGGGTGCTTTTTAATTGCTGGAAGATCTTATTCTTGGAACGGGTGAGGGTCTTTTTCTCTGAACGCCCTTTATCAATTTGAACAAAAGGTGTTTTATCCAATGCAAAATACTTTTTCAATATTCGGCTTCGGAGTACATTATGTAAATCTGCCACGTAATCAACCTGTAGTTTTTTAAGTTCTTGGTACAATCGCCATAATCCAATAAGGCCTTTATGGCGTTTCTTAACATCCGCTTCATAAACAGAGACTCGCTCTAAACCTGAAAAAATTGGTAAAAACAGCTTCTTGGTAAGGACCGTTATTTGCGCCTCGGGATATTTTGCCAACACGGATTGTAAAACAGGAACGGTCATGGCTACATCTCCCATTGCAGAAAGTCTAATAACCAAAATATGGGTGGGTTTACCCTTTTTGTCCACGGAGCACCGGGTTTAATTCATCATCGTTGTACATCTTCATTTGTTTGTAGACTTTCATGTACTTATTTCCAGATTCAATATCAAGAAGCAATTGGTCAATTGCGGTTGAAAGGTCTTTCTTTTGCTCCAAAAGAACATTCAATTTCTCGCTGCATTTCTTAACATGCTCAGCAGAAGCATCCGTTCTATTGGCTTCTTCCTGCATGTGATAAATCTTCAATGCCAAAATGGAAAGTCTGTCAATGGCCCAAGCCGGGCTTTCCGTATTTATCGTGGCATCATCTTTAACTTTAACAGATTGATACTTTTTTAAAAAATAACTAT
The DNA here is from genome assembly GCF_003149745.1 of Flagellimonas aquimarina. Classification (GTDB taxonomy): domain Bacteria; phylum Bacteroidota; class Bacteroidia; order Flavobacteriales; family Flavobacteriaceae; genus Flagellimonas; species Flagellimonas aquimarina. Next base: position 680,027 of record NZ_QGEG01000001.1, read on the forward strand.
CAATATACTCTACAAGATCTGTACGGTCTTGATTGCTGGCGTCTATTTTCCGTTTAAGGTCAAGCGCATCATCTGCATTTATAGATGGGTCTCGAATGATGTCCTCATAATGCCATTGCACGGTATCTATCCAATTTTTTCTATATAACAAATGCTCTACTTGATCCTTCGGGTAGAGGTTCACAAATTCTTGATAGACATTATCTTCTACATGATATTTGTTGATGCTTTCTTCAAAAATCTTAAAGGCAAGAGAACTAAACATAGACCAGTTAATTTAGCACAAAGATATTGCTTTATGGTTTACAGATTAAGCTCCAACAGAAAAAGGACAAAGGACAAAGCAATACATATTCCTACAACAACTTCCTTTAACCTTGCTTTTTTAATCGTCTCCAAATAATTGGTCAAAAAAACTGCGGCTGGAAAAAACGCGATTAAAACTGGAGACGCACTATTTGACTTGAACAGACTTATAAAAATCCCAAAGACAAAAGCTAAAAAAACAATGCGCAGCGGAACCAGTTTTCCACCGCCCTTCTTTCTTACTTTTAAAAAAACCAAAGACATTACTGCCAACAATAAGAGGACATAAAACAATAGTTTTATTATGCCCGGGTTTGAAAAAAAGTCGGTTTTTAGAAAATCAAAAGAAAACCTATAGTGCTCTGCAAAAAAAAATGTTTGCCCATTTAACCTTAAAAAAGCAAAAGTCAAGATGAAAAAGGTTAACACGCCTATAATTGGGACCAACCAATTTTTAAACGTTTTCCTATCATACACGTTGATAACAAAAAATACCAAAACAAAAAATACCAAAGCCCAATCGTAAAAAAGACTGGCAGCACAAATTAAGAGTGATGCATCAAAAATCTTGTGCTTAACATTTTTAATGGATTTAATAGCAAGCAATCGCCAGGTGGCAAGCAGTAAAAAAAAGTTGCAAAAAATGGCATTTTTATCTGCAAGCACTTCTGAAAAAGCAACAATCAATAAAACAAAAAAAAGGATTGCGTACGAACTGAAATCCGTTACTTTCTCAACACGAACAATTCTATTGATGATATAAATGGATAGAAGAAGGACCCCAACCGCTAAAACATTTAAGGGTATGGTATCCACGCTGATTTCTTGGTTAGCTTTTAAAAAAACGAAACCGGCATAAAAAAGGAACAGAAAAACCGATAGAACAACGTAGTTTATTGGTTTTGTTTTTCCGAAAAAGCTTGAAATCATGTTTGGTTTTACTACTTTTGTAAAGTAAATATAGCTAAGATGAGCAAGTTTTTTTACGGCATTGAGGACTTATTTGTAAATGGTCTTTTTGCGCCTTATGATTTTTTCCGTTTTATGCAAAACTGGTGGGGTTCCAATTCGGTTAACTGGATTTTTGCAATTATTGGTTTAGTGGCCATGGTATATTGGATGAACCAGTTGAAAATTTTCAACGACAATGGAGAAGAGGACAAGAGTATTACCTCACATTCCTACCTATAAATCGAACCCGAGGTCTTTTCTGTAATACATGCCATCAAAATGTAGTTTTTCTATATTTTGATAGGATTTTTGTAGTGCTTCCTTAAAGTCATTTCCAAATGAAGTAATTGCAATAACGCGACCTCCGTTGGTGACTACTTTTCCATCACTTTGTTTTGTTCCCGCATGAAAGACCAAGGAATCTTTTATGTTTTCAATCCCTTTTATCTCTTTTCCTTTTTCGTATGCTTCCGGATAGCCCCCTGAAACTGCCATTACCGTTGTGGCCGATCTTTCGTCTATTTCCAGATTGATTTTATCCAGACTTCCCTGGGCCATGGCCTCAAGGACATTAACTAAATCATTCTTAATTCTGGGAACAACCACTTCGGTCTCTGGATCCCCCATACGTACATTGTATTCAATAACCTTTGGTTCTTCACCAACTTTTATCAATCCTATAAAAATGAATCCCACGTAGGGCAGATTATCCTTTTTAAGGCCATCTACGGTAGGTTTTACTATCTGCTGTTCTATTTTGTCCATAAGTACAGCATCTGCGAAAGGAACCGGAGAAATGGCTCCCATACCGCCTGTGTTAAGCCCTGTATCTCCTTCGCCAATGCGTTTGTAATCTTTTGCAGTAGGAAGTATTTTATAGTTAGTGCCATCTGTAAGCACAAAACAGCTCAATTCTATTCCATCCAAGAACTCCTCAATAACTACTGTAGCACTGGCAGAACCAAATTTCGAATCTAACAGCATGGATTTTAGTTCCGCTTTTGCTTCATCTAAATCTTGAAGAATTAGAACGCCTTTTCCAGCGGCCAATCCATCGGCTTTGAGCACGTATGGCGGCTTTAGTGTTTCCAAAAACATATAACCCTTTTCCACCGTATCTGAGGTAAAACTTTCATAAGCCGCGGTCGGAATCTGATGGCGCATCATAAATTCCTTTGCAAACTCCTTGCTCCCTTCCAATTCTGCGGCTGCTTTTTGCGGGCCTATCACGGAAATGTCTTTTAAATCATCATCGGCCAAGAAGAAATCATGAACTCCATTTACAAGTGGGTCCTCCGGTCCTACTACCACCAAATCTATTTTTTTAGCCAGTACCAATGCTTTAATACTTTTAAAATCATTTACACCAACCTCAACATTGGTGGCAATTTCAGAAGTACCTGCATTGCCCGGGGCAACAAACAGTTTTTCTACTTTAGGGCTTTGTGAGATTTTAAGGGATATCGCATGTTCGCGACCTCCTGAACCAAGGACCAGAATATTCATCAATCGAAATTTTGGCAAAAATACGGTTTGATGAGGATTTGCCTATTTGTTTGCAGAGAAATCTCTATGATTCTTGCTCAATTCTTCAGATGAAAGTGATTGAAAATATTCATATACCTTCTTAAGTCCCTCCGAACGGTGTACCTTGGGTTCCCACCCCAATATCTCTTTGGCTCTGGAAATATCTGGTTGTCGTTGCAATGGGTCGTCCTTAGGCAATGGCTTAAAGGTTATTTTTTGATCGGTCCCCGTTAGCTTGATAATCTCTTCAGCAAACTCCAGAATTGTAGTCTCATCTGGATTGCCTATGTTGACAGGAAGGTGGTAATTGCTCATCAATAGCCGATATATCCCTTCAATCTGGTCATCGATATATGTAAAAGACCTTGTCTGGGACCCATCACCAAAAACAGTTAAGTCCTCACCTCTTAGCGCTTGACCCATAAACGCGGGCACCACCCGTCCATCATTTAATCGCATTCTTGAACCATATGTATTAAAAATTCGAACGATACGAGTATCCAATCCATGATGGGTATGATACGCCATTGTTATGGACTCCATAAAACGCTTGGCCTCATCATATACACCTCTTGGACCAATAGGACTTACATTGCCATAATACTCTTCGTTTTGTGGATGTACTAGGGGGTCTCCATAGACCTCTGAGGTTGAAGCAACCAATATCCTTGCATTCTTTTCCTTGGCGAGTCCCAGTAAGTTAAGAGTGCCCAGTGATCCCACTTTTAAGGTCTCAATTGGAATTTTTAAATAATCTATTGGACTTGCCGGGGAGGCAAAATGAAGAATATAGTCCAGATCACCAGCAATATGAACAAAAGTTGATACATCATGATGGTGGAACTCAAAATGCTCCAATGGAAACAGGTGTTCTATATTCTTTAGGTTACCGGTTATTAGGTTGTCCATACCGATGACTTGGAAGCCTAACTTAATAAAATAGTCACATAAATGTGAACCTAAGAATCCGGCAGCGCCAGTAATCAAAACTCTTTTCATTTGTTTGTTGTTTAGTATCTAAAAACTTCTTTTTATTGAACTAATTATCCATTGCAAGGCAAAAATAGTTGAACCGCATAGGCCTGCCCTTTTCTATATTGAAAATCCTTTTTAAAAATGTATTAATATGCTTTTTCCTCCCCTGAAATCGCATTCAAAACTGTTTGTATTATAATCTTAATATCTAGAAAAAATGACCAGTTCTCAATATAGAATATATCGAACTTAGTTCTATTAAGTATATCCATGTCTTTTTCTATCTCACCTCTATAACCACGTATCTGAGCTAGGCCTGTTATTCCAGGTTTTACAAAATGACGTAGCATATATTTGTTTACCTGTCCAGCAAATTTGTACGTATGGCTAACCATATGCGGTCTAGGACCAACAACTGACATTGTGCCAAAAAAAACATTATAGAATTGTGGCAATTCATCTATGCTCGTACGTCTAATAAATTTACCCACTTTGGTTACCCGCATGTCATTCTTAACAGTATGATTATCATCTGCAGTCTCATTTGCCATGGACCTAAACTTATAGCAATAGAATTCCCTATTGTCTATTCCATTTCGCTTTTGTCTAAAGAATACTGGGCCTCTGGATTCCGCAATAATTATTAAGGCCAATAATGGTGTTAACCAGGAAAGGATGCCTAAAATTATTACTGCTGAAAAAAAAATGTCGAATGCTCTTTTTAAAAAGGAATTAATGGTGCTATGCAAGGGTATATCCCTTAGTGAAAGTATTGGGATATAATCATAATATTCAAATCTCAATTTCTTGGCAAAAATTTTCCTGTTGTCCGGAATGAACTTCAAGGTCTTTAAATTATTATCTGCAAAATCGATAAACTCCGATATTTCTTCGTCTTTCAACGCTGAAACCGAGCAGTATATCTCATCAATATTGTTTCTAAGTATAAAGCCAAAACAATCCCTTACCTCAAATTCATTAGATTTTGAAGAAAATTGCTTTACAAAATGAAATCCGAATTCTGTTCTTTCTTGAAAAACTTTTATTAGTTGTTGTGTGTTTTTGTTTTTGCCAATAACCACAACATTTCTAAGATTCCCCTTTACACGTTCTCTATACTTCATTAACAGCACATAGTTTAGAAACTTCAGGGTAGTAACCGTCAAGAAAACGAAAATAAAATATTGGCCTAATGCTAACCTGCTCATAATAGGCTGTTTAAAGAACCCTATATATGCATACAAGATGAGAAAGAAAAATACAAACTGAGTAAACAATATTTTTAGAATATAGGTCACCTTTGTATATCTATATACTGAGTAAAACTCATTTTTTAAGGACACAATGATCCAAGCAAGGGATATGTATCCATGAAAGAGTGTTGGATTTTGAAAATTTATGGGCATGGAATAAGCAAATATGTTTATTACCAATAAATCCATTAGATATGATATGGGGTTAATAAATCCTGAATATCTGCCTTGTTTGAAGAACATTTATATTTTATTGAACAAGTTATAGCATCTTATTGTTGCAAAAATACTTCTTATAAAGGTTATTGGACATGCTCTCAAAAAAAGGAATACAATCATGTAAGAACTAACGAGTGATGGATTTCCCTATTCTTTATGATCTAACTTCAGTTTCATAGATTTTCTCTAATTGTTCTATGTTCTTTTCCATATTGAAGTTGCGTTCAAAAAGCTCCACTGCGTTAACTTCAAAACCTTTACGCAATTGTGAATCAAGGTGTAATCGCACTATTTTTTCTGACATTTCAACTATATCTTCTTGAGGTACCAAAAAGCCGTTATACCCATCTTGTATTAAATCTCTATTACCATCACAATCCGTTGCCACACATGCTTTTCCTAGCATTAGAGTTTCAATTATTGAGTATGGCAATCCCTCATATCGAGCAGTAGAAATATAAAATCTAGCATTTGAAATGATATTGAATATGTCCTCCCTAGAAGTCCAAGGCAATAAAGTAACATTTTCCGTGAGTCCTAAATAGGTGATAAGTTTATCAATCTTACTTAGATTGGGGGAATGATATCCGATTCCCATAAGAACCAAATGGACTTCTGACTGCTTGTGCTTAACCTCTGCCAGAACCCTTATCATCATTTCAATATTTTTTTGATATGAAGGGCGCCCCACTGAGCAAATGTAATTATCTGGCCATGTTTTATTTATGGACAATTGAGACACATCCTGTGAAGCTGTAATTGAATTATTAAATAAAAGAACCTTTTCTTTTTTGTACTTGACTTCTTTCAACGCCCTGTTCATTTCGGATTGGGAAGATGCCAAAACTTTACTGTTGGCAAAGGAAGTCATGCGTTCCAACCTAAGATACATACTTCTTTTAAACCAGCCCTGGGCACTGAGATAAGAATAAGCCTGAGGAGTATGAAAACTCGGAATATTTAAAATCGCACCAATAGTTTTTCCCAAGATGCCGCCTTTTGCACTATGAGCATGTATTAGATCAGGCTTTTCTCTTTTTATTATTCTTAACGCCTTAATGAGCGCCTTGAAATCCTTGAACAAGGAAATATCCCTTTGTATGGAAATCTTATATTCTTCCACCTCTTCGCCCTTATCGTCTAAATATGGGGTTGTAGTGTCATTAATGCCGTGGATAGCAATACTTTTAAAAATCTTGCTGTCCAAGTTTTCTAAAATTAAGCGAAGGGCTACATCTACCCCTCCAACCGAATTCAGAATATGGATTATCTTAATTTTTTCTTTCAATTTTTATTTTATTAATTCCAACACCTTTCCAGCACTGGTTTCCCAACTGAATTTATTCGATATTTTGTAATCAATCTCCTTCTTGTCCAATATTAATCCTGCTTCTATACCCTTTAAAATTGATTCTACTTTTTTTGGATCAACAAATATAACCGATCCCCCCGTAATTTCTCTAAACACAGGAATATCTGAAACTACGCACCCTATATTCTTGCTCATAGCCTCAATAACAGGGATTCCAAATCCTTCATAAAGACTTGGGAAAACAAAAAGTTCTGCATTTTCATAATAAGCGGATAATTTTTCATCCGAAATATTCTTTAAAAATTTCACTCTCTTTCCATAGTCAAAATCCTTATTTTCCAAACTTTGAGAAAAATGCTTGATTTCATTCCCTATGACAAATAACTTAATGGATTTATTCTCTAGTAAAGAAAATGCCTCTAAGAGGCGCTGATAATTTTTTCTGGGATGATGAGAAGATACTGTCAATATATATCTGTCCTTATTGGGAAGAGGTTGTCCCTTTGCCTTAAACACATCGGAAAGTCCATTATAAACAACCGTGATTTTCTCGGACGGAATATCCAGCTCTTGAATAAGCTCTTTTTTGGCAGATTCACTAACCGTTATAACATGAAGGCATTTTTTAGCAATTTTAGGGACTAAAAAATTATATAGGGCAGAAAAACTTTTTGAAAAGGTTTCCCTATAATACTTAAATGCCATATCATGAATAGAGACTATTTGATTATTATAAAATAATGGGCCAGTATACCCAAAAGATATCAACAATGGCTTCTTTTTCCTAATTAAATATAGGTACAAATCTATTTGTTCCCATATATGACTTTTATTGAATCCTATAACCTCAGCATCCAACTCTTTGGACAAATCTAAGTGAATTACACCTGGGTGGGTAACAAAATGGACTTTGTTTGGAAGCTTTTTTTTAAGAATCCTGGAAATCTCAACAGCGAATCTTTGAACTCCAGTAATAGGCTGAGTAAGAAACCGGGCATTAATTACAATCATCTACAAGCTTCTTAGGGTTAAACAAGAATAAAGAATTGAAAAAGGAAAAGAATATAAGCCCGTCCGAACGCACCAATACATTTTCAGTTAAGCAAATTATTGCCACAATAATTAAAAAGTAAAAATGTTGGTTCTCCTTTCTTTCAACAGAAATCTTCAATTGTATAGATAGGGATGTAAGAAACAGCAGTAATCCCAAAAGTCCAGCAGTAAGCAAAAAAAATAAATACTGACTGTGTGTGTTATAAGTAGTCCAACCATATATCTTAGCGCCCAATTCATCTCTGTAACAATCGTTCAATTTATCCTGGGCATCACCCAATCCAACACCTAAAAGAGCATTCTCCTTAATTATTTTTAGAGAACAAAAGTAGACCCCGTTCCTCACATTTGTAGAATTATACGTTTCAATATCATTGCCTGAACTAGGAAGGGCAAACTTTGTTCGAAACACCTCATCCACTCTTAACTTCACGGTTGTAAAGCTCAAATAGCTTCCAAGGGCAACAAAAATAGAAGCTCCTAAAATTATAACGTAGGTTTTTGTTTTAAACTTGGTGAAAATAAATAGTGTAATAAAGCCTCCTGATAAAATAGCCAAAATTGGCATTCTGGTGGACATAAGCAACAACCAAAAAAAAAGTATGCAAGCTAGAACAAGCATAGTAACATTTTTGATTTTTTTATGTTTATTGAAGTTAAAAAAAACAGATCTAATTAGGTAAAAAAAAGCAAATGCTATCCATAAACCTTGATAGGTTGTGTGTGTGTTCACTAAGCCGGTGGCATAACTGCGAAACCTTCTAAGCTTAATTCTATTTGTCATTTCAACATCAATAACTTCATATCCGTCTAAATTGTTTCGTTGTATTTCCAAGGGGCTTAAATTTCCCAACAAAAAATCTAAATTATAAAGCGATTTAACTATTTGATAAATAACTAAAAGCACAACAGAAGTACAAAAAACCATTATTATATTATCCCGAACCTTCCTATCAAATTTATTTGAGTTGAGAGAAAAAATAAGCGGATAAATCAATAAAGAGGACATTTGGACCAGCTTATTAAATCCTTCAACTATGTTCTCAGAATAAAAAAGAGTAAGAGGCAAATAAACAAAGGCGAAAATACTTATAAGAAAAAGCTTTTTGTTTTGATTTATCCCCAGGGCGTTCTTTTTTCTTTCCCTCAGGTAAGCATCCAACCCAATTAAGCACCAAACAGCAGTAATTATACTTCTAGCCCCATATGGCAATAAAGGGAACAAAGCCAACAAATAAGTTACATATATAAAACTTATGTCCGTGTACTTCTTATTAATTGGTAAAATACTAGTAATCATGTCCTAATGTTAGTTTCTTTTTTTATAAAAAGAAGAGGGAAAAGCACTAGAAATGGAATACTTTGAGTAATAGTTACAAAGAAAGCAGCACACAGAAAAGAGATTAGAATTATTTTCATTCTTTGGTTATCAGCGGCTTTTTCTTTCATAAAAAGAATTATCAATACTATTCCTATTATTCCTGTTGAGACAAGCATTAAAAGCCAATAGCTATCGAGCGTAGAAACAAAACCATCTCCTCTAACCGCTCCACCAACTTTTCCTATTGCTCCACCAATAAACAAGTTGAACTTTACATTCAAATCGTTTATCCAATGGTCAAATCTAGCCATAATTGATTTAAGAGACAGCAATTTAAAGTTGTAAAATGGAATGGCAATTAGAAAAATCAAAGGAATTAAATAGGGTAGTATGACCTCAAGTTTAAACAGGTTTTTCTTTTTGAGGAAAAACCGAAACACGAAAAACACCAGCAAAACCAGGTAGACACTTCTTACAAAAGTTAGGAGAACCAATAATAAAGGAAATAGCTTTTTCCGCTTATAAATTTCATCTTCTCTAAATAAAAAATAGCTTAGCAGTCCAAAATGCCCAACGGCAGCCGTCTCTCCTATTAATGCTGGGCTTCTCCAAAAAACATAAAAATTGCTTATTTTGAATTTATATTCACTATCAATTGGCCATATAAACCTGCCGGTAACTAGCTTCATATATTCTTCAGGGCCATAAACATAGGTCAATAAAATAAATAGCAAATTCCCTAAGACCAAAATATATAGGAGGCCAAGTATTTTTCTCCACAAACGCAACGGAATACTGGTTTGTCCATATAAAAAAATTAGCAGAAAAATTAGAATAACTTCTCTAAAAGTGAACAAAAAACTTGAAGAATCGGAAACATTGAGCACCAAAATAAAAATGCATATGGTAAAATATAAAAAAAGAAGTAGATCTATTCCTGAATATTTAAACTTGCCCCCATTTGCAAACTTCAATAAATAATAAATAATGACAACCAAAATTCCAATAGGATGTAAAAAGGACTTTAATTCCCAATCCCCCAAAAGTTTGAAAAGGTTAAATGTTATAATTCCCTGAGTGGAAACAACTTGAAGCAATATACCAAAGAAGAGTATGTTGGATAGTTTATATTGCATCGCTATCCATTTAAGGCTCGGGTGAAAAGGTCAATATATTTTCCTACTGATGTTTCGATAGAAAATTGCTTTAGATCAATTTTATCAAAACTGAATTCATTTAAAGTCTTAGGGCTTACAATTACTTTTTTCAGTATTTGAGTCAATTCTTCCCTATTGGGCTGAAACATAAAACTTTTGTTTTCTGCCCCCAACAACTCTGGTATTCCACCCCTATTGCTTCCCAAAATTGGTTTTTCATTAATCAACCCTTCGAGTATGACTCTTCCAAAGGGTTCTTCCCAAATGGAAGGGACTACAAGAACATCTATCTGTGGGAAAAAATCCTTAGGTTTTACAAACCCGTGGAAAACTACCTTCCCTTTTAGAAGTTTTGAACTTAATTCTTTTTTATAATTATCATTGATTTTTCCCGCTACATGTAGCACCCAATTACGATTACTCTTAAGAGCTGAAAAACTTTCCACCAATAATTCAAGACCTTTAGATTGATTTATTTGTCCAATAAAGCCAAAATTGACCTTATCTTTTTCTTCAAATTGTGTATTCCCTGTTTTTCTCCGTGGAATCATAAATCCATTATAAATTACTTGCTTCTTGGAACTTAAAAAATACCCTTTGGAAATATGGTCATTCAATATATACTTGCTTATTCCTATTAAACCATGAACTTTTTGAGAGGCCTTTTTCTTTTTAATTGATAAAAGATTGCATTCCAAACACTGTTTTGTGCACAAATTCCTTCCCTTAAACCTTGTAGTACGGGGGCATTGTAAATAATAATCCCTTAGCGTATGTACCACTTTAATGTTTCTACCATGGGCTATATCCCATATAGCCACAGAAAAACCCGCTAAATTATTGGTGTGAACTATGTGGGGCTTAAATTCTAAAAATATTTTATTTACGTCTTCTTGGTATCTTTTGTTGTAAACATCTTCCCAATGCCATTTTAGTTTTGTAAGTGTGGAAGAAGGTTCCTCATTGAAGGGCCAAAAAACATTTTGCAATTTCAATCGCCAAACTACTATTCCATTGACCATTGTTTTTTCCTTATTTTCTCCAAGAGTAACCACCCCAACTTTAATACCATTATCCAAAAGATTTTCAGCCAAATCCTGAACCGAAATCTCTGCTCCTCCTATTTTATAGGGTGTATATAGTGTGTTGAAAATTAGGACTCTCAATTGAATAGTTTTACTTCCTTTAAAAACTTTCTTATATCAGATTTTAAAAATAAAAAGTACAGAAACAGTACCAGTGCAAAAATTAATGTTTTAGTCAAGAAAAGATACCTATCAAAAACAGTTATAAAACCTATCAATGAGATTACAAAGAAACCAAGGGGCATAAATAGCATATATTTTACTGGATAAGTAATCTTAACATATCTACCATATAAAAAGCTTAGTGATATCGACAAAAGGAATTTGCTAATAAAGGTAGCTATTGCCGCTCCTAAAATACCATAAATTGGAATAAGCGCAATATTAAGTGCAATATTCGTTAAAGCGGCAGAAATAGTTGCTACAGGAATAATTCTATTTCCTCGACCCTTTATATCATAAAACAAAGCACCAACAAAAAAATAATATACCCCATGGTATACAAAAGCAAAAGCAATAAACGGTATTACCCTCCATGCACTATGATATATTTGAGGGGTTATCAGCATTATGACCTCTTTGCCAAAAAAAGACAGACTCAACGCAATGACACAATAAAAAAGAATCAATGATTTGGCAATTTTTGGTATTTCGGTCTTTTTATTTTCTTTAATTTTCTGATTAAACCATGGGACAAATGCTTGATTGATGCCAGAAGCGATCAGAAAAACAATTGCCCCGAAATTATTACCTATACTATAAATACCTACTAAGGATGTAGTGAGTAGCTTGTTTATTAAAATTCGATCTATTAGGGCTGTGGCTACGCCAGCAATGGTATGTGGTATTAAAGGAAATGCATATTTAATTGATTTCAAAAGTAGATCCCAATCTATTCCAAATGTGAATTCCCTTCTAAAACCAAATAGTGAGTATATAAAAAAGATAATATTGGTCACCGCCAATGATCCAAGGACGCCTTTAGCCCCCATATCAAAGACAATTACGCTCAATAGCAACAAAGAGATGTTCAAAATAAAAAAACCCATATTGTTTTTGCCATACCGGATTCCTTCTTGTTTTGCCTGTAGAGAGTTTTGATAAATTGTATAGCAAGGATTGAACATCACGGATACCAAACCTAGCAACATGTATGGGAAAAATTCAATGTCCGCCAAAAAAGGCTGAAGTAGCCACTTTCGCCCTATGAACAAGATTAAAGAAATTAAGAGACTATTGAAAAGAACAAAAGTTACAATGGTTCCAAATAATTTTTTGACCAACTCATCATTCCCCTTGAACTCATAAAAAAAACGATTCAAACTTCCGTTAAGGGCCAGTAAATAAAAAACATTTAAAAAGGTGTTCACTGCCATAACCACGGCAACAACGCCATAATCATAAGGAGTCAAATAAATGGTCAAAACAGGGATCAGGAAGAAGTTGATTCCCTTTTGCAGTAGCATAATTACACTGTAGATTGCAGAATTTTTTAATAAGCTTCCCCTACTCATTCAATACTTAAAGTTTCCTTAATAATATTAGCAGCTTTTTTAGCAGAGGTTCCATAAAAATCACTCCCTATAGCAGCGTTATAATATGCGGCCTTTTTTTGAACATTCGGTTTTTCGCATTTCAATGAGATAATCTGTCTACTTAAATCATCAATTGAGTCGAAATGGTCAATGAGGCCATTCTGGACAAATCCATAATAATCAATGAAATTATTATTGCTAAAACTATAACTCATCGAAAAGATGTTTAAAAGTACCGCTTCTAAATGGATGGAAGAGTCTGAAGCAATCAGTGCATCGATTCTGGTTAAAAACTCAAAAGAATTTTCTTTGCGGGAACTTGAAAAATTTACTTTCAGGCCTTTCACTTCTCGTTGATCTGAGGGATGTGGTCTTATTATAAACTTTAAATCAGGAAAACTCTTGGTGAGGTGGCAAATCATTTTTTTAAGTAACTCAATGTCATCCATGGCATTATAGGCTATACCTATGGACTCTAATCTATTTTCTTTGTTGGCAAGCTCGACATACTGATCAAATTTAGGCATTCCAACAAGGTATATCTTTGTGTCAGTTTTTTGAATCTTCAAATATTTCTTTTTTGAATCTTCTCCCTCCAAAAGTGCAAAATCAAAGGATAGGGGGGGGAAATATTTTGATACCGATGCATGTTGCACATAATAAGTAGGGATGTTCAACTTTTTTGCCGCCAACAACAATGCCCTTGGCATAATTTCATGGTCATTGGTAAATACAATGGCTTTAGGGCAATATTTTCTTAAAACCCTTAAGCTTTCCGGGTAGCAACCATTGACTTTAAAAAGAAGGTCATAGAATCTGATTGCTTTAACAGGATTCCTGCTCGAATAAATCATTAAATTAAGAGGGAAAAAAAATAAGTATATAAATCTGAATCTATAATTACAGTAGTAGGTCCTATAACTTGGCTTCTCCTTTATAGTGTATTTTGAAACAAAAATGGAATCCTCTACATTTTCTTGAATAGATTTTAAAGCGTTATAGTTGTTAGGGGAAATGCTTAAAAACCATATTTTGTTTTTAGGTATTTTTTTAGTGACGAATAGTCTTATAAAACTCCCAATAAAATCTGTTATAATCAGCTTTGCTTTTTTTGAATGCTCTCGAGGGGAAATTTGATTTCTTCTTTCTTCAGAAACAATATTCAAATAACCTCCAAACCAAAGTTGTAAGATATCATTCCATCTGCTACTTATTTGGTTTGAATTATCATCCATATTGATTCGTCTTATCTAAAAAAATAGATTGAGAATAATGGTAGAAAATAGTATTCTACTTATATACCTTAAAAATAATCCCCGCAGGAGACAGAAGCCCTAACGACAATAATACTTTTTGAAATACTTGTAAAATTCCTTCTATTAATATTATTGGCCAAACTAGCAATCTTATCACAATCGATTTTAAAGGTGACTTTTTTTTATCTCTTGAAAAGAATCTTTTGGTAACCGTATTACTGAACCAAGATGTACGATAATATAAAATTTCATGACTAATTCCTACATGTTTTGATTTCTCCACCAAATATTTGAAACTATCTTTGGAGAATGAATAAAGATGTCTAGGGGGGTCACAATGCCAAAATCTTTTTAAAAACCCTCTAAAAGTCATTTTAATAGAATTATATTTTAATGCAGTGAATAAGTACTTGTTTATTGAAATCATAGGATTAAAATAAGTTTCAGTATTCCCTGAATGAGGGCTTTTTATTACCAACTGACCCCCATCATTCAACAAATTCAATAAATTTTCTATAAAAGTAAACGGGGTTTTTACATGCTCAATAACATTGTCAGAAAAAATCAAATCAAATTTCTTATCACAAGACTCAATATCTTCTATTATGTTTTTGGATTGCAATCCAAAATTTTTAATAGTAAAATCTTTTGCTTCATTATCAAGGTCCTGATAATAACATTCAAAACCAAGTTCGCATGCTGCTTTATATGCTATTCCTGTACCTGCTCCAAAATCCAAGAATTTTTTCCCCAATGACCAGTCCGTTTTATTTTCCTTTAGTTGAAAAAGCCGTATCAGTTCCTTTTTTTTTCTTTTAACTTTTCTATCAATTTCATAGGCCTCCGGTTTTTGGAACATAAAGCCCTGATAAAATGACGTAAGTTCGCTATCTAAAGGCAAAGGTGCGCAAAAAGTTAAACGACAATTTTCACATCGAATTATATCATATTTTCCCCAATTAATAAGTTGCTGTGTTTTTCTTGAATTACAAGCTGGGCATACTTCCATGTTTTATTGTTTAAAATGATTAAAATTCTCCTGATTAACAATTGAGAAATCTTATCCCATTGCCCAAGAGGTAAAGCTAGTTTTTTGTTCCTATCATACCGAAAACATAATTATTAATAAATCTAATTTTAGTAAGCTGACGTATTATTATTATAAACAGTATCTCAAGCATGAAAACCACTATATAAAAGTGTTGGAGATTATCTATACCAACCCAATTTTTATATGCTGTTATAGGAAGTACATGCCAAAGATAAATGGCAAGGGAATTCACTCCAATCCAGTGGATTATTGTCACTTGAGCCATTAGGTTCAGGCGTATGACCTTCACTACAGTCAATAACAAAGAAAAATTAAATAAGAAGAAAATCACTATTTCTATACTTACACTGTTTTTAAAAAAGAGATATATAACCCCTCCAAAACAAAGAATAGAAAATAAAGTGATTCCAGAAAAAGAATAGTTCCAAAATGCCCTTCTCAACCAAATACCCAAAACAAAAAAAACATAATAATAAGGCCTAAAGGTATGTAGTATAAATCCAAAAATATGGTTTACAGTTTCTGAATCATTATAAAACTTAGGGAAATATTTTAAAATTAAGAAAATAGAAGAAATGAAGATGCCAATAATCAATTGTATCCAAATAGATGTTTTCAATTTTAGAAAAATAAGCGAAAGCAACACCCAGCTAAGAAATGCAGGAATAAACCACAAATGATAAAAAGGAAATACGAATGCCCCTAAAATTGCTTTGGATGGTGGAATTATATTCTCATAATTTACAATAGTATAACCTATGACTGCAATTGTCCATGGTAATATGATACGAAAGAAATATTTTTTAAACAATGACGCTATTGAAAAGCCAGCTAGTTTATCAACGTTGATAAGATAGCCCCCTAAACCAATAAAAAGAGGCATATGAAAACTATAAATTAAATAGCGGCCAACGTTTTCATCTAGTGAGCCTTGTAACACATGGCCGACGATTACCAGTATAATCAATAAACCCTTAAAAAAATCGATGCTTTCTAACCTTGTACCATCTCCCACTATATAGTTATTGAATATTTTTTTTATTTATTGAAGCATTATTTTCAATCAATTGCTCTATAGAAATACCGTTGTCCACCAAAATTTTTTCTATAAACTCCCTAAACACACCTTCCCCTCCTTTTTTTGTCAATTTCCATTTTACTACTTTTCTAATGTATTCAGGTGCACTTGACGGACATGCACTTAAACCCACTCTTTTCAAGACATGATAATCATTAATATCATCACCTAGATAGGCGATACTTCCCCATTCGACTCCTAATTCCTCAGCTAGTCCCCCTATTATATCCACCTTATCCTTCACCCCTAGATAGATGTGCTCCATTTTCAATTTTTCACCTCTTCTCTTTACAGAATTAGCGTTTTCTCCTGTTACTAAACCACATGGAATACCTAGCATTTTACAAAAAAGAACTCCTGCACTATCGTAAGTGTTGAATTTTTTAAATTCGTTCCCATGTTCATCATAGTACATGCCCCCATCAGTCCAAACACCATCAATATCCGTAAGAATCAATTTGGGAAGCATAGGCTAATCTTTAAGGGTATTGGGGTATATGATTTCATCTTTTGGAAGATTCTGAATTAATTTTTTGCCTAGAATCAAATCCTTATCGGTCCATTTATAGCCGTCCCCAGGGCTTAAAAGGTGAATGTCATTTTCCGATAGTATATGCCCCTTTTGCAAGGGTTTTAGCGTAGCAATAGATCTTTCCAGTTTCTCCCGGGCCGATTTGACAGAATCTTCAATAAAAATCTTTTCCTCTCCAAATGAAAGCTCCAAATTCCTTATATCTCGCATCATTCTGTAGATACCATCAATAGCTAGGGAGCCAGCTTGATCCGTGCCCTTCATTTGTCTATCCAAAGTAATATGTTTTTCTATAATCTCAGCACCCATAGCAACTGCAGCGATAGGAGTGGCAATACCCACCGTATGATCTGAGTAACCAACAACAAACCTGGGATAATTTTTCTTCAGATAGGTAATGGTTTTTAAATTAACATTTTCATACTTTGTTGGGTATTCCGAAACGCAATGCAAAATAGATATATTGGAGTGATACCGCCCAATAGTGTCTAAAGCATTGTTAAGTTCTTTCTCCCCAGCCATACCTGTTGAAAGTATTATTGGAATTTTAGTCTCTGCCATGGCGGATAACAAAGGCAAATTAGTAAGATCTCTTGAAGCTACCTTTAGTTTGTCCGGGGTAAATAGTTTTAAAAGGCTTAAGCAGCCCACCGCACATAGGGTTTCAACAAAATCCAATCCTTTTAACTTTGCATATTTATATATCTCAAAATGCTGTTGGTCATCAAGCTCTAGAAAAGATCTATGCTCTCCATAAGTAGTGCCAAAAGAATGGGAGGTGTTGTAGGGCCTACTCATTTGTGAGGCGGACAGCTCCTTATTTAAATCTCTTTTTGTCAATTTAATCGCATCCATGACCTTTAGTTTCTTTCCAAAAAGTTTGTCATGAACTGGCCTACTAACTACATCAATCATTAGTTTAGCAATATCAACAGAACCATTATGGTTTTGTCCAATTTCTCCTATTATGTAAGTCATTTACTATATTTTTTAATGTTCTTAATCATGGGTAGTTTATAAAATGGATTGCAGTCTATATGTTCAATTGTTTTGAAAATATTAGAATCCATTTCAATATACTTGCCGTATAGTTCCGAAAGGTTCTCAAAATCATCTATATCATCAATCGTAAATCTAAGGTCCTTCCTACAAAAAACCTCTGGAAAAGCATTTTTTAGATGTATTTTAAACTTTTGCGGGTGTGAGTAAATATAGTTGGTAACATGTTCTCTATATATGATGTCTTGCGTTTCTTTATGTGTTTTTTCCAATGCAGCAAGGGTGACTATTTCAGCAAACAGGCCTATGTGAGTCTTTATAACCGGGACTCCTTTGTTGTCCTTATAGCTACAATAGTCCAAAAGCTTGTTCTTATCATAAATTTCAATCAGATCGGTAATATGATCAATATCCAAAAAAGGATTGTCAGAGCATACCCTAACTATTACATCAATTTCATAAAACCTTGCCGTATCAATAAATCTTTTGAGCACATCGGATTCACTTCCTCTATAAAAATCTATTTGATGTTTAGACGCATAATTCTCAAGTATGTTATCCTCGGAATTGTTAGGTGTAGTTAATATGACTGGATACCTTTTTTTTAATTGGTCAAACTTCTCAAGTAAAATATCCAGAATTGATTTATCATCGTAAAAGGGTAATACAATTTTTTTTGGCAGCCTAGAAGACCCTAATCTGGCTTGAATAAGAATACCAATTTTATACATTTAGATAAACCCTTGGTTTATTAGGTTCTTAACCATTCATAGAACCTTATCTATAGTTTGCGAAATGAACAGTGTTATTTTTGTTTTAATCTTTGACAAAACTACGATATTTATTATCCTTTACAACTTTTGACGGAGCCTACATTTTGCTTTTTTTACTTTGTGATGCAAAGTCATGGCATCACCGTCTGCACAGTGGTAGGCCTCATAAGTTCCATATCTGAGATAATAAAACTAATAGTTTATTTAGCCAAATTGATTGTGTTGGTAAGCGGCTTATATAACCGTTTGCAGTACATAATACTTTGGTTTGAGCATTTATATAATGGTCCTCGGCTATTTCCAAAAAGCACAACTGTTCATTAAATATTGGTTCTTATAAAAATCATTGGTTCTAACTTTACTTGGATGTTTTAGCCCACCAACATGGATTAAATAGTCTAAATTTTCATATGTAATGATGAGTTTGTCCAAAAAGTTAAGTGATTTAGTTAATGCCAATAAATCTTGTAAGTTAATCAAGTATATTTCTATTGGGGACTATAAATCTATTTCCATAGCTTTCTTGTTAACATACTTAATTACAGAAAACGCAAAAAACAAACCAACTAAAAATAATGGTACAAGCACAATGCCTCTTGCAAAAAAGTCTTTTTTTACCCGTTGAGCATTTCCAAAATTAATTATGTTAATGGCTTCCTTTTGCTCCTTTAGTTCCATGGTTTTTCTCTCCGTATTATTAATAATTTGGTTTTTTAGACTAAAAAGCCCTGTAACATTCATCTTTTCATTATTGTCCAAAACAATTCGCCCATCAATGTTCTGACTGCTTTGAGCATTAAAGCTTTGAGAGTAGATATTAATTAATTCATCTATTTGTTTGACAAATAATTCATTTCTTTCAATTCTTTCCTTTGCATTTTGGTTGGAAGTAGCCACCAAGTCATTAAAATACCCATTAGAGTTTATATATTCCATAACCTTTTCTGCAAAGATTTTACCTTCTGAAAGGTCCTTAAATAAAAAGGTGATTCTATGGTTCAATGTGCTTTTATTAGAAAGCTCAGATTTAATAATATCCATGAATTCCGAATTGGCCTGAAATTTCTCCAAGAGTTTAAGGTATTCCAAATCCCCTTCCTTATTTTTTTCATCTTCTATGGGTTCAATAGAAATTTTAAACTCCCCTAAATTAGAGAACTCAAGCCCTATGTTTTTAAAAAAGACTGAATCTTTGGATCTAATGTTACTTTCTATTTCTGCGACCACATCATATAGATAATTCTTACTTTCCAAATTAGGTTTTACGATTACCTCAATTTTCAACTTACTTCTAGAAATCTGATTGAGTCCGTATCCCAAGCCCACACCCACAACAGCGAGGATTCCCAAAACCAATGCGTTTTTTTTTAGGTACAAAAACAGTTTCAAGAAAGATATTCCAATCTTATTAAACCCTCTCCCTATCATTTGAAACAACTGTCCCAAGTCTATTTCGTCCGAAGTGCTGTTGTTTTTTGGTTGATCCGCCATTTTATGAATTAAATATTTGTTTTAAAATCCTATCTGTAATTAAATATGTGGGTTTTACGCCTGTTGTTCCCAATCCACCTGAAGCCAAAGTGCTTCCAGTTTCCAACGGGTTATCAGAAGCGTAATAAGCATACCTCACCTTCACATCTTTTTTGATGCTTTTCCTGATTTTGGATGCTGATTGAACTGCCTTTTGGTAATGCACCCCTTCCATTTCCAGTCCAATAACATTCCAAGTGGATTCATGAAAAAATCGCAGGATATCTTTATTCTGCAATGATGTACCTAAAACAGTAACCATGGTTCCCTCTAAAACCTTTAGGCCATAGCCTTCAAAGTCCGCCGCACATAATTCGTTTTTAAAGGGGTAGTTGTCCGCTGTTCCTTCAAAAATATGGGCTGAAGGAATCATTAAATCTCCCTTGCCTCCTTCTAAAATACCCGCCTTACCCATTACCGATATGGAATCCACATTTAAAAATTTCTTCTCCTCCTCTTCTCCGCCCATTGGCTTTAAAAGCTCATCTATGGTTTCATAGGCTTGCTCCCCAAATGCATAGTCCATAACAAAGATAACGGGTTTTTCATGGTCGGAAATGTTGGTTGGGAAATCATAGCAACAGGTGTTCTTTCCAAATTTGGCTGAATCAAAAATCTGCACATCAATGTTTGCTCCAGATTCGTCATCTATGAAAATCATTCCATTATTCTCCCCTACCTTCATGACTTTTCTTCGCAATTCCTTGTTTTTGGAAGAACTTAGCGCTTCATAAATATCCAATGATTTGGAATCCGGGAATTCTTTTGCCAAAACTTTCTTCGCAAACAACGAATTCATGACACTATGCATGTTTGCGCTTATGATATGAATTGGCCTGTCCAATAATTCATGCTTGCTCAATGTTTGTTTGATCCTAGCGGCCCAACGTTCACCATGTATGTGGTGCCCTAACCTTTCTCTTAGTAAAGGACTAAATGTAATTGTTCGTTTATTCCCGGTAGTTTCTTCTTCTATGGCTAACTTTCCCAACCAAAAAATGATGTTCAAAAAGCGATCTGGTTGCGCTGTGGTGCTTAGCTTATTTTCAATTTCCACTACTTCCTCAAAAGTTCTTCCAAGGATATTTGCTACATGTATGAGCGCAACTTCCCTTTCCGACTCGTTTTTTTCTTCACTTTGTACAAACTTGGCCAGTTTGTCCCAATCCCTAATAGTAGCATTTCCTTCTTCTACAAGAACTCTTTTGCAAATCTTCCCAGATTCTATAAACAAGAATGTGAGGTGGGTAAGAATATCGTAAATATCACTGCGTCCTCTGGTAATCTCAATATTCATCTGTTCATCGTCAATGCGATAACAGTTTCTTCTTCGCTTTGGAGGAACAATTGCTTTAAGATGTGATTTGGAAAAACCTTCATCCGAGGTTAGATTGATAAATCGACACTCTTCAATCCCATCTGGCAGCCTTTCTAAGACATAGATCAGTCCATCGAGTTCGGCTTTTTGCTCTGCGACCGATCCATAGATTTCTGGTCTTAACAGAAGTAGTGCGGTACGCAAAGCATTTCCTGAAACTCCTGAAGGTTTATAAAATCCACGGTTAAGCAAATGCCGCATTGTAATATACAGCCGTTCAATTGCGTTGGTGGATTCTTGCGCTCTTGTAGTTTGTTTTACTTCGGTTGCCATCATAAGTTCTGGCAAAAATACATGAATTCCTACTAAACAAGAACTGTTGTTCGTTATCTAAATTTGAAATGGGGCCAACCCCTCTGCTACTTTTCTGTCATTAGATAGTCTTTGAACTTTGTTTTGTCCTCCCAATTTCCCAATACTTCTCATATAATCCTGAAAACCTCCAGGTTTTACAAAGGTAATTTTCAATGGTTGCAATATGTTTCCTTCCAACAGATCAAAATAATAGCTGTTCTGTTTTTGCATACTTTCTTCTATGAAGTTTGAAAACTTAGAAATGTCTGAAGGCGCTCTTTCAAATTCTATAAACCATTCATGATAGGGAAGTTCGTTGTTTTCCGGTGATGTTTGTGGTGCAACTGTAAATTCATTTACTAGGGCGTCTGTCTGTTCGGTAGCAATTTTTATGGCCTGTTCCACCTCTTTTGCAATAACGTGTTCACCAAAGGCGGATATAAAATGTTTTATTCTTCCTGAAACAACGACTCGATATGGTTTTGAAGAAATAAACCGAACGGTATCGCCAAGGTTGTACGCCCATAAGCCTGCATCTGTTGAAATAATCATGACATAGTCTACATTTAGTTCAATCTCAGCTATTGTCAATCGGCTACGGTTTTCGTTGAAAAACTCATCTGCTTTTATAAACTCATAAAAAATTCCGGAATCTAATAGCAGTAGCATTCCTTCTTCCTTTTGGGAATCTTGGTAGGCAAAAAACCCTTCACTTGCTGGGAAAAGTTCTATGCTGTCCACTTTTCTGCCTATCAGGTTCTCGAATTTTGCTCTATAAGGCTCGTAATTTACACCTCCGTATATGAAAAGTTTAAAGTTTTTAAAGAGTTCCCCAACTTTTTTGCCAGATACGGCATTAAGTTTTTCAAAATATATCTGCACCCAAGATGGTATTCCCGCAATTACAGTCATGTCCTCATTTTTGGTCTCTTCTACAATCTTCTCTACCTTGGTTTCCCAATCTTCAATACAGTTGGTCTCCCAACTAGGCAATCTGTTTTTTTGTAAATAATTGGGTACGTAGTGTGCAGAAATGCCAGAAAGACGCCCCAATTTAATGCCTCCTTTTTCTTCAAGAACAGGGCTTCCCTGAAGAAAAATCATTTTCCCGTCTACAAAATCAGCTTTTCCAGTCTCATTGATGTAAGTTAAGATTGCATTTCTTGAGGCCTCCACCTGATGTTTAATGGATTCTTTGGTAATGGGGATGTATTTAGCTCCAGATGTGGTCCCAGATGTTTTGGCAAAATAAATAGGTCTTTCTGGCCATAGAACATCGCTGTCCCCTTCAATTATCTTTTCAACATAACCTTTTAGCTCCTCATAATCCCTAACCGGAACTTTTTCCGCAAAATCTTCATGTGTTTTTATGTTCGCAAAATCATGGTCTTCGCCAAATTGAGTCTTTTCGGCAACGGAAACGAGGTGTTTAAAAACCTTAAGCTGTGTTTGCACAGGGTCGGCAGCCCACTTATTTGTTTTCCTAACAATGTTTTTAGCAAAAAGTTTTGCTGCAAAGGATTTTAAGGACATTTATTTAAAATCAATGTAATTCAAAGGGTTTACGGGCTTTCCATTGTTCCAGAGTTCAAAATGTAAATGCGGGCCCGTGGTTAACTCTCCCGTATTACCAATTGAGGCAATAACTTCTCCTGCCCTTACCAAATCTCCCTGTGATTTACTTAAGGAGCCGTTGTGCTTATATACAGAAGTAAGATTGTCCTGGTGTTCAATAATGATCACATATCCTGTTTCTGCTGTCCACTCAGAAAAAAGAACCGTTCCATCAGCAATTGATTTTACCGGAGTATCCTTGGGCGCAACAACATCTACGGCGTAGTGCTTGGCTTTAGCATCAAAGGTTTGGGAAAGTGTACCGCTAACCGGCGAAAACAATAAACTGCCAACATTTTCCACATTTCGCTCAAAAAGATTGTACTTGTCCTCCAGCTCCACCTCTTCTCTTAGAAGTAAATCTTCTCGAATAGGTGTTAAATCCACTGTAGAGGGGTCAAGTTTGTATTTTTCAAAAAGTGAATCTCTGTTGACCTCATTATTTTCAATATCACCCCGTAATACAAGACGAACATTATCTAAATACCTGTTGGTATAATTTAAAACAGTTACCAGTGAGTCTGTTTTATAAGTAAGCTCTGTGGCCTGTCTTTTTAGCCTTGTAGATGAATACCCAGGTATATATTCTCGCAGGGGTGAAAAAGCGATAATAAGCGTCGTTAGGCCTATTAAGACTATAATGAACAGCGTTCCCGTTACAAAAACGTTGAGCCTGCTCAGCTTAAAAGAAATCTTTTCTTCAAAGGTGTTTTCGTTCAATATCACCAGCCTATACTTGTGAAGCAGCTTGCGTTTGATCTCTTTTCTTTTCTTCTTGTCCTTTGCCATAATGAACAAAGATAACCTTAGATTTTAATTTTGTTGTTAAGCTTTTTAAAATGTGTATGGGTCTTGCAAAAGGACATTAAACAATTTACAATGCTAATTTTCGTTAAATTGAACAGGGCCTTAAGGTTCTTTTTAGTAATTTTACTATTCATTTAAAGGCGTTGATGTTATGATTGCTCAAACTATTTTTCTTGGTATGCTAGGCCCTTGGCAAATTGTCCTCATTGTGCTTGTGGTTCTTTTGCTCTTTGGAGGGAAAAAAATTCCTGAACTTATGAGAGGTTTGGGCAGTGGCATTAAAGAATTTAAGGATGCTTCAAAAGAAGATGAAAAACTAGAGAACGGCAAAGAAACGGACTCTTAATTCTATTTTATTATAAAGGTTTTTCCTACTCACATAAAGCCCATACTTAAAGGGTTTATCGATGAAGAACCACATTTTTGCTACATTCACGTTATAAATTCCCTCTTTCACAACAAAAAGTTATAAACGCTAGTGCCATCATCTATTTTAGCGTTTGAAACTGGTATTATGCCTTTCTGGGCAATACCTAATCAATCACCTGACGACAATTTATGCAGACGGAGTGATTATGAAGAGACTGATTTTTATTTTATTTCTGATTCTTGCACCAGGGCTTAAATCCCAGGAGGTTACCCTATTGCAGTTTGACGATGAGGAATTGTCTTTTAACCACCCTAGCGAGCAACAGACTGAATATTCCAAGCCCGTTTTTATAAAACAACTTGAAAACCTTGACCGTAGAGAGTTAACCCAATTTGTTCGTGAAAAGGGCACAACCGCCAAGTTGATTAAGCAAGCTGATTCGTATTTTGATAAAATGTGGTATGCGGAGGCTGCCCGCGTATACGATGTCGTTCTGGAAAAAAGCGAGGCCAAGCATACATTCAAACTTCTATCCAATGCTGGAGACTCGCACTACTACACCGGTAATCTAGAGAGGTCCTATAAATGGTACCATGAGCTTTATGAGACATTCAGAGAACAAATAACCGAGGAAAAATTCTTTAAATATGCCCATAGTCTAAAAGGAACCGGTCGGTATAGAAGGGCTGCAAAGCTTACTAAACTATTCAGGCAAAAAAGAGATGAACCTCTCCACGAATTGGGCAAGGACAATGTTGATACTTATGCTCCCGCTTTGGTAGAGATTAAGAATATGGCCATCAACTCTAAATATTCGGACTTTTCTCCAATGTTCCACAACGAGTCAGAGGTGGTTTTTGCATCTGCACACGATTCTTCTTTTCTTACCACAAGAAGATATAAGTGGAACAACCAGCCATTTTTGGATTTATACGTGGCCAAGGCAGATAGTGAGGGTAAAGATTTAAGAAGTCCAAAAAAATTCTCTAAACAGATTAATACAAAATTTCATGAAGCCTCCGTGGCGTTCTCTCCCGATCAAAAAACCATCTATTTTACAAGGAACAATTATGGCAAAAAGCTTAAGCGCGGCAAAAACGGAATAAATCACCTCAAAATATACCGGTCCAAGCTT
Source organism: Flagellimonas aquimarina (assembly GCF_003149745.1). GTDB lineage: Bacteria > Bacteroidota > Bacteroidia > Flavobacteriales > Flavobacteriaceae > Flagellimonas > Flagellimonas aquimarina. The sequence continues at coordinate 705,538 of NZ_QGEG01000001.1, forward strand.
GTTGAAGGTGAATGGACCAAGGCACAAGAAGTATCCTTTAATAGTGAAAACTTTTCTACAGGGCACCCCTCTGTAAGCCCAGATGGCAAAAAACTATATTTTGTTTCTGACAGACCCGGTGGTTTTGGTCTAACGGATGTATACAAGGTGGACATTCTTGAGAACGGTGGTTTTTCTGAACCAGAAAACCTGGGAAGAACCGTGAACACCAATAAAAAGGAAATGTTTCCTTATATAACAGAAAACGCCCTTTATTTCTCGTCTGACAGAAACATGGGAATGGGAGGTTTGGACATATACAAAGCAGATTATGCTGGCGGTGTTTTTGGAGTAGGCATCAATTTGGGAGAGCCCATCAATAGCAATAGAGATGATTTTTCGTATATAATTGATGAGAATAATGAAAAAGGATATTTTGCTTCAAACAGAAAAGGAGGTAAAGGAGATGACGACATTTACTCCTTCAAGCACATCTTAAACCTCAATGCTATTTCTGGTTCAATACAAGACCTTATCAGTGAAGATCCCATTGCAGATGCCATGGTTACTCTGTTTGATAAAGATAACCTTAGGGTTGATTCCGTTTTAACAGAAAAAGACGGCAGTTTTATCTTTAAAAACCTTATGCCTTCAAATAAGTATACCGTTAAGACGGTTAAAAAAGGTTATTTTGAAGAAAGCCTATTAGCAACTACTAAAAACAATGAAAAGATTACGGTGACTCAATCTTTAAAACAATTAAAAGAAATCATCGCAGAAGAAAAAGGGGTCTTAAAGCTCGAAACAGAAACTATTTATTTTGACTTTGATAGGTTTAATATTAAGATGCAAGCGGCAGAGGAACTGGACAAATTGGTTCAGGTAATGAGGGAATATCCAGATATGGTCATAAAAATTGAATCTCATACTGATGCCATTGGAAAGAAAGCCTATAACAAATACCTCTCCGATAAGCGGGCAAAATCCACTAAGGACTATATTGTTTCCAGAGGAATAGATGCCTCTAGAATACAAAGTGCCATAGGTTATGGGGAAGAACAGCTATTGAATGAATGTTCTAGCGGAGTTAGGTGCTCCAGAACCAAGCACCAACAGAACAGGCGGTCAGAATTTATCATAGTAGAAATGTAACTGCTATTTTCTAACAATACTAAAGAAGCCCCTCTAATTTATTGGGGCTTTTTTTATGCCTTTTTATTCCTTGGAATGCATTACACCGATTTTCCTCTCGTTAACCTGTCATTCTTCAAGTGTATTTTGCCGATGAATATTTGTGCTTTATAGGATTTTAAAAATTCACAGGTTGTTTGTCGCACTTTTTTGGAATTTCATCTTGTTGTTTTTCAAGCGGATTGCCAAAGCCTAATCTTTGTCTTGTCTTTAAATCTTAAAAACTGACTTATGAAAAAATTATTACTCGTAAAAGAAATTTATTTAGAAGGGTTTAGAAACCTCGGCAGCATTATAGTGGAAAAATATTTCAAGGTGTTCGCCTGGTTTAGTTTTGTAATGTTCTTTATAGTGCTATACGCATTTGTATATAGAATTGCTACGGGTTTTGCTTTTGACTAAGTAGATCCAAAGTATTTAAAGAACAAAAAAGCCCAGTTAGCTGGGGAGCACTGGGCTTTTCTGTTTTACATTTTATCTTGCTTATTATTAGGAGCCGCTATTAAACTTTACGGTTCTTAAAATTGCTTCTAATTCAAACATATAGTCTCGTTTTTCAGCAGAAGGTGCAAAAGTAAACCCCTCCAGAACGAGTTTCCTATTGTTCTCCTTATCATTGATAATGTAGGTTAGAAAAGGACCTGCCATAGGATATCCACTGATTTCCCATATTCCTCTAGCTTCAGCTGCTTTCTTTCCCCCGATTTGAGCAGGAAAAATATACGGCGAAAAAGCTTTTTCCGTAACCATAAAAGTATTCTCATAAGGTCCAGGCACATATTTTTTGCCTATGGAATCTCTCATCTTAACAATATCGTTTACAAAGGTGGAATCATTGGAAAAACTATTCCACGGCATCGTATATGCCACAATGTTCATTGTCCCTTTAGGAATCTGAATATCCATCCAAACAAAGTTCTTCTCTCGCTTTCCCACCTTATATAAAGAGGGAACTTTTAGGCTTATGCCAAACTCTTCTTCAAATGCTTTTTCCTTATTCAAGGAACGGGTAAAACGCTTTTGAGCTTCGGAAATTTCCACTTTTTTAAAGGACGAAATTGCGATCCCCGCCAAAGAATCAATATTTCCCACCAAATCATTATACGTCTCACCTTTTACTACAGCAATCTTTTGCGGCTTGGCATAAACGTCTGTTTTTATATGGCCCAAAGACAATGTGTCCTGTTCCACAAAAAGTACCGATCTAGAGTAAGTAATAGCGCCCTTAAATACTTGAGGTGGAATTTGGGTTATGCTGAACTTGGGCTCTCCTTGTGGCAAACCCAATACTGGAGCGGCAAATTGTTCCCGTATCCTATCTCCTACACCGCCCTGCCAAAGTTCAGTGTCCATAACAACCATAAGAGAGTTAATCCCTCCTGTTGAAGGTGGCAGAAATCGTTGCTTTGGTCCAGAATCTTTACATGATAACATCACCAAAAAAGAAGTGGTGATGGATAGTATAATTAATTTTTTCATCTTGAGTTAAATTTACGAAGAACAATCGCACAATTTAAGTTTTGTGCCCGGTTTTAAGTTGTTACCACTAAGACCGTTCCATTTTCGTAAATTTTCAATAGAAACTCCAGGATATTTTCTTGATATGGTCCAAAGAGAGTCTCCTTCTTTGACTGTATGTATCTTTGACCCACTTGCCAGAGCAACACCAGATGTTGATTTTGATGTGCTGCTTTTTGCTACAGTTTGTTTGGGGATGTATGGCTTTCTGGGGAAAATTGTTAGCCGTTGTCCAACTCTTAGGTTATTGCTCCGCAATCCATTCCATCTTTTTATCTGACTTACACCAACGCCATATCTTTCAGCTATTTTTCCTAGGTAGTCCCCACTTCTAACTTTGTACCTGACTTGGTTTTTTGCCTGTGTTAACTGAGGTAAGGGTTTTTCCAAGGAATCCAATTCCTTTTTAGCATATGCATAAATGGCCTCTTCATTGTTTACAAACTTTCCAATTTTGGTTACCGGTAAACGAAGCGCATAGCTTTTACCCTTTATCTTGGGTATAATATTCAGTTTATAGGCTGGGTTCAACATTTCCAGTTCTTCCTTGCTTATGTCAACCAATTTGGAAATTTGGTCAAACGTAATCAGGTTTTTTACATGAACCGTATCCGTTTCAAAATAAGGCCTATCGGCTTTTTTATATTGAAGCCCATGCTCCTCAGCATATTCAAAAATGTACATGGTCGCAAGAAATGCAGGCAGGTATCCGGCCGTTTCACGTGGAAGGTTTCTTCTAATGTTCCAATAGTTTTTATACCCTCCTGATCGTCTTATGGCTTTGTTCACATTTCCCGGACCTGAGTTATATGCTGCCAATGCCAAATCCCAATCGTTAAAAATGCCATGGAGTTTTGATAAATACTTGGCCGCCGCTTTGGTAGCAAAAATAGGGTCGTTACGTTCATCTACGTAACTACTAACTTCCAAACCATACATTTTTCCAGTTCCATACATAAACTGCCATAGTCCTTTAGCTCCAACTCTTGATCTGGCTCTAGGATTTAATGCAGATTCTATTATGGCTAAATATTTTATCTCTAACGGAACGTCTTGGTTGTCCAGTTCTTGCTCAAACAAGGGGAAATAAAACTGGCTAGCAGTGATCATCCTCTGCATTAAATCTTTCTTTCTTACCAAAAAGGACTTTATAACACTCTCCAAAGAAGAATTGTATGAAATATTGAAAGGTGTTTTTTCGTCTAACAATGCCAATCTTGCCTTGAGTGTATCTGTAGGTAAATCAACCATTGTGATTTCTTCTTCGGATGGATTTTGTACCTCAAGCAGTAACTCACTAAAGAGCTGTGCGCTATCATGCAGCTCTTTGAGCCAAAGACTATCATATCTTCTTGCCTCTTCCAAGTCCATTAACTTGGTTTTGTTATCATCCCCAACAGACACTGCAATGGTGTTGCCGTCTATTTTCTCCTCAGCAACTTTTAAGTTCAATGGCTTGATCGGTTGTACAGAAACAGAGTCTTCTTGTAAAGTTTGTGACAAAACTTCCTTGGAATTAGTTTGTTTTGTGCCTGCAGAATCTATCTCTTGTGCAAAGAGTGAAGAAGCTGAAAAAAGAAACGCTGTAGATACAGCTATTTTAAATATTTGGTTCATTTTGGACAAGGTTTGATTTTGGGGCAAACGAAAATGGTGTTTTTTTCTGAAATATTAAAGTTTTCAGTCCAAAACCTCCCACCGCATAAGATTTCTCCTATTAATTCATAACGTGCATATTAGCCCAATATTGCAGCGATTCCAGGCAGTGTTCTTCCTTCTAAACTCTCCAGCATTGCACCTCCACCAGTAGAGACATAACTCACCTTGTCTTCAAAGCCAAATTGTTTTACTGCGGCTACAGAATCCCCACCTCCAACAAGTGAAAATGCTCCATTTTGTGTTGCTTCGTCAATAGCATTCCCTACGGCAATCGTTCCCTTGGCAAAATTTTCCATTTCAAAAACACCAACGGGTCCGTTCCAAAGTATAGTTTTGGAATCCAGAATCACTTGTTTGAAGTTTTCCAAGGTCTGCGGTCCGGCATCCAGACCTTGCCACCCATCAGGAATTTCGTTAACATCCATAAACTGAGTGTTTGCATTATTGTCAAAAGCATCCGCAGCCAAAACATCAACAGGTAAGTGGATTTTAACCCCCTTTTCAGACGCTTGTTTTAAAATATTAAGGGCCAATTCCATTTTATCATCCTCACATATGGAATCTCCAACCTTTCCTCCTTGAGCTTTTACAAAAGTGTAGGTCATTCCGCCGCCAATGATCAGGTTGTCCACTTTATCCAAGATGTTTTCAATAATTGTGATTTTGGAAGAAACCTTAGCTCCCCCTAAAATGGCAGTTATAGGTTTTTCGCCAGTTCGCATCACTTTTTCAATGGCCTTAATTTCCTTTGCCAATAAATATCCAAAACACTTGTTCCCAGAAAAATAGTTGGCCACAATAGTTGTTGAAGCATGTGCCCTGTGCGCAGTTCCAAATGCATCGTTTACATAAATATCACCATGTTTGGAAAGTGCTTCGGCAAAAGATTCATCTCCTTTTTCTTCCTCGCCATAAAAACGAAGGTTTTCCAACAACAGCACCTCACCACTTTGCAATTCTGAAACTGCAGTGTCGGCAATCTCGCCAATACAATCTTTTGCAAATTTGACTTGTACACCAATAATTTCCGAAACCTTCTCGCAAATATGAGATAGAGACATGTCAGGATTAACTTTTCCTTTAGGTCTTCCTAAATGACTCATCAAAACAGCACTTCCCCCATCTTCCAAAACTTTTAATATGCTAGGTTTGGCAGCTTCAATCCTACTGGTGTCCGTAACATTAAAATCCGCATCTAAGGGTACATTAAAGTCAACACGGATCAATGCTTTTTTATCTTCAAAATTGTAATCGTCTATGGTCTTCATTCGTATCTGTTTATGGCAAGGTCAAATGTAAAGATTTCCTGCTTTCCAGTTTGATGTTGGCGATCATATTTTTAGAGCTGCAACAAAAAACCAATCAAAACACATGGAACCTAAAAAATGTATCTTTGAAGCATGCTGTTTAAAGATGTTTTAGGGCTTGAGCATATCAAAAAGCATTTGGTGACCACAGCCGATTCTGGTAGAGTGGCCCATGCACAATTGTTTATAGGTCCTGAAGGTTCTGGAACATTGCCCATGGCAATTGCATACGCGCAATATTTGCTCTGTGCCAATAAAGGGGGTGAAAATGAGGGCGAAAATCTGGATTGCAACACCAAATGCAATTCCCTTACCCACCCAGATTTACATTTTGCATTTCCTGTTTCAAATTCTGACAAGGTAAAATCCCATGCCGTAAGTGACCATTATATACAAGATTGGCGGCAGTTTGTAAAAGAGCAGCCCTATGGCAACTTGTTTGATTGGTACAGACTAATTGGAATAGAGAAAAAACAGGGGCAAATAGGGGTCGATGAGGCACAAGATGTGGTAAAAAAGCTTTCCTTAAAATCATATGAAGGAGGTTTTAAAATATTAATCATCTGGATGGCAGAAAAAATGAATATTTCTGCTGCCAACAAACTGTTAAAACTCATTGAAGAGCCTCCTGAAAAAACCGTTTTAATTCTAATTGCGGAAGAAGAAGAGCAAATTATCAATACCATTCTTTCACGTTGTCAGATTCTACATTTTCCGCCATTGGCCCAAAGTGATATCACTGCAGAATTGATAAAGCGAGGAGCAGGTGAAAGTGAGGGGGCTTCAATTGCGCATGAGGCTCATGGTAATTTTAACAAGGCCTTGGATCTACTAAACAAGGACTCAGAAGATTTGGTGTTTGAACGCTGGTTTGTACAATGGGTGCGGAGTGCCTTTAAGGCAAAGGGAAATAAAGCGGCCATACAAGAGTTGATTCTCTGGAGTGACGAGGTGGCCAAGACAGGGAGAGAAGTTCAAAAGCAGTTCTTAAGTTATTGCCTTACCATGATGAGACAAGCCCTTTTATTGAACTATAAGGCAAATAGTCTGGTCTATGCCAAAATGCATTTAGAAGGGTTTGATTTGAACAAGTTTGCGCCCTTTGTTCATGAAAGTAATATCCTGGATATTGTGGAAGAGCTGGAAAAAGCAATTTTTCACGTGGAACGCAATGGGAACTCTAAAATTATTTTTACAGATTTATCAATAAAACTCACCAGGCTGCTGCATACCAGAGCAGCTTAAAAACCAACACAATATGGAAAATTTAACTTCACATGCAACGCAGATCTTGCTACTTGCATTTTTGGCCGTAACATTTTTGCAAAGCGGTATTGACAAAATCATGGATTGGAAAGGAAACCTAACTTGGCTAACAGGTCATTTTTCAAAAACTTTTTTTAAAGGTATGGTGCCCTTGCTTTTGGGGATAGTTTTGCTTGCTGAAATGATCTCGGGCATTCTATCGGCCGTTGGAGCCTTTCAATTTATAGCTGCTGGGGAGAGCAATATGGCTTTTTGTGCTGCCCTTCTTTCTTCAACTACTTTGTTGTTGCTTTTGTTTGGCCAAAGGGTTGCCAAAGATTATGAAGGAGCAAAAACTATAGTAATTTATTTTATCCCAACTGTCTTTTTGCTCTATTTGCTTCAATCCTAATTTTTGTCTTGGACAATCTTTTGAGCTAATATCACATCAAACCAAAAACACATCCTTCTAAAACAAACAACATGAAACATGCACTTTCCATTTTCCTAATTGTTCTGCTGGTCTCTTGCGGTTCTTCTGATAAAGAACAGGAGTATGCCTCAAAAAACTATAATGTTTATATGAGAGGAAATCTCGCTGGAAAGCACTCTAGTTCCTTGGATGCCGAGGGATTCTATGTTTACTCTTTTGAATATAATGATAGGGGAAGAGGGCCTGAAATTGAAGAAAAAATCAGATTAAATGATCAAGGTTCCATAGCCGCTCTTGAAATATCAGGAGTTAATTATTTAAAGGATACCATTTCTGAGGTTTTTAACTACAGTGAAGAAAAGGCAAGTTGGAAAAGTACTTCTGAAGAAGGGAATGCAGCATCAGATGGAAATCCATTTTACGCTAGTGTAAATGGAACTTTGGGTGATACGGAACTACTGGTGAGAAAGCTATTGGCCTCTCCCAACCATGCTGTGGAACTTTTGCCAAGCGGAACCGTTAAAATTGAAAATATTGAAGACATTGAAGTTAAAAACAAAACCTTAAGGCTTTTGGAAATAACCGGTTTTGGACTTGTTCCTTCTTACCTCTGGCTAGACGAGAACGATAGGGTTTTTGCTTCCGTCTCGTCATGGTTAACCATTATTGAAGAAGAAAATGCTGAACTTACAGAGCAGCTTTTGCAGATACAGACCGAAAAGGAAAACGCTTTCTTCAAATCTCTTGCCCAAGAGTTAACGGAGACGCCAAATGGTGCTGTTGTCATAAAAAATGTAAACCTGTTCGATTCCAATTCAGGGGAAATTTTACCAAACCGAACCGTTGTTGTTAACGCAAATACCATTGAGGCCATTTTAAACAACAATGAGCCCTTGCCAAGTGGCGCTACCATAATAGATGGAACGAACAAAACTTTGCTCCCTGGACTGTTCGACAATCATTGCCATGTACAAAAAGAAGACGGGTTATTACATCTGGCGGCCGGCGTAACTTCAATTAGGGATATGGCCAACTCCATGGAACTTGTTGAAATGAAAAAGGAATTTGATACCAACACCAATATTGGCCCACGGGTGGTGACAATGGCCGGGTTTATAGATCAAAAAGGTCCTTTTGCGGGTCCAGGGCTCACTATCACAAATGTTGATGAAGGAATAAAAGCCATCCAAGATTTTAAGGACAATGGTTATCATCAAATTAAACTATACAGTTCTATAGACCCTGCTTGGGTAAAGCCCCTTGCTAAAAAAGCGCATGATTTAGATTTGAAGCTCAGCGGGCATATCCCCGCCCATATGTTGGCGGAAGATGCAATAAAAGATGGTTTTGACGAAATACAGCATGTAAACATGTTGGTACTAAATTTCTTGTCTGATACTATTGATACAAGAACACCTCTTCGGTTTTCTGCCGTTGCCGAACATGCGCATGCCTTAGATTTGAAAGGAGAGGAGTTTAAATCATTCGTCACACTTCTAAAGGATAAAGGCATTGAGATTGATCCAACCGTTTCTATTTTTGAAGGTATGTTTACTACAAAGGCCGGTGAGCCCGACCCTCAGTTTGAAGCTGTTCTCGATAGGTTGCCCATTCAGCTTCAGCGCGGTTTTTATTCTGGAGGATTACCAATTCCTAAAGGAAAGGAACAACAGTTCAAGGATTCATTTCAAAAATTATTGGATATTATTTACGAATTGCACATCAATGGCGTGACCATAATTCCAGGAACCGATGCCACCCCCGGATTTGCCCTACATAAAGAATTGGAAAACTATGTTCGAGCCGGTATTCCAGCCAATGAAGTATTGCAGTTGGCCACAATAACATCTGCCAAAAACACTTCTACAGATGATAGATTAGGTTCCATAGAAAAAGGAAAGCTTGCAGATCTTATTCTGGTAGATGGTAACCCTTTAGAAAACATAAGTGATATTAGACGGGTTGTATTGACCATAAAAGATGGCAAAATCTTTAATCCAAAAAGTCTTTATGAATCTTTAGGTATTAAGCATTTTGAGTAAATAAATTTAGAAACGCCTGATTTGCTAAACCAAAAAGCCCCTTCTTTTGAAGGGGCTTTTATTCAAAGATTAATTCAATCTTATTTCTTGTACTTATCGTTCAATATTTTTAGAACCGCATCGGTAAGGTTTTGTGCATCTTCGCCATAAAGTACAGCTCCTCCATCTCCGCCTCCAAGAATATAGGTATAGCCATTTGCTTTACCGTAATCTTTTATCTCTTCTTTAATCTTGCTCACCAAAGAGTCCATTTCTATTTGGCTTCCTTGCTGCAGCACTTGTTCTTCTTGTTGCAATTGTTGTCCTACAAATTGTCCCCTTTGTTGCAAGAGACTGTATTCTTCCTGAGCATTTTTTTGTGACATTTTCTGTGCTTTTGCCTGAAAAGCTTGGAGCTCTATTTGAAAGGCTTGGGAAATACTATCTCTTTTCTTGGTCAATGCCTCAGCTTTAACCTTAAACCTAGCTTCAACATCTATCTTTTCTTGGTAACCATCCATTAGCTTTACATTGTCCACATATCCAATCTTGTTTTGCTGACAAGCGATGGCGGTCAAAGCGATTGCAAATACTATAAGTTTTTTCATGTTTCTCTTTTAATGATGCGCAAAAATAGAAAAGCTTTTTGAATGACTGTCATTATCTTTTATGAATCCAAAAAAACCTTTTGCAAGAACTATAAGCAATCTTTATCGAAAAAATGAATCAAAATTGATGTTGTCTATTTAGATGGCTTCCGGAAACAAGCCTTGACCAGCGTTTCTTTTTTTCAAAGGGCAATCACATCTGTTTAGGCAAGAAATCATCAGAAATGGCCTAAAATAGCTTAATTCTTCTTTTTTATCACATAAATTAAAGAAGAATATTCTTTTGAAAAATACGCCTTCATATTTGACCACAGTCCAACAAAAAAGGCGCTGATCAAATACAATTTGTTCCCCTTGTATTTTTCCGATAAAAGAGAAACATAAAACGAATCAAAAAGCATGGGTCGGATTTCAACTACCTCCATTGCATGTTTTTCAAAAAGTCTCTTTATTGATATTTGTGAGAAATGCCATAGATGTCTGGGAACATCATAGGCCGCCCAATAAGACCCGTAGTGTTTAGCATCGTAAGATTTGTAGTTAGGAACAGCGACCACCACTGTACCATCTTCCTCAAGTAAATTGCTTATTCCAGCTATTTGTATGTCCAAATTAGGTAAGTGTTCCAAAACATGCCAAAGTGTAATCACATCATAGCGCATTTCTTTTAGGTCTGCAGAATTAGCAGTTAACTGTATTCCTTTTCTTTCTGCATTAGCTCTTGCCTTCTCATTTGGTTCTATTCCTTCGGCATCAAAGTCCTTTGCCATGGCTTTTACCAAAAAATCTCCCGTTCCTGCGCCAAAATCTAGTAGTTTTTTTGATTTAACAACTTGATTTTCAACTAGTTGAATCTTTTTACGAAGGCTGTATTGTTTTACTCTTTGATATAGTTTATCGGTAAGTGAAGCTTTAGAATCAGTATGCGAAATGTACACCTCACTATCATAATACCGATTTGTATCTTTTGGCTGTGGATGAGTTACCAGCATTTCCAGTTCCGAGTCATAAACCAACTCAAAGGGTTCTTGAGAAACGGAAAAATCTTTAGTTTTTAAATACGACTTCATTGTAGTTATGGGTGGAAAGGTATTCCTGTTTGAGATTTCGAAGATACGGCAAAACCATATCCTTTGAAATTGAATCTTCTCTCAAACAATCCTTTTCCGTATTGCTAAAAACTTCTATGGCTATATACCAATTTCCCGATCTTAAAATTGGTTCGGCATCTTCTGAAAGAACAGGTTCAATTTCATCATTGCCAACCGCGGCACTAAAGGCAAGGTCAAAAACAATTGGAAAAAGGTTTATGGCCTTATCGTGAATTTCAACTTCGTAAAAGGACAAGTAGAACTGCTCATTCCCAAGCTGAAATGGCACCTGCGTATCCACATAATAATCCTGAAGTTGAAATTTAGTGTTGATGTAATTATAAAATTCATCGGCATTTTTAGAATCCTCAAAAACAAAAACCGTTTTCTTTGGCAAACCACGTTTGAATCTTTTGCCTTTCGTTATCTTATAATCTTTGATGCTTGGAGCAATTCTAACTGGGATACAAGAATTTAAGACAACACCTAAAACTAAGAGGAGCATTACACTTTTCATTGGTCTTTGTTTGATTCATGTATTGAATCAATAACTAAGCCAAAAAGCATGTGGTTTGTTCCACGTGGAACATAAGATGTCTATCTGCCGAGAAAAACCAATAAAACACTCACATCTGCAGGCGAAACACCACTTATTCTGGAAGCTTGCGAAATAGTAACAGGTCTAATCGCCTCAAGTTTTTCTTTTGCTTCATAGGACAATGACTTTAACTTGGAATAATCAAAGCCATCTGGAATCTTTACATTTTCCAAACGGTGAAGTTTATCAGCATTGTTCTTCTCTTTTTCTATGTAGCCAGAGTATTTCACTTGAATCTCTGCTTGTTCCAGCACTTCCGAATTAAATTCGTTTTCCTTTACAAAATCAGAAACAGCATCCAACTGGAGCATATGTTCCATGGTCACTTTTGGTCTAGAAAACACTTTAAAGAGTTTGTCTGACTGACGAACAGTTGCGGACGAGACTGATTCCAATATGGGATTAATTTCCTCTGGAGTAAAACTTGTCTTTCTAAAAAAGTTAATAAAACTATCGGATTCTTTTTGCTTTTTCTCCATGCGCTCTATGCGCTCTTTTGTAGCCAAGCCTATTTCAAAACTTCTAGGTGTCAGTCTTAAATCTGCATTGTCTTGGCGCAACAATGTTCTATATTCCGCCCTTGAGGTAAACATTCTATATGGCTCTTCTGTTCCTTTAGTGATTAAATCATCTATCAAAACACCTATATATGCCTCATCTCTTTTTAAAATAAAAGACTCCTTTTCATTAATCTTTAAGTGTGCGTTTATTCCCGCCATTAATCCTTGCGAGGCTGCTTCTTCATAGCCCGTAGTTCCATTAATTTGACCGGCAAAATACAAGTTGTCGATCAATTTGGTTTCTAGTGTGTGTTTTAATTGGGTAGGGGGGAAATAATCATATTCAATTGCATAACCTGGCCTAAAGAACTTCACATTTTCGAAACCCTTTACGGACTTCAGCGCAGTGTATTGAACATCTTCTGGCAAAGATGTTGAAAACCCATTTACATAAACTTCAACTGTATTCCATCCCTCTGGTTCTACAAAAATTTGGTGTGAATCCTTATCAGCAAAACGGTTGATTTTATCTTCTATGGACGGGCAGTACCTTGGTCCTATACTTTTAATTCTTCCGTTGAACATTGGAGAACGATCAAAACCTTCGCGCAACAGATCATGCACCAAAGCACTGGTGTGTGTCATGTGACAATCACGTTGCTCTGTTAAAATAGGAGTTTTCAAATATGAGAATTTCTCAGGATTTTCATCCCCAGGTTGAAGAATCATTTTAGAATAATCCAAAGAACGTCCATCAACCCTAGGAGGCGTTCCTGTTTTCATTCTTCCACTATCAAAACCAAAATCAACAAGTTGTTCTGTAATTCCCGTTGCAGCTCTTTCACCTGCTCTTCCACCACCGAATTGTTTCTCTCCTATATGAATAAGTCCATTCAAGAAAGTGCCATTTGTCAGTACAACTGCCTTAGACTTAATATCAACTCCAAGAGATGTTCTTACACCTACAATTCTATTTCCTTTAACCAATAAACCAGAAACCATCTCCTGGTAAAAATCAACGTTCGGTGTGTCTTCCAATGCCAGTCTCCACTCCTCGGCAAAACGCATTCTATCGTTTTGGGCCCTTGGGCTCCACATTGCAGGACCCTTAGATTTATTAAGCATCTTAAACTGAATAGCAGACTTGTCCGTTATAATTCCGCTATAGCCTCCCAATGCATCTATTTCGCGAACAATTTGCCCCTTTGCAATTCCACCCATAGCTGGATTACAGGACATTTGTCCAATATTCTGAAGGTTCATGGTAACCAGCAAAGTACTAGAACCCATATTGGCAGCGGCGGCAGCTGCCTCAGCTCCTGCGTGACCCCCGCCAACTACAATTACATCATATTCTTTTTCAAACATATCTAATGTTCCACGTGGAACAATTTAATCTTTTCCTCTTCTTTTCCTCTCATCAAAACCTTCTCATCATCCGTCTTGTCGCTAAAACCCATTAAGTGCAAAACCCCATGACACATAACCCTCAAAAGCTCCGTTTCCAGACTTACCTTATACACTAGTGCATTCTCCGCAACTCTCTCTGTAGAAATAAAAATATCGCCAGATAGGGTTTTACCGCTTGAATAATCAAAGGTGATAATATCTGTATAAGTGTCATGATTAAGATACTTCTGATTGATGCCCAATAGCTCATCATCCGCGCAAAAAACATAATCCAATTGTCCTACTACAAAGCCTTCAGATTCTATAATTCTAGCAACCCAGTCGGAATAATGGGTTTTGTCCTCTAAAACAAACTCTGACTTGAAATGGAAATCAATCATTCTTAAAATAAACCTTAACCTTCTCTTCGTAATTTTGCCGCAAAGGTAGTGCTTGTCTATTTAATATTTCAATGTCGTTCTGGTATTCCTTAAGTAGTTCAGGCTTTGTTGTTATTGGATTGGTAAATATGTTAAGGTTTGTATTGCTTTCTCTTTCCTTTTTTTTGCCTTGTTTTAAAGTAGCATTCTTAAGCTTTAGCAGTTCATGTTGAATCGTATTCACCTTGTTTTTGGTGCGCTGTGTAATTCCATTTTCTAAAACATCGTTTTCAAAATCTTCCATTTGTCTAATAAGCTTCTTGGCCAGATTCCTGTCAGCATTATTGATTAAATCATTTAGCTGTTTCTCTAATTGCTGTCGTATGTACTGCTGCTCCTTATAGATTTCATAAATCTCGCTTAGTCCCATTTCACCATCTCCGTTTTGGCCTTCATTCCCATTTCCACCTCCTTGTTGCCCATCTCCCTTTTGTCCTCCTTCACCTTCTCCCTTATCACCTTTTTTGCCTTTATTTCCAGACCCTTGCTTTTCTCCTTCGCCCTGTTGTCCTTCTCCTTCTTTGCCGTTCTGCCCTGATTTATTAGCGCCCTGCTCCCCAGAACTGCCCATCTTTTCCTTAACGCCTTGTTGTCCTTCTATAATGTCCGGCAGTTGAAAATCTGCGCCTCCTTGTCCACTTCCTTGCCCGGGCTTCATATTCTGTTGCATATTGTCAAGAATGTTGGCTAAGAAATCGGCCAATGCGTTAGTGGCATTAATAACATATTGCTGATAAGATGCCCCTTGGAACACTTGATTCTCCGCTATGCTTTCAAGTGATTTATCTATATTATAATATACCTCCGTTATTTGCTCATTCACAAATTCAGATAGCTCTGCCCTTCGAAGCGATAATGCAAACAAGCTATCATCAACATGTTCAAATAATCTACGCAATTCTTTCTGATCTCTTACTGTTCTTGAAAACTGAGCTATATCAACATCAGAGCCATCTACAGCTTCGAACAGACTTTCTTGCTTAAAGGAAAATGTGACCAAATTGTCTAAAATTTGTCTGAGCATTTCAGCATCCTCAGTAATAGAAGAACCACCTCCACTCATTGACCCCTGTTGAAGAGACTTGCTCATTTCTTTCATCTTCTGAGCGGCTGACTTCTGCTTCTGGGCTGCCTTACTGTCTGGAGACCCATTCTGCTCCTTCTCCGATTTTTCTTGTTGCTCTTTACTTTTATTTAACTCATTCAAAGCTTTTTGTTGGTCCTCTTTGACTGCTTGTTTATCCTTATCCTTTACGTTTAAGCTAACAGGCTTTTTTAAACCTTCATTGTCCCTTTTAAGTTCGTCCAACTCTTTGGCCAATTGATTAAAATCATCATTTAACTTTTGCTGTTCTTTCGCTTCTTCAGATACAGCATGTTCCTCTTTAGAAAGGTTTTCCTGTTCTTTGGATAACTTATCTAGCTCCTTGGCTAACTGAGACATTTTCTCAGTTACATAATACCTTTTTGTAAGCTCTAAAATCTGCTCCAAATTACGTGCCCCCGAACTCTGTTTCTTTCCAAGCTCATCAAGCTTCTTCTTTAATTGTTCTTTATCTATCTTATCTGCAAGCTTGTTTAATTCTTCCAACAGCTTTTCATTCTTCCTGGCTTCCAATTCCTGGCGCTCCAATCTTTCCCGTAACATTTTCTTCCTATCATCTGAGCTATCATCCTTGTCCAAACTTTCCTTTAATTGTTTGCTGAACTTTTCCATCAATTCTTCCTGCCGTTCCTGCTTTTGAAGAAAATCTCTTATCTCATTCTTGTCATCAAAGTTTAATGTATTTTCCTCTTTTTGTTTATTGTTTATTTTTGAAAGAGTTTCTTGTTGTTCTTTATATTTCTCAAGAGACTTGTCCAATTTGCTTAAAACATTGTTTTGAAACTCTAACTCATTCTTTTTCAGCTGATTATCATCATAAAGTGATGTGCTAAAGGTTTTGCTTTTAGTCACCTTTCCGTTTCTAAGTCCATCATTGTCAACAACTTCAAAATACAACTTATAGTTCTTCCCTTTTTCAAGTGCAAAGCCAGACGGAAAAGTGTAATAAAATTGATGAACATTGGTGTTTGGTGATTCTAAAACCACTCTCTGTGCATTTTGTTCATCATCTTGTGGGTAACAAACGGCACGTATCCTACTTACCTTGTAATCATCAGCTGCCTGGCCCGTATAAAACGATTGGTTTGGATTAATAGAATCCAAAAGCTGGCTAACATCCAATGACGGATATTCATCCTTAACCACCTCCAGTTGATACCCCAGTTTCTCAAAGTTCTTCACATTGGCATTTGAGGTACTTAACTCATACCCAAAATCACTATAAACCCTTTCCGAATATTCAAATGCATTACTCTCCTTGGTAAAAGCCAACGTTGTGTCTCTAGTGGACATATTAATTTCTTCAACATACTTTCCCCAAATACTCCATGTTACCCTGGTTCCCTCAGGAACAATTGCATTCCCGGTTCCCTTTATCAGTTCTGCCTTACGTTGTGTGTATGTTGGAAAAGTCAATTGCATGCCAAAATCCACCAAAGCAGGTGTTTTAAAGCTTCGAACGATATAGTTTTTAGAGCTCCATCCATTGGCTGTCAAATAAAAGCTGCTTTCACTTACTGGTGCCTCAAAAGTATAGGTATAAATACCATCCAAATTTCTAAGCAACAACTCTTCTCCTTGCACCACCATAAAAATATTATCCGGTTTTACATCGCCAGTTGTTGTAACCTGTATGGTCAGTGGCTCATTATCCAATACCTCCAAGCTCTCGTTTAACACTTGAAATGCAAAAGGCGCCGGTTGCTCAAATGCCATATCATAATTGACCACCCTTTTGTATGAATTAAAAAAGGAAACAATGTTCCCAGACAACCATATAAACCCTAAAATAAGAATAGGAACAACAACATACTTAGCGTACTTAAAACTCTCTTTAAAGTCTATTGCTTTGGTAAATGAAACCTGGCTCAGGTCCTTGCTTCGCTGCTCAATACTCGCCAATAAAAGTTCCGAAGCCGATTTGTTTTCTGCCAATTCCAGCAGGTTGTACAGTTTATCGTCTATTTGTGGGAAATGTTTCCCAATAAGCAGTGAAGCCTCCTTGTTGGATATTCCCTTTCTAATCTTGAAAAGTAAGAACACTGGAACCAAAATAAAATTGTAGACCAAGAACAACTCAACAATCAAAAACGCTACAAACAGGGCAAGTCGCCAATCTTGGTTCAACCAAAGTATATATTCCAAAGACATTACTCCCAACAAAAACAGGAGCCCAATTGCCAAAAACAGCAGGCTTCCCTTAATTAATTGCTTTGTATAATACTTCTTACTAAACTCATTGAGCTTGCCAAGTATCTTATGGTAACTATTCAAAATCTGTTATATTTATTACCAAGATACCTGATAGCAGGGAATAGTCCTGAAAACTTTTTGTTAAAACATAGCTATGAAAGATTTTAAGTACCTCGCAGCCATGACAATACCGCTTTCTGCTCTTGTTAGCATTTATTTAAAGGGATATTGGAGTTATTTTACCCCTTTTTATGCATTTGTCATTATTCCGTTTTTGGAACTTTTGCTCCCCCTGGATTCATCCAACCTATCCGATCAGGAACGAACAGAAAAATCCAAAAGCAAGTTTTTTGATTGGATGCTTTACCTCAACATTCCTATTGTATTTGGATTCCTATTCTATTCGCTCTGGGATATCACAACTACCAATTATGCACTTTATGAACTAATTGGTCTTGTGTTTTCTATTGGAATTGTATTTGGTGTAAACGGAATTAACGTGGCCCATGAACTAGGCCACCGCCAAACTACCAATGAACGCCATCTGGGAAAGTTGCTTTTACTTCCTTCTTTCTATATGCATTTTTATATTGAACATAATTTTGGTCACCACGCAAATGCTGCCACAAAAGAAGACCCAGCTACTGCAAAATACAACCAACCCGTCTATTCCTTTTGGCTCACATCTGTAGTAAGACAATATATTAGTGCTTGGAAACTGCAGTTTAGACTGTTAAAGAATGATAGACTTCCTTTCCTTAGTTTCAAAAACGATATGCTATGGTATAGCTTGTTTCAGACAGCGTATTTAGTATTGGTCTATATTTTATTTGGCGCCAACGGCACTTGGTTTTCTCTGGGAGCTGGAGTTGTAGGCTTTCTTTTGTTGGAAACCGTTAACTACATAGAACACTATGGGCTCATGCGAAATAAATTGCCCTCGGGAAGATATGAGCGGGTACGTGAAAGCCATTCTTGGAACAGCAATCATGTAATTGGTAGAATAGTGCTTTATGAACTTACCAGACATAGTGACCATCATTACAAATCTGCCAAGAAATACCAGCTGTTGGACTATCATGATATTTCACCACAAATGCCATATGGTTATCCAACGTCCATGGTGCTTTCTTTTCTGCCTCCTCTATGGTTTAAGATCATGAACCCCAGGATTCCCGCTAAAATGAAAAAGGCATATTCCTAATCTCTTTTTAGATCTTTTAATGCACCGTATCTTTGCGGCTCAATTCAGTATCGCATGAGTCAAAAAGTACGGGTTCGTTTTGCTCCCAGCCCAACCGGGCCTTTGCACATAGGAGGTGTACGCACAGCTTTGTTCAATTATTTGTTCGCCAAAAAAAATGGAGGTGATTTCGTGCTCCGAATAGAGGACACCGATCAAAACCGATATGTAGAAGGCGCGGAGGAATATATAGCTGAAGCCTTAAACTGGTGCGGTATTCCCTTTGATGAAGGGCCGGGGAAAGAAGGAAGCTTTGGTCCCTACAGACAAAGTGAGCGAAAACATTTGTACAAGGCTTATGCCTTGGAACTGATTGAAAAAGGACATGCCTATTATGCGTTTGACACCTCAGAACGTTTGGACTTTCATCGCAAAGACCATGAAGCCAAAGGCAAGACTTTTATCTATAATTGGCACAATAGACTAAAGCTTTCCAATTCCCTTTCATTGACGACCGAAGAGACGCAAAAGAAATTGGACGCTGGGGAAGATTATGTTATCCGTTTTAAATCTCCGCAAGACCAACAGTTGGTATTAGACGATATCATCCGAGGTGAAATTAAAATAGACACCAATATTCTTGATGATAAAATCATTTTTAAAAGTGATGGCATGCCCACCTATCATTTGGCAAATATTGTGGATGATCACCTTATGGAAATCACCCATGTCATCCGTGGTGAAGAGTGGCTTCCCTCTTTGGCACTGCACCAATTATTATATAATGCTTTTGACTGGAAAGCTCCAGAATTTGCTCATCTTCCCCTTATCATGAAACCCGTTGGCAAGGGAAAACTGAGCAAGCGGGATGGTGAAAAAGGAGGTTTTCCTGTTTTTCCATTGTCTTGGAACGAATCTCAAGGGTATCGCGAAGCGGGATATTTTCCAGAAGCTGTTGTCAACTTTTTGGCGCTTTTGGGATGGAACCCTGGAACGGAGCAAGAGCTGTTTAGTCTAGAAGAACTGATTAAAGCCTTTAGTTTGGAGCGTGTAAACAAATCTGGCGCACGCTTTGATCCTGAAAAAACAAAATGGTACAATCATCAATATTTGCAGAAGAAAAGTGATGAAGAGCTTGCATCCTCATTTATAACATTTCTTCAAAAGAGTTTCACTTCTCTTCCTGAATCTGCAGTCAAGCTAGAATACGTTACAAAAGTAGTTTCGCTAATAAAGGAACGTGCCGACTACGTCTCTGATTTTTGGGAGTTGGGCAATTACTTTTTTGAGGCTCCTGCCGCCTACAACGAAAAAGCGGTAAAAAAACAGTGGAAAGAAGATACGCCTCAACTCATGCAAAAAGTAGCTGAGATTTTGGCGGCAACCGAAGACTTTAGCTCAGCTACTGCTGAGGCCAATGTAAAAGCATGGATTACGGAAAATGAACTTTCTTTTGGAAAAGTGATGGGCCCACTCCGACTTATTATTGTTGGGGAACTAAAAGGGCCCCATATTTTTGATATTCTTGCGCTGCTAGGTAAAGAAGAAAGTGTAACGAGGATTAAAAAAGCTTTGGAGGTTTTGGGGTAGAGTTGAAATTGACCTACAACTGTTATAATTTTTAGTTTGATTGCTCCAGTCTTTCACCAAAGCCATATATACAACCTGAACAACTATTTATCGTGGAGTTTCTTTTTTTTAGGTGACTGATTATCCGCATTTGCTCTGTACCAACCTTGCCCAATTTAAATAGGCCTAGAGCACCTAATGTCTGTAATTCTGGTGAAAACGATGTTAAAAATCGGCTTAATTGCCGTTTCTTTTTCTTTCTAACAAACCTCATTGACTCCCTTGTTTTTTGAGAAATATCAATTCCTGTAAAGCCACAGCCAAACCCGACTAAGTATTCTGTAACCATTTGCTCTTCAAAATCTTCAACAGTCAAATTTGATTTATACAATTCGTTGTGCTTTAGCACGTACTCATTAAGAAATAGCGAAGAATTCTTGAAGGCTTGTATACCAAAATGTTTCTTCTGTCTTGGGTTATATTCAGAAATCCAACCATGAACTATAGTGTCATTCCTACTTATCATGTTAACCCTTAGTTCTTCAACTATTACTGGTAACATTAAATATCGTTGATGTAAGTATCCAAAATCCAGCTTTCTCTCAACAAGGTCTGTCACTACCAATGTTTCAAATGACCCAAACTTCATATTTTTCAAAGTGCTAACTTCCTTAACCCTAACTAGCTTTCCAACATATTCTTTTACTTGATTAAAATCATCCTGTCCAACTGCATACTGGACAGTAATGAGGCTTAAAAGAAAAAATGCTTTTTTCATCCTGAATAATTTAGAAGAGCTCCATGTTATCAAACACCATAGTTTACTAGTAAAGTTAGAAAAATCACTATTATACCTCCTTTATTTGTATCTCTTGCCGAAAATCCAGATTACCAATTGACGGATGTGTAACAAAACTTGATCATTGGCTACCTATATCTTACAGAGTTTTGTACTTTAACTTTTTAACTTAAAATCTATCTGCTATGGGCAACTTTCTTCTTATTCCTTTAATCTTTGTTGGGCTTATCATTCTATTTTCATCCTTCTTTACGGTAAAACAACAAACCGCAGCCATTGTGGAACGTTTTGGTCGTTTCAACAGTATTCGTCAATCTGGTTTGCAAATGAAAATTCCGTTGGTGGATAGGATTGTATCCCGTGTTGGGTTAAAAATTCAGCAACTGGATGTTATCGTAGAGACCAAAACCTTGGATGATGTCTTTGTAAAACTTAAAGTTTCCGTGCAATACGTAGTCATCAAATCAAAGGTCTATGAAGCGTTCTACAAATTGGAATACCCACACGATCAAATCACTTCTTATGTTTTTGATGTGGTACGGGCCGAAGTTCCCAAAATGAAATTGGATGATGTCTTTGTTAAAAAGGATGACATCGCCATCGCCGTAAAATCAGAATTGCAAGATGCGATGTTGGAATATGGATACGACATTATTAAAACGCTTGTTACCGATATTGATCCAGATGCACAGGTAAAAGAGGCAATGAACCGTATTAATGCTTCAGAACGTGAAAAAATCGCGGCACAGTTTGAAGGCGACGCAGCCAGAATCTTAATTGTAGAAAAAGCAAAAGCTGAAGCTGAAAGCAAAAGATTGCAAGGACAAGGTATTGCCGATCAGCGTCGTGAAATTGCAAGAGGGTTGGAAGAATCCGTTGAGGTTTTGAACAAAGTTGGTATCAACTCGCAAGAGGCATCTGCCTTGATTGTAGTTACACAACATTATGATACGTTGCAATCCATTGGAGAAGAAACCAACACTAATTTGATTCTGTTGCCAAATTCTCCCCAAGCCGGTAGCGATATGCTTAACAATATGGTTGCTTCATTTACTGCAAGCAATATGATAGGAGAGTCTATGAAAAAGACAAACGTTAAAAAAGAGGAATAGAAATATTTAGTTCAGTAAATAAAAAAGAGAGCGAATTCCGCTCTCTTTTTCTTTTCTATCTGATAAACAAGGACCCCTCATAAGAAGTCTTCCTGAAAAGTTCAATTTCTTAATTAAAAGAATGCTTTATTACTTTCTTGTTTAAGGAAAGGAATTGGGTTACATATTAAAGAACATTGCTTAAATCGCTTTAAAACAGGTTTGTTTTAATAAATAAACCAAATGGTATTCTTGGATTGAATAGATAAACTCTATGTTAAGATTTTTGCTCCAATTTGGCCCAAGTATCTCTCAAGGTCACCGTTCTGTTAAAAACCAAATTTTCATTTGTTGAATCCGTATCCACATTAAAATACCCTAATCGTTGAAACTGAAATCTATCTCCAACTTTTGCATCTTTCAGACTCGGTTCTAAATATCCTGTGATTTTTTGTAAAGAATTAGGATTCACAAATTCCATGAATTCCTTATCCTTATGTCCATCTGGATTTTCATCATTGAACAAACGATCATACAAACGAACTTCAGCCTTAACGGCGTGCGCAACAGAAACCCAATGCAGAGTTCCCTTTACTTTTCTCAAACTTTCTTCTGTACCACTACCACTTTTACTTTTTGGATCATAAGTGCATTGCACCTCAGTGATGTTTCCTTCAGAATCTTTAGTGCAGCTTTCCGCTTTAATAATATAGCCGTTCTTTAATCTAACCTCCCCACCAAGTTTTAATCTAAAAAACTTACGATTTGCCTCTTCCCTAAAATCTTCCTGTTCTATGAACAGTTCTTTAGAGAATGGAACCTTTCTACTCCCAGCAGATTCATCTCCTGGATTGTTCTCGGCTTCTAACCACTCCTCCTTACCTTCTTCATAATTTGTTATAACCACTTTTAAGGGATTGAGCACCGCCATCACTCTTGGAGCAATTTTGTTCAAGTGCTCCCTTACATGAAATTCCAACAAGGACACATCCACAATATTCTCTCTTTTTGCAATTCCAATGGTGTCCGCAAAATTCCTAATAGATTCAGGAGTATACCCTCTTCTTCTTAAGCCAGATATAGTTGGCATGCGTGGGTCGTCCCAACTATCGACCACGCCACTCTCCACCAATTGTAACAATTTACGCTTGCTCACAACGGTATGGCTTAAATTTCTTCTGGCAAATTCTCGTTGTTTTGGGCGAAGTTTTTTAGAATCTACCAATTGGTCTAAAAACCAATTATACAATTCTCGGTGTGGCAAAAACTCCAATGTACAGAGAGAGTGCGACACCTGTTCTATGTAATCGCTTTCACCGTGGGTCCAATCGTACATGGGATAAATACACCAATCGGTATTTGTTCTATGGTGTGGTTTGTGCAAAACCCGATACATGATAGGGTCACGCATCAACATATTGGAAGATGTCATGTCTATTTTAGCTCGAAGCACATGTTTTCCTTCTTCAAAATCACCATTTTTCATGCCCTCAAAAAGCGTGAGGTTCTCTTCAACAGAACGATTTCTATATGGGCTTTCTTTTCCAGCTTCAGTTGGAGTTCCTTTCTGATCAGCCATTTCTTGTGAACTTTGACTATCCACGTAAGCCTTACCCTGCTTGATTAACTCAACCGCCCAGTCATAAAGCTGCTGAAAGTAATCTGAAGCATAGCGCTCTGTATCCCATTCATACCCCAACCAAGAAACATCTTTTTTGATGGCATCTACATACTCTTTTTCCTCTTTTGCCGGGTTTGTATCGTCAAATCGTAAGTTCACAGGTGCATTGTACCTAAGCCCCAGTCCAAAATTTAGACAAATAGAGCTGGCATGACCAATATGAAGGTATCCATTTGGCTCTGGCGGGAAACGAAAACGCAGGTCTTGCCTATCATATCCATTTGCCAAATCTTCCTCAACAATGTGCTCAATAAAATTCAATGATTTAACTTCTTCCTCCATTTTAAAAAATTGAAGCGCAAATGTAGTAAAATTCGGCGTTCAGGGCCATTAATCGTGCATTGGTGTATACAAAGAAAGCCATTTTCACAACACTTTTACCATAGCCTACAACAATATCTTTCCATTAGGCGAAATAAAAATCATATTTGTTATTAGAATATTATATGAAATAGCGGGTGTTTATGGCGCCCGGCAGAACTGAACAAAATTAAGGGGCACAACTATAGGGCATTATTGCCCACAACCTCTTAAAACTAACGCTGATGAAGAAAACTAGTTCATATAATAGCATTTTTGTGATTGTATTCGCAATTATGCTGCTTGGCACCCACTTCCTTGGGGCACAAGTACTAGATAAACCTACAACCGTTTGGACCGCTGCATGTGCTTCGGATAGTTTTAATTCTTATGACGTAAGCTTCAGGTGGAGTCCTCCCTTGGTTGATTCGGGTAATGAGTTCATCCTTGAGCTTTCAGATTCAAACGGAAACTTTGGAAGCCCCAGAGAGCTTTCTAGAGTTGGTGACAGAAACACAGATTTTAATTTTGACTTCAATTTTGCCGTACCTACAGATGTAAGCGGTGAAAACTACAAGCTTCGTGTTCGTAGCACAAGTCCAGCTAAAACCAGCCCGGCAACAGATGCATATCCAATGCATTATGTGCAATTCAACTCCCCGCTTCTAATAAGCGAAGACGGAAATGGCTCCATTCCCTCCGGTGGTGTAATACAATCTTGTGGTGGTGGGTCCGTTACCCTTTCTCCACATAATATTCCGAATGCCAACACCTATACTTACAATTGGTACAGGAGCGGAACATTGTTAGCCGAAAAAACAGAAAACCTTACCGTTTCCACTCCCGGAATGTACTATGTAGAGTTGGATTACGGGTCTGTATGTTCTGGGTCTGCAAATACTCTTTCCAACTCGATTGAGATTTCCACGGGAAGCAGTGTTGGTATTGCAATAACTGGTTCTGATGATATTGGACTCTGTCCCGGAGATTCACATGCTCTTCAAGCTAATATAACCGGCTTAGGGCTAACCTATACTTGGTACAAAGATGGAGCAATAGTTGCTGGACCCACTTTAGAAGCAGATACATATAATGTAAATACCTCTATAACTGGTTATGAAGGAAGTTATGAAGTTGAGGTTGAAGGGGCCGCTGCCTGTTTAGAAAGATCACCGTCAATAACCATAAGAAATCTAGGTGACTTTACTGTGACAAGGCAAAATGATGGTGATATTGTTCTATTGCCTTCGCAAATCAAAACACTTTCTGTTACCACAACAGCTACAGCGCCATCTTATCAATGGTACAAAGATGGAGTGCCTATTTCTGGGGCAACCAATAGCTCTTTGGCGGTTGACCTTATAGGAGTATACTTTGCAAGAGTAATCGAAAATGGAGGTGGGTGTGCAGCTTCTCCTCTAGACTCTGAAACCACAACGGTTGTTTCACCAGACTCTTTTGAGTTTGAAATTGACTATGTTGGGTCGTATACTTCATGTCAAAGTGGTGGCGCAACACTTAGTCTATCTGCTATTAACGCTGTAAGTAGTTCGGGAGCAAGAACAGATGTTACCTCCGATATTGAATCTTCATTTAGTTATCAATGGGTAAATGATGGGGGCGATATTAGCGGAGAGACTTCTAAAACAATAACGGTCTCAAATTTTGAAGAAAACGGATCTTATACACTAAATGGTGTTTTAGACAGTTTTACTCCTACATCTAACGGTTTAGACGTGACATTGTCTACAAACCAAGTTTTAGAAATTACAACAAACGGAACCGTTCTTTGCGATGGTGCAGACCCTATTGTCTTCAATAGTTCAGAAAGCTTGGCCGATGAAACATTTGAATGGTTAAGAGATGGTGTCATTATAGATACCTCCTCAGAAAATATTACCGCAACAGAAGTTGGGGTGTACCAATTAGTTATTAGAACCCATGATTGTCCCATTACCTCTAACGAAGTAACAATAAGGGAATTTGATGAATCGTTGTTGACTCTTGATAAAGAACAAGACCTTGTAATAATTGAAGGTGAAACAGAAACACTAACTGCTAGTGGGGCCGAATCGTATCAATGGTATGATTCCAACAACACTCTTTTGGGCGAACAGAGTTTCTTCAACTTTGAACAAGAAGGAGAGTATTTATTGGTGGCCAGTTTTGGAAACTGTAATACCAGCAGAGTTGTTACAGTAACCTTTAGAGATACATTTTCCATCCCTAATGTTATTACGGCAAACGGTGACGGAATAAATGATTTGTGGGTATTACCAAACACATATTCCAGAAACCAAGATGTTGTTGTTACCATATTTGATGAGAGAGGAAGACAGGTGTTTAGCCAATCCAATTATGAAAACAATTGGCCTCAATCTACCACTTCGTTCAATAAGCCTAACATGATTTTTTATTATAAAGTTACAAGAGGAGGACAAAGTCTAAAACAAGGAACTATAACTGTGATCAGATAAAACAGAATGTACTCAAACAAACCCCAACTATTACTAATCTTCATCCTAATGCTTTCTTTTTCTGGATTACGCGCCCAGGAAGAGAATCCGTTTGTAGCATATGATGTTCCTTCTCAAAATCTGCTGAAATTCAACAGGTTCTTGATAAACCCTACATTTTCAACAGTGCGGGAGGATAAATCATATGTTAATCTATTCCACAGAAACCAATCGGTATCTTTTAATGATAATAATCAAGTTTATTTTCTGAGTTATAGTGGTAGAATAGGAGATCGCAGTGGGGTTGGACTTAGTCTTTTTACAAATCGTGAAGGGCTCTTCAATAATTTTGGAGTCCACGCAAATTACGCTTACGGAATTAAACTAAGCCAAAAAAGTAATTTCACTTTTGGGGCCAATTTCTCATATTATCAAAGTGCATTTAATCAAAACCGTGCCAATGCTTTAGACAACGACCCTTTCTTAAATAGTTTGGAAAGTAGTTCTTTGATTACTTTTCAGCCAGGCTTCAATATCTCATATGGCAATTTTGATTTCGGTGCTTTTGCTGAAAATCTTTTTGACTATAATCTTAAAAACAGTG
Organism: Flagellimonas aquimarina; assembly: GCF_003149745.1. Classification (GTDB taxonomy): domain Bacteria; phylum Bacteroidota; class Bacteroidia; order Flavobacteriales; family Flavobacteriaceae; genus Flagellimonas; species Flagellimonas aquimarina. Next base: position 732,498 of record NZ_QGEG01000001.1, read on the forward strand.
AGTCAGTAACCGAGTTTAATGAGAAAACTTATTCAGGCCACCTACAATATACCCATCAGTTTAAAAACGGTTCGGGTATTTTAGAAAAAGGTAGATTAATGCCATTGGCTCGAGTTCGTAAGACCGGTGAAGAGAACCTTGTTCTAGGCGGTAACCTTATCATGGATTTACCAAAACTAGGGTGGGTTCAAGCAGGGTATGATGACTTCTATGGAGCCTCTGCCGGATTGGGCTTTAACCTTAACAAAAGTCTTTCTATAGGATACACTGTTGAAAAGGGACTCTCCAACAATTTTGAAAATTTTGGTGTGAGCCATGAGGTTTCTTTAGCTTATTCATTCACTCCAAACCTGACAGAAGACCGTGTAATGCTTGAAAAAGAAAACGAAGATCTAGTAGATGCAGAAACGGTTCCTGAAGAAAATCTAACCCTCTCTGAAAAGGACCTTAAGATTGCCGAACTGGAAACAAAGTTGGCAGAAAACGATGCCATCCTCGATGAGCTATTACTTCGTCAAGATTCCATTGAAAGTGCTCGAGAAAGAGACCTTGAAAGAAGGTTTGAAACCGTAATGAAAATGGTGCGGAGAGAAACGAAAGGGGAGATGCCAGAACTGGAAGAAAAAGCCAAGGAGGTTTATTTTGCCAACATGGACAGTGTTGATATACTGTCAAGACAAAAAACAAGCCCTATATCAAATCATGGGCTGTCCAATACCACTGCGGCCAAAAAAGTTATTCATCTAAATGACTCCGAAAATTCGCGAGTTGCAGAAAAAACAACTATAAAAAGAGATAGAACAAATCGTACTTCCAAAAAGACCATTGGCCGTTTTAGATCCTTCAATATTCCAAATGTGGAAAGTGGTCATTACTTAATTGCGAACGTCTTTAAAGACCCTAGAAATGTAGACGCTTTTCTCGAAACACTTCAAGCACAAGGCATAGATGCCGGCTATTTTGAAAACCCAAAAAATGGACTCAACTATGTATACCTAAAAGGGTATAGAGACAAAAAAGAAGCTGTTGAAGCATACCATACACAGTTTAATGGTGCCTACCAAGGCGATGCTTGGGTCATGAACGTTCAAGGCGTAAATCCTAACAACAGTTTTGTTAAAGTGGACACACACAAAGAATCAAAATACGGAGATAATGCGCTGCATAAAAATATTGCCAACTCCAAAACAAAGGGCAATACTTCTCAAGTCTCCTACAAAACATACAAAATTAATGGCCTTAGTTCAGGCTTTTACATTATTGCAAATGTTTTTGAAAAACCTTCAAACGCAAAGCGATTTGTTAAAGAATTGAATGCCAAAGGTTTAAATGCGAGCTATTTTATAAATCCAGAAAACAATTATAGGTATGTCTACCTTAAAAAACATGAAACCTGGAACAATGCTCTCACCTCATACTATTCCAAACTAAATGCTTCGTATGATGACAAAATGTGGATCATGCGAGTAAAACCAAACTCCAATAGTTAAGATGACCAATCAATTTCTTAAAACAGCACTTTGCCTTATCGGCATATGGTTTATAGGCTTTAAAGGTCAAGCCCAGGAAGTGCCCTTTACAGCCAGACTTACTGACGGCGCGGGCAACAACTACATCAACATAAAGGGTGACTATACCTTCTTGTCCAATAGTGTAATGAACCGCGTTTTCTCTAACGGAACGGGCGTGAACACACCATATAATGGTAATGGAAGTAACAACAGTCTACATATTGAATATGTGGATATAGATTCCGACCCAACTACATACAGTTCCAGTAGTTCCACTTTGTCCGTTCCGGATTGTTCCCAAATATATTGGGCTGGTCTATATTGGGCTGGTAACTATGATGAGGAGAGGAAAAACCAAGCGGGTGATTTTAATAATAATTTTACAGTAGACAATAATCATTATGATGTCACGGCCATAAAATTTATGGTACCCGGAGGCAGTTATGTAGACATTGTTGCAGATAACAATCCAGATCCAGTAGGAGATGAAGATGCCATTATTGTTGATGGTTATAACATTCTTCCCAATGATCCTTATGTATGCTATAAAAATGTAACGCCACTATTACAGGCGCTTGCCGATCCTGAGGGAGAATATACTGTTGCAAACGTTAGGGGGACAAGAGGGTCAACAAATCACGGTGCTGCCGGATGGACTTTAGTGGTCATTTATGAAAACCCAACCCTCACTGGAAAATATATTTCTGTCTTTGATGGGTATGAAGGAATAACCACACAATCTGGTAACAGAACGGCCGACATCACAGTTTCTGGTTTCAACACCATTCCTGTTGGACCTGTAAATGCAAGAATTGGAGTAAGTGCGCTAGAAGGTGAGACTTCTCTTTCTGGTGATACTTTTGGAATTATATCAAACAGTAGTGCAACCTTCACAGATATTACAAATGCGGCCAACCCAAACAATAACTTCTTTAATTCAACCATTTCAGAAGACGGGGTCAATGTCGCTACAAGAAACATAAACAGTACCAACGCCATTGGTTTTGATTCGGATGTTTTTGACTTAAACAATCCAAGCAATAGTATTATTGACAATGGTGATAACAGTGCAACTCTTAGACTTGGAACGAGTGGTGACTGGTTCGCTTCTTTTCTGGTCGCCTTTGGTGTCGAGATCATTGAGCCAGACATTGTTCTAGAGAAAAAGGTGGAAGATATTGCCGGTACTGATATTACAGGTCTCGGCGTTAATCTGGGCCAAGTTCTGGATTATGTTCTTTCCTTTGTAAATACAGGTAATGATGACGCAACCAATTATGTCATAAGGGATATTCTTCCAGCAAATGTAACCCTAGATGAAACCACCATAACGGTGCCCGCAGGCGTAACATATACTTATGATTCAGTTACTAGGGAAGTCGTCTTCTCAATTCCTGATAATTTAGTGGAAGAAGGAGATCCTATTTCAGAAATTAGAATGCGAGTGCAAGTGGCTCAAAATTGTTTTGATTTTGTAGATGCATGTACAGATATTATACAAAACTTAGCTTACTCTACCTACGAAGGAGTAATAAACTCCAACCAAATTAGTGATGACCCCAGTGTATCCGATTTTGATGATTGCGGCTTTACCACACCAGGGGCAACCAACTTTTTACTTGATGACTTAACGGCTTGTAGCTTTACTAGTACAGCAGAATTATGTGGTGCAGATGTCTTATTGGATGCAGGGGATAATTTTGATTCCTATACCTGGTATTTGGATGTGGATGGATCAGGGACAATAACCGCTGGTGATACAGTTGTAACGGATGCGGATGCGGATGCGGACCCTAGTACACTTTTAGTGGACACTCCCGGAACATACATCGTGGACAAACAGGTGGCTGACCCTTGTAAGGACTTCATAGAAATCATAGAAGTTACGGTTTTTGGAGCAGGAGCAGGGCTTACCAATCCAATTACTGACCTAATAAACGATACCACCAATACGGTTGATGGAGAAATTTTAATCTGTCCAAACGATGGTAGCGAATTGCCAGAAATATTTCTGTGTGGTTTAAATGATACCGAACTTATACAAATTAACATTCCTGCGGCAAGCAGTATTGTTTGGGAACAATTGGATGAAGCCAGCTGCGCTGCTGCAACACCAAACTGTGCCAACACTAGCAACAGTTGTACTTGGAACGCAGTGGGTGCCGGAAATGATTTTATGGCTTCAGATGCAGGTGAATTTCGTGTTACCGTCAACTATGCAAATGGTTGTTTTAGAAGATTCAACTTTAATGTTTTTAAAAACCCATTAGATCCACAATACAATTCCAGTGATATTATTTGTAACACCGATGGTAACATCACCGTAACCAATATGCCATTGGATTATGAGTACCGTCTAATAGACCAAGTATCAGGAACTGTTGTGGTCGGATACAATTCAAACCCAAGTTTTGACATCACTACCAATGGTGCATATACCGTTGAAATGAGACAGCAGGGCGTAACGGATGGTTGTGTCTTTGTTTTGGATAATATTGGTATCTTGGATAGAGATTTTCAGGTAGATGTTGTTCCTAGGGACACAGATTGTAATGGTTTGGGGGAGATAGCAATCTCAATTCTAAATGTAGAGCCTCAGTATTATTATGAAATCTCTCAAGGAGGAACAACGGTAGACACCTTTGGCCCTTCCAATGACAACAACTACACTTTCCAAAACTTAAATGATGGTGTTTATGACGTTGATGTTTCAACAGATGATGGCTGTGTTTATTCAGAGCAGGTTACCATTAATGATTTGACAGACCTTGATCTAACGGCAAGAGTTTCTCAACATATCACATGTAGAGAGGGTAATATTCAAATGGAATCTACAGGAGGACAAACTCCACATACCTATGCTATTTGGTCCTATATTGATGATGGGGGAACAACAGTAACTTCCTACCCAACGGTTGGGGATATTCCAGCAAGTGAATACCAAACAAGTGTCATTTTTGACATTCTTGATCCGGGTGATTACACCTTTGTTGTTGTTGATAGAAACAACTGTTCTGCTTTTTCTAACACGGTAACCATTTTCTTTGAGCCAGCTGTTCAATATACCACGGCAGAGACAGACGAAACCTGTTTTGGCGCCAGTGATGGAACCATTTCATTTAACATGACCAACACCAACGGGTACCAAGTAACCTTTTTCTTGCTAGATTCTGGAGGTGTAGAAATTGATTCCAACACATCAGGAAGTTTTACAAATCTTCCTCAAGGAGATTATTCAGTTCGCTTAAACCAAAGAAAAGGAAGTTCTTCCTGTGATTATTTTGAAAACTACACTATTGGAGGACCAACCTCGGGCGTATCAGGAAACGCCGTTTTAATACAAGACTACACCTGCTTGCAGAATGGAATTATAGAAGCTCAAAATGTTATTGGAGGTACTGCGCCGTATGAATATAGCATTGATGGTGTAAACTTCGTCAATGGAGCAGGAGCAGAACGCTTTTCCAACCTTACAAACGGAGCTCATACCATTACCATAAGAGATGCTAACAATTGTACATTTACCACTAATGCAATTACCTTAGACCCTCTAAATCCACCCACAGATTTAACCTTTACGGCTTCAACACCTAGTTGTCCTGCCTTAACATCAGATGTAACAGTAACAGTAGTTAACGGAAATGCACCTTTCGTATTTGAAATTACCGCACCGGCACCTGTTGCTGCAACTTCAATTACTGGCAATGCGGCTGATTTTGATGGCCTAGCTCCTGGTACCTACTCGTATAGAGTAACAGACAACAAAGGCTGCGTATACAACGAAACTTTTACCATAGATCCTGTTTTTGAAATAACAGTTGTTGGACAATTGGTGAGCAACATTACCTGTTTTACAGATACTGATGGCGAACTTTTGTTTACCGTAGCAGATTTTAATACCGATTTCGATTATAGCGTTACGGGTCCTGCAAACTTTTCAGGAAATGCACAAACCAACGGTTCAATTTCATTGACCGGTTTGGACGATGGAACCTATACTATTGTTGTAACGGATAATCTAACAACTTGCACGGCAACTGCCAACGTAACAATAAATGCACCTCCCGCAGCACTAACATTAAGTGCTTCGGAAACACAACCAACATGTCCTACAGATGGAAGCGTAATCCTTTCTTCAACAGGAGGATGGGGTGGTAATACCTATAGCCTAACCAATCCAGATACTACACCTTTCGGCACAAATTCTACTGGTGCTTTTGGTTCGCTTACCCAAACAGGAACATATACTGCATCCGTAACCGATGCCAATGGTTGCGTGGTTACCACAACCTTTAATCTTAATCCAGCTATTGCGCCGGTACTTGCAATTGTTCCAAACGATACCTGCTATGATGATGCTATCGGGTTAACCCTTACCGCTAATGTAACTTCCGGTGGTGATGGCAACTTTGAATATAGCCTTAATGGCGGTGCTTTTGGGCCAAGCAACGTGTTTGCTGGTCTAACCAATGGAACGTATACTATAGATGTGAGAGACGGTAAAAGTTGTACAGATTCTGCATCAATTACCATAAATCCAGAATTAAGTGTCATTGCCTCCGCTCCAAACATTACTGCATGTGCAACCAGCACTAATGTAAACATTACCGCTGTTGGAGGTGATAACAACTATGTATATGCAATTGTAGGTGATGGAGTTGCTCCGACACCAGGTGATTTTGCAACAACAAACCCAGTCAGCATAACAGGCGCAGGGGACTATGATGTTTATGTACGAGACAATGCTGGTAATGCTGGCTTTTGTGAAGCTTCTTTTGATCTTACAATTGTTCAAGATGCTCCATTGTCATTGTCCATTGTAGACACTGGAATTCAGTGTAGTGGTGAGGCTCAGGCCACTATTACCATAACAGCATCAGGAGGAGAAGCTCCATTTGAATATAGTATTGATAACGGAACAACCTATCAAACTTCAAATACTTTTGTAAATCAGGCCGCTGGAAATTATGATATTAGGGTAAGGGATGCCAATAATTGTGACATTTCACAAGCCCATAACATAACGGAGCCCTTTACGCTTTCCGCTTCAGCTGCAGTAACACAATTGGCAGAATGTAACCCAGGCCTAGGGGCTGAGGTAAGAATTACGAATGCTATTGGAGGTACAGCACCATATGAATACAGCTTTGATGGAGGCACAAACTATGTTGCCAGTCCAATTGGCTTCTTGCTTCCAGGAACCCACACTCTATATATTAGGGATGCAAACAATTGTACATTCCCAATGACGGTAACTATTGACCCAGAGCCAACCCCTCCAGGTGTAACGACTTCAATAGATTACGAATGTGATGGTGAGGGAATAATTACAATAACTCCTGATAATGCAGGATACAGTTATACTTACGAGATTGATGCAACTCCAAACACCCCAAGCACATCCAATGTGTTTGATAATGTGCTGGTTGGATCGCACACTATTACCGTTAATTATACAAACAATACACCCCCTGCGCCAAGTGTGCTGTTAACTGAAGATTTTGGTGTTGGGCCCAACATTCCAATCCCCGAAGTCGATACTGCTTTCTACTGTTATGAATCTCAGGATGCCTCTCTGGGTACATGTCCGGACGCCAACTTCCAGATCAATGATTTACAATATAGTGTTACCAGCAATATTGTAGCTCCTTTTGGTGCTTGGACAAGTCCAAACGATGCGTCCCTGACTCCTAACGGAAGATATTTAGCCGTAAACGTAGGTAACCCTGGAGTAAACACCGTTGTCTATTTTAAAGAAGATGTTGAGGTAATTCCCAATAGAGATGTCGAGTTTTCCTTAGCGGTATTTAACTTAGTTGATCAAGGTAGTGGTCTTATCGAACCCAACATCCTTGTAGAGCTTGTTGATCCATTTGGGGTGGTTATTTCTAGTGGAACAACAGGTTTAATTCCAGAAAATACCGGTCCTAACGACTGGCAAAACCTTACAATACCTGCGCTAAATCCAGGCGCAAACACCACAATTGATATCGTTATTAGGACCATTGCTACGGGCACCAGTGGAAATGATGTTGCCATTGATAATATACAAGCTACCCAAACTCCTGAAGTTTGTGCTGGAACATTGACCGTAGATGTTGAAGTAGAGGCCGGAAATGCTTTTGGAGCTTCAATAACCGGTTTTTCAGATATTACCTGTAATGCAGCCAATGACGGGACAATCACTTTTGAAGTAGAAAACTTCGACGCTGTAAATGGTTTTGAATATAGACTAGGAGGAGCAGGGCCATATACTACTGCTTTTGCAAGTCCAGTAACAATTTCAGGCCTTCCAGCTGCAGCTCCTCATAACATTGAGGTTAGAGATGTATTGGACAATACTTGTTCTATTCCATTAACACAAGCGTTAGCTGAACCTGTTGTTCTAGAGACAACAGCAGTGATTACTGATGGCATAACCTGTATAAATGGAGGTGCAACCATTACGGCCTCTGTTACCGGGGGAACGCCGGCATATGAGTACCAATTAGAAGATGGTGTTGGCGGAGTGATTACTGCCTACCAAAATTCAACAATATTCTCAGGTCTTGCAGCCGGAGATTATATCGTGCGCGCAAGAGATGCAAATCTTTGCGAGGACCCAATAGACACTGCGTTGACAGTTGCTCCATTTATTCCAGTCACCTATACTTTTACTGCCTGCTATGGTGGGAACAATGATGGTACAATCCAAATTGATGTGACTGCTGGAAATAATGATTATGAATTTAGTTTAGATGGAGGGCCTTGGGTAACACCAACTCCGTCAACTGCAACAACACATACATTTACAAATCTTCCATCTGGAAATTACACCATTAACGTAAGGGATGGCTTTGGATGCACTGGAACATTAGAAAATGTCACCATACACCCGGCTCCAACGATTGATGTTGTTGATATCAGCACTTGTGCCGATGGAAGCATAACCGTAACTGCCCCAGCAGCTCTAACGAATTTGGAATATGCATTTGTGCCAACAGCGACAAGCCCTACAGGGTTATTCTCTGCAACAAACACGTTTGCCGTAACAGCAGGAAATGATGGAGACTATGATGTTTATGTTAGAGATACCTCAGCAGCAAATGCATACTGTGATTACGTTGAAACTGTAACCGTTAATCCTGCAACTCCATTAACTATTACCAATACACCAACGGACCCTCTTTGTCATGATGGTACAGGTTCCATTCTTGTTGATATTACTTCTGGAATCAGTCCATACATCATTCAGATTATTGACCTTGACAACGCAGGGGCTTCAGACCAAACAGATACTAATGTATTGACAACCAGTAGAACCTACTTCAACCTAATGCCAGGAGATTACACTATAAATGTAACCGATGCCACAGGCTGTACAGTTTCCGAAACACCGGTAAATATTGCTAATCCAGATGAGCTTACGGCTACAATTTTAGGTGTTACGCCAGCTACATGTACAGGAGATCCTAATGATTTTGGTTTTGAGTTCACTGCTTACCCAACTACTTTGGGAACTATTCAATTTAGCGCGGACGGAGGAACAACATGGGTTGTCAATACTACACCTGGAACCACTGACCAATTTACAGGATACAACTCTGGTAATGTCGTAAACCCTTCTATGCGAATAGTGGATGGGTCAAATAACACCGTATGTCAAACTGATTTTCCTCCATTTATCATTCCATATCCATTGGATGATTTAGATATTACCATTTTACCAATTATTGTTAACTGTAACGAATTACAGGTAACCGTAAGAGGGCAGAACGGAACGGATCCTTATGAATACACGTATTCAGATGACCCAGCAAACTTTAATCCCGCTACGGCCACATGGACAGCTCCTTTGCCATTAGGTACAACACATACATTTTTGGGGTTGGTGCCAGGTAGAACGTATACATTCTATGTAAGGGATTTTGCAGGTTGTGTAAGGGAAAGTAGTGTCAATGTAAACGACTTAATTGCCATTCCGTTAGACATCACATCAACGATAACTCCAACCTGTTCTGGAGCAACAAATGGAAGTATAACATATACCGTTACAGATACTCAAGCTCCTTTTGGACCGCAATTTAGATGGGAAGTCTTTGATATGAGTTCTGGTGCTCCTGTTTCCGTAGCTAATAGTGGAGGAAATGTTGCGTTTTCATCGCCACAAAATGTTACCATACCAGGTCTTGGTGCAGGAAATTACTTTATAGAAGTAGTTGAGGTAGACGGCGGTGGAGTTGATAGCTGTATTGGTGCTACTGAAAATGAATTATTGGAAGAATTGGATCCGTTAACAGGAACGCCAATTGTCCTACAAAATATAAGCTGTGATAATCCAGGATTAATCCAGGTTCAAAGTCCATTTGGTGGTGGCGGTACATACACTTATACTGTAACCGGACCAGCTCCTTTTGTTACAATCGTATCTACATCGGACAACCCAATAGAGATTCCTGCAAACTCACCTGCCGGAAATTATCATGTGACCATGGAGGATCAATATGGTTGTGCTGCGCCTTTAGGAAATGTTGCATTAACACTTACTCCAAACCCAACAATTGATGGAATCGTGGTGGACAACTGCACCAACCCGTCAACAGTTACCATATCGGTAACTAGTGCTGCCGCTCAGGTATTGTATTCTTTGGACAACGGAGCTACATATGCGGACAACGGAGGTATCTTCAATAATGTAACCGCCGGAACTTACAATGTTGCCATTTTGGATAGCAATGGTTGTTCTGCTACAAGCACGGTTACGGTTCATCCTATTCTAGAGGTGGATATCGCACTTACAAAACTATTGGATTGTTCTGGAACTCCAGATGCCCAAATAACCATTGAGGTCCTTTCAGGTTCTGGCGACAACTTGGGGTTTGCAGGAAGCTACGATTACGAAATTGTTGATGGAACGGGAACTGTGGTGAGCAGAACTGCATTGCCAAGCAATCCTTTTGTCTTTAATACAACAACAGTTGAGAATTATACCATAACCATTTTTGACAATAATACCTCAACTCCCTGTACACGAGTATCAAATATAGCTGTTGACCCAGCAATTATGCCATCCTTTAGCATAGATTCAAACACTGATGTTACTTGTAACAGTGATGATGATGGAACCATTAATGTAAGTGCTATTGATAATGGTATAGGCCCTTATGCCTTTGAAATTATTTCTGGCCCAGGAAGTGCCGCAGTGTTCCCAATTTTGCCTGCTTCAAACAGTGCTTCGACGGCTTCGTTTGCTGGTCTAGAGGGAACCGCTGCTGGAATAACTTATACTATCGAGGTTACAGCAGCGAATGGTTGTACCACAACACTAACGCAAGTAATTACACAGCCTGATCCGATTACCAATGTGTCAACAGAAGTAGTTGAGTTTGGATGTGCCACTGGAAACAATAGGGACAACGCAACCATTACCGTGAATACTGGGACTACTCCTTTGCCTACGGGACCAATTGTGGGTGGTAGCGGAACCTATGTTATCTATGAGTTTATTGAAGAAGATGACCCTAACACTGTTCCTGTTGAAGCCCCTGTAGTTGTTCAGTCTGGAGCAAGCAATGTATTTACTGAGACAGATCCTGCAGGTGGAAGCTATACCATAAATGTTTATGACAGCAATGGTTGTTTTGCAACAGTAACGGAGACTATTAATCCATTTGATGAATTACTAAGCGCAAGCGTAGCAGTTGACGTAGCCGCTACTTGTGTAACCGGTGAAGACATCACTATTACCGCTACAGGTTCTATAACAACTTCTGTAACAACCCCAGCTAACTATGAGTTCAGACTTTTATCTGCAGGTGCTTTTCAACCTTCAGGAAGTTTCACTGGTTTGGCCGTAGGAACCCATAACTTTGAGGTTAGAAACACGGTGACTGGATGTATCATTGCTGTGTCACATGAAGTCGTTGATCCACAAGTGCTTGATTTAATTGTGGTGAACACAACCAATATTACCTGTTTTGGTGACACCAACGGTACGGTTGAGTTTGATCTTCAAGATGCTGGTGCTGTAACTTATGCAAGCGCAACAAATTATACGCTATATTATGATGTAAACAACACGCCAACCAACTTGGCAGATGATGTTACTTCAATTGGTTCAGATGCAGATGGTAGTTTCACTATAAGCACCCTGGCAGCTGGAACATATTTCATTGAAGTAGAGGATACAAACCCTCCTGGATCAGCTTGTACCTATACGCAATCATTTAATATTGCAGGTCCAAGTGTTGGCATTTCTGCAAATACCCAAGTTACTCCTGTAACTTGTGCTCTTGGTGATGGTAGTATCGAAATTATTAACCCTGCTGGAGGATGGGGTAGCTATACCTACTTCGTAGATTTGGCTTCCAATCCTGCACCAACATTCCCTGGAAGTTATCAGGCTTCACCGCTGTTCTCTGGTTTAGCTGGTGGTGTTGGCCCAGGAACTGATTATCAGGTTTGGGTAGCAGATCAAAACGGATGTGAATTCCAGTTGCCAAATGAAAACTTGGTAGACCCTGCTCCAATTGTAGCTGATTTACAAATCAATCAAGAAAATTGTACTAATCTTCAAGGTGAAATTGAAGTAGTGGGTATTCCTGCAGCTAACCCTGTAACGGGTGGTCAAGGAAGCAACTATACGTATCAACTTGTTCGAAATGGAGCCAATGTTGGTTCTCCACAAACAAACCCTGTTTTCAGTGGTCTAGGTGAAGGGTCATATGAAGTGTATATAGAAGATCAATGGGCTTGTAATACCTTGGTTGGACCAGTAGTGTTGCTCAATGCGATGACTGCAACTCCAACTGTGGTAAAACCAATTGATTGTACCCCTGATCCAGGTGGACATGTGACCATTAATGTAACTGGTGGCTCTGCCAACCTAAACTACGATGTGGTTTTCCCTGATGGATTTACAACAGCAAACAATACATCCGGTGTGTTTACAGGGCTTGTACAACCAGGAACCTACACCTTTACGGTTACAGATGGGGATACTGTAACTCCATGTGTGGTTACGGTAACTCAAGATTTAGACGATAAAGTAGATCCCGTTATTACCAATGTGATTATGAATCCTGTAAGTTGTAATGGTGGTTCCGATGGAAGTCTTACTGTAGAATTGGATCCTGCTTCTGCAGTCAATCCGATTTATACTTACGAGCTTTACGAAACTTCTAACCTTGTTACACCATATAGAGCTGCACAAAACAGTGCCATTTTTGATAACCTTCCTCAAGGAGATTATCGTGTGCGCGTAATTTCATCTAGGTCTTGTGATGATTTCCATGATGAAACCGTTACGGAGCCTACTGCTTTGTTGGTTTCTGCTTCGGCAACACCGTTCTTGTGTAACGCTAGTAATACGGTTAATACATCAACCATTACCGTTGCTGCGGGCGGAGGAACAGGGCCTTACTTGTACAGTATAGACAACGTTAACTTCCAGACCGCAAATACATTTGATGTAGTAGATACAGGAGCTGTACAAAACATTACGGTATTTGTAACGGATGCCAACTCTTGTCCACAAACAGCAATAGTTGCACCTATTCAGCCAATTAATGTGTTCACTGTGGCAGTAACTCAAAACTTAGCAATTACATGTAACAATGATGAGGAAGTTTTGATTACGGTTACAGATGATGGAAATCCTGCAAACAACTATACCTATGAATTGTTGCCAGTAGGCAATGCCTTGGGCACACTTACAGGAACACCAACAAATGTTACCACAACTTTTGATTTAACCGATTCTGGCAGTTATACCTTCAGAATTACGGACACAACAACAGGTTGTTACGTAGATACTGCTCCATATGAAATTCTTCCTTATGATTTGATTGAAGTGGTTGCGACAGCAACGGCTCCCGCCATCTGTTTTGGAGATACAAATGGAGCTTTAGAAATCAATATAACAGGATATACAGGAACATATGATTATCAGGTTTTTGATAGTTCCAACAATCCTATTGGTCCCTTAGTGAATACAGATACCAGCGTAAACCCAAGACCAATTACAGGTCTTTCGGGAGGAAATTATTATGTAAGGGTAACCGAAACCGCCAACCCATTATGTAACGAAGACTCAAACACGGTAACCATAGCTTCTCCGGATAGGGCCTTAACCGCAACACCTGTTGAGGCGGCCAACGTTACATGTTCCAATGACCAAGGTGAGATCGAAGTGTCTCCTGATGGTGGGTTTACACCATATAATATTCAATTGACCAATACGACAACCGCTCAGGTATACAACGCCAATAATGTTGTAAGTTTTGTATTCTCTGGTCTTTCTGCCGGAACATTTGATGTTCAAATAACGGATAACGCGGGCTGTATCATCAATGAGCCTATTGTACTGGTACAACCAACGCCAATTACTGCAGATATTGATGCAACCCCAACAAACTTGGTTTGCTACGGTGATACCAATGCGACTGTTTCTGCCATTAATGTGTTGAACGGTGAAGGAGTTTATCAATATCAATTGAATGTTTATGATCCCGCCGGAACAACTATTGTTTCTTCTTCTGGTGCCCAATCAAGTCCAGTTTTTAACAACATTGGGGCCGGAATATATAGTATTACTGTATCTGACGGATGGAGTTGTGGTATGGAAACCATTCAGGTTACCATTTCCGAACCTGCTGAAGTTATGGCAAATTTGATTCAGTTAACACAACTTACCTGTACCGCTCAAGCCCAAATAGAGCTTTCAGCAGCAGGTGGTACTGGACCTTATGAATTTAGTGTAGATGGAAGCCCTGGCTCATATGCAGCAATGGCTGGAGGAACAACTCATACATTCACAGTGCCAGCAGGTCCATACCAGTACTATGTCCGTGATGCTTTTGGCTGCGAGGCCATGATCTCTAATCAAGTAACGGTTGACCCTATCGTTCCTTTATCAATTAATATTGATGATAGTGCCGCCATGATCAATTGTACGGGCGAGGCATCTGCCACCATAGCAGCAACAGCTGTTGGTGGTCTTGGGAACTATAGCTATGAACTCTTTTCTGACCCTGGGCTGACTGCTTCGGTAGCTGGGCCTCAAACTACAGGTGACTTTGCTGGTCTTGTAGCAGGTCAATACTATGTTCATGTTATTAGTGTGGATTGTCAGGCAACAAGTACAGTGATTGACATCATTGATCCTGCTCCGTTGCAAATAGATAGACAAGAATCTACAGATGTTACCTGTGCCGGTTTAGAAGATGGTACCATTACTGTTGAGGTTTCTGGTGGAACTGGTGAAATATTCTATGCCATTACCCCCAACCTTGACCAGTTTGATACAGAAAATACTTTTACTGATCTTGCGCCTGGTATTTATGATGTTATTGCCCAAGATAGAAATGGTTGTTTTGAAATCTTCCAGTTTGAAATAATTCAGCCAGCACCTATTCAAGTTCAGGCAATAAATGTAATGCATGAAGTATGTTTCAACAGTGCCGACGGTTCTTTTGAATTAGATATTACCGGTGGAACAGCACCTTACGAATCAAGTCTCAATTCCAATGCCGATGCAGACTATGTTCTAGACCAGGTCTTGTTCCAAAACCTTCCTGCAGGAACCCATGTGGTGTTTGTAAGAGACGCTCAAGGTTGTGAATCCAATGTTTTTGTTGAGATTAACCCAGGCGTTAATTTGGCCGCCACCGTAACACCAATTTATGAGTGTTCTGGTAATCTGCCAACCAACCGTTTGGAAATAGTGTTTGAAGACCCAACGGTTTCTGGGGATGTGCTTTATGGTTTGGATACTTCAGATCCTGCGATGATGCAGTTGACCTCGGACTTTACGAATATCCCGGCTGGTGACCACACACTGACCATTTTACATTCAAATGGTTGTCCAAACACCATCGATTTCAGCATTACCGGATTTGAGCCATTAACACTTGTTCTAGAAAACAGTAATATCAATGAAATTACAGCTACGGCTGAAGGAGGTCTAGAAGATTATACTTTCTTCTTTGGAGATGTTGATAATGGAACTGATAACACTTTTATAATAAATAGAACAGATACTTATCCTGTAACCGTTATTGATCAAAACGGATGTGAGGTTACAATGGAAATTTTTATGGAATTCATAGACATAGAAACTCCAAATTTCTTTACTCCTGACGGTGATGGTCTAAACGATCGCTGGTTACCCGATAACCTAGAGGCCTTTCCTAACGTACTAATGATCATTTTTGATCGTTATGGTAGAGAGCTCTATCGTATGGGATATGGCGATAGTGGTTGGAATGGAATATACAACAACAGCGACCTTCCCACTGGTGACTACTGGTACATCATTAAGCTTCAGGGCGAGACGGATGACCGTGAATTTATTGGACATTTTACCCTTTATCGACAATGATAGCTTAACCTACAACATCATGTTAAAAAAACTATATACCTCTATCTTTATACTCTCGCTAACCATTGGCGTGAAGGCCCAGGAACTGACCATTCCGCAGCTTTCCCAATACATTGCGGACAATCCTTTTTTAATGTCCCCAACCTACGCCGGAATTGGAGATCATATTAAAGTTCGACTTAACGGGTTAACACAATGGGTGGGTATTGAGGATGCTCCTGATACACAAACCTTGGCCGCAGATGCACGAATAGGAAACCGGTCCGGGATTGGCATGCTCATGTACAATGATAGCAATGGAGAAACAAAACAAAGGGGTGCCAGGGTTTCATTTGCTCATCATCTTATTTTAAATAGATATGATGATATTTTCCTTTCTTTTGGTATATCCTATAATTTTAATCAATTTAGAATTGATGTAGAGAATTTTGTGGATAATAATGGTCAGCTACCAACAGATGATAAGTCAACAACCAACCATAATTTTGATTTAGGTATTCTGTATCGTTTAAACAAATTCTATATCAGTGCAAATGCTTCTAACATCCTAAACAAGGATTTAGCGCAGTTCAACCCTGTATTTGAGCCGAACACGTTAAGAAATTACTACGTGTATGCCGGAGCAAGCATATCTAAAAACAAAAACAGCAAGTTGGAATTAGAGCCCTCCGTTTTCTTCCAATGGTTTGAAAGTGATGGCCGTTCCGTTACAGATGTGAACGCAAAATTCAGGTTCCATGATTTTGAGGATTATTACTATGTTGGACTTACTTATCGTTTTTTAAATGATCAAGTAGGAAAACCATTATATATTGCACCAATAGCTGGTCTAAAAAAGAGTGATTTCTATTTTGGTTATTCGTATCAGGTAATTACCAATGAAATTCTAGGGTACAGTTCTGGTACCCACGTTCTAACTGTGGGTCTAGATCTTTTCCAAGGTATTAGCAATTGTAGGTGTATGTACTAATTATTTGGTTTAACCTATTTTTGTCCCGCTTAACAAATACGTTGTGGGGAAAATTAGACTAAATAACATTAGGGTACACTCCAATCATGGGTGCCTTAAAGAGGAAATGTTAATTGGCAGTGATTACCGAGTGGACCTTGAGGTCTATGCTGATCTATCCAAACCTTCCCTATCTGATAAACTTACGGAAACCGTTGATTACGTTCATTTGAACAACATTGTTAAGGAAGAAATGGATATCCGGTCCAATCTTCTGGAACATGTTGCCAAAAGGATATTGAACCGTGTTTTTCTAGAAATAGAGTCTGTGACTACAGCTGAAGTTCAAGTTTCAAAAATTAACCCTCCTATTGGGGGAGATGTGGAAAGTGTCACCGTGGTTTTAGAGGCCAAAAGGCCAAGATAATGGTTTGGGTAAGCTAAAAAAGTAGTACATTTGCACCACTAAAATGGCATCGTGGCCGAGTGGCTAGGCACAGCTCTGCAAAAGCTTGTACAGCGGTTCGAATCCGCTCGATGCCTCTTCAAAACCCAGCAAAATTGCTGGGTTTTTTATTCGCTTATTCTTTCAATACCTTCTTTAATATTAAATTTTTCTTTGGGTAAAAACCCTTTTGTAATCAATACTATTCCGCATACTATCAAAACTATGCCCAATCCTTTCTTTATTAATACAATCCTTTCTTGTGTCAAATACTTTTTAAGTTGCTTTGCAAGCAATATCTTAATAAGGTCTGTGGCAAAGTAAACAATGATAACAGTACTAAAAAAGACTATTATTCTATTTGGACTATTGTCCAAACTGGGCCCAACAATCACAATTAATCCCAACCAAAATGCAAGCACCCCAATATTAATGAAGTTTAGCAAGAAGCCTTTAATGATAAGGTTTAAATACGTTCCCGTTGAAGCTTTTACATTATCTTTTTTTGAGGCTTTTTTAATGAATATTACTATTCCGTATACCAGTAAAATCATTCCGCCAAATACAAATAGACCTGGTTGGTTACTCAAGTTTTCCAACAACTGGAAACTACTAAAATAGGCAATGACCAGAAAAACAATATCTGCTATAATAACCCCAACATCAAAACTTACACCGGCCCTAAAACCTTTTGTAGCACTTGTTTCCAATAAAACAAAGAAGACTGGTCCTATCATAAAGCTTAATAGAAACCCTAATGGAATAGCCGTTTGAATGTCTTCGATCATTTTCTCAGTTCACTCTTTTTATTTTACCTCCAAATACTGTTTTTTCGTCCATTTTCAATGGATCTCCATATACCAAAACCTCCCCTCCTGCCTTAACATTGGCCTTCACATATTCAGTTGCATAAATATTTGCATTGCCCCCGGCATTTACTGTAATTGTGGTGTATTTTGTTTTGAAACCTTTACCATCATAGATTCCCCCAGTATTGATTATAACATCTTGATTATCTGAAAACCCTTTCACTAAGATTTCTCCTCCAGTTACTGCCTTTATTAAAAGCTGCTCTGTTTGGCAATTAACTGCCAATTCTCCACCTTCTTGTGCTTTAAGTTCTAAAACACCCTGAATAAATGGTTCTTCAGAAGATATTCTTGCATCCTCGTTTACATCTATTACCTTAAGTTCTTCTGTATAGTATAGGTCTATAAGTGTTCTATAACCGCTAAAGATTTTATCTATTTCCATCCGCAGCTTTAGAACACCTGTATTATTGACAATGGCAACTTTTTTTGTGTTTGCACCTGTTATGACGGCTCTGTTTACATCAGATTTTATAAGGTTTATGGAAAGACCATCAAAACCCTTTACTTCTGTAAATCTTTCAAGTTCTTGCGTAATCTTTTCTTCTTGTGCACATAATGTTTGAAAAGAGAACAATATCAATAAAACCTTTACTGTTTTCATAAGTTATAAATTGATTCTCAATGCATAACAAAATTTATTCCAAAAAAGTATCCTTATTTTTTACCAATCAACGAAAAATCTAAATGCCGTTTGATCAAATCTGTGCTTTTGACCATTACCTTTACCTCATCTCCTAGTTGATACATTCGTTTGGAACGTTCTCCAATAATTGCAAATTGTCTGTCATCAAAAACATAGTAATCATCTTTTATATCACGTATCCGAACCATTCCCTCACATTTATTTTCTATAATCTCTACATATATTCCCCATTCCGTTACTCCAGATATCACCCCTAAAAACTCACTGTCCTTATGATCTTCCATGAACTTGATCTGCATATACTTAACAGAGTCACGCTCCGCACTGGAAGCTAACAATTCCATGTTTGATGAGTGCTTGCATTTTTCTTCATATATAGTTTGCTTTGGTGGCTTTCCGCCATCTAAATAATGCTGCAACAACCTATGTACCATTACATCGGGATATCTTCTTATTGGTGATGTAAAATGACTATAATATTCAAAACCCAACCCATAGTGACCAATATTCTCTGTAGTGTAAATGGCCTTGCTCATACTTCGAATTGCCAAAGTATCTACCAAATTCTGTTCTTTCTTTCCTTTTACATCTTGCAATAACTGATTTAAAGAACTATTGATGCTCTTTTTATCTCTTAGGTTAATACTATGTCCAAATCTTGAAATAACCCCATTTAGAGCTATTAATTTATCTTCATCTGGGCGGTCATGAATACGATAAACAAATGTCTTTTTTTGTTTGCCTATAAATTCGGCTACTTTTTTGTTTGCCAAGAGCATAAACTCTTCAATAAGCTTATTGGCATCTTTTGCTTCTTTAAAATAAACCCCTTCTGGTTCGTTATTTTCATTAAGGTTAAATCTAACTTCAATCTTATCAAAAGAAATGGCACCATCATCCATTCGTTTTTTGCGCATGATTTTGGCAAGCCTGTTAAAAGTCAGTGTAGCATCAACTATTTCTTTAGAAACTTTGTAGCTACCTTCTCTAATAGAAATGCCCTCGGGAATAGTAGCTTGTTCCGTTTCTATAATATGTTGCGCCTCCTCATATGCAAAACGTTCATTCGAATTAATAACTGTTCTTCCAAACCATTGGTTGGTCAAATTAGATTTTTCATCCATTTCAAAAATGGCAGAAAAAGTATATTTTTCCTCATTGGGCCTTAAAGAGCATGCATTGTTGGATAAAACCTCTGGAAGCATTGGAACGACCCTATCAACCAAATACACCGAAGTTGCCCTTTCATAAGCTTCATCTTCTAGAATCGTATCCGGCTGCAAATAATGGGATACATCTGCAATATGGATTCCTATTTCAAAGTTGCCATTTTCCAGTTTTTTAAAGGAAAGTGCGTCATCAAAATCCTTGGCATCTTTAGGATCAATAGTAAAGGTGAGCACATCTCTCATGTCTCTCCGTTTTACAATCTCCTCTTTTTTTATGGAAGTATCCAATGTCTGCGCAAACTGTTCCACCTCATAAGGAAATTCATATGGCAATCCATACTCTGCTAGAATAGAATGAATTTCTGTGTTGTGCTCTCCTGGTTTTCCAAGTATTTGAGTTACTTCTCCATACGGAGAATCAGCATCTTTAGGCCAATCACCTAGATCAACTAAAACCTTATCCCCGTCTTCTGCATCTTTAAGCTTCTCAAGAGGAATGAATATGTCTTTGTACATTCTGGAGTCTGATGGTCTTACGAAAGCAAAGGTTTTTTGTTTGTCAACAATACCAACGTATGATGTTTTTTTTCGTTCTAGAATCTTCGCTATTTCACCTTCTGGTTTTTTCCCATTACGCCGGGGTTTAAGAAAAACTTCAACACTATCGCCATGCAAAGCCTTATTTAACCTGTTATAGGGAACAAATATGTCATCTTCCATTTCATCAACCACTATATAAGCATTTCCGCTTGAGGTCAAATCCACTTTTCCTGTAAAATAAGTGTGCAAAGAAGGCTTTTTCTTGAACTTTCCGCGACCTTCTTCTATGATTCTATCGGTTGATTTTAACTGCCCTAGCCGTTTAATTAATTCATTTCTGTCCTTAGTATCTGTAATCCCAAGTTTAGCAGCAATTTGCTTGTAATTAAAACTTTTGGAGGGTTCTTTTTCCAGTATTGTAAAAATGCCTTTCGTTATCTCATTCTTTCTTTGACTTCTTGTCCTCTTCTTTTTCTTTGACATTTATATTTTTAATTTCCGGAAAATTACAAATTAAAATCCTTGGCTACTGAAGTAACATAAAACTAATCCAAATCAAGAAGAAGTTTTATTAACACTATTAAATAATATTATTTTACTTTTTTTTAAATTAATATAAAAATGATGATAATGATTGCTTGTTGAAATGTGGAATAAAATATCTATTAAAAAATTGCTTTGAACACATAAAAGTTTTTGTTCACAATCTATAACATTGAAATTAGACTAATAATCAATTATTTACACTTCTTATAAACGATATTTAATAAGTGATTTCAACAGCTAATTTTTAAAAATTAAATAATGACGAAATGTTAACTAATAGAATTTAATGTTTCTTATATGTTGATTAATTTTTAATTGAATAGATATTGATGATTGAATAATAATGAGTAATGGAATTATTTTAGAGAAAAACAAAATTTATTTTTAGTAAAACAATAAACAAATAGACTTGTTTTACAAATGTCTGACAATTAGGGAAATGTAGAGGTTCTGTATTTTTTTGTCAACATACCTCCGTTAAAAGAATTGTACCTTTGTAAAGCATCAAGTTAAAAGAATAACCATGAAAGTAGCAATAGGAAATGATCATGCTGGCACAGACTATAAATTAGCGATTATTGGTCTGTTAAAGTCCAAAGGTATTGAGGTAATCAATTACGGCACCGACGGCACCGATAGTGTTGATTATCCTGATTTTGTGCATCCTGTTGCCACAGATGTAGAAGAAGGAAAAGTTGATCTTGGTATTGTAATTTGTGGAAGTGGAAATGGAGCAAGCATGACGATTAACAAACACCAAAAAGTTAGAGGAGCGCTCTGTTGGACCAAAGAAATAACGGCCTTGGCAAGAGAACACAATGATGCGAACATATTAAGTCTTCCAGCTCGTTTTATAGCTCTACCACAAGCTCTGGAGATGGTGGAAACTTTTTTGAACACAGAATTTGAAGGAGGCCGACACGAAAGAAGAATTGAAAAAATAGCCTGTAGATAGCATAAACCAAAACACATGGGGCACCACCACCATGGTCACTCACATTCACACGACGACTTAAAAGGAAGAAACCTATTAATTTCCATTCTTCTCAATATAGCCATTACCGTTTCTCAGGTAATTGGCGGAATTATCTCTGGTAGCCTTGCGTTATTATCTGATGCACTTCACAACTTTAGTGATGTTCTTTCCTTGATCATTAGCTATATAGCAACACGTTTGGGAAAAAAGAAGGCCTCAAGCCTTAAAACATTTGGTTACAAAAGAGCGGAAATTATGGCTGCCTTTGTTAATGCTGCAACACTTGTAGTAGTGGCTGTAATATTGATGATTGAGGCCGTAGAGCGCTTAATGGAACCTAAGGAAATAGAGTCCAATCTAGTTATCTGGTTATCATTGTTCGGTATTTTAGCCAATGGGTTTAGCGTTCTTTTATTAAAAAAGAACGCCAATGAAAACATGAACATGAAATCAGCCTACCTACACTTGTTAACAGATATGATGGCCTCGGTAGCTGTATTTATAGGAGGGCTTTTAATGAAATTTTATCAAGTTTACTGGGTAGATGCCATATTAACAATGGCGATTGGGGTTTATCTTATTTATATGGGGTATGATCTATTAAAAGAATCTACAAAAGTATTGATGCTCTTTACACCAAAAAGTATTGTGGTTAAAGAAATTGTAGAATCCATTTGTACTATTGAGCCGATAAAAAATGTACATCATGTTCACATTTGGCAGCTTAATGAAGAAGAGATTCATTTAGAGGCCCATATTGATTTTAAAGAAGATATTAAACTCTCAGAGTTTGATGAAATATTGGACAAAATAGAAGAACACGTTTATCACAAACACGGTATCAACCATGTTAATATTCAACCTGAGTTTGATAAATGTGATTCTAAAAATGTAATTGTACAGGATTAATGGAGGTTGTTGTAAAGACATTTGAAGAACTCACAAACACAGAACTTTATCAATTAATGCGGTTAAGAAGTGAGGTTTTTGTTGTGGAACAGGACTGTGTTTATCAAGACTTGGACAACAAGGACCAAAAAGCGCTCCATGTTTTAGGAAAAAAAGACAATAAAATAGTTGCATATACCCGAGTGTTTAAACCAGGAGATTATTTTAAAAACACCAGCATAGGCAGAGTGGTAGTACATGAAAAAGAACGAAAGTTTGGATATGGAATGATTATAATGGAGGCCTCACTGAAAGAAATAAAGAAAAGGTTTCCGGATAATTCCATTGAGCTTTCTGCGCAGACATATTTAGTAAAGTTCTACACCAGTTTAGGCTTTAAAGTCTTTGGGGAGGAATATCTTGAAGATGGTATTCCACATATAAGAATGATCAGAAAGTAAGGTTACACAAATTTTTTGCCCACACCCGCTTCAATTAAAAAGTCTAGTTTTAAAATCAGGTTTACTGGTTTTTCTGCCTTATTTTTTCTTGAGAAAAAAAGATATCCCTCACTTTTTACATTTAGTGCCTCTAGCGCTAATTTTCCATGGAAAGTTTTCACGGAGGTCACAATTTCTTGTAACCGTTTTTTTGTCAACCCACGGCATTTTAAAAACTCAATAAGCTTTTTTCTGTTTATAAAAGTTATGCTGCAAGAGGTAAACGTGTTTTCTTCATCAGCATAAATATTGGTGACCAAGGCATAAAAATGCGTTTTCTTGTTTGGGTCAAACAACCAGCCTTGTTTTTTAATCCCATTTTTTTCATAGAAAAGCTCAAATGCGAAAGTGGGGAGACTATCATTTATATAATCCAATTGCGCTTTTTCATCAATATAAAAAACAGCATCAACAAATTTGCTGGAAAGGACAAGGTCTATGCCTTTTTTTTGCTCCTCAAGAGCATAAACCCTCTTAAAACAGTATCGCTTTAAGTGCCTTTTGTAATATTTGTCCAGTAATTTAGATAATTGTTTTTCTTTGTCTAAGTCCGATTTAAAACTACTTTTCAACCTCTGTTATTTTTTTAAACAAAACAGCTCCAATTTTCTCAACAACACCTACTACAAGGGCATTTCCCATAAAAAAGGCTCTCTTTGTATCTGAGATTCCCTCTAACTTGGTGTGGTTGTCCGGAAACATGTTCAATCTTTCCAGCTCTAAAGGCGATAATCTTCTAAGACCTTTGTTGGTTGCAATCACATGTTTAAACCTTGAGGGTGATTTACCCCCTTCTCCCGTAATAATTGTTCTTGAAGGTTGATCAAGGGCATCTGGAAAAACCATGCTGCCCTCACTATAATTATACTCAAAACCAGCTTTGGTTTTTCGAATTTCTTTTTTTGCACCCTTTAGGTACTCCCACTTTGATAAATCGGTTTCGGAAATGAAAAGCTCCTCACCGGCAGAACCATTTTCCAAAATATCCGAAAGAACAGTTCGGTTTTCATCATACAGGGAATTGATTTTTAATGTGGACACAGTTCCATCCACACAAATGCCCGAGTTAAAAAATGGGGAAAGGGACTTTTCTGCATTAAAGGATTCAGATAGACATACCAAATCCTCATTTAAGAAAAATGACGTTATATTTTGTGTGGTATTTTGAGCAGGAAACGCTGTGGCCACAACACCCTTTTCCAACAACCATTCTTTGGGTACAGGATTCTTTATTTTTTTATAAAGTTCGGTGGACTTATGGTAGCCTAAGAAAAACACCCTTCTCCTACGCTGTGGCATACCGTAGTCCGCTGCATTGATGACCCTCCACTCCACGGCATAGCCCAAATCATTTAGACTTCTGAGCATAACCGCAAAATCTCTTCCCCTTTGGTTTGAAGGGGATTTTAGAAGACGGTCAACATTTTCTAAAAAAAGGTACTTAGGCTTTATTTTTTTTTCTGTAAGAATACGATGAATGGACCACCAGAGCACCCCCTTTTTTCCAATAAGCCCTTTAGAATTTTTAAGCGTGGTGGCAACAGAATAATCCTGGCAAGGAAAACCGCCCACTAAAACATCATGATCTGGCACTTCAGATGTGGGCACTTCTTCAATATTGGTGTTGGAATGATTTTTAGCCCCAAACCTAGCTTCATAGACCAAAGAAGCGTGTTGTGCTTTTGTGGAAGGCTCCCATTGGTTGCTCCAAACCACGTTGTAATGGCCCGTATTTTCCAGACCCAGGCGAAAACCGCCAACTCCGGCAAAAAGTTCGCATACCTTTAGTTGTTGCATGGTCAAAAATAAGATTTGTTCATTGGGATGCCAACATAACCATACTTATTCTCTTTTTGTGTCAACCGAAGTTCTTCGCTATTCTTTCATTATTTCATTTAACTCCTTGACTTTCCAACCCTTATTTTCTGTTATAAAAAGCTCAAACATTGCGGCGTGACTTGCTCCGGCCAAAACCATGATTCTTTGGTCGGACGAGCCTGTGTTCTTTTGAATTAACGACCACATATATAGATTTCTCTTGAACCATTCAGAAGTTAAAAAAGGTCCAGAAAAATCGTTAGGCGTACCAGCCAATAACATTAAATTATTATGAAAATGGTTAGAAAAACTGCGCATTTCTGGGCTGTTAAGATAATAGGTGAGATCCAAAAGCGAAGCACCTGATACAATCTTGTTATCAAACTCTGTGGTAAATTTGGCAATGGCGTCCTCTATCTTTGATTTAAGTTCAGGTTGATTACTTTTTTCAATATCGGCCATGACATCCCCAAAAGGAAATGTTGTTTCATTATAGTCAATACCATAAACAGTTTTTAGGTTGTTTTCCTTTGCTGTTCTAAAAGCCAACTGAAATATTTCGTTTTTAAGATAAAAGTCAGAAAGACTATCGTTTTGAAAGTACTGGCCCTTTGTGTACAGATGATATAAGGAATCCAATTCTTTTTGCTCATTGTAGGGCCATTCCACAAATACTTTGGTTGGATTGTATTTTTTGATGTTGGACGAAATCTTTTTTAATTCTTGCTGAGACTTTTCGTTCATTACGTCGAATGATTTGGTCTTGGCAAGATCAGCACCTGGGTTATTATAATGAAAGGTGCCAATAAGCAAGACTTCTTTGGTATTGGAATTGTCAACAAGCTTTGGTGGCGATTCTTCTTCTTGACCGCTACAGCCAAAAAGTAAGATTGCAAACAGTAAAAAGGACAAGGAAATCTTCATGGTTTCTAAAATTGATGAGCTACAAATCTCTTAATTATTGTGGTCTTAAAATTGTAAAACATTTACCCATTGTTAAAAATCCAATGGATATTGCTCTTCTCTATGGTTGATAGGTTTTTAAAGAACTTTTTTGGTGAGAGGCCGGTCAACATTTTAAAGTTTGAGACCATGTGCGATTGGTCAAAAAAGCTGGTTATATAGCTAAGTTCGGTTAGTTTTGTTGTTTTGTCAGAAAGCTGCATCTCCAACAACGCTCTCCTAAAACGCAGTATTTTTTTGTATTCGGTTGGTGTTTTGCACAAGTGCCTTTTAAAATGCTTTATAAAAGTCTTCTGACTAACCCCGTATTCATTCGCTAAATAAGATGAAGTTATATTGGGCTGTTCACCTATCCTATTTATGGCATCACTAAGGAAGGGGTGTTCAAACCCGATAAGTTTTTTAAGCCAATACGCTTCCAACCCAGAAACAAGCAAACTTTTGTCATTGACCTTCAGCAAGGCTATCATGGACTCTGTGTAGTCTGGAAAGGGAATGAAGGGGTCAAAGTGGCTATTGCTGTATGCTTCCAAAGGGTTTTCTAAAAAAGCATTAAGCCCTAAAGGTTTAAAATAAATACAGACTTCTTTAATGTCTCCTTGGTATTGAAAACAAATGGGCTTATTGAATCTACAAACCAAACTCGTTTCTAAGGGCTTTGATGGACAAAACTGGGTAGTGACACCATTAGGGTTAATGATGTTCTCCGCGTTGCTTACAATGGCTATAACAGAAAATAAAGTAGGAAATGTTAGGTAACTTACTTTTTCCTCATTTTTTGAATGCGTAAGGATGTAATAGCTTTCAATATACTTTTGAAGCTCTTTGTTTTTTGGCTTAAAAGTTTCAATCTTCATTCTGGACTATTGAACCCATAGATCGTTGTTTGCATGCCCGCAATCTTCCATTCTCCATTTACTTTTTCCATTAACCTTGTTTCACGTTTTAGTCCACGGAGAGAATCTTGTTGTTCATAGGTAACCCAAGCTCCGTTTCCATAGAGCCTAACATTTATTTTTTCTAACAACTTTGGAACGGGTTCAGGCTCAGGGTGTTCTTCAATAAATGTTTTGACGAATCTACTTATTTCATCCCAACCAACAGATTCGGAAAAGGTACTATCCGCAAAATCTATGTATGTTTTTGTTATGTTTTTATCATGAACCCATTTTTCTTTCCATGCTTCATAATCCCTATCAAAAGCAGCTTTGGTCTCACTGTTCAATGTTTCCAAAATAGCTTTTTTTTCATTGTCAAAATCCACAACCTTATTTTCTACAAGGGCTATAGTTGGCTTTTTTGCTTCTTGACAACTTGTTGCCAATAGCAACAGTATACATGCAAAGAAAATTTGGCTTTTACCGGTCATATGCTATTTTTCATAAGTTAAAAATATGGCGTCTATCTGCCCTTGAAAATTTCGACTAAATATTAAAGTTATAAATTTTCATTTTTGGCGCTGAAGTTTTTTCAAAGCTCAGCCATACTTTTAAAAATAGCCCTGCTTAGTGGTATAGTAATAAAAAACATGGTTGGAACAACCAAAACTGTCAGAATCAAAGTTTTAACAGGTAGTATTACATTGAATAAAATAGGCTCTAAAAGGTACAAAACCATGGTGATTAGCGGATAGATAGCCAACCAGTTAATAAGCAAAGTTTTTATTGAGTTGTTTTTTCTCATACGAATACAATTTCAAATGGAGTAAGGCCTAGTGTTTCATTAAATAAGCACTATACCCCTTTGTGGGATATAGCGCTTGAAAGTCAGCGTGCGGGTTAAATATTATTGTATAAAGCTGTTGAATTGAGCCTCAAAACCTCCTGCATCTATTGTTCCTTTTCCCATTTCTTCAAAAACCGTTTCGGGAAGGGTTGCTTTAAACCCAAAACCATTTGCTAAAATATCGTAAACAGTTATTGCACTTGTTAGGCCTATTACATCTTCAATTGTTTGGTCATTCCACCCCTTTGCCCTAAGACCATTAATGTCGTTTTCGGAAATATTTTTTGAATCTATCGATAACTTGCGCACAAATTTTAAGACCGGTTCAATCCTTTCTTGTCTAACCTGAAGATGAGATTCATCAAAAGAATTTAGAACGCCTTTGTGGATTGCTGCACAAAACTCAGCGCCATTGGATTTTGAAACTTCCAATGAAATAAGTTCACGCTCTTTCCAGGTTAATTCAGATTCTTGTTGCGTTAAATTATCCAGATATCTCATTATTGGTAGATATCTTTTGGGGTCTCTAACCAGTACTTCTAAAAAATTCTCTGTGTTTTTTGTCTGCTCTAAATATGCCATTTTTTGTTTTAAAAGATTAATACTAGTAAGACAAATGACAATTGAGAACTGTGACAATTAATGAAGAATCAGCTTAAATAGAATTTTTTGGCAAAAAACGAAAGTGTCCACAAACTTTAATTTGAGCTGCGCTGATTTAGGCTTCTTGCAATAGTTTTTTCAACTGGGAAATATTCCTGTTTTTTATAGCCGCAACAAAGCTTTTAAGACAGCTTAAAGTGGCCTTGTCAATTTTTTGTGGTAGTGCAAATTTTATTGACCTTAATTTGATTTTTGCCCTGCTCAGTATTTTTCTTGAATTTTCTGAGGAAATGGACAAAACCTCTGCGATTTCATAGTGATTGTAATTAAAAGCTTCTTTTAAAATGAAGACGGCCCTTTCATTAATGTTTAATGAATTTGATAAGATCTGAAATGACATAGTTGCTATGTCTTCAATGTTTAGATTGGTATCTGCAAACCTTGTTGAAATGGGCTCTTGTTTAATACTGCCCAATGGCAGTGTTTTATCATTCTTTTTTTTAAGATTTATTGATTTGTTAATCGTGCTTTTGATCAAATAGTTTCTTGGGTTCTTTACATCCTTCCTTTCGGAAGAGAGGTAATCTGCCATCACCTCTTGCGAAACTTCTTTTGCATCTTCAATGGAGTTCAAAACTCTAAAAGCAAACGGGAACAATGCGTTAGGGCACTCTTTTATTTTGAGTTCTTTGCTTTTCATGATCTTGCTTTTCATTAAGACAATTTAGTGGGCACAAATGTGACTAAATAACATCCAGAGCTTGAGTAAAGAAATAGGTTTACATTGTAAATAACTTATTAAAATGTGGATGATGAGGCCATTTTTTGGTTGCGTGAAAGCTGGTTTAGGGGACTATTGCGCTAATGAGGATAGATTACAAAATTATCATACACCCCTCTTGTTGGGTTGTCTCCTAATTCAATAAGAGCAGAATGAAGGTTCAATAAATCCTTTTTTGTCAATGGAAGCCCGTGTTCTTCAGGTTGGTAGGTTGTTCCCATGGGATAGCTAACACCTTTCTTAGAAGACATTTCAACATGATTTCCCAGTATATACGCTATCTCATTATTTTTAGAAAAATCTACAAGCCTATTAATACTTTCTTTAAACAATGACCAATTGTTTTCTTTCATGTAAAGGCGGCCTGGATAAAATGTGTCGCCGGTCAACAACAGTTTGGAAGAAGGGTCATATACAGATATTGATGCTTCTTGGTGTCCTGGGATGGGAATAACTTTTAGAGCCCTATTTCCAAGTTCAAATTCCACAATGTCATTTGGCCAATTTGCGAACATAAAAAAGTCTATCACATCATTTTTTTCAAGACCCACCAATGTTGTCTTTGGTTTTCCCTGAAACTGACCATCAGCAGCGTAATGATCACCATGTTTATGGGTATGTGCGACTATTAATTCTATTGATTTGTTCTGTTGCTTTTCCCAATTACTCACAATTTGATCAACAGTTGCTTGCAAAGGAAAGTCTTCTTCTTCTTTAGTGGCTCCAGTGTCCATTAAAAGCGCTTTATCCTCACCTAAAAATAAAAACATGAACGGCGCTTCAAAATTCAAGCATTTGTTTTGCCTTAGAATCCAGGTGTTTTGATCATATTGAACAACTTGTATAGAAGGGTCAATATTTTCATCGCAATCTTCTGATCCATGAATCCAATTCTGTTCATTTAGATCAACATGACCATTAAATGAACGTTGGTTTTGGACATTGATAATTTGCGGCGCTTTATTGTCTGAAGAGCTTTTACAACTGATCAAGAGGATAATGGAAAGTAGTGATATGGCTTTAAGGTTCATTCGGTAAATATTAAAACATAGAGACGCTTAGCTATACTAGTTGTTACATTTGATTTTCCCTGTTGGGCCTTATCTTCTTTTCCGAAACGGACATTACAATACTTTTGGTTTTTTCATTTTTCTCCAGTAGCTCCTTGTTCCGCTTTTCTGAAACTTCAACAGCCTCCCAAATCAATGCTTCCATTTCATCTTTTGGAAATGATTTCATATCCTTTACTGAAAGATGTCTTATTAGTTTTCCCTTTCCCTCCAATTTTAGTGTTCTACTGGTCAACTCCGCTCCACGATTAAATCCAAAGTTTATATGTTTTGAATAAACGGAAATATGACAAAACGCGTCTTTTAGTTTTTCCGATTTTGAGTAAGCAATTGCAACTGCGTTGTAATTATCCCAAATCAGTTCGTTGGCCTCGGGCACCAAATCAGTAATAAAATTCCGCAAATCCAAAGTCAATTTTTGAATTTCCTCGTTATAAGGAGCTATGATTTTTTTAAATTCTGGATTTGGTTTCATTTCTTTTTATTCATACAGATAGTTTGCAGCGAATTCTGCCATTTTTTTCTGATTGTGCCCAACATTGGCAATGACCTCCAGTTTCCAATTAAACTTCATGCCTAGGTTTTTGGCGGCTTCTGTGCTATAACTACAAAAGTATTTGCCTCTTGCCAATCTATGTGTTCCTTGTATATCGGCAGTTTTTGATCTTAACATTCTGCCTCTTGTTTCACTCTCATTATCGAGCTCTCCTAAAAACAGCACCAATTCTTTTTTGAAAGAAGCTCTTAATTTTCTAGCGTCAACATTTTTCATCCCAAAGGGATAGTTCTCTTTGTAATCTGGCAATGTATATGTTCCGGCATTGGACGCAAGGATTTTATTGGCTTTTGAATTGGGGCTGAACAACACAAATCTATGTAGAATTTGACCACCTGCAGAATGACCGAACAGATCATATTTTTTTTGCCTTGATTTTGTAGCTCTTTTAACCATTTCAAATATTCTATCAAAATCGTCATAGATCCAATCTTCTTTTTTGTTATTTATGTTGAACAAAACAATGTTTTCATCTACTAAAACCTGATTGGTGCCTTTCTTAAAAGAAATTCCTTTGCTTAAGTTTAAGTCTTTTACAACACCCCCCAGATGATAGTCGCCATAGTTGTATTCCTTTTCTGGATACGATGGCGAAATAATTAAGACACTATGTTTTTCAGAAGTTTCAATCCAAGAATCCCTATAGTCATCTCCATTTCTACCAGCGCCAGGAATAACCATTAATATCTTAGAGTTTTGCGTAAAGTTTACGGGTCTATGATAGAAAATGGTTATTGAATCGCCATGATGATTGTTGCCTCCATCAACTTTAAATGAGCCAGACCCTTCATTTACCATGTCACTTTGGGCAACAATAACTTTTACAACAAAAAGGGTTGCCATAAGCATTACTAATTTAGTGTTCATTGTTCAATTGTTTTTTAGGTTGCGATAATTTGCATTGTAGTTTCCTTTCAAACCGAACGGATTATTGAGCAAGAATTTCTGTTTAAGCATGCGATAGAACAGGAAACATAAAATAATTATCCTTAAAAAAGTCAACCCCGCCATTCAATATAAACAACGTGTCCTCTTCTTTTAACAAATTTCTATTAAAACCAGCCGGGTTTAATGGGGCAAACCCTAACACCACTCTTTTAACACTGCTATCTGACATGACTTTTATTACATAGTTCAGATCAATGTTCTGGTTGGAAAACACATCATTTAAATAAAGTGTGTCACCTTCTATGTCTGCAATAATGATAGCGTTTAGCTTATCAATATAGTAAATGCTGTTTTTCTTATATGATAAACAATAAAACAGGATTAATCCTGTATTGTTTCGCATTGATATCTTTGATATTGGAATTGAATTGTTTATCGCCTCTATCAGCAATTCTTTGTCATTATTTTCCTCTATGTTCAATCTTCTAAATGATGCTTGGGTTTCAGAAATATTCAGCGGTTTTGAGTGTTGATATTCATTTACTATTCTAAAATTAAACTTCGGATAGAAATCAAGAACACTGCTATTTGCGAAGAGATATATAAAATCAGACTGACCTTCCCATTCATTAATGACTTGTTCAAGAAGGAATTTATTAAGCCCTCTGTGCCGGTATTTTTCATCTGTCATGACGGTCCCAATTTGAATGCCCGTTTTTCTCTCATTTCCAAAAAGAAATTCAATTCTAGTAACGGAAACATTTGATATCACCTCATCATCGAGCATTAGCGAATAGGGGATGTAATGGTTGCCCCAATAACCATTTTGATACCAATCTTCCAAACTGAATCCAAAAATGGACTCAGTCAACTTATTGAAACTTAGTCTAATGTCTTGGTTGTCCTTAAAGTCTTTGGCAAAACGATAAGTGATGCCGTTTAATGTTACATTTTTCATTCAATTGGGATATATAGGTCCACAACAAATTTGTGTTCGGGATGTTCCCTAAAATCATTGTGATAAATTTCGAATGGATTTTCTATGCTCTTTTTATATCCGTGTTCATTCATCCAAAGAAAAAGACCTGTCCAAGATTTTTCAAATTCGTCGGGGGTGATTTCAAAACGGCCAACAATACATTTTCCTTTATCAATTGTCAACTTATGGATCTCGCCTTCTGTTTCAAAAGGCTCATGAGCTATCAAAAATATACCCATACGAACCTTGTTGGGAGCTGTAACTTTAAAACTGTCATAGAAAACTCTGCCCATTTTGTTTTCTGGATTTTTTAGTAAGCCTTTTGGTGTTGCCCATTTTGTGAGTTTTTCAAAAGCGCTTTCAATACCGTTCACCCCTACGTGAGTCACTCCTGCAAGATTCAATTCAGAGGTTTCTTTAATTTCAATTTTTGCATTCATTTCTATCCATTTTTTTAGATTGTCAATGATGCAAAGGTATTTTTCATAGTCAGGATACACTTGTCCATTCTTGCTTTTGAGTTGACGAATCTTGCTATGTTTATTTGGGTTTTGTTTTTTAAATTCCGTTGGGCTTACTCCAAAAAACTTTTTAAAGGCTCTTGAAAATGAAGAGTTATCGCTAAACCCGTAATTATGTGCAATTTCTGTTGTCGTAACGCTCTTATGAAGCAAGTCTAAGGCAGATTTTTCTATTCTTTGCCTAGATACATATTGATTTAAGGTCTCCCCAGTAACAAATTTAAAAATCCGATGAAAATGAAAAGGGGAGAAAAAAGCAACTTCAGAGACAGCCTTTAATGATAGGTCAGACGCCAAGTTTTCGTCAATAAATTCAAAAACTCGATGAACACGAGTTCTATAATCTGTTTGTATCTTATTATCCGTAATCGCCATTTTAAATGCTGTTGAACAGTCTTGCTATGACTCCGCCATAATAAATTATGTTCATTATTGGTTGCTGTTTGTATGCTCGATTCGTTCTTTTAGTCGAATAAAATCTATCCAGCATATATCTCCAATTTCCTCTTCACCTTGAACATGGCCCCCTCTGTGGAAAAACAACAAAATGTTGAGGCGCATAAGCATTGGAGCTATTATTTGGACAATCTGTTTTTTACAAGAGCTATTTGCCCCATGTGATTTGCAGAGTGTTCTAAAATATGAAACCAAGCCCAATGGTTTTTCATGTTCTCATCTATATTTGCTGCGAACCAAGTATCATCTCTAACTTTTAGATCTTCAAGTGTTTTTTCGCGAGCCTCGTTCCAAAGCTCCAAATAATACTTTACTTATGGCAACTAAATGCCCAATATTATTAATACTTCTATTGTGATTTGGAGCGATTTTTTTAAAAAGTGATTCTTTTGTCTTTCTCACTTTTGGTAAGTATTGATTTTCTTTGGAAGGGTAACCTTCTTCCGTTAAAACAACAGCATCTAACTTTTTCCTATCCAAACTTGAACTTTTTCCAACCCCTGTAGGGTCAAATCCTTCCATAATACAGGCATCAATCTTTAATTCTGTACAGGTATTTATTAGATTATCCAGTCGAGAACTCTTGCTATAACAGTCTTGACTCTTCTTTTGAGAACATTTAGATAAAATGAGCGATTGAAATACCCAAACATATCACTACCAGTTTGGATAAATTAAACTTATGCCCTTTACCAGTTTCAAATAGAATAGTTGTAGCAATATGCAAAAAGACACCAATCACTATAGCATTAACAATATCTATATATTCAGCAGCTAAGACCGTATTATTAGATATGTAGGTGCCTAGAGGCGTCATTGCAGTAAACACTATCAAGAAACCAATAATTTGAACTTTGCTATAACTAGATTGAAATAAAAATGTAGTTATTAATGCCGCTATCGGAATTTTATGAATCAATATACCATACACCATATTATTATGTTGGTGAATAGGAAATCCTTCTAAAAAGCTATGAATACAAAGACCTATAAATAGCACCCACGGAAACTCTTGATCTTCTTTATGTATATGGTCATGGCCATGCTCCACGCCTTTAGAGAAAAATTCTAAAGTAATTTGCAATAAGATACCACAGATTATAAAAAGTCCGGTTTGTTTGGCACCTAAATGATGATACACTTCTGGCAATAAATCAAACAGTGTTAATGCTAATAGAAATGCGCCACCGAATGCTAGTAAGAGCTTAGTGCCTACTGATTTTTGTTTCTTGGTTATAAAAGCAATAATAACACCGATAATAATTGCAAAAACTGGAAGTAAATATGTATTCATAACTTTATCT
The DNA here is from genome assembly GCF_003149745.1 of Flagellimonas aquimarina. GTDB lineage: Bacteria > Bacteroidota > Bacteroidia > Flavobacteriales > Flavobacteriaceae > Flagellimonas > Flagellimonas aquimarina. The sequence goes on from NZ_QGEG01000001.1 coordinate 767,560, forward strand.
GAAAAAAATAACACATAGGTCTATTCTTATTCTCCTATTCTTTAGTGCTTTTCGTTCTTGTCGAATAAGTTTTACTAACAATTTTCCACTTCCCGTCAATTTTTAGTAGATGCATAAAATCAATATAGGAAAAGGTGCTATACTCCAGTTCTAACTGGGCGTTTGCTGCATCTCCTGCTATATTTATGGCCATAATGCTGGTTTTTGTTTTTACGGGATCATTAGCGTTGACATATTCGCTTAACGCTTCAATAGCATTTACTTCCTCATATTTTTTTTCTATCCACTTCATGGTGGCATTGGTATGGAATGCTTTTTCAAAAGACTCTGCATTATGTGCAGTCATTCCATCGAGGTAATAATTGATCGTTTTTTCAATCAGTTGTAGATCGTTATTTTGTGCTTGTACTTGTGTCATAAAAATTGTGATTAAGATGAATGTGAAAAATATTTTTTGCATGTTAAATTTTTTATTTGATTATGAATTTCGAATGCAAAAAGGTTATGGACGTAATGCAACTTTAAGCGTTCCCGATGAACGATCGCGCATCAAATCATACCCTTTTTCTGCTTCAGACAATGGTAAAATATCGGTAAAGATCTTACTAGGGTCAATAACACCTCTCTCCACTATAGGAAGTAATTTTTCCATGTATGCAGCTACGTTTACAACACCAGTGTGGATGGTTATATTTCTGAACAAAGCCGATGAATAAGGCTGCTCTACTGGTTCATAAAGGTGACCAAACCCTAGTACACTTATAGATGCGCCAGCCTGAGTCATCTCCATACCTTGTGCAATCGCTGTTTTATTGCCCACAGAATCGATAACAGAATTTGCACCTCTTCCTTCTGTTAGTGACTTAACAAATGCTACAGCGTCCTCATTTTTAGAATTTACAACATGCGTTGCTCCAATAGTTTTTGCTAATTCTAACCGACTATCATGACGCCCAACTAAAATAATAGTGGATGGGCCAAACAAAGTAGCGGCCATTACAGCGCTTAGACCAACTGCGCCATCACCAATAACCACTACGGTTTCTCCTGTCTTGATATTAGCATTTAATGCACCGTGATAACCGGTAGCAAAATTATCTCCTAAGGGAAGAACTTTTGTATCGTGCTCATCGCCAGTTAAACCTTCAGGAAGTTTGAATAGTGAAGAATTGCCGTAAGGAACACGTATAAATTCGGACTGGCCTCCTTGGATATCGTCACCACCATGTTGAGCAAATAGGGGGGTTCCAAACAAACCTCCATGGTCACATGCAGAAGGTAAATCGCGTTTGCAATAGTAACAATCTCCATCAACGAACATGGCTGAGGCTACAACACGGTCTCCAATTTTTAGGGTATGTATGCCTTTACCTACTTGGTCCACTACACCAACAAATTCATGACCTATTCGCATCCCTTTAAATAAACCCATTTCTGGTCCGTTTTGGGTAAATTCTAAATCTGCACCGCAAACACCTGCAAGTGTAATACGTACGATGACATCATCATCTTTTAATAATTGTGGTTTTGGTATATCTGCGACCTCAATTTTTGCTCGTTCCTTATACACTACTGCTTTCATACTAAATCTTTTAATTTGTTTTTCTCTTTGTTTTTTTGAAAAAGGTTGGGATTTAGTTTTACAGAACTATTGGTCGAATAAAACTTGAACCAAATCTAAACCTGTCAATTATTGACATGACAAAGTTGCGTCACATGTGAAGAGATTAATATGACCTGTGGTAAGAAAAACGCTTGACCTAAATCAACGTATGAAATTGATTTAAATCAATTTTTGTTAGGAGCGTGAACGAATTCTACTTATTGATTCGGGAGAGATTCCTAAATAGGATGCTAAGACATACTGTGGTACTCTATTGGCAATTTGCGGATATTTATTAACGTAGTCCCAATAACGCTCCTCAGAAGTTTTGCTGATATTGGTAATAACTCTTTGATTAGAATAGGACAAGGCCCTTTCTATATAAAGCCTAAAGTATTGGCATAAAGCATGTATTCTTCCACAGAGTTCCTCTACATCGTCATACTTCATTTGTATGATTACAGAATCCTCAAGTGCTTCGGCATGGTATTCCGCTGGAGTTCTACTTAGATAACTGTGAAAGTCCGTGAAGAACCAATCTTCTACTCCGATACTAACCGTATGTTCTTTTCCAACATCATCTAAATAAAAAACCCGGACGGCACCTTCTACGATATAGTTTCGATATTCGGATACAAACCCAGGTTGAATAATGAATTGTCTTTTCTTCACTCTGGTGATCTTTAATATGGAAGTAAACTCCGCTATTTCACTATCTGACAATTCAACATATCTGGCTACATGATCCAATATTCCTCTGTATTTGCTCATCTATTTATGTTTTTTTGACTCTTTTCAATAACAGCTACACGACTATGGCGAGCAGCGTTACAAGCGAAGCTTGCAATAACTATTGGTGGCCATTAGATGCTAATTGGTCATGGTCCATGTTGAGAACTGTACCGCATAGCTATTGCGAGAGGCAGTTATTGGGTATTAAATATAAGGTTAATCTGGACGAATTGGCAGTGGCACTGTGTGGCTATTGGGGAAAATAGTTGAAGGGGAGGTATAGCATAGCGATAGGCCTTAAACGACCGTTGGTGTTTTTCTCAATGTGCTGGTAAATATTACTATTCTTTTCTTGGGTAAAGCATATCTAAAAAACGATCTACAAGGGCAGCTTGTTCTTCATTAGAGCTATAGAGCGGTGCATTTTTTCTGGAATACGCCCTGACAAAGAGGTCAAATTTTATGCGGTATACCATTTTATCTACTTCAACACCTTTCCTTTTCTTAAGCGTATTGAGCTTGTTCAATTCTTTCTCCCACCAACCAAAATCGGTTTCTCCGGGATTCTTAAAATCTGAAGTTATTTGGGCTCTTAATTTACCTGCCAACTTACGCTCCATTTTTAGGACATTGGTATGAGAGGCCAACCTTTTCTTATAATCCGCAGAGGTCAAGAGTTCCTGGTATTGTTTGGCCAAACTATCTACCGAAACCATTGGGCTATAGCTTTTTAAAATACGTTCATACTGTTCAGAGGCGTACAAAAGGGCACCAGCTTCTTTAAATGGCCCAATTCTGTCATAATCAGATTTGTACAGTCCTAAGATTTCCTTAGAAGCCTCAGGGGGCGATTTTTTCAATTTTTGTAGGCGAAGCCAATCGAACGCACGAGAAATCTGTTCTGGCGGAGGCCATGAATGGTCCCCATCGTAGGTTATTAAAGTACTATTGAACTTAATTAAATTGAGGTAATCTTTGTTTTCTAGCAATTCTCGGTAGTTCATATCTCTATCTCCACAAAGGCCTACATAGGCATAATTTTGTGTTGAAGGCATATGTTCCTTTATATTAGAGAATCCTGCGCCACAGCCAATTACTCCAGCAAATTTGTTGGTTAATGAAGCTATGGCACTAGCTAAACGAGAACCTCCGGAAAAACCGGAAATATACATTTCGTCCTCTTTGACAGTGAAGTTGGAGAAAATGTGGTTGAACAGGTTATTGGCAATATCAAAATTTCGTTCATATGGACCATTTCTAGAGTTGTTGGAGCAAACAAGAATATGCCCATATTTTTCAGAAACTTCAATAAAAGAACCAATACCTATAGCAGCCCTTGCCCCTGGATCAAAAATAAAAACAATGGAACTTAACTCGTTTTCTTGATAACGTTCAGGTAAGTAAAGTGCAAAGCTTTCATTGGCCGCTCCAAGAACAGGGATAGAATCATGAATCACCCCTTTTGTAAATGCTGTTTGGGCACTTATAGAGAAAACCAAACCAGAACAGATATACAGAAAGAAAAACGTAATGCGCATGCTTTACTTTAAAATACCAGAATATTTAGAGTTGTTGGACAACAGTTCTCTTGCCGCCAAAATGGCGTCATCGTGCTTTAAGTAGTATTTGTACAATCCTTCGCGATAGAAGTAACGCTTAATAATCTCGTCTTCAAGGTTTTTCTGGATCTCTGTCTTAAAATTGTCCAAAGCAGAAATCTTTCCCTTGTTCACCGCCAACAACAGGTCCTTGTACTTTTCTTGAACATCTGGCCCTAGGAGATGCTCATCTGCATTTATGGATTCTTCCAATAGTTCTTCTGTTTCTGTCTGAAAGGAAAAATTTTGTGTTCTTGCAAAAGCTTTGAAGGAATCAAAATCCGAATCTGAAAAAGTAAAATTATCAACAGAATCGTAGGAATGGTCGTAATAAAAATCGGTAGCAAAATCAAAGACAATACTGTTCCTTTGCAGGGCATCTATTAGAGTATTCGACTTTAACGAAGCTATTTGAACATCTGGCATTACCCCACCGCCATCTTGAACCTTACGCCCATTTCTGGTGGCAAATTCTTTAAAGTCGGTATTTTTAACAGCCTTGCCTTCCTCATCCCTGTTCCAATAATCCAAAGACTGAATACAACGACCAGAAGGCGTATAATATCTGGAAATGGTCACTTTTAGTTGTGTTCCATAAGTAAGCTTAAGAGGTCGCTGCACCAAACCTTTTCCAAAGCTCCTAGCACCCATGATAACGGCACGATCCAGATCTTGAAGCCCACCAGAGACTATTTCACTTGCAGAGGCACTTTTCCCGTCTATAAGAACCACTAAAGGAATATCTAAATCTTCTGGAGCGTTTTTGGTTTTATATTGTTGATTGAACTTTTTGACCTTTGATTTTGTCGTTACGATCAACTCTCCTTTTGGAACAAATAAATTAGTGATATTGATGGCCTCTGAAAGAAGTCCTCCTGGGTTTCCACGGAGATCCAAGACCAGTTTTTCAGCACCTTTTCCTTTTAGATCTTGCATGGCAGATTTGGTTTGAGAAGAGGCTTTTCTGTTAAACTTTGAAAGAACGATATAACCTGTTTTTTCGTCGATCATATCATAATAAGGTACAGCATCCACATCAACACCCTCCCTTTTTAAGGTTGCTGTCTTTGTTTCTCCCTGCCTTACAAAGGTTACATTTACACTAGTATTGTTTGCACCCTTTAAAAGCTCGCTTGCGTTATCGTCAAAATCCGAAACTTTGATATCCCCAATCTTAATAATTTCATCACCAGCTTTTAACCCAGCTTTATCTGCAGGGTAATCCTTGTATGGCTCAACAATTACCAACTTACTTTCATAGGAACGAACAATGGCCCCTATTCCAGAGTATTCACCGGCATTGTTGATTTTATAGGCCTCAACATCTTGCTCGTTTAAAAAACGCGTATACGGATCAAGACCATCTAGCATGTTCTTGATCGCAGAATCCATGAGCTCTGCAGGATTTGTTTCATCTACATAGTTCATGTTTAATTCCTTAAAAAGCGTAGTGAAGATTTCTATCTGCTTTGCAATCTCAAAAAAATCACTTTTAAAACTACTTCCTACAAACAGCAAGGTTAGCGCTAAGACAGGAATTACAACCTTTTTACTGATCAATCTTTTCATGGGATTGTTTTTTTAGGAAAGTTTCCAAGAGCTGTTTTATTGCCCTATCCACTTCCTGATAATTTGGCATCTTACCACCAAGATATAAAAATAGGAACGCAAAGTTTCCCTCTATGTTGTTAAAAACAAGATGCTTGTTAAGGCGATATCCTTCTCGTAACAGCCTTTTAACCCTATTTCTTTTTATAGCGTTCCTAAACTTTTTCTTTGGAGCAACTACACCAACTTTAATATGAACATCGTCATCAAAATCAGCGTTTGTGTATAACAACTTAACAGGAAAGGTTGTTATACTCTTCCCCTCGGTAAAGAGCTGTTCAAAAAGCTTTTTGCTTTTGAGTTTTTCTTCCTTTGGAAAAACAAAGTTCTTCGGGTTTTCTGTTAAATGCTCAGTCATATTGACCATAGTAATATGGTTTATGACTACAAAGATACTTTTAAAGCAACATGGTCAACCAAGTACAAAGTTGAATTATTCTGGCTGATACACATTGTTTTCTGGGTTAACATCTGCCATTAGTTGAGATGGATCAATTGCAATAGCTTGTATAGAGGTTATGGGTTTGTCTATGATAAATTCATATGTGGGATAGGCCCAAGCCCAGTCTTCTACTACAGTTCTGTTCACTGCAGGGTAAGGATTTGCTTTTTCTCCTCGCATCATACGCAAAGGAACATAATAGGTCTCTTGATTGCCATCTGCACCAACGACCAATAAATCCAAAGGCATTGGCATTTCTCCCAATCTTTCTAAAATGACCTTGGTTTGGTTTCCTTCGGCCTCAACACTTTTTATACCATAATCTATGGTATTTGTGGTTTGGGTCCAATCTGTTAAATACCAATCCAGTTCTAATCCAGAAACCTTTTCGGCAGTTCGCTTAACATCATTGGGCACAGGGTGTGTAAATTTAAAATCGTCGTAATATTTTCTAATCGTTTCCATCAACTTATCCTGGCCAATAACATAACCCAGTTGTGACAGGAAAATGGAGCCTTTGCTGTAGGCAGAAATACCATAGGCAAAATTTGTTGTGTAACGATCTGCATGTGCCGCTTGCGGAAGCTCCATGCCAGAATTGACAAGGGCATAGTATCCTTTATAAGAACCATCAAAAGGGTTTTCTTTATTTTGCTCCATAATTTCGTTCATGCACAAACTACTGATAAAGGAAGTAAAGCCTTCATCCATCCATTCATGTTTGGATTCGTTAGTTGCTAAAACATGTTGAAACCAAGAATGCGCCATTTCATGCACCATAACACCCACTAAGCTAGAAAACTGACGTTTTCCGGTAATCAATGTGCTCATGGCATATTCCATACCCCCATCACCTCCTTGCACCACGGAGTATTGATCATAAGGATATTTACCAATATTCTTACTGAAGAATCGCATGGCTTCTTCAGTTTTTGGCTGTAGATTTTTCCAGTTCTCTAGAATTTCAGGGTCATTCTTATAGTAGAAATGAAGGGTAGGTCCATCTTCCATTTTTAATGTATCATGAATATAGTCTGGATCGGCAGCCCACATAAAATCGTGAACATTGGGTGCTTTAAAGTGCCAAGTCAATGTTTTGCCTTTTGTCTTTACCTTGGTGCCCGGTGTTTCGTAACCATGGCCGACCTCTTGTGGGTTTTGCAGATACCCAGAGCCACCAACGGTGTAGTTTTTGTCAATGGTCAATTTAACATCAAAATCCCCCCAAACGCCATGAAATTCACGAGCTATGTAAGGGTTTGGGTGCCAACCCTCAAAATCATATTCAGAAAGCTTTGGGTACCATTGGCTCATAGAAAGGGCAACACCCTCACTGTTGTTTCTTCCGGACCTTCTTATTTGTAAGGGAACCTGACCCTTAAAGTTCATATCCAGAACTGTTTTTCCTCCAGAAGGAATAGGGTTTGCTAGATCTACTACCAAAATGGTGCCTTCTTCTTTAAAGCTAACGGCATTTCCATCTTGAGTTAAGGACTGTGTATGCAGATACCCAATTTCACTTTCTGAAAGCGAAGCAATTCTGCTCTTTCCATTATCCATCATTCGCCCGTCGGGATCTTTAACGTTTTGCAGTCTGGCATCCATTTCGCTACCTGGTTGAAAGGCATTAAAATAAAGATGATAATATACTCTATCCAATACATCTGGTGAATTGTTGGTATAGGTCAGTTTTTGTGTTCCTGTATATTGATATGTTTCAACATCCATTTGAACATCCATAGCGTAATCTACATGCTGTTGCCAATAGGAATCGTTTTTCTGTCCTGAAACTAGGAAAACACCCGATAAGATTGTAAAAAAGAGGAAACGTACTATAGTCATGTTATTTTGTATTATTATTTAAGATGGTTTTGCCTTTTGAGATGCTTTCTGCCATAAGCAGTGCGTTGTAGGCATTGACCATTTTTCCTGATTTGGAAACATTATCAAAAGTGGTTGCGTTGGAGGGATCTCCTGACACAATCACGGAAGCTTTGGAACGCAATCCTGATTGCATAATAATCTGCTTTACTTGAGAGGCGGATAGTTGAGGATGATAAGACCTTATTAAAGCGGCTACACCGGCCACTGCTGGAGCAGCCATTGAAGTTCCTCCCTGAAAATCATATGTGTTGTTGGGCAATGTAGAATAGATTCCATCTCCGGGAGCGAAAACATCAACGTTCTGTTTACCATAATTTGAAAAATTGGCAACCATTTTAGAACCATAGCTGCTGGTCAGTGCACCAACGGTGATTACGTTATTGGAGAACTCAGCGCCTTCATATTTATGATCATTTGGGTAGTTGGGGTTTTCCATATTGTCTAAATCATCACCATCATTTCCGGCAGCATGAACAATCAAAACATCTCTAGATGCTGCATATTGAATGGCATCGTAAACCCATTGCGCGTTTGGAGAGTAAGATTTGCCAAAGCTACAGTTAATGATTTTTGCTCCATTGTCCGTTGCGTAACGAATTGCCATTGCTATATCCTTGTCATATTCATCACCGTTGGGAACTGCCCTAACGCTCATTAATTTTACGTTTTTGGCAACACCATTGGCACCTTTTCCATTGTTTCTTTTGGCGGCAATGATTCCAGCAACATGGGTTCCATGGCTTTCGGTGTCTACTCTGTTTTTTGGGTTTCCATTTCCGTAAGACTTATCGGATAAATCATAAGGATTGTCACCAACTGGAGTTCTACCGTCAAAATCTTTGTTGAGGTTATAATTTACTTGATCAGCAAAATAGGTAATACCCTCGGAAAGCTCTTCCATTACACTGGGAATGTTTTCACCATAAGAGAACATTTGTGTTAAAACCGCTACATGCTGCTGCATTTGTTCTGTTTTGGCATCAATGGCCATAAGTTCTTTTTTGGTATAGGAGCTTTTCCCCAACTCTTTTTTTACAGCTTCATCAGCACTTTTTACCACTTGGAAAATTTGCTCGTACTGTTGCTTGTTCTGAAGTGCTTTTGGATATTCCTCATCTAACTTTAGCCTAGCTTTTGCCCTTAATGAAGCATTACCAACATTTAATCTTAGCATGCGTACATATTCCAGCTGCTCATTGTAAGCTTCTCCTAAAAAGTTGTAGCCATGAACATCATCTATGTATCCATTACCGTCATCATCTTTGCCATTATTTGGCCGCTCTCCTTTGTTGGTCCACAGTACATCTCTTAAATCTTCATGCTCCAAGTCCATTCCAGAATCCACTACGGCAACAATTACGGTCTTTCCGGCTTTGTTTTTGATGATTTCCTTATAGGCTTTATCCACACTCATACCAGGAATGGTATCCGCTATTAAATCGGCATGTCCCCAATTTTTTTTCTGGGCCTCGGTTAGTTCTGAAATTTTAAGGGGTACGGCATCTATGTTTTCAACTGGGGTGGAAACCAGAGAGGTGGCACCACAACCCAATAAGAACAATGATGCTGAAAGTAATGTGAAATTAAGTTTGATATATCTGCGAGTCATAAAAACTTTTTTGTAAAAATGTAAAACTTTATTGCGGTTTGAATATTTCATTGAAAGAAAACAATTCGTCCAACCGCACTCCTTTTTCAGTATGTTTTAAGGTGCAAAGCTGGTTGTAAGCATCATGTTCAAAGAACAGTAAGGAATTGCTTTCAACAGTATTATCTAAAAATTTAGCTTTTTCATCAAGTGTTAGCAGCGGCCTGGTATCGTATCCTATCACATAAGGCAATGGAATATGGCCGACCGTTGGAATGAGGTCAGCAACAAAGACGATATTTTTTCCTTTATATTTGATATGGGGGAGCATTTGCTTTTCGGTATGTCCATCTACAAAAAGAATACCAAACCCAAGTTCGGATTTTTCTAAAAAAGGGGTGTCATTTCGTTTCACAAAGTGAAGCTGCCCGCTTTCCTGCATAGGCAATAGATTTTCTTTTAAGAAAGAAGCCTTCTCGCGAGCATTTGGATTTGTTGCCCATTCCCAATGCGCTTGATTGGTCCAGAAACGGGCATTTTTAAACGCAGGCTCATACCCTGTTCTATCATTATTCCATTGAATGCTTCCGCCACAATGGTCAAAATGAAGGTGGGTCATAAAAACATCTGTAACATCATCCCTATGGAAGCCCAATTCTTTTAATGAATTATCTAAAGTGTGGTCCCCCCAACGGTAGTAATAGCTAAAAAACTTTTCGGATTGTTTATTCCCCATTCCGCTATCTATCAGAATAAGCCTGTTGCCATCTTGTATAAGAAGTGATCTTGCGGCAATATCGATCATATTGTTGGAGTCAGCAGGATTAGTTCTGTTCCATATGGATTTAGGAACTACTCCAAACATGGCTCCGCCATCTAACTTAAAATTACCGGTCTCAACGGGATAAATAGTCATTCAGAAAAGGAAATGGCATGCAAAATAAGAAAAGCCAAACGCAAATGGCTAATAAACATATGTTTATTAGCCCTATTTTAACAAAATTAAACCACCAACGAATGCTTTAATAGCTTTTGCAGCTGTTGCCCAAAATAAATCATGGCCTTTATTTCCTGGACACTCAACAAGCGCTCCTTTTTAAGTATCAAGAGAGAATTACCGTTTGATTCAACATGATAATATGGATTGCTCTCTAGGAAGAAGATGAGATCATCATGGAACAATGCCTGTATTTCTGTCTTTTTTTCACCGCTGAGGAAAAAACGGCGATTAAAATCAGGGTGGTTCTTAATGGAAATATCTTTGAAACCTGCTAGTTTGTAAATTCGTTCCAAAAGCCCTTCTTTATCTAAGGAAAAAATAGGGAGCTGATGTGGCAGGGCAACATACATTATAGTTGTTTTTACTACTTCTTTTGCAACAAAAGCCCCTTCCGTAAATTCAACATCAAAGACAGAGCAATTATCTTTTTCATCAATAAGTTTATTGTAGAAATAACTTATTTCACGTGTTTTGAAAAAGATAAAGTTTGATAAAAACTTTGTTTTGATGCTTTTCTTAGCTTCATAGGACCAGTCATATTCAAGCGCGGTTGCTTTTAAACTGGCCTGTCTTCGCGTAAAGTACTTTTCTATGGGCTTTAGGGTTTCTAGAGGCAGTATTTTTCTTATTGCAAAAGGGTGTTTAGAATCTGCACCATGTTTATCCAAACCAACAATCTCTATACTTCCTCCTTTTTTTGAAAAGGTATCCATATAATTCTCTAACCCCTCCATAACGGTATGGTCCACAAAACTACAGACAGAAAAATCTATAATTACATTTTGATCCTCAGGAACGGCATCCAACTTGTTTTTTAGTCTGTAAAAATTAAGAAAACTACAGAAGTACTTTACGCTTATATAGTATGTTTTCTCTTCATGTTCTTGAAATAAGAGCACGTTTGGCTTAAAGACATTGGCCAAGAATAAAAGAGAACTTTTATTGATGATCATATGAATGACCATAGTAGATAAGATACCAACACTTATTCCCGTAATTAAGTTGGTGAAAAGGGTGGTGAGCAACGTGATAAGGAAAATCACAATTTGCTCTTTACCAATTTTTGCCACTTTGCGAAATGTTTTGGGTGTGGCCAGCTTATAACCGGTGTACACCAAAATAGCTGCGAGTGCCGCCAAAGGAATTTTTTTAAGCTGCTCTTGAAACAACAAAATAAAAACAACAAGAAAGGAAGCATGAAAAAGATTGGCAGATCTATTGGTGGCACCATTATTAACATTTACAGAACTTCTGGCAATAACAGTGACCACATTTAGCCCCCCCACAAGACCACTTAAGGAGGTAGCTAGGCCAAGCGCTTTTAAATCTTTGTTCACATTGGACCTTCTGCTTTGAGAATCCAGCTTATCCACAGCTTTTATGCTCAAAAGGGACTCTATGCTGGCAATAAGTGTAATGGCAAATACGCTAACAATAAAATCTGTTTGCAAGATTTTTGAGAAGTCTGGAAAGGCAAGATTGGAAAGCACATTTTCCGGGATAGAAATAAGGTAGGATGAATCCATAGGAAAAGGAAGCCTTAACCACCCAAAAGAATAACTAAACCCAACGGAAAGAATCAAAATCCACATTGGTGCAGGAATCAACTGAAAGTATGGATTACGAAGCTTTGAATAAAAGATCATGATTAAAAGGCTGATAATTCCAATCCCGGCCGCCACCATTTCCTCTATAGAACCATTTTGAATTAAATCTACCAGTCCATTTGGAATTTGAGCAAGCAACTTAACAATGCTTCCGTGTTCATTATTATGCCCGATCATTATATGAAACTGCTTTGCAAAAATGCCCCAGCCTATTGCGGCCAACATTCCCTCAATGGCAGAAGCAGGAAAAAAATCGGCCAACCTTCCCATCTTCAGAAAACCAAGGAGCAACATCAATATTCCAGAAATCACAATAGCGGCAAGCGTAAATAAATATCCTTGATATAAGTCTCCAGCACCCAAGGTTGTAATCGCTCCCAAAAGCACAATGACCAATCCATTTCCTGGCCCTGTTATAGTAACATGGGAACCTCCCAAGATGGCAACAACAACGCCGCCAACAATAGCCGCAATAATTCCAGAAATAGGTGGAGCGTCGCTTGCAATGGCCAATCCAAGTCCTAAAGGAAGGGCAATTAAGGAAACCACAAAACCAGAAAAAAAGTTCTTGGGCAATTCCTTAATAATTGTATTGTTATGGTTGGTTTTTGGTGTCAATTGGTTTTTCTAACAATTAGAAGGTCGGTTGGTAAATCGGATAAAATATATTCAATATCATGCGGAAAAATTCGATCCAGCACTCCAGTTTTTTTTGGCGCGTTCATCACCAATAGATCGGCACGAACAACTTCGGCATAATGGCCTATAGAGTACCCTCTTTTTCCGAAGATACTTTGAGTCTTTATTTTTAAGTCTTTCAAATATTCCTTTGGAATGGACTTTAGGATTTTTCTAATTCTGGAATCCTCTCTGTTTTTTAGCTTTTCCTTTAATATGGTTACTCGCTTCAAAGATTTATCATCTTCGATGTTCACCGCTATTTCTTTTTGCCTAATTTCTTCAACTATGGTAAGTTGTTTGGCACCTAAAGCATGTGATACATAAAAGGCGTTAGAAATGGCAAAAGGCGTCTCTTGGTCCTCTAAGCCATTGACCACTACGTGTTTGCAGGGCACTCTTTCTTTAGAAGGCTTAATCAATAGGAGTACCGAACAACAAACTTTTCTTGTAAGTTTTCTAGCAATTGATCCAACATAGAACTGATAAAGGTTTTCATGTTGAAGCGCACCTAGAATGAGAAGGTCAATACCAGAACTTTGACAAGTCTCTAGTAAAACCTCATCAGGTTTTCCAGTTTTCCATTCAATTGAAATCTCTAGGTTCTTATGCTCAACATGAGATAAGATTTCATGAATTTGCCGCTCTTTTTGATCAGACTTACTACCTACATGAAGCAAAATGAGTTTTGCGCCAAAAAAGTGTGCGATTCTTGAAGTTTCCATTATGTTGATTTTCAAGGTGGGAGAAAACGCAAAACCAAATAAAACTGTTTTAAACGGGTTATTCAAAGACACTATTTTTAACAAGATGAAATGCCAATATAGCACTTAATGTATAAAGATCGGAACTGCCCTTCCATATTAGTTAAAATATGAAAGAAAAACAGTAAATTTCAAGAAAACTAAAGGAATGCTTGAACTTGCAGGAATAATCATTCTTGGAATTATTGCACAATGGGTGGCATGGCGTTTTAAATTGCCGGCAATTTTACCCCTTATTTTAATTGGGCTGTTGGTGGGCCCAATTGCAACCCTCTATACTGAGGATGGAGCAAAACTGATTGAGCCGATATGGAATGGAGAAAAAGGACTCTTCCCTGGCGATGGCCTATACTATTTTGTTTCTTTGGCCATTAGTATCATTTTATTTGAAGGAGGGCTTACTCTAAAACGAGCCGAAATTAAAAACGTTGGCCCGGTTATTACTAAATTAATTACCATAGGCTCTATAGTCACTTTTTTTGGTGCAGGAGTTGCAGCGCACTATATTTTTGGACTTACTTGGCAAGTCTCATTTCTTTTTTCTGCCTTGATCATTGTTACGGGGCCTACCGTGATAACCCCTATTCTTAGAAATATTCCTCTTAAAAAAGATGTTTCGGCTGTTTTAAAATGGGAAGGAATTCTTATCGACCCAATAGGCGCTTTGGTGGCGGTATTGGTGTTTGAGTTTATCAGCGTAGGAGAGGGCAGTGCTTTTACACAAACGGCCCTAGTTGAATTTGGTAAGATCTTACTTTTTGGGACCACTTTTGGTTTTACGTTTGCCCATGCATTGGCCTTTGCAATAAAAAAGGATTTAATCCCACATTATTTAATGAACGTAGTATCGCTTTCCGTTGTGCTTCTTGTGTTTGTAGAATCTGATGTTTTTGCACATGAGTCTGGGCTTTTGGCCGTGGTTGTTATGGGCATGGTAATGGGCAATATGAACCTGCCCAATCTTAAAGAGCTGCTTTACTTTAAAGAATCTTTGAGTGTTTTACTGATATCCATTCTTTTCATATTGCTGGCAGCAAACATTAACATTAGCGATATGGAGCTAATTTTTAATTGGAACACTGTAGTACTTTTTGCCATTATAGTCTTCATAATTAGGCCGCTTGGCGTTTTTATTAGCGCACATGGTTCCGGACTAAAACTTAAGGAAAAACTGTTTATAGGGTGGGTGGGTCCAAGAGGTATTGTTGCCGCAGGTATAGCCTCTTTGTTTGGGTCCAAATTATTGGCAAAAGGAGTGCCTGGCGCGGAGTATATTACACCATTGGTTTTTATGATCGTTTTAGGAACTGTTCTTTTGAATGCAACAACAGCTAGACTTTTTGCAAAATTGATTGGAGTATTTTTAACCAAGTCTGAGGGCATATTAATTATTGGAGCCTCCAAAGTATCAAGGATAATAGGTGATTACCTAAGAAAGAACAATAGACATGTTGTGCTAATTGACAATAACCAAACCAATGTGGAAAAGGCTCAGAGCTTAGGCTTGGAGGCAATGACGGCCAATATTTATTCGGATTCCTTGGCGGACAACATTGAATTGAATGACATGGGCTATTTGATGGCACTTACAGGAAATTCGGATATCAACAAGTTTGCGATTGATAAGTTTAAAAAGCAATTTGGAGAGAACGGTGCATTTAGATTGGTAAACTCTGAAGAGATGAACAATCCGGAAAATAATCCGGAAGAAGGTCTTTTTTCACATAATGATGATTTCATTAAACTAACGGATGCCGTACGCAAGTACCCAGCAATACATGAAATTGGTTTAAAGGACAAAGAACACTATGATGGCCTTATCGATATTACTCAAAAGGATAACAACATCATCCCGGTATTCACCAAATCACCAGATGGCAGTATACAGATAATCCCGGCAAATAGTAAAGACTTTACTCCTAATGGAGAAGGACACAAGCTGGTATATTTAGGAAAGAAGTTCGATATAGATTAAAAGCCGCTCACCATTAAAACATTTTTTTACTTCGTTCATGTGATTTTTCATGCACACATCAATTCATTTAAGGTATTCATATATTTTTAAAAAGGTTTTACGCGCAGCAATTATACATTGCAGCAGTCTAAATAAGAACCTAAATTTTAAAAATGAAAAAAACTATCTTTTCTCTAGCAATGATTGCCTCAATCGCACTCATAGGATGTTCAAATGATGATGGTGCAAAAATAAAATGTGATTCTTGTGTTCTTGGTGATGGTAAAGCAGAAATATGCGATAACGGTGATGGAACTTTTACTGCAAAGCATGGTGGAGAAACTGTTGAGTTAACTCAAGAAGATCTAGATGCCCTAGAACTTACGGCAAAAGAGTACATACTGCTCGTATGTGCAGTGGGAACTGGAATATAGGAAGAGAAAACAAGAGAGGTCTTGCTTAATCGTTCAGCTTTAAAACGGCCATAAAAGCTTGTTGTGGAATCTCCACATTTCCTACTTGGCGCATTCGCTTTTTACCTTTTTTCTGTTTCTCCAATAATTTTCGTTTTCTAGAAATATCCCCACCATAACATTTCGCAGTAACATCCTTGCGAAGCGCTTTAATTGTTTCTCTGGAAATGATTTTGGACCCAATGGCCGCTTGAATAGGAATATCGAATTGCTGCCTTGGAATTAGCTCTTTTAGTTTTTCGCACATCTTTTTTCCAATATGATGGGCATTGTCAAAATGGACCAATGCGGATAAGGCATCAACAGGCTGGGCGTTAAGAAGTATGTCTACCCTAACCAGTTTGGACGTTCTCATTCCAATTGGGGTATAATCAAAAGAGGCATACCCTTTAGAGACCGTTTTCAACCTATCATAAAAATCGAAAACAATTTCTGCCAATGGCATATCAAAAATGAGCTCTACCCGCTCTGTGGTCAAATACGTTTGGTTTGTAATTTGTCCACGCTTTTCTATACATAGGGACATAACATTACCCACAAAATCTGCTTTTGTGATTATTGTTGCCTTAATATAGGGTTCCTCCACACGATCGACAGTTGAGGGATCTGGAAGATCTGAAGGATTATTTACAATCAGAGGAACTTCTCTGTCTTTGGTTGTAAAAGCATGATAGCTAACATTGGGAACCGTAGTGATTACGGTCATGTTGAACTCACGCTCTAAACGCTCCTGAATAATTTCCATGTGCAGCATCCCCAAAAACCCGCAACGAAAACCAAAGCCCAGTGCGGCACTGCTTTCTGGAGTAAAAACCAGAGAAGCATCATTAAGTTGTAACTTCTCCATGGAGGAGCGCAGTTCTTCAAAATCTTCCGTATCTACAGGGTAAATTCCTGCAAATACCATGGGCTTTACATCTTCAAAACCTTCAATGGCATTTTGTGTAGGGTTCTGTGCGTCTGTTATTGTGTCTCCAACTTTTACTTCGCGAGCGTCTTTGATTCCCGTAATCAAATATCCCACATCGCCAGAGGAAATAATGTTTTTAGGAACTTGAGAGAGTTTTAAGGTACCTATCTCATCAGCAAAATAGTCTTTACCAGTAGCCACAAACTTTATCTTTTGGCCCTTTTTGATTTCGCCGTTAATTACTCTAAAATAGGTTTCCACACCTCTAAAAGGGTTGTAAACGGAATCAAAAACCAAGGCTTGCAGAGGTTCATCAAGATTACCTTGCGGGGCAGGAATCCGATCAATTATAGCAGTAAGGATTTCTTTTATGCCAATGCCAGTCTTTGCGCTGGCAGGAATTACTTCTTCGGGTTTGCATCCTAATAAGTCTACTATATCATCTGTTACCTCTTCAGGATTGGCGCTTGGTAAATCTACCTTATTGAGAACTGGAATGATTTCCAAATCGTTTTCTAATGCCAAATAAAGGTTGGATATTGTTTGTGCCTGAATACTTTGTGCGGCATCAACAACCAAAAGAGCGCCTTCGCAGGCAGCAATTGAGCGCGAAACCTCATAAGAAAAATCTACATGTCCAGGGGTGTCAATTAGGTTGAGCACATAGCTTTCTCCCTCATGTTCATAATCCATTTGAATGGCATGGCTCTTAATAGTAATGCCACGTTCCCGCTCCAAATCCATACTATCTAAAAGCTGGTCTTGTTTTTCACGTTCGGTTACCGAACCTGTAAAATCCAACAAGCGATCGGCCAAGGTACTTTTACCGTGGTCTATATGTGCAATAATGCAAAAATTTCTAATGTTCTTCATAACAACTCCTGCTAAGCAAAAATGAGGGCTTGTAAGCAACTGCAAATATAGGTCTTTATAACACCTAGAATAGGGTTTTTTGCAAATATGGAAAGAGGGGCGTTTACATCGCTCTAAAATATTTTCTTAGATTTGATATTGAACCCCAAACTCGACTAATGCGAATCGCCTGTATTTTTTTATTGGTGTTTTTGACATCTCTCAATTTAGTTGCGCAGACCTATCAGATCAAAGGAAAGGTAGTAAATAGAGAAAACCAGATTATTCCATATGCAAATATTTTGCTGTTGCAAGCATCAGATTCCACTTTTGTAAAAGGGACCTCAGCGGATGATAATGGACTTTTTGCAATTACAGAGGTAGAACCAAATTTGTATTTACTTCAGGCAAGTTATGTTGGGATAGGGTCAGAGCCTCGCGCATTGGATATTACAAAAGACGTATCGTTAGGTGCTTTGATAATTCCTTTGGAAACCAATGATCTTGAAGAGGTGGTTGTTACCGCAAAAAGGCCCACATTAAAAAGGTTGGCGGACAGACTGGTATTCTCGGTTGAAAATACGGTCGTCTCGCAAGGAACTTCTTGGGATATTTTAAGAAATACTCCTGGAGTCATTGTAAATCAAGAAGAACTTCAGATAAGGGGGCAAAGCGCAACAGTTTACCTAAATGATAGAAAAGTACAGTTATCTGGTCAAGAGGTGAAAAGTTTACTAGAGGGACTTTCGGGCACTACCATAAAATCTGTAGAGGTAATAGCTAACCCACCTGCGAGATATGAGGCAGACGGAGGGCCAATTCTAAATATAGTCACGGCCAAGAATATAATTCCAGGGTATAAAGGAAGCGCTAATGCAAGCTATACCCAAGCGGTATTCCCAAAATATAATTTTGGGACGAGCCATTATTATAAAACGGACAAGCTAAATCTATTTGCCAATTATTCCATAAGCCCTAAAAAGGAAATCAAGAAAACAGATAAGGGAATTAATTTCATTGACAACACCAATTCAATCTTTTCAAGGTGGGACACAAAATACAATCAGATTATTCGCACTCAGGCGCACAGTGCAAACCTTATTCTAGATTATGACTTTAATGATCAAAATAGTATAAACCTTACTTCCAATATGACCCTTAATCCAGGTCAGGAAAGTGAGACTTTTTTAACCAACGAGATAAGGGATTCTCAGCGGGTTCTTGACTCTACGTTCACCACCCAGAACAACACGGGCGCTGACAATACTAATTTAGCCCTTGACTTAACGTATGTGCATAAATTAAAGAAACCGGGCGCAAGACTTTCTTTAAATGGACATTACACCTATTATGACGCAGAAGCGGAACAAAACCTTAGTTCTATTTATTTTGACGACAATGGCAGTTTTATTAGAAATTTTGGTTTCGACACAGGTTCTCAACAGGACATTCAAATATATACAGGTCAGGCAGATTATTCGTCGCCAATAGGAAATGCTTCTATTGAGGCGGGGTTAAAGGTTTCATCCATCAGTTCGGAGAGCAGTGTTGATTTTTTCAATTTTATTGGAACAGATGACGAGGTAAACGCTTCATTATCTGATGATTATGTATATGACGAGAATGTCTACGCAGCATACTTTAGTTTGGTAAAAAACTGGGAGAAATGGTCAATGAAAGTGGGGTTAAGAGGAGAGTTGACGAAGGCAGAAGGAACCTCTTTGACCTTAAACCAAGTAAATACCCAAGATTTTTTTGAACCTTTCCCTTCCTTGTATGTACTTTATTCACCTTCGGACAACCACAGCTTTGCTTTTGATTATGGAAGAAACGTGAATAGGCCAAAGTATAATGATTTAAATCCGTTCCGTTATTTTTTCAATGAAAATGATTTTGAAGAAGGCAATCCAGGATTGTTTCCCAGCTTTGCCAACAACTTTAACCTAAACTACACCTTGAACAGTGAGTTTTTCTTTGATATATACTATCGTGACAACGGCAAGAACATTGCTGATTTGGTTTTCCAGAACAACAACAGTCAGACTTTGGTGGAGTTAAAGCAGAATGTATTGGGAAGTAAATCTTACGGGCTGGACTTTACAGTGAGCAAGAACGTTTTTCCTTTTTGGTTTCTTTATGCATACACTTCCTTGTTTCATGAAGAAGAAACATTTTTGGCCGTAGAAAGCAACAATCAAGAATTCACCAATGAGGTAGATGGGGTTTACAGTTATTTGGCCAATTATTTAACCCTTTCAAAGGATGGCACATTTACAGGGGAGCTAACGATGACATATCTTTCCAAATTTTTATTTGGCTCTTATGTTTCTGGCGAACAACTAAACTTGACATTGGGACTAAGAAAATCGTTTTTCAATAATAGGGCTACCATTTCTGTTGCTGCAGAAGATCTGTTGGAAAGGAATATCACCACCTATACTTCAAGATACCTTAATCAAGATAATTTTTACAGGATAAGATTAGAGCAGCAATTTATAAGGGTAGGGATAACCTATAACTTTGGAAACTTTAGACTACAGGACAACCAGAGGGAGATTGACAAAAAAGAACGAGAAAGGCTAGAGTTAGAATAAAACACTGGTTTTCTCACATTTTGTATTTTTGCTGTCCGAAAAAAAATGGTTTGCCCAAAATAGGAAATATAGAACTCCCAGATTTTCCGCTACTTCTTGCACCAATGGAAGATGTAAGCGACCCTCCTTTTAGAGCTTTGTGCAAAGAGCAAGGGGCAGACGTGGTGTACACAGAATTTATTTCTTCAGAAGGCCTCATTAGGGACGCAGCCAAGAGCACCATGAAGTTGGATATATATGAAAAAGAGCGTCCTGTGGGAATTCAAATATTTGGAGCTGAATTGGATTCCATGCTGCAAGCTGTTGATATCGTAGAAAAATCCAACCCAGATATTATAGATATAAATTTTGGATGTCCGGTAAAAAAAGTGGTCAGTAAGAATGCGGGCGCCGGAATCTTAAGGGATATTCCTTTAATGGTCAAATTAACGGAAGAAATTGTAAAAAGAACCAAATTACCGGTCACCGTAAAAACCAGATTGGGTTGGGACAGCGATTCCATTAAAATTGTTGAGGTTGCGGAACGCTTGCAGGATGTTGGCATAAAGGCCATTGCCATACATGGGCGAACAAGGGTTCAGATGTATAAAGGAAATGCAGATTGGAAACCAATTTCGCAAGTAAAAAACAATTCTAGGATGCATATTCCCGTTTTTGGAAATGGGGATATTGACACACCGGAAGCCGCGGTTAAAATGAGAGATGAATTTGGATTGGATGGAGCAATGATCGGCCGGGCCAGCATTGGAAACCCATGGTTCTTTGCTGCGGTAAAGCATTTTTTTAAAACGGGGACCCATTTAGAACCTCCAACTATGGAAGAACGGGTAGATGCCGCTAGAAGACATTTGCAAATGGCAATTGACTGGAAAGGGGAAAAACTTGGGGTTTTTGAAACAAGAAGACACTATACCAACTATTTTAAAGGGATTCCTCACTTTAAGGAATATAGAATGAAAATGGTTACGAGTGATGAATCTGCAGACGTATTTGCAGCTTTTGATGAGGTGTTGGAAAAGTTTGGAGACTTCCAGTTTGCTTAGGCCTCAATTAATTTTCTAGAAATACTCCTGCTGGCAATTTTTGAAGAGATAAAACCAAGTACCACGATTGTGGCCAATACAACAAACACGTTCATTAGATCATATTCCACAGGATAGGATAATGAGGGTGTTATTTTCAACCAACCAAAAGCGAGCTGGGATCCTATTAGCAATGATCCTATTAATACTCCAATAAGCCCACCAAGCGAAGTAACCAAAAGCCCTTGTGTAAAGTATATGGTACGTAACTCCTTTATGGTCGCCCCTAGGCTAAACAATGTTTTAGAGTTTTGCTGTTTATCTAAAATCATCATGATAATGGCGCCAACAACATTAAAAAGAGCTATGATCAATACAAGGGTAAAGATTAAATATGTTGCTAGGTTTTCGGTATTGAGCATTCTGTACAGCGTGCTGTTTTGCTCTTGTCTATCCAGCACCAAAAGGTCGTCTCTCAAAACATCCTTTATTGCAGCCTTTATATCTTCAATAGGAATTTCACCATTCAGTTTAAAGTTTATTCCGGAAACTTGGGTACTATCTTTTTCCAATAAAGCCTGAACCAAGGGCAGTTGGGCAAAAACATATTTTTTGTCCAGATTTTCTTCTACTGCGTAAACGCCGCTCACAACAAGGGGCAGCTCATTATAAGGTTTGGTGTTTAAGCCTTGCTGAGACAATGAGCCCTTACCTGGTTTTGGAACCAAAACGGTCATAGGTGTCCTATAATTATCTAAGGGCACACCTAATAAATTGTAAATGCCTATTCCCATAACACCATTGTACTCCGTAACGCCCCAATTTCCAAAATATAAGGTGCTATCTACTCCCGTGACCGAACGGTAATTAGTATCTATTCCTTTAATATAAGCGATACAACTTTTTTCTCTGAAAGTAAGGTAGGCTCTTTCTTCAAGCTCCTTGGAATAATTTGCTAGGCCGGGAATATTACCCAATGCAATTTCTTCTTCAGCAGAAACAGAAAAATACTTTCCCGAGATGGGCAATGCTTTTAAATCTGGGTCAAAAGTATTGGTGAAAGAAAGGCTAAAGGTCTTTAGTCCGGCAAATGCGGAGAGTACCACAAAAAGTGCTGCGGAGCCAATTACAATGACCAGAAAGGTGATGAAATTAATAATGTTCACCGCATTTTGGCTGCTTTTGGAACGTAGGTACCGTTTTGCAATGTAAAAGGAAAAATTCAAGATCAGGATTTCTTTCGTTTGTCCAGCAAGTCTCTATTTTCAATGGGGTTTTCCTCTCCTTTAAGGGAGTTTTCAATTTTATCTATGTATTCCAAAGAATCATCCAAATAAAAATTGAGTTCAGGTACACGGCGCAGCTGATTTTTTGTGCGCTGTGCCAGGTCATGCTTAATAAGGCTTTGGTTAGATTTAATGCCTTCAAGCAATTCACCAGCACTTTTATTAGGAAAAATACTTACATAAACTTTGGCTATGGATAAATCTGTGGTAACATAAACCTTGGAAACCGAAATGAGCGTCCCTTTTAGTCCTCCGTCAGTAGCAGCACGCTGTAAGATATCCGCGATATCCTTTTGGATGATTCCTGCAATTTTCTTTTGCCTTTGTGTTTCCATATCTGCAAAAATAGTGGAATTAATGACTAACCTCATGATATGATTGGCTTACAGTGCGTAATTTTGAAGAATGTAAAAGGCATTTGCATAATAAGGGAGCAACAAAACCTAGCATATAATGGAAAAAATTGAGCATATCGGCATTGCAGTTAACAACTTGGAGGACGCTAATATTTTATTTGCCAATCTTTTAGGGGCACCACATTACAAAATGGAGGAAGTGCTTTCTGAAGGAGTGAAAACCTCTTTTTTTAAATCTGGCCCAAACAAGATAGAATTGTTGGAAGCCACAAATGAAGATAGTCCTATTGCAAAATTTTTAGAAAGGAAAGGAGAGGGCATCCATCACATTGCCTTTGCGGTTGATGATATAGTATCGGAAATAGACAGATTAAAGCAAGAGGGCTTTAAGGTGTTAAACGAAATCCCTAAAAAAGGAGCGGACAACAAATTAGTTGCATTTTTACACCCAAAGGGAACAAATGGGGTTTTGGTAGAGCTTTGTCAAGAAATAAAAGCAGTGTAGAGGCGTTAAAACCTTGCTATGAAGAAAAATAAATGGTAATATTGCATCCGCAAAATTGCAGGTCCTATAGCTCAGCTGGTTAGAGCACCTGACTCATAATCAGGGGGTCCATGGTTCGAGCCCATGTGGGACCACAGAAAAAATCCGTAACGCATTGATAAAAAGATGGTTGCGGATTTTTGTTTATAATAGTAAGCAGCTTTTTTATTTTTAAGGTACATAAAAGCCCCCACTTTTATTGAACTTTTTCGTAATCATGGGTTCATTAGTTCCATAAAGTCTATTTGTCCGTACTAAATAGATAATCTACATTTTTACCTTTATTTAAACTTACCCAATATGATTTTTGGATATGCCAGAGTAAGCATTCCTCAAAGAAGGAATTCCCCAAAAGAACATTTTTACTGCATTGGATCAAGGGGAAAGAAATATTCTTATTGAGGGGATCAAAGCTGGTGTGGAGTCAGCAAAACGATGAGGAAAAACTTTGGGTCCTCCAAAAGAGATAAGTAAGAAAAACCAACAAAAAGCCGTACTTTGTGAAGAGTGTTTATTGAGGTAAAATTAACCGTTTCCGAAATCTGCAAACGATTGAATATTTGACGAGCTGTTTATTATAAACACCTTAGGTATCGTGGACTTTCTGGAAAGTTGAGGTCATATAAAAAACAACCTTTTACATCGATTATGTTCCAATTTGGGTGTATATAGATGTATTTTACATCCATATAAACAAGTTGTAGCACATTACCAAAATATACATTATTAAAAATGCCTTAACTTATAATCAACTATTAACCAAATAAATATAAGATTATGAAAACAAAAATGATTTTTACATCAATTATGATTTTCGGAATTGCAATTACAGGATGCAAACAAAAAGAAAAAAAAGTGGAAATCGAGGAAGTGAAAATCGACCTATTAAACGATGAATTTCCAGAAGCAATGCAAGAAGTTAAACTAACTATGGATAGTATAGGTCAAAGTGTAAAAGATGGAGATTTAGACAAATTAATTTCCTATCACGCATATAGTCCAAAGTTTACTGAATTTAAGAATGGAGAAGTTAGGAATAATGGAGAGGAAAACGAAAAATTTGAACGTGGTGTTTTTGGTTCAGTTACAGAAATCTTGAAATTCGATATGAATGATATGAAAATTGCAGTATACGATAAAATTGCAAACGTAACACTCCATACTGATTTTCATTTAAAATTTGGAGAAGACCTAGCAGTTGTGAATGAACAAATGACATTACTATTTCTTAAAACCAACAGTGGTTGGAGAATTGTTCACGAGCACCATTCACCTTTGAACAAAACAGAGGAATAAAAAACGTGCTACAACAATGGCTATAAGTAATTGCTTGTTCTTGCCTACTTCTGAAAATCCTCGCGGATTTTCAGTTTGGTGTGTACTTGCAAAGTTAATTGCCAACACACGCAACTACTCATAGCCGAGACCGTTTTGGTTAATGTCCAAAAACCGTAAAACTGAATGAATAAAACAGTATTTGAAATTACTAAAATGGATTGTCCTTCAGAGGAAAATCTAATCCGAATGAAATTGGACGGAATTTCAAGTATTGCAAATTTGGACTTTGACATTCCTAACCGAAAACTGACCGTTTTTCACAGCGGAGAAATAGACCAAATCGAAAAGTCAGTTATCGAACTGAATTTAGGCGGAAAGAAAATCTCGACCGAACAAACCGACCAAACAGAATTTATTGAAAACGCAAACCAGAAAAAACTACTCTGGACTGTCCTCGGAATAAATTTCGCATTTTTCCTAATCGAAATGACAACTGGAATAATTTCAAAATCAATGGGATTGGTTGCAGATAGTTTGGATATGCTTGCCGACAGTTTCGTTTACGGAATTAGTTTGTTTGCAGTTGGCAGAACTTTAACAAGAAAAAAACGGATTGCCAAACTTGCTGGATATTTTCAAATAACACTTGCGATTATTGGATTTGTCGAAGTTTTAAGGAGATTTTTAGGAGACGAGAAACTTCCCAACTTTTCGACAATGATAATTGTGTCGATTTTTGCACTTATTGCAAACGGTATTTGCCTTTATATTTTACAAAAGTCAAAAAGTAAAGAAGAGGCTCATATGAAAGCAAGTATGATTTTCACTTCAAATGACGTGATTATCAATTTGGGAGTTATTACTGCGGGACTTTTGGTAAATTGGTTGAGTTCAAGCAAACCTGATTTGATTATCGGAACAATAGTTTTTGTTTTAGTAATTCAAGGAGCTTTTAGAATTTTAAAATTGAGTAAATAAATAAAAAAACACTAACCACAACAATGGCTATAAGTAATTGCTTGTTCTCGCATACTTCTGAAAATCCGCGAGGATTTTCAGTTTGGTGCGTACTTGCAAAGTTTAGTGCTAAACCACGCAACTACTCATAGCCGAGACCGTTAGCACTTATTTGATAAAAAAAATGAAACGATTAACAAAGATCATAGAAAAGAATATTTCAGGAAAAAAGGTTTTAGGACTTTTTATCTTGACCAATGTTGTTTACACCTTTATGCTGACTGTTACAATTCCCAAAACAATGGAATTCTCTAACGGAATGAAATTATTGGATATGATGCCCGCCGGATATGATTTGAATTATGTTAGTGAACTATTTAGTTCGCTTGGAGAAAATGGACGGATGACTTATCTAAACAACCAAATACCTGTGGATATGATTTACCCACTACTATTCGGACTTTCTTACTGTTTGCTTTTGGGATATTTCTTGAAGAAGTTGAACAAATTAAATTCCCCATATACTTATCTCTGCCTAATACCGATAATTGCCGGAATTGCAGATTATTTAGAGAATTTGGGAATTATCACAATGCTTAAAAACTATCCCGAATTGACAGAGATTACAGTTTATGCAACTAATATGTTTTCAGTTACAAAAAGTATTTCAACAAGTATATTTTTTATTGTATTGATAGTTGTCTTGATAACACTTGGAATTATATTATTAAGGATAAAAACAAGTGCTAACAATGTATAACCGCAATTACGGCGGATTCGACTACGTCCGAATCCACTCTGTAATTGCTAAAGTCTGTGCCAAACCATAAATTAACGCATATAAACACGTAACTGACGGTTATACGAGACCGTTGTGTGTCATTTGTAAATCTGAAGATGAATCGTAAAAATTGGATTTTAATTGCATTAGCCTCTTTGGTAGCCCTAGCCTACATCTTTCTAAAAATTTACGCGACTCCGGAAATGTTGATTAACGACTTAATGGAGGGGACAAAGGAGGAATTCGAAAAAATGGCAGAAGAATTCAACCAAAGGGCTAGTTTAGACCAAGAACGATTAGAAGAGTTTTATAAACGAGCGGATATAAATCTTGAACATGGAATCGATTACATTGACTCAATACTAGAATATGATAACAAACTTCGAAAATCAGATAAATCACATTTGAATATTATCACAGGTGAGGCTTTATATGACAATGGATTCCATAAAGAGGCCTTGCAACGGTTCGAAAATCCTAAATTCAATTCCGTTTCTCCTAGATTGCTTGCCGACAAAGCTGGTTCATATTCAAAATTGGGAGATTTCAAAACAGCAATCTCTCTACTCAATCAAGCTGCAAATATCAACCACAGTTTTAAGTGGCATAAGGGCAATGTTTTTGAAATGTCCAACGAATTAGAAAAGGCAAAAAAAGAATACTTCGAATTATATCAAAAGGACACTACTCATTACAAATATTGTTTAGAAAGAATTAATGAACTAGAAAGTGATAATCCAGAATTACTGGAAAATATAATCTTTAGGAATCGGGACTCTCGAATTTATATTTACTTGGAATCCGAAAAAGAGGGCGAATCAGTAATGGATATTGGTAAAATTAAGTTTAAAAAAAAATAAAAACGGCACACAACACCGGCTATAATTCATTGCTGCTTTATCACTAAATTTAAACCTAACAACCATTAACAGGGCCCGATTTCATACCGACCATTTTCGTTGGAAATGTCCACAACGAAATCATAGCCGAGGCCGTCAGCTAAAAAAGACCGCACACAAACTAAAAAAAGGAAATAACATGAAGAAAAAAATATATGTGTTTCTATTTGATGGGTATTCGGATTGGGAAATATCCTATCTAACTCCAGAGATTGCTAAAGATGAACGTTTTGATTTGGTTTATTTCTCAGAGACTGGAGATGAAGTAACTTCAATGGGTGGCTTACAAGTGATTCCAACCGCATCACTCAATGAATTGAAAATTGAAGAAGTGGAGATGTTAATTCTTCCAGGAGGAGTAGCTTGGGAGAAAAGAGAAATAACAACGATTAACAATCTGGTTTCAGAGCTATTTGAAAAGGGGAAAACAATTGCTGCAATTTGTGGGGCAACTTTTTATTTAGGACAGTTGGGGATTTTAGACAATTTGAAGCATACAAGCAACGATTTGAGTTATTTAAAAGCTGTTGTTCCAGAGTATGATGGACAAGAAAATTACCAAAACAAATTAGCAGAGACCGACAAGAATATCATTACAGCGAATGGAATTGCCCCGATTGAATTTGCGACTGAAATTTTTAAGAAAACAGAATTAA
Organism: Flagellimonas aquimarina; assembly: GCF_003149745.1. GTDB lineage: Bacteria > Bacteroidota > Bacteroidia > Flavobacteriales > Flavobacteriaceae > Flagellimonas > Flagellimonas aquimarina. Next base: position 795,626 of record NZ_QGEG01000001.1, read on the forward strand.
AATCTGATGATGAAATTGAAAAATGGTTTCAATTATTCAAAAATGGGATATGGAGTGAATAATAAAGCCGAACACACAACAAAGTGTCATATGTAATGCGGGTTTCAGTGGTTAATTCAACAGCGGATCGCTGTTGCAACACCGCCAATTCGTCTCTGGCGATTGATGAAAAATTTGAAATGTTGAATAAACGAATTGGCTCCGTGCGCGAGTTTAAAGTTTCGTGCTTTTAATCCCGCACTGCGCATAGCCAAACCGTTAGGTTTTATTAAAAAATAAAATGGAAGAGTTTTATGGAAGTATTTTTTTATGGCTCATTTATGGATGTCAACATTTTATTGAAAAATGGAATTAAACCATCAAATCCAAGAAGAGGCTATCTTAATGATTATGCTTTAAAAATTGGAAATCGAGCGTCATTAATTCCTTGCAAGAATGAAAAATCATATGGAATCGTGATGACTATCGATAATGATGTAATTCATAATCTATATGCCGAAGCCAGTGTAGCTGACTATATTCCGGAAGAAGTCAACATTATCACAAATACGAATGATTCTATAACGGCAATATGTTACAATCTGCCTTCCGAATCACTAACCGGAACTAATGAATTATATGCTATATCCCTATATAAATTGGCTAAACAGGAGGGTTTCCCAGATGATTATTTAGAGAAGATCAAAAAGATGACAAAAACAACACCTAACAAAAAATAAACGCGTCATTCCCCCCTGCCGGACGGGCAGGAAAACGGGCGTTTATTCGAGACGTTGGGTTTAATGTAGCAGAACCGCTAAAAAAATGAAAAATCTTAAAGGAATTTGGTTAATGATTAAAACAGGAGACGATTATTGTTCTCCAGAATTTATCGAATTTGAGAACAACCATATTTTTCATTTTGAACTGGTGGAGGCAAATGGAGGTAGACTATCAAAAAAAACAACTGATTGGAATGAAAAAATTTCTGAATCTAAATATGAGTTTGTAAACGTTAATCGAATTAGAATATTCAGAATGGGAAAAACCCATAAGATTATCAGTGAAACTGAATCTATAACTGAGGATACTGAATTCGCAACAGACTATGAAAGAATTTTCCCAACGAAAACAGAATTAAGCAAAAAGCAAATTGAAGCACTTGAATTCAAGGCCGAATGGAATAATGAAAAAATCCCAATTATTTTTAATAAAGGTTTAGACAGTTCAACAATAAAGGAGATTAATAAAAGGTTGAACCGAGAAGGACAAAAATTAGTATTAGAAAATTTTCAAGGAACATATTTCGCTTCGATTTATGACAATGGAGAAAGAAGAACACTCATCGGAATTAGGGAAATTGACGAGGAAAAAGCAATCCTTTTCGGTTTTCCAGAAAAACCATACGAAATATTGGCAGAATGATTGAAAAAACACTAAACACAATAATGTATAACCACAATTACGGCAGATTCGACCATGTCCGAATCCACGTGGAATTGCCAACATCTGTGCTAAGGCAAAATAACGCATATTAACCCGTAACTTAGGGTTATACTCACCGTTACCAGTAATTAGAGAATAATGAATCCAGAAGAATTTATTAAATCATATGAAATAGCTTTAGGAACTCAGGATTGGAAAGCAGTTGAGCCTTTAGTTTCCGACAATGTAAGTGTTACATTTTCTAATGGAACAATTCATATTGGAAAAGAAAATGTTCAAAAAGCATTTGAGAAAAATTTTCATAGAATTAAGAATGAAAAATATGCTGTTGAAAATATTAAATGGCTAGTAAAGGATAAAAAGTATGCGGTCTATTTGTTCGAATTTAATTGGACCGGAATTATAGATGGAAAACCTGTTTCTGGAAATGGAATTGGGACTTCTGTTTTGATAAAAGAAGATGCTAGATGGAAATTATTGACTGAGCATTTGGGAAGAAAACCATAATGAATTTGAACAAAAATCCGCTGCCACTCCCGTACGTGACCGTTGGAGCACATTAAAAAACCTTAAGACACCTCAATTATTATGACGACCAAACTCTTAAAATCAATGATTGTATTTCTTTTGTTGAGCTTAACAGTGTATACACAGGAATCGAGTAAAAAAGATTACCCACTTCAAGAAGATGTGCAAACAATAGATGGTATTGTTAGGGCTTATTATGATGTTATCTCTGGTCAGGCAGGACAGCCAAGAGATTGGAAAAGAGATACGTCATTACATCACCCAGATGCCTTAATAACAATTACGGGAAAAGATGAAAACCATAATCCCTATATCAGAACACAGAGTTTATCCGAATATCATGAAAGTTTTGGGGTTCCTAAAAGTGGGTTTTGGGAGTATGAAATCAACAGAGAAACACAAACGTTCGGAAATATTACCCACGTTTGGAGCACCTATGAAACAAAAAAAGAAAAAAATGGGCCAGTAACTCAAAGAGGAATAAACAGCATTCAATTATATTATGACGGAAATAGATGGTGGATTCTTTCTTGGATGTTTGATAGCGAGAGAACTGATAGTCCTATACCTAAAAAGTACAAATAAAGGATGAAGCTTAAGCATAAATGGGGCTTGGAAAAAATTGATTCAGCTTGAATTAAATGGCAAAGAAATCATTTAAATTTTTTATTGAAACAATAATGAAAATTAGAATATACCCCTCTGAAATGACCATAATAAAAGAAATGACATTTAGATGACATCTAAATGTCGTTATAAAAACATAAGCTTAGGTGTAACTTTGTAGTATCAAAAAAATAAAATCTTGAAAACCAATTCCATAGGAAAAAATTTAATCTATCAAAGAAAATTAAAAGGATATACCCAAGAGCAATTATCTGAAGAAACCAAAGTTACCGTAAGAACCATTCAACGCATAGAAAAGGGAGAGGTTAATCCTCATCTCAATACTGTAAAGTTATTGGCCAATGCTTTAGGTATAGAGATTGAAGAGCTTATTGTTTTAGATAATCCCAAAGAAGAGAACATACAAAAGAAGTGGCTTATTCTATTGCACAGTACACCATTTCTAGGGTTTATCATCCCACTGTCTAACATATTATTCCCATTATTTCTATGGATTCATAAACGAGAGGATAATAGCATTTATGACGCTCATGGCAGGAAAATTATCAACTTTCAAATTAGTATGACCATCCTTTATATTTTAAGTCTAATTGCCTTAATAACTATTGAAAAGTGGGGATTTTTCTTTTTTATAGGAGTTATTCCATTTAGCGTTCTAGTAATGCTCATCAATATAATTCGTGTGACAAGTTCTGGAACGTGTTTTTATCCATTGGCATTTCCTTTTATTGGGAATAAATTAAAAAGTAAATCAGCAGCATTGCTTAGCTTGGCAATCATTGGAATGTTATTTTTTACCAGTTGTAGCCATACGAATATCGATAATATTGCACGTTTAGATGGCACTTATATTCCTAAGGACTCATTAACAAATAAGGTAAATCAACTCCAAAAAGATGCCCAAGTGCATGGGATTGCAATTACAGTCTTTAATGATAAAAAACCTGTTTATCAAAATACTTTTGGATACAAAAATGCTCCTGAACAACTTACTCTTACAGATTCCACGAACGTTTACGGCGCTTCTTTAAGTAAAGCTGTTTTTGGCATGCTTGTTATGAAATTAGTGGAAGATAGTGTCATTGGTTTGGATACGCCACTTGAATCGTATTTGTCAAAGAAAATTTATGAATATCAGCCATTAACACGCTGGCATGATAACTATTCAGATTTAAAAACTGACAGTTTATATCATAAGATTACAGCAAGAATGTGCCTAGCACATACCACAGGATTTAATAATTGGAGGTTTTTTGAGTCTGATAGAAAGTTAAGAGTGAATTTTGAACCAGGAACAAAATACTTCTATAGCGGCGAAGGTTTAGTATACCTTCAGGTTGTTTTAGAAAAAATTACGGGTAAAGGTCTTGATGAGCTGGCTCAAGAATATATTTTCAAGCCTTTAGGAATGAACGATACATCCTATCAATGGCAACCAAGATTTGAAAAAGACTTCGCTCATGGGCATAATACCAAGGGGGAACCTTATGGCAAAGACATCGATAATGAACCTAGATCGGCCAGTACGATGGAAACAACGGCGAGTGATTACACAAAATTTCTTACTGCTGTGTTGAATGGCCAAATATTAAGTAAAACCTCTTATGATGAAATGTTTAGTCCTCAAATTAGAATTAAATCCTTAGCACATTTTGGTCCCAATGCTAAAACTACAACCAATAAATATGACGCCATTAATCTAAGCTGTGGGTTAACATGGTTGTATTTTGATACACCATACGGAAAGGCAGTCACTAAAAGTGGTCATGGAGATGGATTTCAACATTATTCCATTTTATTTCCTGAAACAGGAAAAGGCATTTTAATCATGACTAATAGTGACAATGGAGAAAGTATCTATAAAGAGTTGTTGGAAGTTGCTTTAGCTGATAGTTATACGCCATGGGAATGGTCTAACTACATTCCTTATGATCAAAAGCCTAATAAATAAAAAGCAGCAATGTTAATCAGATACATTTTATAAATATCGAGGCAGAATATTGTAAGGAAATTATGCCTTAAAACTTCAACAAAATTAAATAACGGGCTTTAGAATTAAGCAGCTAACTTCATTGTTTTCATTTTCCTCACTTTAAAAATTCTACAATCGATTATCTTTAGAGAATAACGAAAACCTAACTAGGTTCTATTTGTATTCAACACACTCATATGTCAAAAATTTTTGGAAAAATTCGACGTACATTATTGAAAGAAAATAGATTTAGCAAGTATTTACTTTATGTCTTAGGAGAGGTGGTACTTGTGGTTATTGGAATTTTGATTGCGCTGCAAATCAACAATTGGAACGAGGCGAGAAAACAAAGTATCAAAGAGGAAGGGTTACTGGTTGCTCTAGTAGAGGACTTTGAAGAGAACAAAATTAGAATTGAGGAAGCCATAAGCAAGGAAAAGGACATGATCGAGATGAGCAAGTCCTTAATAGGCGCAATGCAATCGGACCAAAAAGATGTGAACACAGACTCCATTAGATTCTGGGTCGCTTCAGGGGCCAAATCATGGTGGAAAGCACAATTTGTAACTGGCACTTATGATGCCATGGTAAGTTCCGGTAAAATTGAAATTCTAGAAAGCGATGACCTGAAAAGAATTTTATCCCAATTTGCTGCAGATATCGATTCAGGTTTTGAGGACCATGAAGAATCTATGAGTTATTTGGTCGAGATGAACAGAATATCCGCTGATGTTGCTCCCGCGGTACTTCATGACATTCAACGTGAAGAACTTGGTGTTTCAGCAAGTAGTAAAGACTTTGATGCGTCAGTTAAGAAATTAATTGGGAATAACGCCTATCTGGGATTGTTGATTTCAAAGACATGGCTAGAAACCCTTAGAGTTGGTTATCAAGAAAAACTACTGGTCTATATTGATGAAATACTTACAATTTGCAAAGCGGAACAAAATAAATAATCAATTGAAAGATAAATATTTATGAAGCGAGCACCATTGATTGTCTTATTGAGCATTGCTTTTTTTTCCTGCAAAAAAGACCCAACAGTTCAAAAGACCCAAAGGTTTGAAATTTTAAAGGACTCCTTGTCCCATGAGTTGACTGAGATTCAAAGAAAAGGCGATATAAAGGGGTTCGGCGTTGCAATTGTCAATGAAGATACCACGCTATATGCCAAGGGGTTCGGCTACTCGACAATTGACCCTGAACAGGCCTATACCAAGAATACAGTCCAAAACATTGCTTCCGTTTCAAAGACGCTCATAGGTATTTCCCTGTTGAAGGCCCAGGAAATGCAAAAACTGAACCTGGAGGATCCAGTGAACAACTATTTGCCTTTTGAGGTATTCAATCCTTTTCATCCTGAAGACGCCATAACCATTAGGCAGCTCGCAACTCACACTTCTTCGATCCAAGACGGCGATTTATATGGAAAGAAGTCATACATTCTTGAGAATGCAAAGGATACTTTGAGAATCAAGTCGATACCCAGCGCTGAAGAGTTCAATGCTCCCGAATCGGACTTGGATATGGGCAGATTCTTAGAAAACTTCTTATCGGTGGAAGGCGAGTGGTATCAACAAACGAGTTTTTTAGAGAACAAACCTGGCGAACTCTACGAGTATACAAATGTCGGCGCCACTTTGGCAGCCTACATAATAGAAATTGCTACGGGAAGTTCATATGCGGACTTTACCAAAAAACATATTTTGGCGCCCTTAGAAATGGCTTCATCTGACTGGAACACAGCTGAGTTGGATACTACCCACCTTACCCAACTTTTTACCGTTGATGGCAAACAAATACCAAGCTATAAATTAATTACCTACCCTGACGGCGGACTAATAACTTCGGTCGATGACAAAGCAAAATATCTTTCTGAGATTATTAAAGGATTTTCAGGAAACGGCAAACTTTTAACGGAAAAGAGTTATAAACTTTTCTTTACCAAGTTTCTTTCAGAAAACAATTTCGAGGGGGAGCGAGACACGGATAGACCGTTTGACGATGAATATAACAGTGGACTCTTTATTGGGCACACTCCTATTGGACAGGTAGGTCATATGGGGGGAGATCCCGGGGTATCAACATTTATGTTCTTTGATCCAAATACTAAAATTGGAAAGTTGCTTTTTGTCAATACAGATCTTGATGAGAAAGGTGCTGATCAATTCTACACAATATGGGACAAAATAGGATCATATGAGAAACGAATGAATAAGCAAACTGAGAATTGAAAGTTCAGAAAAAGGATTCGATATAATGAAATCACTTATTAAAATATGTTTACAATCAAGAACATTTTCATAGGTTTTGGGTTGATTCTGGTTGACGTAGCTGTTTACATTTTTTTTGGGTTACTCTTGATGGGTTATGATGATTTTTATGATGAAAGTAAAGGGCCATATTGGAGCTTAGAAAGTATGACGAATACGGAAAAAATCACATATATAGGCCTGAACGTTTGGCACGTTATTAACTTCGTAGCTATTGGAATTGTTATCTATAGAATAATCAAACTTGTAAAAAGCAGACGTTAGCAACAAAGAACTATGTAAATTCAAAGTTCAAATAAACGATAAGTAAACTGTGGTATTTGATTGAAAATAAGTAAACCAAAGAAAAACCTATAGAATGAGGCAAATTTTTAAACTATTTGTAGTTGCAGTTTTCTTTTCCTGTAACGATTCTAAAACTATTCCTGTAAATGAATTTCTAGCAGACGGACTTGAAGAGCCTGTTGAAATCGTTAGGGATAAATGGGGCATTAACCATATTTATGCCAAAAACCAACACGACCTGTTTTATGCACAAGGTTATGCAGCAGCAGCAGACCGGCTTTTTCAGTTTGAGATCTGGCGAAGACAGGCCACGGGTACTGTGGCAGAAATTCTTGGGGAACGGGAATTAAACCGAGATATAGGTACACGTCTGTTTAAGTTTAGAGGTGATATGACCACTGAGATGAATCATTACCATGACGATGGCGTTGAAATTATTACAGCTTATACAGATGGCGTAAATGCCTATATCGATGCTATTTTAAAGACTCCGGAAAAGTTGCCAATCGAGTTTAAACTCCTGGATATACAGCCACAAAAATGGACTCCAGAAATAGTTATTTCAAGACACCAAGGTTTATTGGGAAACATCGGTCAAGAATTACAAATTGGACGTGCAGTAGCAAAACTTGGCCCAGAAACCGTTAAAGATTTATATTGGCTTCATCCAAAGGAACCCAATTTAGCAATTGACCCTAGCATAAATACAGACTTGCTATCGGATGATATTTTAGCATTATACAATGCCTATCGTAAACCTGTGAAATTCAAAAAAGATGATATCGTTCCTGTTTATCAAAATACAAAAGAAGAGGAAACAATGTTATCACTTTATGAAGGCAAAAATGATTCTTTGGCCATTGGCAGTAACAATTGGGTAGTTAAGGGTAGTCGTATGGCAGATGGCAACACCTATATGGCCAACGATCCACATAGAACCATTGCTATACCATCCTTACGTTACATGAACCATTTAGTTGCACCAGGGTGGAATGTTATAGGTGGTGGCGAACCAGAAATACCTGGTATTTCCATAGGTCATAATGAATATGGCTCTTGGGGACTTACCGTTTTTAGAACGGATGGCGAAGATTTATATGTTTATGAACTAAATCCTAATAACCCCAATCAGTATAAATTTAAAGGCGGTTGGGTAGATATGACACAAGTTTCTGAAACTATAAAAGTAAAGGGACAAGAAGACCATACCTTACAATTATCTTATACCTTGCATGGACCTGTTACCCATATTGATACCGAAAACAATGTGGCCTATGCCGTACGTTGCGCCTGGCTAGAACCAGGAGGGTCTCCATATTTAGCTTCATTGCGTATGGACCAAGCAAAGAATTGGGAAGAATTTCGGGAAGCTTGTAACTATAGCCATATCCCTGGAGAAAATATGATATGGGCCGATAAAAAGGGACACATAGGCTGGCAAGCTGTAGGCATTGCCCCAATTCGTAGAAATTTTAGTGGTCTTGTTCCAGTTCCGGGCGATGGGCGCTATGAATGGGACGGCTATTTACCCATCATAGAAAAACCAAACGACTATGATCCAGCCAAAGGTTTTATTGCTACCGCGAACCAGAATGTAACCTCAGAGGATTATGCCCATTGGGATGCTGTTGGTTTCTCATGGTCAGACCCGTACCGGGGTGACCGTGTAAACGAAGTGCTAGGGGCAGATAAAAAATTGACCATGGAAGACATGAAGGCCCTACAAACAGATTACCTCTCCATTCCTGCAAGGATTTTAGTTCCTATGTTGGAGCATCTCGTTTTTACAGGAAAAGCTGCGGAGGCTAAAAACAGATTAACTAATTGGAATCACAAACTCGAAGCAAGTTCCATTCCTGCCGCCATTTATGTAGCTTGGGAAAACCAAATTAAAAAAATGGCGAATGAACAGTTTATTCCCACCAATGGAAAGGGCATAGTTCCCGGAATTCAGATGGCACGAATTATGGAGTGGCTTAAAGCGCCTGATGCAAGGTTTGGGGAAAACCCAATTTTAGGTAGAAATAAATTTTTGAACACTGCTTTTAGCAATGGCGTGAACGACATAGAAAAAAACCTCGGATCAGATATGAGCTTATGGCAATATGGACAAAAAAAAAACAAGCACACTTATATGAGGCATGCTTTGAGCGATGTTGTAAATGATACAACAAGAGCTAAACTGGATCTTGGGCCATTGCCAAGAGGGGGTAATGCCTATACCCCTGGTTCAACAGGTGGTAATTTAAGACAAAGCAGTGGTGCTTCTTTTCGTATGATTGTGAATACTGGTGATTGGGATGCTGCGGTGGGCTCCAATGGGCCTGGACAATCTGGTAATCCTGATAGTCCGTTTTATAGTAACCTGTTTGAGCCTTGGGCGAAAGATGAATATTTCCCTGTTTACTATTCACGTGGTAAGATTGATTCGGTAGCTATAACCATAAAAAAATTAATCCCTCTACGGAAGTAATAAGTTGACGGGCATTAAAGTAGTGCATGCCCAAAACCATTAAAAGTTCAAATAAAGGATAATAGACAAACAAAATCATAAATGAAAAGAGGCAAAATAGTATTGATGCATATTGGAATATTTATTGTGCTATCAATTCTATTGGTCCTTTTCGCAGAATCTATTTTGATCGTTGTAGCGCCAGGTTTTCATCATGTTGAAATGTGGATTGCTTTAATAATATATGGAATACTTGGGATTTTTCTAACTCTTTTAATTTCATGTATAGTATTTCTCATGAAAAAGAAAAAACAAGTTCAATAAAACGATGAATATCAATAAGTTAATCCCTAAAGATAAAGGAGACATAGAAACAGCTGAGAAACTGAATAGGTACGCATATGAAGAATTGAAGCCTATTGTCCCACAACTTTTGACTTGGATTCAAGATATGAATTGGCCTGTATCTCGCCCAGTCGCCAAATATTTGGAATCAATTTCTGAACATTTGACTGATGACATAATAAATATTTTGAAAGGGACAGATGAAATATGGAAATATTGGTGCATTCATGTTTTTGGCCTGGATACAGACAAGGCTATTGACCCAAGGCTAATGAAAGAGTTTAAAAGAATTGCAACTAACCCAACTCAACAGGAAGTAGCTGAGGAGGTACAAGAGTTAGCTGTTGAGCTAATTAGCGAAGAATAAAGTTCAAATAAACGATTGGGAAGATATAAGGAATAATAACCGAGCAAAATGGCAGTAATTATAGCATGTGTACTTTTTGCGATAGTGACAGGAGTTGCATGGAGGTTTTATCCACTGATACCGAAATTTGTCAAAAATAACCTTGAGTTTTTTTTGGTAATAATTGGTTTTGTAGGTGTTCTGGCTGCTATCTCTCAAATATCTGCTGATACCCGAAAAACGAAGTCCCTTGAATTGGTCAATGAAGCTAAGGAGATGTTTGGATATATGATGCAACAAATTGAGTATCGTATGGATGAGTGCCAAGTTTGGTGGGATGTGGCGTTAGACCAGACAAATAAGGACCCTGAGGTCTGCAGAAAGGATAAGGAGTGTTCCAATACTTGTAGAATAGCCCATTTTGTTAGTCAATATAGATGGAGACCCATAGATACAGAGGTAGACGACTGGGAAAACTTTAGAATGTTAATATGTGATAACCCAGAGGGTAATGAGGAAGAAAATAAGGTTGATCCATTATGCCCTTCGGCAATTAAATTCTTTGAGGCCTTAGATAAAGCAAATGAATCAAAGCTTGAAGCCGATAAACAGCCTTTTTCCAACAAATTTGTATTAATGGTGATTCAATTTCTAATCGCGATAGGACTTGGGTTAGAGGTGGGAAAACTAAAATCTCGGAAACAGAAATCGTTAAATAACTAAATCGTTATCTTCAAGTTAAAGTTCAAAAAAGGATTATAGAATAAGAAGTAAAAAACCCAGCATAGAGATTGAAGTTAGAAAGCCAAAGCTAGAGTATAATTATTGAGAGGTTGATTTTTCATTGTCGCCCACAACGTTGTCCTCATTAATAGCTGTTTTATCTCTCCACCAAGTAGCTAAAGAGGATCCGGATATATTCATCCAAGGCCCAAAAACCGCCGGTGCCAAGCCCATGGTAGCTATTCTTCCCATTTCTAGGGCAATGCCAGATGCCAATCCTGCATTTTGCATTCCAACTTCGAAAGCTACCGTACGCGCAGATTTTTTGTCTAAACCTGTTAATCGGCTACCCCAATACCCTAAAAAGTATCCCGTTGTATTATGTAAGATTACCACTAATACAAGTGTGAGCCCAATGGTCAATAGTGAATCACGACCTGCGGCGGTAATGATTGTAATGATAATGGCAATACCGGCCATTGATATTTTTGGCATTGCTTTATCTATCCACTTGAAACGACCATGTGCAAATCTGTTAAAAATCAAGCCCGCTATGATAGGAAGGATGACTATTTTAAGAATGCTTAACAGCATTCCCCAAAAATCTATAGGCACTAGCTGATCCGCCAACAATTTCATTAAAAAAGGGGTCATAATTGGGGCGAGCAACGTAGCTACGGCGGTCAATGTTAACGATAAAGCCAGATTAGCACCGGATATGTAAGCCATTACGTTTGAGGCCAATCCACTTGGGGAACAGCCTACTAAAATAACTCCAGCGGCAACTTCTGGAGGCAGGTCAAAAGCATAGGTAAGTCCAAACCCTATAAATGGCATAATTGTGAATTGACAAAGAATACCCACCAACACCCCTTTGGGCATTTTTATTATGCCGTCAAAATCTTTTAAACTCATCGCGGTTCCCATACCAAACATGATGATGATTAGTAGGGGGATGATCAGGTTTTTAAGATTAAACCCGCCTATTTGTGTGAACAGCTGAGGATAGAACAATGATGCTGCCACAGCGGCAAATATTAAAATGGTAAACGAAAACCCTTTAAGTCCTGAAAAACTCTGAAAACCAAGGGCAAGGCTTGCAAAAAACAACACTACCAAGGCTCCCGTTTCATTTTTAAACCCAGTTGATAACATGATAACAATAATAAAAGCTAAAATGGCACTGAGGATCAAAATGTATTTGCCGTATGTTTTCATGTTTTGAATTTTGTCAGTGTAGGGCCAGAGGTAAATTTACATATAACTTTCCGTAAGCCCCCAAGGCACATTTCACGACCAATTTTTCCTCAAATTTTAAATCAAACCCAAACTCGATAGTATACTTTGTAGTTTATGTACTGGACTACTTTGGGACTGTAATTATTCCAACGCAATCATGCCATCTTTAAAATATTTCTCTTGAACATTCGGAGAGCTACCAGATTTAAGAAAGTTCCAATACCAATTAAGGCAAAAACTTTGGACAAGAATGTGATATCTGTAATAGGTAGTAGGTTAAGGAAGATATCATAAAACCCCTGTATGCCCCAATAATTAACAGATACAACAGCCAATTTTTGCATAATCTCTGGCATCATGAAAAGGGGCACCATACTACCGCCGACACTACTCATAACAAGCACGACTATGGTTGAATACCCCTGCACCTGCTTACGTGATTTGGCAAATGAGGCAAGGACCACACCAAAACCTGAACAGGCATAAGCTATTACCAAAATCATAAGCATAACAGAAGGAAGGTGTTCTATAAAATCAAGACCAAAAAACAGCCAGGCATATACAAACATGATGATTAGCTGAACGATGGAAATGATATTCGCATATACCAATTTCCCATAAAGGATATGCCTTGGGTTTATGGGTGAGCACAGCAATTTCTTTAGCATACCATCTTGTTTCTCATCCAAGAGACTTCCTCCTATCCCTGCAACTGAGAACAAAAGCATCATTACAGATGTCCCTGCCACTACATGAACAAGCCCCCCTAGGTTGTCTTCATCGGTACCGCCCATTTTTCCAAAAACGAAAGAAAACAAAGTAATAAAGATGATGGGCAATATGAAGGTCAGGATCCAGTCCTGCTTGTTGCCGAAAAATAATTTCAAATCTTTTTTTATCAACTGTATCATGTGTCCCTAAGCTTTTTGCCCGTTAGACTTAAAAATATAGTTTCAAGGTTTATTTTTTTGATGTCAATTTTTGAAATGTCTAAACCTATATTACTGCACTTCATTATTATTTTTGATAAATCACCCTGAATATCCATGGTGTAAAAATGCAAAGTGTCATCAAAACGTAGGAGGTCCTTCCAGTCATTTGCAATTGAACTATGGTGGGCATCAGTTAGATTGGTAAAGGAAATAACTACTGACTCCTTCATTGATCCTGATGTCTTTAATTCATTTAAAGTCCCCTGAGCAATAATTTTCCCATTATCAATTATTCCAATACGATCGCATAAACGCTCCGCCTCTTCCATATAATGTGTGGTATAAACAATTGTCATTCCCTCTTTGCGTAACTTTTCAACCACTTCAAAAATTAAATTTCGGCTTTGGGGATCAATACCAACGGTGGGTTCATCCATAAACAGGATTTTAGGTTTGTTAAGTAATGCAGAAGCAATGTTGATTCTGCGTTTCATTCCACCAGAATAGGTTTTCACCTTATCATTCTTCCTGTCGAAAAGCCCGAAGAGTTTCATTGTTTGATCGATACGGGCAATTAATTCCGGTTTTGGAACATCATATAAGCCTCCCCAAAAGAGTAGGTTGTCATATGCAGAGAGCTCATTATAGAGTGCTAATTCCTGTGTAACAACCCCAATGTTCTTTTTACATTCCTGCGGATTAGTCCTTAAGTCAATGCCGGCAATGTTTATTTCTCCTTCATTTGGTTCTACAAGTGTGCTCATGATGGAAATCGTTGTTGTTTTTCCAGCACCGTTTGGACCCAACAAACCATAACATTCGCCTTGTGCAATGTTGAATGAAATACCTTTCAAAGCTTCAATTGTATCAAATGTTTTTTTCAAGTTTAAAACATCGATCATATTGGTTTTTTTATGTTCATTGGTTTAATTTGATTTTTGTATTTCATACTATATTTTAAGTTTCAAATACTTCTATCCATGTGTTTTCCATCTATATTGAAAGTATTCCAAGTGCAATTGCCAACAAACTGAAAAGAGATGCATAGTGAGTGATTTCTCATACCAATTAAGTACAGGTTTGTTCCTTTTCTTGAATTTACAATTCAAAATTCCGAGTATTCTTTCGGTTCACGGTTTTTTTAATTCCGAAATGTAGAATATTAAGGATGGCCTGTTGTTTTCGAAAAACTACTTTGAGGACGAGTATATTAGTATTTCTGCTTTTAGATCAATCAATACGATCATGTATCTTTTTAAAATACAAGTGGTGCTTACATGATCAATAAGCATATACACTCGTTGATTTAGTTACTTTTCTTCAATCGGAATATAAAGTAACAATGCCGTCAACAGATTACTATCCTTATTATTAACTGGTTTAGGAGCAAAGCTGATTGGGGATCTTTAGTTTTGTGCTGATAATGTAATTAGGACAAAAATCAACTTACTTTCCTAAAAAGCTTTCTAATTCCAGATATTTAGAATCCATTGTGCTCAGGGCAAATGCAGCAGCTGAAGCGACAAATACAGAATAGTCCAAGGGCCCTTTTATTCCTGTTGTGAAAGTCATTGATAAACCAAAAAGTAGCAGTAGGACACCACTTAGTTTTGCAAAGAGCTTAGTTTTAAAACCTAATAACAAAGCAAATCCAAAGAGGATTTCAAAAAATGTGGCGGCAACGGCAACCGCAGATATAAGTTGATTAGGGACCAAAGGGTTCAAGAGTTGAGTATATTCAACGAAACTGTTCCAGTTGCCCCATGCGGAAACTTCTGGGCTCCACATTCCAAATCTATCTGCACAGGCTGAAAGAAAGCCAACGGCCAATGCAACTCTCAAGAAAACCTTGGTATATTTTGTATTCATTTTTTTGTTGATTTATTGCGATGTTTATTCTAGCCTAAAGTTATGATAACCATACAAACTATTGTTACAATGGAATCTTAAAATAGCTAATGTTGATATTAAACAAAGGATTCTGCGGAATGCTTTTTTAGGAACAAAAAAGGCATAAAACAAACACGTTTTACGCCTAGGGTTGTGAGTTATAATTGATTAAATCAATATGTTTCCACCACAATAACACCATTGGCCGCTCTAGAGCCATAAATGGCAGCATTTGATAAATCAAGAACAGATATTTTTTTAACTATGGAGACGTCTACCAGTTGGTCTAAAGATGAAAAAGATTGTCCAACAATATAATCGTTCAATATGTACAAAGGCTCCGAAATTGGACGAGAGATAGAGTTAGCGGTTCCTCTTAAAACAGGAGTATTTCCCCTTATGGTAATACCCGGGACTTTACGCATCATATTTATCAATGTAATCTGTGAATTTCCCACGCCTTCTCGTTCAGCTTTGTAAACATTCACTGTATCAGAGGTGGATTTACAAGAAGTAAAGACAAAACAGAACAAAGCAAGTAATACAATAATATTTTTCATGATGTTATTTCTAGTTTAGAGAGGATTAAATATACAAAAATAAAAATATAAGTATCTGGAATGCAACAATTTAATTATTTCAGGAAGCAAAACAAAGGTTGATGAATAACAGTCTTTTTTTGTAACGCAAGAGCAGAAGCATTAAAGCTTAATGCTATTTAAATAATATTGCAATTGCTCCAATCGCGGTTACGATCAAAATGAATCTTTTGTAGTTGCGATCATTGATTTTTTTTACCAATACAACCCCTAGAAAAAGCCCGGCAAGAATTGCTGGAAGCAACTTCATATTGATCAACAATGTTTCTTGGGAAATGGTTTCCCACACAAACAAATGAAAGGGAAGTTTAAAGAGGTTTGTAATTAAAAAGAGCCATGCAGCCGTGCCAACGAACTCATTTTTTGGCAAACGCATTGCCAAAAAGAAAATATTGGTAAATGCACCTGCCAAATTCCCTATCATGGTGCAAATGCCTGCCATAACACCTATTGAGCCTGAGAAAAACCAGTGAGTGGGAATAGAATTGGATTTTCTTTTATCCCACCAAATCAACATTCCTAAACTTATAAGGATGACTATGACCATACTTATTTTGAATTCTTTTTCTGGTAGATCCTTTCCTACCATGACACCAATAAGAATACCCGCAAGCATCCATGGCAAAAACTTTAGGATATGTTTCCATTGAGTGTGCCTATTGTAATACACTACCGCAAATACATCACCCACCAAAAGCAAGGGAATTATTAAACCGGTAGATTCTTTGGCTCCAAAGGCCAAAGCCATTAGTGTTACATTGAAAATTGAAAGTCCCTTTAACCCTGCCTTTGAAATTCCCATTAAAAAGGAGGCAGTGGCCGCCATCACCCATGCTATTAAAGAAGGTTCGAATGTTGTAGATAGCGTCAAATTTGGCGTTTAGCGAACAAAGGCCAAAGGTATTCTAAAAAATTATACATTAGTGGCAAACCAAACCAATAAAATATGGAACTCAGTACGTTGGACTACAGCCTTATAATTGTCTTTTTTGCAATTGTTTTGGGAATAGGAATCTATGTTTCCAAAAAGTCCGGGAAGAGTTCTTCGGAATACTTTTTATCTGGCAGAACAATGCCCTGGTGGTTATTAGGGCTGTCCATGGTTGCCACGACTTTTTCTACAGACACTCCAAATCTTGTAACCGATTTAGTAAGGACAAATGGAGTATCTGGTAATTGGGGCTGGTGGTGTTTTCTATTAACGGGCATGCTTACCGTTTTTGTTTATGCCAAGCTGTGGAGAAAATCTAATGTAAAAACGGATCTTGAGTTTTACGAGCTTCGTTATGGAGGTAAGGCTGCAAGTTTTCTAAGGAAATTTAGGGCCATCTATCTTGGAGTGTTTTTTAATGTTATCACCATGGCTTCAGTTACTTTGGCCGCAATAAAAATTGGCGGTGTTATGCTGGGCCTTGAGCCATGGGAAACTGTTGTGGCTGGAGGACTTATTACGGTAATATTTAGTGCACTTGGTGGATTTAAAGGAGTGGTATACAGTGACTTTTTGCTCTTTTTTGTAGCTATGGCCGGGGCAATTGGAGCGGCATATTATTTGGTAAATATTCCAGAGGTTGGAGGCATTCAGGCCATTATGGAAAATGAAAATGTCAAAGACAAATTAAGCATTCTACCGGATTTTAGTAACAAGAAGGCTTTGATTACCATGTTGGTTATTCCGTTGGCAGTTCAATGGTGGAGTTCTTGGTACCCTGGTGGAGAGCCTGGTGGTGGTGGATATATTGCACAAAGAATGTTGGCGGCCAAGAATGAAAACCATGCTATAGGTGCCACCTTCTTTTTCAATATCATGCATTATGCATTGCGTCCTTGGCCTTGGATTTTGGTGGCCTTGGCTTCCTTGGTTGTATACCCTGATATTGCAAGTATTCAACAAGCGTTCCCTAATGTTGTAGAAAGCAAATTGGGGCAAGACCTTGCTTATTCAGCAATGTTGACAAAGCTGCCAAGTGGTTTGCTGGGCTTAGTATTGGCTTCCTTGGTTGCCGCATACATGAGCACCATTTCCACCCAGTTAAACTGGGGTTCCTCTTATATAGTGTACGATTTCTACAAACAGCAAATAAACCCCAATGCAACCGAAAAACAAATGGTTAATGTAGGAAGGTTATCCACTGTAGTTCTAATGGTTTTAAGCGCATTTTTGGCATTGGCATTGCAAAATGCCATGGGAGTTTTCAATTTACTACTATCATTTGGAGCAGGTACTGGACTCATTTTTATTTTGCGTTGGTTCTGGTGGCGTATTAATGCTTGGAGTGAAATCACGGCAATGTTTTCTTCAGGTATCTTAGCTATTCTTTTAGAGACAACCTCATTGAAAGAAATCCTTTTTAATCCAGAAAACGGTGTTTTTCCAGAGTGGGGAGAACTACCTTTTATTATGGTCATTACAACCATAATATGGCTTACGGCTACTTTTGTAACGCAGCCAGAAACTAAGGATGTGTTGCGAAGTTTTTATCAAAAAATTCAGCCAGGTGGACCAGGATGGGCCAAGATTATTGAAGAAGCAAAGCAGGACAATGTTGAGATTGTGGCAAACGACCAAAAATGGAGTGTACCGTCAGGGATAAAGGCAATGCTATTGGGCGTGGTATTAATTTATACGATAATGTTCGCCACGGGATATTGGATTTATGGTGAAACAAATTTGGCTTTGACATTGACTGGAGTAGCTGCCATTTCAGCATTTTTGCTGATAAGAGCTTGGAACAAAATGAAGGATCATATTTTATGAGAACATCATGAAAAGTAGGATACTTTCTGTTGACATTTTTCGAGGGGCGACTATCATTTTAATGATATTGGTCAATACCCCTGGAACATGGTCCAATGTATATGCTCCTTTTTTACATGCAAAATGGCATGGTTATACCCCAACTGATTTAGTGTTCCCATTTTTTTTGTTCATCGTTGGAACTTCAATTGTGTTTGCATACCAAAACAAGAAGGCCAATGCTTCGGTCTATAAAAAAATCACGGTTAGGAGTCTAAAACTAATTGGGTTAGGTCTCTTTTTAGGGGCATTCACCATTAACTTTCCATTTATCAAGGATTTCGCTTCAATAAGATTCCCAGGTGTATTACAACGTATAGGAGTTGTTTTCTTTTTTGCGGCAATACTTTTTTTAAACCTTAACTGGAAAAAATTGATTTGGGTTGCGGTGGTTTTATTGATAGGATATTGGCTTCTCTTGGTTTTTGTTCCTATTGAAGGCATGGCTTCTACATTGGAGAGGGCACCTAATAATTTGGCTAACTACGTAGATGTCCAAGTTTTTGGCACCCACAACTATAAACCGGATTACGACCCCGAGGGCCTATTAAGCACAATTCCGGCCATAGTAAGCTCGCTTTTAGGAATTTTTACAGGATTGATATTGACCTCAAAGCAGGAGAAAAAAACAACTATTTTATTTGGGCTAGGAGGCTCTCTGTTATTATTGGGACACCTCTTGGATTTTGTTTTCCCGATTAACAAGGCATTATGGACAAGTAGTTTTGTTTTGGTTACAGCGGGTTGGGCAAATATAGTTTTGGCCTTGATTTACTATCTAACGGATGTTAGGAACATACGGTTTGGGAGTATATTTAGATACGCTGGGGCAAATGCCATAGTAGTTTACTTTGCGTCGAGCTTTATCACTAAATTGTTTTACTTGATAAAGGTGGATGGGGAAACCTCAATACATGGGTGGCTTTTTAATAAAATCTATGTACATAGATTTATCTCCATGGAACTGTCCTCGTTACTTTATGGTCTAAGCGTAGTATCTTTTTACTGCCTTTTGGCCTATGTGCTTTATAAAAGAAAAATTTTTATAAAGGTGTAAAGCCATGTTATGTGCGCAAAAAGAGAAACAGGGAGTTAAGAATGAAGTTGTAGTAGCCTAGCAACGTATTTTCCAATTACATCAAACTCTAAATTTACCATAGTGCCAGGCGTGTAGGTGTTAAATCTGGTGTGTTCGTAGGTGTACGGAATTATGGCAACACTAAAGGCGTCTTTTTCAGAATCCACAACGGTTAAACTAACACCGTCAACAGTAATGGACCCCTTTTCAATGGTAACATTGTTTAAGCTAGAATCATATTCAAAGCCAAAAACCCAGCTTCCATCTTTTTGCTCAACAGAGATACAGTTTGCCGTTTGATCAACATGTCCTTGAACAATATGTCCGTCCAGCCTAGCACCCAATACCATTGCCCTTTCAAGATTTACGACATCTCCAACCTTTAACTCGCCTAAACTGGTTTTGTCCAATGTCTCTTCAATAGCGGTCACAGTGTACCGGTCTTCCTCTAAAGCCACAACGGTTAAACATACTCCATTATGGGCAACACTTTGATCAATTTTTAGTTCCGAAGTGATTTTGGAGGAAACCGTAATATGCAAATTATCGCCCTCTTTGTCAAGCTTTTCAATTTTGCCTAAAGTCTCAATAATACCTGTAAACATGAATCTTTTTAATTGAGTAGTTTTGTAATGTAAATGTAGCTATATCGCCCATTATTTTATGAAGGAAAAAGGAAAAATAAAACTAGGGATTTCAATTGGGGATTTCAATGGCATTGGATGCGAAGTTGCGTTAAAGACTTTTGAAGACTCAAGAATGTTAGATTTCTGTACTCCAGTTATTTTTGCATCCAACAAAATGATATCCCAACAAAAATCAGATTTGGGACTCAACATAAGCTTTAATGGAGTAAGAGATGCTGCACAAGTAGTTGATGGAAAAATCAATATTGTGAATACATGGAAAGAAACACCTAAAGTTGATTATGGAAAAGCTACAGAAGAAGGAGGCAAATACGCCATAAAGTCATTGAGGGCTGCTGTTTCCGCTTTAAAAAACAACAAGATTGATGTCCTTGTTACCGCCCCAATAAACAAGAACAACATTCAATCCGATGATTTTAATTTTCCAGGCCATACAGATTTTCTTGCTCAAGAATTAAAAGGCGAAAGCCTTATGTTCATGGTAACGGACTCTTTAAGGGTTGGTCTATTAACGGACCATATAGCAGTTAAAGATGTTGCCCAGGCCATTACACCTACATTGATTAGGAATAAGGTGGAAACAATGGAAAAATCGCTAAAAATGGATTTTGGCATTAGGAGGCCTAAAATTGCCTTGCTCGGAATTAATCCCCATAGCGGAGATAACGGAACCATAGGGGAAGAGGATGATAAAATTTTAAAACCGGCAATACAAGAGCTGTTTGATCAAGGCACATTGGTCTATGGGCCATACTCGGCAGATAGTTTCTTTGGATCTAATTCCCATAATAATTTTGACGCCATTCTTGCCGCCTATCATGATCAAGGACTCATTCCTTTTAAAACGCTCTCTTTTGGCAAAGGAGTAAATTATACCGCAGGGTTAGATAAAATACGCACATCTCCGGACCATGGAACTGCCTATGAAATTGCAGGAAAAGGAATGGCAGATGAGAACTCGTTTAAAGAAGCTGTTTTTACGGCAATACAGGTATTTAAAAACCGCAGAGAGTACATGGAACTGAATAAAAATCCTTTGCAAAAACAGAAGGTAAAGCGAGCAAGTTAAAGCATAATGTTTTGCGCATTATATTTATTGCAATACAATTGCAGTTTTCTAAATAAGTAGTATCTTTGCACCCGCCTTTATGGGCTGGTACACAAACCTTAAGTGTAAAAATGATGAAGCTGAAGGAGTTTTTTATTCCTTTTTCGGGATTAAAGTTGGGGAAGCACGAGTTTGAGTATGATATTGATAATACGTTCTTTGAATCTTTTGAATACCAAGAGTTTAATGATGCTTCTGTGCATATTACCGCTATATTGGACAAGATGAACAATATGATGGAATTGGACATTGAGGCAAAGGGGACCGTAAATGTAGATGGTGATTTAACCGGCGAACCATTTGACCAGCCGATTTTATCAAATTTACATCTAGTGATTAAGTTTGGGGAAGAGTATGACGATGAGAATGACGAAATATTAGTTATTCCCCATGGCGAACATAAAGTCAATATTTCTCAGTACATCTATGAAATGTTGGTGCTTGCAGTTCCACAAAAAAGAATCCACCCGGGAGTACTGGATGGAACCTTACAATCAGAAATCTTGGATAAGCTAGAAGAATTGCAGCCAAAAGAAGTCAAAGAAGAATCAGAAAATACAGATCCCAGATGGGATGATTTAAAGAAGTTATTAACGGATAAATAGGTATATAATGGCACATCCTAAAAGAAAAATCTCGAAAACCAGAAGAGATAAAAGAAGAACTCATTACAAGGCAACTGCTCCAACAATTGCTAAAGATTCTGCAACAGGAGAAATGCACTTGTATCATAGAGCACATTGGCACGAAGGTAAATTGTACTATCGCGGTCAAGTGTTAATAGACAAAACAGAAGAAGAAACTGCTGCTTAGTGGTTAACTTTTTAAAAATTATTGACTCTCGTTTTTTTATAACGGGAGTTTTTTTATGGAATAAAGTTAATTTTAAAAACCAGCTCTTTTTGACTAAAAAGTCGTGGAAAATGACTATTTTTCACCGTTTTTGGGTCAATTCTTAATGTTTTTGACAAAAAGGACACTAATATGAAAAAACAAACAGCAGCTATTACAGCTGTAGGAGGATATGTTCCCGATTTCGTTTTATCCAACAAAGTGTTGGAGACCATGGTAGATACCAATGACGAATGGATTACTTCTAGAACAGGAATAAAGGAAAGAAGAATCTTAAAAAAGGAAAACGAAGGAACTTCATATTTGGCGATCAAAGCAGCCGAAGATTTAATAAAGAAAAGCGGCGTAGACCCATTGGAGATAGATTTTGTTTTGGTGGCCACAGCTACACCAGATATTCCAGTAGCTTCCACAGCGGCATATGTAGCTTCTCAGATAGGGGCCATTAATGCGTTTTCATATGATCTTCAGGCGGCATGTTCCAGCTTCTTGTTCGGTATGTCCACGGCCGCGAGTTATATAGAATCAGGAAGGTATAAAAAAGTACTCTTGATCGGAGCGGATAAGATGTCGTCGATTATTGATTATACTGATCGAACAACATGTATCATATTTGGCGATGGAGCTGGTGCGGCACTTTTTGAGCCCAATGAAGAGGGTTTGGGATTACAAGACGAATATTTAAGATCAGATGGCATAGGACGTCAGTTCTTAAAAATTGATGCAGGAGGTTCTATTTTGCCAGCATCAGAAGAAACAATCAAGAACAAAAGACATTATGTTTACCAAGATGGGAAGTCGGTATTTAAATTTGCCGTATCCAATATGGCCGATGTTTCTGCCTTGATTATGGAGCGTAACAACCTTGGGCATGAAGATGTGCAATGGTTGGTGCCACACCAAGCAAACAAGCGTATTATTGACGCTACAGCAAATAGAATGGGAGTAGATAGTGATAAGGTGATGATAAATATTCACAAGTACGGAAACACCACTTCTGCAACCCTGCCATTATTATTATTCGATTATGAAAAACAACTCAAAAAAGGAGACAATCTTATTTTTGCTGCTTTTGGAGGAGGTTTTACATGGGGGTCCATTTATCTAAAATGGGCATATAATTCTTAAAAAGCACAATTAACTAAATCATATTCCATGGATATTAAGGAAATTCAAAGTCTAATCAAGTTTGTAGCCAAATCAGGTGCTAGCGAGGTGAAGTTGGAGATGGAAGACATCAAGATTACCATTCGTACAGGAAGCGAATCCGTTACACCAGAAACTACAATCGTACAGCAAATTCCTATGGCTCAAGCTCCGGTGGCTCCAGTGGCGGCTGCACCAGTAGCTGTAGAGGCGACTTCTTCAGAAACGGAACAAGCGGCGCCAGCGGCCGATGACTCAAAGTATATCACTATTAAATCTCCAATAATTGGCACGTTTTATAGAAAACCATCTCCAGACAAACCTGTTTTTGTTGAGGTGGGGAGCACCATTAACCAAGGAGATGTGCTTTGTGTAATTGAAGCAATGAAATTATTCAATGATATTGAGTCAGAAGTTTCTGGTAAAATTGTTAAGGTATTGGTTGATGATTCTTCACCTGTAGAGTTTGACCAGCCCTTATTTTTGGTTGACCCTTCCTAATCAGATTCCAATAGTTCAAATTTCAAAACCCGTGTAGAGGGATTTCGAGATGAAAACTTTAGGGCCTAACATGAAAAACTATGTTTAAAAAAATATTGATTGCAAATAGAGGAGAGATTGCATTACGTATTATACGGACATGCAAGGAAATGGGGATCAAGACAGTGGCAGTATATTCCAAGGCAGATGAAGAGAGCCTTCATGTGCGTTTTGCGGACGAAGCTGTCTGCATTGGCCCTGCACCAAGCCATGAATCCTATTTGAAAATACCAAACATTATAGCAGCTGCAGAAATCACTAATGCAGATGCAATTCACCCAGGATATGGATTTCTTTCTGAGAACTCCAAATTCTCCAAGATATGCGCTGAACACGAGATCAAGTTTATTGGCGCCTCTGGAGATCAGATTGATAAAATGGGAGACAAGGCCACGGCCAAGGAGACCATGAAAAAAGCAGGTGTTCCAACAATTCCTGGTTCTGAGGGATTATTGAAGGATGTTGCTGATGCCAAGAAAATAGCCAAGAAAATGGGCTATCCCGTAATGATCAAAGCCACTGCGGGTGGTGGTGGAAAAGGAATGCGTGCCGTTTGGGCAGAAGATGAAATGGAAAGCAGTTTTGAAAGTGCGGTACAAGAAGCCACGGCCGCATTTGGCAATGGTGGAATGTACATGGAAAAGTTGATAGAGGAACCTCGCCATATAGAAATCCAAATTGTTGGTGATCAGTATGGTAAGGCCTGTCATTTATCTGAAAGAGATTGTTCGGTCCAGCGTAGGCACCAAAAACTGACTGAGGAGACCCCATCCCCATTTATGACCGATAAGCTTAGGGACGACATGGGGAAAGCTGCTGTTAAAGCTGCTGAATTTATTAAATATGAAGGAGCTGGAACAGTAGAATTTTTGGTCGATAAACACCGTAATTTCTATTTTATGGAGATGAACACCCGTATTCAGGTTGAACATCCCATTACAGAACAAGTAGTTGATTACGATTTAATCCGTGAGCAGATTTTAGTAGCGGGAGGCGTGCCTATTTCCGGAAAAAATTATCTGCCAAAACTGCACTCAATAGAATGTAGAATCAATGCAGAGGATCCCTATAATGATTTTAGACCTTCACCTGGTAAAATAACAACACTACATACACCAGGGGGGCATGGAATACGATTGGATACCCACGTATATAGTGGATATATGATTCCGCCAAACTACGATTCTATGATTGCCAAGCTAATAACTACGGCCCAAACTAGGGAAGAGGCAATCAATAAGATGCGCAGGGCACTTGATGAATTTGTAATTGAAGGTGTGAAAACGACAATCCCGTTCCATAGACAATTGATGGATCATCCAGATTATTTGGCGGGGAATTATACTACCAAATTTATGGAAGATTTTGAAATAGACACAAAATATCAAGATTAAAGCAACCCCGATGAAAGTCGGGGTTTTTATTTGATGGAATTAAGCTATTGGGAATATAAAACATGGTTGTCCAATGTAGATTTTGCAGTTATTGGAAGCGGTATCGTTGGTCTTAACTGCGCATTACATTTAAAAGAAAAGTATCCTAAAAGTAAAGTTTTAGTATTGGAAAAAGGCCCTTTACCTCAAGGGGCCAGCACCAAAAATGCTGGATTTGCCTGTTTTGGAAGTATTTCAGAACTGTTGTCCGATCTAAACACACATTCAGAGGAAAATGTTGTCGACTTGGTCAAGAAACGATGGGAAGGGATACAGGTTTTACGAACCCTTCTAGGAGACAAGGCAATTGGATTAGAACAGCATGGAGGACATGAACTTTTCCTAAAAAAAGATACTGTATTGTTTGAAAGGTGCTTAGAAGGTATGGATGCTTTAAATAAGCTGTTGAAACCCATTTTTGGGGCTGCCCCTTTTCTGAAAACCAAGAATGTTTTTGGATTTGAAAACATTCAAGACACTTATATTACCCAAGGATTTGAAGGACAATTGGACACGGGGAAACTGATGTCCACTTTGGTTGAAAAATGCTTAAAGACAGGAATACAAATTTTGAATGGTGTTGTTGTCAAGAAGCTTCAAGATTCTGGAAACACTGTTGAAGTGCAGACAAAAGAATTTTCTTTCAATGCTAAGAAAACATATATTGCCACCAACGGCTTTGCTTCGGAATTGTTAAAAAGCGAGACAGTACACCCCGCCAGAGCTCAAGTTTTAATTACAAAACCGATCAGTAAACTTAAGATCAAAGGAACCTTTCATTTTGATGAAGGGTATTATTATTTCAGAAATGTGGATGACCGTATTCTTTTTGGCGGAGGTCGCAACATGGATTTTGAAGCAGAAAAAACATCTTCTTTTGGAAAAACGGCACTTGTTCAAGATGAACTTGAAAGACTCCTCAATACGGTTATATTTCCAAACCAAAAAATTGAAATTGATTATAGCTGGAGCGGAATAATGGGAGTGGGGCCACAAAAAACGCCTATTGTTAAACAGGTATCCAACAATGTTTATTGTGGAGTTCGCTTGGGGGGAATGGGAATTGCCCTAGGTAGTTTGGTCGGAAAAGAACTGGCCAATCTTTCTAATTAGATCATTCTTCCATCTAAAAGGTTGATAACACGAGACCCGTATTCGGCATTTTTCTCAGAGTGGGTCACTTGGATAATGGTCACCCCTTCATTGTTTAATTGCTTAAACAATTCCATGATTTCCTCTCCTTGCTTGGAGTTCAAATTCCCAGTGGGTTCATCGGCCAGAATCAGTTTTGGACTGGAAATCAATGCTCTTGCAATACCCACCAATTGCTGTTGTCCACCACTCAACTGAGCTGGAAATAAGTCTTTCTTTCCCACAATATTAAAGCGATCCAACATATCGGCAACCATAGCTTTACGCTCAGAGCCTTTAAATTTTTTATAAAGCAACGGCATCTCTAAATTCTCTTTTACGGTTAATTCATCCAATAGATGATAAGATTGAAAGACAAAACCAATATATTCTTTGTACAAATTAGCCCTGTGCTTTTCTTTAAGTGTGTGAACAGACTCATCTAAAAAATTATATTCTCCTTCATCAAAGGCGTCTAACATGCCAATAACGTTCAATAAGGTAGACTTACCAGAGCCAGATGGCCCCATAATAGAAATAAACTCACCTTCTTCCACATTTAGGTTGATGTCCTTTAATAAAAAGATACGTTGGCCACCAGAGTTGACCCATTTAAAAATATTGTTAAGTTGTAAAAGCATAATTATGTTTTATAAATTGAACTTATTCTGTTCTTAAACTATCTACAGGATTCACCGAGGCAGCTTTTAAGGTTTTTCCTCCTACTGTAATAAAGGCAATTACTGTGGCCAATAGCCCGGCGCCTATAAAAAACCAAACACTGAGCGAAATATGAAAAGCATATCCCTGTAACCACTGGTTCAATGCATACCATGCTATGGGAGTGGCTATGACAAAAGCTACTCCTACCAGTTTTAAAAAATCTTTCGTCAGTAATAATGTAATGGAGGAAACACTTGCCCCAATAACTTTGCGAACTCCTATTTCCTTTGTTCGTTGCGCAACTACCAGTAGCGAAATAGCAAAGAGACCAATACAACTTAAAACAATACCCAGTATTGAACCACTGGTTATTATTGTGGTCATCATTTTTTCACGCCTGTATGTGCGATCAATATTTTCATCTAGAAAGGAACCTTGAAACTCGGCATTGGGCTCAATTTTCTCCCAAGCAGTTTTTAGAAACTCAAAAGACTTGGATAATGTACCCGGAGCAACTTTTACATAAGCATAATATAGGTCCCAATCGCGGTTCATAAATAGGGTAAGTGGCTCAATTTCTTTGGTGATTTTTTGAAAGTTGAAATCCTTTATAACTCCTATAACAGTATATGCGATTGAATCATCCATCATAATTTTGACAGAAATTGGATCGGTTTCATTCAGTTCCTTTACCATGGCTTGGTTAATTACGAGGCTAAGACTGTCCGCTTTAAATTCAGGACTAAAGGTTCTTCCAGAGAGCAGTTCAATATCCAGCGTTTTAAGGTAATCGTGGTCCACGGTAAGTATATTTGTGGTTACCCCTCGTTGTTTATGGTCAAAACCCCATTTACTGGTAGATAGACTGCCATCTCTTCCTCTTCCCAGATTGTTATCTGCTCCCGTAACTTCCAAAATATTGGGATTGTTTTGGAGTTCTTCACGTAGCAGATTTATTACTCTATAACTGTCTTTTTTTCCGTTTAGGGGGATTGAAATTACCTGTTCTTTGTTATATCCAAGGTCTTTGTCGCGCATAAACTGAAGCTGCCCTTGTAGCACCAAAGTGCCACTTATCAAAATAATGGCAATGACAAATTGAACAACGATGAGGACATTCCTAATACCGTTCTTTCCCATTTCCCATTTCCCTTTCAATGCACGAAGGGTGTTCATTTTACTCAACAACAAAGCGGGATAACCTCCTGCAATAAAGATAATTAGGAACATGGCCACAAAAAAACCAAGAAGAATGGAAGGTTTGGTTAGGTTGGCCAAGGTAGCCTCAGTGTTAAAAAGTATCTTGAAGGGGTCGATAAGTAAATTTCCCAGTACTAAACCTAGGAACAAGGCAGTCACAAATATCAAAAGGCTTTCTGTCCAAAATTGAAAGAATAACTGTCCTTTTATGGCTCCCAATGTTTTTCGCATCCCAATTTCCTTAAGTCGTTTTTCACTAAGGGCAATGTTCATGTTAATAAAATTGGCACATGCAATAAAGATGATCAAAAAGGAGATGCCCAATATTAGATAGGGAAAAGTGCGTTGCACCTGTATACTACCGCTGGCATATGAAACAAAATGCACATCTGTATAAGGAAGAAGATGAAACTGTTTGTATTGGTTATTGGCATCTGGCTGCGCCCCATCCCTAACTAGATTTTCAATGTTTTCGCTGTAATGCATGTTGGTGAACTCCCAGGTGTTTTTTTCAAACTGATCAGCGGATACACCCTTGTCCAATTCAACATAGACTTCATGAAAGTTGGAATCCCATACATCTAAATTCTCGGCATAATCGGAATGGTTTTCAAAAGGAATGGCAATCTGAAAATCTACACTACTATTTGTTGGAAGGTCTTTAAGAATTGAAGAAATGGTAAAGGGGCGATCCTCTTTCCCTAGCAGTAAGTAGATTGTTTTTCCAATAGCATTAGTATCTCCAAATAACAGTTGTGATGTTCGTTCAGTGATGGCAACGGACCTCTTGTCCGAAAATGGATGGTTTCCATTCCCCAATACAATGGGATAGCTGAACATTGCAAAAAAGTCGGGGTCTACATAATGTGCATCCAAAACCAATTCTTTCTCTTGGTAGGTTACCAGAGCATCTTCACTAACAGCTCTTGTAATCTGTTTTATCCCTGGAACTTCATTTTTTAAGGAAGGAGCCAAGGGAACGGGACTTGCGGTACTCGTTCTGGTACCCTTGGGTGTTTGATTGGAAAGTGCCAGTTGGTAAATAGAATCTTTGTTGGTGTGAAACTGATCATAGGACAACTCAAACAAGGCGGTCATTGACAAAAGAATGGCCACGGCAAATGCAAGGGTCAAGCCAATTACGTTTGCAAGCGTAAACACCTTGTTTTTAAGAAGGTTCCTCCAAGCTATTTTCAAGAAGAGTTTATACATAGATTCTATTTTTTATTCTGTTCGGAGGCTTTTAATTGGATTGGCCAAAGAAGCTTTCAAGCTTTGATAACTTACCGTTGATAATGCGACAATCAACACAGTAAATCCTGCAAGCACAAATACCCACCATTGAAGCTCAATGTGAAACGCATATTCTTCCAACCACTTGCTCATTACATACCAGGCTATGGGAATGGCCAGAACAAAAGCCACAAAAACAAGTTTTAAAAAATCCTTTGAAAGCATATTTACCAACCTTAGAGCACTTGCACCCAAAACCTTTCTTACCCCAATTTCTTTGAAACGTTGTTCCGTCATAAAGGCAGAAAGCCCATAAAGCCCTAAACAAGAAATAAAAATGGCGAGTATAGCAAATACCTTAAAGATTGACCCCATTTGCTGTTCTCCTTTATATTGGGAATCCAAATTAGCATCCACAAAATTGTAAACCATAGGGTAGGCAGGGTTTAATGTATGGTAGATATTTTCAAGAGCTGCAATGGTGCTCTCCGTGCTCTTAGGGCTTGTTCTTACAACAGCAAGGTTGCCGAAACCACCATGTCGAATTACCAAGGGTTCTATGGCATATTGCAGTTGTTTATAATTAAAATCCTTAACGACTCCAATTATGGTTCCCTTTCTTTCTTTAAAAGTGAGAGTTTTGCCTAAGATGTTTTCCAGATTGCCCCCCATTACTTTGACTGCAGTTTCGTTGATTATGTAGTCATTGTTTTCAGATGAGGTTTTTGAAAATCCTCTGCCATTTAGAAGGGTCATTTGAAAAACATCCAAGAAGTTTTCATCCGCTCTAATACTTGGAAAAAGTATTTGTTCATTGGGATCTTTGCCCTCCCAATGAATATCAAAATCGCCAGTAACAAGATTGGCAGGTAGATCGGATATAATGGAAAAATTGTTTGTCAAGGGATTTTCGGCCAATGCGGCTTTTAATGCATCTTGTTTTCCCCACATTTCACCTTCCATTGGAACGTATACTAAATTGGATTTGTCGTACCCTAAATTTTTGTTTTTAATGAATGTCAATTGTTTGTAAATAACCGTTGTGCCAATCAACAACAATACTGAAACCACGAACTGGGAAACCACTAGACCATTTCGGAACAGAAGATTGTATTTTGAGAGCTTCAATCTTCCCTTTAAAACTTTGATTGGCTTAAATCCAGAAAGAAACAAAGCGGGATAACTTCCAGAAATGAGACCTGTTATAAGAGCAATGAAGAGTAGAGTCGACCAAAGCAACGGATCTGTAAGGCTAAATACAAGTTCTTTTTGAGAAAGGTGGTTAAATGCTGGTAAAAACAAGTACACAAGACCTATGGCAAGGACCAAGGATAAGAAAGAAATTATTAGAGATTCACCCAAAAACTGAAGAATAAGTTGCCTACGTCCAGCTCCAATTACTTTGCGCAAACCTACTTCTTTTGCCCTTCTAGAGGATCGCGCTGTTGCCAGGTTCATATAATTGATACATGCAACTATCAAAATAATAAAAGCAACAAGGAAGAAGATGTTTACATATTGAATATTCCCATGGCCGGGTAAATCTATCTGCAAATCTGAATGTAGATGAATATCTTTTAAAGGCTGTAAATTAAAAATAATCTCATACTCGGGTGCCCGTTCTGCGTAGATTTGATTGATTTTGGCCACCATTTTGGAAAACTTTTCTGGGGTGGATATGGCGCTTTCCTCAAACTGGAAATAACCATAAAAATTAAAGCTGTTCCAAACCTTATTTACCAAATCACTGTCATTTTTGGCATGATAGGTCATTGGTATTATAATATTGAACTGTAAATGGGAATTGGACGGGACATCCGCTAATACGCCCTTTACCGTAAAGGTGTCCCCATTATCAATCTTAATGGTTTTGCCCAAAGCACTTTCCGCACCAAAATATTTCTTTGCCGTAACTTCTGTTATTAAAATACCATCAGGGCTGTCAAGAGCGGTTTTGGATTCTCCTTCAATCAAGGGAAAGGTAAACACATCCAAAAAATTGGGGTCCGCGTAAAAAACAGGCCCTTCTTTAAATTTTTGATCATCTATTTCTACTAAGGCCTCAAAGGGTGCGCTTAAACGAAGACTAGATTTTATTTCTGGTATTTGATTGGGCAACTCCTCGACCATACCTGCGGGACTTACCGCAGCTTTGAAATTTTCATTTGCTTCAGCTGTAAGCCTATATATGTTGTCCACATTGGAATGAAAGGTATCATAACTGGACTCATTCTGCACCCATAATAAAATGAGAATACTACAAGCCATGCCAATGGTAAGCCCCCCTATGTTTAAAAGGGAATACCATTTGTTTTTTACAAAGTTTCTCCATGCAGTCCTGATATGATTTCTTAACATGATTTTATTTTTTAATGATTCATTCCGTTCGTAAACTTTTTGCAGGATCCGCCAGGGCAGCTTTAATGGCTTGAAATCCAATTGTTGATAATGCTATTGCCACAGTTAAAATGCCTGCAAAGGCAAAAACCCACCATGTAATGGTAATCTTATATGCAAAGTCCTCTAACCAACTATCCATAAAATAATATGCAAGAGGTGAGGCAATTAATATGGCAAGTGAAACTAGTTTTAGAAAATCCTTTGAAATAAGAGCGGTGATACTTTTTACGCTGGCTCCCAACACTTTTCTAATTCCAATCTCTTTTGTTCGTTGTTTGGCCATAAATGTTGCCAGACCAAATAGGCCTAGACACGATATAAGGATTGAGATAAAGGCAAAGTAATAGGTTAGGTCACCTGTTAAAACTTCGCTCTTATATTTTGCCGCATATGATTGGTCCAAAAAATCATAATGCAGGGGAACATCTGGCAATACGGTATTAAAGGCTTTTTGTAAAGATGCTAAGGCCTCCTTGGTTTTTTTTGCCTCTAACTTTACAAACATCATTCCCGCATCATTGGGATCCAAAAGGAAAACAGAGGGCTGTATGGCCTCATAAAGAGATCTGTTGTGAAAATCTTTGAGTACGCCAATAATGTTTCTTTGTTTTCCCCAGAGTTGGATGGTCTTTCCAATGGGGTTCTGAATCCCCATAAGGTCAATGGCTTTTTGATTGACAACAATGTTCATGGTGTCTTTACTTCCTTCGCGGTAATAAGACCCTTCGGCCATAGAAACATCAAATACTTCTGGAAAATTATGAGCTGTCCATAACAATGAAAACTCTATGTTTTCTTGCTCTACGGCCTTTCCTGGCCACACAACACCACTTGTTGATGAACGAACATCCAAGGGGGAAGGGCCCACAAGGGTAACATCTTCAATACCGTTGGATGCAATGAGTTCGTTTCGCAAAGCATTGTATTTTTCTGTAAGATTTTCATCTTGATGAATTGAAACAATGTGATCTTTGGCTATCCCTAAGTCTTTGCCATTAATGTAGTTCACTTGCAACTTGACAATTATGGCAGCCACGATCAGTAGTATGGTCAATCCAAATTGAAGAACCACCAAACCTTTCCTAAAAGAAGTTGCACTCTTTTTTTCTCGGCTCTTTCCTTTAAGGGCCTCAACCGGCTTAAAAGAGGAAATTACCATTGCCGGATAAGCTCCTGAAAAAAGAGTAGTACAAATAAAAACACTCAAAATGCTAACCCAAAAGATAGGTTTGGTAAAATCCACCTGGAGCGTTTTATCTACAAAACTGCTAACACTTGGCAGTAAAAGCATCGCTAAAACAAATGCAATAACAAATGCAATTGATGTGATTATGGAGGTTTCAGAAAGAAATTGTAAAATGAGGGCATTTTTCCTTGCGCCAACCACTTTTCTTACCCCTATTTCTCCAGAACGTTTGGTAGCATAAACCGTGGATAGGTTCACAAAATTGATACAAGAAACTATCAAAAGAAAAAAGGCTGCTATTGTAAATATGCGAACATATTCAATACGTCCTCCACTAACTTGTGCTTGTTCGTTGAACTTGCCATAGAGGTAACTGTCTGAGAACTTTTGGAGAAAACACCCTTCTTTGTTTTCCCCTTTAATGTTGTTTTGAAAGAGTGTGTTCAATTTTGAGGAAACCAATTGCGAATCTGCCCCCTCTTTCAATAAAAACACCCCTTGCATACCGTTACTTCCCCATTCATTGACCCACTCTCGGTCATTTAGAAATTTTTGAAAACTGTAATAAAAATCATTTTGGATGGAAGAACTACTGGGGAAGTCTTTGTAAACAGCTTCCACTGTAAAATCTCCATTATCCATAATTTCAATACTTTTCCCCATGGCAATACTTTTCCAATTTTGCCCCCAAATACGGTTGGCCAGACTTTCTGAAATTGCAATGGCTTCAGGTTTTTTATCCAGTTGTGTAATATCACCTTGAATTACAGGAAAGGAAAATCCGTAAAACAAATCTGCATTGGCAAAAGTTCCGGCAGCCCTAAAATCATTATTGTCCACTTTCAGATTGTCTTCAAAAGTGTGGCCTATGGTAAGGTATTTTTCTATCTCTGGTAATTGTTCAGTAGCAGTTCTAAGCAATGGATAGGAAGAATTATCATACACGTCTAAAACACCATGTTCCAAGGGCACGGTCCTTTTAACCAAGTAAAGCCTATCATCATTCTCATGAAACCTATCCATGCTTTGTTCATCATGCACCCAAAGCAGCATGAGAAAAGATACGGTCAATGCCAATGATAGACCAAAAATGTTTATGAAGAAGTAGGACTTGTTTTTTATGAGGTTTCTCCACGCAATTTTAATATGATTTTTAATCATGGCTGTTTTTTTATTCTGTTCTTAAGCTTTTTATTGGATTGGACCGGGCAGCTTTGATGGCCTGAAAACTCACGGTCAAAATCGTAACTCCCATTGCCCCCAACATGGCCAAGGCAAAAATCCACCACTTTAGGATCACGCGATATGGGTATTCTTGTAACCAGCCATTCATAATGTAATAGGCTATGGGAACGGCAATAAAACAGGAAACAGTCACCAACTTTAAAAAGTCCTTTGAAAGCATGTTCCATACATTGAAAACGGATGCACCCAATACTTTTCTAACCCCTATTTCTTTGGTGCGCTGTTCTGCAACAAAAGAGGTTAAACCAAATAAACCAAGACAGCTGATCAGGATGGCCAGCGCAGTAAATATGCCCGATAATGTTCCGATACGTTGCTCTGCAGCGAATTTTTCAGCATACTCTTCATCCACAAAATCATACTCAAATGGTATTGCCGGAAAGTTTTCTTTAAAAACTCGTTCAATAACGGCAAGGTTCTGATTTGCACTTTGGTTTGGGTTCAACCTTAAGTTGTAATAACTAAAATTAAAATGCCTGTCATAAACATACAATCCTTGCTTTACAGGTTCATAAGGAGATTGAGCGATCATATCTTCAACCACGCCAATAATTTTTAATGGCGGATTAGGGTCTTCTTCATCACTATCTCTTAATAATTGTCCAATAGGGTTTTCAAGACCCAAATATTTAACGGCGGTTTCATTAATGAGAACCCCAAGGGAATCAGTTGCCATATCGCGAGAGAAATCTCTTCCCTGAACAATTTTTAAGTTGAGGGTTTTTGCATATTCTGGGGAGACCTCTGTCCATGCCAAATCCTCCTGAAAACCTTCGGGCTTTCCCTCCCATGTAAAGCCACTTCTATTTGACCAAATTCGAGTTGTTGGACTGCTAGAGGTTGCCATTTCAACCGCTGCTCCAGAGTTGATAAACTGCTCGCGCATCAAATCGGTTTTCCCCTCAAAATCCTGGCTGAACGTAGGTACTTGAATCAAGCCTTCTTTATCATAACCAATGGGCCTATTTTTAGCATGGTTGATTTGTTGCATAACAATTACGGTTCCTATAATAAATGCAACGGAAACCGTAAATTGTAGTACTACCAAAATCTTTCTTGGAAGTCCTGCATATTTACCTGCTTTGAAAGTGCCTTTTAAAACATCTACCGGCTTGAAGGAAGACAGGTAGAGCGCAGGATAACTACCCGCCAATAAAGCAGTAAATGCAATGAAAAGCAATGAAACCAACCAGAAACCGGGATTGCTCCAAGGAAATTCAATTTCTTTTCTTGCTAGTTCATTAAATCCGTTTAAACATAGTAATACAATTGATATTGCCATTAGATAGGCGAACAGCACCACTAAAAATGACTCACTTAAAAATTGATTTATCAACTGTCTTCTTTGAGAGCCTATGGATTTTCTAA
Organism: Flagellimonas aquimarina; assembly: GCF_003149745.1. Lineage (GTDB taxonomy): Bacteria > Bacteroidota > Bacteroidia > Flavobacteriales > Flavobacteriaceae > Flagellimonas > Flagellimonas aquimarina. The sequence goes on from NZ_QGEG01000001.1 coordinate 831,289, forward strand.
TACCGACCTCTTTAGCTCTTTTCTCTGATCGCGCAGTACTTAGGTTCATAAAGTTTATGCATGCCAACAATAGTACAAAAGCGCCAATAATACCAAAGAGCCAGACGTATTTTATGCGACCGCCGACTTGTTTTCCATTTTCAAAATTATTGCGCAAGTACCAGTCATCCATGGGCAACAGAAAGATTCTTGGATTAAATTCGGCAGTATCTTCATTGGCATCTTTTTTAATGTTCAATATAGCGTTGGTCACACTTTCCATTGTGGTGTTTTCAGCAATTTGCACAAAGAGTTGGAAAGAATTATTGCCCCAATTGTCCAATGAGTTTTCAATCCATTCATTGGTGTTCACATAATGTGTCCAAGGCATTATATATTTTAAATCCCGAAACGAGCTGTTGTAGGGCATATCTTTATAAACGGCACTAACCATCATGTCATGCTCATTACTGATTCGCACTGTTTTTCCAATAGGATTTATATCGCCAAATAGAGCATCAGCCGTAGATTCTGACAGCATTATGGAATTCACTTCACGAAGCCCGTCTTTTTCTCCTTTCAAAACCTCAAGGCCCAATAACTCGGGTGCTTCACGTTGCATGTAATTGCCAGGTCTGGAAAGGTAGGTTTCTTCATATTTTAGGTAGGAGTCATTGGTCCAAGAGGACATGATTAGATACTTAAAATTATCATTAAACCCATTTCTTAATGCAGGCGCTAACGGTAAAGGAATAGCAGGCCCAGTTCCAGTGTTGTTATTAAATGTTTGTGATTGGAAAACTTGGGCAAATTTAGCCTTATTGGCAAAGTTTTTATCATGGGTCAGCTCATCCTGTATCCAAAGACCAATGATTAGCGTAACGGCCATCCCCAAGGCTAGACCACCAACGTTAATAAGCGTGTAGGCCTTGTTCTTTGTTAAGTTCCTCCAGGCTATTTTTAAATAATTCTTTAACATTACAGTTTGTTTTTTGATGTGATTATTCTGTTTTGAGGCTTTTAACAGGATTTACTACGGCTGCTTTTATGCTTTGATAGCTTACGGTTAAAATGGAAATCAAGGCTGCTAAAAATGCTGCAAGTATAAATACCCACCAGCCCATTTGAATCCTATAGGAAAAGTCCTCCAACCACTTATCCATGGCAAACCACCCAAGGGGGAGAGAAATAAGAATGGAAACCCCTACCAATTTTAGAAAATCTATGGTTAGCTTATAGGTAATTTGGCCAACGCTGGCCCCCAATACTTTCCTAACCCCAATTTCTTTGGTTCTTTTTTCAGCATTAAAAGCGGCTAAACCAAATAATCCAAGGCATGCGATTAATATGGAAAGGGTGGTGAAAATGAAAAAAATATGGCTTAGACGCTGTTCTGATCTATAGGTCTTATCGAAGGAGTCTTCCATAAAATAATAATCGAAAGGTTGCCCAGGGGCCGCCTTGTTCCAAATGCTCTCAATGCTTTTAATGGCATTGGAAAAATTACCTGCCTCCAGTTTTACAGCGAGTGAATATGCCCAATCACCCAAGTGGAGACTCAAAGATTCTATTTCCTCCCTAAAAGGAGAAAAATGAAAATCCTTAACCACTCCAATGATGGTATAGTATTTTGGGTTTTCAGAACCCATATCAGGAGTATAGCGCTTGCCAATAGCTTCGTTAGGTGGAACTCCAATAACAGTCAATGCGGATTCATTGATAATGATACTGGTGGAATCATTTTTATATTGTCTGTCAAAATTTCTCCCAGCAATTATTTTAAAACCCATCGTTTGAACATAATCGTAGTCAACACCCCAGCGTTGCATGCTCAGAGCATTCTCCTGGTCTGAAGCACCCTCTTCAGGAGTAAAAGTGCTGTCTGACCTACTCGAAGGAGTTGGAAAAAAGCTGCTTAAGGTGGCGTTCTTAACAATGCCCAAGCTCTGTACCTCTTCTTTAAATGAGGTCACTTGATTGCCTATGGCAAACACATCATTGATGATGAGCACTTGATCTTTTGAAAAACCTAAATCTTTATTCTGAATATATTTTAATTGCTGATAAACAACCAAAGTGCTAACAATTAGAAAAACGGAAATTGCAAATTGAAATATGACCAGCCCATTTCGAATTTTCCCACCACCAAGATTATTGCCACTTGATCCTTTGAGCACTTTTACCGGCATAAACTTTGACATAAAGAACGCAGGGTAGCTACCTGAGAAAAACCCCAAAACAACACCTGATGCTAATAGAATTAGCCAAAAAATTGGATTTGCATACGGTATGGAAATAGCCTTATCTGCCAAATTATTGAAAAAGGGCAGTGCAATTATAGCTATTAGAATGGCCAACAGAAGTGCACCAAAAGAAACCAATCCCGATTCTATCAAAAACTGACGGATAAGCTCCCCTTTCCTGGAGCCCAATGTTTTACGAACGCCTACTTCCTTAGCCCTTTTTAGAGAATGTGCAGTAGAAAGGTTCATAAAATTGACACAGGCCAGAACAATTAGAAATATAGCTATGAAAGAGAGAATGTATATGCTTTTAATATCATTGTTTGCACTTATTTCTGCTACGCGATCAGATTTTAGATGGATATCAGTTAATGGTATTGTGCTATAGATTAAGTGATTTCCTGCTGCTTTGAACTGCTCCTCTGTAATACCCGGCATAAATTGTTGTACTCCAGGAACCACATATTTACCCAAAAAACCACGCAAAGGTTCTTGTATATTATCAACATTGGCATAAGGGATAAGTTTCGCAAAGGTTTGGTAATTATTACTGCCCCAATTCACTATGCGGGAATCATCGTAACCAGCCATTGCCATAAAAACGGTATGATCTCTTAGAAATGAATTGTTTGGGAAATCATCAATTACTCCTGTTACCGTGTACGTTTCCTGATTGTTCAATAAAAGTACTTGGCCTAAAGCTTCATTAACTCCAAAATGTTTTTCTGCGGCGGTTTTGGTCAGGACCAAAGTTTGAGGCAATTTGAGAGCTGTATTTACATCTCCGGTTAAAAGTGATACCCCAAACATTTTGAAAAACGTAGAGTCTACATAGGTGGTTTGCAGCTCTTTTACATTCACTTCGGTGTCTGTTTTTCTGATTAAAGCACTACCCCTTGTCCTAAATCGTGTGGTCAATTCAACTTCTGTAAAGTCATTGTCAACTGCTTCTGCCAGTGGTGCTGGAGTTACAGCAAATTCACGTGCTTCACCACCAAACTTTATATCTACATTGATTCTATGTATGCGATCTGCATCTGCGAACATTTTGTCAAAACTCAATTCATCGTAGATATATAATGAGATTAGAAGTCCGCCAGCCATACCTATAGCAAGGCCAAAGATGTTCAGAAATGTAAAAAACGGCTGTTTTTTAAGATTTCTCCAAGCAATTTTGATATGATTTTTAAACATGATCTTTCGTTTTTAGTGTATTTTATTCTGTCCTTAGACTTTTTAATGGTTGAATTAACGCTGCACTTATGGACTGATAGCTTATAGTGAGCATAGCTATACTCAATGCAATTAGCCCTGCCATAATAAAAGTGGTCCAATCCAATCCTGTTTTGTATGCGAAATCCTCCAACCATCGGCTCATCACATACCATCCAACAGGTATGGCCATAATAATTGAAACACCAACAAGTCTCAAAAAGTTAATGCTCAACAGACTATATATATTTTTGAAAGAAGCTCCTAAAACCATACGAATGCTGATTTCCTTTTTGCGCTGCTCTACCATAAATGCTGATAGTGCAAATAACCCTAAGCATGCAACAAGAATTGCTAAAATTGAGAAAGAAAGAAAAATGGTTCTTATCCGGGTTACATTGGCATACATTTTAGTAAAAGAGTCGTTCATAAAAGCGTACCGAAATGCCATATTGGGGGAAAATTCATTCCATTTTCTTTCCACCTCTTTCAAGAGGGAAGCGATGTCTCCTGTACCTACTTTTAAAGAAATTATGGAAGGGCTAATGCCTCTAAAAAAACATAGCGGTTGCACTTCTTGCTTTAAAGAATTAAAATTGAAATCTTCAACAACACCAATTACTTCGTAAAGCCTACCATACCTGGATATTTTTTTACCAATGGGATTATCAAGGTTAAGTTTTTTGGCCATGGTCTGATTGATTACAATAGATTCATCATCACTAATCTTATCTATGGAGAAATTTCTTCCTTCCACCAATTTAATCCCCAAGGTTTCCAGATAATCTTCATCCACTACCCAAGCCTGTCCGGGAACGGTTTCGTCCACATTATCTCTACCTTCATTTACAAAGCTATTGCCATTTCTTTTTGTTCCTTCAAGAGGCAAATAGTCACTTATACTTGCATTGGTGACCCCGTTTATTTTTTTAAGCTCATCCTTAAAAGTATCTACCTTATCACCCATAATATTGGTTCCGTAGAGCTGAATTACTTCTTCTTTTTCAAAACCTAGTTTAGAGTTGAGAATAAAATCCATCTGCTGATTTACAATAAGGGTTCCAATGATTAAAATAATTGAAATGGTAAATTGAAATACAACAAGGCCACTTCGTAATGCATTGGATTTACTGCCAGTGCTAAGCTTGCCCTTAAGTACAGCTACTGGACGAAATCTTGATAAATAAAAAGAGGGGTACAAACCTGCAAGCAAACCTACCGTCAATGCGGAAGTAAAAAGAAGAGGAACAAACAGGGGGCTAGCAAACGGCAAACTCAATGCTTTTCCAGAGATGCGGCCAAAAAGCGGCATCATTAACCAAGCTATTGCCAAGCCTATAACAAAGGAAATGAAAGAAAGTAAAACAGACTCAGTCAAAAATTGACCAACGAGATAACGTTTGGGCGCCCCTACTACTTTTCTAACCCCTACCTCTTTGGCTCTATTCGCGGATTTAGCAGTTGAAAGATTTACAAAATTGATGCTGGCAATGACCAAAATAAACAAGGCCACTATACCAAAAATCCATATAATCTTAATGTCGTTTCTTGAGCTGGCCTCAAAATCAATGTCATTTGAATATAGATTTATATCGGTCAAAGACTGTAATCCAATGGAAAGTCGATCTTCGAGATTTCCTGCCATGGCAAACCCACCTGCTTCAAACGCGGGCATTAGGTAATCTTTGATGATATGATTTGAGATTTTCTTTTGAACCTGCGGGATATTCGTTCCACTCTTCAGGGTGATGTAGGTAAAATAGTTGTTTTGTGTCCATCTTGTTTGTTCCCCTTCCCCAAATTCAACACCGGACAGGGTTAGCATAAAATCGTAATCTAAGTGGGAGTTGCTGGCGAAGTCTTCCATAACCCCATTGATTCGAAATGGTTGGTCATTGTTTCCATTTAGATATATTGATTTTCCCACCGGATTACTTTCTCCAAAGTACTTTTCAGAAATGCTATTGGAAATCACAATAGTACCTGGTTCGCTAAGGGAAGTTGGCGCATTTCCATAGACCATTTGGATATCCATAATGTCCATAATGGACTGATCCGCATAAGCAAAGCCATCCTCATGATATTGCGTGGGGCTCCCTTCCAATCGAATTTCATTACTGCCCGCTCCATAAAACAATCCGTTATCCATTATTCTTCCCGCATTTTCAACTTCAGCAAAATCATTTAGCACAGTACTTGCCATAATGGCTGAAAAATGAATGCCACCCCTTACATTACCATCCTGGATAATGGCATTGGTCATTCGATAAATGTTGTTGGAATTTGCTACATGTTTGTCATAACTACTCTCATGGATGATGTAAATTGAAATTAGGATACAGGCGGCTACACCAAAACTAAGACCAATGATGTTGATTAAAGTGAACCCCTTGTTTTTTAAGAGACTTCTCCACGCGACTTTTATATAGTTCTTTAGCATGATGTTTCGTTTTTTGATTTATTATTCTGTTCTCAAGCTTTTTACAGGACTTGCAACTGCCACTTTTAGTGTTTGGTAACTAATGGTAATCAGCGTAATTGCCATTATGGAAATTATGGCGAAGACAAAAACCCACCAATGTATTTCAGTTCTGTAAGCGTAACCTTGAAGCCATTGCTCCATTAAGTACCATGCAATTGGTGTTGCAAGTACACCAGCGATAAGAATAAGTTTGAAAAAATCTACCGTGAACAGGGTCAAAATATTGACAACGTTGCTCCCCAACACTTTTCTTATTCCGATTTCCTTAGTGCGTTGTCCCACAAAAAATAGGATGAGGCCATATAGTCCCAAACAACCAATTAATATTGCTAGGCCAGAAAACACTTTGGAAAGTGATAAATACCGTTGTTCTGTTTCATATTGTTTAGCAACCCTTTCATCCAAAAAGCGATATTCAAAAATATATCCAGCAAAAGCGTCTGACCATGTTTCTCCAATTTGATCTAAAGTGGAGGCTGTATTTTGGTGATTTATTTTAAGGGCAATCTCTCCATACCAATTGTTGTTTGCGGTAATAAAAACAGGATTAATCTGCTCCGTAAAATTGGAATCGTGAAAATTTTGTACCACACCGACTATGGTTCCGGTCATTCTTCCACCGTTAACCTCTATTTTTTTTCCAATTAGTTCTTCCGAGGTAGCTAGGCCTAATTTTTCGCCAAGCCTTTCATTTACAAGCAGCTCTGTAATGAGGGAATCACTTTCAAAGAAGTTTCTGCCCGCCACAAGAGGGATGTTAAAAGTTTTTAAATAGTTTACATCTCCTATTTTTGCCTCTATACTAAACTCTTCAACTTCAGGTCTGTTATGATACTTTACTCCTGTTCCCCAATTATTTTCAGCTGCGCCAGGGCTACTTAAACATGCGGAAACATTTTGTACTCCAGTAATTTGGCTTAATCTCTCTTTTAAACTATTAAGCTTAATGCGTTCTATATCTGTAGGTATTTCTACCATGACAATGGATTCCTTATCAAACCCTAAATCGGTATTTACAGCGTAATCAATCTGTCTTGAGATAATCAAGGTGGCAGCAATAAGGGTGATGGATATTGCAAACTGTGCAATTACCAACACCTTTCTGGTAGTAGTGCCTCCTGTGTCGCTATGGCTTAGTTTCCCTTTAAGTGCGAGTACGGGAACAATGCGAGCCATTAATATTCCTGGGTAACTTCCAGATAAGAATGCAACCAAGGTTAGGATCAAGGTTAAAAATCCGAAGAATCTATAATTTAAAAGATCCCTCCAGGATAATTGTAGTTCAAAAAGATTATTGAACGAGGGAAGAAAAGCCAAAGCAAGAGCAACACCCAATATGATTGCAAACAGGCTGATCACAAAAGTTTCGGATAAGAACTGCCAAAATAAATGTTGTTTAAAACTCCCCAGGACCTTACGAACCCCAATTTCCTTGGACCGATAAAAAGCCTGCGCGGTTGAAATATTGATGAAGTTGATACAAGCTATTGTAATTAAAAACAAGCCAATGATTGCAAACACCCATAAAAGAACAGGATCCAAACCGCCATAAAGGGGATTGAAATGAATATCCGATAGCGGTTGTAGTTTATAAATGTGTTTGTTCTTTTGCTTTGGTCTATGTTTTTCAGGGAGTTCGAGCAAAACGTTTTCAATAGATGAAATATTTTGGCCTGGATTTAAAAGAGCGTAAGTCTGCAGATTACTGGTTATCCCTCCCCAACTTTCCGAAGCTGCAAACTCAAAAAAATCATTTAGGTTTTCAAAAGAGACAAAAACCTCCCGATCTAAAAAGGTGGTTTTGGGAATGTTTTTTAGAACACCGGTAATTTCTATTGTCTTTTCATTTTGTAAAACAAAAGTTTCTCCTACAACATCTGTTTTTCCGAACATTTTTAGCGAGACCGCTTCCGTAAGTACAGCCGTATTTGGTGCTGAAAGAGAGATGTTATTGCTGCCATTGACCAGAGGGTAGTTGAAAATCTTGAAGAAATCTTCCTCCACAAAAGCTACATCTTGTTTAAACTTATCGGTTACTCCATTCTTCTCAACATCTATTATAAGGCCATCTTGGCTTGAGATTTTAGCTACCTTATCTGCATACTCATAGTCCTCCCTAAAGGTCTTGGCAAAAGCAGGTGGAACACTGGGTTCAAACTCTATTAAATCTCTATGCTCCTCCGTGGCCATTCTATAAATACGATCAGAGTTGGCATGGAAAGTATCAAAAGAAAGATGATAGCTTAAGAACAAATAAATTAAGATGCCGCTACCAAAACCAATGGCAAGGCCCAAAATATTAATGGCCGTAAAGACTTTTCTTTTTTGAAGGTTCCTCCAGGCAATTCTTATATAGTTCTTAAGCATGATGATTGTTTTTTGATTGTTGAATAAACTCCTCGAGTTGTTCTTATACCATGGCTCCCATAGGTTTGTTTTGACTTTCTGTAACAATTTGTCCATCGAACAAGTTGATGACCCTATGAGCGTAATGGGAGTCTCTATCGGAATGGGTAACCATAACAATTGTTGTTCCCTCTTGATTTAATTCTGTAAGGAGGTTCATCACTTCAATTCCGTTCTTAGAATCCAAGTTTCCCGTAGGTTCATCTGCAAGAATCAATTTAGGATTTGTTACTACGGCTCTTGATATTGCTACCCGCTGTTGTTGACCACCAGAAAGTTGTTGTGGAAAATGTTTTTCGCGATGCGCAATTTTCATGCGTTCCAAGACTCTTTTTACATTCTCTTTGCGTTCAGATTTGTTCATTTTTAAATAAATCAATGGGAGTTCCACGTTTTCATAAACAGTCAACTCATCAATTAGGTTAAAGCTTTGGAAGACAAAGCCCAAATTTCCTTTTCGTAATTGAGTTCGCTGGCTTTCCCGTAATCCCCCAACTTCATGTCCAGCAAATTGATAACTTCCTTCAGTAGGATTGTCCAACATACCAATGATGTTTAACAAGGTTGATTTTCCACAACCTGAAGGCCCCATGATTGCAACGAACTCCCCTTCTGCCACTTTAAGGTTTACGCCATTCAATGCTAATGTTTCTACTTCTTCTGTTTTGAAACTTTTTTTTAGATTCTGTATTTGTATCATTTTTAATAGGTATTGTTTTTTAAACTTTTTGGCCAAGGTTCTTTAAAGACCAGTTTTGTATTGCTTTGTTTCAGTGTATCTGTAACTACGCCTTATTTTTTTTCATCAATTTAATCTGCATTGATTCCCTTTTTATAAAGGGTTAGACAAATGGCCCTAAAACCAAGGTCCATTTCCTCTTGCTCATCTTCTATGTATTCAATAGAATCTAGATCGAAATAAACTTCATAAGGAGAGAAGCCTTTAGGCAGATAGTTTGCGGTGTTAAAACCCAATTCCACAACATCATCTTCTATGTAGTTAATAGAGTCAACCCCAACAATGTCAGTATAAGAATCAAACCCTTCAGGTAAATTGGATGATGTATTAAACCCTATTTGCAAATTGTCTTCATCCTCAAAATAAATGATGGAATCAAAATCGAAATAGATTTCATAAGGATTGAAACCTTCAGGAAGATAAGCGGAGGTGTCAAAACCCAAATCAATTTCTGAATCTTCTTCTACAAATTCAATTTCATCTAAATTCAGTGTAGCGGTGTTTACGATTGGCTGATGAGAAACTTTTGAAATTTCTCTGATTATATCAGCACTGATGTTTAACACTGCGGGACTGTTCTCAAACGTGCCGACAATTTTAGCCTCAGTGACCATTGTCGTACTTTGTTGTTCTTCTGCTACGGCGGTACTACCTATGAGTAAGCATCCGTAAATCATTAATAACTTGTTCATTTTTTGATGTATTTATTTTAAAACTATTCTTTCAGCAGTTCCAAAGCTGTCGTAGTTGCTGGTAATTACTTGTTCGCCAGCTTCTAACCCTTCTAGCACTTCGTAATATCTTGAGTTTTGTTTTCCAATTCGAATATTTCGTTTTACCGCTTCGTTTTCATTTGCGCCCACTACAAAAACCCACTGCCCTCCTGTACTTTGAAAAAACCCTCCTTTTGGGAGCAGTAATGCATCATTAGAAGCACCAAGCTGTAACTTTATATTATAGCTCTGACCTGCTCTTATGGTTTCTGGTTTATCATCTGTAAAAACCAAATCCACTTTAAACCTTCCATTCCTAACTTCTGGATATACCTTGCGTAACCGCAGACCGTATTCTTTTCCATTTCTTTCTAAGGTGGCTGAAAGATCTCTCTTTATACGATCTATGTAGTGTTCGTCTATTTCGGCTTCAATTTTAAAATCCGTGAGCACATTAATTTGGCCAATACGTTCACCTTGGGCTATGCTTTGTCCTATTTCAGCATCTAAAAACCCTAATTGACCATCTGCCGGGGCCCTAACGTTTAAATGGTCCAAACGCTCATATACCATGGACAAGGTCTTTTGCATGCGCTGTAGATCTGTGTCCAAACCAGTAAGTGAGGTTCTTCTTAATTGATCATCTTGTTCAGTTTGAATTTTGATGATATCATATTGTTTTTTAGACAGTTCATAGTTTTCCTTTGCTGTTAAATACACTTCCTTAGAAACCAGTTCGTCTTTGTAAAGTGCCTCATTTTGCTCATAATTTCTTTTAAGGCGTTGCAAATCATATTCAGCGGTGGCCAAAGATCTTTTTCCTTCTACTTGTCTAGAATCAAAGGTCAATTTAGTGGACCGTAAATCATTTTGCTTAAGCGCCAGGTTGCTTTCGCTCGCCAAGATTTGCTCATATAGCATCATGTTCTCCAGTTTTAAAATGATATCCCCTTTTTTCACCATTGTACCTTCTTCTATAAGCTTTTCAGATACCCGGCCTCCTTCATATGCATCCATATAAATAGTTGCGATTGGGGCTACAGAACCGTTTATGGTAATGTAATCATCAAACTTACCTTGGGTTACTTGTGCTATTGAAAGGCGTTCTTTATCTGTCCGAAAAGTGGATACAGAATTTGCAAAAAGCAATTTCCACCCTGTAAATAGGACCAAGACACCTAAGGCAATGTATCCATAATGTTTTGGTCTTAATCCTTTTCTTTTTTCGAGTTGTATATCCATTCGTTTGGTTAATTAAGATTAAAAATAGGTAGGCCATTATAGAAATCTATGGTGCTTTTGTTCACTTTTAATCGCAGTCCTACCTGTAAATTTTCATTTTGAGTTACGCCATATAAATTTTTTGCCTGAAAAAGATCTATGGCGTTGATAAGACCCTTTTCATATCTTTTTTGTGCTATACTGAATGCTAATTCTTGAGCTTGAACTCTTTTGTTGCTTTGCTCATATTCTACCATTAAAGCTTGATTGGTCTGCACCAATTGTTGTAAAAGTTGAAATAGTTCTTGTTCTTGAATATCAAGATTGGTTTTAGCTTGCTGATAGGCTATTTTTTGTTGTTTCACCCTTGAGTGATTGGACCAGCCCATGCTAATGGGAATATTGATTTGTGCTCCGGCAAAACGAGCAAAGTTATCACTGATTTGATCCGAAAATGGAATGATATCATCATTGTCATCAAGATTTGTTTCAGAAAACCTTGTTGATAGACCGGCAACCAAAGAAATTGAAGGATACAGACTTCCTCGCGTAGCTTGCAGTTGTTTTTTCGCAGCATAGACCCTAAACTCTTGTGATTTTACCAGGGGAACAAAACTTCTGGCGACTTCATAAATCGAATCTATAGAGACCTCATCATTCAAGGCAGTGGATACTGGGTCAAGTGTGGTCTGTAGTTGTATATTATTTTCTTCATTTAGATTCATTTCCTGAAGTAGGGTAAGCTTTGCCAGGGCCAACAAATTTTCATTCTGTGTAACTAAAAGCTTATCGCCCAAAAGATTAGATTCGGCTTCGTACAAATCAGCTTTGGCCATAACCCCTAATTCCACTTGTTTTTTAACTAGGTCATAATTAGATTGTGAAATCTCCAGTTGTTCTAAGGAATTGGTCACTAAGCCTTCGTTGAATTTTATATCATAAAAAGCGCTCATCACCCTAAAAGCCAAAAGGAACTTTTCTTGCAACACGTCTTCTTGGGTGGCTTTGTATATAAATTTGGTGGCCTTTATAGTATTCAACTTCTGAAATCCTTGAAAGAGATCAACATTCGCATTTAGGCTATAGCGGTTACTATAAAACTCATTGTTTACCAGAACTCCTGTCTGTGGATCTTCTATTAGACCAGAGTTATATATATAGTTGGAAAAACCGGTTACATTTGGTAATAGGTCTCTTACAGATTGTCTATAGGTTTCTTTTCCGGCATCTTTATTATGGGTTGTGTTTTTTACTTGAAGGTTATGCTCTATTGCATAAGAAACACATTCATCCAAAGTCCAAATCTTTTGACCAAACCCTGTTAAGGATGCTAAGAAAACTAAAATTGTGATGTATGTTTTAATTGTCATAATTCATTACTGTGCCAAACTATTTGCTATTCTCGTGCCAAATAGTTAATAAATTGATTATCAAATAATTGCATTTGTTTATTGAAGTAGAAGGATTTTATAGTGTAAAATTTTTATACAAAAAATGTCCAATTATTTTACACGGTCCAAAAATTTACAATCTCAATTCGTAGTTTTAAATCGAATATGAAGAACAGCCCAAATGATTGATGCTAAGATTTTAGTGATTGATGATAATAAAAGCGTGCTAAGTGCTTTGGAGATTTTATTGCAATTTGAGTATAAAAGTGTTCAAACGCTTTTTAATCCAAATCAGATTTCTTCTTTTCCTAATATGGAGCAGATTGATATTGTTCTTCTGGACATGAATTTTTCTGCAGGGGTGAATACGGGTAATGAGGGATTGTACTGGCTAAATGAAATCAAGAAGAAATCACCTAACACATCAGTAATTATGATGACTGCGTATGGCGCAGTAGATTTAGCAGTAAAGGCGTTAAAGCAAGGAGCCTCTGATTTTGTCTTGAAGCCATGGAACAATGAGCGGTTATTGACAACAGTGAAATCTGCACACGAACTCAGAAAGTCCAAGGAAGAGATACACAAGCTAAAAAAGAAGGAAAGCAACTTAAAGCAAGTGATCAATGCAGATAAAAATTTCATCATTGGAAATTCTAAAGCGTTGACCTCGGTTCTCAACTTGGTTAGAAAAGTGGCCAAAACAGATGTAAATGTTTTGATAACTGGGGAGAATGGAACTGGAAAGGAATTGATTGCGCGTGAACTGCATCGGCTATCTTCCAGAAAGGATGAGGTTTTTATCGGTGTAGATATGGGGTCTATTGCTGAAAACCTATTTGAAAGCGAACTTTTTGGGCACACCAAAGGTTCTTTTACAGATGCCAAGGAAGATCGATCTGGAAAATTTGAAGCAGCTCACCAAGGTACATTGTTCTTAGATGAAATGGGTAATCTATCCCTTCAAATGCAAGCTAAATTATTATCGTCCATTCAAAACAAATCGGTGGTAAGGGTAGGTTCCAACAAATCGATTAATGTGGATATACGATTGGTTTGCGCCACCAATTGCAACTTAGAACAGATGGTCGCCGATGGTCTTTTTAGAGAAGATCTATTGTACAGAATAAACACCATTCAAATTGAAGTTCCCCCTCTACGGGAAAGAGGAGATGATATCATGATTTTAGCAGACTTTTTTCTGAAAAGATTTGCAAATAAATATGACAAGCCCGGGTTACGAACAAATAGCATGGCCCAAGAGAAATTGATGGAATATTCATGGCCAGGAAACGTAAGAGAGCTGCAACACACTATGGAGCGGGCGGTAATTCTTTCTGAAGGAAATGTTTTAAAACCAACGGACTTCTTGCTACATTCAAAGCCAGCACAATCTATGGAAAATGGGCCCGCAACCTTGGATGAAATGGAGTTGCAAATGATTTCTAGGGCGCTGGACCAAAATGACGGAAATTATAGTGCAGCTGCAGATCAATTGGGCATTTCTAGACAGACCCTTTACAACAAGTTGAAAAAAAAGAATAAATAATGGCGAGCAGAAACTTTTATGTACAGCTCATTTTTAGAGTGCTCCTAATTACGTTAACTGCCTTGGCTTTGGCCTTTGCGATTTTTAAGCCGTGGTACTTTACCTTAGCTTTCTCTGCTATTTTTCTTGTTGCTCAGGTATATTCACTAATAACTTTTATCAATAGCACCAACCGTAAGATTGCTTACTTTTTTGATGCGATCCGCAATGAAGATTTTACGCTGAGATTCCCAGAAAAAGTTTCAATAAAATCCTTTAAGGAGCTCAACCAGAGCCTGAACAGGGTAAATGGTCTTATTCAAGAAGTACATTTACAATTGCAGATAAGGGAACAATATTATCAAGAGATTCTAAAGCAGGCAAGTATAGGGATCATGACTTTCAATGAAAAGGGTCACATACTTTTTTCTAACCCTACCGTAGAAAAATTGCTGAACTATACCCCTTTGAATCATATTAAGCAACTTGCACAAGTTGATGAAGGTCTGTATCAAGTTTTTAAATCATTTAAACCATTTGACAGAAAACTGTTCCAACTTACCAATGAGCGAGAACAAATACAATTAGCACTTAAATCCACACCCATTACGTTAGATGAAAAATCACTCATATTGGTTGTGGTTCAAGATATTCATGAAGAGCTTGATGAAAAAGAGACTGAATCGTGGGTGCGGCTTATTAGGGTGCTTACCCATGAAATTATGAATACGATCACCCCAATAGCCTCAATTTCGGACTCAATAATAAAGTATTTCAAGAAAGAGGGTAAGGTAGTACCATCTAACAGCTTAGATGAAACTCAAATTAAGAATACATTAAAAGGATTGGAAGTAATAAAAGAGCAAGGAGGAAACCTAATGGATTTTGTACAATCTTACCGTAGCTTATTGAATGTTCCTGAACCCAACAGAGCGATAGTGAGCGGAAAAAAGCTATTGGGAAAAATTGAAGTTTTAATGTCGACCAGACAGGAAGAAGGATATACTAATTTCAAAACAGAATGCAATCCTGAGAACTTGGAATTCTTTATTGATGAAAAACAGATTACCCAAGTATTGATTAATCTTGGGAAAAATGCCCTTCAGTCCATAAAGGAAACCAAAAAAGGACAAGTACACATAGTTGCAGGTATCGAGAATGATGGAGTAAAATATATTGAGGTAAGAGATAACGGTCCAGGAATACCGTCAGATTTAATAGATGAAATTTTTGTTCCTTTTTTCACCACTAAGAATGAGGGCACAGGTATTGGATTGAGCTTATCTAAGCAAGTAATGCAATTGCATGGAGGGAGTTTAAAAGTTAGGTCGGTTCCAAATCAAGAAACCGTTTTCAGATTGGCCTTTACGTAATTATTGCCGTTATTATTAAGATGAAAGAACAACTTTTAATGTTTTGTTGGCAACACATTAATGATAGAACAGAAAGGCTTCATCAAAGAAGGGTCTCATTGCAAGAATCGTTAAACTCCGAAACAAAAAGCAGCGCAGGGGACAAACATGAAACGGGCCGGGCAATGGTACAACTAGAACAAGAGAAACTGGGAAAACAACTATTTGAGCTTGAAGAAATAAAAAGAATACTGCAAAAGGTGGACATTGATAAAAAGTCTAAAAAAATCAGTTTGGGAAGTTTTGTAAAGACTACCGCCGCGAATTATTTTATTGCAATTTCTGCAGGAGCGGTGACCATTAAAGACACCCCTGTTTTTTGTATTTCTGCCAGTTCTCCAATAGCCAAACTGCTATTAGGTAAAGAGGAAGGGGATACGTTTGTTTTTAATGGAAAAGAGAACACAATTTTAGAAAAGAGGTAGTTGTTTTAATTCATTTTTACAGAAAATGAACTAATCCAAATCAGGTTTTTTTCGATAGGCTTTTTTATTGGAATCTTTTTTTTTGGATTTCAATCGTTTTTCAACGGAGGCTTTAGATGGTTTTGTAGGTCTTCTTTTCTTGGGAACTTCCAAGGCCTTTTTGAGTAGATCAAAAAAGCGGGTTACTACCAGCGCCTTGTTTTTGTGTTGACTTCGAGCTTCATCGCACTGTAAAAGAAGTACTCCATCTTTGGTTAATCTGGCATCTAATTTTAACAGTAATCTGTCCTTCTCTGAATTAGACAAACCCCCTGATGATTTTAGGTCAAATGTCAATTCTACTTTAGAGGATACTTTGTTCACATGCTGTCCACCAGCCCCACTGCTTCGGATGGCTTTGAATTGTAGTTCTCTAATTATCTGTTCCCTGTTCAATTTGAAGGCGTTCATTAATTGTTTCCAAAGATACGTTTAGGAAAACAGTATCACCTTTCTTTAATTTTTTTGAAGAATTGAAATACAAAACTGTTTGCTCATTGACTTCGGCTTCATTTAGAAAATGACTTCCTTTAAAAAAAGAGTTTTTTACCCAAACCTTTAAACCAGAAGTGCCTGAAACCTGAAATTCATGAGGATAAACAAGGACAGATTTATCAATTTCAGCATAGGATTTCAACAATTTAATAGGGAGACTGTTTACTTCTCCAAAAAGCGAAGCGGTGTAATAATTTGGAGGGTTTTTATAGAGCTTTTTGGTTTTCTTATTTGCAACTATCCTCCCTTTTTCCAGAACGATTGTGTTTTCCGCAAAAGGCAGAACATCATTTGGGTCGTGACTGGCCGTTAGAACGGTTATCTCTTTTTCCTTTAGATATGGAAATAAATTTCTTCTTAACGAGTTCCTTTTAAAATTATCAATGTGGCCAAATGGTTCGTCCAACAAAAGCACCTCGGGTTCCTGAGCTAAAACGCGAGCTAGGGCCACACGCTGCTGTTGACCTCCACTTAAGTTCTTTACCTTGGTTTTCGCATAAGCCTCCAATTCTATGAGCTCTAAAAGCTCTTGAATACGTTTTTGGTGTGTCTCACGCTCAAATACAGATAGATGTTGCCCAATGTTTTCTTCAACGGTTATAAAGGGCATCAAATCAAAATCTTGTGAGAGGTACTTCATGTAAGATTCACCGGGAACCAAATTGAAATTAGGGCCAAGAGCTTCTTTGTCACCCCAAAAGACAGCTCCGTTTTCAACATGCAGAAGCCCATAAATGATTTTGAGCAAGGTGCTTTTGCCGGATCCACTTTCTCCCATCAGTGCCAAGTGTTCGCCTTTTGCTACTTGAAAGGAAATACCCTCCAAAATAGGCTGATCTTGATAACTGAAAGAAGGTATATGAACGTCTAACATATTAAATGAAACTCGATAAAAAACCTGTTCTTAGATAAAACGGATTTCTGGGCAAAAAGTATTTCTAGTCTTTAAACTCTTTTAAAACGGCTTGGTTGGGAAGCTTGTCATATCCCATATTGAACAATGTAAAACCAAAGATGTCTGCATATTGCTCAATAGTTTTGCTTACGGGGGTTCCGGCGCCATGACCCGCATTGGTTTCAATTCTGATTAAAGTGGGATTTTCTCCAGCTTGTTTTGCTTGAAGCTCCGCTGCAAATTTGAAACTATGTGCCGGGACCACACGATCATCATGATCTCCGGTAGTAACCAAAGTGGCAGGGTATGCAGTTCCTTCTTTTACATTATGAACAGGGGAATAACCTTTAATATAATTGAACATCTCTTCACTTTCTTCTGAAGTACCATAGTCATATGCCCAACCTGCACCTGCAGTAAAAGTATGGTACCTAAGCATATCAAGAACGCCCACCGCTGGCAAGGCCACTTGCATTAAATCTGGCCTTTGCGTCATGGTGGCGCCTACCAATAAGCCTCCGTTAGAACCACCTCTAATGGCCAAATATTCTTTGGCGGTATATTTTTTTTCAATTAGGAATTCGGCAGCTGCAATGAAATCATCAAAAACATTTTGTTTTTGCAGTTTTGTTCCCGCAATATGCCATTTCTTCCCATACTCTCCACCACCTCTAAGGTTGGGAACAGCATAAATACCTCCTTGTTCCATCCAGACAGCATTTACAATACTGAAAGATGGTGTTAGGCTAATATTGAATCCGCCGTAACCATACAAAATGGTAGGATTCTTTCCATTGAGCTGCACTCCCTTTTTGTGTGTTATGATCATAGGAACCTTGGTGCCGTCCTTGGAAGTATAAAACACCTGCTTAGATTCGTAATCTTCGGGATTAAAATCAATTTCGGGTTTCCAATATTGTTCATATTGGCCATTTTCCACGTTGTATTTGTATGAAGAGCTTGGGGTGTTGTAATTGGTAAATGAAAAATAAAATTCTTTTTCCTCTTTCTTGCCACCAAAACCACTAGCGCTTCCTACACCTGGTAACCTAACTTCACGAATTAGTTTACCATCATAATCGTATTGTAATACTTGAGAGATGGCATCAACCATATATTCTGTAAAGAAATAACCGCCTCCTGCTCCAACAGTCAAAACATTTTCAGTTTCTGGAATAAAATCTTGCCAGTTATCTGGAGTAGGGTTGGATGCATCTGCAATCACAATTTTTTTGTTTGGAGCGCCCATATTGGTGACCAGATATAGCTTGGACCCAACAGTTTCTATGACGTAAGTGTCTGAATCAGTATTGTCCAAAATGGTAATTAACCCACTATTGGGTTGCGTTAAATCTTTTAGAAACAATTTATTGCCAGAGGTTGAGATAGATGCGGAGATGAACAGATATTTTTCATCCTCTGAAACCGAAGCACCTACATACCGATGCTTTTCTTCAGGTGTTCCACCAAATATGATTTTGTCCTCTGATTGTGGAGTACCCAACTCATGATAATATAGTTTGTGTTGGTCTGTTTTTGCGGACAGCTCACTTCCCTTAGGTTTGTCATAGCTGGAGTAAAAGAATCCTTTATCTCCTTTCCAAGAAATTCCACTAAACTTTATATCGACCAGGGTATCTTCAACAATTTCTCTGGTTTCAGAGTTTATTACGATGCCCTTACGCCAATCGCTTCCTCCTTCAGAAATTAAATATGCTGCCTTGGAACCGTCTTTGGTAAATTGAAGTCCCATTAAAGAGGTGGTGCCATCCTCAGAAAAAGTATTGGGGTCTAAGAAAATTTCTTCTTCCCCACCTTCTTTTTTTCTATAGACCACATACTGGTTCTGTAACCCATCATTTTTATAGAAATAGGTGTATTCGCCCTCTTTAAAAGGAGAGCCCAGTTTTTCATAGTTCCACAGCTTCTCTAACCTGTTCTTTAAATCTTCCCGAAACGGGATTTTATCAAAATAACTGAATGTAGAGGCATTTTGTTCTTTTACCCAAGCTTCTGTTTCTTCGCTTCGATCATCTTCCAACCAACGATATGGGTCTTTAACCTCGGTTCCAAAATAAATATCAACAGTATCGACTTTTTTAGTTGTAGGATAGTTCACGACTATAGGTTCTCTTTTGGTAGTTTCTTTGCACGCAGCCATAAGAATTAGGGCTGCAAAAGGGATTAATTTTCGCATGTCTTTCAGATTGATTCCGCTAAAAATACCATAAAAACATACAACCTCTATAGAAGGGGAAAGCTTTAACGTATTTTAAGAAACTACTTCAGAAGTGTTGGAAACCAGCTTGTTTTCTACCAAATATTCGGCAATTTGTACCGCATTGGTGGCTGCACCTTTTCTAAGATTATCTGAAACCACCCACATATTTAAGGTGTTGCGTTGTGTTTCATCTCGCCGAATACGACCCACAAAAACATCATCTTTACCATGGGCATAGATTGGCATGGGGTACGTATTGGTATCTGGGTTGTCCTGCACGGTTACTCCAGGAGTTTCACTGAGCAGGTTTCTTACTTCGGCAAGGTCAAAATCCTTGTAGAATTCCACATTAACCGATTCTGAATGGCCCCCAGCAGTTGGGATGCGAACAGCAGTAGCCGAAACTGAGAAGGTACGGTCATCCAATATCTTTTGAGGCTCACGGGCAAGCTTCATTTCTTCTTTGGTATAACCGTTTTCCAAGAACACATCACAATGTGGTAATGCATTTCTGCCAATGGGATATGGGTAGGCCATTTCTCCCTGTACCCCTGCAATTTCGTTTTCCAATTGACGAACGGCTTTCACCCCGGTTCCTGAAACAGATTGATAGGTAGAAACCACCACACGTTTCATTTGGTATTTTTTATGAAGGGGATTTAGGGCCATTACCATTTGAATGGTTGAGCAATTGGGGTTGGCTATGATCTTATCTTCAGCAGTTAATTCGTCTGCGTTAATCTCGGGGACCACTAATTTTTTAGTGGGGTCCATTCGCCAAGCTGATGAATTGTCAATAACGGTAGTTCCTGCTTCGGCAAATTTTGGCGCCCATTCCAAAGAAGTATCTCCGCCGGCTGAAAAAATGGCTATATCTGGCTGAGCTGTAATAGCATCATTAAGGCCAATAATAGTGTATTCTTCATTTTTGTAAGTCAGCTTTTTGCCTACAGATCTTTCAGAGGCAACCAGCAATAATTCTGAGATAGGAAAATTACGTTCGGCCAATACTTTCAACATTACCTCGCCAACCATTCCTGTGGCTCCAACAACTGCTACTTTCATTTTAATATATTTTGAAGAGACAAATGTACTGCAGATAAAAATTTAAACAAGTATTTTGAAACTACATAATCAAAAAATAACAAAATGTTGTAAATAAAACAACCGCCAAGATGTTAGCGAAACAAACTGGCGGTTTAAGGTTATTGTGTAATGTAGCGGCCCCCTTATTTTGGGGAAACGATTTCTATTTCTTCAACAAATCCCTGATTTCTGCAAGTAAATCTTCCTGAGATGGGCCTGCTGGTGCTTCTGTAGCTGGTTCTTCTTTTTTCTTCATCTTGTTCACTCCTTTTACGATCATGAACATTACGAAAGCAACGATAATAAAATCTATAACGTTGGTTAAAAAATCACCATACATTACAGCTACTTCACCAACTTTTTCACCTGCATCGTTCATGGTTCCTTCTTTTACAATATATTTTAAATCTTTAAAATCTGCATTAAAGATTAGACCAATCAAAGGAGATACAATTCCCCCAGTAAAGGAAGCAACAACCTTGTTAAACGCTGCACCCATAACGAAACCTACGGCAATGTCCACCAGGTTTCCTTTCATAGCAAAATCTTTGAATTCTTTCAACATAATTTTATAGTTTAAATGGTTAATAGGTTTACAATGTAATTAAAAAAGAGGTTTACGCCAATTTGAAGGCATAAAATCATGGGTTGATGATTACTCTTTTTACTCGTGGAGATATAGCGGTCAATATTTCATAGGAGATGGTGTTGGCCGAAGCCGCAAAATCCTCTGCTGATGGGTTTTGCCCAAAAACTACGACCTCGTCTCCTTCTTTACAGTCGATATCTGTAACATCTACCATGATCATATCCATACAGACATTACCAATAACTGAGGCGTATTTACCATTAATACGCACATGACCTTTTTGGTTTCCATAGTGTCTGCCTATTCCATCAGCATGACCTAATGGCAAGGTGGCGGTTGTTCTGTAATGGTCAGATTTGAAAGCACGATTGTAGCCCACACTTTCATTTGGTTCTATTTTGTGAATCTGCGAGATGATGGTTTTTAATGTAGCAACTGGTTTTAGCTGGCCATCAATTGCTTTGTCATTGCCATAGCCATACAATCCTATTCCACTGCGGACCATTTCAAATTGAGCTTCTGGATAATTTATAATTCCAGAAGTGTTTAGCATATGGCGGAAAGGAGCATAACCCAATTTTTGATTAAGCTCTTTGCTTATTTTTTTAAAAGTTTCAATCTGTGTTAAGCTAAAGGATTTTTCATTGGTGTCTTCTGATGCGGCCAAATGTGAAAAAACAGAAATGATCTTTAACTCTTTTCTATCTCTTAAATGTTCAGCAATATAATCAACATCATTTTCCCAAAAACCTAGGCGGTTTAATCCTGTATTGAATTTTACATGAACCGGATACGCCGTTTGCCCTTTGTCTTTAGCTACTTCTAAAAAGAGCTTTAGAATTTTTGGCGAATATAGACTTGGTTCTAAGGAATATTCTATGAGCTCATGAAAATTAATGTGCTGTGGGTGTAGCACCAAAATGGGCAATTTAATACCTGCATTCCTAAGCAAAATACCTTCCTTTACATAGGCAACTGCAAAATAGTCGACTCCCAGGGTCTCCATTTTTTTTGCAACGGTTACCATATCGCTTCCGTAAGCAAAAGCCTTTACTACAGCTAAAAACTTAGTTTCTTGGGCTAATTTGGATTTTAAAAACCTGTAATTATGTTCCAGCGCATTCAGGTCTATTAAGAGTGTAGTTTCACCAATACTATTCATTGGCGGCTTTCTTTTTGGCTTCCACTTCCTCAGCATCTACATCCATTTGACTTACTTTTTCTTTTAACATGGCCTTATAGAAAGCTGCCCTGCTCAAAGGCTCGTATTCTCCGGTTTCTCCAAGAAGCACAAGTTTGTCGTTGTTGGATTTTCTAAAACTGTAATTGGCCAAGTTTCCTGTGCGGGTACAAACTGCATGAACTTTGGTTACATACTCGGCGGTAGCCATTAATGCTGGCATAGGTCCAAAAGGGTTTCCTTTAAAATCCATATCCAATCCAGCCACCAATACACGAACGCCCCTATTGGCCAAATCATTACAAACCGTTACTATCTCCTCGTCAAAAAACTGAGCTTCATCAATTCCAACAACGTCACAGTCATCTGCTAGCAAACGAATATTTGCCGCTGCAGGAACAGGGGTAGATCGAATTTCATTGGCATCATGTGAAACAACCATATCCTCATGATAACGGGTATCTACAATGGGCTTAAAAATCTCAACTTTTTGTTTGGCAAACTGGGCGCGCTTTAATCTTCTAATTAGTTCTTCGGTCTTTCCAGAAAACATGGAACCGCAGATGACTTCTATCCATCCAAATTGTTCTTTAGGGTTTACCGTGTTTTCGAGAAACATACCGTACTTTTAAACGAAATTGTGTAGTTTTTTCGTTTTATTAAAGGAAAGCACAAAACTACTAAAAAAATATGCCTTGACTTAAGATTAAAATTTAACCTTTTGTTCTTAGGAGTATAATTAAAATGATTTTATTTTTATAGTAAAGATTAATAGCTATGATACGGAAATTAAGGGAGGAGCTGATAAAATTGTCCACGGACATTATTACAACAAGAGAAGATAAAGAGTTGACAGAGCTTTATGATAACGCGAAAGCTATCTACGAAAAACTAGCAGTACTTAAATTTATAGATGAGAAGTTGAGCGATGTAGAAGTTGACGTCTCCAAAAATGTAATCGCTTCGCGATTTGAAAAAATGGCAAATGCCGTTTTAAGCGGCAATATTGCAGTGCCGGAAAGTAACCCGCACGAAGAGGATATCATTGTTCCGGGAATGGACACCATTAAAGATATGGTCTCAGAAATGCCAACGGAAGCAGCTGTAGAACACGTTTTTACAGAATTTGTGGCCAAGCCTGATTTTATGAAAAATGAAAAAGAAATCATTTCTCCGCCAGAGGCAAATGGGAACACGGAGAATGGCAGGTCAAAATCCTTGAACGATACATTTGTTAAGGATTTTCAAGTAGGACTTAATGACAAACTGGCCTTTGTGAAACATTTGTTCAATGATAACATGAATGACTACAACAGAGTGTTATCCCAGCTCAATACAATAGATACGGAAGAACGCTCAATCGCTTTTATTGCCAATATGGTAAAACCGGAATACAATAACTGGGAAGGCAAAGAAGAATATGAGGCACGTTTTATGTCTGTTGTAGAACGTAGGTTTGCATAGACACTTCTTTTTGGTTTTCTTTTTATATTTTTAAGGTTATTACAACCTAAACGTCTCAAGTATGAATTTTAAAAAGATTGCCTATTGGCTCTCAACGGCCCTGTTGACGGCGATAATGTTTTTTTCGGTATACAACTACTTCTTCAACAACGAAATGATTCGTGGTTTTTTTGAAAATATGGGCTACCCCACATATATTATTTATCCTTTGGCCGTTGCCAAAATACTAGGTTTAATTGCGATTTGGGGCAACTTTTCCAAGTGGTTAAAAGAATGGGCGTATGCAGGGTTTTTCTTTAATTCTATTTTAGCTTTTTTTGCGCACTACATGGTAAGCGACGGGCAACATACGGGAGCGGTTATTGCTTTTGTTGTTGTTTTGATATCTTATTTTACCGGGAAACAAGTAAGGCCTTAACTTTGGCCCATGGGAAAATTATTTCTTGTTCCGACTCCAATAGGAAATCTTGAAGATATTACACTAAGAGCTATAAAGGTCCTTAAAGAAGTTGATTTAATTCTTGCGGAAGATACAAGGACCAGTGGAAAGTTGCTCAAACATTTTGAGATTGTAACACCTCTACAAAGTCACCATATGCACAACGAACATCAGCAGGTGAATCTGTTGATACAAAAACTAAAGGGTGGAGCGGTTTTGGCATTGATTTCAGATGCTGGGACCCCAGCTATTTCTGATCCAGGGTTTTTGTTGACCAGAGCATGCGTGGAAAACGACATTGAAGTGGAATGTCTTCCTGGGGCAACCGCTTTTGTTCCTGCTTTGGTAAATAGTGGGCTGCCCAATGACCGTTTTGTTTTTGAAGGGTTTCTACCGGTAAAGAAAGGGCGTCAAACAAGGTTGAAGTTTTTAGCAGAGGAAACCCGTACCATGGTATTTTATGAATCTCCCCATAAGATACTCAAGACATTAGCACATTTTGTTGAGTATTTTGGCAAAGACAGACCAGTCTGTTTATCAAGAGAGCTTACTAAAATATATGAGGAAACGGTTCGTGGCACCGCAGAGGAGCTCCTGGCACACTTTACAAAAAATGCTCCCAAAGGGGAATTTGTAATAGTGGTTGGCGGAAAGAAATAAGAGCTATATTTAATTAGCCAATCAATAAAGATGAATTGTAACACAAGTTTTATTAGAGCATGGATTTAGCTCCTTGGGCCATTGCTCTTTTCACTGTAATTGTGGTTTATTTTCTAGACCGCTGGGAGAATAAATACATCAAATCCATTTTTGACTGGGTACCAGCAATACTTTTGGCATATCTAATTCCTGCTGGTATTTCATTTGCTTTGGGACTGGATTTATCCCAAGCAAAAATTCACGACTACAGTAAAGATTTCTTTATTCCTTTGACCATTGTTTCTGTCATGGCAAGTCTTTCATTAGGGCAGCTAAAAGCTATAGGCTATAAACCAATTGTACTTTTTGTTGCAGGCTCATTTTTTGTTGCTCTGTTCCCTGTGGTTTTTGTAATGGGATTCTCTGAGACTAACTTGGTTTCCGAAACACTTGCTGTAGATGGTTTTTGGAAAGGTATTCCTCCCGTAGTGGGTAGTTGGATTGGAGGAAGTACGAGTCAATTGGTCTTAAAAGAATTGGTAGAATGTCCAGAAGCAATCTTCCTTTCAGTTTTAGTTATGGACAATATTTTGGTCAACATTTGGACAATTCTAATGTTCCAAGGAATCAAGAAAAGCAATAAACTAAACACATGGTTTAAAATAACAGATAAGGGAATACCTGAGGAAATCCGAGAGGAAAAGCAAAAACCCTTACAGGTGTGGATGACAATTGTGATTCTGTTGGCCATCGTTTTTGTAACCAATTACTTCGTTGAAAGCTTTGTGGGTAAAGTAGTCCTTCTTTCGATTATTGGGTTGGCTCTTGGAAATTTTATTCCCAAATGGAATTTTAAATTCTCATTGAGGGCGGGCGCCATATTAATTTTAGTGGTGATGGCAATTTTAGGACTAAAATTACAATTTGACACCTTGGGCTTTGATGTATCCTTCTTTGGATTCTTGGTAATTTGGTTATTAGGTCATTTCTTTTTTATGGTACTGATTGCCAAATTAATGAACGTAAACATGGCTTGGGTACCTATTGCAAGTATGGCAAATGTAGGCGGTATAGCAACAGCGCCCGCTGTTACTGCGGCTTATGAAAAAAAATGGATGCCCCATGCCATAGTTCTAGCTATACTGAGCATGGCTACAGGCACTTTTTGGGGAATGCTAACCATTTATTTGTTAAAAATTGTAATTTGAGACATGCACCCGCTACAGAAACATATTGAAGAAGTAATTGTATTGACCGATGATGAATTTAGTCATGTACTAAGCCACTTTACTCCACAAAAGAAAAGAAAACACCAATACCTAATTCAAGAAGATGAGTTGGTAAATAAAGAGTATTGGGTCATCAATGGTTGCTTGCGATCCTACTTTTTAGATGAATCTGGGAAAGAACATACGGTCCAATTTGCTGTTGAAAATTGGTGGGTCACAGACTATCAGGCTTTTGAAAAGCAGGTAAAATCACAGGTTTATATAGATTGTTTGGAGGATTGTGAGCTCTTGTACATAACCCATGAAGACCGTGAAAAGCTTAGCCAGGAATTTCATAAAATGGAGCGGTTTTGGGCTAAAAAAACCAAACTTGGTTACATAGCATCTCAAAATAGGGTGCTGTCACTTCTTAAAAACACCGCAAGGGAAAGGTATGAGCTCATGTCTGCCCAGTACCCCAACATTATTCAAAGAGTATCCAAAAAAATGATTGCCTCTTATCTAGGAGTTTCTAGAGAAACCTTAAGTAGACTTTATTCGTAGACAATACTCTTTTGTTCAACTTAATTAAAAGTGAGTTATGTCACTTTAAAATAGTGAGACAACTCATTTTTCTTTTTACTGACTAAGACCAATTTTGTCTTGTATTTAAATCAGTTAAAATGCCTTACATAAATATTAAGGTGACCGATGAAGGTGTCACCAAAGCACAGAAAAAAGACCTCATTTTAGGAGCGACCGATCTTTTGGTCAAGATCCTAAACAAAGACCCTAAAACGACCCATGTGGTAATAGAAGAAATTCCCATTGATAATTGGGGAGTTGAAGGAAAACAGTATGAAATAGAAAAAAATAAAAAGAAACGATGAAAGAAAAAACAATTATAGTAACAGGTGCGTCAACCGGAATCGGAAATGCAATTGTAAAGTTATTCATTGAAAAAGGCAGCAATGTTATAATGAATTCCAGCAATAAAGAACGGTTAGAAAAAGCGTATAAGGAGTTGGGAGAACCTAGCAATGTAATTCCTGTAGTTGGCGACATTGCCAATAGAGAAACAGGCAGGGAATTGGTGAGGGTCGCTTTGGAGAATTTTGGAAGGATTGATGTGTTGATCAATAATGCTGGCATCTTTGCTCCCAAACCATTTAGTGAGGTGGAAGAAGAGGACCTGGATCGTTTTTTTAATATAAATTTTAAAGGAACCTACTTCACATCACAAGCAGTAATTCCTCAAATGCAAAAACAGCAAAAAGGAACCATTTTGAATATGGGGACAGTGTTGGTAGATCACGCCATAGCTGGTTTTCCTGCCAGTGCAGCGGTATCCAGCAAAGGGGCTATACATACATTTACAAGACAACTTGCTGCAGAATATGGTAAGGACAATATAAAAGTGAACACCATTTCTCCCGGAATAATTAGAAGCCCATTGCAAGGCAAAATAGGAGTGGAAGATGCAGATAGCCTTGCAGGGCTTCATTTATTAAATAGAATTGGTGAGACCCAAGAAATTGCCGAAACGGCATACTACTTGGCTCATGCAGATTTTGTGACTGGAGAAACTATAAATGTAGCTGGAGGCCATACCATTGGGCACGCTATTTAATTCAGAAAGAAATGTATTCAGAAAAGATAATAGAGATAGAGAAGGTGGTCAAGGACTACTTTAATGGGCTGTTCTACGGAGATATTAACTTGTTGACAGGGGCTTTCAGCAGCAATGCTGTTATCTATGGGGACATTCATGGTGAAACTTATATAAAACCTATAGTACCATTTTTGGATTGGGTTAGTGAAAGGGAAAGCCCAAATGACAAAAAAGAAAGTTTTCTAATGAAGATTTTGAGCATTGACCTTTTGGGTGATTCAGCGGTGGTAAAAACCCATGTGCCCATGTTAGGAAAAAACTATTATGATTTTTTAGCACTACATTGTGTGGAAGGAGAATGGAGTATTGTAAATAAATTGTTTTCCCATGTGGAATAAAACCAAAGTCTCATCACTTTTAAATATAGATTATCCAATAATTCAGGGACCATTTGGCGGTAGATTTTCTACCGTCAAACTGGCTTCTGCTGCTTCCAATTTGGGCGGAATGGGGTCATTTGGTTTAAATGCATATAGTGCCAAGGAAATTAAAGAAGTGGATACAGCTTTGCGAAAATCAACAGCAAAACCGTATGCGTTAAACCTTTGGGTTCCTCTAAAAAAAGATCCAGCACTTAATTACACGGTTGAGGAGTTTGAACGGCTTAGGCAGAAATTTGGAACATTGTTCGAAAAGGTGAACATGGAACCCCCTATTGACTACCAAAGTAAAGCACCCAAATTTGAGAATCAAATAGAGGCGATGATTGAGGCGGCACCACCTGTGGCAAGCTTCATTTTTGGATTTCCGGAGGAACATATAATAAAAGCATTGAGAAAGAGAGGCTCCAAGGTCATTGGCACAGCAACATCGGTGGAAGAGGCCGTTTATATCCAAGAAGCCGGTGCAGACATTGTTGTGGCCACAGGAAGTGCCGCAGGAGGCCATAGAGCAGCTTTCCTAAATACTGATGAGACCAAATTTATGGAGACACCAGAGTTGTTGGAAAAAGTTTTGAAAACAATAAGCATACCCATTATTGCTGCTGGTGGCATAAGCACTTCCAAAGATATAGCTCAAATGTTTCAATTAGGAGCTGGGGCGGTTCAATTGGGAACGGTTTTTTTGGCTACAAATGAATCAGGAGCCTCTCAATACCACAGAGCTAGAATGTTTACAGAGGGATATCAAACTAAGCTTACCAAAGTTTTTACTGGCAGGTACGGGCGAGTAATTAGCACTCCTTTTGTTGAAAGCTTTAAAAAAGAAGATGAGGTTGCCCCTTATCCATTGCAAAGTTCATTTTTGGCTCCATTGCGAAAAAAACTGGAGGAAAATGGAAACAAAGAATTGATGGCACTTTGGGCAGGGCAACCCTCAGCACCCATAAAATGCAAAAGTGCGGCACAACTTTTCAAGACACTTGTAAAAGAACTGGATTTAATGCAAGGTTGATGCAATGGGAACACCATAAAACTGTTAGTTCAAGAATACTTTTACGACAATACCCATAGTATTTAGTATTTGACCCCATGGTTCAAAAATTTAACCCTGAGATTGATAAGGTGTATTTCATCAACAAATACACATTACTTCATATTGTATCAGGTTCGGGGACTATCCAAGTGGATTTTAAGAATTACACAGACTGGCAAGACAAGGCCATATATCTAGAAAAAGGACAATACATCAAATTTTTTTCGGACGATTTTTCGGTAAGGAAAATAGAATTTCCTAGTAAATCTATCTTTGAAAAGAAGGAGGTTCGTGTTCTTTTTAAACACTTGATTTCATTGGGTTATATTAACTTTAATGAATGCGAGGAGTGTAAAAAGTACCTTTCAAATACGGTATTTTCAGAAAACACGGCCGAAATCATAGATATTTCTTCAAAACAATGGTATTGGCAAAACCCTTTTCAGGCAAGCAAACAAGAATATCAGATTATTTTTGATGTTAAAGACATTATTGATCAAGAATATTATGGGAACTTCACCAATAATGACCTTTCTGCATTAATGCTTGAAAATGGGTATGACGCCCAAGCATTGATTAAAGATAAAGTTGGTCTATCCATTAGAACATTGCTTTCCAACAAGAGGTTAATGGAGAGCAAGAAAAAAATAGCCTTTACAGATAAGAGCATTCAAGAAGTTTCTTATGAAACTGGTTATAAAGACCCCGCGTATTTTAATCGAGTGTTCAAAAACACAACCGGCCAGACCCCCTCTCAATTTAGGGATGGTTTCGACTATGAGAACCGTGATTCCTTCACACAGAATCTTTTAGAATTGCTGAAAGCACATCATGCTGAACAACGCTCCTTGGATTTCTATGCGGATAGGATGCATCTTTCCGTTAAGGCACTTTCAAAAAAAACCAGGGCCAAGATGAATGCTTCTCTAGGGCAATTAATTAGAAACGAGGTAATCTCTACTTCAAAAAAGTTATTGAGCCAAGATGCGTCCATAAAAGATGTTGCTTATGCATTGGGGTTTGAAGAAGCCAATCATTTCTCACACTTCTTCAAAAATTATACGGGCAATACCCCCACCGATTTCAAAGTTAAAAAGTACAATTCATAGCGTCTTTTTTGTAGGCATTCTGCTGCATTCCATGCTGAAATTTGCAATGTAATTACAAAATAAAATTTGTTTAACCATTAAAAATATCAGAAATGGACATTAAATCATTAGCCGCCGAAATGGACGGCATAGTAACACAAGGAGCTATAGTTGATGCCGTAAAGCAATTCTTTGCAGAAGACGCGACCACATCAGACTATAGCGGGGTAGCAACCACCAACAAACAACAAATGGTGGAAAAAATGGAAGGTTTTGCTGGTGCCATTGCCAAAGTAAATGGGATCACGCACCACCATACCATTGTAGATGGAAACGTATCTGCCTCAGAATTCACGTTTGATTTCAACATGAAAGATGACAGCAAAATCTACTGGCATGAAATTATTCGTCGTATCTGGAACACTGATGGCAAAGTAGTGCAGGAAGAATATTTCAACGCACAATAAAGTGAAGTTCAGATGTATTTCTCCAACACTACACGGAGTAGCCGATTACTCGGCAGGAATAGGTTTGATTTTGGCTCCCTTTTTATTAGGGCTAGGTGGCGTCAACAATCTAGCAGTTTGGATATCAGTGATAACGGGAACAACAGTTTTGGTAGTAAGCGCTTTAACGGATTATAAATTGGGTGCGCTACGAACGATTCCGTTTCAGGGACATCTTGCAATTGATTTAACTGTGGCTATAGCCTTTATGGCAATCCCTTTCCTCCTTGGTTTTAAAGGATTGGACGCTCACTACTATTGGATAAATGCCGCTGTAGTATTTACAGTTGTTTCTCTTAGCGCAACAAAAGAAGAATTAAAACAATAAAAACATAATATTTAAATACAAAACAATGAAGATTTTAAAAAACATATCAATTTTAATTATTGCAGTAGTTACTGCAAACATGACCTTTGCTCAAGACAAAAAGGCAAACAATATAGATAATAGTAACATCGCCCTTCAGGGCTACAGTGCGGTTTCTTATTTGGATTTGGGAATTGCCCAAAAGGGAATCAAAGAATTTAAATCTGAACACAATAAGGTAGTCTACTATTTTACAGATGCCGATCAAAAGAAGAAGTTTGATAAAAATCCAGGCAAATATATGCCTCAGTACGGCGGGTATTGTGCTTTTGGTGTCTATGCAGGTGCTAAATTTAGACCAGACCCCAATAAGTTTATAGTTAAGGATGGAAAATACTTTTTGTATTTATATAACCTTGAGTTGGATGCGCAACAATTGTGGTTAGCCGAAGGCAATCATAATAAATTGATGAACAAGGCCAATGCCAATTGGAGCAAACTGAAAAACACCTATAACTAGTAGTTTCATGATTGGTTGTGTGTTGAAATACCTTGGCAATTTTTTGTCAGGGTATTTCTCTGTTTTAGACAAATTCTATGTAACTAGCAAAAGAAAGTATAGCCATGAAAGAACTGCTTAGTACTATTAGAGCTTGCCAAGTGTGCAAAGAACACCTTCCCCTTGGTCCAAGACCCATTGTTGCCGCAGATTCCAAAGCGCAAATTTTGATTATAGGCCATGCTCCGGGAACCAAGGTTCATAAAACAGGAATACCTTGGGACGACCCCAGTGGGAAACAACTTCGTAAATGGATGGGGATAACAGATCAAGAGTTTTATGATGTCACCAAAGTTGCCCAAATGCCCATGGGATTTTGTTATCCGGGAAAAGGAAAAACGGGAGATTTACCGCCAAGAACCGAGTGTGCTCCCTTATGGCATGAAGTGCTTTTAAAGAAAATGCCCAATCTTAAACTAACTATTTTGATAGGCCAATATGCCCAACGCCATTATTTGGGAGACAAAATGGAAAAGAATTTGACTGAAACGGTAAAGAACTATATGAACTATGCCCCAGACTATTTTGTAATACCTCATCCATCACCAAGAAATCGTTTTTGGTTAAGTAAGAACCCTTGGTTTGAAGATGAGGTTGTACCCAAACTGCAAGAACGAGTTTCAAAACAACTAAATTCCTAATAGGAAACAGAAGAGCGCAGCCTGCTAAAAGTTTCGGGCTTCATATTGAGGTAAGAGGCCAAATACTTTTGCGGAATTACTTTTAGTTCTTCAGGACAACGTTGCATAAAAGTTACATATCGCTGTTCGGCTGAAAGTGTCAACAGCTCAACCTCTCTACTCAATCTACCAAACAATATTTGCTGAAAAAACTCATGCCCCCAAACATGGAAATCAGTATACTTTTTAAACAAGCTCAAATAATCGTTTAATGAAATAGCCAATA
Source organism: Flagellimonas aquimarina (assembly GCF_003149745.1). Taxonomy (GTDB): domain Bacteria; phylum Bacteroidota; class Bacteroidia; order Flavobacteriales; family Flavobacteriaceae; genus Flagellimonas; species Flagellimonas aquimarina. Next base: position 863,746 of record NZ_QGEG01000001.1, read on the forward strand.
ATTTTGAAGGCTTTAGTGCTTCCAAAAAGGTACTGGAAGGTTCCTTGGAAATAAACGAATCAAAAACCCCAGAAGGGCTTCCTGCGTACGAAAACCCCAACACTACTTTTTCCCCCTTTTCATTCAAAATATAAATGGCCTGCACTCCTTCCAAAACAAAGTAAAAGTATCGCTCAATATTTCCAGCCTCGGTGATTAGGTCATACTGATTAAAGGATTTGAGTGACCAAAGCGATTTAAAATGATATTCTTCTTGTTCCTTCAAGGTAATCTGAGGGAAAAACGCCTTTAAGCGAAGGAAAGTTTCGTCATCCATACAAGTGGTAAAATTTCTTTAAAAATAGCCATTATGATTTAGGATGTAAAGCCATGTTTTAACACTTTGGTCAGGTCGTTCACTGTCGAGACCTAAAGGTTCATTATTGCCCATCTTAATTATCTTTCACCTCATAGTTTTATGGGTTAATAAAAGCCTAATTGTATTTAATTTAAGAATGATTGAAATGGATTGGACATAGTTTGGTGGTCTAAACTACCATCTATGAGAATAAAACTACTTCTTCTAATTTCAATTTTCATCCTTTTATCCACCAATGGGTTTTCTCAAACAAGTACAAATCCTAAAAACAACAACTTAGAATTCTCAACAGGCTTCAATTCGGGCTCTTTAAAGAATTTAGAATTTGCACCAGTCTCCCGTTACGATTATGATGGCTTGTTTTACAGATTGAACTATGAACGTAAAAGCAGAAATGAAAATTTATTTGAAATACAGGTTGACTATTTAACCACAGAATTAAAATCTGACGCAATTCCACAACTAAATACAGACTATTCTAAAATAGGGTTGGGTTTTTCGTATTTAAAACAAATTTTTGATAAAGACGCTTTTTCCATTCACTTAGGATTACAATCTCAAACCACGGCCTCTTTATACAGGGATAATTATTATTTAGTGGACCAAGAATTTGGTATAGCAAGCCGATTTACTTATTGGTTAAACGAAAAACAACATTTAACTTCTAAACTCACTATTCCTTTGGTATTAATACGGCTTAGGGGAGATAATGGCTTAGATGCGTATTTAGTAAATCGTTATCAAAGCGCCCTATGGAACTTGGAATATGGGTATTCAATCTCTAACAATTTTGGCATACATCTCAGCTATGATTTTAAATACAATAGACTTCAAATACCAAATGCATTTAGAGAACTACAACATCAGGTCAACCTAGGGATTAATTATAAATTTTAATTATGAAATGTAACTCAACTATAATTTATGCTTTTTATTTTCTATTAATTTCAATATCAACATCTTGCTCAGATTCTTTGATTGGTGATGAAGGAAAATCGGATGAAGACATTTATTTAAACTATCAGACAAAAACGGATTTAGAATTGCCTTTTGAGGAAGAATGGTATGTGTTTGTTGGAGGCAGAACGCACTTAAATGGACGACATCATTTTATTACCCGCGGTACAGGTCAAAGGTATGCCTATGATGTGGCAATTGTAATTGATGGAAGTAGTTTTTCAGGGGATAGCAGCAAAAATGAAAATCACTATTGTTTTGGTAAGCGCTTAAATGCTCCCGCCGATGGTAAAATAATAGCCATGGAAAATAACATTGATGATAATTATGTATCAGGTGCTGTAAATAGTGATATTAATGATAGTAATCTTGCGGGCAATTATATTATAATAGACCATTTAAATGATGAATACTCTATGTTGGCACATTTTAAGAAAGGCACTATAACAGTTGCTGTTGGAGATACGGTTGTTAAAGGACAAGAAGTGGGTAAAGCAGGAAATAGTGGAAACTCTACAGGACCACATTTACATTATCATTTACAAAATACACCTGGTTATCTTAATGGAATTGGACTGCCTGCCCAATTTACCAATTACTATGAGGATGATGTACTAACACAGAGAGGTGAGCCCGTGCGAGGTCAAACTGTGGTAAAAAATTAAACAACATCTGTAAAACATATTAAACAAAAGGTGGACGGAGGGGCAAAACATCTTTTCGGTCTTCCCCATCGTCCTGAGCCTGTCAAAGGGAGACAAAAATGATATTTAAAGATTTTAACCTCTATCTTTCAATCCAAAAACCCATCTATCAATTTAGTCTGGATTTTAAAGATAAAAATCCCGAACTTCACTTATCGTTGGATATAAATCATTAAAACCGATTCATATCCTTTTAGTTGCCAGTAATATGAAAAATACAATCGTCATAGGAATTTTGCTACTGAACTTAAGCTTATTGTTTGGACAAAATATTGACGAGCTTAATACAAACAAGAAAGTTGCTAAGTTTTTAGAAAAGGAAATCAATAAAAAATACACTTTTAAAAAAGTATTTGACAAAGAAGTTGAAGCGGATGAAGAAGATTTTAAATACTTCGTTAAAAGAATTGACTTAGACAATAATGGATTTACAGATTTGGTTGTAAATGCATATATGCCCCTAATTATAGTTCTTAACAATGGAGATAAGGATTACAAAGAATTAAATTTCAGAAACACAAGGTTCTTTTCTGACAATGAACCAGAATTAGACTCAATCGCAGAAATTGGAAATGGAAAAGTGCTGATTTTCGAAACGGAAATCCAAGAATATGACGATACGAACTATCCGAACATAAAAATCAGAGAAAGTCAAAAAAAATTGTCATACAATAACAAAACGAAAGAGTCGGAATGGGTAATCAGAGATGTGAAATTTAAAGTGGACAGTCTAACGGTAAAATATGGAGAGCTTGTAAATTACAGGCAAAAGACACCTAAAGAGAATAAAATTAAAGAATTATATTTCTCAACTACCGGATGTTACGGAAGTTGCCCTGTATTTGAGATACAATTAAAATCCAATAGAGATTTGGAATATAATGGCAAAAGATTTACCAATCATCCTGGATTGGAAAGCTTTAAACTGAACCAAACCGATTATGATAATCTTATTGGGTTAATTGAATATTCCGAACTAGAAAAACTCAATGACTTCTATTCTGTGAATTGGACTGACGACCAAACTGGAAAATTAAAGGTTATATATGAAAATGGAGATATAAAGGAAATTCAGGATTATGGTTTGCAAGGAACAACTAATTTACAAGCGATTTATAAAAAATTGTTTGAAATAAATAATAACGTGAAATAAATACTACTGGCAACAATATATAAGAAAACATAGGGCTTCTATGCTTAATCGAAAGTTCTGTGTTTATTTGGTATAGTACTAATCCGAAACGTATCGCTTATCAACTGTCCTACGTTTCTTATACGAGACCGATAAGTGCAATCTAAAATATTTGAAAAGATTGTACTTTTGAAACCTATAGCTTTATCCTAAAATTTCATCTATCTGAACCATATGTCGTTCCATATGGGAGAGTAAAAATTCAAAAGCTTCAGGTAAATAAAAGCGCACCAACGGACCAATTGCTGAGGTAATTTTAGCCTTGGATACCTCCTTACTTCTACTTTTTATAATAGACTGTTTTAAATGGTCATGAAGTATAAAAAACTCAGTGAAAATGGCATCAATTTTTTCCCTGTTCAAATCTTCATGGCTCAACAGTGGCTCAAAGCGTTTAAGGGTTTTCATTTTCCATTTTCTTATGCCCTCTTTAGGCCGTTGCCCTTCAATCACAAACTTTTGCCACGGCCTTGCCTTAAACTCTTTTGAATCTGAATTGGTATTAGGAAGCTTGTCCAAAGCTGCATCAATTTTTTCTGCGTATAAGTTGTACGAAATATTCAAATGGGCAATCACCTCAACCACATTCCATGATTTTGAATTTGGTGTGGCTAACAATTGGGAAATGTCTAATGCCTGAATTGTTTTCACATGATTCAGGATTCCATTTAGGCGTTGAATTTGGTTTTCAGATGTGATTTGTAAACTTGCCATAACCGTTCATTTTTTGATCAAGACAAAATTCTACTATAGCAACGAGACAAAAGTTGATTCAAATCAAGAAATCTACCTTGAAGGCATTACAAGATGATCTAGTATCTAGAACCATCATGTTTTCCTTCTTCCCAGCCATGTTTGCCCAGGTATTGCTCTCCACTTTCTACAGCACCTTCTTCAATGGATGTACCCATAGAATCGTTCCAACGGTTGAGGTAACCAAACAAAGAAATCACCCCTAGCATTTCTACAATTTCCCCTTCGTTCCAATGCTCATGCAAACGAGCCTTTATTTCGGCATCAACCGCATTGGGCACTTGGGATGCAACCAAGGAAAAATCCAATGCTGCACGTTCGGCTTCAGAAAAAGCAGGATGAGTTCTATATTCCCAAATATTGTCCAATTGCTCTTGCTCCGCACCGTAACGTTCAGCGGCCCTTATGGCGTGCGCTTGGCAATAACGGCATCCGGTGGCATTACTGCTGACCCAGGCAATCATACGTTTAAGGGCTGAAGTTACCCTGCCTTCATTGGCCATCACTGCTTTGTTGAGATTGATAAATGCCTTGGAAATTGCTGGCCTATGCTGCATGGTCAGTACTGAATTTGGACAAAACCCAAGCGTCTCGTTGAAGAATTCAGCAAGTTTTCTTGTCTCTGGATCGTGATTGGGGTCAAGCGGATTTACTAATGCCATAGTGCAGTTTTAAATTGTATTTTTGAAGGCTACAAGAAACAAAAATTTGACATCATGACAAATCATATTACCACCAAATGGCTTGGAGGGATGGCCTTTGAAAGCAATAACCCTTCTGGATTAAATTTGAAGATTGATGCAGGCCCTGAAGACGGGGGTAAAGGTGAAGGACTTCGCCCTAAGGCATTGATGCTTTCTTCTGTTGCAGGTTGCTCTGGATTGGATGTTGCATCACTCATTAAAAAAATGAAATTGGAAGTAGATGATTTTCAAATTGATACCATCGCCAATTTAACGGATGAACATCCCAAATATTACGACACCGTTGCCATAGAATATCATTTTCATGGTTCTAACCTAAACGAAACAAAACTGCAGAAAGCCGTAGATCTGTCTGTGGAAAAGTATTGTGGTGTAATGGAAATGTTTAGAAGATTTGCAGAATTGGAAATAAAGACGGTTTTTCATCATAAGTGATATGCTAGAGTATGTAAGAACACCACCAGAACGATTTGAAAATCTGCCAGATTTCAATTTTAAAGAGAACTATGTTGATTTTCAAAATATGCAAATGCACTACCTTGACGAAGGACAGGGGGAAGTTATTTTGGCGTTACATGGAGAACCAAGCTGGTGTTTTTTATACCGAAAATTTATCCCTGTATTAAAAGGATATAGATTTATTGCTCCCGATTTCTTAGGCTTTGGAAAATCGGATAAACCCATTAATTGGAAAGAATATAACTATCAATTGCACTTAGATTCATTGATTAGTTTTTGTGATAAGCTGGAGCTAAACAACATTACTCTCGTTGTTCAAGATTGGGGAGGACTATTGGGGCTGGGTCTACTTGGACAACACCCAGAAAGGTTTAAAAGGGTGGTCATAATGAATACCTTTTTGCCCATTGGAAAAAAACTGAAACTCCCTTTTAAAATTTGGGTATGGTTTGCAAGATACCACCCATCACTTCCCGTTGGCAGATTAATTCAATATGCAAGTTATGCCACTTTATCAAAAAAGGTATTAAAGGCCTATGACGCACCCTACCCCAATAGAAAATTTAAAGCAGGGGCGAGGGCATTTCCCTCTTTGGTTCCATCAAATAAAAAAGATCCAGCGGTAGTGTATTTAAAACACGCTAGGGAAGTATTGTCCAATTGGGATAAACCTGCATTGGTCTTATTTTCAGATAAGGACAAGATATTGGGCGGATTGGAAAAATTCTTTTATAAATTAATGCCAGCTACCAACAAACAACAGAAAATTATAATTGAAAATGCAGGTCATTTTCTACAAGAAGAAAAAGGAAAAGAAATTGCCCAATATGTAGATGCCTTTATTAAAGGTGAATTAGAGCTTTAAGCCTGTATTTGAAACACTCCCTTGTTTTTGATGCTCAAAACTTTAAATCTTAACCATGCGATGGACCATAAAACCTAAACCTACCCCCAAAGACATTGAAAGACTTTCAAAGGAGTTGCAAGTGGATGAGTTAGTGGCACAATTGCTTTTGCAAAGAGGAATAACAACGTACCAACAAGCAAAAGCCTTCTTTCGCCCCCAACTATCTCAGCTGCACGACCCCTTCTTGATGAAGGACATGGACACTGCCGTAGCGCGAATTGAATCCGCTATTGCCAATAATGAAAACATCATGGTCTATGGAGATTATGATGTGGATGGTACAACAGCGGTGGCATTGTTTTCATCTTTTCTTTTAGAGAGTTACCCAAATGTGACAACATACATACCGGACAGATATGGGGAGGGATACGGGGTATCCATTCAGGGTATCGACTTTGCCTCCGACAATGACTTTACATTGATAATAGCTTTGGATTGTGGAGTAAAGGCCATTGAACAAGTAAAATACGCCAAGCAAAAGGGAATCGATTTCATCATATGTGATCATCATAGACCAGGGACGGAACTACCAGATGCAATAGCAATTTTAGATCCCAAGCGAGAGGATTGCGACTATCCGTACAAGGAGTTATGCGGCTGTGGTGTTGGGTTTAAGCTAATTCAGGCATTAACGATAAAAAACGGTGGAACAATAGATGACCTAATTCCTTACTTAGACTTGGTGGCAACCGCTATAGGTGCAGATATTGTTCCCATAACCGGAGAAAATAGGGTGTTGGCTTATTATGGGCTACAGGTAATCAACATGAATCCAAGAATTGGGTTTAAGGCAATTATTGACCAAATTAAAAAGAAGACCCTAACCATTACAGATGTTGTTTTTATTATAGCCCCACGAATCAATGCCGCGGGCAGGATGAAGCATGGTCAGCATGCAGTAAACCTTTTGGTAGCAACAGATTTGGATGCTGCTACCATATTTGCCAAAGAAATTGAGCAGTTCAATGCCGATAGAAGAAATTTAGATCAGGAAATTACGCAAGAGGCCTTAATGCAAATTCAGGAGAATGACGAAGAGAAAAGGTTTACATCAGTGGTCTATAATGAAAATTGGCATAAGGGAGTTATTGGGATTGTAGCCTCTAGACTTACAGAAACCTACTATCGCCCTACCTTGGTTTTTACTAAAAGTGGCGATAAGTTGGCAGCATCCGCAAGATCTGTAAAGGGTTTTGATGTGTATAACGCTTTGGAAGAATGTTCGGATTGTTTAGAACAGTTTGGAGGGCACAAATATGCAGCGGGATTGACACTTTTAGAAGAGCAATATGGAGCATTTAAGTCTCAATTTGAAAAGGTGGTTTCACAATCCATAGACCCAAAACTGTTAGAACCCGAGCTTACTATTGATGCAATGATTGAATTAAACCAAATTGATGATAAGTTAATGAGAATCATAAAACAGTTTGCCCCGTTTGGACCAGGGAATATGACACCGGTGTTTATGGCCAAAAAGATTCAGGATACAGGTTATGCAAAAGGTGTTGGTGGTGGCGAAAAACATTTGAAATTAGCCGCGTTTCAAAATGGTTCCATACCTATTGGTGCAATCGGCTTTAATTTGGGCGATAAAATAGATACGATAAAAAACAAAAATTCCTTTGATGCGGTTTTTTCATTAGATGAAAACGAATGGAATGGAAGGGTAAACCTGCAGTTGAAACTGAGAGATATTCGCTAGTTTTTATGGATCCGTACGCAGCACTTCGATACAAAGAATTCAATATATTTTTAATTGTCCGTTTTGCAATGGTCTTTGCTTGGTCCATGCAGTTTATCGTCATTGAATGGCAAGTATATTCTTTAACAAAAGACCCTCTATCATTGGGGATCATCGGGTTGATGGAGGTGATTCCAGCAGTGGGAATGGCTCTGTTTGCAGGGCATGTTGTAGATCAAAAAGAAAAAAGAAACCTGCTGATCAAGTGTATTTTGGGATTTTCGGTAATCAGTCTTGGTCTGTTTTTTCTTAGCGATCCATCTTTGGAAACTGATATTTCTTCAAAGAATATTTTATATGCCATTTACTTTTTGGTCTTTCTAGGCGGCCTTGTGAGAGCTTTTTTAGGACCCACTATTTTTTCTTTGATAGCCTTAATAGTTCCTAAAAAGATTTACCCAAATGCAGCTACTTGGAGCAGTTCCACTTGGCAGATGGCATCTGTTATGGGGCCAGCATTGGCTGGTTTCAGTATTAGTTGGATTGGTGTTCATTGGTCTATGTGCGTTATTCTGGCTTTTTCGCTCTTAGCGTTGATTTTCCTGCTCAGAATTCCTAGAAAGCCCATTTTAAATCCAAAAATTGGAGAGCCTATTTTTCAAAGTTTAAAAGACGGATTGAAATTTGTTTTTAACAGTAAGGCAATTTTTGGAGCTTTGACCTTGGATATGGTCGCGGTACTTTTTGGAGGTGCCGTGGCACTACTGCCCATTTACGCCCAAGATATTTTGCATGTGGGGTCGGAAGGATTTGGCATTTTAAGGGCCGCACCTGCAATTGGAGCCTCTATCACCATGCTTGGATCAACTAGATTTCCGTTGCATAAATACGCGGGCAAAAAACTGTTATTGGCTGTGCTTGCATTTGGTGTATGTATCATAGTGTTTGGTATTTCTACGTCCTTTTGGCTTTCTGTTGTGGCGCTCTTTTTAAGTGGAGCAGTGGATGGGGTTTCCATGATAATCCGCCAGACAATATTACAACTGAAAACACCGGACCATATGAGAGGTAGAGTGGCTTCTGTAAATTCTATTTTTGTGGGCTCATCTAATGAACTTGGAGCATTTGAGAGTGGCTTGGCCGCTAAACTATTGGGTACTGTTACGGCAGTTGTGTTTGGTGGGTGCATGACACTTTTAACTGCTGGAACCACTGCCTTGATATCCCCTACGTTTAGGCGACTGGACCTGTCAGTTGATGTTGAGGAACATGAAAAGGATTAACCTTCTAGTTTTTCTAGAGATAACTTATCTCCATCAAAAACGGCATAAGTAAAATATGAAATCCAATCTCCCAAATTGGTATAGACAGATTTTTCATTTAGTTTTATTTCCATTGGAAGGTGACGATGCCCAAAAATAAAATGATCATAGTGCTGTTCTTCCAGTTTTCGTTTTGCATATAGGATCAACCACTCTTTGTCCTCTCCTAAGAAAGATGCATCAGCTTCACCCGAAATAATTCGGTTATTCACGGAAAGATGTTGTGCTAACCGTACTCCCAAATCAGGATGCAGCCATCTAAAGAACCATTTGGCCAAAGGATTGGTAAACACTTTTTTCATACGTTTAAAACCTTTGTCATATGGCCCCAAACCATCCCCGTGCCCAATAAAAAAAGAGGTATCGTTGATTAAATACTGTTGAGGTTTATGATAAACGGGAATATTGAGTTCTTCTTCAAAATAACCGTTCATCCATAAATCATGGTTTCCAACAAAATATGTAATTGGAATGCCGGCATCTGAGAGTTCTGCAAGTTTGCCCAATGTTCGTGTAAACCCTTTAGGAACTACGGTTTTATATTCAAACCAAAAATCGAATAGATCTCCCATTAGGAATATAGCTGCAGCATCATGCTTTATGGAGTCTAACCATGCTACAAATTTCTTTTCCCTTGGTAAACTTGCTTGTAAAGTAGGGGCACCTAAATGATTATCGCTGGCGAAATAAACTTTTTTGCCTGATGGAACGGTAATGCTTTTCATTTCCTTGTAAATATAAGAATTCCTACTTTTGGGAATAGAGTGATTTAGTTGTCCTCAGCAAACCACTCAGCAAAAGACGTTTCGGTTTCTTGAAGTTTTAGAGAATGCAATTGGATGTTTTTAGGAAGACGCGCACGTATTTTGGAAGCAAAATCTATGACCATGTTTTCACTAGTGGGTTGGTAATCTGCCAAAATCACATTATGGCCTCTTTTTGATAATTCTTTGGCAAGCTCTATATGGGGCGTATTTTTATTAAAAACGGTAGCATGATCAAACTTATCCACAACTTCTTCCTTAACAATGGTCTTGAGGTCGCCAAAATCAATCACCATGCCCAGTTTTACATGATCGGTATCCGTTATTGGTGTGCCAATAACCGTGACAGATAGCTTGTAGCTATGTCCATGCACATTTCTGCATTTGCCATCATAGCCAAATAAGGCATGTCCCGTTTCAAAAGTAAATTGCTTGGTAATTCTAATGCTCCCCATAAAGTGTCCAAAAATACAAAGGTAATAATCCTTGAAAAGGCAATTCTAATTGGATGTAATTATGGTAACGGTTTATTTTAGGGTATACAATAAATAGGACGAACCTATTACCAGAAATGGAGAAGCAATCATTAGTAGAATCACACTAGCTCTATAAAGCCCCCAGAATGATACTGTCTTTATATTCTCGTTGTCGGTCTTGTCATAAATGATTTTTACTCTTTCGCCAACCTTATGAGCAGGGGGACTAGAGCTTATGGGACTTTTATATGTTCTGGTTATACTGTTTCGGTCCTTAAATTCAAACACTGGTGTATAAGTGTTTCCATCACTATCGTAGTTGGTTAATAAATCTATGACCACTGCAGTAGTTTTTATACCATCTGCAAGTAAATTTTGAGTCTTCTGATATTGCTGAAAGGCAAAGAAGAGCAATACAAAACCCAAAGTGAAAAAAGAACCGTACAAAACCAGCCACATGGTATACTTTTTTACTGCCATATCTGGCTATCGTTTAAATTTTCTTCTATTGCGGAATCTGGTAACCAAATAAATTACAACTACCATAAATGCCACTATCGGAAAAACAATATCACTATTTAAAAATGAAAGAAAATCCATTTATTTCTTGTTTAATGCAGTATTAACGATTTTCGATCAACATTATTTTTTGAAGTTTTATTTTTTCCTTGGCTTCTCTCAGTTCTTTCCAGATAACTGACTGGTTTGATTGAGGAGAAACAATAGAAAGGACATAAAGCCCCTTTAATTGCTTTTTAGGTATAACCTCTAATTCCATGTTGAGCAATACGTTTTGCCCATTGGTAAAACAATCAATAAAGTCTATTTGTACACTATAATTTTTGGTCGGAGAACTTGACTTTTTCAATTCTCCAAAATGCACTTTTATTTGAGAAGTATCTATTTCCATTTTTTTTGATGCTGCCACCGCACTATATAAACCCTTGTAGTATTTAGATAGAAGTGTTTTTAACTCACTTTTGGACAACTCTTCTTTGTTCTGTATTGAGAGAACAAACAAATAGGTAAAATATGTTGATGATTCAATATCGAACATTCCAGGAGCAAAGCGCAGTTCTTCAAAGCCTTCATAAGGTAAACTAGGGGCAAAGTCTAATGGAAAGTCGATTTTTTCATACTTCCAATCCTCTGGGCCATCAAGAATAATAGGAGTTGATTCTTGTGAAAAACCCATGAATTGACAAATAAACATGAGTAAAATGATTAATACAATAGGTTTTGTTTTCATTAGATGTGCAATCTAAAAGTCCAGATTTGTTTAAAATCCTGGAGTGTTTTCAGATAAAAGTACTGAACTTTAGTTAAGGAATAAAAGTTAAAAGATGGACGGTTTTAATGGCCCAAATATTTTTCCAAACCGTTTTGGGAGCTCATCTATTATATATAGTTGCTCTCCAGTAAATGGATGTGCAAGTTTTAAGGAATAAGCATGTAAATACAGTCCTTTTCCTCTCAAAATAAGGTTTTCCATTCCATAGTCCTTGTCCCCCAGTATTGGGTTCCCAATGCCAGATAAATGTTTGCGCAGTTGATGTCTTCTTCCGGTCAACGGGGTCAATTCCACCAAATTTAGCATGCCAAATCTTTTAGAAGAAATCGATTGATGAACGGTATAGGTTGATTGAGTTGCCTTGCCATCAATTTTTGAATCTATTTCACCTTTGCAATCCATTTCACCAATAGTAACGGCATAATACGTTTTCCCAATCTTTTTGTTTTCAAACATTTTGTTTAATGTACGGATGCCACTACTCGTTTTTCCCACCAATAAAATACCTGTGGTAGCATAATCCAATCGATGAACAGGTTGTGGTATTGTAGCATCTGGGAGTTTACTGGCTTTGATGTTTTGGGCCAGGGCATTGGCAATGGTTTTAAAACTGTTTCCGCTCACCAAAATTCCGGCAGGTTTATGAATCATTGCCAAGTGTTCGTCTTCAAATAGTACTTGTAGAGGAAAAACCAACTCTTTTTCAGGGCCTACTTTTTCCGGAATTGAAAGTTTAATGGTTTCACCCCCATTTATGAATGTAGCTGAAGTGGCAATAAGCTCATTTACGGTAATATATTTTTTCTTTAGGGCTTTTTTTAAAGCTGATTTAGTTGATACTTTATCGAAAATGCCAACACCATATTCTTGAAGCCGAATAGGGTTTGGTAATTTATGAACAATATGGGTTTGGGTTGAAGATATACCGGTTATTTTTTAAATTTTTCCAATGCCGCTTTCGTTGCTGATGATAATGCCAGTTTACCAGATTGTTCTGCTCGATCTAAAAGCAATTTGCTCCAATGTTCTGTGCCTTCCCATAGAACATGTTTCATCCTTGCTAAAGCCTCTGGATTGTATGAAGCAAGTTTTTGAGTGTGGAATTCCAACTCTTTATCCATCTCCGCAATGGAATCGAACACTTTGGAAAACAACCCTTTTTCCTTTGCCCAATATGCATTTTTCCATTCTGTTGGAGATAAGGACAATTCTGCCAACCCCGCTTTTCCCATTTTTCTTTCTACAGCGGGCGCAATGACCAAAGGAGCAATGCCTATGGAAATTTCGGAAAGTTTTATGGAAGCTGCCTCCGTGGCATACACATAGTCGCAAGCAGATGCCAAACCAACGCCGCCACCTACTGCTTTTCCCTGCACCCGTCCAATAATGGGTTTTGTGCACGTTCTCATGGCATTGATCACATTGGCAAAACCGCTAAAAAATGCTTTTCCTTCCTCCAAATTGGAAATGGCGACTAACTCATCAAAAGATGCCCCCGCACAGAAAGCACGTTCTCCTTCAGATTTTAAAATGATAATGGAAACTTCGCTTTGCCCTGAAAGCCTATGGAATTCTTTGGCAAGGCGCTCCAACAATTCTGAAACAAATGAATTACTAGCAGGATGTCCAAACTCGACTGTTGCTATTCTGTTTTCAATTTTTGTGTAAAGACTTCCGCTAGGTCTGTTTGTGGGCATTGTTTTAGATTCTTAGTTCTTTAGAATACTAAATTAACTGTTTTGCACTAAGGGCTTAAATTTTCTTCGAAACTTCCAGACCAATGCCAAGCCTCTTATTAACATCCAAACAATGAATGCAATCCAAATTGCATAGAATCCCCACCCAAGATACTTGCCTAAATATAACGCAGGAATAAACCCTAGAAATGTAGCGGTGAGCAAAACGTTTCTTAGGTATTTCATTTCTCCCAACCCTTTAAACAGCCCATCAAAAACAAATGCCAAAGTATTCATGGGTAACCCAAGGATAACAATAAAGAAGATTCCATAAAAGGTTTCCAGAACAATGGATTCATTTGAAAAAATATGACCAATAGGTTTGTAAAAAATAAATCCGAAGGCCATTAAAATAAGGCTTATGAGCAAACCGTAAGTAATGATTTTCTTGGATAGCTTCCAGAGACCTTTGTAGTCTTTGGCGCCTAATAGTTTTCCTCCCATACTATTCCCAGCTGCGCCATACCCATCAATAAAAAAAGCGGCAAACAACCATAAGTTGATTGCTATTGTATGTGCGCCAATGTATCTATCGCCTAGAGCAGTTGCTTCACGAACGGCTATAATCAAAGCTGCATTTAGCGCCAGTGCCCTAACGAATAAATTCAAGCTCATTATAACCAGTCGCTTTATCTCTTTGTTCAAAGGAAATACAAGTTTTAAGCTTATTTCAGTTTTCTTTAGGAGCAGTACAAAGACCAAAATGGCCATGACTGCTTGAGAGATTAGACTGGCCCATGCTGCACCTTCTAAATACATGGCGGGAATTAGACCATCTATACCATAGACAAAAATAAAATCCAAAATAATATTGAGTACAGCCCCAATTAGGGCAATAATCATTGGATAATACGTATTCTGCAAACCTCTAAAGATTCCAAAAACGGCAAAAGTGAAAAGAGTTAGTGGGAACCCCCATACTCTAATGGAATAATAGGATATACAGTATTGCAATATCTTACCTGTAGCTTCAAACAAGCTGAAAATCTCTTCTACAATGAAAATTGTTGAAAGTAATAGGAAGATGCTCAAGAGAATATTAAAAAAGATGGCTTGCGCAGGCAGGTTTTTAACTTCTTCTAACTTTCCTGCACCCAGATATTGTGAAATTATAGCAGAAATGGAACTTCTGGTTTGACCCAGTACCCAGATAAGCATGGATAAGAAGGAACCTACAATTCCTGCAGCTGCCAATGACTCCAGTCCATCAACCGGAATATTGCCCACAATGGCAGTATCCGTAATAGAAAGAATAGGCTCTGCAATACCAGAGATGGTAGCAGGAACGGCGAGTTGGTTTATTGTTTTAAAATTGACTTCTGTTCTCAAAGTCAGCGCAAGTTACAGTACTAATTCATAACAATGAAAAGGATGTATACTTTGTTTTGGAAAGAATATGTCATCCAATTTTTGATAACCACGTTGTTCATAGAATCTTTGATTCCTTTTATTTTGGGAAAAGGTGTCCAATCGTACTGATTTAAAACCATTTGATTTGGAGTAGGCTTCCGCGTAGTCCATTAGTTCTTGAGCAAATCCCTTGCCCTGATAACTAGGATGAATCCCAAGACGATGTATGTAAGTACTGTTTCCGTTTGGCGTTAACCATTGGATGGGAACATACTCTTCATCCATAAGTGTAGAGATGACCATATTGCCTATCACCTGTCCATTAATTTCCTTAACATACAGTTCATTTCTTTCAAAATCACTTAAAAAGGCGCTTTCTGATGGATAATGTTCGTTCCACTGAAAAATTCCATTATTGTTCATTTCAGCGGCACAGGCCTTGGTAATGTTCAGTATATCCTTTATTTCGGATATCTTTGCATGTCTTATCATGGATTCATTTCAATTAAATTGTAAATTTAAGGTATAATCATAACCACCATACAATGAATAATATACTGGTACCCATAGGAACCTCTCCTAATTCATCCGACACGCTTCAATACGCCATTGACTTTGCTGCAAATTTTGGAGCGCAAGTTTTTGTAATGGATGTATTTTCTGTCACTTCAGGAACAGGAAGCTTAGCCAATGTTAAAGAGAAAGTGGCAAAGAGCAGTAAGGAACACTTGAAGGAAATTATTGAAACAGTCAATACAAATGGTGTTGAAATTAAGATTGCCACATATAATGGGGACATCATAGATGGCCTTAAAGAAATTGATAAAGAGCTAGGGATAGATTTGATGATCATTGCGCCACGTAGCAATGCAATAGAAGAAGAGCTTTACTTGGGAAATACCACCGGTAGAATTGTGAAACAAACCAATATTGCCACTTTAATAGTGCCAAAAGGAACAGTATTTAAGCCTTTAAAGAACATTATGACCGCTTTTGGATCGGGAATTCTAAAAAGGAACCGAATTCTAAACCCACTAATTGCCATCAAGGACAAGTTTAGGTCTGGTATAACGCTTCTTTTGGTTAAAAGACCTGGGTATTCTGAAGAAGACCTGCAAGTAAATACAGCACTTTTGGACCTTAGCCAACAGCTAAGCATTACGGAACATGCAACCACCTACCTAGGCGTTTTAGAGCATTTTCAGAAACAACACCCAGATTTGCTGTGCGTATTTAGAAGAAAGCGCGGATTCTTCAAGAAACTATGGGAGAAAAACACAGTTCCCAAAGCTGAGTTTTTTGTTACAATACCGGTATTGGTGCTCAGCGTTAAAAAGTAATAGGGGATACTTTTCAATTTTGAAACTTTACTAAAAAGTCTTTCCTTTGCGCACGCTTGGGGGATTAGCTCAGTTGGCTAGAGCGCTTGCCTGGCAGGCAAGAGGTCACCGGTTCGAATCCGGTATTCTCCACTAAGTAAATAAGAGCCTTCACGGATGTGGGGGCTTTTTCAGTTTAGAAGAATGTACAGTTTGCGCATACTTTTTTAGAATTTAGTTGACTCCCTATAAAGCTTAACACGGGTACACCTATATGCAACGCAAGGAATTCAAAGGATCTTCTTTAGAGTGATAATGTAAATTATAATTACTTTTAAGTCTATGGAGCCTGCCTTGAGAATAGATTTCATTGCCCTAGTCATTATCATTGGGGTATTTCTAGGTGTTTTCATCTCCTTTTTTATCATTAAAAAATCCTTTAAAAAAAACTTGCCCAATCTTTTTATGGGGTTGTTCATTCTCGCTATTTCTTTGACGATGTTTGAGGGGTGGTTGAATTATACAGGCTATATTTTTAGGTTCTTATGGTTGTCCAATTTTGCAGAGCCCCTTAATTTCCTAATGGCCGGACTTCTCTATTTATTCATAGATACACAACTGGGAGGGCATAGAAAAAAACAGTATTGGTTACATTTTATCCCTTCAATACTCTGGCTTGGCATTTGTATGTTTTATTTCTTACAACCGCCCGAAGTCAAATACAATGATAGCCTTCAGGTAATGAATTTGGATTATCCCCGATTGGTCGAAAACCAGACGTTCTCAGATGACCCCTTGGGCGTTCGTAACAATACCAACCTACTAACGGGTATCTACTTTATTATCTATATTGTTCTAGGTTCAAGAAAGCTTTTGCTCAAAGTCAAGTCATTGGGAGAATCCATTTTTACAACAACGAATACCACTCTTAAATCTATTCGCAACATCTCGATGCATATTATAGCAGTGACAATCATTTTTATTATTGTAAAAAATGTTTTTCATGACGATGTAGGCGATCATTTTATCTACCTATATGTGTCTTTTATGATATTTATGACCGCTATGCAGATCATGAACCAATCTGCCTATTATGACACTGTCTCTACCTTTTTGGAAGTTCCAACATTAAAGTATCAAAAATCTTCTTTAAACGAGTCAGAGAAAAACAGGATTCTTGAGGGCATCACTTCCCAAATGGAAAACGAGAAATATTTTATAAGCAGTACGGCTTCGTTATCGGGGCTGGCAAAAGCGATACATGAATCGCCCCATCATGTTTCACAGGTTATCAATGAAACATTGGGATACTCTTTCTTTGAACTTTTGGCGACTTATCGCGTAAAAGAGGCCAGAGCCATTTTAAAAACCGAGCTAGGCAAAAAATTAACCATTGAAGAGGTTGCAGAAAGGGTTGGTTATAACTCAAAATCTGCCTTTAATACCGCATTTAAGAAATTAACATCACAAACACCTTCTTCTTTCAGAGATTCATAACTTTCTGATTATCAATATTTTTAAGTACTTCCCGATAAGGTAGAACACCGTACCTATAGGCGAAGTCTTTGCAATGGATGACCTGTGGGTAGCTTTGTTTCATAATCAAAAAACAATCGCATTATGGAAACGCAAAACACACCTCAAAAAACAAGAAAATACTTTATTGATTGGCTAAGAATAGGACTCATCATGAGCGTTTTCTTTTTTCATGTAGGCATGATTTTCAGACCTGAAGAATGGCACGTTAACAGTACCGAATCCTTTCCCTTTTTAGACCCTATCATGTGGTGGTTGCACTTATGGAGAATGCCCTTGTTATTTTTAGTATCGGGAGTTGGCACTTTTTACGCCATTGGGCACCGAACCAGTTGGCAATATGTAAAGGAACGGTTTAGAAGGTTGTACATCCCTTTTACGGTTGGGTTCTTTACGTTGGTTCCTTTAATGGTTTATGTAGAGCGAATAGATTTATATGATTCATTATGGGATTTTATTCCCCATACCTTTGACGGAGGACCCTACCCGGTGGGAAACATCTCATGGCATCACCTGTGGTTTATCCTCTATTTGTTTATTATTTCTTTATTGATCGCACCATTTTTAAACTACGCAAAAAGCGGACATTACAATATGGTGAGGGGAAAAGTGATAGGTCTGGTCACAAAAAAAATGGGCTTGAACTGGTTGTTTCCGATCATCATTCTATCACAGGTCCTTTTAAGGCAGTATTTTCCTAAAAGCACCCACGCACTATATAATGATTGGGCTTATTTTACCTACTATTTACTTTTCTTTTTAAGTGGTTTTATGCTATTTACAAGTGGTAAAGTAATCTCTGCCCTTACCAATGACAGGAGATTGTATTTGTTTCAAACACTTATATTTACTGTAATACTCTTTTCACTGCCAGTCCTTTTTAGTGAACCTTCCATGGTTCAAGATTATTCACGGGGAATTACGGAAATGGTCATTTCATTATCCTGCGGATTAACGGCTATAGGCTATTTCAAGAAATATTTCAACAAAGACCATAAATACAGAAAAGTCCTCAACGAAGCTATTTACCCCTTCTATTTGTTGCATCAACCCGCTTTGATCTTTGTTGGCTACATGGTCTTACAATTGGATGTTTCTTATGGGATGCAAGCTGTCTTGATAACCCTACTATCATTGCTCTCCATCTACCTCACTTATTGGTTTGTCATTCGAAAGGTCAATATTCTAAGGGTTGCGTTTGGGATGAAAAGAAAGTCAAAATCCAAAATTTCCGTAGCACATAAAACTGAACAAACACCGGTGTTTAACAAATAAAATAACCGTAAAACCCATTGATCATGACCTTGTTTCGAAAAATACGTAAAGACTTTGTTATAAAAGGACAACTTAAAAAGTACTTCATGTACGCAATTGGAGAAATTCTTTTGGTCATGATGGGTATCAGTTTGGCCTTCCAATTAGACAATTGGAATGACAATAGAATTAAGCAAAACATTGAGATGAGATATTATGAAAATATAGAAAGTCAAATCACAGATGATAAGGATTTAATTGAGGAGCAAAGGAATCTAAACAATGGCTATTTAGAACAATTTAAGTATGCAAACAGAATTCTTGAGACAAATGACCGAGATAAGATAGATACTTTAGGAGTTATCATCCGAAATTTAACCCAATACACCGATTTTGATCGACAAGGCAATATTTATGAAACGCTGGTCAACAGTGGTGAAATAAAAATTCTACGCAATCATGAAATTGTAAAAGGCATAAGGGAATTGGAAGAAAAATATATTTATGTCAACAGAATGGAGAACATACATTATGATGCAATGATGTCACACGTGGTAATGTCCATAAGTCCGTTAATCAAGTTTTCCACAAGTGAAATTCAAAAACCAGAGGTAGTCTTCGAGTATGAATTTCAAAATCTTTTGCTATCGCTCATACAGGTCATGACAGAAAAGGATGAAGTTTATAATGAAGCATTACACGAGATTGAGGGGATTACTGAATTAATTAAAATAGAGTTAAAACATTAGAAAGAAAGAGAAAGTGGAATAGACTCTGCACACCATGCTCTCCAAGAATACCATTTTAATAAACTCCTTTTTATTAGCTAAAAGTATCCCAATATGCGTGCACATAAACTAAAAAACGCTTCTAATAGCAATTCATTTATGACAAATATTTTAGGAATAACATCAATTAAAAACTAGTAAGATGAGATCAATTGAATGCAAATCAAAAAATAAAGATGAACCAATGAGTAAACTGGTAAGAAACGCAATGCTAGTGATTGTATTATTTACAGAACTAAGCTGTTCCAACGACGACCTTCCCGCTACGGCTGATAGTGCCTATTTGAATTACGAAACAAAAACTGAATTGGAGCTTTTTTCATTTGCACGCAAAACTAGTTTTAGATTATGCTTGGTATTATCTGATACAGATTGGTTCATTTCGGTACTTCTCCAACCTTTACAGAAGGTTTTTTTGAAAAAGTATCGCATCCAATAGGTGCTTTAACTTCAATATTGGATTAAAGAACTTAAGTCCCACAAAAGGTCAATCAACGAGAATACTATAAGAGACCAAGAATGGGACTCTATCAGAATATCCTTTTCCATTTTAAAAACGGTGTCATAAAATGGCCCTATTAATAGACTATAAAGAAATATTAATAAACTACATATTCATCCAATTGTAGCTTTTGGTTTATCATCTATAGCCTATGTTGTAAAACATTGAATATCAGTATTTAACATATAATTGGGCAATATTGTCCAAATTACAGTTAACTTTGTCAAGTTAAAATTCGGAAAGCTCCGATTAATCTTGTCTTCCCAGATTCAATATTCTTTTCCAGCTCTCTTCATTTTTTAAAGCAATAGTGCAAAAAACAATTTTAAGCTAAACATAGGTATAGTGACTGTGGTTGGGACACAGTTTGCACAATTAGATTTTTTTTGTGTACCTCATGCTTTTTATGCTTATCCATGATTCTTAAAGCCTTAGGCTAGGAGGATTCAAAACAAAAACATTAGTAGTATCAAAAATCCAAGATTCTCAGAAAGAACAAACACTGATTTCTCAAAGACATTAAGAAAGAGGGTGAACAATTATTTCAAAACAAACAACATCAGTAAGCATGCCAACAAGAGCATGATCACAAAGACCATTCTGATGCTAGCAGTGTTCTTTGTGCCCCTTATTCTGATAAATATTGGCGCTGTTGGGGGGCCATGGCTGCTTTTTGCCTTATATATAACTAGTGGAATTGGGATGGCCGGAATTGGCATGGGTATTATGCACGATGCCAATCATGGTTCGTACTCCAAAAATCAAAAAGTAAATAAATACCTGGGCTACACCATGAACCTAATAGGTGCAAACGCAACGGTATGGAAAATCCAACATAATGTACTGCACCATACCTATACAAATATTGAAGGCGCAGATGATGATATAAACGCACCATTTTTCCTTCGTTTTTCTCCACACGCAAAAAAAAATGGACTCCATAGGTTTCAATATTTGTATATATGGTTCTTTTATGGCATGTCCACAGTCTCATGGGTAACGACCAAAGACTTCATTAGATTGGGCCGCTATAGAAAAATAGGGTTCTTAAATAAAAAGAATGAGTTCAGAAATGAACTTATAAAAATCATTGGCTGGAAGCTATTATATTATTCCTATGCTTTGATCATACCTTTGTTCATAGTGCCATTGCCCCCATGGATAATTATCTTGGCCTTCCTTAGCATGCACTTTGTTACAGGACTTCTGATAAGTATTATATTCCAGGTGGCACATATTATGCCCAGTACGGAATTTCCACTACCTGATGAAGAAGGAGTAATCGAAGGAGATTGGTTTGCACATCAATTGGCCACTACTACCAATTTTGCACCCAAAAGCAGATTGTTTTCCTGGTTGATAGGGGGGTTAAACTATCAAATAGAACATCACCTGCTGCCCAATATCTGTCATGTACACTATAAAAAAATATCAGGCATCGTTGCTGATACTGCCCTGGAATATGGAATACCCTATAACACAAAAAGAACATTTGCCGGTGCCATTATGGACCATATTGGTGTTTTACGCAAGTTGGGGAAAATGTAGTCCGTTTCCACAAAATAAGGACGCAATATTTAACACAAGAAAACAATGAATATTATAAAACAAACATTGAATAGATTAGTAAACAATAAATATAAAGTAATGAAAGAAGGAACAGTAAAATTTTTTAATAGTGCAAAAGGGTTTGGTTTTATTAAACCTGCGGATTCCGAAGAAGATGTCTTTGTGCACCAGAGTGGCCTTATCGATGAAATTCGAGAGAACGACAATGTGAAATTTACAATGGAAAGAGGCCAAAAGGGAATGAACGCGGTCAATGTTGAATTGGTCAAATAAAGCTCTTATTTTCCAGAACAGTTAAAATGCCATCCTTAAAGATGGCATTTTACATCTTGTCTATTACTTTCTTAATCAGTAACCGAAACCAACCATTGATTCCTGACGATCTAGATTTGAAAATAACTTGATATCTGGATGGCAGGAGAGTTCTTGAGCCAAATTCGCAACAGTTAAACTACCTTTTAAACGACATTAAGATAATGATGAGAACGATGTTGATTTTTATATGTCTGATCTCATTGGGCATTTCCCCTACCCAACAAACAAACCAAATAAAAAAAATAGAAGGGGTCTTTCTTGGGCGTGTTGAGAATGGATACTCGTTTTGTGGCAAAGCAGCATTGGGTATGGAAGAAATAGTTGTTTTCGATGAGGTTCTGTCTGTTGTACTTGAAAAGTATCAACTACATGAGGATAAATACATTGGGGAAAATTTTATCATCTCATTTATTGAGGGTGTATTGATTTGGCGAGATGGTAAGGAGGAAACATCCACCGTGGTACGTTTACAAAAGCTTATGCCAGGGCAACACCTTTAAGAGTGATGTTTCATCTTTATCGATAGCATTTTTGGGTCCAATAAAGAGTGGATTCCAAGGGGGTTCCTTTCTTAGAAAATCAATTCATGCATTGAAAATTATAAACAGCAGAATGGTCAAGGAAGCTGAAATAAGAAGAGTGGTTAAACTGAAAGTGCCATTGAGCCAATTGTGTGCTAGTTTGCTCAAAAGATTCATGGGAGGATCGGAATAATAATTGTACTGATATCTTTCAATCATTTGGTGTCTGTAAAATCCTCTAACACTGCCAACAACCAAGTGAATTAGAACGAACATACCAATTATGGATTATGGATTAAAATACCATGATATTATTATCATTTTTTTTATTGCTTCACCTACTCCAATAAAAGGAATTGCTCCAGCACCCGTTACCTCTGGTAAAATTCCGTTCCATTTTTCTATGGCCTTAAGGTTTGCTTCTATCTTCCTGAGTTCGATAAGGTCGGGTGAAATATTCATTTTTTGTAACCGTAGTGCCCCTACTTAAGCTGTCGTGGCGGCAATGGTTTGTTCTGCTTCTACCTTTATTCTGTCCAGATCTCTTTTTGCCTTCAATTCGTTTTGTTCTACAGTTTGTTTTGCCTCAATAGCATCGGTAAAGGTTTGGGAAAAGCAAAATGAGATAGTCGAAAAAGCATCGACCGCTATATTCGAAGCGAGCAACCTTGAAGTAAGTGCTTCTTGCATTTCGGTGCTAACAGCCGGTCTTTTTGTAATCAATTCTTCAGCAGTATATCTGGCCGACACCGCTTTCATTACCTCTTGAATTGTACATCAATGGTTTGATACACCAAGTTTTCCTTATCGGGTATGATGTGATAATTAAGGGTCACGGATAAATCCACATCCTGCCAGTTGGAGGATGAAGAGGCAGCATCTGTCATCGTCTTTTGAATTTTTACGTCCATTAAGATGACGGTTTGTACTATTGGTATTTTGAAATGGATTCCTTCATTCAGTACGGCACCAAAATTCTGGACAACTCCTAGCTCACCTGCACCAACTTGAACCCATGGTCTAAATGCCAACAGCAATACCACCAATACTGCTATAATAATCAGACTTCTCCATTGACCTTTTTCAATACGTTTTTTATCTCACCCATAGGGTCATTATCCATAGTAATTCGGTTTAACTATAAAGATAGGACGTCCTGTACCCGAGTATGTTATACTAATTAAAGCCAATCTTACATAAATCACATATCGCCAGGGAGAGTTAAGATGCCATTGGTCATGGTTATGTTAATTTTAGAGTTTATTGCCCTGAAAAAAGGTGATTCTAGGGAAAGGAAAGTATGGGGACTTTAGCCTCTTGCGAAAGACTATACTTAATCTAAAATGTGTTTTAAGCTTCTCCGAAGCGTTTTAAGAGTGGGTAACATGGTAAAGAAATGGATATTAATCTAATTAGAACTCTTTCTCGCTCTGCTTTTGTTTTTTATTGTTAACTTTTAGAATCGAGAACGTCAAATAAAAAAAGGAAACATGGATTTGAAAGGGAAAGTTGCCTACATAACTGGTGGTACAAAAGGAATTGGTTACGGAGTAGCTAAGTCGCTATTGCAGCAAGGCATGAAGGTAGCTATAAGTGGAAGAAGTATAGATGGAGTTGACAAAGCCATAAAAAGTTTGGGGAGTGAGGAAAACGTTCTAGGAATATCCTCAGATGTGACTAAACTTACAGATGAGGTGAATGCTATACAGATGATTTTGGAGAAATGGGAGCAACTGGATTTTGTGCTGGCCAATGCCGGTGTAGGTCATTTTGCCCCTATTGATGAAATGGAAGAAAGTGAGTGGCATAATATGATCAACGTGAACCTTAATGGGGTTTTTCATACATTAAAAGCTTCTGTTGAGGCATTAAAAAAATCTGAAGGGTATTATATGACCTTGGCAAGCTTGGCCGGAACCAATTTTTTTGCCCAAGGAGCAGGATATAATGCCACTAAATTTGGTGTAGTGGGATTTACTCAGGCAGCGATGTTGGACTTAAGAAAATATAACATCAAGGTAACCACAATAATGCCTGGTTCTGTAGCAACCCATTTTAATGGGAACGAACCTTCTGAGAAAGATTCGTGGAAAATACAGGCTGAGGACATTGGAAAGCTTGTGGTTGATTTACTGCAAATGAATCCTCGTACACTGCCAAGCAAAATAGAAGTTAGACCTACACGGCCAGATTTAAAGTAGTTACACCTTTTTTTCGGTAAACGGAATATTGGGGTTGCAGATTTCCAGGATGATCCCCTTTAAATAACCTTCAAAAGTATTAAGGGTATCAGGATCAATGTTCGTTCCATTTGAATTAAAAGGTAAAAAGCCTTGACTCAAATTTTTAAAGGAGTAAATTCCAGCCTGTAAAAGGTTGGCATTATGCTTTTTTGAATACAAAAATGCGTAGCACAGCAATTGAAATGCCTTGCTTTTGTCATAGTTAGAAATTAGTTCTTGCCAATCTGTAATTTTTACATTTCTAGGTTCTACTTTTCCGGTTTTATAGTCAATTATTCTGGTAACACCATCTATTAGGTCAACCCTATCCAATGTGCCTTTAAGTTTTATTGGAAAATCCAGTTCCGGGATATTTAGTTGCACAACAAATCGTTCTTCCAATCCCAATATTTTTATTTGGTGGTTCTCCAGTTGTTCTATTTCTTGTTCAATAAAGTTCTGTAGATACTTTAGAACTACATTGTAAACCAAAAGAAATTTACCTTTTAGAATATCAACCCCGGGTAAGTTTTTGTTAAAGTGGGTTTTTACCGCTTCTGGGATTCTTGCTGTTAAATTAGAGGTGTTTTCCAACGTCAGGATTTTATTGATCAGTGGTTGGTACAGTTCTTCCAAACTATCATGCACTATCGTGCCAAAAGTGTTGGCCGCTATCGTTTCTTCAACTTCTGGAACATCATTTATTTTGAGAATATTTTTTTTATAAAATTCAAGAGGGTTTCTAATGTAGTTTGTTAAAGAAGTTGGTGAAAAACCCTTATCTGCGAAGGTTGCTATGTCCTTTAGAAGTAATTGGCTTTTAGATACCTCGGTTACAGGTGTTGGCGAAATTTTAACTTTAGGAGATGCTATGCTGTGTGTAACATATTTTGAAAAGTTAGTATCTGTTAGCAGTTGAGAGATCAACCTACTCTTTTCACCACCCTCTAAAACGTCCGGTTCGGTGTTATAGATAATATGGATGTTTTTGGCACGCTGGATTAATCTGTAAAAATGATAGGTATAGATGGCATCTTTCTCTTTATAAGTAGGAAGCCCATATTCCCGTTTTACATCAAAAGGGATAAAAGAATTATTGGATTTGCCCGAGGGTAGTATCCCTTCATTTACGGAAGTAAGAATGACTGTTTCAAAGTCCAGATTTCGACTTTCCAACATACCCATGATCTGCAATCCAGATAAAGGTTCGCCTATAAAATCCAACGTTTCCATTACCGCTAGCTGCTTAAACAAACTTTTAAGTGATTTAAGACCTGGTCTAAAGTCAGCAGAATCTAAATGAGTTCTTAGCTGGTTGAACAGGGTATAAAACCGGTATAAAGATTCAAGCTCCTGGGCGTTCTTTTGCTCAGTAAATATTTTTTTTAAGTCTTGAATGAGCAACAGGCAGTTGTCTACCCATTGCAATGACGAAATGGGTTTGAGAGGGAACATGACTTCCAATATCTTGCTTGCTCCAACGTACTTAGAAAGATTTTTTGAACTGAGATGAAGCCTGTTGTTTTGTTTTATGTCTCTTGGAATTTCTTTTGCAAAGTCTATTTGTTGTGAAGAAGAAATGGATACGCTGTAAGGGTTAGATAGAAATTCTAGAACGTCTTTGTAAAACCACCTTTTTCCTATGTTGGATATATTCAATTCCAAAAAAGATAGGAAGAATGAATACAGCACTGTTTTGTTAAGAGGCAGGCCCATAGTAATGTTCACCTCGTTGACTTCATTTGGCACAGCTTGAAGAATGGGATTAAGCAAAGATTCATCTGCAAGAACAAGAGCTGTATTTTTAAGTCCATTAGCGGATTTTGACTGAATTCCCCTTAAAATTTCGCCAACATATTTGGCTTGGGAAATACTTTTGGGCACCCCGGTTACAGAAACATTTTTAGGAGACAAAAAAGTGTTATGCGCTCCAGCTAGATTTTTGTCTTGGTAATAGGGCCATAGTTTTTTATAGTCTCTAATAAAAAGTCCGGCATCATGAACCGTATCTTCAAGAAAATGGGAATCAATATCCCAATAAATTTGACTATTTGTATGGGTGAGAAAATGTTGTATTATGTTTGATTCTGCCGTGTTAAGAGCATTGAAACCGATAAAAACCAAAGAATCAATTTGGTTAGCTTCGCAATAGCTAACAAGGTTTTCATTTGCTTTTCTATAGATTAGGCCTTGGTATCCTTTCTTTTGCGCTATAAGATGAGTTGTAAAGGAATCATATAAATGTTCAAGGCTTCCCCATAACTGTAAATAATTTTGAATTAACGTTGTCTTCTCTTTTTTTAACGACCAATGATTGAGTTCTTTTATTGCAGATAGGTAATTAAGGATATCCTTGGCCGGAATTAGATACCTATCTATTTCGTTAAAATCCTGGAGCAATGTTTGGCCCCATTTTAAGAAGGTATTAAAATCGTCATGGGATGCTATTGTTTTTGATGCTTTGTACACTGCATAGAGTTGTATAAGGAGGTCTATTGAAGAAGTGGAGGTAATGCCAGAGATGTCTTCAACAAAATCTTCTATGGCCAAGATCTTTGGACTAAAGCTGTTTTTGGTAAGGGTGTTTGAAATATGTTTTTTAAGAAAAGTGCCTGACCTTTTACTGGGAAGAATAAAGGTTAATGACTCAATGGCCATTTCTTTTTTTGTTAGGTCCGCCAGAACATATTCAAGAAAACTTTGATGCATATGCTAAAAATAAAAAAGGCCCTGCATTTGCAGGGCCTTTTTTGAAAAGAAAACTTAGTTTTCTAATTCTTATTTCACCAAGTTGATTTCAACTCTTCTGTTTTGAGCTCTTCCAGCTCTGTTGTTGTTCGTTGCGATTGGCTTGTCTTCACCATATCCGATAGCAGATAATCTATCAGCACCAACACCTTTGTCAATCAAGAAGTCTCTTACAGAGTTAGCTCTTGACTCAGAAAGTTTTTGGTTTGTTGAAGCACCACCAACACTATCAGTATGTCCTTCTACTGTAAACTTAGCAGTAGGATACTCGTTTAAGATAGTGATGATATCAACCATTACAGAAGTAGATTCTGCTTTGATAGAAGATCTACCAGTATCAAACAAGATAGTTCTTGCATAGTCGTTCAATTGTTTTTGAACTTCTTCAGTTACTTCTGGGCAACCGTTGTTAGCAACAGTACCAGCTACTTGTGGACACTGATCGTCTTTGTCAAGAACACTATCACCGTCAGCATCTGGCCAAGGGCATCCATTGTTCTCAGCAGGACCAGCTTCATTAGGACACTGATCATCTTTGTCAGCAACACCGTCACCATCAGCATCTGGACAACCAGCTAAAGCAGCAAGACCAGCTTCGTTAGGACAAGCATCGTCCTTATCAGCAACACCGTCACCGTCAGCATCTGGACAACCGTTCATTTCTTTAGAACCAGCTTCGTTAGGACAGCTGTCTTTGCTATCTTCTATACCATCTCCATCAGCATCTGGACAACCGTTGAAAGCTTCTAGACCAGCAACTTCTGGACAAGCATCGTCCTTGTCATAGATTCCATCACCGTCAGTATCAGTTCCACCAAATTTGATGCTGATACCTGCCATGTGCTGAAAATGCTTTACTAAGTAATCTTCAAAAGCATGCTTGTACTGAGTTTGTAATGTTAGACCAATGTTTTCTGAAAACCAGATGTTAACACCGATACCTGCATTTGCAGTACCAGCACCGATCTCATCAACCCAAGTATAACCACCACCTATTTCAGCAAATGGGTCAATTGTTGTGTTTTTAAGAAAGTTGTACTTAATAGTACCATCTATAGCGTAATGTGAAAGATCATCAACCGCTTGGTCACCATTGTTTTCAATTCTATTTAAAGAACCTCTTGCACCTACAGAAAATCCACTTCCAACATATTTGGATACAGCTACGTAAGAAACGGAAGGCAAGATGTTCCAGTGGTCAGAAACGTTGAAGTACTCATCGAACAATGTAGTACTTGAGAACGGGTTGTTCTCATCGTTGGTAGGATAAGTGTCAATTGCGTTTACCCCAAAACTAATCTGCCACGGATTATTCTCGTCTTGCGCTTGTAGGTTGTTAGCGCCTAAAACTAATAGGGCAACAACTAATAATTTGCTAAGATGTTTCATGCTCAAAATTTTAAGTTTAAGTGTTTATCAGCAGCAAATGTAAGTTGTTAAGACTTATTAACAAAATCAATTTTTCTTTTTTTTTAATGCATTACATGGAACATTTACTGCATTTCAACGATTTTCAATGTTTTTCCGACTTCAATGAATGCACTAATTGCTTGATCTAAATGATGCTGTTCATGCGCTGCGGATAGCTGAACACGGATGCGAGCCTTGCCCTTTGGAACAACAGGATAAAAGAAGCCAATTACATAAATGCCTTTTTCTAAAAGCATATCTGCCATCTGTTGGGAAAGCTTGGCATCGTACAGCATTACTGGAACTATGGCGGAATCACCGTCTATAATATCAAAACCAGCCTGTTTCATCCCTTTCTTGAAATATTCTGTATTACGCTGAAGTTTGTCCCTTAGTGAAGTGTCTTTGTCCAGCATCTCAAAAACCTTGATAGAAGCACCTACAATGGCTGGAGCAAGGGAGTTTGAGAACAAATATGGTCGAGACCTTTGACGCAACATTTCTATTATTTCTTTTTTGCCCGTTGTATAGCCCCCCATTGCTCCACCAAGCGCTTTGCCCAAAGTGCCGGTAATAATGTCTATGCGATCCATTACCCCTTTTTCTTCAAGGGTGCCTCTCCCAGTTTCACCAATAAATCCAGCGGAATGACATTCATCAATCATTACCATGGCATCGTACTTGTCCGCTAAATCACAAATTTTGTCTAGAGGAGCTAAGAGTCCATCCATAGAAAAGACACCATCTGTAACGATAATTTTAAATCGAGCACTGTCTTTTTGGCTTTGTTTGAGCTGAGCTTCAAGATCGGCCATATCATTATTGGCATATCTGTATCTTTTGGCCTTACAAAGGCGAACACCATCAATTATTGATGCATGGTTCAAGGAGTCTGAGATGATAGCATCTTCCGCTGTCAATAAAGGTTCAAATACCCCACCATTGGCGTCAAAAGCTGCAGCATATAATATGGTGTCCTCTGTTCCATAAAAATTGGCAATCTTTTCTTCCAATTCTTTATGAATGTCTTGAGTACCGCAAATAAACCTTACCGAAGACATACCAAAACCATGAGAGTCCAATGTATCCTTAGCTGCTTGTACTACCTCAGGGTGTGATGAAAGCCCCAAATAATTATTGGCACAAAAGTTAATGACCTCTTGTCCTGTGGATATTTTTATAACCGCATCTTGTGGAGACGTAATGATGCGCTCTTTTTTAAATAGGCCTGCCTCTTTTATGGCGTCTAGCTCGTTTGCAAGATGCTCTTTTATTTTTCCGTACATAGTTTTTAGGTTTAAAGAAAAACGGGATTTATTTTGTGATCAATATAGACAATAATAGTATGTTTAATTTCAAAATCCATCTCTTTTAGCACATTTGCGTAATGTATTATCTGCTCTTTGTGAGATGGTGATGGTCTTCCTGTTTTATAGTCAATAATTGTTGCTTGGTTATTTGCTATTGCAATGCGATCCGGGCGCAATGAACCTCCGTCCATCGTGAGTATTTCTTGCTCATTCAATATTTGATGTTCGCCGGAGAAATATTTTTCAAGTTCTGGGTGGCCAACGACTGCATGTATCTTTTCTTCTAAATATTTATCGGCATGTTCTGGAACATCTCCTGATAATTTGAGTTTGTCAAGCACATTGGAAACATCATACTTTGTTATGATATGGCTAAGAGCAAAATGAATAAGATTTCCAAGTTCAATGGCCTCCTTTATTTCATCATCCCATAAATGACTGGATTTTGTGGAAATGGCAAAACCGGGGTCTTCTTTTTGTCTTGTTAAATATGGAATATGAAGACTTTCTGTTGACAAGGTAGTGGTTGCATCATTTTCCAGCAATGTGCCAAAAGCATATATTTCCTGGTCGTTTTTAGGAATATCATTGTTTTGCAAGTAACAGTAAAACAAATCTGAATATGAAGAGGCATGCAGGAGAGAAGGATTGTTTCTGCCAACTTCTGAAATGATGTAAAGTCCTTTTTCTGCCCTTGTCAATGCCACATACAATACATTTATGGCGTCCAATTCGGTTTTTTTTACTTCATCAATGTAGACATCTGCCGTAGCCTGATTAAAATGCAACATTTCCTGGTTTGTGCTGATCAGGAATTCATTTAACCCAAAATCCTGCTCCGTATCTGTTGCTGGTACCCATGATTTCTTTTTCTTTCGCTTATCATCAATTATTGCATTGGCAAAAGGAAAGATTACAATAGGAAATTCCAGTCCCTTGGCTTTGTGAATGGTCATGATCTTAACCGCATTAACGTTTTCTGGAGCAGCAATGGACAGACTGTTTTTTTTCTTCTCCCAATATTTGAGAAAAGAATGTATTCCCGGCCCCTCCCTTTGTTCAACTACCAATACTTCATCCATCAAAAAAGAAAGATAAGCGGATGCATTTGCTGATAGGTCAAATTGGATGATGGCCTTTTCAAGAATGTTGAAAACGGGTTGCCCTTTTAAATTGTTCAAGTTAAATCCATATGAAGTGGCAAGCAATCCCTCCAGAACGCCCAGGTTGGACGATATAAAATCGTGCCTGTCTTTTTTGGCCAAGAACATCAAAGTTTCGTAGCGGGCTTCGTTGTCATTTATATCATCCATCACTTTTAGTAATGAAACAAGAAAACGAACCTTTTCATTATTGTTTAATAACAAAGAGTCTGAAGAGATAATGGGAATGTCTTTTTCAGACAGAAAATTGGCCAAAAGCATGCCTTTATTATTGTCCCGCACTAGAATGCAAATGTCGGAGAAGAGATGTTTTTTCAACACAATCTCATCAATTTTTTTTAGAACTTCAGTACAATATGCTTCTTCTTTATCAGAGACATTGTTGTCCAAAAATGATAATTGTACAAAACCACCAGATTTGTTGTTGGCTTTTTGACCGCACCCTTCCAAAAAAAGGTTTTTATAATCTTCGCCTTTTAAAAAAGGAGCAACGAACGAGAAAAAGCTATTGTTGAATTGGACAATTTCGCTATAACTTCTCCAATTCGTATCCAAGGAATTGATACTAGGTTCTACTACAAAAGGATGCGATTTTAGGTTTATTAAATTAAGGAATTGCTTTGCTCTACCTCCCCGCCATCTATAAATGGCTTGCTTTACATCCCCAACAAGAAATAAGGAACCACTTTCTTTTTTTTCATTTTCACTTTCCAAGGCATTTCCAATTAACGGAATTAGGTTGTCCCATTGCATTTGAGAAGTGTCTTGGAACTCATCTATAAAATAGTGCCTGTATTTTTCTCCCATTCTTTCGTAAATAAAAGGAACGGGTTGGTCTTTTATTTCTTTTGACAATAATGAATTCAATGATGAAATTGGGATTACATCTTTTTCAACCTCAATGTTCTTGATTTCTTTTGCAATTTCATTCAGTAAGGTGAGTGGAACTATATTGCCATAAATATTCTTGAGATAGCTGCGTTTGTATAGATTCTTTTTGATGATTGAAAAAATGCCCAGAACAATGCTGGCCAAATGGGTGGCTTCCCTTTTGTCCGTAGCTTTTAGAATTTTGTGTTCCAGCAAATTTTGTTCCAGCTTGTTGTTGTAAAGTGCTTTAACGCCGTATTCCTTTTGCAATATTTTTTTAAAATGATTTGGAAGAGTCTGTCTAGGGAAATCTGAAAAATCAAACCCTTGGTTTTCAATTTCCTGAAGTGCCTTTTGGGCTTCAATAAGAACATTGTTTTCAATTACTCTTATTTGAGACGAAATATTCTTTTGAATTTGTTGAAAATCACTGATCGATTTGGATAGGAGTTTGTCTACATGCCCAGAATGGTTTTCTTGAAAAAGCAGCTTTCCAATTTCCACTAGATCATATGTAATGTTCCAGCTTTTGTCATTATCAATCTTTTCAAGGGAGAAAGCAAGTAAAACCTCGGTAAGCTGTTTATCTGTTCCCGCTCTTTCCAACAAGTGCCCTACAGCTTCTTCCAAAAGCAGTTCAACATCCAGCTCGATCTCAAAGTTTTGTGAAAGTTGAAGATCCCTAGCAAATGTTTTTATGATCTTATGATTGAACTTGTCAATTGTGGAAACCTCAAAGAACGAGTAGTTATGCAATATTTTTTTAAGAACCGTTCTGGATCGTTCCTGAAGCTGTTTGGCACTTAAAGAAAGGTCTTCACAAATTTCACGAAACAATGTTCCCTGTTCTTTATCGTTTCCAAAAGCATGAAGACTATCCAAAATCCGGGCTTTCATTTCCCCAACGGCTTTATTTGTAAAGGTAATGGCCAGTATTTGTCTAAATTTTGTTGAAGTGTTATTGGAGAGTAGAAGTTTAAGGTATTCCTTGGTCAAGGTATATGTCTTGCCTGAGCCTGCCGATGCATTATATATTTTAAAGCTGGAAACCTCCAAAAAGTTTTTCTTGCAAATTACGGATTACCAACTTGAACTTAACACAGAATTGCATGAATATATGTCTTAAAAGCGTATTTTTACAAGAATCATTAATAACTTAAAAACAACATAATTATGGCTTTTGAATTACCAAAATTACCCTATGCATATGATGCTTTAGAGCCACATATAGACGCGAGAACAATGGAAATTCACCATACAAAGCACCATAATGGGTATACCACTAAATTGAATGGTGCAATTGCGGGAACAGATTTAGAAGGAAAAGGAATCCTTGATGTTTTGGCCAATTTGGACATGTCCAATGGAGCAGTGAGAAACAATGGAGGAGGGTTTTACAATCACGCTCTTTTCTGGGAAGTGATGTCCCCAAATGGAGGAGGAGCACCAAGTGGAGATTTAGCAGCTGCCATTGATGATGCTTTTGGCTCTTTTGATGCCTTTAAAGAAAAATTCAGTACAGCCGCCGGAACAAGGTTTGGGTCTGGTTGGGCTTGGCTCTGTGTTCATAAAGGCGGGAAGGTTGATGTTTGCTCAACGCCAAACCAAGACAACCCAATAATGCCGGGAACAGGGTGTGGAGGACATCCTATCTTAGGATTGGATGTTTGGGAACATGCATATTATCTAAATTACCAGAATAGAAGACCAGATTATGTGGCAGCATTTTTTAACGTAATCAATTGGGATAAAGTTTCTGAAAATTACAATGCAAACAAATAATTAGGAGGTTCAATCCTGTTAAAGTTAAAAAGGCCGAACACAATTTTGTGTTCGGCCTTTTTATTTTATAAATGCACTAAATAGAAAAGGGTGAGGAAGCCCTCACCCTTTTCGTCCCAAATCTTACCATAAACTTAACCTACTTATGCTATGGCAAAACTAAATTACTGGTATTGTGAGAAATAACAAAAGTTTTTGAGGAAATTTTTGATTTTTTGAAAAAAAATTGCGGATAATTCAGTGCGGAAATTTGTTAAATCCTTGGGGTTCAAATATAAAGAAGGCGGAGATTTCTCCGCCTTCTTTCCCCAAATCTTACCATGAACTTAACCTACTTATGCTATGGTCCTCCAAATGTAAGCCAAGGTCATGATTGGTGAGTAAGCTTTTAGATGAAACCCTCTTTATTTGGTTGAATTACCAACCTTGTGGTTAGAGCGTACTATTACTAAAGAAAAGGATTACGTAGTGCGGTATTTGGATTACTTAAAATAAAAAAGGTGGAATAGCTTCCACCTTTTTTGCCCCAAATCTTACCATGAACTTAACCTACTTATGCTATGGCAATACTAAAGTAGGTTTGAGTTTTACCTACGAATCAAAAAGACGGCAACATGCACGTTTCATCGATGAAATGCACACATTAACTTTAATTTAGATAGGACAAATTAATAGGCCCTTTGGTTTTTTCCTTCGTAGAAATTAATAAAAGCTCTATTTACAACCCTGTTCCCCCCAGGGGTAGGATAGTCTCCTGTAAAATACCAATCTCCTAGATTTTTTGGGCAGGCCTTATGAAGACTTTCAATACTTTGATAGATAATATCTACTTCTGCATTGATGCCCTTTGGACTCAAAATTTGAGCAATCTTTTTTGAAATTTGTTCGGGAGTAAAAGGTTCATAAAACTCTTTAACATAGTTAACTACTTCCTTGTCTTTTGAATCTGTCTGAGTCAGGCACTTTTCGTAAATCTCTTTTATTTTGTTTGTGGTCCCGTGGTCTTCATGAAGCGCTTGAGCAGCCTTAAAAGCAACAAAGTCCTCTAACTTGGCCATATCTATACCATAACAATCTGGATACCTAATCTGTGGAGCGGATGAAACCACTATTATTTTTTTAGGAGATAATCTATCAAGAATTTTTAGGATACTCTTTTTTAGGGTTGTCCCTCTAACTATACTGTCATCTATAATGACCAGGTTATCATTTTCTTTTACCGAACCATAGGAAATATCATATACGTGTGTAACAAGGTCATCCCTGCTACTGTCTTGGGTAATGAAGGTTCTAAGTTTGGCGTCCTTAATGGCCACTTTCTCAATACGAGGCCTTACTTCCAAAATTTTGTGAAGCTCGTCACCTGTTATTTTTGGACCCAAGGCCAAGATCTGTTCCTCTTTTTTTGCATTAAGATAGTTCTGTGCTTCCTTTACCATACCAAAGAAAGAGGTTTCCGCTGTATTGGGAATGTATGAAAAGACTGTATTTGTCAAATCATCTTTAATGGCTTTCAAGATTTTTGGGAACAAGAGTTTCCCCAACATTTTTCGTTCTTGGTAAATCTCTTTATCACTTCCTCTGGAAAAGTAAATCCGCTCAAAAGAACATGCTTTTCTTTCTGTGGGCTCAAGTATTTCTTCTAGATGAACAGTCCCCTTTTTCTTTATGATTATTGCATGGCCAGGGTCCAGTTCCTTGACCTCCTCATATTTAATGTTGAAAACAGTTTGAATTACAGGTCTTTCTGAAGCCACAACCACAAACTCATCATCTTTGTAGTAGTAAGCTGGCCTAATTCCTGCAGGGTCTCTTACCACAAAAGCATCACCGTGCCCCAACAAACCGCCAATAGTGTAGCCACCATCCCAATTTTTAGAAGCCTTGGATAGTATTTTTGCCACATTAAGTCGTTCGGCAATTAGGGGTGAGGCGTCTCTTTTATTATGCCCTTCTTTTTTTATTTGTTTGTAAAGCTTGGCAACAGCATCATCCAAAAAATGACCAATTTTTTCCATCACCGTTACCGTATCGGCCATTTCTTTGGGGTGTTGGCCAAGGGTAACAAGGTTATTAAAGAGTTCATCAACGTTCGTCAAATTAAAATTACCGGCAACAATAAGATTTCGGTGCATCCAATTGTTTTGCCTTAGGAATGGGTGAACGCTTTCAATACTATTTTTCCCAAAGGTTCCATACCTAACATGGCCCATTAACAATTCTCCTATATATGGGATGTTCTTTTTTTGCAGCGCTACATCATCTACATATTCTGGGTGTTGTGCCAAAGAAGTATTAATGCGGTCATTGATTTGGGCAAAAATGTCCTGTATTGGTTGTTGCTGTGCGGAACGCACCCTACTCATATAACGCTCTCCTGGATCCATGTCCAGTTTTATGCTTGCAAAACCAGCACCATCTTGACCTCGATTGTGCTGTTTCTCCATCATTAGGTACATTTTGTTAACGCCGTAGAAAGCTGTACCGTATTTTTCTTTGTAGTACTCTAGAGGTTTAAGCAAACGGATCAGTGATATTCCGCATTCGTGCTTAATCGCATCACTCATATCTATATAAAATAAAAAAGCCCCGAAATAGTTCAGGGCAGTTATTTACGTTAATTCAATATTGAACTGTGTCAATTCTTTAAACTGCAACAAACGTTTGTCGATTTCATGCTTCTGCAGCGCCACCATTCGTTCTGTTCCAAATTTCTCCACACAAAATGAAGCTAGATTGGAGCCTTGTATAATGGCATTCTTTATACTTTCAAAAGAAATATTTTTTGTCTGTGCCAAGTAGCCGGCAAATCCGCCAGCAAATGTATCTCCTGCACCAGTAGGATCAAAAACCTCTTCCAACGGCAATGCAGGGGCAAAGAAAATATGTTCATCATGGAACAAAAGAGCTCCATGCTCACCTTTTTTGATAACTACATATTTAGGTCCCATTTTCTGTATTTTGGCAGCTGCTTTAACCAAGGAATATTCATTGGTCAATTGCCGCGCTTCTTCATCATTAATGGTTATCACATCAATGTGGTTTATTACATTGATCAACTCTGTCCAAGTATTGTCCATCCAAAAATTCATGGTGTCCAAAATGATAAGTTTTGGTCGTTCTTCCATTTGATTGATTACACCCATTTGAATATTGGGGTGCAAATTGCCGAGCATTACCACATCGGCATCTTTGAAGCTTTCTGGAACAATTGGATTAAAATCGCCTAAGGTATTTAGTTCGGTAACCAAGGTGTCCCTTGAATTAAGGTCATTATGGTATTTTCCTTTCCAATAAAATGTTTTACCGCCCTTAACGATTTCAACTCCTGAGATATCTATATTCCTATCCGTAAAAATATCTAAATAAGTCTGTGGGAAATCATCACCAACAACCGAAACAATAGCAGACTCTACGTTAAACTGATCTGCTGCCAAGCCTATAAAGGTAGCTGCTCCTCCCAATATCTTACCTGTCTTGCCAAAAGGGGTTTCAATAGCATCGAAAGCCATACTCCCAACAATAAGCAATTTGCCCATTTATGTAAATTTGCTGCAAATATACACTTAGATATTCCATTTATCATAACAGATGATAGAATTAAGAAAAATGCAATTCAATTGCGCAAAACCTAATTTACTTTCTTCCAAAATCTGCAGGAATTTCTCCCCAGGCCTTTGTCTCCCATTTTGCTATGGGAGTATTGTAGGAATTCTGTTTTAACCATTGCTCGGCACGTTCAATAAGTTCAAAGACGACTTTGTTTTTGGCATTTTTCTTCAATTTGGTGCCGCACTTTTTTTTTCTTACCCAACCCATTGCAATTCTAGAATCTGAATAAAGAACGCGGGAACTTTTGTTATTTTTTAAAAAGGCCAATCCATGGACCAGTGCCAAAAACTCCCCTATGTTGTTTGTTCCCTGTTCAAAAGGCCCTTGTTTAAAAAGTGTTCTTTTGGTTTTGGTATCTACCCCTTGATATTCCATTTTTCCTGGATTTCCGCTCGAAGCAGCATCTACGGAAATCGAATTGTAATTGGGTTCTCCAATTTTCAACAATTCCTCTGGGGACAGTTCCTTTTTTCCTTTGGATTTTCCTTTGTACTCTAAATAATTGCTGTTAAAGGCTTTTTTTGCTTCGGCAAAATCTTGAAAGGATTTGTACTGTGCTCCTTTGAACCCTTCAATTTGGGCCTTGCAATCTGCCCAAGCTTCATAAATGCCAGGACGCTTGCCTTTCCAGACCACATAGAATTTTCTCTTATTTGCCATCCTTCAAAAGAAGTTTTTCTATTACCCTTGGAAAATGTTCATATTCAAGTTCATGTACTTTTTTGGCTATGGAATCTGCATCATCAGATGGTTCTACTCTTGTTTTAGCCTGAAATATAATAGCTCCT
Source organism: Flagellimonas aquimarina (assembly GCF_003149745.1). Classification (GTDB taxonomy): domain Bacteria; phylum Bacteroidota; class Bacteroidia; order Flavobacteriales; family Flavobacteriaceae; genus Flagellimonas; species Flagellimonas aquimarina. The sequence continues at coordinate 902,109 of NZ_QGEG01000001.1, forward strand.
TCATCATAATTTTCATTGACATAATGTATGGTAATACCTGTTTCTGATTCTAAATTTTCTCTAACAGCTTGATGAACTTTTGCACCGTACATACCTTTTCCACCATATTTGGGCAACAGTGATGGATGAATGTTGATAATGGTATTTGGGAAAGCTTTTAGTAGCGAAGTTGGAATTTTCCACAAAAAACCAGCTAAAACGATTAAATCTGGGTTTAACCCTTTTAAAAGTTTAACAAAACCATCAGAATCTGAGAATGCTGTCCTGTTAAAATAAAAAGCGGCTGTCTTGAGTCTATCGCAGCGCTCTAAAACACCTGCTGTTTTTTTATTGGTAAATACTGCAGAAACCTCTGCTGAGCCCTTTTCTTTAAAGAAAGAGATAATATTTTCGGCATTTGAACCGCTACCCGAGGCTAAAATTACGATTTGCTTCATTTAGGGAGTTCTACTATGGTTATGGGCCTATATTTAGAAGGCTAAAGTAATATTATGGAGCATAAGATGTGTAATTTGAGTCACATTTTATCGACAAATGGTGTATTTAATCCAAAGTTTTATATTTTTGCCAACGATTAAATTTTTAAAACCGATATAATTATGTCAGACATTGCATCAAGAGTAAAGGCTATCATCGTTGATAAGCTAGGTGTTGATGAGAATGAAGTAGTGCCAGAAGCTAGCTTTACCAATGATTTAGGTGCGGATTCCTTGGACACTGTTGAACTTATCATGGAGTTTGAAAAAGAATTTGATATTCAAATTCCTGATGATCAAGCAGAGAACATTGCAACTGTTGGTCAAGCCATTAGCTATATAGAAGAAGCGAAGTAATTTTATGATATTTTACTAAAGACTTTAAATTATCCATGTGATGATCATCACATGGATATTTTTTTTAATTTAGGTTCTAAAGGTTAAAATAATAGTTCAATGCAGTTAAAGCGAGTAGTAGTTACCGGAATGGGTGCGTTAACACCCATTGGGAACAATTTAGGGGCTTATTGGGAAGGACTAAAGAATGGTAAAAGCGGATGTGCTCCCATAACATATTTTGATACTGAGAAGTTCAAGACCAAATTTGCCTGTGAACTGAAAGGCTATAACCCTCAAGATTTTTTTGATAGAAAAGAAGCTAGGAAACTGGACAGGTTTGCTCAGTATGCCTTGGTTTCTTCAGATGAGGCCATTGCAGATGCTAAATTAAATCTGGATGAGGTAAATAAGTTGCGCGTAGGTGTAATATGGGGCGCAGGAATTGGAGGGTTGGAGACCTTTCAGCAAGAAGTTTTAAACTTTGCTGATGGCGATGGAACCCCAAGGTTTAATCCATTCTTTATCCCTAAAATGATAGCAGATATTGCGCCAGCCAATATTTCCATAAAACATGGATTTATGGGGCCAAACTATACAACGGTCTCCGCATGTGCTTCTTCTGCAAATGCTATGTTCGATGCTTTAAACTCAATTCGTTTAGGGTATTGCGATGTAATTGTTACAGGAGGAAGTGAAGCAGCGGTTACTATTGCCGGAATGGGTGGTTTTAATGCCATGCACGCACTATCGACCAGAAATGAAAGCCCAGAAACAGCTTCAAGACCATTTGACGGAACCAGAGATGGCTTTGTTCTGGGAGAAGGAGCAGGTGCTTTAATTTTAGAAGAATACGAGCATGCCAAGGCCAGGGGAGCAAAGATATATGCTGAAGTTCTAGGAGGAGGATTATCTTCCGATGCACATCATATGACAGCTCCACATCCAGAAGGCGTTGGTGTTGTTGAGGTAATGAAGAATTGTTTGGAAAATGCAGGACTGAAACCTGAAGATGTAGACCATATAAATACCCATGGAACGTCTACACCTTTAGGAGATGTGGCAGAACTCAAAGCCATTTCTAAAGTTTTCGGAGATCATGCCAAGAATATAAATATTAATTCAACAAAGTCTATGACCGGGCACTTGTTGGGTGCAGCAGGTGCTATTGAGGCTATCTCGGTTATATTGGCAATGGAGAACGATCTTGTGCCTCCAACCATAAACCATAGTACAATAGATGAAAATATCGATTCTTCACTCAATCTAACTCTTAATAAAGCGCAGAAACGAGAAGTTAATGTGGCAATGAGCAATACTTTTGGTTTTGGCGGTCATAACGCCTGTATTTTGTTCAAGAAATTAGGGTAGTTTTGTAGAGATGAGATTTACTTCCAAAATATTCAATTCCCCACCGAAAACGGATGGGGAATTTTTTTTGGGAATTAAGAAAATTCTCGGTTTCAAGCCCAAGGATATAGAAATTTATAAAAAGGCATTTCTTCATCGTTCTGTAAACAAAAGAGACGCTGAAGGCAACCCCATGAATTATGAAAGACTTGAATTTTTGGGAGATGCAATGCTAGGAACGATTATTTCAAAACACCTTTACAACGAAGTCCCAGAAGGGGACGAGGGTTACCTTACCAAGATGCGCTCAAAGGTTGTAAGCAGAAAGCATCTTAACGAATTGGGAAAAGACCTAGAACTTTTGCACCATGTTGAAAGCAGGATTCCCAAATCACATTTTGGAGAAAACATTCATGGAAACGTATTTGAAGCTTTGGTAGGGGCCATTTATTTAGACAAGGGCTATACCTATTGCGAGAGGTTTATCAATGAAAGAGTTATAGAACCATATGTAGACATTGAACAATTGGAAGGCAGGGTTATCAGTTATAAAAGCTTGGTCATAGAATGGTGTCAAAAACAAAAAAAGTCGTTTAATTATGACGTGTATGAGGACACAGGAAATGATGAATTAAAACATTTTGCGGTGAAACTTACCATAGGAGAAAAAATACTTGCCAAGGCCAGGGCAACTTCTAAAAAGAAAGCGGAAGAAAAAGCTTCAAGAAGGGCATATTTTGCATTACAGAGCAAAATTGAAAATGAACAACTTTAAATAAAGGCAAACTCTAACGTTTTCGTAGGCTCTCAAAAGCGCATTGTCCCATTTCAGCTAGGCTGGCAATTGTATTAAGAGTATATTTACAGTTCGTGTTAATGCCATGTCAACGACGCATAAAATATCAGCAGACTTTTATGATGATAATTTTCAACTCATCGCCATACATAGTGGCATGGAGGATTATGCTATGACCTATGCCATTAATTCCAGCTGTCAACTTCATTTAAAAAGAATGGAAAAGGATTTGAAATTTAACAAAAACCTTTCATTTTCGGTATTTGAATGGGACGATGAAATGAACGATATGTGTTGGACCCTAATTTCCAATAAATGTGTATTTGAAGAGATCATCGTGTCTGATGGTCTTTTTGAGAACAACACTTCTTTAAGAACAAGCCATTTAATAAAAGAGCAAAAGGAAGTGGATTATTTTTTAAAAATTGATGCTGGAGACCAATTGAAACTTGAAGAACAAGTAAAATTCATAAACAAAATACCAAAAGTTGTAACAGCCTATTCGTTGGAGACACAAACTTTAAAATCAAAAAGAAACCTAATCTTTTAGCAATGCCAACTAGAAAGAAGACAAAAATTGTAGCGACCCTGGGTCCTGCCACGAGTAAGAGGGAAGTCCTTAAAAAGATGATGGAAGCAGGAGTGGATGTTTTTAGAATAAACTTTTCACATGCTTCCCATGATGATGTTGCAGAACGCATTCAAATGATACGGGATTTAAACGAAGAACTAGGCGTTAACACATCTATACTTGCAGATTTACAAGGGCCAAAGCTTAGAGTTGGTGTTATGGGAGGAGAAGCTGTGGTTGCACCAGGAGATGAAATTACGTTTGCTACTGGAGAGCCTTTTGAAGGAACAGCGAAAAAGGTTTATATGAATTACCAAACCTTCCCTCAAGATGTAAAACCTGGTGAGCGTATTTTGTTGGATGACGGAAAATTAATTTTTGAAGTTAAATCCACGAACGGAAAGGATGAAGCAAAGGCAACAGTAATACAAGGGGGACCGCTAAAATCTAAAAAAGGGGTCAACCTTCCCAATACGGATATTTCATTACCTGCCTTGACCGAAAAAGATATTAAAGATGCCATATTCGCCATTTCGCAAGAAGTGGATTGGATGGCTCTTTCCTTTGTACGCCATAGTCAAGACCTTATAGATTTACAGAACCTAATTAACAAACACTCGGAGCATAAAATTCCAATTATTGCCAAAATTGAAAAACCAGAGGCGGTGGATAATATTGACAAAATTGTTGCGTATTGTGATGGCTTAATGGTAGCAAGGGGCGATTTGGGTGTAGAGGTTCCTGCACAGGAAGTACCTCTAATTCAGAAGAAATTGGTATTGCGCGCAAAAAAGGCTAGAATTCCAGTGATTATTGCTACGCAAATGATGGAGACTATGATTACCAGCCTTACTCCAACACGTGCAGAGGTGAATGATGTTGCAAACTCTGTGATGGACGGTGCTGATGCTGTAATGCTTTCTGGTGAAACCTCTGTGGGGAATTATCCGGTTCAGGTAATTGAAAAAATGTCAAGTATTTTAACCAGTGTGGAAGGCTCCAATTTAATAAATGTTCCGCAAACTCCACCTCATATCCGAACTAAAAGATACATCACTAAATCAGTCTGTTACCATGCCGCAACAATGGCAAACGAAATTCAGGCAAAGGCAATTTCAACACTTACCAATAGTGGATATACCGCATTTCAAATATCTGCATGGCGGCCAAGTGCCCATATTCTGGTTTTTACATCAAACAAAAGGATTTTGACTCAATTAAATTTGTTGTGGGGAGTAAAAGCATTCTACTATGATAAATATGTTTCTACAGACGAGACCATTGAAGATGTAAACCAAATAGCCTGTAAGAAAGGATTTTTGGATGTAGGGGATATGCTTATAAGTTTAGCTGCTATGCCAATAAAAGAAAAAGGAATGGTGAATACCTTGCGTATTACCGAAATAGAAACTTGCTCTTTTTAGAAAATGTTGCTAATAAGGTTTAGGCAACTTCCTTTTCAAAAGCGATGAAGTTTACCACCTTACCTGCTTTATCAAAAACTGGAAAACCTTTGATCCAACATTTGTAAGGAGAACCATTTTTCCTATAGTTGAGCAAAATAACTTCAAAGGGTTCTTTTCTTTTAATAGCTTGTGAAACTTGTTGGGCAGTTTTTTTGCAGGTTTCCTTGCCTTGAAACATTTTCGGCTTTTTTCCTATAACCTCGTCAGAAACATAACCGTTCATTTGATACATGTTTTGAGAGGTGTAAACAATATTTAGATTGGTATCGGTTACTACAACGACGTGTTCTTTGTCCAGGATTTCATTTCGGAAAGACATATTATTTTTCCATTTTTCTTTTTGTGCCAAATCGCTTAGACTTTTCACATCCTGAAGATTTTTACACACTTTGGCAAAGCGTTGTGCATATATATCAAGGGCGCTTACGGGATAGCTGTTTATTTCTTGTTTGCTATAGAAATTGTTTACCGCCTCATCATAAAATTTCATCTTTTCCATGCCCAATACTATAAAAAGTTTTAAAACCGCTAAAATCTGGCCAAAACATTAACACTCTTGTTTAAGAAATACCATAAAATTGGTTTTAAAATAGGTGTAAGCATCAACAAGATAATAGGACTAATTCTGGGAAAAGCAGCATTTTTAAACAATAAACAAGGAGGCAAACCTATATGAGACACGAATATAAGGACCTTAAATTGGGCGCAATTTTAGGGTTGACCAATGACATCAGAAAGGATAATGATCGTTTCTCCATAACTTCCAATACCATCAAGTTTTTATGGAACAGGAATGATGAACCCATAGAATTTGTTGTGGATGATATGGTTTTAAAGCTTATGCCCAACCAGATGGTAACGGTCACATATTTACAAAATATTTCCTTTTCTAAAACCAATTTACCGCTTTCGGCAATTCTTTTCAATAGAGAGTTTTATTGTATTTCTGATCATGATAGTGAGGTCTCTTGTAATGGCATCCTATTTTTTGGCACTCAAGATTTACCAATAATTTCTATACCAGATGACCAACTAAGAAAGTTCAATGTATGGTTCGAAGTGTTTTTGGAAGAGTTCTCTACCCCAGACAACATTCAGGGTGATATGCTTCAAATGCTCTTGAAGCGATTGATAATCATGAGTACCCGTTTGGCCAAGGAACAACATATAGTCAAAGCGCTTAATAACGAACAAGTAGACACCATTAGAAAGTTCAATTATCTCGTGGATATTCATTATAAAACCAAACGAAAAGTGAGTGAATATGCAGAAATGCTATTTAAATCACCAAAGACCTTATCCAATCTTTTTTCAATCTATAACCAAAAATCCCCACAACAAATTATCTTGGAACGTTTGGCCTTGGAAGCAAAAAGACTTATTCATTTTACAGATAAGCAAAATCAGGAAATTGCCTTTGATCTGGGATTCAACGATCCAGCACATTTCAGTCGTTTTTTTAAGAAAATGACCCAAAAGACACCTTCAGAGTACAGAGAAACCTTGCCTATTTCGGCCTAAGGGAAACTTGGGCAAGCGGTCGGGAAATTACTACTAACAACACCCTGCCTTTTCGCTACATCTTTGCATTGCAATTAAAAGTAAAGTAAAGATGAACGCAATAGAAAAATCAGTTTTCAATCTCATAGAGATATTTAGAACTTCTAAGAAAGCAGAAGTACAGACCCTTATACCAGACACACATTGTGAGCAGAAGCATCACCATGATTTTTATTGTGATGCAGAAAAACCATTTGTAAAGAATTTTTAACCCATATAATAATTAAATAAAAGATAGAATTATGAGCACATTTAATGTACCTAAAAGAGAAGAAGTAAGTAGTAACAATCAAGCAATTTTTGATAACCTGGAAAAGGCAGTTGGATTTGTTCCTAACCTTTTTGCCACGTATGCGCACTCAGAAAATGCATTGAGCAATTATTTAAATCTTTCTAACGCTAAAACATCTTTAAAAACTAAAGAAAAAGAAGCGGTAAACTTAGCTGTAAGCGAAGTGAACAATTGTATTTATTGTTTATCTGCACATACTGCAATAGGTAAAATGAACGGTTTCACAGATGACCAAATATTGGAATTAAGAGCAGGGGGAGCCTCTTTTGATACTAAACTGGATGCTTTGGCAAAACTGGCTAAGAATATCACTGAAAATAGAGGAGCTACAGATGCCTCTGTTTTAGATAACTTCTTTGCCGCAGGTTGGACAAAAGAAAACCTTATTGATACCATTGTATTGGTAGGTGACAAAACTATTTCAAACTATATCAATAACACAACAGAAGTACCAGTTGACTTTCCCGTGGCACAGCCTTTGGAAACAGTTGGAGCATAACACATAACCTTAACAAATTAAATATCATAAAATGAAAAATGTAATTGCAATTTTAGTATTCGCCGTTGGAACCGTATTTTCTGTAAATGCGCAGGATAAAATGATGAAAGAGGTTCCAGTTAGAACTTTAGCCTTGGAGCAAACATCTGGAGAGTTTACACAAAAACAAATTACGGTTTCTGAAGGAACTTATGTTTTTGACATTACAAACAATGGAGTAGGACATGAGGTAGGTTTTGTATTGGTGAAAAAAGGAAAAGATGTAAGTAAGCCGGAAAATCACATTCAGACTGCCTATGTTACCAAAGCGGTAAAAACAGGAACTTCACAAACTTCAAAACCAACAAAATTGGAAAGAGGAGAATATGTGTATTTCTGCCCTTTGAACCCTACATCAACAGATAACACCTTGATCGTAAAGTAATCAGTAGTATTTTATTGGTAAAAGAGCCTCTTCAATTTTGAAGGGGCTCTTTTTTATTGTACTACTTCAGAATTGGCAAAAAGTAATGGAGCTATGCTTCTAGACATATAGATGGGCCAATCATTTTTAAACAAATGACTTTCTGTAATGGCGCTGTCATACAAAAGATAGATTCCCCCTGATATTTTTTCAGTCTCAGCTTTAGATATGTTGGAAATATTATCACCAACGACCTCTCCTAAATACAGTAACAGTTCTTTTTTTTGTTTTTGTATTACACCTAAAACTTTTTTCTGTTTGGGTGAGAGTTCTCCCAGTGTTTTAAGCCCCCAACAGCCATGAAAATCTTCGTCCCGATACATGTCCCTTAGCAAGTCGAAAATAGCCAACAACTGATTTTTACCTTTTTTTCTTTTGGAAACATAACTTTTTAAGGATTCCAAGAAACTGTCATGGCGCTGCTTTAAGTAAGCGATGCATATATCTTCTTTGGATTTAAAATGACTGTACAGCGTGGCTTTTGCTATGCCAGATTTAGATATAATCTCATTGATTCCTGTGGAATTATATCCATTGGTATAAAAGAGATTACTTGCAGAGGTTATTATATGTTGGTGTATTTCAGGGCGTTGCACTGTTGCAAATTAAGCAAGAAATATGGCGTGGGCAATAGTTTGCCGGTTTTAAAAATCAAATTTGAGCTGAACCAAAACAGATTCCTTTTTTGATTCTTCCTTTTTTTTCTCTGTGTTCAGGTTTGCCAAAGAAATTCCCAATAAACGAACGGAGTTTTCTAGGGTTGACTGGTACAGCAATTCTTTGGCGGTTTCAAGAATCAATTCCTTTTTTGCAATATAATATGGTAGTGTTTTACTTCTGGTCTGGAGTGTAAAATCACTGTACTTGATTTTTAATGTAATGGTCTTGCCGGCAATCTTGGATTTTAGAAGTCTTCTTTCCAGTTCACTGGCAATGTTCTCAAGTTTTTCTTGCATGAAGACTTCACTGCTAAGGTTTTCAAAAAAGGTACGTTCTGCCCCTACGGATTTTGGAATACGATGAGGTTTTACTTCACTATTATGAATGCCCCGCACTACATTGTAATAGTATTTTCCGCTTTTCCCAAAAGTGTTGTCTAAAAATTCCAGGGATTTTTGCTTTAAATCGTTTCCAGTAAAAATTCCCAGCTTGTACATTTTTTCCGCGGTCACTTTTCCCACTCCATAGAATTTTCTAATATCAAGATTCTCCAAGAATTGAATGACATCTTCAGGGTTTACCGTTTTCTGTCCGTTTGGTTTATTGTAATCACTGGCGACCTTGGCAATGAACTTATTGATGGAAATTCCAGCAGAGGCTGTCAAACCTGTTTTATCAAAGATTTTTTGGCGGATTTCTTTTGCGATAAGTGTTGCGGAAGGATTTCCTTTTTTGTTTTCCGTCACATCCAAGTAAGCCTCATCCAAGGAGAGTGGCTCTACTAGATCGGTATATTCAAAAAAAACACTTCTCACTTGTTGCGAAATTTCTTTGTAGCGTTCAAAACGGGGTTTAACAAAAATTAGATCTGGACAGTTTTTTCTGGCAATATACCCCGCCATTGCACTGCGCACACCAAATTTTCGAGCTTCATAACTTGCGGCCGATACCACCCCACGTTTGGAACCTCCACCAACAGCTACTGGCTTTCCTTTAAGCTCGGGATTATCATGTTGTTCTACAGATGCATAAAAGGCATCCATATCTACATGAATGATTTTTCGTAAGGGAAAATCAAACTCCATACTCAAATTTAGGGTATATTTAGTTTGATGGAGCACATAGAAATTGAACGTAAGTTTTTAGTAAAGTCAAATGCCTACAAAAAGGAAGCAATTTCCCAAATTCGAATTGTTCAGGGATTCCTTAATACCAATGCAGAAAGGACGGTTCGGGTTAGAATAAAAGGAGATAAAGGGTTTTTAACGGTCAAGGGAAGAAGTAATGAATCTGGCACGGCCCGGTTTGAATGGGAGACCGAAATCAATGTAAACGAAGCTACGAACTTGATTGATTTATGTGAACCTGTTATTTTGGAGAAAATACGATTTGAAATTCCTATGGGAAACCATGTTTTTGAAGTAGATGAATTTTTAGGAGAGAATAAAGACCTTGTCTTGGCAGAAGTAGAGCTAGAGCATGAAGATGAGGCTTTTGTAAAACCAAGCTGGTTAGGAAAAGAGGTGACCGGAGATGTGCGGTACTACAACTCTCAATTAAGCAAGAACCCTTATCAAGATTGGTAATGAAGTCCGTTAAAACTCAATTTGCAGTTAATCTATTGAGTATAGTTTCAGCATGTGCTGCAATTTATTTTGACTTTACTGATAATAGTATTCTTTACACATTCTTTAAGCCCTTGACCACTATTTTAATAATGTCACTCTTATTATTTGTGAAAGGTACTCATGCACTAAAATTTAAAAACATTATCATAGCGGCTTTAATTTTCTGTTTATTGGGGGACATATTTTTACTGTGGGATGATTATTTTGTTTTAGGATTAGCGTCCTTTTTGATTGGTCACCTATTATTTGCAACAGGCTTCATAAAACTTCGCGGATTTCACTTTAATTGGGTCTCATTCATAATATTTTTTGCAATTGGTGCAGCCTTGCTAGTTTGGCTAAAGCCAGATTTAGAGGAGTTTGAACTACCAGTAACAATCTATGTTCTGGTCATCACTTTTATGGCGTGGCAAGGAATAGGACTTTTTTTAGAAGATCAAAAGATAGCATATGTGTTCATAGCTTTGGCGGTGGTTTTATTTATGTTCTCTGATGCAATGATTGCAGTTGACAAATTTAAATCTCCGTTTAAGCTATCTGGATTGGTAATTTTAAGTTCATATTGGGGGAGCATTTTATTGATCGTGAATGCGACATATTTAATAACGACCAAAAAAATAAGTAGTTAAAGTCTCCTATTCGTCAAGTTTCTTGTCAAGAGCTAAAATGGTATGTAACAAAACGTTGGCACCATTGGCCATATCTTCAGCTGAGGTAAACTCTTTAGGGGAATGACTTATTCCACCTTTGCTTGGTACAAAGATCATTCCGGTAGGTGCTATGGTTGCTATATCTTGGGCATCATGTCCAGCTCCACTGGGCATATATTTAAAAGTATATCCTAGTTTTGTTGTAGCAACTTCTATTTCCTTCTGAATTTCAATAGCGGTCAACGCAGGATTGGCGGTAGTATCCAATGGTAGGAATTCTATGGTCATATTGGAAGCAGCGGCTATCTCTTCGCCTTCTGTTTTTATAGCTTGGAATACTTTTTCAATTACAGCTGAGGACAAATCCCTAATCTCTAAACTGGCTACCACTCTACCGGGAATAACGTTAGGAGCGCCAGGTTCGGCATTAATACGTCCAACGGTGCCTACTTGACTACCTTCAAAGGCATTGGTAATTTCATTTACGGCAACAACGAATTTAGCAGCTGCCAATAGTGCATCTTGCCTAGCATTCATTGGTGTAGTACCTGCATGATTAGCAAAACCGGTAAAAACTACATCCCACCATTTAAGGCCAACAATACCTTCTACTATTCCAATATCTAGATTTTCTTTCTCGAGTATACCGCCCTGCTCAATATGAAGTTCTAAAAAGGCGGCCATGGCACCTTTTTTTCTGGTCACCTGGGCAATTTTTGTTGTATCGCCACCTAGCCTCATTATTCCTTCACCCATAGAAAAGCCGGTCGTATTTTCTACTTCAAAAGCTTTTGAGCTTAAGTGTCCGGACATAGCTCTGCTGCCCATAACACCGCCTTCCTCATTCGAGAAAATGATAACCTCCAGAGGGTGTCTTGTCTTAATGTTGTTTTCATTTAGTATTTCAATGACTTCCAAGGCGGCCATAGAACCAACACAACCATCATAATTTCCACCGTTGGGGACCCTATCAATATGAGAACCAAAAGAGATGACTTTTTTAGTTGCATCTTGACCTTTTCTATGACCAATAATATTACCGGCAAAGTCAATGGAAACATCCAAACCTTGAGTTTTTAAGGTTTGTACCACCCATTTTCTGGCTTCAATATCTGCATCACTAAAGGCGACTCTTTCCGTTTCTCCATTTTCTTGTAAACCAAACTTTGCTAGTTCAAAGATTCTGGCTTCAAGACGGTCTTGATCTACTTCCAGGTTTTTTTTCTGTGCAAAGATGGTGGCGGATGCGAAAAAAGTGAGCAATGAGATACAGCGTAAAGTCATACGCTAAATATAGCTATAAAAGAGAAATTTAGGCAGTGCAAGGAGTTCACTTACAGCATAGACCTAGATGGTATAAAAAAATAGCTTAAAAAGCAGACTTAAACTGCTCTAAAAAACGAATGTCATTTTCGCTCAATAAACGTATATCGGAGATTTGATGAAGCAATAATGCAATACGATCAATACCCATGCCAAAGGCAAAACCAGAATACACTTCTGGATCAATACCGCAATTCTGCAATACATTGGGATCTACCATGCCACACCCCATTATTTCTAGCCAACCGGTACCTTTGGTCATACGATAATCCGTTTCTGTTTCAAGACCCCAATACACATCAACTTCTGCACTTGGTTCCGTAAACGGAAAGTAAGAAGGACGCAAGCGAATCTTTGATTTACCAAACATTTCAGAGGTGAAATATTGTAATGTTTGTTTTAAATCGGCAAATGAAACATCCTTATCTACATACAAGCCCTCAACTTGGTGAAAGAAACAATGTGAACGGGCAGAAATGGCCTCGTTTCGATATACTCTTCCCGGTGATATTGTGCGAATAGGAGGTTTGTTGTTTTCCATATAACGCACTTGAACAGATGAAGTGTGTGTGCGCAACAGAACATCTGGGTCTGTCTGTATAAAGAAAGTATCCTGCATATCTCTGGCAGGGTGATATTCAGGAAGGTTAAGCGCTGTAAAGTTGTGCCAATCATCTTCAATCTCTGGCCCTTCTGAAACATTAAAACCAATTCTTGAAAAAATATCAATGATTTGGTTTTTTACAATGGAAATAGGATGTCTTGCCCCAATTTCCATTGGTTCTCCCGGTCTGGTTAAATCGCCATATTTTCCTTTTGTTTCCGCAGAATTTTCTAAAGCCGTTTTTAAGGAATTAACTTTATCAGTGGCATTGTTTTTTAATTGGTTTATAGCCTGTCCAAATTCTTTCTTCTGCTCATTTGGCACGTTTTTGAATTCGGCAAAGAACGTGTTCAAAAGCCCCTTTTTTCCTAAATATTTAATTCGGAAAGATTCTATTTCATCTTTTGAGGTTGAAGTAAATTGTTCTACTTCACTTAAATGTTCTTTAATGGTGTCGATCATGGTCGCTAGCGCTATTGGCCGACAAATTTAGCAAATTGTGTTTGAATATATATGCAATAAGGAAATGAAGGGTAATTCACCCCAAAGATTACTTAACTATGGGTGCCCACGAGAAGGATGGTTTGGGAAATATCCATACTTCTAAGGGGTATGGCAACTGTAAAAATTAGGATTACCCTATAAATTTAAGCAGGAAACGTGTCCTTTACATTTAGGTTAATCCAATTCATACAACTTTTAAAATCTTCAAAAATGTGTTCCTTTGGTATTAAATCAGGAATGATATCAATCCGCTCCATCATGTATCTAGGTTGATCAAGAATTTCTACCAATAACACATAAACATCTCTATTTTTCAAGTCTTGTAAGACATCTTCCATGGCATATAGCCCTGTCTGGTCCATGTATTGCATTCTTCCCATTCTTATAATTACAGTAGATGCGGTATTTGGAATTTGATCCGCTAGCTGTTGGAATTCACTGGTCGAACCAAAAAATAAAGGGCCTTTAACATGTTTGATGAAAACCTCTTCTGTTAAGTTTTTTGGAAAATCTTTTTCGTCTGCCCAAGCTTTTTCTTTGGACAGAGGTTTTACATCTGATCGTTTGGCAGTTAAATCCCCCATTTTTTTCATAAACATTAAAGAGGCAAAAACTAGTCCTATCCCTACTGCATATACTAGATTCCAAATAGAGGAGAGTACCATGACAGCTAACATTATTATTACTTCTGAACTAAGTTTAAGGGGCCCTAGTTTAATATCTTTTGGAAGATAAGGTATTGCCTTTAAGCCCTTATAATCCATTACTCCAATTCCCACGGTGACCAAAATACCAGCCAAGACAGCCGCTGGAATTTGAGATGCAACTGGCCCTAATGCTAAAAGAATAACCAATAAAAGGATACCTGCCACCATTCCCGAAAGTCTGGTTTTTCCTCCAGAATTAATATTGACCACAGTTCTAATGGTAGCTCCGGCCCCAGGAATACCACCAAAAAGTGCGGCAACGCTATTCCCTATTCCTTGACCAACCAATTCCTTATTAGGTTTGTGCTTGGTTTGTGTCATATTATCCGCAACTACTGAGGTTAAAAGAGAATCAATGGCACCTAGAAGGGCCAAGGTCAAAGCGGTAAAAACATATGGGGTAATAGACCCTATTTTGAATTCTGTAAAAATTTCCATGTTCGGGATTGGCAACCCACTTGGAATTTCTTCAATCGGGCGATAGGGCAACCCAAACCCAAATGCTATTCCTGAAACTATAATTAGCGCTACTAGAGTGCTTGGAACAGCAGTAGTTACTCTTTTAAATCCATAAATAATAAAAATAGTGGCCAAAGCAAGTGCCAATTCAAGCCAGTTAACACTTTTTAAGGCACGCGGCAATACTTTTAAAGTGCCAATTACTCCTGAAGCATCTTTTGCGGCCAATGTTTCAGCCTCTTTTTGCATGTCTGCTGGAGTAATTTCCTCTGCTCTTTTGATAGTCTCTTCAAAATCCTCAAGAACTAATATTCCTTCGCCAGCTTCTTCTTTAAGAATATTCTCCAGTATTTCTTCTTCTGCATCTGCCATAAAGCGACTAACATATTGAGCATCTTCTTTAGGATAATAGCCAATGGCAGGAAGGACTTGTGTAACCAAAATAATTACACCAATGGCGGTCATAAAACCTGAAACAACCGGGTATGGAATATACTTTATGTATTTTCCCAACCCCATGAGCCCAAGGCCAATTTGCATAATGCCAGCCAAAAGGAATATGGTTAAAATTGAGGGAAGTGCCTTTGCAATGTCACCATCGTTAATGGCAACAATTCCGCCAATAACAACCATACTTACCGCGGTCATAGGTGCTGTAGGACCAGAAATTTGGGTATTTGTCCCTCCAAAAAGAGCGGCAAAAAAACTAATGAAAATTGCACCGTACAACCCAGCACTTGGCCCAAGTCCCGAGCTCACACCAAAAGCAAGAGCCAAAGGTAGGGCTACAATACCGGCTGTGATTCCACCAAATAAATCTCCTTTAAAATGCTTGAACATGGCCGTTATGTTGGTTATAATAGTATTGCTCTCAAGATACTACTTTTGGGATACTAAAAAAGGCCAATGAAATGTTAAACACTGCCCTTTTTTAGTAATCAAATTTTAACGTGGGTTATAGGTAATTAACCTTTCCATTTGAAATGTCGTACATGCCCCCAACAACAAGGATTTCTCCATTATCCTCCATTTCTTTTAAAACAGGACTTTGTTTCCTTATGTTATCAATGGTCATTTTTACATTTTTTTCGGCTACGGCATTTACAAAACCCAGATTTTTGGAAGTTCGTTGACTTTCATCAGTTGGTTCGGAAACCGCTGCTACAGCGGGTCTTATTTTGCTTAGGAGCTCTGTTAGGTTTCCCATTTTGGCATCATCACAGGCTCCTTTTACGGCTCCGCAACTAGTGTGGCCCAAAACCACGATTATTTTTGTGCCAGCCAGCTTACAGGCAAACTCCATACTGCCCAGAATATCTGGGTTGACAATATTACCGGCTACACGAGCACTGAAAATGTCACCAACACCTTGATCAAAAATAAGCTCCGCTGAAACGCGTGAGTCTATACAACTAAGAATAGTTGCAAAGGGATATTGACCTGTTGTGGTTTCCGCTACCTGAGTCAATAGATTTCTATTTGCCATGTTTTGCTCAACAAAGCGCTTATTACCTTCTTTTAACAACTCCCATGCAGTGTTGGGATTTAATGCTGCTTGAGTTTCTTTAGTTTGTGTGATCATATTGTAAATTTTTATGTCGATTAATGTCTAATTGGAAAAATTGAATGTAACTATCAGGATTTTCTACTACTCCTCTTTCGGAGATTAGCTTTATTCCTATGTTCTTGTTTTTGGCCTTTTCTGAAAAATCTTCTAAAATTTCGATAATGTCATTGTCCAAAAAGCGAGTTTTTCTTACATCCAATTCAAGGTATGAATTTTCAGGTAGACTATCTAGCTCTTTAAGAATTGCTCCTTTATTGAAAAACGTTACTTCTTCGGCCAGGGTCATTTTTATCTTGTGGGCCCCATTACTTTTATCTTCAATGTGCAAGAAGTGGGAGTTTTGGTAACTTTTAATCAAGATGACGATAATCCCTACGCCCAATCCAAGACCTATTCCTATAAGCAAATCCGTAAAAACAATACCTAATACTGTTACTACAAAAGGAACAAACTGCTTCCAGCCTAGGAGATACATCTTTTTGAACAATCCTGGCTTTGCCAATTTATAACCTACTATGAAGAGGATAGCCGCCAATACAGATAACGGAATCATGTTTAACAATCTTGGGATAAGCATCACAGAGATCAACAGGAAAAAACCATGAATAATAGCTGATGCTTTAGTTCTACCTCCTGATTGTATGTTTGCGGAGCTACGCACAATTACCTGGGTAATGGGCAATCCGCCTAACATGCCTGAAATACTGTTGCCAATTCCTTGGGCCAATAGTTCCTTGTTAGTTGGAGTAGTTCTCTTGTAGGGGTCCAATTTATCGGTTGCCTCAACGCATAACAAGGTCTCCAAACTGGCCACCAAAGCAATAGTAAAAGCGGTAATCCAAATTTCGGGCCTACCAATGACAGCGAAGTTTGGAAAGCTTAAAAGGTTTCCAAAAGTTTGGATGCTATCTGGTATGGGCACACTGACCAAATGCTCGCTGGAAATAGCCAATGATTCATTGTCTTTTGTAAAAATATAATACAGAATTCCAATAACAACAGCTACCAAAGGGCCTTGGACCAATTGAAATACTTTGGATTTTTTACTTAGTACCCTATCCCACAGTATAAGAATTAATAGTGCCGCTACAGCAACAAAGGTTGCTCCCGGACTAATAAAGTTTATGGCATTTATTATCTCACTAAAGGTGTTTTCTCCATCTACCTGGAAAAAAGAAAAATTTCCTTCTGGATTTGCATCATAGCCGAAAAAGTGTGGAATTTGCTTTAGAATAATAATAATACCAATTCCTGTAAGCATTCCTTTAATAACGGAAGATGGAAAATAATAAGCTATTACTCCAGCTTTTAGAATACTAAAAATAATTTGGATGATCCCTCCTAGGACAACGGCTACAAGGAAATTTTCAAACCCTCCCAAGGTTCCTATTGCGGTCAATACGATTGCGGCCAATCCTGCTGCGGGACCACTTACTCCAATTTGAGAGCCACTTAGTGCCCCAACAATGATTCCGCCTACAATACCGGCAATTAAGCCAGAAAATAGAGGGGCTCCACTGGCCAGGGCTATGCCCAAACAAAGAGGTAATGCTACAAAAAACACCACAACACTAGCTGGCAAGTCATTTTTTATATACTTGAACATGATGGTAAAATAGTTTAGTCTTCAAAATGTACATTAGATTGAAGACGGTTAAAAATTGATTAAAAGAAAACGGAAGTATTATACCAATTTCCGTGGCGGTGGGAGAAGAATATCAGCCTTGAAATCTGAATTTGAGAAGATGTATTTGTCCCAGCCTTGCAGACAGTTTTGAAAGAAAACACTGTTGGAGGAGGCGAAATAGTTTAGAAATAAATTCTTTTCATCAAACTTTTTTTCAGACTCTTTTTCTTTGCTCTTTTCTTCTTCATTGGCATCTATGAGAACTGCAAGGTCATGATCTTTATCCAACAATGGCGCTATGGATGGCGCCAATATGGAAAATATCAACATTACAGCAATAAAGGGAAAGGCAATAGTTTTTAGCAAAGCTCGGTTTTAAAACAAAAATAATAGTAAAGCTATTAGTTATTGTTAAATAAAATTTAAAAATCTTTCAACAATCTTAAGTTTTCCTCAAGCAACCATCCGGTTTGCCCGTCCGAAAGCCTAATTTTCTTCCAATCATTGAGTTTTTCAAGAACATTGACCTTTGTTCCTTCATGCAGTGTAAAGACTACTTCACTGTTGTTATTTGGCTCAGAGGTAATCTTTATTTCTTTGCTAAAGATAATTGCTGGATTATCCGATTTAAAGTCCTGATATTGCAAATAGGCAATTAAGATACTTAACACTCCAAGTATCATTGACAGCATACTCGCAATAAATGCAACACGTTTCTGTGATGCAAAACGTAAGAAAAAATAGGTCAAATAGGCCAAAACAAACAAAATAAACAAAGATACGGCCAAATAGGCCCATTGATCAAAGGACAGGATATTTACAAAATTGCTATACAATTGTGCTATTTCCGTTTTTGGCATTTTTTCAACAGCGTCTAACCTCATGTTCTGGGCATACCCTAGATTGTTTAGGATTTCGCTATCATTCGGTTTTAAAAGAAGTGCTTTCTCATAATAAAAGATGCTTGGGCCAATGGCATTAAGTTTGTAGTGGCAATTTCCCAAATTAAAATAAAGCTCTGCGGAATGTTCCCCATTCTTAAGAATCTGCTCATATTTTTCAATGGCCTTGGTGTATTCACCCTTATTATAGTTTTCGGTAGCAGCAGTAAAAAGGGAATTGTTTTGAGCTATCCCAAAGCAGAACGAAAACAAACAGATTAACAATGACAGCTTTTTTATGCTCATAATTGTTTGTCCAATTTAGAAATTACTTCACTTGCTAGATCATAGTCATTCTGCATTTGCACATCAGAGAACGGGCTGTAACGTGCCATTTCACAATTTTTTAGAAGCCCAATAAAACCATGGGTATCAGCAATGGCCACTTTCTTTTCCGTTAAAATTGCTGTGATTTTCTCCTTACTGAACTCTGAAGTTTCAATCTTCAGTTTGGCTTTTAAATAATTATGCAATCCTTTTTCCAATGCTACATAAAATGCCTCTTTGTTTCCAAGTTCTTTTTTGGCCGTGGAAAGATATTTTTTGGCCAATTTGTTGGCCCGCTTTATTTTATTTCCTGCCACATCGCTTGCAATAGCTTCTCTTTTCTTAAATGAGAACACTGCAATTGGAATTAACAACAAGGGTGCAAAAAGCATGATGTAAAAGATATTTGAACCAAAGAAGTAGTTTGTTCCTATTTTGCTCAAATTCGGACTCAATTTTATGAAATGAAATTGTTTTCCAGTAGGAATTACAAATTGCTTATTCCCAGATGAAACGGTACTGTTATCTGAAGATGAGCCCACTGGCCCTTCCAATACCTCAATATTTATTTCTTCTGAATTTAAAGTAACATACTTTGATGTTTTTGGATTGAAATAACTAAACGAAATACTTGGAATTGGATATTTACCCCTGAACGTAGGAACGATGGTGTAGTTGTCTGCCACCTTGCCTTCCATTCCAGAGCTATTTGTGCGCACATTTTCGTCAAACTCAGGTTCATAGACTTCAAGGGCACTTGGTAATTCTGGTTCTGGAAGTTGAAAAAGCTTTAGATTTCCCTTTCCTGACACTTCAACTTTTGCTTGTAGTGATTCCGAAGCATTCAATTGTGTTTTACTGGCTGTTACCGAAAAGTCAAAATCTCCGACTGCTCCACCAAAATTCACTGGTTTTCCTGCTTCGGGCAAAGCCTTGACATTAAGTGTGCGTCTTCCTGCAGAAACTGTTTTACTGGTTTGAGTATAGATACGACCACCAAAAAAATCTCTTCTATTGGTTGGGACATCTACAAAAATTTCAAGTGAAAGAGGCTCAATTTCTAAACTCCCAAACTTTTGAGGATACAGTACCACTCTCTTTAATATTACAAAGCGGTATGGTTTTCCTTGATAAGTGCCATTTTGAGCGGTATGTTTGGTTACAGGAATGTCTTGACTCCAAAAGTTGTTGTATTTGGGATTATCCAAAGGACGATAATTGGTCACACTTATAGAGGGGCTTACGTAAAGCTTGTAAACTACGGTGACTGCTTCATTTAGGTATGGATTTCCTTTTGATACTTCAGCCACCAAATGCAAACTTTCATCTGCGACATCGTCCACTGTTTTTTCATCACTTGGCTTATCCACAGCGGCCGTTACCTCAACCGTTTTAGGCAAGGTTTTAAAAGTATCTCCACTAATTTCTATTGTAGCCTGTTTTATAGTGAACTTACCTCTTGCCGTGGGGACTAAAATGTAGGAATAAGATTTTGAGAAACTCCGTTTTCCGTTTATCCAAGAGGAGCTAATTGATTGAGAAGGCCCCATAACGACTTTAAAACCCTCAAAAGGAGGAGGGTTAAAGTTATCCCCATCCTTGTTCATTGTAAACTCAACCCTAAGACGTTCATTTATGCCCAACTTTTCTTTGCTGAGTTTCACTTCAAATGAGACCTCGTTTTCTTGTGCATAGGAAGATGCACCCATGACTAGGGAGATGCTTAAAACAAACAAAATTTTGTAACATAACTTGTACATCACCAATCCTTCTCGTTTTTGATTTTTTTGCCCTTAACCTTTTTGGCTTCCATTTTTTCTTGAACTTTCTTCTCTTCGTTCTGCATTGCCTCTAACAAATTTTGAATCTGCTGTTTAGAAAGTTGATTTGGTCTTGGTTGTTGTTTTTGTTCTTCAGGTTGATCACCTTCATTTGGTTTTTTCTCTTGTTCTTTCTTTTTATCGCCCTCTCCTTCTTTGTTCTCCTCAGGCTTGTTTTCTCCATTATCTCCATCATCGCCTTTATCCTTGTTCTCATCTTCATTCTGTTCTCCTTCATTGTCTTTTTTGTTATCCCCCTCGTCGTTCTGGTCTTTATTCTTGTCCTTTTCGTCCTCTTGGTCCTGCTTATCCTTATTGTCTTGGTTTTGGTCGTTTTTCTGTTCGTCTTGTTGCTTTTTTAGCATTTCTTTAGCCAATGCCAAGTTGTAACGGGTCTCCTCGTCTGAAGGATTATTTCTTAATGCTTCTTTGTAGGCTTCAACCGCTTTTTGGTATTCCTTGTTTTTCATAAAAACATTGCCCATATTATGAAAAGACTTGTGTTTGTCCGGTTTTTCGGAAGCAGTCTCGCCTGCTTGTTTAAAGCGTCCAAAAGCTTCTCCATAACTTTCCCTGTTGTAATAGGCCGTACCTAGATTAAACCGGGCAACGGCATTTTTATCACTCTTGGAAATTGCTCTTCTATAATCAGATTCTGCATTGGTAAAGTCATTTGCAGTTAATTGTTTATTTGCCTCCCAGGTAAGGTTTGTGGATGCTTTAAGGGATTTTTCTGCTTCTTTTACAGCCTGTATCTCATCTTGTGCCTGTGTGCTCAACCCCACTAGTACAAACATGCTAAAAAGTAATCCTGTCTCATTCATTTTCATGCTCATTAAAAAGATTAAGTTTTTTCAACCACTTTGTTTTCCTGTCCAAAAGGAAAATATCCAAAAATAAAAATAAAAGCCCTATGCCTAAGAACCATTGAAATTGGTCCTTATACTCTGCAAATTGCTTGGCCTCAAATTCTTTTTTATCCATTTGGTTCAATTGTTCCTTAATATATTCTACGGCATTTTCCGTATTGGAACCATCTATATATTCTCCATTGCCTTCACTTGCTATTTCTGACAATACGGCTTCGTTAAGTTTTGTAATAACCACTTCACCTTGATTATCTTTTTTTAGGCTTTCAACGACACCATTCCTTTTGATCGGAATTGGCGAGCCTTTTGGTTTTCCAACACCAATGGTAAAAATGCGAATACCATTTTTTGAAGCGTTTTCAACAGCATCAATTGTGGTGCGCTCCGAATGATCTTCTCCATCTGACACAATAAAAAGCACTCTGTTCGTTTGTTCGCTATCATCGTAATAAGTACTTGCCAAGTCTATTGCCGCGTTGATAGCAGTTCCTTGAGAGGAAAGCATGTCGGTATTCATGCTTTGCAAGAACATTTTGGCTGCGCCATAATCTGTGGTGATCGGTAATTGAGGGTAGGCTTGCCCAGCATATGCAATGATACCTATTCGATCACTGGCCAGTTGATTTATGATTTCGGAAATGAGCCTTTTTGCTTTTTCCAATCTATTTGGGGCAATATCCTCTGCCAACATACTTTTGGAAACATCTAAAGCAAAAACAATATCTACGCCTTCACGCTTTACCGTTTCTAGTTTTGTTCCAATTTTAGGGTTTACAAGTCCAATTATCAGGAAAGTTAATCCTAACAAAAGAAGTATCAATTTTAAAGCGGATTTAAAGCTGGACTTATTTGGAGCCAATCTTCTCAATAATTTATAATCCGCAAAATGACGTTGGGTTCTTTTTTTCCAAACTTGAAGAAAGAAAAAAGCCAAAACCATTACCGGGATAATGGCCAGCAAATAAAAATATATTTTTTCGTCAAGTTGAATCATTCTTCCTTTTTAAATAAAGCTTTTAAAAATGGAGTTGCGAAGTCCCCATTCCAACAACAGCAAAGCTCCTGCCAAAAATATCAGTGGCCTAAACTTTTCCTCGTATTTATAATATTTAAATTCTTCGATCTCAGTTTTTTCGAGCTTGTTGATTTCATCATAGATTTCTTCCAACTTTTCATTATCGGTAGCTCTAAAATACTTTCCGCCAGTAGCCTGGGCAATTTCTTTTAGCAATGTTTCATCAATTTCTACTTGGCGCATTCCAAACCTGAAGGTACCATCTCTGTTATATGCCACCGGAGATAATGCATTGCCATTGGTTCCCAAACCTATTGTATATGTTTTTATACCAAATTCCACGGCTAGATCGGCAGCTGTATTTGGTTCAATAAAACCTGAGTTGTTTACACCATCGGTCAAAAGAATAATGACCTTGCTTATGGCTTTGCTTTCTTTTAATCTGTTTACGGATGTCGCCAAGCCCATACCAATTGCTGTTCCATCTTCTAGCTCGCCATAGGTGATTTCCTTTAAAGCTCTTAAAACTATAGATTTGTCGCTTGTTATGGGAGTTTTTGTATAGCTTTCTCCAGCGTAACCTACCAGTCCAATACGATCATTGGGGCGCTGCCCGATAAAATCTCCTGCAACTTCTTTGAGCGCAGAAAGCCTGTCTGGCTTTAAGTCTCTGGCGAGCATACTTGAAGACACATCTATTGCCATAACAATATCAATGCCCTTTGTAGTTTTGGTTCTGGTGGAAATATCTTCTGTTTGAGGTCTTGCCAAAGCTGTAATGATTGCGGCTAGAGCCAATAACCTTATTACAAAGAGCACAGGTTTTAACTTGGAAGCCAAACTACTTACAGAGAACCCTTTTACGCTAGAAATTTTTAGTGATGCAAGTTCATCTTTACGTTTGAAAAAATACCATAGCAAAGCCATTGGAAGCAGGAGGAGCAACCAAAAGAACTGAGGATTTGCAAATTCTATATTTTCAAACATTAGGTCTGGGTTTTTACGTCTAGGTTGCTCAATATTCTACTTACTATTTGTTCGGCATAGTCATCACCGTCTTCCCAAGTTATTATTACCTGTTGCATGAACCCTTTTCCTCCAAAAGAAAGAATGGTATACTTTGCCTTTTTTGATTTGTTGTTAATAGGATTTTTCAAATTTCCAGTGCCAAATGTCTTTAGACCTTGCACACCAGATTTGGTAGTAAACTCTTCTTGTTTGGTAATAATATTTTTCACCCCTAAACTTTCAAATGTGCCAAGGGTTGAACCAATTGCTGCATCAAAGTTGGGCTCTGTCTGTTCTTTATAGGTTACAGAACTGGTAGCTACAGAAAAGATTCCTACATAGCTTCCATAAGCAAAAGTCTGTAATTCCTGAATCAGCTCTTGGGCCTCTGGAGGTAATTCGACATCTTGACGTATTAACACATCTGGTGTTTCAATTTCAATCGGAGGGTACCCATAGGAGCTTGACACCCATTCCCCTTCCAATAATTCTTTTGTAGGATAACCAAAAACAGTGTCTTTAACTTCTTTAAAACCATAATAAGCCACAGAAAGGGCGCCACCAAAAAATAAGATTCCTGCAAAAATAGCTGCAGCCCAATAGATTTTTTTTCGCTGTTTTTTCTTGGCGAGCTCTTCCAAATATTCTTCAGTTTGAAGCAATTCTTCTTCGGTTGGTTCTGGCAGCGCATCATGTGTTTTGACCACTATTTGTTCTACTAGTTTCCTGTCATGCTCAGCAACGGAAGTTGACGGTTTGGATTTAGCAAATTTTACCAAATCTGCCGTCTGCAATATATTCTGAAATTGGCTCAAAGTTTCATCATCAAGCTTTAAATCCCCTGCATCTTTGAGCATTTCTAGCTTGGCAATCAATTGAGCTGTTGTACTTTCAAGAGCTGAAACATTAACATCTTCTTCCAAATAGGAACGTACAATATCCGTTAGCTCCGAATAATATTTTTTGTATTCATCTTGAATTAGATATTTGGAGTTCTCCAGTTTTTTAAGTTCTAACAATGCTCGATCGTAGGGAGGGAGCAATGCTTCCTTTTCTTCTTCTGTCAATGGTTTTTTTCTAATGAAAAACCAGTAGACCAAACCACCAATAATCAATAGGACAAAAAGTGTCAAAAGCACCATCTTCCAGATTTTTGCATAGCTTTTTTCAACTTCGATCAGAGGTTTTATGTCAAACATTTTTTGTTTGGTAGTGTCAACAACAACATCAGCCACCTTTATTTGAAAAGAATCGGTAAAAAAAGGCTGTTCATTTATTGCCACTCTTTGAGGGGGTATAGTGTATGCACCACTGTCAAATTGGGTAAGGGCATAGATGCGTTGGAGGATAACCTTGTTTCTGTTTTTAACGGTATCCATCATTATTGCCTCAACTGTTTCCAAAGGAGAGAATGTCTGCCCCTCAGGAAAATGGACAATATCCGTAGAATCCGTTTCAACGGTAATTTTGTATTTGATCTGTTCTCCTATTTTAATGGAAGTGGTATCTATTTCCGAAGAAACTTTTGATTGGGCAAATGAGGTTTGTGAACATATTAGGGCAATTAGAAAAAAAGTATTCCTAATTCCCGAGTGGCCCCAAATCTTTATGTTTAACTTACTATTTCCCCTTTTCATTACCCCCTTCGTTTAAAATAGCCCAATAATTTTTTTACGTAGCTTTCATCTACTCGGCAGTTGATTACACCACAACCAGATTTGGTAAAGGAATCTTGAAAATAATTTACCTTGTCCTTATGGAATTGACCATACGCGGCTCTCACTTTTTTAGACCTTGTGTTGACCAATTGAAGCGTTCCCGTTTCTGCATCTTGCATCTGCACCATTCCTAAATTTGGAATGGATTCTTCGCGCTCATCAAAAACTCTTATACCTGTTACGTCATGTTTATTGCCAACAATACGTAAAGTATTGTCATACTCGTCGGATATAAAATCGGACAAAACAAAAACGATGGCTTTCTTCTTCATCACGTTGGTGAGGAATTTCAGCGCTTCTGCAATATTTGTCTTACTGCTTTTAGGTTTAAACTCCAATAGCTCTCTTATTATTCGCAAGACATGACTTTTTCCTTTTTTTGGTGGAATGTATAGTTCAACTTCATCTGAAAATAAGATCAACCCTACCTTGTCATTGTTTTGTAAAGCAGAAAAAGCGAGCGTGGCAGAGATTTCTGTGATGACCTCTTTTTTAAATTGATTGGTAGTTCCAAAAAGTTCGGAACCACTTACATCAACCATCAACATCATCGTCAGCTCTCTTTCTTCCTCAAAAACTTTTACATAAGGTTCGTTGTAGCGTGCGGTAACGTTCCAGTCAATGCTTCTAACATCATCTCCAAATTGGTATTGGCGAACTTCGCTAAAGGTCATACCTCTTCCTTTAAAGGTAGAGTGGTATTCCCCACCAAAAATATGGTCGGAAAGACGTCTCGTCTTTATCTCAATTTTTCGTACTTTCTTAAGTAGTTCTTTTGTATCCATCTGTAAGCAAACAGTGTTTAGCTGTCAGTATTTAGTGATGGTAGGTTATTTTTTTGAGGGCGCCACCAATCGAAACTGCCAACTGCTAACTTTTCTAGGGTACTTCTACCTCGTTGACAATCTTGTTTATGATTTCCTCGGAAGTGATATTCTCAGCTTCAGCTTCATAGGTAATTCCAATACGATGCCTTAGCACGTCATGAACGACAGCTCTTACATCTTCCGGAACAACATATCCTCTTCTTTTAATAAATGCATAACATTTGGAGGCATTTGCCAAATTGATGCTTCCCCTTGGGGAGGCACCAAAACTGATAAGGGGTTTTAGATTTTCAAGGTTGTATTTTTCTGGATATCTGGTGGCAAACACCAAATCTAAAATGTATTTTTCTATTTTTTCATCCATGTAAACCTCGCGAACCGCTTTTTGAGCGCTTAAAATTTGTTTTAAGGTCACCACCGGTTTTATGGGTTCATTGGCGCCACTTAGATTTTGACGCATAATAAGTTGTTCTTCGTTAAGCTTTGGATAATCGATTACCGTTTTCAACATAAAACGGTCTACCTGTGCCTCAGGCAAAGGATAGGTTCCTTCTTGTTCAACCGGGTTTTGGGTGGCCATAACCAAAAAAGGCGCATCCAATTTAAAAGTCTCATCCCCAATGGTCACCTGTCTCTCCTGCATAGCTTCTAAAAGTGCCGATTGTACTTTTGCAGGAGCTCTGTTAATCTCATCCGCCAAAACGAAATTGGCAAAAATAGGCCCCTTTTTAATGGAAAAATCATTTTCCTTCATGTTGTAGATCAATGTTCCCACAACATCTGCCGGCAAGAGATCTGGCGTAAACTGGATTCTGCTAAAATCTCCCTTTACTGCTTTCGCCAAGGTATTAATGGCCAATGTTTTTGCTAATCCAGGAACCCCTTCCAAAAGAATATGTCCTTGACCCAAAAGACCAATTAGCAGTCTTTCCACCATATGCCTTTGACCAACAATAGCCTTATTCATCTCAAGCGTAAGCAAGTCAATAAAAGCACTTTCCTTGGCAATTTTTTCATTCACAGCACTAATATCTATAGTAGTGTTTTCTTCCATATTAACTTTTATCGTAATGTGTTAATGTTAGTGTTTTTTCTAAGAAGTGCAAAATGAAAATTAATTTAAAATCCGTCTGTTAATTAATGGTTAAAAAAAACGCGGAAGCCCCAGTTTTGTGAAGTATTTAAGGGTTTAATTTTATACTTTCACTTTATATGCAATATACAGATTATTATTCCAGAATTATAGCAGGGGCTATGACCTGGGGAAGTTGGGGGAAAAAACTTTCAAAAAAAGAGATGATTGATTTAATGCTTCATTGTGTGGATAATGGGCTAACAACTTTTGACCATGCTGATATTTATGGAGATTATGGGACCGAATCTGATTTTGGAAAAGCTTATGCAGAAAGTGGAATAGACAGATCATCCATTCAACTAATTTCTAAATGCGGAATTCAAATGACTTCTGGAAGAGATAATCGGGTGGGGCATTATGAATACAACAAAGATTATATTATTTGGTCTGTAGAAGAGTCCCTGAAAAAGTTAAATACCGAATATTTGGACTTGCTGTTGTTGCATAGGCCAAGTCCTCTTATGGAACCTTTTGAAATTGCGGAGGCAATCAATCATTTATTGGAAAGTGGCAAGATAAAACAGTTTGGGGTGTCTAATTTTACTTCTTCTCAAATAGCAATGCTTGAAAAGGCAATTCCAGTTTTGGGTAACCAAGTGGAGTTTTCATTGTCTCATAATGCTCCAATGTATGATGGCACTTTTGACGATTGTATAGCAAATAGAAGAATGGCCATGGCTTGGAGTCCCTTGGGAAATTTATTCAGAGAGCATAATGAACAAACCAAGAGAATAAAAGGGACAATTACTGTTCTTGCAGAAAAATATAATGTGGACGAGAGTCAGCTTTTATTGGCATGGATTTTAAAGCACCCGGCAAAGGTTCACCCTGTTATAGGCACAAGTAATAAAGATAGGATTGTCCTATCCGCAAAAGCCGCAAAAATAGATTTGGATTTACAAGATTGGTTTATACTTTTAGCTTCAAGTCAAGGGCATCCTGTTCCTTAAAACATGAAATACAGAATATGGAAAATGCACAAACAGTTTTAATTACTGGAGCAACTAGTGGAATAGGTAAGGCAACCGCAGAGTTATTGGCAGAGCATAGATTCAATTTAATTCTTTGCGGTCGTAGACAAGAAAGACTGAATATGCTTCAAGACCATTTAGGAAAGAAAACCAACGTTCACACGCTTAATTTTGATGTAAGAGAGAAAGAAGCCGTGTTCAAGTCCATTCAAAACTTACCAACTTCATTTTCTCAAATAGATATTTTAATTAACAATGCAGGGAATGCACATGGCCTGGATACCATTGATGAAGGAAGTTTGGATGATTGGGATGCCATGTTGGACATAAATGTAAAAGGACTGCTATATGTTTCAAAAGCTGTAGTGCCTAAAATGGTGGAGCGTAGATCTGGCCATATTATTAATATAGGCTCTACCGCAGGAAAGGAAGTGTACCCTAAGGGAAATGTGTATTGCGCAAGCAAACATGCCGTGGATGCCATTAACCAGGGAATGCGGTTAGATCTAAATGCCTATGGGATAAGAGTTGGAGCTATAAATCCAGGACTGGTGGAGACAGAATTTAGCGATGTACGTTTTAAAGGAGATGTGGATAGAGCTGAAAAAGTATACCAAGGGTTTCAAGCCTTAAAACCTCAGGATATTGCAGATATCATACATTTTACCATTACCCGTCCTTACCACGTTAACATTGCAGATTTAGTGGTTATGCCTACTGCACAGGCTAGTAGTACCATAGTGAAGAAGGAGTTATGATTAACAAACGCCTACTGGTTAAGAATCTTTTAGCGCATAATGATGAGAACAGTTTTTATGACAAAAAGAGGTTTATATCAATAGGTGAAAAGGAAGGAAAAGCAAAGTTTTTAAAACATGTTTGTGCGCTAGCGAACAGCAATCCAATAAATAATTCATTCATTGTTATAGGAGTAGAAGATGAGGACAATAAGATAGTTGGGGTGGATTTTTTTGATGACAGCAAGATTCAAAATTTGGTAAATGCCTACTTAGATAATCCCCCTATTATTTCATATGAGAATATACCTTTTCCGCATTTGCCAGAAGGCAAGGTTGTTGGCTTGGTCACTATCAAGTCCAACGGAAAAATCTGTGCGCTTAGAAAAAACATATGGAAGTATTATGGTGGGGCGGTATTCTTCCGAGAGGGTAGTATTAGCCTGCCCAAGGCTTTTGATATTGAGCTAAAGGATATTAATTCTGAGGCAGTTGCAACCATAGAGCAACATGCCAGAAACAATATTGAATTGACCTTGGATGCGGTCATCAATTTTATCAATAGCAGGCATGCAGATCTAACCAGCGATTATAAGGTTTTCAAAGAACAGTTTGTAGTTTGTTGGGCGGGGAACAAGAAAAAAGTCAATAATAAAACCTATTACTCAAGAGTAGATATTGAATTGATCAACGAACAGGTTAAGTTATTTTATTCTGCTTTGGATGAAATTACCATTACTTATGATGATCATTCATTTAGCACGTTGGAATTTGTACAGTTGGGGTTGGGTTCACAACAAAAGTATTACCCTTTGGAACAGATGATCATTACATTTTCTGACAACGGCAAATACACGATTAACAGCGAACTGATTTTTGAACCTCCGCAGTACGATAAAAAGACATTGCACCATGTTTTTAACACCAACAGCTCCTTATTGCAAAAGCTGGAAAAGAAAATTAAATTGAGCAAGACCGAGGAAATAGACCTAACACATTTGCCGGCGACATCCCTTATTTGTTATTTAAATGGATTTGAGGAAGCAAAAGAACAAATGGAACAGGCGCGGCCATTATTGAAAGTTGCAAATGAAAGGGTTTATGGGTCGTTAAAAGAATCACTACGAATTTTAAGAAAGGTAAGGTACAACTAGGATTTTTTTAGCCAGAGAATTTGGTATGGCATTATCTCTAAAAGGCCACTTTTAATCGATATTTTTTTATTGGACACTAAATCTTTTGGTTCTCCCTTGGTAAAATAGCCAAGCTTGAGAATCCAACTTGCTTCTATTACCTGCGGGTTTTCATCAAAATTGCAAATTACCAGCACGCCTTCGATTGAATTGCCCGTACGTTCAAAAACCAAGATATGGTCATTACCGGTATTGTGCAGGGTTAAATTGTTGCTGTCTGCAAAAACAGGGTTTTCTTTCCTGATGGCAATCAATTTTTGCAGTGTTTTGAATATTTTGGACTGAGGAAGTTTTTTGCCATTGAGTTTTGCAATAATATTCCAATCCTGTTTTGGTCTATTTACCCAGCGGCTATCTTCTTTTTTTGCAGTTTCCTCTAAAAAAGAGTAATCGTTTAAAGTGCCTACCTCATCCCCTGCATAGATCATGGGGATTCCACCATAAGCTAGAATAACACCATGGAACATTATAATTTTTGCAATGGCTCCATTAATTGTGGTATTATCTTTTTCATTCAAACCCTTTTCCAACCCTAATAATGATGCCGCACTACCGGTAATTCTGCCATCTCCGGTTTTGGGATTGTACATGAACATTAAACCTACAGCATCCGACCAATCCAACCGTTGGCAATAATAATCTAACAAAAATTTTCGGTGCTGTTGCGGATTCCAACCAATTTCTTCAATAAACTTATTTTCGTACCCTAATCCAATATCATCATGACAGCGAATGTAATTGATCCAAGTACAGTCCTTTGGTTTTGTGGGAACACTGGTAAGACTTTTATAAAGTAAGACTGTTTTTTTTGTAGCAACGGAATTCCATAACAATGCCATTAAAGAAGCATTGTAGGCAACCTCGCATTCGTTCCCTTTCTTTTGATCTTCACCAAAGTATTTAATGATCTGGGTTGGTGCAACAATTGCCTCGGCCAAGAATATAGTTCCTGGGGCAATTACTTGTAAACACATTCGGAACAAAGCAATTAAATTATGTGCTTCTGGCAGGTTTTGGGATATGGTGCCCATTTTTTTCCAAAGAAATGCCAACGCATCAAAACGCACCAAATCCACACCCATATTGGACAATTTCACCAAATGGGTCAACATTTCCATAAAAACCTCTGGATTTGTATAATTTAAATCCCATTGATAGTTGTTGAAAACCGTCATGACCCAATGATCCATTTCAGGAATATAGGTGAAGTTCCCGGGAGAGGTTTCAGGGAAAACTTCTGGCAATGACTTTTCAAACTCTTTTGGTATGGTTTCGTTTTCAAAAGTGTAGTAGTACCCTTGGTATTTTTTATCACCTTTTGCAGCCTTCTTTGCCCAAGTAAACTCATTGGAAGTATGGTTGACCACAAAATCCAGCATTAAGAACATATCTTGCTTTCTAAGCTCCTGTGTTAAGTCAAGAAGGTCTTTTTTAGTACCATATTTTTTGTCCACTTGCAGATAATCGTTAACGGCGTAGCCGCCATCATTTTCTCCCTTGGGGCGAGTGGTAATAGGCATGAGGTGCAAGAAATTCACCCCTAGTTCTTTTAGATAGGGCAGCTTTTTTTTAAGCCCGTTTAAATCTTTGTTGAAATGCTCCACATATAATTGCATACCCACCATTTTTTCCGATTGGTACCAATTGCCCATCTCAAGTCTTCTTAGGTCTTGATTTACTAATTCTGGTGGTCGCAAAGCAAATAGTTTAGGTAAAAGATCCAGCAATCTTGAAAAGTCCTTACCATGTTTCTCCTCTGGATAAACGGAAAAGAATAATTGTTGAATAAGACTTAGGTTAGTGGCCAGTCTAAGTTCAAAAAGAGCTTTTGGGTTCTTTTCTTCAAATTTTGATGAAATCAGTTTATGTAAAGTAGCTTGGTTCATTTAATTTTCAAGCTGTGATTTTGTGGGAAGAGCGACTATGGCTCCATAATTGGTAGTGGTAATGGCGCCCGCTTTATTAGCTTTTTGGACCATTTTAGCAAGTAGTTCATAATCTTCGAAAACGCGATTAAAATTACCTAGGTCCGCTATTTGATATAACAAACAACCTATAAAGGCATCTCCTGCCCCTGTAGTATCTATAGGCTTTACCGCAATACTTGGAATTATCTTTTTTGTATTGTTTGAACTTAACAACGTACCCTCTTTGCCAAGGGTGACCGTTATGATTTTAGTGCCTACCTCATGAAAAAAATCACATGCTTCATTAACATCCTTTTTTCCCGAAAGGAGTAAAGCCTCTTCTAAGCTGAACTTACATAGATGAGATTTTTCAATAAAGGGCATACACTTTTTAATAAACTGCTTTTCGTTTTCTTTCCAAAGGTCACCTCTAAAATTTGGATCAAAGCTGATAAACATTTCTTTGGTGAAAGCATCAAACAAATATTTTCCATATGCTTTTTCCAAGGAGCCCCCAAGAAGTGCTGTTGCAGCCCCTAAGTGTAAAAGATTCCCATGAAAGTCCTTTCTTAAAGATGGGTCATAAGCTAATTCTTTATCTGCACCCCTACTAAATACAAAGTCTCGTTCTCCATCTTCTGCTAAGGAAACAAAGGCAAGTGTAGTAAAGGTCTTGGACCGTTGTGCCAATGAAATATCGACACCCTCTTTTTTGACAGTGCTTAGTAGAAAGCTTCCAAAAGGATCATCTCCTACACAACCTACAAAGACTCCTTTTCCGCCAAGTTTGGCTATTGCACAGGCTACATTTGCGGGTGCGCCACCTGCTTTTTTGGTAAATTGAGTTGCTTTGGAAAGATCATTTCCTTGCTTTTCAGCAACAAAATCTATTAACAGTTCTCCAATGCAGAATACTTTTCTCATTCCTAGTATTGAAAATTAGGTATTCCAATGTAAGGAGAAAAAAAGTTCTATTCCAAAATTTTATGTGCTATTACGGTAAAATATGTAATCGTGGCATCTGGACATAAGCTTTCTTTGGCTTTTGCTTCTAAGGTAATGCCACTTTCCAATTGTCCTGGATCAAAAAGAAAAACAACATCAAGTTTTTGCTCTTTGGAAAGCTTGTTTGTTATGCTGCTACCTGATTCTAGAATGTCCACTACTTCTGCAGCGAAAACATGCTCTTTATTTGAGCCACACACCTCCTTGTTTGTCTCGGTGCTCTCAAGGATTTTAATTCTGAGCATTATCTCATTTGGTCCTAATAGCTGCTGTTCTATAATGGTTTCTTCATTTTGAGTGTTCTCTAAAAGGGATACATCATCTTTTTGATTACATGAATTGCTCAAAAAGAAAAGTATCAACAAAATAAAAGGTTTCATAAGGATTTAACTTTTAAGTATATACGTATGAAATCATTTAGTGGATGTTATAAAAAAAGGCGTGATTAATCACGCCTTTTTAAGTGAATTTTATTGAGTTTTATTTTTTAATTATTTTAAAATTTTCGTTTGTTCTTGATCCTGTGATTTTTACAAAATAAATTCCTGCAGGACTATTAGAAGCATTCCAAATTATAGGTTTGGAGCTACTTGACCCTTCCATTTCAAAAACTTTTTGTCCTACCATATTGAAGATTTGAGCACTTACTTTTTCATCTTCGGTATTTTTAAGGGCAAAATAGAATTCATCAGTTGAAGGATTAGGCCAAACCGCGGTAATCACCTCTGTCTCAACGGTTGCTAAACTTTGAGGGTCCGTTTGGTCAGAAATTCCAGAGGGAGCTATTTCTACAGCGGTATCCCCAGTGGAACCACTATCGACAGTTCCAAAAATCTGAAATATTTGATCCTCAGGAGCACCTCCAAAAACAAGGTTGGTAGGAACCCAATCTACAGCGCCAGTACCAAACAAGTCTGCGGTATCCCTAAATAAATTGCTATTTCCAATTAGCCCTGCCTGTGTAAACCAGAACCACTGTGTTTCGTTTGGAAAGAAATTTAGATTGGCATATACAGAAAGCCAATAGGTTCCAGATTCCAACACCACTTGTTCTGGAAGATCCAAGCCAAGATTTGTATTAGTAGGTGCGGTAACAGGCGCTATTGCACCACTGTCATATACCACAGCTCCTGGGAAACCTCCGTTATCTTCATAAATAACCACAGTTGCACTGGTCAAAGAGGGACTGTTATTTGCCCCGCCAAAAGCTAAAATGCTATTTACGGTCCATTGACTTCCTTCTGGAACAATGAAATCATCTGCTGACTGCAATAACGCTCCACCAAAATCAGGAATCAACTGTGATGGTGTGCTGCTGGTTGAGACATTATTTTGCTCATAAATTGGAAACTCTGTCAGCGTTACTGTAAACCCTTCCGCAACTTGTTCTCTACCAGATGTTGCAATTAAGCCAATGGCTGCGGAACCTTCTGAATCTGGTGCGAAAGACAATGAAATGATATCGCCATCAAGAACTGCTGTCACCAAATCTGGGTTGGAATTGGTAAGCTCAATGGAAATTGGTCTTCCCCTAGAATTAACAAATAGATCTTTTACATTCACTTCTTTGTCTGGACTGTTTAAGGGTAAAACCAAATCAGGAAGCAAATAAGCCGTACTCAATTTTGCTTCTGGCGAGCGTGATGCATAGAACTGGGCGTTATATACACCATTTCCATGCGCGGCCACAGCAACAAACCCGTCTTCTCTTGTTCTAACTTGGGGGACAACAACATTACCAACAATGGCAGGTTCGCGGTACCAGCGTGTGCGATCACCATTTAGGTAAAAAGAGGCATACAGTCCAGTACTTGTTCCGGCAAAATAAATATTGTTGTTTCCACTAATGGCAAACCATCGAACAGATGGGCCGTTCCCTGTACCATCTTTATTTTGCTCTAGGTTACCACTGATGCTTTCCCAAGTATCTCCTCCGTTTTTACTCATAAAAATACTCTTAATGTTGTAGTTGGAGAAAACCGCAAAAACGCGATTGGAATTTGTTGGGTCTACATAAATCTGATTAATGTTACCGGTAGGAAGTCCTTTTCCCGAAGAGATATCCACGGGTACCTGGTCATCTATGTTTGCATTTTCCACCTTAAAGATCATACCACTGGATGTGCCGTAATACAATCTGTTGGCAACTGGGAATTTAGAAATGTCCAAACCTGTGATTAAGGAACCATCAGGGGTGGCCGTTTGTGTTTGTTCTGCCCAGTTTACAGAAGTTGGTGCGTTTGAGAACAAAGGAATTTCATCTAAATTATTATTACGCCACATACGATCGCCCGCGGGCATATACATTATATTGTCATTGATAGGATCAAGAACAAAAGGAGCTACAAAGTCAAATCCACTTGCGCCGGCAGGCTGCACCCTGGTGAAGGACACAAACTCACCAGCTTCATCAAAATTAAAACGAAAGACAACACCAAACTGCGCCGAAACGTATCGGGTAAGGCCGCCATCTGCTATGGCATTGTAAGAACCGTCACCACCAAAATCTTCGACCCATGGATCACTTTTGTTTGTAGAATTAGTGAACCATGTTCCGTTGTCCTGAAAACCAGCAACGATATCCCTGCTATTCCCTTCAGGATCTATAGCAATGGCATATGGCTGGGTAGTAATATAGCTGTTGTTCAATGAAGTCCAGCTAACGGGTTCAGTGGTTATGGATATATCTTCTGTGACTTGCACCCCACCATCATTAGCTGAAATAGCCTTATTTGGATTGGAAGGTAAAAAAACCAAGTTGTGCTGATCTGGATGATGATTTGGGTAGAGTCCAAAACTATCACTGAAAATTGTATAGCCGCCGATCCAGCCTTCAAACCCGGTAGGAGTTGTAAAGCCAGTGGTAGACCTATAAAGATTAGTGCCTCCTAAGAATACCAAGTCGGGATTTGTTGGGTGTACCTTAATTATCATATTATACGCCCCTTGAAGATTTAAGTCTCCAGCAAGTCCTCCAATATTAGTAGGAAGGTTTGCTGTTAAATCCACCCATTGTTCTTCTGGTGTGGCAGCATCTGCTTGATATCTCCAAAGAAATGCCTCACCAGCATTACTTAGGTCATAAGAAAAGAAAAAGACACGATTTTCATCTGAGGGATCATAGGCCATGACCGTTCTTCCAAAAGAAGGGAATAAGCCCGCTGGAGTAATATTGGTCCAAGTGTCTCCATCTTGTGAGGTGTAAAAACCGGCATTTTCGCCTCCAAAAATATCTACAGTACCATATATGGTCCCGTTAGGAGTGATAATAACTTCAGTTTGACTGTCAAATCCACTGGGCAGAACTTCCTCAAAAGATCGCGCTCCATTTTCTGATCGAAACAAGCCATCAAAAGTAGCTGCATAGACATCGCCATTTTTAGGATCTACGGCAATGCTGTTGATCAAATCAAAAGAGGTAATGGAAGTGACATCATTATCAGAAGTATTTCGCATTCTGAACCAACTTCTTCCATTATTATAAGACTTATATATTCCAGAACCTTGATAGAATGCTCCGGGCGCTCCGGCTGAGTTTCCATAACGTTCCCCTGAAGCATAGTACCAAACATTTTGGCGATTCTTTCTTGGGTCCTGAACAATGCCCGTAATACTTGGGTTCTGCCATTTTCTGGTAACCCTTCTCCAGGATTCCCCAGCGTTTGTAGAACGCCAAAGCCCTCCAGAAACGCCACCGGCCAAAATGGTGTTTTCGTTTCTTCTATCAATGGCCAAGGCTCTTGTTCTTCCACCTACATTGGCAGGGCCTCTACCTCTAAAATAGAAAAATCTCTTCTTTGAAGCTTCTCCACCATAGGTTTTTGACATTTGTTGTTGAATGTCCGTTGAGTCAATTTTCCCAGAGAACTCTGCGGCCCTCTCAAGAATGTTTTCCGGAATTGTTTTGGTAAAAGGATCTTGTACCTGTCTAAACTCATATTCCAATCTATCCATGGCACGGTCGCCGACTGCTTTTGGCTTTGCGCCAACAGGGCCTGTTTTACTGTCGTAAAGTTTGGACTTTTTGTAAAGATCGTGCCCTTTTTTGGGGGCATCATCATGAGTTTTTTTCAAGTTTTGTGCTTGAACTCCTGTAAAAATGAAGAGGAAAATGGTAAAAAAAGAAAATAGGGGTTTAGTGCGTAGTCGTTTTTTCATATAGTTGAGATTAAATGAATTAGCCTTTCAATATAACAAAAAATTAAAGTATTGTTAAAATATTCCTACAAGAATCGATGAAATACGCTGTTAACCAAATGCAAATAAGAGTATTAAAGACTTTTGAATCATTCTTAGAGTTGGTTTTTTGATCAAAACCTTTGTTGTTGTGGATAATTGCGTAAAATTTGTGGCATGAGAACTTTGGTAATAGGTGATGTTCATTCAGGCGTAAAAGCGCTGGAGCAACTAATGGATTTGGCTGCGGTTGATCAAGATGACCACCTAATTTTTTTAGGAGACTATGTTGATGGATGGAGCACGGCAGTGGAGACGATAGATTTCTTGATAGCATTAAAAGCCAGCCATAACTGCACCTTTATAAGGGGAAACCATGATGAGCTTTGTAAGGACTGGTTGCTGACCCAGGAAGATAATCCACAATGGTTGGCCCACGGAGGCATAGCAACTAGAAATTCATACATGAGGGCGAAAAGAGATACTTGGGATGCACATCTTAGGTTTTATGATGAGCTACAGAATTATTATCTAGGTTCTGGTAATAGACTATACCTACATGCCGGATATACCAACCTAAAGGGAGTTGAATTTGAATATTTTGACCAATTGTTTTATTGGGATAGAACGCTATGGGAATTGGCGAGAGCACTAAATCCAAAGTTAAAACCTGATGATGACAACTTTCCAAAAAGGTTGACCCACTATAAAGAGATTTTTATTGGGCATACGCCACTGTCAAAAACAGAAACGACTGTACCAAA
The DNA here is from genome assembly GCF_003149745.1 of Flagellimonas aquimarina. Lineage (GTDB taxonomy): Bacteria > Bacteroidota > Bacteroidia > Flavobacteriales > Flavobacteriaceae > Flagellimonas > Flagellimonas aquimarina. Next base: position 940,000 of record NZ_QGEG01000001.1, read on the forward strand.
AAGAGGAGCCAATGTATGGAATGTAGATACGGGCGCAGCATTTATGGGCGCCTTGACCATGATGGATGTAGAAACCAAGCAGTTTTGGCAAAGTGATCCGGTGCATACTTTTTATCCTAGAGAAAAGGGCAGAAACTAACACAATAGCACAGTTTATTGGATTTTAATAAAGACCTTTACCAAAAACTATAGTATGTCATTAAAAAATATTCGGTTAGAGGTTATGCAAGCCATAGAACCAAAAGTACAGGGCTTTATGGATTCGTTTCTTATACCCATAGAAGAGATATGGCAACCGAGTGATTTTTTACCAGATTCTCAGAACGACAATTTCTTTGCGGAGACCGAACAGATTAGAGAGGAAGCAAAAGAATTGGGATATGACTTTTGGGTAACTTTAGTTGCCGATACCATTACAGAAGAAGCCTTGCCCACATATGAATCTTGGTTGATGGATGTTGAAGGGATAGACCAACATAGCGGTAAGGAAAATGGTTGGAGCAAATGGGTGAGGGCTTGGACAGCAGAGGAAAACAGACATGGAGATGTACTGAACAAGTATCTGTACCTATCTGGACGGGTTAATATGAGAGAGGTTGAAATTACCACCCAACATTTAATATCTGACGGTTTTGATATAGGCACAGATAGGGATCCATACAAGAACTTTGTTTATACCACATTTCAAGAGTTGGCCACCAATATTTCCCATAAAAGAGTCGGTAAGATGGCACGTCAAAAAGGAAATGGTTTACTGAGCAAAATGTGCAATATAATTGCAGGGGATGAGATGCGGCACCATTTGGCCTATCGGGAATTTGTGAAGACAATTATGGGACAGGACCCTAATGGAATAATAGAAGCTTTCGCCGATATGATGAAGAAGAAGATTGTAATGCCAGCACACTTTTTAAGGGAATCTGGAGAAAGCATAGGAACTGCCTTTGAGCAATTTTCGGATTGTGCCCAGCGTCTTGGCGTATATACAGCTCAGGATTACATTGAAATTTTAAAGAAATTAAACGATTACTGGGAAGTAGGAAATATAAGAGGACTTTCTGAACAAGCCGAAAAGGCCCGTGAGTATTTAATGAAACTTCCGGAAAGACTTCAAAGAATCTCTGAGCGAATGCAGTTTAGCCAGGACCAATATAAGTTCAAATGGGTCCAAGCAAATGGGATGTTATAAAAAAAGGCCAATTGGCCTTTTTTTTGTCTAGAAGACTAAATCAGAATTTCCCTGCCTTATGCTTTATCTGCCATTTGGATAAATCCTTCCATTGACCTTCATATGCCATTTTTGCTTGCATGGGCCATGATGCAGGATCATGGATTCTATATCTGCTCCCTCCAGAATTAAGTACTTCTTGGCATTTAATAGTGGAAGCTTCAGATAGTGCTTTCCAAGTTTTAATTCCGAAGTTATGAAACAACCCTTCAATTTTAGGGCCAATACCTTCAACTATTTTTAGGTCATCTTGTTTTATTCTTTTGCCCATGGCCGCTTTTGCAGCTGTCATATCAAATATCATGGCCACAGGTGCATTTGTATCCAAAGAAGCTGCAGGTATAGCTGCTTCTTTTTGGCCGCCCGCATTCGAAAGCTTTTTGTTACATGCGGCAAGATCAGCCTTTAGTTTTGCATTTTCCGTTTCTAGTTTATTGGTATCTGAAGAGGTGTCAATAACGGAGACATCCTTGCTTTTTCCAATAAGATAACCTAGAACTCCCGAAATGATTCCGACCAATGCTGGAATAATCCAGCACCATATATTTAGATTTTCAAAATTCATTTTCTATTATTTTATAGTTAAGTATTTAGTTTACGATTGAAGGCTCCTCCACTGTTGTTGAAATATTGTAGGCAATAGGTCCCCAGAAAACTCCTTTGTTGGGAATCATATCTTCTTTTAGCTTTCCCATCGTATTGATTTGTTCAGATGGAATGCCATTAAGCACTAAATGGTTTTTAACAGAATGGGCCCTTGCCAATCCCAAAGTGGAAAAAGAAGAATGGTTTTCTTCTTTATCTGAATAAAAACCAGTAAGATCAATTGTTTTCTGATTGTTGGAGCTTAAATAATCTTTAAGGCTGAAAATGCCATTTTTTAGTTCACCTGAAATTGGCATTAAAAAGGATGGACTAGATTCGTTGAAGTTAAAATTTTCATTTGCTTCAAATGAATAATCGCCATCGTTAACCAAAAAAGGATAAGTTGGAAGTGTTGTTATTGATTGTGGGGTTATAGCTGCTTCTTGATTGCTGGCAATCCTACATTCACTGCAAAGATCCACGTAGAGAAATGTTCCAATAATGACGACAGCAAGTATCCCCAGTAAATAGGCGGTCTTTCTTGTCATTAGTAAATGATTTTAGTGATTAGAACAGCAAAGTATTAAAAAAATGCTAAAATAAATGGTTTAACTTAAAGAATCTGAGAGGATTAGAACGTAGGGCGTATAAAATGGCAAGGATTTTAAAAACAGAAGATGTACCAAAAAATGCCAATCATACACTTTTTAAGACCAATGATAATATAGCGGTTAATATGTAAAAGAAATATTCTGAACTTAGATAAATATTAGGTAAGAAACCCTATTTCTCCCGACAAAGTTCCGGCACTGAAATGGGGTTTAATTTAAGTTTGAGTTAGTTAAGTTGGTTTTAAAGACCGCCAATTCTAAGTTCATCGGGAATGGCGGCCTTTTCTTTTTTACAAGTCAAATTTTATACCTTGAGCCAGAGGTAATTCTGTAGTATAGTTAATTGTATTGGTCTGTCTACGCATATAGATTTTCCATGCATCTGAGCCACTTTCGCGACCACCGCCCGTCTCTTTTTCTCCTCCAAAGGCCCCACCTATTTCAGCACCTGATGTTCCAATATTTACATTAGCAATACCACAATCACTACCCCAAGCAGATAGAAAACGCTCAGCCTCACGAAGATTGTTTGTCATTATAGCTGAGGAAAGACCTTGGACCACACCATTTTGAATGGCAATGGCATTTTCAACATCTCCAGAATATTTTAATAAATATAATACAGGGGCAAAAGTCTCATGTTGTACAATTTCGAAATTATTCTGAGCTTCAGCGATGGCAGGTTTTACATAACAACCACTTTCGTAGCCTTCACCTTCTAGAACCCCTCCTTCTACAATAATTTTCCCTCCTTCAGCGACTACTTTCTCCAATGCTTTCTTATACATGGAGACAGCATCAGTATCGATTAAAGGACCAACATGATTGTTTTCATCTAAAGGATTTCCAATTCGCAACTGTTTGTAGGCAGCTACAACAGCATCTTTAACTTTATCATAGATTGAATCATGAATAATTAACCTTCTTGTTGAGGTACATCGCTGTCCTGCTGTTCCCACAGCACCAAAAACAGCACCAATAACGGTCATTTTAATATCAGCATCTGGAGTAACAATAATGGCGTTGTTGCCTCCAAGCTCCAACAAGGATTTTCCTAACCTTGCCGCCACTGCTTGAGCAACTATTTTTCCCATACGAATAGACCCAGTGGCAGATACCAAAGGAATTCTATTGTCTTGGGTCATCATTTCACCAACTTTGTAATCCCCATTTATTAGACATGAAATGCCTTCTGGCAAATTATTTGCCTTAAAGACTTCAGCAGCTATATTTTGGCAGGCAATACCGCACATAGGAGTTTTTTCAGATGGCTTCCAAACACATACGTCACCACAAATCCAAGCTAGGGCCGTGTTCCAAGCCCAAACGGCAACAGGGAAATTGAAAGCGGAAATAATGCCTACCACTCCTAAAGAATGATACTGTTCGTACATTCTATGTCCTGGGCGTTCCGAATGCATGGTCAATCCATGTAATTGTCTTGATAGACCTACTGCAAAATCACAGATATCTATCATTTCTTGAACTTCGCCCAATCCTTCCTGATAAGACTTTCCCATTTCATAGGATACCAGTTTGCCCAACGGTTCCTTAAGCTCTCGTAATTTTTCGCCAAACTGTCTTACGATTTCTCCTCTTTGAGGAGCGGGCATCATGCGCCATTCTTTGAATGACGAAGTAGCGGTTTCCATCACTTTTTCATAATCTGATGGAGACGTGGTTTTTACCTTCCCAATAAGGGCTCCGTCCACGGGAGAAAAAGAAGATATTACCTCACCCGAGCCAAAGTTTTTTGACCCAGTGGACGTACCTTCATTTATTTCCGTTAACCCAAGTTGTTTTAGGGCTTCATTTATTCCAAAAGCAGTTGCAATTTTTGACATTTATAACTTTTTATACGTGTATTGTTATATTTTTCAAAACTACGAATAATCCTGATGTGGTCAAGCGAAGATTTCCTAAAGGAAATAATGTAATAAGAGGAATGTAATTCCAAGTAGTGCAGGAAGTGCTTGGACTGTGAATATTTTTTTTGATGCTGTTGCTGCACCATAGATTCCGGCAATTGCCACACAGCCAAGAAAAAAAAGCGAGACATAAACCTGCCATGATGAATCCTGTATGAGCAGGGACCAAACAAGCCCCGCTGCTAAAAACCCATTATAAAGACCTTGGTTTGCTGCTAAGGTCTTAGTGGGTTCAAACAAATCTTCTGGAAAACTGCGGAATACTTTCTTGGCTTTGGTGGTCCAGGCAAACATCTCTAACCATAAAAAGTAAAAATGTAGGATGGCTACCACTACTATAATAAATTTTGCTGCTAGTAACATAATTAATCTTTTGCTATAAATCGTTCATCAACTGGCATAATTGTTCCACAATTATTGCAAGTGCGCAATTCTTCGGAACTATAAAAGTGCTTAAAATGACTTAAAAAATCTTTCTCAATATCATGTAGTGTAAAATAAGCTTCATACAGCTTGTGGTTGCAGTTGTCACAAAACCACAATAAGCCATCATCCACGTTCATATCCGCTCTTTTTCGCTCCACCACTAAACCAATAGATCCTTCATGCCGCACTGGTGAATGTGGTACTTTAGCTGGGTGCAGGTACATATCGCCCGGACCCAGTTTCATGGTCTTTTTTTGTCTATCCTCTTGAATATGAATTTCAATGTTTCCTTCAAGTTGGTAAAAAAGCTCTTCGGTCTCGTTATAATGATAATCTTTACGGGCATTGGGGCCTGCAACAATCATCACTATATAGTCTCCCGCATCTTTATATAAATTTCTGTTGCCTACCGGGGGTTTTAGAGAGTCCCGGTTTTCTTCTATCCATTTGTTAAGATTAAAAGGTGCCTGAATAGCCATTGCAAAGATTTTAGGAAAGGTATAAAAAACCTTTATTGGAACATAGGGTTTAACAAAAAAGACCTGCGCAGCGCGCAGGTCTTTACCAAATACAATATCTAAAATCTAATAAAACAGTCTTATTCCACTTTCATGAAAATCTGTGTAAAGTAAGGTCTGCCATCTTTATCCAATGTAATACTTAATGTGGTGTGGGTGTATCCTCCTTCAATGGCTTCTTTATGGGAGGCACTCTCTATCCAACCATCAAATACTAACTGTGCGGTTGTATAGTACCTTGCAACATTCTCTCCTACATCTACGGCTCCTGTTTCCAGGGCTATTTTTGAGGCTCTGGATTGAAAATTGTCATGACTAAGTTTTTTCTGTGCGATCATATAATTGTTATGCTCTTCTGCGTATTGATAAGATGTACTGTTAGATTGTAATTTACTTGCTCCTATTGATACTCTGTAATCATTAATCAAGCCAAGTACCTCTGTTTCCATTTCTGATGGATTAATAACGGCCTTTTCGTTTTCCAGAAGGGCCTCTTCAAATTTTTCTTCTTCAACAGAAGATGTTTTACTGCACATGCTTAATATCACCACAGATATTGCAACTAAAAAAGTGTAATATATTTTTTTCATTTCCGGGGGCAATAGTAGAGATGTGTTCTATGCATCTCAAGTGTTCTAGAGGCTAAACTAGAGGGCAGGAGCTCTGATGCCATAAAATCTCCATGTGATTGCTAATTAATCCGATGACTTGTAGAATTTGGCAAAATATACTGCTTTTTGACACCTTGGTAATTCCCATTTATCGGAAAAAAGGCACCTTTTGTATGAAGAAGTGATATGATCTAAATGAACAGAAATACCATTTTATGAATGGAGGAACCAAACTTAAATTTCATCAGATTGATTTTCTTTTTCCTGCAGTACTAGAGCAAAAACAAAAGCGCCAATTTCCTTTACAGGTTCGTAAAAAATGGATTCTTTTTTTGTGTCCTCGTTGATAAAGTTTAAGGAAGAAGTAAGTCGGTCAAAGAATACAAGCAGTGCGCCAATGATTATGGCAACTTTTAAGGCCCCAAAAACGCCTCCGGCAATTTTGTTCAAAAGCCCGAGCATGGCAAAGTCAGCTATTTTGGTCAAGAATTTCCCTGCAAAATGTACCAACAGGACAATCCCAAAAAAAGTAACCAGAAAAGCAGTGATTTTCAAATATCGTTCACTCCAATTCATGTTCTCCGCCAGATAATCTGAGGTGATGTAAGAAAAATGTATGGCTCCGTAAATACCAGCTATTAAAGCCACAAGAGATGCTATTTCTACAAAAAGCCCATTTTTAAGGCCTTTATATAGGCCCCAAACCAAAAGTATCCCTATAACAATATCCAAGAAGCTCATAAATGGATTTTTAACAAATATAGGATATTGATTTGTACCTTTGAGCTTCCTAAAAAAGCACATGTCTAGAGACGAAAAACTTAAGGAACGTTGGGAACTGCTGGTAGAAAAACTATCGAGTCAATTTGCAGATGGAGACCCTTTAGAAATAGATGGTATTATCTATTTGGTCGGGGTACAGGAATTAGGAAATTTTCATAGAAGCTTTAAAAAAGATGAAAAGGTCAATTTAATGCATATTGCCATTTGTAGATTGTTGGAACCATATGGCTATTATGATTTTGATTTTTTTGATGATGATGGTTGGCCACATTATAAAATTAAGGAGCAATTACCTCCTTTAAAAGCGGGAGAGCAATCAGTTTTAATGAAAGAAGCTTTGGTAAACTACTTTATAGAAAAACAATATATATACTAAAATGGAACTTCAAAAACCATATTACGCGGTAATTTTTACAAGTACCAGAACAGAGGGAGATAATGGTTATGGACAGATGGCTGATGAAATGGAAAGCCTGGCAAGGCAACAACCGGGTTTTTTAGATGTTGAAAGTGCAAGGGACGGACTTGGAATTACCATTAGTTACTGGGAAAGCCTGGAAGCTATAGCCAATTGGAAAGCAAATATGGACCATAGGGTTGCACAGAGAAATGGAATTAAGGAATGGTATTCTTGGTACAAGGTTAGAGTATGTTTGGTAGAACGTGAGTATGATTTTGATCGGAACAAAAAGTAGTGCCGTGGGGTTACTTTGATTTCCGCCTAAAGTAAATTTTGAAAGCAACTTATAAAAGGTTTTTGGCTTTAGTTTAAAGTTGAGTTTTTAGAAAAAGAATATGGGTCTGTCAACCAGATTTAATGTAAACTTAATCATACCAATGATGTAAACGTTTACATTTTTATGTAATTTTGATGTTTGCCCTTAATTAATTGCGAAACGTATGAAAGAGAACATTAAATTTTCAAACTTAGACAGGAAACACACGATTCAAGAGGTTACCAAGGAAACGTTTGATTTAGTTGTTATTGGGGGTGGAATTACTGGAGGTGGAATTGCATTGGATGCGGCTTCTAGAGGAATGAAGGTAGCCCTATTGGAAAAAGGAGATTTTGCTTCAGGCACAAGTAGTAAATCAACCAAATTGATTCATGGTGGTCTTAGATATCTAAAGCAGTTTGATTTTTGGTTGGTGAAGGAAGTAGGTTCAGAAAGGGCAATAGTGCACAAACTAGCACCTCATTTAGTACTTCCTGAAAAAATGTTGTTACCATTAATTGAAGGAGGGTCTTATGGTAAATGGCTAACTTCCATTGGGCTAAAAGTATATGATATTCTTGCCCAAGTTACAGGAGATGACAAAAGACAGATGCTGGAAAAAAAAGAGGCGATGAAACTGGAGCCTCTTTTGCCTAAAAAGATATTGAACGGTGCCGGATATTACGCAGAGTATAGAACGGACGATGCCAGACTGACCATGGAAAATATAAAGACCAGTTTACAGTATGGCGCCAAAGCCTTGAACTATGCCAAGGTCATCGATTTTATTTATAAAGATGAAAAGGTAGCAGGGGTAAAAGCAAAGGATGAGGTTTCTGGTGATGAGTTCACAATAAAATCAAAGTATGTAATTAGTGCCGCAGGTCCTTGGGTAGATGAATTGCGCAGTGTGAACAATTCTAAAAAAGGAAAGCGTCTTCATTTGACCAAAGGAGTTCATTTAGTTTTTCCAAGAGAAAAACTCCCGGTAAAGCAATCTGTGTATTTTGATGTTCCTGATGGCCGAATGATGTTTGCCATACCAAGAGGAAAAATAACTTATGTTGGTACTACAGATACCAATTTCAACTTAGATAAGGATAATATCAAAACCGATTTGGCAGATGCGATCTATTTAATTTCCGCGGTCAATAATATGTTTCCAAATATTAATTTGGAGATGGAAGATATTATTTCTTCATGGGCCGGGCTGCGCCCGTTGATACACGAAGAAGGAAAATCTGCATCGGAACTATCCAGAAAGGATGAAATCTTTACTTCAGATACGGGGCTCTTCAGCATTGCTGGCGGTAAGTTGACAGGATATCGTAAAATGGCGGAACGTGTTGTCAACAGGATTGCCAAGAAAATGGAGGAAGATGATGGCACTAAAATACCAGAATGTACCACGGATAAGATTCCACTTTGCGGAAGCGATTTTAAAAAATACAAGCACGTTAAAAAGTACATTGATGAAATCTTTGAACGCATTAAAAAAGATGGTTTCACTGAGTATGACGCTTGGTATTTGGTAACCAACTATGGAAAACAAACTGAGACTGTTTTAGAGAACTATTCCGCACTTCGAAACAAAGACGTTTATCTTAGAATGATTCGTGCCGAAGTACAGTTTGCCATAGCCCATGAAATGGTCTTGAACCCAATGGATTTCTTTATTAGAAGAACGGGGAGACTGTATTTTGATATTGACAGTATCAGAAAGTATATGGAACCTATCCAGGAAGAATTCAAAAAAGCATTTGGATATAGTGAGGAACAACTTCAATCTTTTAAAGAAAAGATGGACGAAGAACTAGAATCGCACTCCAATTTTTCATTGGAGCGCGTTTAATGTTATAGCCCGGTCATTTCTTGCGCCCAACCAATAATTAGGTTGATGGTGCCCTCGTCCCACTTACCTTCTTCTCCTTCAAAAGAGTTTTTTGGACTTTCATGTATTGTGTTCCAGTGATCCAAACCAGGATACTCGTGCAATACATGATCTTGATGTCCATTTCTTTCCAAGACCTCAATTATCATTTTATTGTCAAAAGAAGACATAATCCAATCGTAGGTCCCCCTTAAAATTCTTACCGGGACATTTAATTTTTCCCATTGCCCAGCTAAATTAATGTCTTGTAACTGTTGGTAGTATTGAACAGGTCTTCCATACATATGGGCCGCAGAATGGTAATTGTATTCCGCAAGCGCGGGATATTCGTTGACCACTTCTTGGTAGGTTTTCTTTTGAATCAACATACCGTAATAAAGAGGAATATAGTATTTGTTCATTTTTTCAACGATTTGGGATTCGTTATTTCCCTGAAACTGGAGGATACGCCGTTCAATTTCTAGCATATGCTCGTACCATGTTTTAAAAAATGTACCATCTGAGATTACTCCTGCAAGGTTAAATTCGTTCGCCAAGAGAGGTGCTAAAGCACTTCCCATACTGGAACCATAAACAACGATTTTGGATGTATCCACATAGGGTTTCGTTTTCAAGTTTTTAATGGCCGCTCTATACCCTTCAAGGTCAGTTAAAAAATCAGATTGGCCACAATCACCTTCGCTATCCCCAACACCGGGTTTTTCTATTCTCATAACTACCATCCCAGATTTTCCCACCAAATCTTTTATGGTCTGTACCCAATTTCCTTTTCTGCCAGGATATGTCTCAATACTGGAGCAGCTCAATCCCCCGATTAAGACTATCGCTGGTTGTTTGCCTTTCTTTGTAGGCTTGGTAATAATTGTTCTTTGTGTAATCCCATACGTACTTGTTACCTCCTCATAAAAAGTGTCGAGTCCGTTATGCCTTTCTTTTTCCAACGGATTAAACCGAACCATTGCCTCAACGGTTCTCGCATTCCTAAGTGCTTTTATTTTTGTGGAACTATTTCCCCGAAGCCCATAGGAGACTTCGGTCCAAATCTCGTCATTCGCGACTAAAATATCGTTTACTTCAATGATAATGTCATTGGGTAAAAAACCGGCTTTTTTAAGGGGGCTGTTCTGGTTTATTTCTGTAATTGTTGCTCCCGGCCGTATTCCATCCGGAGCTTTTATCTTGGCCTCCCAAGAACTCCTTCGTCCTAAGATTTGGCCTTCTAAACTGAAAACCGTTAAAAGTGTAAGAATAATGATAAGAAATAACTTGTTTTTTGATTTCATGAAGATGATTTAAGTTTTCTTTAAAATTAGATTGCCTATTTTTAGGTAAAGGAGAATTTATACGTAGCTAGTGGTATTTTATGCCAATTGGAGCTTAGTCATGATTTTGAAGTTTTGAATTTGTGAAATCAACAACTAATTTTTATCTGCTTAACTCGAGGATTGCCACCCATGTTGTTTTTTGGGTACTGTATTATCTGTTGTTTAGCTTGATATGGGTGAGTGAAGAAGGATATTTGGCCTCTTTTTATTTGGAGTTCATTCTACTGCCCATTAGAATTTTGGCTGTGTACCTTACCATTTACTTCCTTCTACCGCGGTATTTGTTAAAACGGAAATTCACCGAATTTTTTGTGGGATATGGCATTACTGTAATATTGGGAGGAATCTTTCAGCGGGTCTTTATCCATCTATTTTATGAAGAACTGTTATTGAATGATTCCAGTTCAGGGTTGTTCAGTATAATGATGTTGGTACGTGCCATAATTTTGATCAACACTACTGTGCTATTGATATTGGGGGTGAAACTATTTCAACTTTGGGCAATTGAACATGAAAAAAATCAAAACCTAGAAAGTGACATTTTAGAGATTCGTTCCAATCGAAAAACACATCGGGTACCTTTAAGGAACATACTTTTTGTGGAAGGTTTGGGGAACTATGTGACCTATCACCTAGAGGATAAATCAAAAATTACCAGTTATGGGAGTATAAAGGGGACACTACAACAACTTCCAGATAATTTTCGACGTGTGCACAAATCGTACATCGTTAATAAGCTACATATAAAATCGTACGACGCCATGTCTATTGATATTCAGGACAATAACATTCCTAGAGGAAAAAGCATTGCGGATGAGGTATTGCTCAACTAGATCTAATCTAGTTTTTCCGTCAATTTTTTAAAGATTTTTTTTGGGTTTTTTTCTTGATATAGAATTTGGTAAACGGCATTGATGATGGGCATTTTGGACTTCTTTTCACGCTTTTCATTCAGTAAATAAGCGCTTTTGGTCGCGTAATACCCTTCGGCCACCATATTCATTTCCATCATGGCACTTTTTACGGTATACCCCTTGCCAACCATGTTCCCAAACATACGATTGCGGCTAAAAGTAGAATAGCCAGTTACCAGTAGATCACCCAAATATGCAGAGTTGTTAATATTACGTTTCATTTTGTACACTCCATCTATAAAACGTTTCATTTCACGAATGGCGTTGCTCATCAATACACTTTGAAAATTATCCCCATATCCCAAACCATGAGCAATACCTGCAGCAATGGCGTAAATATTTTTCAACATAGCAGCATACTCGGTGCCAATAATATCATCCGAAATTTTTGTTCTTATGTAATGGCTTTTTAGTTCATCGGCTACCAATTCAGCCTTGGATTCATCTGCGCATGCAATAGTAAGGTAGGACAAACGTTCCAAGGCAACTTCCTCCGCATGACAAGGACCTGTAACAACTCCTATATTTTTAAATGGAATTTGATACTGCTCGTGAAAATGTTCTCCAACAATCAATCCGCTTTCAGGAACAATTCCCTTAATGGCTGAGAAAAGTATTTTGTCGGATAGGGAAATTGTAAGATTCCTAAGCTCACTTTCTAAAAAGGCAGAAGGAATGGCGAAAATGAGAATATCTGAAGATGCAACTATGGTATCTATTGAATTGCTTAAATGAAGCTTTGAAACATTAAACTCTACAGAACTGAGATAGTTTGGATTGTTGCCTTCATTTTTTAAATGTTCAATGGCAGATTCACTTCGCATGTACCAAGAAACAGTATCTAAATTTTCAGAAAGCATCTTTACGATCGCTGTTCCCCAACTACCACCTCCCAATACACCAAATCTGAGTTTTTTGCCCATTTATTAAAATTAGATTGCAAAGCTAAACAATCTTATAATTAGAACATAATATTCTGATTATGAGTAAATTATAATTTATGGCATGATGCTTGGTTTACAATGGTAGAATCAAAAACCTGAATTATGAAGATTGGAAAACTACTATTTGGAATTTTATTTATAGGCCTTTTGGCCAGTTCTTGTTACACAGAAGTCGTATTTGAAGATGACTTTATTGAAGAATCGCCTTTTAATACCGCTTTGGTGTTAGAATCGTTCGATTTGTGGTACGTAGATGTTAATGCAACAAGGGGTAACGGAGAGGTGCCTTTTTTACAACGCGCATTTACAATTTCTTTTGAGAGAGGAATTATCTACGCCAATAACAATATTGTAGGAATAGGTAAAACAGGAAATGGATTGGGCATTGATGTTGGATCCTATGGAACATTAAATGGAGTTGTAGAAATTGATCATGATGTGGACGGACTTTGGTTGCTAGATGTTTATGCTGTGAACAACAATACGCTGGAACTCTATGATTCCCGTTCCGATACTTCCTATATCCTTAAAGGATATCAGCGATCCAATTTTGACTACGATTTGGTTTTCTATGACAACATCAATTATTTTTTGCAAGAGTACGAAGCATGGGAAAAGACTTTTACTAGTGAAGTAGGAGCATTAAATGAATTTGATGATGAAAACTTTCTTCAGTTTCTATCAGGAAATAATGATACATTTTTTAGGTCTTCGGTAGATGGTATAGGAACCCCCATTGTTAATTTGGTATGGGATTATGAAGGGGATTATGAAGTGTTTGATGTTGCCAATGATGCCACACTAAAAACTTTAACACTGGATTATGACTTCTTGGGCAATGATTATTTTGAGCTCTACGTTATTAATGATAGTACTATTGAGTTGTATCATGTGTCCAGTGGAACGGTATACGAATTTACGGGAAGAGGGTACAAACAATATTTAAAGTCGAACGGCAATGTTGGCAAAAAACGTTCAAAAGTTAAAAATTCCATAATGAACGTTACTCGACAAAGAAAAATGTAAGGAACAATAGTAGTGTTCGACTACGTATACAAGTTTTTTGGTTGGTTATTTAGTTAAGAATCGCCTCAAGCATCTCAGCTTGGGGCGGTTCTTTTTTTGTTAGGATAGTACGTACCCAGATATTTTGTAATTTACTGGTTATGAACACTGAGGAACAAAATTTGGAAATGGCCAACAAGGCCCACGAAAAGATTCCTGGCAATCCGTCCACAGCAACCAGCAGCAGTCAAAAATTAAATGATAGATCTAATGGAAAGAAACTTAGGGTGCTTTCAGAAGAGGATTGGGAATTTTGGATACATAATGGATACATTGTGGTAAAAAATGCTGTGCCAATTGAACAAGTAAAAGCAACAGCAGACTTTTTATGGGAATTTGATGAAAAGGACCCTGATAATCCTGAAACGTGGTACGCACCCCCTCGTGCCGAAATGAAAATGAAAGAACTAACGGGAACCGGAATGGTGGAGGTCTATAACCACCAACATTTATGGAACAATAGACAAATACAAAAAGTATATGATGCTTTTGTGGACGTTTGGGGGACCGAAAAACTTTGGGTTACTATTGACAGGGCAAACTTGAATTTCCCGTTGCAACCTGGGGTAGATAAAAAAGGGTTTATCCATTGGGATTATGACCCAGAAACCAAACCCCAAAATGTTCAGGGCGTACTTGCACTGGCAGATCAAACAGATGAGAATATGGGAGGTTTTCAATGCATACCATGGTTGTATCGTAATTATGACACATGGAAATTGACCCAACCTGAAGACAGGGACCATTTTCAACCCGATTTAAAAGGCTTGGAAGACAAAATTGTAAAAGTGAAAATGGAGGCTGGGGATTTGTTGATATTTAACAGTACCGAACCTCATGGAATTAGACCTAACAAATCTGGCAACAAGGTAAGAATCGCCCAATACATCTCTATGATGCCAGCTGAAGAAAACAATGAAGAATTACGTCAATGGCGAATTAACTCATGGAAAAATAGAATTGCTCCAGAAGGGTATGCGTTTCCAGGAGATCCAAGAAACTGGGAAAGGAACAAGTATGAAACTGCAAAATTAACCACACTGGGAGAGAAGTTATTGGGCCTAAAAAACTGGTAAGATCATCAAATCCCTAAAAATGAACCTACATATGGTGGGTTAAGGTATTAGTGGTATTTTTGCCCGCTTAAATCATTAGATGAAAAAGTATCTTAACCTTTTTGATTTTTCCCAGAAAGTTAACTACAGAACAGAAGTACTATCAGGACTGACCGTGGCCTTGGCCTTGGTTCCTGAGGCCATTGCCTTTGCATTGATTCCTGGTTTTTCACCATTGACGGGATTGTACGCGGCCTTTGTTTTGGCTTTGGTAACTTCAATTCTTGGAGGTCGCCCTGGAATGATATCAGGAGCTACGGGCGCCGTAGCGGTGATTTTTGTTGGATTGATTTTAGAACTAAAACGAACTTTTCCAGGTATAGAGCCCACAACCATATTAAATTATGTATTTGCCACCGTTATTATAGCCGGCGTCATTCAAATTTTGGCGGGATTGCTTCGGTTGGGAAAATTCATTCGCCTTGTTCCCCATCCAGTAATGTTCGGATTTGTAAACGGTTTGGCCATCATCATTTTTATGGCTCAGTTCCCTAACTTTTATCAGAAAGGAACGGATGAGTTGCTTACAGGCGTTTCATTATATACCATGTTAGGCTTAACACTGTTGACCATGCTCATTATTTGGGGCTTTCCAAAATTGACAAAAGCCGTTCCTTCATCTCTTTTAGCAATTGTAGTGGTTTCTGCACTAGTTATTGGTTTTGGAATTGATACGCTTACTGTTGCGGACACTATGCAAGAAGGAGAAAGTATCAAGGGAGGATTTCCTCCCATATCCATTCCAAACATTCCCATGACCTGGGATACTTTCTTAATCATAATTCCATACGCAGGGATTGTAGCTGGAGTAGGACTTATTGAAAGTTTATTGACGCTAAATATTATTGATGAAATTACAGAAACACGTGGTAGCGGAAATAAGGAGTGTGTTGCTCAGGGTACTGCCAACATTCTATCTGGGTTCTTATCTGGAATGGGAGGTTGTGCCATGATAGGCCAGAGTTTGATCAACACCTCTTCGGGAGCAAGAGCAAGACTTTCAGGAATTACTGCGGCAGTTATGCTCCTGGTGTTTATCATGTTTGGCAGCAGCCTAATTGAGCAGTTGCCAATGGCAGCTTTGGTAGGGTTAATGTTCATGGTGGCCATTGGAACTTTTGAATGGGCCAGTTTCAAAACTTTTAGAAAAATGCCAAATTCGGACGTTATCGTAATGGTTTTGGTAACCTTGATTACTGCCATTACGCATAACCTTGCAGTTGCTGTTTTATTGGGAGTAATTATATCTGCATTGGCATATTCATGGGAAAACGCAAAACGAATACGTGCAAGAAAATATATTGATGAAGATGGAGTAAAACACTATGAAATCTATGGACCGTTGTTTTTTGGATCTACGACGTTGTTTGCTGAAAAATTTGATATACAGACCGACCCAAATGAGGTAATTATAGATTTTCAGGAAAGTCGTGTTGCGGATATGTCAGGAATTGAAGCACTTAATAAAATTACAGAACGCTATGCAAAAGCAGGTAAAAAGGTTCATCTAAGACACCTGAGTAAAGACTGTATACGTTTATTAAAAAATGCACGGGACATTATTGAAGTCAATGTTCTTGAAGATCCAACGTACAAGGTGGTGGTAGATAAGATTGATTAGCAAGCTTAGCTTGAAAAAAACAAATACCCTGCAAAAATTAAAAGACATAAGATAAAAAAGGCAGCCAAGTAATTCCTTATTTCCTGTAATCTATCTTTTTTGGCTTGCCCAATGATTTTATCTCTGATTTTTTGTTGTTCAAAAGGGGTACGTTCTTTAAAATGAAGTTTGGTTTCACCCGCGTAGCCTATATATGCTTCTCTGATTTCTTTAAAAGTTCGTTTTTTTTTGAGTAAAGCCCTGTTTGCTTTTACCACCTTCATAGGTTGTCCCGAATATCCCATATAACCCTTTTAGTTATGGGTAGCGGAAAATAGAGTTTTGTTACAGAACCCTTAGCTCTTTAATTGGTTCTAAGTCTACCGTTAAAAACACTCACGTTTGGATTGATGGGGTTCCCCGAAGCCCTTCGCAACAATGTTATTTGTCCTGCATGATAGATACAATCCGATAACATTCCATTGATCATATTCCAATAGGGGAAAGGAGTTTGTTTCTCACCACGCTGAAAAATGACCTTAAAATTTTCAAAATCAGCGGCGCTTTTACCGGCCATAGCTTGGCTCGCCGCATGGAGGTTTTTTAGCGTCCCGCTGCGTAAATCTTCATAGGTGAGCGCAGAAATATCCATGGGTCTAACATTGGGTTTGGACTCAGGGGCATTCATGATCATTTCAGACATGCCATAAATATGTTGAAGGGTTTCAAAAATTGTTCTACCCTCTTCAGAAGCTTTATAATCCAGATCTTTTTGTCCTAGTCCCTCTGTTGCCCAATAATAACGAAAGCCAAGCCCATCAATCATTCTGGCAACTACATTTCCAGGGCCATAATCGTCGGGATATTCTGGAATTTCATGATAGGGAAGTTCTTCTTGTTGTGCTTGCATCTGTAACGTCAAAATAAGAATAGGAAGTAAAATATATATTTTCATAAATTAAAATTATTCAATACACCCTTTATAAAAAGCATTAAAAGGATAAACAGTCACATTAAATAGTTTTTTTTGAAGTGCGATGTCCTGATAAAGAATCGTTTGGGCAGCTTCTAAATTATCCGCCTTCAAAATTAACATTCCGGTATCGCTATAACGAGCGCCTAAAACAATATGTTTTTCCTTTCGCAATTTTGATAAAAACCCTGAATGTTCTTCAAAGTATAGCTGTTCGCTAGGCTGTTTTTCCATGTCCCAGCTTTCGCCCAAAGTATAAAGGGCAATGAAATTAGGTTTTACAGATTCATCTTCTTGTGAAAATATGAGGAAAGGGACGCATAGGATCAAAGAGAATATCAGTGCTGCTTTCATTTTTACATTTTCTTAAAGAGAAGTAAAGATAACCATTATTGATTTCGGATGCTCCAAACTTCATAAAGTGGATCACCCTTGCTACTAAACCCGGAATGGTGCCAATCATCATCCTTTACTTCAAAACCAAATTGAAGGCTTGCTCCCACCCGAGAATTGTCCCGCGAGAAAAACTCTATATTTTCTGTGTATTTACCATCAATGGTAGTATAGGTGCCGCCGCCTGTTGCCATAAATTGTTTGGTTTCTGTATTGTAAGCAATCCACTGAAACCTTGTGCCAGAAAGTATTTTCATGGTTTTACGTGGTTGGTCCGTATTTCTGGTTCTGAATTCCCCATTGCGTTTACGACCAGACATTAGCCAGGCACCGGACAATGCGCCAGGGCCATTGTTGTCAATTCTGGTCCAAACTTTGTCCATTCCTTCTATTTTCAAGGTATTTTCAGAAAGTTCAATATCAAAAGACACTTGAGAGCCAACACGATCAGGGGTTTTGGAATCAAATTCCACAGTTTCGGTAATAGTAGTGCCGTTCAAAGACCAACTGCCGCCATTAGTGCTTATGAAAGCTCCCGTGTTCATATTATACCATGTAGATACTTGGTGTTTTTCAGAAAAGACAACTACGTTTTTTAGTTGGCCGCCTGAAGTGGACTCCGTGTTCTCCCAGGCACCCAATAACGTTTGTGCTTGTAAAGAAAAACAAAGAAGACAAATCAATAGTGCTAGTGCATACTTTTTCATGAGTTTAGTTTTAGTACCAATATCCACTAAGGTATTTCTTTTTTAAATTATTAGGAATGAAGTAGAGGGTCATAGTAATGCTGATAAAAGAATACTAAACAAGGTTAAAAAAGAGACTCATGGTTTCTTCTTCCGCCAATGCATACCATTTTAGTATCAATTCCTCGAAACTGTCATTAATTTTCTTTAAACGTTCTTGGGTTAGCATTTCTGGAAAGGCCAAGTCATTTTGCTTTAACATCCCCTTTAATTGATTAATGAAATCAGAACCTATGTTTTTTTGAAAATGATCAATCAACAATAAATTTGCTATATGCTCTGTTTGCAATGACTCCGCAGGGAGGTTTTTAGAAATCAATGCTTGGGGGCGTTGTTCCAACGGCAGTGCAAAATCTTGGATATTATATCCCTTGGCAAGTAATCCGTAAAATGCATTTGTAAAGCCCAACTCAGTTTCTATTGCAAAATGGGCAAGGTCATGTAACTCAAAATCCATTTGCAATTTGTCCCATGTTCTAGTTCCATCTGACCTAATACAGGTAAGTGTACTTTGCTTATCCCTATATTTTTTAAACTGAATGATCATGACTTGATAAAGTTATCGACATAAAAAAATGCTGTTATACCTATTAAAAGGAACAACAGCATTTTTCTATGCTATATCTTTATTTAGAGTGTGCGCAGATACTCCACCAAATCCCGAGCTTCTGCCTCAGTTAGATTTTGGTTAAGCATAATAGCATTGTTGTATTCCTTTAATAAAGCTTTTGCAATTGGGTCTTCCCGCAACATCTCATCAGGGTTCATGATCATGTTCATTACCCATTCTGGACTTCGGCGCTCAAAAACACCTTCCATGGCAGGACCGATCATACGCTGATCTACCATATGGCAAGCAACACAAATAGCATTGAACTTAGCCTCGCCACGAGCGGCCATTTCTGTATCTATATCATCGGGGAAATCAATATTTTTAATGGGGCCAATGCCTTTGTTATTCAAATCCACAGGCACTCCTTCACTTTCCTGTGTTTTTTTGTCTTGAGATTTGGTACGGCTTACTTCAAAACCATCCTTCTTTTCTTCTTTTTTTCCGCCGCAGCTTGCTATAAAAGCACCCAATGCCAATAACAGGAGTATTTTTCTCATCTTATTAATTTCAGTTGTAGTTTGTTGAATTTTGAACCACTAAGATAGTTAATTAGGGCATAACATTTTTCTCATTTTTGTTATTCCCTGCTTAGGATTATGTATGGATTCAATTTTAGTTCGAGGTAAAAAACTCAAAGGCCCTTCTTTCCGTATAGGTAATATTGTTTTTGCCCCAAAACCCAACATGACCTCCATATTTAGGAACTTCTAGATATAGATTGGGATTGTTTTCAGCTTCAAGGTAAGGATAGCATTCAGCGCCTAAAAAAGAATCGTCTTTTGCATTAATGATTAAACTTGGAACCGTAATATTTGATAAAACTTGAAGCGAACTACATTTTCTATAATAATCCAGGGCGTCTTTAAAACCATGAGCTCTGCTGGTGTAGATATCATCAAAATCCTTAAGTGTTTCAATGGCCTTTATATCAACATCAGGAATAAGTTCAGGGAACAAATGTTGCTTTTGTCTAAGCTTGGCTAAAAGATGTTTTTTAAATCGCTTAGCGTACAATATGTTCCTCGAAGTCAACAATTGCTCACAGGAACTATGCAAATTACAAGGAACCGAAACTGCAACAGCAGCTTTAATTTCTGTTGGAACTTGGTTTGTTTCCCCTAAATATTTGAGCAGCAAGTTTCCGCCCAAACTAAAACCCTTTAAATAGATTTCTGAATAATCTTTGGTTCTTATGATGTGGTTTAAAACTTCACTAAGATCCTCCGTTGCACCAGAATGATAAGATTTGTACAGAATATTGGGTTCTCCACTGCATCCACGATAGTTAATTGCACAAGTATCAAAACCATGCTTATTAAAGAGCTTGGCACTCCCTGTTATATAGGGTCGTTGTGCATCTCCCTCAAGGCCGTGGAGAAGAATGGCCAGTTTTTGCGTTGGGGTTTTGGTTAAACTCCAATCTAGATCTAAAAAATCCCCATCTGAAAGCTCAAGTCTTTTTCTTTTTTGAACAACCCCGGTCACCTTTCTAATAAGACCTGCATAGATGGTGGAGATATGTCCATTCCTAAAAAAAAAAGGGGGTTTGTACGAGCTAGAAACTAAGGGCATTAATACAAAATGTTGTGTTGTGGCTTCACCTTTTCTGGCAGGTTTTTCTCATCAAGCATATCTCTTAGATCAATCTCTATGGTCTTGCACAAAGCAGTCATCGGGACATCGTTAATGCGGCCTTCAAATGGGTCTTCGCTATTGCTTCCAACCTTATCCATAGTAATAAACATCCATGAGATTAAAACTGAAAAGAAAATCATCAATACAATATACCACCAGTTATGACCTACCTCTATTTCTTTTAATTGGGTTTCAAAAACATTAAGAAGCCCAAAAGGTAGCAGAAGAATAAAAATCCAGGTAAACAAGGTGCTAAAATGCGCATATTGCCTTGGGAAAGGGGTGTTTTTTATACGTTCACATTTTCCTTGAAGATTGTACATCTCCTCTAAACTACTATGAAAAACTTGCTTGTCAAATTCTGTTATTTTTCCTTCTTGCAATAATTTTTTCAAGTGTAGTCCTTGTTTCTTTATAAGGTGTGTGGCAACATTTTTTCTGTTTTCCAAACCGTCTACTTCTTCGGGGGACAAAAACATATCCATCCCACTACAAACAGGGTTTCTTTCACCATGTCTATCAAATAAACGTTCAACCGCTCTATTTTCTTTGATTGAAAAGCTTGTAGGCTGTCTTAGTTGAATTCGAAGCGCATTGATCCATGCAAGGTGCCTATAGATTAGTGTAATTTGGGCGTTTCGGTCATTTTCCACAAAGCTCAATACATTGTTGGCCCATGTTCTCGAATAGTTGACAATACCGCCCCAAATTTTTCTTCCTTCCCAAAAACGATCATAACTCTGGCTGTTTTTAAAGCCAATATAAAAAGCAACCGCTATACCGATAACGGAGAGAGGTTGAAAGGGGATGTCAATATGTTTCCAGTTTAAAAAATGGTATAGATAAAAAATGATTCCTGCATAAACAGTGAAGAAGATGAGGTTTTTCCAGGCATACCTTATAATAATACCCCAGCTAATATTTCTTTTAATGTACATGGCAATTGATTAAGTACTAAAAATACTTAAATCTTTGATATTTGTCTTTTGCTTAAAATTTGAAAGGGAAGTTTGTCGTATTTTTAAGTTATGGGGTTACGCCAAAAAAAATGTGAACATCTTGAGGCTATTTCAGAAGTGAAAAAAGCAAATGGATATGAATGTGAAGAATGTATAAAAACTGGTGATACATGGGTGCATTTACGCACCTGTCAAGAATGTGGAACAACCTTGTGTTGTGATAGCTCGCCTAACAAACACGCTAGTGAACATTTCAGTTCGCACGGCCATCCCGTCGTTAGCTCCGCAGAACCTAACGAAAATTGGATGTGGTGCTATGTCCATAAAACAATTGCTAAATACTAAAAGATGAAAGATCCCCGTTTTCCAGAGCTTACCCAAAGACAAATATCAATTTTAAAAACATATGGAGAAGTAGAAAATCACCTATCAGAGACAAAAATATTTACTCTTGGAGATTTACAGTATGATTTTTTTGTGGTACTTGAAGGGGAGGTTTCTATTGAAGATCCATACAATGATAACGCAATTATCGTAGCACATAAAAAGAATGAATTTACGGGAGACAGTGGTATGCTTTCTAACCGTGGCGCGCAGTTTCATGCCGTTACCAAAGGAGACACCAGTGTGCTGCGGATTGCTCCAAAAGAATTAAAGGAAGCCATAGCTAGACATAGTGATATTAGTGATGTGTTATTAAATGCATTTTTGCTTCGCCAAGAAACCGTATTGACCGAGTTCACAGGTGGAATAAAACTAGTAGGTTCCGGCAATTCAAAAGAAACATATGCAATCAGGGATTTCATGGATAAAAACCATATCTGGTATAACTTTTTAGATGTTGATGTATCGGAATCTGCCCTTGAACTTTTAGAGAACTTTAATCTTTCTAAAGAAGACTTACCTTTTTTGATCAATAGTGAGGCCAAAGTGTGTCCAAATCCTTCTTTGGAGCAATTGGCACGTTACTCAGGGGTCTTGATGGATTTTGAGGATAAAGTGTTCGATCTTTTGGTAATAGGCGCAGGGCCTGCAGGGTTGGCAGGAAGTGTTTATGCCGCTTCAGAAGGGTTAAGTGTGGTCACTATTGATAGCAAGGCTCCTGGCGGACAAGCAGGCAAGAGTTCAAAAATTGAAAATTATTTAGGTTTCCCCACAGGGATTTCCGGTAATGATTTGGCCAATAGGGCCTATGTGCAAGCTCAAAAATTTGGATGCAACATTTCTATTCCGCATAAAGCGGAAAAGATTGAGCATACAGGGAATCATTTTATTCTTTATGCGACCAATGATAAAACCATAAAGACGAAGGCCATTATGGCTGCAACGGGGGCAAATTACCGTAGCTTGCCAATTGGTAATATTGAAAAGTATGAAGGAAGTGGAGTGTATTATTCTGCTACAGGAATGAACGCATCAGCCTGTAAAAATGAGTTGGTAGGGGTAGTTGGTGGAGGAAACTCAGCAGGACAGGCGGCATTGTTTCTTGCAATCCATGCCAAAGAAGTACATGTAGTATTAAGAGGGGGTGATTTGGGAGCAAAGATGAGCGACTATTTGGTACAGCGCATTGAAGCAGCGGAAAATATATTTGTGCATTTACACACACAAGTCACGGAACTATATGGGCAATATCACCTAGAATCATTGGTCTTAGAAAATAAAGCGGGGGTAAAAACATCAAAAAACATTACAAATCTGTTCACTTTTATTGGCGCCAGACCGTGCACGGAATGGCTACAAGGATTGGTTGCTACAGATGCAAAAGGTTTCATATGTACGGGTCCAGGGATAAAACAAGAAGAACTATACAAATGTTCTATTTATACCAATAGAGAGCCTCAATCATTGGAAACCAGTATTCCTGGCTTTTTTGCCGTTGGCGATGTAAGAAAAGGCTCTGTAAAACGTGTTGCATCTGCAGTAGGAGAAGGATCAATGTGCGTGAGTCAGGTTCATCAATTTCTGGCAGATTTGAAGAATACGGAAACGGTTGAAACCTAACTTTGCTGTTCTTATTCCTTCGGATAAGTTTCCAAGAGTTTCGCTTGTTCCTCGATAGCCGTTTTAAATTCAGACTTTAAAGTGTTAACCAGTTCAGAAACAGGCATTACATTTTCAATTGTGGTTACCCCTTGGCCAGCAGACCAAATTGTTTTCCATGCCTTGGCTTCGGTGTCCAATTCCTTTCCAAAATCAATTTTATGGTCCTTTTTAAGATCCTCCTGGGTAATACCGGCGGCTTGAAGGCTTGGTGCCAAAAAGTTGGCATGCACTCCAGAAATGGCTGCAGTATAAACCACATCACTTGCTCCGGCATCAATTATCATTTTTCGATATTCTTCTGGTGCTTTACTTTCTTCAGAGTTTATAAAACGTGTTCCCATATAGGCCAGGTCCGCACCCATTTGCATAGCAGAAGCTATGTCTCTTCCAGTACTAATGCAACCTGAAAGAAGTATGGTTTTTTTGAAGATTTTTTTCACTTCGGCAATCAAACTTATCGGGTTGATGTTGCCTGCATGACCTCCTGCTCCCGCCGCTACAAGAATGAGCCCATCAACACCGGCTTCGGAAGCTTTTTCGGCATGTCTTTTTTTGATGATATCATGAAAGACCAAACCACCATAGCTATGAATGGCATCTACAACTTGGCTTACAGCCCCCAGTGAGGTAATGACCAACGGAACTTTGTGTTTTACACAAAGCATAACATCTGCCTGCAGCCTAGGGTTTGTGGGATGAACTATGAGATTAACCCCAAATGGGGCTGGCTTTTTACCAGTTTCTTCTTCAAACTGTTTTAACTCAGATTTTATTTGAATGAGCCATTCTTCAAAACCTTCACTTGTACGTTGGTTAAGTGCAGGAAAAGTCCCTACAATTCCGTTTTTACAACACTCGATAACCAATTTTGGTCCTGAGATAAGGAACATAGGAGCCGCAACGGCTGGTAGAGAAAGGTCTTTGATGAATTCGGCTTTTTGGCTCATGGGTTTTGTGTTAAAGTATCTTTAAAAATAAGATTATTTATAGCGTCTTATTGGAATCAGTTTTTAAAACTATGGTAATTTTACAATTATTATGCATGCATAACAAAATACTGACTATGTTTTTTAAAGAATTTGAGATACGATGGAGCGATCTGGATGCAAATAGACATTTGGCCAATTCAGCATACATCAATTTTATGAGTCATACCAGAATGGCATATCTTGGTCAACTTGGGTTTAACCAAAAATCTATGGCACAGTACAATATTGGCCCAGTAGTCTTTTACGAACACATGTACTATTTTAAAGAGGTCTTTCCAGGAAAACCGATAAAAGTGTCCCTTGGTTTTAAAGGAATGAGTGAGGATGGAATGTTCTTTGAATTTCAACACGACTTTTATGATGCCAATGGTAAGAATTTTGCCCGTTGTGAAATGATGGGAGCTTGGATGAATTTAAAAGAACGTAGTTTGACCGCCTTGCCACAAGTGTTTTTAGATGCTTTTGATAAAATGGAAAAAGCAGAAGATTTTAAAACTTTAACAAAAGCTGATACTCGAAAGTTTTTCAAGATTCCGGAGGATTTGTAAATTTTTTTCAGTTTTTCTTTGCATAGCCAAACCAGCTTGGGGAAACGGTGATTAGCTTTCCAGAGATAACTTCATCGAGCCATCTTTCATACCAGTCCAGGAAATTCTTTTCATGGGCAAATTTTGGTGCTTGTTCCGCAGACATTTCAAGGTTTACCACTTTACCCTTGTACATCCCGTTCAAAACAAGAGCGTGCAAATAGGAACACCCTTGAAATCCAATTGGAAGGATTCCACTATAGATTTTTCCAATTGCGCTGTAATAATCGTTATCGGAAATATTTTCGTCGAAAAAAATATTGGTCATGTTTTCCCAGTATTTATTGGTAACAGTGGGTTTTAGGACGCAAGGTTCCTTGAGATATTTCTCAGGATTGCCATAAATTAGATCGTCTACATTTTCTCCAAAAGGATAGATCCCATAAAAGGGGCCCGCCCCAGAGTTTTTATAGGATGTTCCACCATTTCCAACTTGCAATACAAAGGCCCTGTAACAACTTGGGAGCTGAATGGAATATTCTTTTTCAAAAAACTCAACTTGAGCTAAACTTACCGGGGAGTAGATTTCATATCTATGGCCGCCGGCACCAAATACTTTTAAATCAGCATCGACTTGTTTGGCTTGAGTCAGCTTTTTTTTGATGCTGTCTATTTGTTTGGAGAAATTGGTCATTGTACTTTAAAGAAGAATGAAAATACAATCAAGCAGGCTATTTTTATGACCTCAATTGATGAATGGCTTCAACAAAACCATTAAACCTCATGTGGGGTACATAAAAATAGAACTCAAGGATTTGGCTTAGGCTTTTTACTGGCTAGATAAACACCCAATAATACCATTGCAGTAGCCATTATTTTGACCAAGGTAAGATGGTCTTTTCCGGAAAATAAAGCAAACAGTATTCCAAATAGTGGTTGTACATATACAAAGGCGCCCACGGTTGAGGCCTTTAATTCTGTAAGTGCAAATACGTTAAAAAGGTAGGTCATAAAAGTGGTGCCAATAACAACAAAGGCAATAGACCCATAGGCCCACATTGGAATAGTAGACCATTCTATCTCCATAAATTCGGGCAAGGTTATAGGAAAATTAATGATTACCGCAATGGTAAACAACCACTTCATCAATGTAAATGGATGGTATTTTTCAATCAACTTTTTTACAACAATAAGGTAAGCGCCATAAGATGTTGCATTTACTATAAAAAGAAAATTCCCTAGGGGAATATTGGGAGCATCTTGTCGTATTTCTGCTCCAAAAAGTATTAAGGCTATTGCCCCAATAAACCCCAAGAATATACCAAGTCCCTTGTTCAAGGTGATTTTTTCATTTAGAAAAAATGCAGAAAGAATTACAACGATAATTGGGGTGATGGTTACTAAAACTGCACTATTTATGGGCGTTGACAGTTGTAGGCCTTTAAAAAACGCCAGCATATTGATGACCATTCCCAAAATGGCGCAAACCAATATTCTGCCCCAGTCTTTTTTTTGAATTTTTTCTTTTGGTCCTAAAAATGAAATGCCCCAAAATAGGATGGCAGCACCTACCACGCGCAGCATTATAAATCCAAAAGGCCCCACATAATGGGGCATAACACCCTTAGCAATAGTATGGTTGATCCCATAAATGGTAGTGGCACCTATGGCCGCCAAAATTGCTAGCGTTCTTTTGCTCATGAATGAAGTGCCTCTTTAGCAGCCTGTACTACCTTTTTGGAATTCCCAATGAAGATTTCACCGTCAATAAGAACCACTGGTCTTTTTAAGAAAGTATAATGTTCCAGAATGAGATTTTTATAATCCTCTTCAATGAGCTGTTGTTCGTGCAGTCCTTTTTGACGATACAGCATGGCTCTTTTGCTAAATAAAGATTCATAGCTCCCAGACATGTTTTTCATTTCTTCTAGGTGTTCCGCAGTCATTGGTTCCGTTTTTATCTCTTGTAACCAGACTCCATCCAGGGGCTCCAATTCTTTTAAAATACGTTGGCAGGTAGAGCAACTGCCCAAATGATAAATCTTTTTCATTCTAAAAATTCTTAGGTCATTAAGAATTCAAAATTCGTTTATTTAACATTAAGAAAGCGCAAAATCAACAGCTTTTTGAGCATGTATTTTTGTGGTGTCAAATGTTGGAGTGGCCACCTCATTATCAGCTATTAGCAGTGGCAGTTCTGTGCAGCCTAAAATTACACCTTCGGCGCCTTCAGCTTCTAGTTTTTTTATGATTCCCAAGCAAACTTCTTTGGATTCTGGCTTAAAAATTCCTTTGACAAGCTCATCATAAATGATCGAGTGAAGAATATCCATATCCTCATTATTTGGAACCAAAATTTCTAGCCCATATTCTTCTTTAAGTATTTTGGTGTAGAAATCTTTTTCCATTGTGAACTTTGTTCCCAATAAAGCCACTTTCTTTATCCCAGTTTTGGCGATTGCCTCTCCGGTTGCGTTGGCAATATGTAGAAACGGGACATTGGTAGCGTCAGTAATGGCATCACTTACCAGATGTATGGTATTGGTACAAAGAATTACCAAATCTGAGCCGGCTTTTTCCAATGTTTTTGCATGAAGAGCCATAATGTTTCCAATTTGGTCCCAGTTGCTTGAGAAAGAGTAACGCTCAATCTCATCAAAATCCACAGAGGAGAGCAAGCTCTTGGCGGAATGGGACCCTCCTAACTTTTCCCTTACCATTTCATTTATATGTTGGTAATATACTTTTGAGGACTCCCAACTCATTCCTCCTATTAAGCCAATGGTTTTCATTATTTTGTTTTTTGACGATTTTACTTTGTTCTTGATAAATACTCAGCTCCTTCAATTTTAAAGGAGCGTAAAAATTTTACAATTCTTTTTGAAAGGGCGTCGCGCAGATTCTCATGCGTTATGTGCTCATTAATTGTATTGCAATCTAGACAGTTTTCCATATTGGTCAAATTTAGATTTCGCTAAATATCGATTTGTTTATCAAAAAAATTATAAACTTGTTTTTAAAGCTTCAATGTATGTTTTGATTACCGATTCATTTCTTCTATAATAGGTCCATTTTCCATGTCTGGTAGGAATTACCAAACCAGCATTTTGCATGGAGTTTAAGTATGTGGATATTGTGGATTGCGATAAACCAGTTTTATCCTGAATAAACCCTACGCATACACCATCGTCAAAATGGTCAATGTCTTGATGCGGCGGAAAATTTAATTCTGGGTTTTTTAACCATTTCAGAATATTAACCCTAGTTTTATTTGATAATACCTTGCTTATTTCAACAATGTCCATGCAACAAATGTAATATAAATATTTACATATCTAAATAAATAGATATGTTTTAACAAAACTTTGATTTCTTCTTATTTACAAAATGGAAAAACTACTAGATATTGCACTTAAAAACAGAAAGATTCTTCAATATTATTTGCTAAAAACACAGAAAGAAGACTTATTTAAGGTTCCTAAAGGGTTCAACAACAATATTTGGTGGAATATTGCACATGTTGTGGTTACTCCACAATTATTGGTTTATAACCTAAGCGGGTTGGATTTTACTATTGAGGAGGAATTGATCAACAAATACCGGAAAGGCACTTTTCCAGAAGGAAAACCCTCTGCAGAAGAAGTGGAAAAGATTACTGAGTATCTTTTTAGTACACTAGAAACAATTAAGGAAGATTATAAACAAGGAAAGTTTAACAATTACAAGGAATACATGACCTCACCTAAAGTTGTATTGCAAAGTGTGCAAGATGCCCTCTCTTTTAACGTATTTCATGAAGGCTTGCATTTAGGGGCGATTCTTGCGTTAAAAAAGGCATTGGCCACAGAAAACTAAGGCTTTACAATGCGTTTTAAATATTTGTTCACCTCTTTATAGGGCAAAGCCAGGATTTTTGGGCCATCTGCATAAGAAGCCACCTCATACTGGTTATAGATCAGTTGAATACCATCTTTGGTATACCCAATATTTTCCGCTAAATGAAAGGTATCACCGTCAAACATAAATCCAGTGGAGTTGATGTTCTCATCTTGTGGAACGTCCTCTTGGATCCTGAATTTGGTCTCGGCAAACTTTTGAAAACCTTCAATATCTTCAAAAAGTTCCCAATTTTCCAGCTCGATGCCTTTTCTTTTATCAAAATTCAATAAAGCTGTGGAACCATACCCGTGTGCTCCGCCTGTAAATGTGTATGCATTAAAGACCAACGTAAGTATATTGTCATCTTCATAAACAACCTCGCTGTTTACTTCCGCTTCCCAACCTACCGTCTCATCAGGGAATTTGGTTTTTAGTTCTTTAAAACTATTGGTAAAAGAGATAATGGCATCATCTACCTTGTCAATTTCCTGTTCTTCATCAAAAGAGAGCAAAGCAATAAGTTCTTCTTCCAAAGCATTGTTGATAGCTCTGGCTACTGCAGTTTC
The DNA here is from genome assembly GCF_003149745.1 of Flagellimonas aquimarina. Classification (GTDB taxonomy): domain Bacteria; phylum Bacteroidota; class Bacteroidia; order Flavobacteriales; family Flavobacteriaceae; genus Flagellimonas; species Flagellimonas aquimarina. The sequence continues at coordinate 969,586 of NZ_QGEG01000001.1, forward strand.
ATCCAGTGCTTTTGGGATGTTGATTTCAATTTTTGGACATTCTTTACAATCAGTACCAGTTAGTTGAATAGGTTCAAAAGTAAGTTTAGCTTCATTTTCGCAACCAATGGTGAGCAGTAAAACAAGGAGTAGGTAAAATGGCTTTTTCATCAAAGTGAGGTTTTAGGGTCATCAAAAATAACACATCATTGATTACTCCAAAAGATAACAATACATTTGTATGCAGATTAAGACAAAATGAGCAAAAAAGACTTAAAATTCAACAGTAAAACCATTCATGGTGGTCAGCATCCAGACAAAGCGTATGGAGCGGTAATGCCACCAATTTATCAAACTTCTACCTATGCCCAGACAACACCTGGAGGGCATCAAGGATTTGAATATTCAAGAAGTGCCAATCCGACCAGGACTGCATTGGAGAATGCGTTAGCCAGTATTGAAAATGGGGTTTATGGGCTTGCGTTCGCCAGTGGACTCTCTGCTATGGATGCCGTAATAAAGTTATTGAATCCAGGGGATGAGGTGGTTTCTACCAACGATTTATATGGTGGGAGTTATCGCTTGTTCAAACAGATTTTTGAAAAATATGGAATCACCTTCCATTTTGTTGGAATGCAAAGCATTGACGCTATTGAGGAACATATCAACAGCAATACAAAGCTCATTTGGGTTGAGACACCAACCAACCCAATGATGAACGTGATTGATGTTAAAGCAGTATCTAAGCTTGCCAAGAAACATAATTTGCTGTTGGCAGTGGACAATACATTTGCCACGCCGTATTTACAAAGGCCATTGGATTTAGGGGTGGATATTGTAATGCATTCAGCCACCAAATATTTAGGAGGACACAGTGATGTTGTAGTTGGCGCATTGGTTGTAAAGGACAAGGAGTTGGCAGATAAGCTCTACTTTATTCAAAATGCCAGCGGGGCTGTCTGCGGACCAATGGACAGTTTTTTAACGCTTAGAGGCATAAAGACACTTCACGTTCGAATGCAAAGGCATTGTGAAAACGGTAAAGCGATTGCTGAATATTTGGCAAAGCACCCAAGAATAGAAAAGGTATACTGGCCAGGGTTTCAAACACATCCAAACCATGAAGTAGCCAAAAGTCAAATGGATGACTTTGGAGGAATGATTTCTTTTGTTCCTTCGGGAAGCAATTATGAAGAAGCAATTAAAATAGTTGAGAAATTACAAATTTTCACCCTTGCCGAATCTTTAGGAGGGGTGGAGAGTTTGGCAGGGCATCCTGCCAGCATGACCCATGCGAGTATTCCAAAGGAAGAGCGCGAAAAAAGTGGCGTTGTAGATTCTTTAATTAGGCTAAGCGTTGGGATTGAGGACGCAGATGATTTAATAGCAGACTTGGAACAAGCTATAGGATAGCTATTTTTGCAAAATTTTTAAAAAAAGCCTATTTGAATTATGTAAATAGTATAATTTTGCCGTCAAATTCCTAATTCATTAAAAACAACGTATAGTAATCCGTTTTATGGAAGCAAAAATTAAAGCATTTATGGATGAGGTGAAGGCCAGAAATGGTCATGAACCAGAATTCATCCAAGCGGTACAGGAGGTAGCAGAGACCGTTATCCCGTACATTGTAAAGCATGATATCTATCATGGAAAAAATATCCTTTTAAGAATGGTAGAGCCAGAACGATTGATTTCTTTTCGTGTGGCTTGGGTTGATGATGAGGGAGAAATCCATGTAAACAGAGGGTATCGAGTTCAGATGAATTCTGCAATAGGACCTTATAAAGGTGGGCTTAGATTTCACCGAACGGTAAATGCCAGTGTTCTAAAATTCTTGGCGTTTGAACAGGTTTTTAAAAATAGCTTGACTACTCTGCCAATGGGTGGAGGTAAAGGAGGTTCAGATTTTGATCCCAAAGGTAAATCCGATGATGAAGTCATGCGTTTTTGCCATGCTTTTATGTTGGAACTTAACAGACATATTGGCCCTAACACAGATGTTCCAGCAGGAGATATCGGTGTTGGTGCTCGTGAGATAGGGTTCCTTTTTGGCATGTACAAAAAAATACGCAACGAGTTTACCGGCGTATTGACAGGAAAGGGTCGTTCTTGGGGAGGATCACTGATTCGACCTGAAGCAACAGGATATGGCACCGTTTATTTTGCTGACAGCATGTTAAAAATAAAAGGAGAGTCTTTTAAAAGCAAAAAAGTTGTGATTTCCGGTTCTGGTAATGTAGCACAATACGCTGCGGAAAAAGTTCTTCAGCTAGGCGGAAAGGTATTGACACTATCGGATTCTGGAGGTTACATATATGATAAGGATGGCATAGATGCTGACAAACTAGCCTTTGTAATGGACTTAAAAAATAACCAAAGAGGAAGAATTTCGGAATATGCCGATAAGTATTCTTCTGCTGAATTCCATAAAGGAAAAACACCTTGGGAGGTTACTTGTGATGTAGCATTACCTTGTGCAACGCAGAACGAGTTAAATGGAGATGACGCTGCGGTTTTAATAAAAAACGATTGTATTGCAGTTGCAGAAGGAGCTAATATGCCTTCTACACCGGAAGCCATTCATGCTTTCCATGAAGCTAAAATACTATTTGCCCCAGGTAAAGCTTCAAATGCAGGTGGTGTTGCCACTTCTGGTCTGGAGATGTCACAAAATTCCCTCCGTATTAGTTGGACACGTGAAGAAGTAGATGACAGGCTAAAAGGAATTATGGAAGATATTCATGATTCTTGTATTGAATACGGAAAAGAAGCCGATGGATACTGTAACTATGTTAAAGGAGCCAATATTGCTGGTTTCGTAAAAGTAGCGGATGCAATGTTAGCTCAGGGAGTTATTTAAAAACTAACTCAGAATTAAAATATAAGTGGGCGGTTGAATGACAATCGCCCACTTTTTTTATTTTCACCCAAAACAAATAATCAAACTCATAGAGTTCTACATTAACCAATAAAGATGCAAGTAAACACTAAGGCAATAATCCTTTCTTCTTTAAAATATGGAGATACTAGCCTTATCGTTAAAGCATTTACAGAATCTGATGGATTAAAATCATACTTGTTAAAAGGCGTTTTAACTTCAAAAAAAGGAAAACTAAAAGCAGCTTACTTTCTTCCGTTAATGCAATTGGAGCTTGTGGCCACTCACAGAAACAAAGGGAGCTTAGAGCGTATTAGAGAAGTTAGGGTAAATGTTCCCTACAAGAGCTTGCACACAGATATTGTAAAAAACAGTATGGTGCTTTTTTTGGCCGAAATGTTGAGCAATAGCATTCAGGAACAAGAACAGAACAAGGGGCTCTTCAATTATTTGGAATATGCTTTATACTGGTTGGATGCACATAGTTCTATTTCCAATTTTCACCTCCTTTTTTTACTCAATCTCACAAAATATTTAGGGTTTTACCCTGATACCTCTTTTCAAAATGCACCGTATTTTGATCTTTTAGAAGGAAGTTTTTGCTCAGCCCCCAGTCTTAATCCACTTATACAGGGTGAAAATTTAGCAGGCTTCAAACGCGTCTTGGGCATAAATTTTGATGCACTTCAGACAATACAAATGAACAAACACCAAAGGCAAGAACTTTTAAAAATGGTTATTCTGTATTTTGAATTACATTTGCAGGGATTCAGAAAGCCCAAGTCCTTAGCGGTTTTAAATGCAGTTTTTGAGTAATATGCGCAGCACAGGTTTCGCCCTCCTTTTTTTATTTACTTCCTTCACTGTTTTCAGCCAAGAGATTACAGTTTTGGATGCTGATTCAGGAAATCCTGTGGCCAACATTGCAATCTACAATAGAGATAAATCTAGAACAGCGATCTCGGATTTTAATGGAAAAAGTGATTTAGGAGTTTTTTCTAAAAACGAGCGGATTACCTTTCGACATATTAGTTATGAGGTTTACAATACGACCAAAGCTCAGATAAATAAAAAAGGGAACCGGGTATACTTAACATTAAAACTTGAAGAATTACAAGAGGTTGTAATGTCTGTTTCCAAATGGGAGCAGCAAAAAAAAGATATTCCTCAAAAAATAGAGTCGATTGATGCTCGGACGATTTCATTTATTAATCCGCAAACCTCTGCAGATGTATTGCAGAATAGCGGAAAGGTATTTGTTCAAAAAAGTCAATTGGGTGGAGGCAGTCCTATGATAAGGGGTTTTGCAACAAACAGGGTATTACTGTCTGTAGATGGAGTACGCATGAACAATGCTATTTTTAGAGGGGGTAACATACAAAATGTTATTTCTGTAGACCCTTTCACAATTAAAAACACAGAGGTTATCTTTGGTCCAGGTTCCGTTATATATGGAAGCGATGCCATAGGAGGTGTAATGAACTTTTTTACCCAGAAACCTAGGTTTTCTTTTACGGACAGTCTTACGTTTTCTGGTAACGTAAATTACAGGTATGCTTCTGCAAACAACGAAAATACCGCCCATGTAGATTTCAACTTAGGTCAACAGAAATGGGCTTCTTATACCAGTTTTACATATAATGATTTCGATGATTTGGTGATGGGAGAGCATGGACCAGATGAATATTTGAGAAATAGTTTTGTTGCCAGGGAAAATGGAACGGACGTCTTGGTGAACAACGATAATCCTAGAAAGCAGATTACTTCAGGATATGACCAAATCAATTTTCTTCAGAAGTTTACTTACAAACCCAACAATACCTGGAACTATGATTTAGGTCTATATTATTCGGAAACTTCAGATTTTTCAAGATACGATAGATTGGTAAGGCCCAACAGTGAAGGAGATGGGCTTCGTTCTGCTGAATGGTTTTATGGACCACAAAAATGGTTCATGGCAAATTTTCAATTAACCAAAAAGGGAAAGAACAAGTTTTATGATGGGGTTAAATTAACAACGGCCTATCAACGTTTTGTAGAAAGTAGAAACGATAGGGATTTTCAAGAAGTTGATCGGTTTACGACTAAAGAAAAGGTTGATGCATTATCAATCAATCTTGATTTTGAGAATAAAAAAATTGGGGATTTAAGATTGTACTATGGTGCGGAATATATTTTCAACAAGGTAAATTCAGAAGGAAGTCAAGAAAATATTGAAACCAATATAGTCTCTAGAGCGGCATCCAGGTACCCCAATGGCGCCACCTGGCAAACATTTGCTGGTTATATTAATGGGGAGTACAAATTAAAACCTAATTTCACATTACTGTCCGGCGCCCGTTACAGCCAAGTTTGGGTAGATGCACAATTTGATACAACATTTTTCCCTTTTCCTTTTGATGAAGCTGACCTAATTACTGGTGCTTTTACGGGGAGCGCAGGATTTAGTTGGTTCCCAAAAGCAGATTTGCAGATTACCTTAAATGGTTCAACGGGTTTTAGAGCTCCTAACATTGATGATATTGGAAAAGTATTTGATTCTGAACCCGGTTCTGTGGTGGTACCTAACCCAGACTTAGAGCCAGAATATGCCTATAATGCCGAAATGGGCATAAGAAAGAATTTTAAGGATAAATTGGTTTTAAAAGGAGCGGCATTTTACAGTTATTTGGTAGATGCTTTGGTAAGAAGGGATTTTGAGTTTAATGGACAAACGGAAATTCTATACAATGGAGAATTAAGCAATGTGCAGGCTATTCAAAATGCGGCAAAAGCTTATGTCTATGGTTTTGAATTGGGGTTGGAAGCTTTTCTAACTGAAAACTGGTCGCTTACATCAAACCTAACCCTTACAGAAGGTACTGAAGAAGATGATAATGGGACAGACTCGCCTGCCAGACACGTGGCACCAACTTTTGGTGATTTCCATGTGGTTTGGCAAAATCAAAAATTGAAAGCGGACGTATTTCTTAATTATAATGGTGAAATCAGCTATGATGATTTAGCTCTATCAGAAAGAAGCAAAGAATTTATATATGCTATTGATGAAAACGGAAACCCTTTTTCACCTTCTTGGTATACATTGAATTTTAGATCTCAATATCAAATATCAAATGCTTTGAAAACAACCATGAGTTTGGAAAATATAACCAACCAGCGTTATAGAACCTATTCTTCTGGTATTGTAGCCCCGGGCATCAACCTTATTTTGGGATTGGGGTATACGTTTTAAAACAAAAAGGCTTGGAATTCACCAAGCCCTTTTTTGATAAAACACAAGGAGATTAATGATCTAATTTTTCCTTGGTATCTTCTGCTACTTTCTTAAGGTCTTCCGCAGTCTCATTTGCAGCATCTTTCATGTCTTCACCCATTTCTTTGGCTTTGTCCATGGCGTCTTCACCTACTTTTTTAATACTGTCCAAAGCTTGTTCTCCAGACTCTTTCATGTCTTCACCAGCTTCTTTCAGAGAATCAGCGGCATCTTTTAAATCATCGCCAGCTTCCTCAAGAGATTCTTTGGCCTCTTCCGTAGCCTCTTTGGCTTTGTCCGCAGCTTCCTTACATGATACCATTGTAGACATCGACAAAGACAGCGCTACGATTGCAATCAGTACTTTTTTCATTATAAATATGGTTTAGTGTTAATTGTGGAAAGATATGGATTTTGAAGGAAAAGGAGAATTATGAGATATCATATTTAGGTTAAGCACATTAAGGAAATTTAAATACCCAATTTGGAGGCTAATAATTCCATCTAAATTTATAATTTTGCAAACTTGGAATTCTTGAAGAAGTAGCAGAAAATATGAAGTTTGCGGAATATAAAGGATTGGATTTGCCTAGAGTGTCAGAAGAGGTTTTGCATTTTTGGAAAAACAACCAAATTTTTGAAAAAAGCGTTTCCACTAGAGAAGGGAAAGAAAGCTACGTGTTTTACGAAGGGCCTCCTTCTGCTAACGGGATGCCCGGAATCCACCATGTAATGGCGCGTACCATTAAGGATATTTTTCCTAGGTACAAGACCATGAAAGGATTTCAAGTGAAAAGAAAGGCCGGATGGGATACCCACGGATTGCCCATTGAGATTGGCGTTGAGAAAGAACTGGGAATTACCAAGGAAGATATTGGTAAAAAGATTTCAGTTGAAGAGTATAATGCGGCCTGTAAAAAGGCGGTCATGCGTTACACGGATGTCTGGAATGAAATGACCGAAAAAATAGGGTATTGGGTAGATATGGACGACCCATACATTACCTACAAACCCAAATACATGGAATCTGTTTGGTGGTTGCTTAAACAGATTTATGATAAAGGCCTTATCTATAAAGGTTATACCATACAGCCCTACTCCCCAAAAGCGGGAACAGGGTTAAGTTCTCATGAGCTCAATCAACCTGGAACGTATCAAGACGTAACAGATACTACGGTTACGGCACAGTTTAAGGCCGTTGAAAATACATTGCCTGAGTTTTTAAAAAGGTTTGACCATTTACATTTATTGGCCTGGACAACTACTCCTTGGACACTTCCAAGTAATACGGCACTAACGGTTGGTGCTAAAATTGATTATGTGGTAGTGGCTACGTACAATCAATATACTTTTGAACCCACCCACGTAATCCTTGCTAAAAATTTGGTAGGGAAACAGTTTGGAGGAAAATTTGAGGAAACGGATGATATTTCAGTGCTTTCCAGTTTTTCTAAAGAAAATAAGAAGATACCATTCTTAGTCGCAGCAGAATGCAAAGGGAAAGAATTACTAGGAATCCAATACGAGCAATTGCTTCCATATGCCCAGCCCTATCAAAATCCAGAAAATGCTTTTAGGGTCATTACAGGGGATTTTGTAACCACAGAAGACGGTACAGGGATTGTCCATACGGCGCCTACCTTTGGTGCGGATGATGCCATGGTAGCAAAACAAGCTAAACCGGAGGTACCGCCAATGCTGGTATTGGATGAAAACAACAATCCTGTCCCTTTAGTGGATTTGCAAGGAAGATTTAGACCCGAGCTTGGTGAGTTTGCCGGCAAGTATGTAAAGAATGAATATTATGCAGATGATAAGGTTCCGGAAAAGTCCGTGGATGTTGAAATTGCCATCAAACTAAAAGAAGAGAACAAAGCCTTTAAGGTAGAGAAGTATGTTCACAGTTACCCAAATTGCTGGCGTACGGACAAGCCGATATTATATTACCCCCTAGATTCGTGGTTCATCAAGGTTACGGATGTTAAAGACCGTATGTTCGAGTTGAACCAAAGCATCAACTGGAAACCAAAAGCCACAGGAGAAGGTCGTTTTGGAAATTGGTTGGCCAATGCCAACGATTGGAACCTTTCCCGTTCTCGTTATTGGGGGATACCGTTACCTATTTGGCGTACCGAAGATGGTAAGGAAGAGCTGATGATAGGATCAGTGGCCGAGCTAAAAGCGGAAATGGCTAAAGCTTTGAAAGCAGGTGTACTTGAAAAAGACGTTTTTGAGGATTTTGCGGTAGGGGACATGAGCGAATCCAACTACGACAAAATAGATTTGCATAAGAATATTGTAGACCAGATAACATTGGTATCTCCATCAGGAAAACCCATGAAAAGAGAATCAGATTTAATCGATGTTTGGTTTGACAGTGGGTCTATGCCATATGCGCAATGGCACTATCCTTTTGAAAATGGGAGCTTAATCGATGATGGAGTAGCATTCCCAGCTAACTTTATTGCCGAAGGAGTAGACCAAACAAGAGGTTGGTTCTATACCCTACATGCCATAGCAACAATGGTTTTTGATACTGTTTCTTATAAAAATGTAGTTTCAAATGGCTTGGTATTGGATAAGGATGGCAAGAAAATGTCCAAGCGTTTAGGGAATGCTGTTGATCCATTTAAAGTGCTTCCAGAACATGGAGCGGACGCCACACGTTGGTATATGATCTCCAATGCTAACCCATGGGACAATTTAAAGTTTGATATAGAAGGTATTGTTGAGGTGAAACGAAAGTTCTTTGGAACACTCTACAACACCTATTCTTTCTTTGGTTTATATGCCAACATTGATGAATTTGATTATGCAGAGGCGGATATTGCATTAAAAGATAGACCAGAAATAGACCAATGGATTTTATCAGAATTGCATTCACTGATTCAAAAAGTGGATGAAGCCTATGGAGATTATGAGGCTACGAAAGCAGCACGAATGATTTCTGACTTTGTGCAGGAAAATTTGAGCAACTGGTATGTAAGATTATGCAGAAGGCGGTTCTGGAAGGGAGACTATCAGCAGGATAAAATCTCTGCCTATCAAACCTTATACACGTGCTTGTCCACCGTTGCAAAATTATCAGCACCAATAGCACCTTTCTTCATGGACCGGTTGTACAAAGATTTGGATGCAACTACCAAAAAAGACGGTTTTGAAAGTGTTCATTTGTCAGATTTCCCAGTGTCTGATGAAAATATGATCAATAAGAAATTGGAGCGTAAAATGCAATTGGCGCAAAAAGTTTCATCTTTGGTTTTATCCATTCGTCAAAAGGAAAAAATCAAAGTTCGTCAGCCGCTTCAAAAAATAATGATCCCTATTTCAGATAATGAACAGAAAGCGGATATTGAAGCAGTTTCTGAGTTGATAAGATCAGAGGTAAACGTAAAAGAGATTGAACTGCTGGATGATGCTTCTGGAATTTTGGTGAAACAAATCAAACCAAATTTTAAGGTTTTAGGGCCAAGATTTGGGAAAGATATGAAAGCTATTGCTGCTGCTGTAAACATGTTAGAGCAAGATGATATCCAAAAAATTGAGCGGGAAGGCGAATTAATGCTTGTTTTAGAAAATAAAAGTATTATTTTACAGTTAACTGATGTGGACATCAGCTCGCAAGATATTGAAGGTTGGTTGGTAGCAAGTTCTGGTTCTTTAACGGTTGCTTTGGATGTGACCATAGATGAGAACTTAAGAAAAGAGGGTATTGCAAGGGAGTTGGTCAATCGAATTCAAAATCTTAGAAAAGAATCTGGATTTGAGGTTACAGATAGAATAGATATTAAAATATTGAAAGATGGTTTTGTGGAAAATGCCGTTTCCAGTAATGAAGAATACATTAAAACGGAAACTTTGACCGCAGAACTGAATTTTGAGGAAAAATTAGATGAAGGTATAGCTATTGCCTTTGATGAAGTAAATACAAAATTGTTTATCCAAAAACATTAGAACATGGCACAAGATTTAAAAGTAAGATACTCGGATAAAGATCTAAAAGAATTTAGAACATTAATAGAAGAAAAAATAGATAAGGCCAATAAGCACTTGGAATTGCTTAAAAGCTCGTATATGAATGACGGGAACAACGGTACGGACGATACTTCGCCAACATTCAAAGCTTTTGAGGAAGGTTCTGCTACCATGAGCAAAGAGGCCAATACTCAATTGGCAATCCGTCAGGAAAAGTTCATTAGAGATTTAAAGAACGCTTTGCTAAGAATTGAGAACAAGACGTATGGAATTTGTCGCGTAACAGGAAAGCTGATTAACAAGGAGCGACTAAAGCTGGTTCCCCACGCTACCCTAAGCATTGAGGCAAAAAATATGCAGAAATAATAAAAACGCCGTAAGGCGTTTTTTGTTTATGCGAACCTTGTTCTTTATTTTATGCTTCTTTTTCCTATTGAATCTACATGGCCAAAAATTGGTAAAGAAGGCTTTTGTAAATTCAAGAACGGAGTCCATTCAAATAGATTCTCAATATTGTTATCTAGTTAACCTCGGTACAGCCAAGACCAATGAAGTAAGGGTTGAGGCAGATATCGAGGGGGAGTATTCCAAAGATTTGTTGATTACAATAGAAGATAAGGGAACAACCGTTTTAATAAGTGCAGGGTTTCAACCAAACTTTATAAACCCAAACGATAAACTTAGTGCTCACAAAGTTATCTCCATTAGACTTAACATAATTCTTCCAGAGGACAGAAATGTTTTTGTTTATGGAACAAATAGCAACATCTTAGTGGAAGGAAGATACAAGAGTTTAAAAGTGAAGCTGTCCGATGGAAGATGCACTCTGGACAATGTTCTTGGAAAGGTTGGGGTAACCACTCAAAAAGGAGATATTTTGCTAACTGCAGAAAAAGGAAATATAATTACCGAAAGTGCTTATGGCAAAGTGGAAAAAGAGACTATTCCGCAAGGCCAGAACCAATATGTTCTAAAGAGCATTGAAGGGAACATCCATCTTAAGAAAACAAAATAATATCCATACTTTTGCGCAATCTGTTTTAAAGAAATGAATATAAAGAAGTCCCTCATAATCATCATATTAGTACTGGTTGTTGACCAGATAAGCAAAATCTATATTAAGACAAATTTCGTTTATGAGCAATCAGAGGAAATATTCTCATGGTTCAAGATTTACTTCATAGAAAATTCAGGAGCAGCCTGGGGCACAAAACTTAGTGATTTTCTACCCATTTCAGAATCCACAGGGAAGCTGATATTGACGATTTTCAGGCTTTTTGCCATCTTTGGCATAGGTTACTGGCTTTGGGATATTATTAAAAAGCAATCTCCTAAAACTTTAATTTTGGCCGTTTCGCTCATTTTTGCCGGAGCTTTAGGAAATATTATAGACTCTGTTTTTTATGGGGTTATTTTTGATGATAGTTTTAATCATGTGGCTACATTGTTTTCTGATGAACCTTACGGGAAGATTTTTCACGGAAGAGTGGTCGACATGCTTTATTTTCCTTTAATAGATACTACTTGGCCAGAATGGGTTCCTTCCGTTGGCGGGAAAAGTTTTCGTTTTTTTGAGCCTGTTTTCAATATAGCTGATACTGCAATCAGCACAGGAGTGGGCATATTGATAGTATTTAATAAAAAAGCTTTTCCAAAACAGGAGAAACAAGCTAAGGATTAAAATTTGTAAACCTTTTTTGGGGTAACGCAATAGTCCAACCCAACGTCATTTTCATGTATATCACTTATGCTATTCTCTGCTTCAAAAAGGGACAATCCAATTTTTATTGTTCCAGTTTTGCACTTGTTTAAGAAGGTATCATAATAGCCTTTGCCATAACCAACACGGTTCCCTTTTTCATCAAAAGCTAAAAGAGGTAAAAAGACAACATCTATTTGATTTTCTGGGATTTTGATTCCTTCAACAGGTTCTGGAATATGCCATTTATTTTTCTTAAAAACCGTATTATCTGTCAGCAGATAGTTTTCCATTGAATTTTCTCCATTGACCTTAGGAACAACAACATTTTTGTCCTTTCCTTGAAGAAGCGTAATAATTGGGAGCGTATCAATTTCTTTATTCTCTTCTATACTTAGAAAAATATGGAAACAAAAAAAATCCCAAATAGGGATTTGAAGTACATGATTTGCTAGAATAATACTATAATCAGAGATTTTGGAGTTTGTTATCTCCGCTCTCAGGTTTTTATATTTTTTTCTTAGTTCATGTTTCAACATCTAGTGTTGAAAATTTTGGGGTGGCGTTTTGGGGAAACCTATTTTTTATTCTCTGGTCGAAACAGAAAAAAAGATTTTGAAAAAAAGCATCAAAATCAAATACATTCCCAAAACAATAACATAGTTCTCCATAGAATTGTATTTATATGGTTAAATGTAAGTAAAAGAATTGGAAATTCACCATGAAATACATCTTTTGCCGATGAAATGCATCTTTTTTAGTAACGTTTTAACATATGATAATTGTTTTTATGATTCTATTTTAATTTTAACTTGTTGAAGTTAAGGCAAGTAAGTATCATTTTCACTAAAAAATCATTAAATGTTAAATCGACATAAAACTCATTTATTAATCTTTTATACGAATTTGAAAGGTTAATTCTTTACGAAGCATGTACTTTTCTTACAAATTCTAGAGGTAAAGATGAATTTTACCAGTCTTGCCTTTTTTGGCCAAGACCCACTAAAAAAAGATTAAGGGAAAAAAGGGATAGGTCAATTTTAACAAAAAAGGACTATTATTAAAACTTACTTTTGTTAAGGAGTCAATTTTTCGGAAATTTTATGCCCAACCCATCTTCTATAAGTGTTCAAATAAGCGTTCTGCCAAACGACCCGGGTGTATATCAGTTCTATGATGTGGAGGATAAGATTCTTTATGTTGGAAAGGCTAAAAACCTCAAGAAACGGGTAGCTTCATATTTCAATAAAAAACAAGAATACGGTAAGACCAGGGTTTTGGTAAAAAAAATTCATTCCGTTAAGCATATTGTTGTTGCAACGGAATCGGATGCACTCCTTTTGGAGAACAACCTAATTAAAAAACTTCGGCCCAGATACAATGTTTTACTAAAAGATGATAAGTCCTACCCTTGGATATGCATCAAAAATGAACGTTTTCCAAGAGTTTTTCCCACACGTAAGTTAATAAAAGACGGGTCTGAATATTATGGGCCATATACCAGCATGAAGACCGTGAGGACATTGCTGGATTTGGTCAAGAGCTTGTATCCATTGCGAACTTGTAACTATGACCTTTCCGAAGAAAAGATTCTGGCCGGTAAATACAAGGTATGTCTAGAATATCATTTGGGAAATTGCCTGGGTCCGTGCGAAGGCTTACAAGAAGAGGAAGAATACAAAAGGCAGATAGAAGACATTAGGGAAATCATAAAAGGCAATTTTAAAAGTTCACTGCAATTTTTCAAATTGCAAATGAAAGAATTGGCCGGGGATATGGAGTTTGAAAAAGCTCAAAGAATAAAGGATAAGATAGAAATCCTAGAGAACTACCAGGCAAAATCCACAGTGGTCAATCCAAAAATCAACAATGTGGATGTGTTTACCATTATTTCTGATGAGACCCATGCCTATGTTAACTTTTTGCAGCTGTCCCATGGTTCCATTATAAGATCACATACGCTAGAAATAAAAAAGAAATTGGAAGAGACCGATGAAGAATTGCTGCAATTGGCCATTACAGAAATTCGACAACGGTTCAGCTCCCAGTCAAAAGAGATTTATTTGCAGTTTCCGGTGGTGGTAGAAGAAAACATCAAGGTTACATTGCCAAAATTGGGAGATAAACGACGCATTCTGGAGCTTTCTGAACGCAATGCACGTTTTTTTAGACAGGACAGATTCAAACAAATTAAAATTACAGACCCAGATAGGCATACCAAAAGAATCATGGCCCAGATGAAAGGGGATTTACGACTTTCTGAAGAACCTACACACATAGAATGTTTTGATAACTCCAACATTCAAGGTAGTAACCCTGTTGCGGCTTGTGTGGTCTTTAAAAAGGGTAAGCCCTCCAAAAAAGACTATCGGCATTTTAATATTAAGACGGTTGAGGGGCCAGATGATTTTGCAAGCATGGAGGAGGTCGTTTTTAGAAGATATAAGAGACTTCTGGCAGAGGCTGAACCGTTGCCACAGCTTATTGTTATTGATGGAGGAAAGGGCCAGCTTTCATCCTCCCTTAAAAGTTTGGATATATTAGGGTTAAGGGGAAAAATTGCTATTATAGGGATTGCCAAAAGATTGGAAGAAATTTATTTTCCAGAAGACCCCATTCCTCTTTATTTAGATAAAAAGTCTGAAACTTTAAAAATAATTCAGCAACTTAGGAACGAGGCCCACAGATTTGGTATAATGCACCATAGAAATAAAAGAAGCAAGGGAGCAATTGATTCCGAGTTGGAAAATATTGAGGGAATAGGTAAAAAAACGGCGGAAGAATTATTGAAAAATTTTAAATCGGTGAAAAGAATTAAAGAAGCAAGCATAGATAGTCTTGCTGAAACCATTGGTATGGCAAAAGCAAAAAAAATCTATAAATCCTTTCATTAGCAAAGAGAATATGAAAAACCTTATAGCTGCAATATGGCTTGTTTTTTTTGGTGTTTTTGGAATGGCCCAAACTACAACCACTACAGACTCACCAAAGGTTGGGCTCGTGCTCAGTGGTGGTGGCGCAAAAGGATTGGCCCATATTGGCGCGCTTAAGGTAATTGATGAAGCTGGCGTTAAAATAGATTACATAGGGGGCACAAGCATGGGAGCTATTGTTGGCGCGCTATATGCATCTGGGTATTCTGCCAATGAATTGGATTCTATTTTTAAGGCAACGGATTTTTCCAAGTTGATTCAGGACAATGTGCCAAGAGGAGCTAAAACTTTTTATGAGAAAGACGATTCTGAACGGTATGCCTTAGGACTTCCATTTACAAATTTTAATGTATCCTTTCCAGAAGCAATTTCAGGTGGTCAGAACATCTATAATGAACTGGTAAGGCTTCTTTTTCACGTAAAGGACATTCAGGATTTTAAAAGATTGCCTATTCCATTTTTGTGTATTGCCACCAATGTGGAAACCGGGGAAGAAGTATTATTGGATGATGGTTACCTTCCAGAGGCAATTATGGCCAGCGGAACATTCCCCTCTTTGTTTGAACCATCAGAAATTGATGGTGAAATTTTAATAGACGGCGGAGTAGTTAATAACTATCCCATTGAGCATGTAAGAGCGATGGGGACCGATTTAATAATAGGGGTAGATGTTCAACATGGTTTGGCAACAAGAGAGGCCCTGTCATCAGCAACAGAGATACTTCTTCAGATCAATAATTACAGGACGGTTAAAGATATGAAGGAGAAAGTTGAGAAAACGGACATCTATATAAGGCCAGATATAGATGATTTTTCTGTTATCGATTTTGACCGTTCAACAGAGATTGTGGAAAATGGCGAAATAGCTGCATATGCCAAAATCAACAACTTAAAAGAAATTTCCCAAAAACAAAATCTTGTTCCTAGCAATAAAAATAGAATCAGTGTAAAAGACAGTTTAACGGTAAATCGTTTGATTATCAAAGGGAACGATCGCTACACTAGGGGTTATATAAAAGGTAAGCTAAGATTTAACCTGGCAGAAAGGATTTCATTTGAGAAACTAAAACAAGGGATCAACAACTTATCCGCTTCTGGGAATTTTAAGACCATCAGATATGAACTCATATCTAATGGATTGGGAACAGATTTAATTTTAAAACTAAAAGAGGACCCAACAAAGATGTTCATTAAAATGTCCGCTCATTATGATGACTTATATAAAAGTGCTGCACTGATCAACCTCACCAAAAAGAACTTTTTACTTAAAGATGACGTTGCCTCATTTGATTTCATTCTTGGAGATCATATTAGATATAACATGGAGTACTATCTAGATAAAGGCCTTTATTGGAGTTTTGGCGTTAATTCCAAGTTCACGGATTTTGACCATGAAATAGACTTTGGATTGATTCGCTCAAATTTCGATGTGATTGACGATCCAAATATTAGACAAGTAAGTTTGGATATAACAGATTTAACAAACCAAGCCTATCTGCAAACAGTTTTGCAAGAAGAATTTGCAATCACCTTAGGTGTTGAACATAAGCTTTTGCGTTACAGTACACGTACCTTAAATCAACTCTCAGATATAAATGATACTGCTTTTGTTCCGACGGCAGATGAGAGAACATACTTTGAAAACTCAAATTATTTTAGCGCGTATGGCAAGATTACTTTAGACACGTACGATGATAAATATTTTCCCACAAAAGGAGTTCTTTTTGACAGCGACTTTCATTTGTATTTGTTTTCCTCGGATTTTAATGAAAACTTTAAAGAATTCTCAATTGCAAAAGCAAGGCTTGGTACGGCACTTCCCTTGTTCCATAACGTAACCCTTAATTTGGAGACAGAAGGAGGTTTTAAACTGGGAACCTCTGGGGTCACTTCCTTTGATTTTGTTCTTGGTGGCTTTGGGAATGATTTTGTAAACAATTTCACTCCTTTTTTCGGATACGACTTTTTAAGCCTGCCAGGGAACAGTTATGTAAAGGCATATGGTAGACTGGATTATGAGTTTGCTCCTAAGAACCATGTGCTGTTTTCCGCCAATTTTGCTAATGTGGATGATGATTTGTTTCGAACAGGAGAATGGTTTACCGAACCCAGTTTTTCCGGTTATGGAATAGGTTATGGCTATGAGTCTTTTTTGGGGCCAATCCAGATTTATTATTCTTGGACACCAGAAATAGATAACAGTAATTTCTTTTTCAGTGTAGGATATTGGTTTTAAAAAATCTGAAAATCTTTTTGTAGGACAAATTTGGAACTTGAGCATATGCCAACAAATGGCTAAAATGTTTTGAAAGTCTTCTTTTTTCTTAACAATATGCCAAATATTTACTGCGTTCCCAGAATTTTGGAAAAAGATAGTTAAAGTCCGTTAAAAACTTATTTTCCTACAAAACCTTGATGTATCTTTACCAGACATAAGGGGTGGTTCCCTTATAACTTTAAGTATTGGTTTTTCATAATTTAAAGTTTGGTTGGTTATTTAGGAAAAGCCCAGTTTAAAGACTGGGCTTTTTTTATTTATAATATTTTGGAACAAGTTTTGTTTATGTAATTGTAAACTGATCCACTTGAAAAGGGATTTTAGTAATTTTATACTAACTATAAAGGACCATGAAAAAGATTTTAATCATTTTTTCATTCTTACTTGTAATGCCGCTAACAGCGCAAAAAAAGCATAGTGCTTTTAAATCTGGAGAGTGGTTAAAGTTTCGTATCCATTATGGTTTCCTTAATGCCAGCTATGCAACTTTGAACCTTAGCACAGATAAAATCGATAGTATTCCGGTATACCATGTTGTAGGTAGGGGTAAGACGACTGGATTTGCAAGCATCTTTTTTAAGGTAGATGACACCTATGAAAGTTATTTTGGAAGAAATGATGGCAAGCCCTACAGGTTTATTCGAAAAATAAATGAAGGAGGTTATACCAAGGATATAGAAATTGACTTTTATTATGATCAGGAGAAGGCAATTTTAAAAGACAACAAAAACGGAAAGGAGTTTGACATTCCTGTGCATGATGAGGTACAAGATTTGCTGTCCGCCTCTTACTATTTTAGAAATCGTTATGGACTTGAAGAGTTTGAAATTGGCCAATCACTTGATATGGACATGTTGTTTGATGACGATGGCGTTTACAAGTTTAAACTAAAGTTTTTGGGAAAAGAAGTGATACGGACCAAGTTTGGGAAAGTAGAATGTCTTAAATTTAGACCCGTGGTTCAATCAGGGCGTGTTTTCAAAGAAAAAGAGAGTCTTACACTTTGGGTTTCCAATGATTTGAACAAAATTCCCGTAAGGATAAAAGCCGATCTTGCCGTTGGGTCATTAAAGGCAGATTTGGATGGCTACAATGGCCTAAGAAACCAATTTAAAATAATAATGAGATAGTATTGAATGAAGAATGATGAGCGAATTGAGTCCCAAATCAATAAGCTTGAAGAAAAGTTTAAAAACTCTGGCCAAGACTTAAGTTCTTATCTTGACGGACTCCTCTACCAAAGGTACCTTACATATTGGGACTATATCCATTTAGATACCTTACTTAGTATTCAAGTACCGCGTACACATTTCCCAGATGAGGAAATTTTTATCATGTACCATCAGATTACCGAGCTCTACTTTAAACTGATCTTACATGAGCAAAAGCAAATAGTTGAAGATAAATCTCAAGATGTTAGATTTTTTATAGAAAAGGTCAGCAGGGTCAACAGTTATTTTAAGGCACTCATTTCATCTTTTAGTATTATGATCAAAGGGATGGAACGAGAACAGTTTTTGCGTTACCGTATGGCACTCCTTCCGGCAAGTGGATTTCAATCTGCTCAATATAGGATGATTGAGATATATGCAACCCCATTGGAGAATTTGGTTCACCACACCGAACGCGAATCCTTTTCTGCAAAAGATAGCATTGAAGAACTTTTTGACCATATTTATTGGAAAAAAGGCGCGACCGATTCCATCACCGGAGAAAAAACGCTTACCCTTAAACAATTTGAATTCCGCTATACACCAAGATTGTTAAGAATCTCAAATCAAGTTAAAACGAGTAGTATCTATCATAAATACCTTCAACTTCCCACAGAACTCAAAAAGAATGAGGAATTGATCAAGTCATTAAGGGATTTAGATGTAAATGCAAATGTCAACTGGCCTTTAGTGCATATGGGTTCCGCATACAGATATTTAGCCAAAGAAAACAAAGAAGTTGATGCCACTGGAGGAACAAATTGGAAGAACTATTTACCGCCAAGTTTTCAAAAAATAATATTTTTCCCAACTTTGCATTCAGAAGATGAGAAAGATACATGGGGGAAACAATGGGTGGACCATATATTTAATCCATCAAATAACGAAGTTTAAGAATGCAGAAATTTATTGGGGCAATATTGACACTGCTGATTTTAGTGTCTTGTAAAGAAGAGAAGGTCTTGGTTCAAGAACTAGAACAAGAAGACCCTGTAGAGAAGCCAATTGTAAAACAATTTGGTTTTAATTTAGAAGAATTTAAGGTGGTTCAAGATACCATCAGGTATGGGGATAGTTTTGGAGAACTCATGCTGAAAAATAAAGTGGATTATCCCAAAATTGCAACAGTTTCCCAAAATTTTAAAGATACGTTTGACGTAAGAAAAATTATGGTTGGCAAGCCATATTTAATTTTAAAATCTAGAGATACTTCAGAAATAGCAGAAGTGTTTATTTATCAAAACGATAGGATCAATTACACAGTAGTGGATTTACGGGACAGTGTACAGGCATATAAAAGCAGAAAGAAAGTAAAATATGTTCAGCGAGAAGCTTCAGGAATAATAGAAACATCTTTGTCCGAAGCAATTTTAGATCAAGGGATAGATTACAATGTAACACTCAATCTTTCAGAAATTTATGCATGGACAATAGATTTCTTTAGGCTTGAAAAAGGCGATAAGTTTAAGGTCATATATAAAGAAAGATACATTAATGATTCTATCTATGCCGGAGCGGAGCCAATTGAAGCGGCTCTTTTTGAACATAAAGGCAAACCCGTATACGCTTTTCCCTATGTTGCAGATTCCCTAAAACAGATTACTGATTATTTTGATGATGAAGCCAATAATCTAAGAAGTACTTTCTTAAGGGCTCCAATAAAATTTGGTTACAGACTGTCATCCAGATATAATCTAAAACGCAGGATCGCTTACTACGGAAACAGAGTAAGACCCCATAAAGGAACAGATTATGCCTCGCCAGTAGGAACACCTATTATTGCAACGGCAGATGGCACGGTTACAGAATCCACCAGAAGGGGTGGGAATGGAAAATACGTTAAGATTAGACACAATGGCACCTATAGTACCCAGTATTTGCATATGAAAAAGCAAAAGGTGAAAAGAGGTGAATTTGTTAGACAAGGAGATGTTATTGGATGGGTCGGAATGACGGGCAACACAGGTGGCCCCCATGTTTGTTATCGATTTTGGAAAAATGGAAGACAGGTTGACCCGCTACGTGAAAAATTACCGGCAGCCGAGCCTATAGCGGATTCTTTAAGAACAGCCTATACAGATTATATAACGCCGATAAAATGGCAATTGGATTGTATAGAGTATGCCCTGCCCACCCCAGAACCAGAACCAGAAGAAGAAAAGCTAGTAACACTTAACCCATAAGATGGCATTACCCAAAACCAACCCCACCACCACAAAAGCTTGGAAAAAACTTACAGACCATTTTGAAAAAATAAAGACCGAACATTTAAGGGAAATGTTCGCTGCCGATGAAGCACGTGGAAAAAAATTCACTTTGCTCTGGAATGATTTTCTGGTTGATTATTCAAAAAATAGGATTACTGAAGAAACACTACAATTACTGTTGGAGCTAGCGGATGAAGTAGGATTAAAAGATGCCATTACATCCTATTTTGAAGGTGAATTGATTAACCAAACAGAAGGACGAGCAGTATTGCATACCGCTTTAAGAGCAAAAAAGCAAGACAAGATTTATGTTGACGGGAAGAATATTGTCGCCGAAGTTTATGAAGTAAAAGAAAAGATAAAAGCTTTTTCCAATTCCGTAATTTCAGGGGATAAAAGGGGATATACCAATAAGGCCTTTACAGATATTGTGAACATTGGAATCGGCGGTTCAGACCTAGGGCCGGTAATGATCACAGAATCTCTTAAATTCTATAAAAACCATTTAAAAACACACTTTGTAAGCAATATAGATGGTGATCATGTTCATGAAATATTAAAAGAATTGGACCCAGAAACAACTTTGTTTGTTGTTGTTTCCAAAACCTTTACCACGCAAGAAACACTGAGCAATGCCCTCACCATTAAAAAATGGTTTTTAAACCATGGCTCAGAAAAGGATATAGCAACACACTTTGCAGCGGTTTCTACAAATACCCAAAAAATTAAGGAGTTTGGAATTGCTGACGACAATGTATTCCCTATGTGGGATTGGGTTGGAGGACGTTTTTCATTGTGGAGTGCAGTGGGGCTTTCTATTTCACTATCCGTAGGATTTAAGAATTTTGATTCACTGTTATCCGGAGCAAACGAAATGGACTCTCATTTTAAAGAAACCCCATTTTCAGAAAACATTCCTGTTATTCTGGCTTTGCTAAGTGTCTGGTACAATAACTTTTTTAATGCAGAAACTGAAGCTATAATTCCTTATACCCAATATCTAAATCGTTTTTCAGCCTATTTGCAGCAAGGCATTATGGAGAGTAACGGTAAGAGCATGGATAGAGTCGGGAATAGAACTAACTATGAAACAGGAACCATTATATGGGGAGAACCTGGCACAAATTCGCAACACGCTTTTTTTCAATTAATACATCAAGGCACTAAACTTATCCCAACAGATTTTATAGGATTTAAAGAGTCCCTTCACGGAGAGGTTGATCACCACAATAAGCTTATGGCCAATTTCTTTGCACAAACAGAAGCCTTAATGAACGGTAAGAGAGCGGCTGAAGTAAAAAGTGAACTAGAAGCACAAGACATATCCCAAGAAGAATTACAAAGACTTTTACCATTCAAAATATTTGAAGGGAATAAGCCTACCAATACTATTTTAATCCAAAAGCTAGACCCAAAAAGTCTAGGGTCTTTGGTCGCATTATATGAACATAAGATTTTTGTTCAAGGAATAATTTGGAATATTTTCAGCTATGATCAATGGGGTGTTGAACTGGGTAAGCAACTTGCCAAAAATATACTCCATGATATTGAAAGTTCAGAAATTGGCAAACATGATAGCTCAACTTTGAGCCTTTTGCATTTTTTTAAGAAATGATTTAAGTTTTCATAAAACTACATCTTAGGTCAACTTACTGTTAACCAATTGTTTATGTTCAATTAAGAATAATTCACCATATATTTTTTAACATTAAATTAACATAACAAACGTTAAAAAAAAAGACTTTTGCAGTGCTATTCAAATAATAAACACTGTTAAAATGAAAAAAATCTATTTATTGATTGCGGCCCTTTTCGTGTCCACAATTATGTTTTCTCAAGGAACGATTACTGGTAAAGTTGTAGATGGAGAATTAGGCGGTCCACTTCCAGGAGCTAGCGTAATGCTTCAAGGCACTGAAAATGGAGCATCAACAGACTTTGATGGAAATTTCACTCTAGAAGTTTCCGAAAACTCAGGTACTTTGGTTATTTCCTATATAGGATTTATTTCCAAAAATGTATCGTTTACCTCTGCTGGGAGTGTAGGTACAATTTCTTTGGAACCAGATGCTGAAGAACTTGAGGGTGTTATCGTAACCGGAATCTTGGATATTGCCAAGGATAGGGAAACACCGGTAGCGGTCTCGACCATTAGAGCTGCTGAGATTCAAGAGAAATTAGGGTCTCAAGAATTACCAGAAGTATTAAAATCTACACCATCTATTTATGCCACTAAGACTGGTGGCGGATTTGGAGATGGTAGAATTAATGTAAGAGGGTTCGACTCTCAGAATACAGCTATTATGATTAACGGTATTCCCGTTAATGATATGGAAAATGGTAGAGTATTCTGGAGTAACTGGGCAGGACTTGGTGATGTTACTACTGCTATGCAAGTACAAAGGGGACTTGGTTCTTCAAAATTGGCGATTAGCTCGGTAGGTGGAACCATAAATATTATTACTAAATCAACTGAACAAGTAGAAGGTGGTTCAGTTCGTTTTGGAGGTGGTAACGATGGTTACATGAAAATGACTGCATCATATAACACTGGCAAAAGCGAGAATGGGTTTGCAGCTTCTATATTATTGGGAAGAACAGACGGAGACGGATACATTCAAGGAACTAAATTCGAAGGCTATAACTACTTCATAGGATTGGGATATGAGCCCAATGATAAAAATAGCTTTCAATTTGTATTGACAGGAGCTCCTCAAGTGCATAACCAAAGAACCTCTAGTTTCTTTAATGTAGCAACTATAGAAGATCACCTACAATATGGAGCAAGGTATAACTTTAACGGAGGTACCTTAAACGGAGAAGAGTTTGGATGGAGAAGAAATTTCTACCACAAACCAATAGCATCTCTTAACTGGGATCATAAGTTCAATGATAAAACTACATTGTCCACATCTGCATACGCTTCTTTTGGTAGAGGTGGTGGAACAGGAGATATAGGAGTTGGTCCAAATTTTGGTTTTGCCAGCTCAAGCAGGTATAGAATACCAGAAACAGGACAAGTTGATTATGATTTGATTTCAAGGTTTAACAGTGGAGAAGCTGTTACATTTTATAACGGTGATAATGGAGGAAACCCTAGACAATTAGCACCAACAAATGGTGAGCAAATTGTTACCAGCTTTGGAGATGGAATCATAAGAAGAGCTTCTATGAACTCCCATAACTGGTTTGGTCTTATTGCCAACCTTCATACTAATATTAATGACCAATGGAGCTGGGATGCAGGGATAGATGCTAGGTCATATAAAGGAATCCACTACAGAAGAGTGGACAACCTTTTGGGAGCTGATGGTTATTTTGATGATGATGATATCAACAATCCTGATCATACCGTAAGACAAGATGGTGTAATTGAATCGGATTTTGGTTCTATAGTCAACATCTTTAAAGATATTGATGCAGAGGAAAAAATTGATTACTATAATGATGGTATAGTAAGATGGTTAGGTGCTTTTGGACAATTGGAATATACAGATGGTGTGGTTTCGGCATTCTTACAAGGAGGAGTTTCGCAACAAGGCTTTAAAAGAATCGACTACTTTAATTACTTGGATTCTGACCCATTACAGGAAACAGACTTTGAAAATCTGTTGGGAGGAAATATTAAAGGTGGTGCTAATTTCAACTTAAATGAAGCCCATAATGTTTTCTTTAACGCAGGGTACTATTCTAAACAACCATTGTTTGATGCGGTTTACCTTAATTTTGATAATGTACTAAATCCAGATTTGACCAATGAAAAAATACTAGGTCTTGAAGCTGGTTATGGTATTAATCTTGGCGACTTTAGAGCCAAAATAAACATATACAGAACTTCTTGGAAGGATAGGTTTGAATCACTGAATATTGAAACACCTCTTGGAGATGAGGGTAGAGCAAACATTAATGGTGTTGAGCAAATCCATTCTGGATTTGAATTGGAAGCAGATTACAGAGCGTCTGATATAGTTCAGTTTAGAGGAATGTTATCCATAGGAAACTGGGAATATGGTGGTAACGCTACTGGTGTTGCCTTGGATGACGATAGAAATGTAATTGACCCAGAGGTTACTTTGTATTTGGATGATGTAAAGGTTGGAGATGCTGCTCAGTTTACTACCAATTTGGAAATGATAGTTAGACCGATTAACAACCTAAAACTAAGTACAACTTTATATTCTGCTTCACGATTGTTCGCACAGATCAATGCTGAAGATTTTGACTCTCCTGATAATCAAGGTTCGTTGAGATTGCCAAGCTACAGCCTATTGGATTTTGGAGCTTACTACAAGTTTAGCTTTGGTCAGAAAAAAGATTTCATAAGCATTGCTGCGAATGTAAATAACCTTTTTGATACAGAGTACATTGCGGAATCTTTGACGAATAATTTTGCAGATGGTAATACTAATACTTTTAGGGGATTAGATACTAGTAACAAAGTATTCTTTGGATTTGGAAGAACTTGGAATGTAAGCATGATATACAATTTCTAAATTCATGTTTTCAGTATAACATAAAAAAACCCTGCCAAACGGCGGGGTTTTTTATGTTCAAAATCCTTACATTTAAGCTTCAAACTATTCTTATGGAAATTCTACAAAACGTTCACTCATATCTTGCCTATGTGGTTTTGGCAATGTTAATTCTTGCAGTTTTTAATGCCCTTGCGGGGTGGTTGGGAAAGAAAGAGTTTACTATGGAAAAAGATTTAAGAGTGAGTCTTTTTACCTTGATATTGAGTCATATCCAACTTATACTTGGTCTCATTGTGTACTTTGTTTCGGACAATGGGTTAAAAGCCATTCAAACGTTGGGCATGGGTGGTTTAAATGCAGCTGCACGCCTATTGGCCTTGGAGCATCCTCTGATCAATATTATCGCAATCGCTTTGATTACCATAGGCTGGTCTAGGCATAAGAAAAAGACAGATGATATTGCTAAGTTTAAAAGTATCGCCATCTTTTACGGCTTGGGACTATTGCTGATTTTAAGTCGTATTCCTTGGGGACAGTGGTTTAATTAAAAATTTCTTTCTTTCAGTAAAAATAGATACACGGGAAAATGGTCGCTGTACCCACCAATATAATTGGTTCCTGAATATGTTCTAAGGGGATATCCTTTAAATCTTCCTTTGCTTGTTTTCATGTATGAGGGAGAATAGATACCGGCTTTCCAGAAAGAATATTCTTGTGTACTCTTGTTCACCAAGTTGGGGGTCATAAAAAATTGGTCAAAAAGATTCCACTTATCTCTATAGGCCAATGATCCGTATCCTTTTTTAAATAGCTTTTCCATTGGGTTAAAGAGTCTTAAACTGTCCTCTTGATTTTCTTTGCCTCTAGTGTTCAGTATTCTTTTTAAACTATCATCTCTTGGGTCGTCATTAAGGTCTCCCATACTAATGATTTTAGCGTTCCAATTTAATCTTTGTATGGAGTCAATAATACGTTTGTTCAAAAGAGCAGCTCTAATTCTGTTGGGTTTGCTTTTGGTAGCCCCACCTCTTCTGGAAGGCCAATGGTTTACAATAAAATAAAAGGCCTCATTATCCATTATCCCTCCTACTACAAGTTGGTCCCTAGTATAAATTCTTTGGGACATATCATCGAACAAAAGCAATCTATGGCTTTTAAAAGAAGTTGGTAAATAGACTGTTTTTTTAAAGAGGAAGGCCACATCAATACCCCGCTTGTCAGGAGAATCAAAATGGACAATCCCATAATCATGGTCTATTAAGTTGGGATGATGAATAAGATCTTGAAGAACACTTTTGTTTTCGACCTCACACAATCCAATTATGTCAGGAGAGGTCCTAGAGGTCTCCTCGCCTATTTTTGAAAGAACAAGTGAGATATTTTCAATTTTCTTTTTGTATTTATCTTGAGTCCAATGATAACTGCCATTTGGAGTGTGATCATCGTCAAAAATTAAAGAATCGTTTGTGGTGTCAAAAAGGTTTTCAACATTGTAAAATGAGACAGTTCTTACCGTATAGGTTTTTTGGGAATGAATGGTGAACGAAACACAAGTAAGGGCGATCAGGGAAAATAAAAGTTGCATGTAGGTTTTGATTTTAATTCGAAAATAATTAAGATTGTTTGTTTTTCGCACAAAAAAGAAAGACAATAACCCCGCCCCTTATTAATTAACCTACTATAGCTAGCCTATGAGAACAGTTGTGTTCTTGCTAGTGCTCTGCTGTGCAGCACAACTGTATGGTCAAAGCACTATTGTTTCTGGAAGTGTAAAAGAAAAGGGAACAAAAAGCCCAATTCAAAAAGCCATTGTTTCTGTAGATGGTTTTTCTACAGAATCTTTTACTGATCCCAAGGGCCATTTTGCAATTGATATTCCGCAAGTTGGAGAATACATTCTAAAAGTTACTGCCCTAGATTTTATTCCTAAAAGTTTTGCTATCTCTTTGAATGGCGAGAACATAGATTTAGGAGATGTATTTTTGGAGAAAGACATCGTCCGGGAAAATACTGATAATCTCATTGTATTAACAGATGGCGAACTTGCTGACGATAAGGAGACTGTAACTGGATCATCTGGAATCTTACAATCCAGTAGGGACATATTCCTTAATAGAGCGGCGTTTGATTTTGGACAGGCGTTCTTTAAAGTAAGAGGATATGACTCAAGTAATGGTTCAGTTTTACTCAATGGTATTCCTACAAATAAATTTTATGATGGAAGACCCCAATGGAATAATTGGGGAGGCTTAAATGATGTGATTCGCAATCAAGAGTTCACCAATAGCTTATCCATTAATACGTATACTTTTGGTGGAATTCTAGGGAATACGAATATTGATGCCAGACCTTCCGGATTAAGACCGGGCATTAGGCTTTCAGGCTCAATGTCAAATCGTTCATATAGAAGCCGCCTAATGGCAACGTATAGTTCGGGATTACAAAAAAACGGATTGGCCTATACATTCTCATCTTCAAGAAGGTGGTCCAATACCGGTTATGTGGATGGGACTTTATACGACGCCTATTCTTTCTTTGGCTCATTGGAGTATAAGTTGAATAAAAAAAATAGCTTGGTGTTGACTTCAATTTTGGCCAGAAATAGAAGGGGGCGTTCTGCAGCCATAACTGAAGAGGTCTTTGATTTGGTTGGAAATCAATACAATCCTTATTGGGGCAATCAAGACGGAGAGATAAGAAATTCAAGGGAACGCGAGATTTTTGAACCCTTGTTTATATTGAATCATTTTTTGCAGTCTAAAAAAATGATCTGGACATCGGGAATCTGTTACCAGCTTGGAACCAACACTCGCAGTCGGTTAGGGTATTATAATGCCCCCAACCCTGACCCAACCTATTATAGGTATCTCCCAAGCTATTATATTAATAGTGGAACAGGGGCAAATTTTAATAACGCCTCTTTGGCAAAAGAAGGCTTTTTAAACAACCCGCAAATTCAATGGGGCGAATTATATAACGCCAACACTAACTCGTTTAACCAAGAGAAAGCAGCTTATCTGCTTTATGATGATGTGGTTGATAACAAAGAAATTACATTTTCAAGCTCCATGAATTACAACATAAATGAAAATATTCAACTGGGCTTTGGAGGTTATTTAAAAATGCTGTCTTCGAAAAGTTTTGCTGAGATTCAAGATTTACTGGGAGCCAGTTTTCATGAAGACGTTGATTCTTTCTCGGATACGCTGAATGATGTCAATGGAAGTCCTACCAAAACTAAAGGAGAAAAGTTCAATTATCATTATGGAATAGAGGCTTCCAAGATGGTTGGTTTTGGCCAATTGGAAGTAAACCTTAAAAGCTGGAGTGGTTTTCTTTCTGGCTCTTTTTCAAGTTTTGGCGCTCAACGGAATGGATTATTTCTGAATGAACGTTTTTTAGAAAATTCCTTTGGTAATAGCGAACGTGTATCGTTGTCCAGTTTAGGACTTAAGTCCGGGGCGACCTATTTCTTTTCAGGAAGACATTGGTTAAGCGTGGGCGGAGCTCTTCTAAACAAGCCTCCAACGCTTCAAAATACATTTATCAACCCTAGGGAAAACAATGATATAGTTCCAGAAATTCAAACCGAAAAAATTACAACGATAGATTTAAGCTATTTTGTTCGCTTGCCTGATTTAACAGGAAGAGTAAGTGCTTTCTATACTCGATTTATGAATAGTACTGATGTCAATTTCTTTTTTGTCAACTCAGGAGTGGGATCCGATTTTGTCCAAGAAATCATCACGGCGCTGGATAAATTGCATAAGGGGATAGAATTCGGACTGGAATATCAAGCTTCAGCAGCTGTAAAAATATCATTGGTTGGAAACCTTGGGGAATATAGATACGCTAGTGATCCTTCTGTGCAGATAAACTTTGACACAGCAGGTGACGAAGAGGATTTAATCGACCCTGCCGGCAATATAGATTTAGGCGTTGCCAAGCTAAAAGATTTAAAAATGGCTCAGGGGCCTCAAACAGCTTTTGCGTTGGGAGTAGAATACAGAAGCCCAAAATATTGGTGGATTGGGGCAACAACAAATTATCTTACCAATAATTATATAAATATTTCCACCATTACCCGCACAGAAAGCTTCTTACTGGACCCTGATACAGGGGAGCGCTTTTCAGAGGCTACTGATGAAAACATTGCCCACATTTTAAAACAGCGAAAACTGGAAGACATTTACCTGCTCAACCTTGTAGGAGGAAAATCATGGATTGTCAATAAAAAATACATAAGCGCATTTGTGAGTATAAATAATGCTTTTGATCAAATCTTTAGGACTGGAGGATATGAACAAAGTAGAAATGGAAATTATGGACAGCTAAAGCAAGATAATCTAAGTGGGACACCCTCTTTTGCCCCTAAATATTGGTATGGTTACGGAAGAACCTATTTTTTGAATTTGGCAATAAGTTTTTAATAAGGGACAATGGTTATAAAAATAATGTATAGAGTGGTTTTCTTGAGTTTCTTGTTTCTCTCCTGTGTAAAGGATGGGAATTTTAATGATATACCAAGAGCATGCATCAATGATCTGGAAGTCAATGCCACTTTCGTGGAGGTGCAAGCTTTGTTTGAAGAAGAGACGATTCAAATTAAGGAGGATTGGGTAATTGAAGGATATGTGATTTCATCGGACAGAGCGGGAAATTTTTTTGGAGTACTTCATTTGCAGGACCATCCCACAAATCCAACACATGGTTTTCAAGTAGAGATAGATTTAAGGGATTCTTATTTGTTTTTTGAACCGGGAAGCAAGGTTTTAATAAAACTAAAAGGACTGTACTTGGGCAGAAGTGGTGAAACGTACAAGTTGGGCGGAACATTCACGGCATTTGGAAATACCTCTGTAGGAAGGTTACCTGTTTTAAAAATTTCAGAGCATATCTTTTTGTCTTGTGATAGCAGCGATCAGTTGAAGCCGGTTTTAGGACAATTTGATGATTTGGAAAAATTAAGAACAAATACTTTGGTGAAATTTGAAGAAATGGAGGTGATTGAAGAAGAGTTGGGGAGTGTTTTTGCAGTTGCTACGGAGGAAACAACACGAACAATTCAAGATTGTAGTGAATTCACTATTGCTTTGGTGAACAGTGGCTTTTCAGATTTTCAAGAGCAAACCTTGCCAGATGGAAATGGAACTATTACTGGAGTCTTACTAAAAAATGGGGACGAGTTGAAATTGATTATTCGAGATTTGGAAGATATAGAATTCACCAATGACCGTTGCCCAGAGGTAATAACAGAATTCACGTCAACAGAGATTTTTATTTCGGAATTGGCAGATCCAGATAACAATACAGGTGCACGTTTTGTGGAGTTGTACAATTCAAGTACTGAGCCTTTGGATTTGAATG
Source organism: Flagellimonas aquimarina (assembly GCF_003149745.1). Lineage (GTDB taxonomy): Bacteria > Bacteroidota > Bacteroidia > Flavobacteriales > Flavobacteriaceae > Flagellimonas > Flagellimonas aquimarina. The sequence goes on from NZ_QGEG01000001.1 coordinate 999,844, forward strand.
GATGGACGTTACGTCGCTATACTAATGATAAAACAGAAATTAGCTCCACAATAGATCTATCTGGCTTTATTGTTGATGCCGAAAGTACATTGGTAATATCACCCAATTCAACTGAATTTGAGACGGTGTATGGTTTTGCTCCAAATTTAGGAGTGTCTACCAACAGTCCTGCAGATTCCAACGGAGATGACAACCTAGAATTGGTAGATCCATTTGGAACTGTGATTGATGTTTTTGGAATTATTGGTGAAGATGGCTCTAACACCAATCATGAGTTTGAAGATGGTAGAGCCTTACGTAATGCAAATGTTACAGAAGGAAATCCCAACTATACTTTTGAAGAATGGAGTGTTTTTAATGATACCGGCGATGCCGGAACAACGAACCAACCACAAAATGCACCAGAAGATTTTTCGCCTGGGGTAAGGAATTGAGCTATATGAAATTTAAAAAGGCTTATAGCTAAATTTCTGTCCACCAACAGAAGCATCAGCCATTAAACCTGCCTTTGGCAAAGCAAAGACAGCAACTCCATCCTTATATTTTGCGTTAAAGGCAATCCCAGATTTTAAAGCTACAGCAGAAGTTTCTGCAGCAAAGGCAAACTTGCCTTCCTTAAAACGTTCAAGATCTACTTGAGTCTCAAAAAAGATAATCTCAATAATGGCCTGTCCACCTGCTTGCAATCCAATATTCAGTTTTTTTAGCCCAGCCATTCCTACACTTTGGCCACCTTCATACACAACGCCATTGCCAGAGGCCCCACCTATAATAAAGCCACCTTTGCCCACATTTGGGAAAAGTACATAGCCTGCAGAGTTCTCAAAAAAGCGTTCAAGCCCTGCATCCGCTTTCAAAAGTGTTTTTTTGGCTTTTTTGGCATCGGTCATTATTTTTCTATCCTTCTTGTTCTGGGCATTTGCACCTACCGTAATCAATAGTACAGCAATTACTGCAAGAGACTTAAGTACTTTCATTTTAAACTTTTAAAGTATATAGAATGTAAAATTAAAAAAATAGGCCGCTTCTAATGCAGAAGCGGCCTATTTTTGGGTTTATCTTAAGAACTATGCTATTTTCCTTTAGGAAAAAGTTTATGTGCCATTATCTCTTCCATTTGCTTGACATGACGCTCTGTATGGCCGGCCATAAAGATTACAACCTGTAATCCATCTACGGTTCCAAAAGGAAGGTCATTGCAATAACGATTTCTAAGGTCATCTTCTGTAGTTTTTATGTAATTGATATGCTCTTCTCTTTTATCCATAAACACCTTAACAGTAGCTTCATGCGAACCAAATTTGCCACTTGGTTCAAAGGACTCAGCTGTTTTCACTTTATTACTGCGATCTACAATTACTCCCATAAGCTGATCATCTTTAAATTTCAAAGAATCCTTCAACGCAGGATTTGGTCCAGCGGCAACTGTTTTTTGGATTAACCCACCAAAAGCGTTTTCAGAAATGGCAAGATGCTCTACGCACCCTGATATTGACCAAGCTTCTTCTTCTGGTGTAAAATTTAGTTGTTCTTCCGTAAGCCCTTTAAGAACTTTGGCCATATGATCACGTGTTTCCATCAAATGTTTAGTAGCCAATTTGCGATCATCATCAGTAAGCTTTAAAGTGTCTGTGCTAAAGCTAAAAAGCAATAGGGCAACCATTGGTAAAATCAGTTTTTTCATGTGTGATAGGATTTAAATTTAATTATGGGTTTATAGTGTTGTAATTTATAGACGGTTAAAGTTAAGCGAATTGGACATGTTTGAAAAGTATTTTACCAAAAGACAAACAGGTACAAAAGACCAAATATACAGCATATTTATACCATCGTAAGGGGCATATGCGCCAAATGGAAGCGTAGTTTGTGCTAAAACAGTATGTATAGAGCAATTTTAAGACATAGATAATACCTATATTTTAATAGTATTTTAATATGAATTGCTTATAATGCGAGCAGCTGTTTTCTTAATTTTATAAGGGCTAAAAAAATCATATTTAAACAACGATACTATCATGAGTAAAAATGAAACAAAATCATCAAATGGAGCAAGTGGGTGCCCATTTATGGGAGGAGCTTTAAACCAAAGTGCAGGAGGAGGCACAACAAACCGTGATTGGTGGCCAAACCAGTTGAAGTTGAACATTCTTCGTCAAAATTCTTCATTGTCCAACCCTATGGAAGAGGACTTTAACTATGCTGAAGAGTTTAAGAAGGTTGACTTAAAAGCGGTAAAACAAGATTTATACGATTTAATGACCACTTCACAAGATTGGTGGCCCGCAGATTATGGACATTATGGACCCTTCTTTATCCGTATGGCTTGGCATAGTGCAGGTACATATCGTATTCAGGATGGTCGTGGAGGTGCGGGCTCAGGTTCACAACGTTTTGCACCATTAAACAGCTGGCCAGATAATGGAAACTTGGACAAGGCACGTTTGCTACTATGGCCTATTAAACAGAAGTACGGAAAAAAACTTTCTTGGGCAGATCTAATGATTCTTGCTGGTAACTGTGCGTTAGAATCTATGGGCTTTAAGACCTTTGGTTTTGGCGGTGGTCGTGAAGATATATGGGAACCAGAACAAGATATATATTGGGGTTCTGAAACAGAATGGCTGGGAGATGATAAACGCTATTCTGGAGATAGAGAACTGGAAAATCCTCTAGGAGCTTCCCACATGGGTCTTATTTATGTAAATCCTGAAGGTCCCGGAGGACAACCTGACCCAATAGGTTCTGGGTATGATATTAGAGAAACCTTTGGCCGAATGGCAATGAATGATGAAGAAACAGTAGCCTTGACAGCTGGGGGTCATACCTTTGGAAAAGCCCATGGCGCTGCAGACCCAAATAAATATGTAGGAGCGGAACCTGCAGGTGCTCCTATTGAAGAAATGAGTATGGGTTGGAAGAATTCCTATGGTACGGGTGTTTTGGATGATACCATTACAAGTGGATTGGAAGGTGCATGGACACCAAATCCAATTAAATGGGACCACGACTATTTTGAGGTGTTATTGAACTATGACTGGGAATTGACAAAAAGCCCTGCGGGCGCCCACCAATGGACCCCAACAGCAGAATCAAAGGCAAGAATGGCACCTAGAGCAGGTGATGCTTCCAAGGAACAGCCACTTATGATGACTACTGCAGATATGGCAATGAAGATGGACCCTGCTTATCTGGAAATCTCTAAGCGTTTTCATAAGAACCCAAAAGAATTTGAAGATGCATTTGCACGCGCATGGTTTAAATTGACACACCGTGATATGGGCCCTATAGAACGTTACTTGGGGTCAGAAGTACCCTCGGAAGAATTAATTTGGCAAGACCCTGTTCCTGCAGTTACCCATGAATTGGTTAATGATGCCGATATCACCTCATTGAAGGCTAATATATTGGCTTCTGGACTTTCTGTGTCTGAATTGGTGTCCACTGCTTGGGCATCAGCTTCAACATTTCGTGGATCAGATAAGAGAGGTGGAGCCAATGGTGGACGAATTCGTCTTTCACCACAGAAGGATTGGGAAGTAAACAATCCAAAGCAATTGGCTAAAGTTTTAGATACTCTTGAAAGAATTCAAAAAGAGTTTAATGATACTTCAGGTAAAGAGGTCTCCATTGCAGACTTGATTGTTCTAGGTGGATCTGCAGGTATTGAACAAGCGGCTAAAAATGCGGGTGAAGACATAACTGTACCTTTTACTCCTGGTAGGGGAGACTCTTCACAAGAACAAACAGATGTTGATTCTTTTGAAGCATTGAGGCCATTAGCTGACGGATTTAGAAACTATATTACACCCAACCATGCCACATCTGCAGAAGAATTATTGGTAGATAGGGCACAATTACTAACGCTAACAGCACCAGAAATGACTGTTCTTGTTGGAGGGCTGAGAGTGCTGGATGTAAATCATAATCAATCTCAACATGGTGTTTTCACAAAACGCGCTGGATCATTAACAAATGACTTTTTTGTCAACGTACTTGATTTAAGTACAAAGTGGGAATCAACATCAGATGCGGAAAATGTATTTGCTGGTCGTAATCGTGCTACAGGAGAGGTGAAATGGGCCGGTACCCGTGCGGACCTTATATTTGGTTCTAACACCGAACTTAGAGCTATTGCCGAAGTTTATGCGTCGGATGATTCTAAGGAAAGATTCCTAAAGGATTTTGTTGCTGCGTGGACTAAGGTGATGAACTTAGATCGCTTTGATTTGGCTTAGCTTCAAATAGTATTGCAAGAAGAATAGAAAAAGAAAATTAATACATAAGACTGCCATAACCACTTACGGTTATGGCAGTTTTTTTTATACCTTTCCGTTACAAATGAATAATAAAGAAGACTTTTTCAATCAAATAAGAAATGGCAATGTTGCCGCGGTTGAAAAACTGTTGGAATCTAATATGGAATTGCTGGAATCTACAGATGAAAGAGGTTCTACTCCATTGATTCTGTGCACATATTATGAGCATGAAAAAATTGCTGAACTATTGCTGGAAAAAGGCGCAAAGATTGATTCAAAAGACAGCTCTGGTAATACAGCATTGATGGGCGTATGCTTTAAAGGGTTTACTAGTATAGCAAAATTATTGATAGGGGCAGGAGCCAATGTTAATCAAACCAATGCCATGGGTGCAACGTGTTTGATCTACGCCGCTACATTTAATAGAATTGAGATTGCCCAATTGCTCATAGAAAATGGCGTGGATACTTCAACAAAAGATGCTAGGGGAAATACCGCTTTAGATCATGCCAAAATGCAAGGCATAAAGCCACTAATAGAGCTGCTAGAAGCTAAAGGCTTATAAATATATTTAATGGATTCAAAAGAACAGCTCAACCTTGTTAAACGAATAAAGGCCATCTCCGAAACAGGTTTAGTATATGCCACAGACCTGTACGCTCGTGAACGGTATGAGGAACTAAAAGAAATTAGCCTAAAGCTTATGGCCTATATGGCAGATTCCCCTATGGATGTTATAAAGGACTTTTTTATGCCAGAAGAAGATTATCCCACCCCTAAAGTTGATGTTAGGGGTTTTGTTTTGAACGATAGGGATGAAATTTTAATGGCCAAAGAAAGCGTTGATAGTAAATGGACCATTCCTGGAGGTTGGGCAGATATTGGCAGCACGCCTTCCGAAATTGCAGTGAAGGAAATTGAGGAAGAGACAGGAGTAAAGACAGACGTGGTAAGGTTGTTGGCTGTTTACGACAAGCAGGTGCACCCGCATCCTCCAGAACCCTATTATATTTATAAGCTTATATTTCTATGCCGAATGAAAGGTGGAGAGTTAAAAGCTGGTTTTGATATGCTAGGAGCTGATTTTTTTCCCATTGAAGACCTTCCTGAGCTTTCAGAGGAAAGAATTTTAGAGAGCCAAGTGAAGCATTTGTTCCAATTGACCAAATCTTCCAAACCTGATGTATATTTTGATTAAAACAAATGGTACAACAACTCAACATAGCACTTGTACAATCCCACTTGCTTTGGGAAAACCCACAGGCGAATAGAGAGGTTTTTTCAAAAAAAATTAGCTCCATCCAAAAAAATGTAGATCTAATTGTTCTGCCAGAAATGTTCTCTACGGGGTTTACCATGAGTCCGGAAAACATTAAAGTATCAGAAGGAGAGAACACGGTAAAATGGATGCTACAACAGGCAAAAATGAATGATGTAGCTATAATTGGAAGCATAGCTTTCAAAGAAAATAACAGATACTTTAACAGGCTATTTTTTGTTTACCCAAATGGCGAATACAAAAGCTATGACAAAAAACATACGTTTACTTTGGCAGGTGAGGATAAGGTTTACAGAGCAGGTAACAACAAATTAATTGTTGATTACAATGGCTATAAAATCTGCCCTTTGATTTGTTACGACCTTCGGTTTCCAGTATGGGCCAGAAATGTAGAGGACTATGACATACTCGTTTATGTTGCCAATTGGCCAAAACCTCGCGTTACTGCTTGGGACACCTTGTTAAAGGCTAGAGCCATTGAAAATATGTGTTATTGCATAGGTGTAAACAGAATTGGATTAGACGGATTAGGTTATGAGTACTCTGGGCATTCCGCGGTTTATGATGTTTTAGGAAATCAAATGGTATACTCGGACAAAGAAGAAATTCTGTATGCGGTCTTGGATAAAGATCATATTGATTCAACTAGAAACAAATTAAAGTTCTTACAAGACCGTGATCAATTTAATCTGTCACAATAAAGGTTTGTTCCAACTCCCAGTTAGCCCTTACATCGATAACATCTGGATAATAACTCACCTTTTCAGGTTGTATTTTTTCTAGATAGTCTCCGGTATCCCAAATACCATTTCCATTATCGTCAAAAACAACACGAATCATATACTTTCCGGGATCTAAATTATTAAATTCAAAAGTTTTGGGGACGGTTGCTAGAAGTTCGCGCTGCGTTTCTCCTTGTTCGTTGGTCAATTGCACAATCAAGGGATAGCTTACATCACCGCTAACGCTTAACCGAAGGTTACCGTAGTCAGCATAACTGCCAGTTGAGAAATTATAATCCAAAGTGTCACTTACCATACCAAAAAAGTCTGTTACAGCTCCAGGTAAAAAAGCAAGACGATATCGCTGATTGGGCTCAATATCAAAATCAAAATCAAACTTGTTATTTATGGAGTCCAGGGTATATGTATAAGGCGCCAATAAAGAGTCGTTGACCACTAATCCAACAAGTGTGGTATCCAAACTAATTACTGGAGTGTTACCGAGAACACTAAAAGCATCTTCAAAATTAAATTTGCCTCTAACACTAGAATTAAGTGTTATAGAATCTAGGGGTAGTTTACGGGTTTTAACGGTAAAAGTGTCAATTCTTTCCAGCTTTTCATTGCTAACTTGGAAAATAATTGAATCCAAATCTGTTGGAGTAAGCCAATAATGGAGCGTATCCTTTTCCCTGTCCTTAAGTAATACTGTTTTAACAGAATCTGGCAAATTGGTCAAAGTCTCAATCTTAATATCCCTATAGTCTCCTTGGAACCCAAACAAGATATGGTTTTTGGCTACATAACTAGGAACGGATATGTTGTAGCCCGGTTTCTCAAGAAATAGATTCAACAGATAAATGGAATCTGTTGGTATAGTGATTGTATCTTGTAAAAAACCAATTTTATCTTGCCTTTGATCAAAGATGTTATTTTTATTTAGGTCTTTTATTCCAACCATGACATATTGACCTGCCTTTAGGTTTTTAAGCTCAAAAAATGGAAGGCTATCCAGTGTATTTGTAATATAGTTAGGTGGGCTTTTGTAAATGGTAGAATCTGTATAGGCAGTATCCAGCTCATACAACATTACACTAATAAATTGATCTGCCTTACGGTTAAACGCATCTTTTACCGCTCCAGAAACGGATAAGGAATCAATGTAAGCGCCTGTTGAAAAAACATAGGTTAAAAAACTATTGGGGTTTCCTTCGTTGTTATCAACAATGCTTTGACCAAAATTAAGGGTATATGTAGTGTTTTCTTTTAGGGTGTCTTTAAGAATAACCTCTATGTACTTGCTTGCGCCACCCAAAGGTCTAATCTCAGGAATGTTCTTCAATGGGGGTGATACAATAAGCTGATTCTGAACGTCTTCCAATTTTATGAATTCATCAAAATACAGACGTATTTTTTTGGCCTTAAAGTTGGTGGTAAAATTATCTGGCTCGGTACGCAAGAGCTCTGGTGGGGTCTTATCTTCTGGTCCTCCCGTTGGATTTCCCCTTTTAGCACACTGCCAAAGTGCCAAACCTATTAGGGCAAGAAAGATAAAGCTTAGTAGTTTTTTTAGGTATTGCATGTTAAAAACTAGTCTGGAACAAAGAAACAACTAATTTAAAAATTGAAAACAAGCATTAATAAAATTTAACCTCATGGAACTACAGCAATGCTGAGAACGGAAATATCAATATTTCCAATTTGATGAAGTTTTTTTGCACAAGCCTCAATAGTGGCCCCTGTTGTGATAACATCATCAACCAATAAAATATGTTTACACTTTAATTTACAAGAAGGGGTGAGTAGGAAAACCTCTTTTGTATTATCCCAACGTAATTGCCTGTCTTTTTTTGTTTGTGTTTTTGTATTAATGATTTTGGTGAGTACATCACCTCTATATTCTGCATTGATGGATGCTGCAATAGTTTTGGCAAATAAAGCAACTTGATTGTATCCTCGTTTTTTTATTTTTTTAGGATGTGAAGGAACCGGAACTACGATATCAATGTTTTGAAGTGCTTTCTCATTTTGCAATATTGCTCCATACCAATCTCCAAAAAATGCCCCTATTTGTTCCTGATTGTTATATTTTAAATGATGCAACAGGTTTTTTACGATGCCATTTTTGGCAAAAAACACGAAAGAAGCCGCTTTTTTTATAGGAATTCTCCCATAAAATATAAGGTCTACCTTGTTCTCATGTGTAAAATTGTAATCGGTAAGAGGTAATTCATGTCGACAAACGGCACACAAAATGCTTTCTCCTCTGGATAATTGTGCATTACAACCAAAACAGACCAATGGCAATAGGATGTTGTTAATATCGTTTAGTATCTTAGCCAACCTTTTTATATTCAAATCTTATACGTGTTATAGTAGTTTATTAACCCATGGATGCCCAGGATAACAATTTCAACTACAAGATTATTTTTGCAGCACTCGTTGCTGTAATTGTGGGTATTTTAATAGCCTTCTACTACAGTTATGCGCAGTCCAAAAATCAAATGTCTTTTTTAGAGCAGGAAAAATCTCTTTTAGTGAAGGATTTAACACTCATGAAGGCAGAGGTAGATCGATTGTCCGGACTCAATGAGGTCAATGATATTGAGTTGCAAACTTCAAGATTCAAGGTACAACAATTATTAGATTCCGTTGGACGTTTGAATTTCAGCATTACTAAATTAAAAGAGACTCGTAAAGAGCTTCGTATGCTAGAAATTAAGTTTGATAGTCTGAAACTAAAAAATAATTTCCTTAGGTACAACAATAGCCTTTTAGCCAGCAGGTTTGAAGAAACTCGAAAGCAGTTGGAAGATGCAAGGGGAAGGGCAAGCAATATGGAACAAGCAGAGTCTTTATTGAGAGAAACCAATAAAGAACTTAGCAGAGAGTTAAGAATTAAAAGTTACCTAAAATTGCGAGATGCAGAGGGTAGCGGCTTTAGATTAAGAGCAGGAAGACCATTAAAAACAAACAAAGCATCAACTATTGAAAAACTGAGAGGTTGTGTTACTATTTTGAGCGATGCAAATGAGGATGGAGATGTAAAAGTACTATACCTTCAATTTTTGGACCCCAATATGGCCGTTGTAGAAGACAATGCAAGTACGATTTCAGTTAGTGGGAATACCTACAGCAAAAAAGTAGAAGTCATTTATACAGGGAAAGAGATTAGCGTTTGTGATGCGATTACTGTTCCAGAAGCATCTCTTCAAGAAGGAATTTATACCCTTAATGTTTTTGAGGATGAAAGACTTCTTGCTTCTACAGAATTTCAGTTGAAATAAATCACTTCTTTTAGGGTAAAATTCTATTTTTGCCCAATGGCAAATCAGGAAGACATTTTTAAGAAAGTTATCTCTCATGCAAAGGAATATGGATATGTGTTCCAATCCAGTGAGATTTATGATGGACTCAGTGCAGTATATGACTATGCGCAAAATGGAGCTGAGCTAAAGAAGAATATTAGAGAATATTGGTGGCAAGCCATGGTTCAGCTCAATGACAACATTGTTGGGATCGATGCCGCCATTTTTATGCACCCTACCACATGGAAGGCATCTGGGCACGTAGACGCTTTCAATGATCCACTAATAGATAACAAAGATTCTAAAAAAAGATATCGCGCGGATGTTTTGGTTGAAGATTATGTAGCCAAGATAGAAGCTAAAATAGATAAGGAAGTTGCCAAAGCGGCCAAGCGCTTTGGAGACAGTTTTGACAAAAAGCAGTTTTTAGAAACCAACCAACGCGTTGTTGATTACAAAAATAAAGGAGATGGAATTCTAAAACGTTTGGGCAAATCTTTGGAAAATGAGGATTTGGCTGATGTAAAGGCTTTAATTGAGGAACTGGAAATTGCATGTCCGCTTTCAGGTTCTAAAAACTGGACAGATGTAAAGCAATTTAATTTAATGTTCGGTACTAAGTTGGGCGCTTCAGCAGATAGTGCAATGGACTTGTACTTGAGGCCCGAAACAGCTCAAGGCATTTTCGTAAACTTTCTGAATGTGCAGAAAACAGGCCGAATGAAGATTCCATTTGGAATAGCCCAAACAGGTAAGGCGTTCCGTAATGAGATTGTTGCACGGCAGTTCATTTTCCGCATGCGGGAGTTTGAACAGATGGAAATGCAATACTTCATTAAACCGGGCACGCAACAGGAATGGTATGAAAAATGGAAGGAAAAGCGAATGAACTGGCACCTGTCATTGGGTATGGGAGAAGATAATTATCGTTTTCATGACCATGAAAAGTTAGCGCATTATGCAGATGCTGCTGCTGATATTGAATTTAAATTTCCTTTTGGATTCAAAGAGTTGGAAGGGATTCATTCCCGAACAGACTTTGATCTAAGTCAGCATGAAAAATTTTCAGGAAAAAAACTTCAATATTTTGACCCCGAAGAAAACAAAAGTTATGTCCCCTATGTATTGGAAACTTCAATAGGGTTGGATCGAATGTTTTTGGCGGTATTTTCCAATTCATTGCAAGAAGAAGAACTGGAAAACGGAACAACAAGAACAGTGCTAAAACTCCCAGCAGTATTGGCGCCGACCAAAGCTGCGATTCTTCCTCTTTTAAAACGAGACGGACTACCAGAAGTTGCTCACAAACTTGTGGATGAACTCAAGTGGGATTTTAATGTGGTCTATGATGAAAAAGATGCGGTGGGGCGTCGTTACCGTCGTCAAGATGCTGCGGGAACTCCATTCTGTATTACTGTAGATCATCAAACTTTAGAGGATGATACCGTCACTATTCGCCATAGAGATACTATGGAGCAACAGCGTGTTGCGCTCTCTAAGGTAAAAGAAATCATCACAAAAGAGGTTGATATGCGTTATTGGTTACAGCGGATTTGATTCGGGTATTTTGATTACTGAGATTAAAACAATCCAGTAATTTCTCCATCATCGTTAACATCAATACCTTCTGATGAGGGTTGTGCCGGTAAGCCAGGCATTCGCATAATATCTCCTGTAATTGGAACCAAAAAACCGGCCCCTACGGCAATTTCAATTTCTCTTACCGTGATAATGAAATCTTTTGGTCGTCCTAATAATTTGGGGTTATCTGACAACGATTTCTGGGTCTTTGCAATACAGACAGGTAAATGATTTAGACCTAAATTGGAAATTTTCCTCAAATGTGCCTTCGCTTTAGAAGTATAATCCACATGTTCTGCGCCATAGATTTCGGTGGCAATTGTGGCAATTTTGTCCATAACACTGGAGTTCCAATCATACAAAGGTTTAAAGTCTGAAGCCTTGGATTCAACCACATCAATAACATGTTGTGCCAATTCTTCGGCACCTTCGCCACCTTTGGCCCAAACTTCGGCCAAAGCCACCCGAATACCTTTGGATGCTGCCAATTCTTTAATTACCTCTATTTCAGCGTCCGTGTCGGTGATAAACTTGTTAATGGCTATTACCGGCACAATATTAAATTTGGCAATATTCTCTAGATGTTTTTCCAGATTGGGAAGCCCCTTTTTAAGTGCTTCGACATTAGGTTCTGTCAACGATTTGATATCAGCTCCACCATGATATTTAAGAGCACGTATGGTGGCTGTAAGTACCACAACTTTAGGTTTTAACCCGGCACTTTGACATTTAATATCAAAGAATTTTTCAGCCCCAAGATCAAAACCAAAACCAGCTTCGGTAACCGTATATTCGGAATGGGACATCCCCATTCTTGTGGCGATCACAGAGTTGGTTCCCTGGGCAATATTGGCAAATGGACCGCCATGGATAATTGCTGGGTTCCCTTCTATGGTCTGCACCAAATTGGGCTTAATAGCATCTTTGAGCAATGCGGTCATTGCGCCTTCGGCCTTTAGGTCTTTGGCATAAATGGGAGTTTTATCAAATGTATAGCCAATGAAAATGTTACCTAAACGCTCTTTTAAATCCCTTAGGTTTTCAGCTAAACAAAGAATTGCCATAATTTCAGATGCGGCGGTAATATCAAAACCTGTTTCTCTGGGAACTCCTGAAGTTGTGCCTCCCAATCCCACAATAATATGCCGTAAAGAACGATCATTCATATCCATAACGCGCTTCCAGCCAATAGTTCTTGGGTCTAGGCGCAATGACCTTGTCTTACTCTGAATGTTATTGTCAATTACAGCGGACAAGAGGTTATGGGCCTTTTCAATGGCAGCAAAATCTCCTGTAAAGTGGAGATTAATATCTTCCATGGGGAGTACCTGTGAATATCCGCCTCCTGTGGCACCGCCTTTTATACCAAAGACAGGACCTAAAGAAGGTTCCCGTAAAACCACAGTGGTCTTTTTGTTTAATCTATTTAGACCTTCAGTCAGTCCAATGGACATGGTGGTTTTTCCTTCTCCTGCAGGAGTTGGAGAAATGGCGGAAACTAGAATAAGGTGACTTTTGTCCGCACTCTTTCTGTCGATTGCCTGTAAGGGTAACTTAGCTTTGTACTTTCCATACATTTCAATACCGTCAGGATCTACTCCAAATTTTTTTGCAATTGTTGAAATGGGTTGAAGTTTGATGCCTTTGGCAATTTGCAGATCGTTCATTGAAAGGTGTTTTGAATTAATTCCGTAGGCCTAAAAAGCGCTACGTTTTATAACATACAATATACTATAATCAAGCGATTATTTAATCTTGTTTTTTTCTCCTTTTCTTTTTAAAATAGGTTTTGTCCGCTATGTATATGGTTTTCTTTACCTGACAGTACACTATGGTTTGATCCTTATTGGTGAGCGAAGTAGTTTTAAGGATTTCCATTTCATTGTTACTGGCAATGCAAGTTTTGATTTCGTCCAATTCTTCAAGAGTGTAAGTGAAGCAGGCATAGAGATTTTCCTTTGCAGGACGTTTAAAGAATACTTCGGCGGATTTATCCCAAACCACAAAGTCTGTACCTAACAAATTGATTAATTGTACCATGGGAATTGGATCAACCGCAGAAAACATGCTGCCACCAAAAATGGAATTGACATAGTTTCTATTCTTATAAGTTATAGGGAGTTTTATAGTGATATTCAATAAATCTTCAGAAACATGGATTATTCTTCCTGTACTTCTGCGATACATTGGGGACAGGTTAAAACCATATTTAAAGAGTTTATGTTTCTTTATGAACTTGGTTCCTAATTCTGCTAAATTTTGATAGAGTGACATCTTGATGGTCTAATTAGTAGGTTGAACACTTGCAAAGCGATAATGACCGATAATCTTAAAATCAAAAAGGATATCTTCCAAGACTTGGCCATGTCCAATATTATTAACGACCAAGTTCCTTTTATTATCGCTCGATTTTTTATCCACAACAATGCCAATATGGGTAATAGCTCCCCGTAGATTCCAACACACCACATCTCCAGGCAGATAATCCTTTGCATCAATAGAAATTGATTTTTCCGAACCTTGACGTTTAAAATAAGTCATTAGATTTGGAACACGACGATGATCTATGTTTTTATCTGTACCAGTTAGCCCCCAAATCTTGGGATAAACACCAAAATTTGCCTTCATGTCCTCATGGACCAGTTGTTGTAGGTCGATTCCAATTTTTCTATAAGCTCTAATTACAACATCAGTACAGACACCTTTTCCACTTGGTACATCTCCGTTAGGGTAATCAATGGAAAAGTAGCTAGGGTCATAAGTTACATCTTGTTTTATGAGCTCTAAAGCGGCATTGGATAGATCTAGTTTACCGACTACCGTTTGGGACCAGATAAAATTGAAGATCAAGAAAACTAGTATAAAAAGTGTCTTTCTCATTTGTGTTTTGTGATGATCAACTATAATCCGAGGAGTGGTAAATGCTTTATACTATGGTAGGTCAATGCAGCTTTGATGCATTGTTTTAGCTCTACTTTTGGCAGCTCATCATGCAGTTGAAAAACAATGGCACGGTTTTTTTCAAAAGTAAAAAGGTCTTTAAATACGGTTTTAAAAGAGGGCACCAATTTACTAGTACATTTAAAATAGAGCGCATATTGGTTTGGCGCTTTGGATTTCCAGTCCATGCGCAGAGTACTCCCTTTTTTGGTAAGGTAACTTGGCTCGCCCCATTTTAAGGTTTCCTCTAAAGCTTCGATTTCACTTGTTTCTGTTGCTACTTCCAAAACCAATTGCCTAAGGGCTGCCATTTTCTCCCTGACCAAATCGGGATAATGACTAAAAACCCCTTCAACTTCTGGGTTTGTTTGTACTTGTATGGCGTTCATTTGTTTTGTGGGTACAGTTTTTTACATGTTTTAACCTTGGGTTTTACTTTCAATCCGCCAAGGGGGATTTAGTCTATTTTCTCCAGCATGGTATAAGATGATTTGATTTCCATCAACATCCTTTAATCTTGCTTCTCGCCAAAGCCAGGGTCTGTCGCTGGGCGGCTCGTTAAAAGCTATACCTTTTTTAGTGAGTTCGGCTACATATTCATCTAAATTGTCGCACTCAAAATAGACAGAAATACCATCACCTTTGGGTAATTCTTCCACCAAATGTACAGAAAAAGTGGCTTGCCCAACTGGACACTGAAACCGTGCATAATGTGGTAGGGCTTTTACAATTGATATTAAACCCAATTTTTCATAAAAGGAGATTGATTTTGACAAATCCAATGAGGGAACTGTTACTTGATTAAGATTCATTGTATTCTTTTTAAATGAAAAGTAGCGCTATTAAGTATAGTGAAAATGTGGCCGAATTTAGAAAAGATACCCAACTCTAACCCCTCCATAAAAATTTCTGTCATTACCTGGGTAAAAATAACGTGGAAGAGCACCCCCAAAACCAACAGCATTGATCAATACACTCTGGGCATAATTGGCATCAAACAAATTGTTTGCCCCAACATTTAATCCAAGAGAAAAATGAGGAGATAGTGCAGCTTGGTATGCGAGTTTAGCATTAAAGATGTTAAAAGAGTCACTATCCAAGGTGTTGGCATCTGTAAGCGGAATCTTGTCCACAAACTGGTGGGTCAAATTCAGTTGTAAGCCATTGGTATGGAGCAAGTCTACCCCAGAACTGATTCTATTTTTAGGTACTCCCGTTAAGGGGTTTCCGGAAAAATCGTTTTCACCATCTACAAAATCAACAAAACTATGGTCACTTAGGGTATAACTCAAATAGGGGGAGAGTACCATCTTTGGTGAAAGCCTATGTGCATATTTGATGTCCATCTCTATGCCTTGATGTCGAGTCTCACCAGCATTTCTGCCAATAAACTGATCTTCGCCCGTCCTTTGAGCCACTAACAAATTATTAATGTTCATCCTAAACGCCGTAATATTAATTGAGAACTTCTTTTTTAAAAGAGCTACATAGGCACCCAACTCATAATTAGTTCCAGTTTCTTGAGCAATATCTGGATTGATTACACCATCTGGGGTCAAGGTTTCTTCTAAACTTGGATTGGAAAAACCTCGGCTTATATTGGCATACAGTTTTCCATTTGCAAATAAGTATTGCAGTCCCAAACTGGGCAAAAGAATAGTATTGAAGTCACGTTCGGCAGAAGTATTTTCTGCTCCTTGATTGAACAGGTCTTGGAAATTATAGTTTGTATTGTTAAGGTTTAATCCTATTTGAGCTGAAAGCATGGGGGAAAGGGTATAGGTAAGCGTACCAAAAAGATTGAGTTGTCTTCTAAACTCACGATTTCTACTTAATCGCTCACCCTGTAAACTTCCGTTTCCATTATTATCACGAAACAGGTTTTGAAAAGTGCCCCAATGGTATTCATCTTTATAAAGTTCCCCACCAAAGGTGTATTGGGCATTGCCCAAATTTCCTTCAAATTGGCTACGCAGTCCAAAACCGTTGGTGAACTCATCCAGAATATTAAATGGTCTAGGTTCATAATGGTCTAAATAGGAATAAAATATGCTGGTAGTATTCTTTAGGTTCTGACCAAATTCATAGGAGTAGGATATTCCTGCCAAAGTATACTTATTTGCTTCAAAACCTTGTGCTGCCAACCAATTGCCAGCAGCTCGGGTTGGATCTTCATCAAAATCAGTTTGGTTAAGGGAACTGGGTATCTGTGCGGTGTAATCTATATAGTTGATCAACAGCCCCAAACTGCTTTTGGAGTTCATTTTTAAGTTGGTATTCAATAAAAGTCCATCACGATCAAAACTGTTGTTTTGTCTATACCCATTGGTCTCAAAATGATTGTAACTAAAGGTTAAATCAAGATTTTGATTAGAATGTTGAAAGGAAAGATTCTCTTTTAACATGCCATAAGAGCCTATAGTAAAATTATTGGCCAGTTTGGTTTCATCACCTTGAGGATTTTTGGTGTCCAGTAAAATGGTTCCACCCAAATTGGCTCCAAAGGATGTGGCTTTGGGTCCTTTAATGACTTCAATAGCTCCAAGGTTTTCAAAATCGAAAGCTTCGATTGTGGATGACCCCGTACCATTGGTTACAGGAATACCATTGAAGTATAACCTAAGCTTATCTGTTCCGAAGGGAGTACGAGCACCCACACCTCTGATAGTAATGCGATTCGTATTCAATGCTCCAGAGAGAATATAAACTCCAGCCACCTGATTCATGGCAGAAGCAATATCTATTGGATTGAATTTTTCAAAAGTAGTAGGGCCAATAGCAGAAGAAGCGGTAATTCCCGTTGCTTTTTTAGCAATTACATCTTCAATGAGAACAATTTCATCCAATTGTGTAATAGAATCTTTTTTGTTCTCCTGAGCAACAAGTTGCATGGTAAACAGTAATATTAAAATTGAAAAAGGCCCTTTCATATAACTTATGGGATAATGTTTAAAAGAAGAAGTTATTTTTTTAATCTAATTGTTTTTCCTTTTTTGGCGCTTTCTCTTGCGGCATCCAAAATTTCCATCACCACCATATTGTTTTCCAAAGAAGAGAGATTGTTGGGCGGAAGTGTAATTTTATTTTTTACCACTGCGGCTAAAACGGAAAAAGGATCGTTCATTGGAGCTTGTCTTTCTTCAAGGGTGAATTGCTCTTCGTTGTAACCATCATATCCTTCGGCCATGCGAATACGCAGTGCATTGCGGTTATCAGCATAAATAGCTCCGGTTAATCCATAAATTTCCATGTCTTTTCTTCCCATGGGCCAGTTCCAAGAAGGCTCTAAAATTGCTTGAGAATCGTCATATGTTAGAATAATGGTCGCATCATCATCTACTTTAGGGTTATTTTGGACCTGTAGTTGTTGGGTTACGGCTGTGACCGTGTTTGGTTTTTCCCCTTTTTTGAGCCAGGTCATTAAGTTAGCGCCATAGCACCCAAAATCCATGATAGCTCCTCCTCCGTTATCTTTTGGGTCCAGCAACCAATCCAAGAATTCACTATTGATTCCTAATTTGGCAGGTCCACGATGGCCATCTCTCACAATGACCTTTCTTAAATCCCCAACTTTTCCTTGGTCCAATAATTCTTTTGCTCTATGATTAGTGGGATACCAAGTGGTTTCATAGTTGGTAAGTAAATGAATGTTATGTTTTTCGGCAAGAGCCTTCATTTGCTTGGCATGTTGTAAACTTACCGCCAATGGCTTTTCCACCATTACATGAATACCTTTTGGAGCACAGGTTTTTACCACTTCTAGATGATCATAGATGGTTCCAAAAGCAGTAACCGCCTCTGGTTTTGTAGCGGCTACCATTTCTTCTAAAGTGTTATAGACCAAATCCATGGAATAGCCATATTGTTTTGAGTAACGTTCTGCCAAATCTCGGTTAGGCTCAACCATTCCCACAATTTCGATATCACCAATATCTTCCCTACCCAAAATCCAATGCACATGGGTATGAGTAAGACCAGCAACGCCAATTTTAAGGGGCTTTTCTTGAGCTAGATTATTGGAGACATTCATAATGAAACAAAAAGTGAAAACAATCGCATAACGAAGCATAAAATGATGTTTGGATAACAGAAATAAATTATAAAAATAGCGACTAATTATCTAGTTCCTTCAAAAAGGATGCGGTATCCTTTATTGTTGCAAATTCATCTTTAAGATTGGTCAATGCAATATTGTGAATTACGTCTGCACTATATTGTTCTCCTGCAACGCCAATTTTATTGAAAGAAGCAGTGGCATCAGAAATCAAAGTAGTATTAAAGCCCAGATTGGATGCCATTCGGGTTGAGGTAGAAACACAGTGTTCCGTTGTTAGGCCCACAATGACCACATCTGTAATTTTTCTCTCTTTTAGTTGGGATTCCAAATCTGTACCGATAAAAGCACTGTTTACATTTTTCTTTATGACGGGTTCACCTTCCTTAGGCTTCACAAGGGGGTTGAAAGTATTTCCTTTTTTAGTTGGATGTAAAGGGGATTCCGAATTTGTGGAACAATGTTGAATATGAAATCTAGGCCAATTTTTTGCTCGGAAAGCTTTCAAAATTTTTTTACAATTGGTTTCTGCTTGTGGATTGCTGCGTTCTTCTCCGTAATAATCCACTTCTTGTAAACCTAGTTGAATATCAATTAATAATAAGGCTGTCATCAATTAAAAGTTAGGCTTTAAAATTAAGGATTAAAACCTGAAGCCCACTGATAATCCAGCCCGGTACATAAATGTATCCTGAAAATCTTCGGGGTTGACATTTCTACCAAACCCACCATGAATTTCTAAGGTGAATTTTTCACTTCGGGTTGCCCACTTGTTCCCCAAGCCCAGACCCAATGCTACTGTACTATACTCGTTATCCCTGAATGCCAAAGGATCTCTTGCTTCATTGTCTTCACCAGTGTAATATAGGCCAAAGGCTTCAGCAAAAAAACCACTACGGGGTTGGTAGCCAAAATAAGCTCTAAAGTTTGCTCCAATTCCAAAATCCCCATTATAGTCCGTGGCATCATTATCAAAATAAACCGTTCCTCCAAAACTAGTGTCTTCACTTAGATAGTATTCGTAAGAACCTTCTACGGTGCTGGTGGCTATAAAAAGCCCGGCATTAAACTTTATCTCATTGTTGTTGCTAAATGTTGGGTAAGCCTGAGCAGCTATAAAGCAACTGGAAAGTAAAAGGCCCAAAAACAATAATTTTTTCATGACAACAGTATTAAATCCAACAAGAATAATCAATTAGCGTTCCAAAAATCAAATTTAAAACATGTCGGTCAGATAGTTCAATTTTAAAGAGCGGAACACAATGGTTATTTTTAGAAAAATTTTAGTGATGAAGATTGTATCATATAATGTAAATGGAATTAGAGCAGCTTTGAACAAAGGGTTTATAGACTGGTTACAAGCTGTGGGTCCAGATGTGGTTTGCTTACAGGAAACCAAAGCCATGAAAGAACAGGTAGATGTGTCTTTGTTTGAGGCTGCGGGCTACAAACATCATTATTGGTTCAGTGCACAGAAAAAAGGATACAGTGGGGTAGCATTACTTTGCAAGGAGGAACCTGATCATGTGGAATACGGTACGGGAATAGATTATATGGATTTTGAAGGGCGAAATGTGAGAGCGGATTTTGGGGATTTATCGGTTATGAGCATGTATCTTCCATCCGGCACCAACATGGACCGTTTGGAGTTTAAGCTCACCTATATGGCAGATTTTCAAAAGTATGCGGATACGATTCGCAAAAAAAATCCTAACTTAATTGTCTGCGGAGATTACAACATTTGCCATGAAGCGATTGATATTCATGATCCTGTTCGCAACAAAAATGTATCGGGGTTTTTACCTGTGGAACGAGAATGGATAGGCAATTTTATGGATAGTGGTTTTATTGACAGTTTTAGGCATTTCAACAAAGACCCACATAATTATACTTGGTGGAGTTATAGGGCAAATTCTAGGGCCAATAACAAGGGCTGGCGTTTGGATTATGGAATGGTAAGTTCTTCCCTAGAAGATAGACTCAAGCGCTCGGTAATACTTTCTGATGCAAAGCATAGCGATCATTGCCCAATCCTTTTAGAAGTAGAAAAATAACATTTGTTTAAACTGAAAAAGTATGGATTGAGTACTTTTGCCAGTCTTAAAAATTGCTAAATGAAATACACTAGACTTCCACATACCGATATTAAGGTGAGTAAAATCTGTTTGGGAACCATGACATGGGGAAGACAGAATACCGAGGTTGAAGGTCATGAGCAAATGGATTATGCTCTTGAACAAGGAATTAACTTCTTCGATACTGCTGAACTTTATCCCGTGCCCGCTAAAAAAGAGCTCTATGCGGTAACCGAAGAGTTTATTGGAAATTGGTTTAAAAAGACAGGAAACAGGGAAAAGGTGGTCTTGGCATCAAAAATTGCCGGAAGAGGTGATTACACCAAATTTATCAGAACAACTGGATTTAGCAAAGAATCTATCATTAAGGCCGTTGAAGGAAGCCTAGAAAGATTACAAACAGATTATATAGATCTTTATCAGCTGCATTGGCCAGAGCGGAACACCAACTATTTTGGTCAAAGAGGGTATAATGCCCACGCCTTGGATGGATGGGAAGATAATATCCACCAAATTTTGGAAACCTTACGAGATTTGATTTCTGAAGGGAAAATTAGGCATGTTGGCATTTCCAATGAAACCCCATGGGGAGCGATGCGATTTTTAGAAGAAAGCAAGGTGCATAGAAGTTTGCCAAGAATGTTGACCATACAAAACCCATATAATCTGCTAAACCGACTTTTTGAAGTTGGGCTTTCTGAGGTTTCAATGCGTGAAAATATTGGGTTGTTGCCATATTCACCCCTTGGCTTTGGAGTTTTGAGCGGAAAATATTTGGGAGGCAACAAACCTAGAAAAGGAAGAGTAACGCTTTTCCCCAATTATAACAGATATAGTGGCGACACTTCAAATTTAGCAACCGAAAAGTACAACCAATTGGCCATAGACAATGGGCTGAGCCTTGCGCAAATGGCTTTGGCTTTTGTAAATTCGAGACCTTTTGTGACCAGTAATATAATTGGTGCAACAACAATGGAGCAGTTGAAGGAAAACATTGGGAGTATAGATGTGGAACTTTCAGATGAGATCTTAAAAGGAATTGAGGATATCCATAATGAAATTCCAAATCCAGCGCCTTAATTCATCTGCTCTAAGGCATACGCTCTGTATTCGTCTCCAGAGTGGGTTCCCATTTTACCGCCTCCACATGCGATGACCAAATATTGTCTGCCATCAACCTCATATGTGGCTGGAGTGGCATAACCCCCTGCAGGTAAATTATCTTGCCATAACAAGGTTCCTGTTTTCATGTTAAAAGCACGAATTTTTTCATCTTTTGTGGCTGCAATAAACAAAACCCCTCCTTCGGTTATTACGGGGCCACCATAATTTTCGATTCCAGAAACAGGAACGTTAGGGTCATTTAGTTTTTTTTCATGGCCCAAAGGAACTTTCCAAAGGTATTCCCCAGTGTTTAGGTCTATGGCATTTAATGTTCCCCAAGGCGGTTTAACCACTGGAAACCCTCTATCATCCTTAAAGCGCCCGAACCCAGAGAGGGCGTAAGGAACATCTAAGATTATTTTATCTGCTCTGTGGTCTGTTTCTTTTTCGAGCTTGGTTAAAAAATGGGTTATTTCATTTATTTCTTCTTCCGCAAGGTTCGGCATTGCCGGCATGGCACCTTTCCCGGTTAATATGATCGTTTTAATGGAATCAATGCTTAATCTCAGTTTTACATTTTTAAGTTCTGGAATTCCGGTCAATCCTTGAAGTTCTCCCCCGTGGCAGCGCGCGCAATGTATTTGTGTTAGCGATTCGCCTAAACTCTGTTGGTTTTTGCCATTGGGACCAAGAGCTTTCATCTTTATAATCCACGCCATTTCATTTGAATTCACATACATAACACCGGTAGTAGGGTCCAAAGCGGCACCTCCCCATTCAGCACCTCCATCTGCGCCGGGATACAGGACTACTCCAGTTGTATCAATGGGAATAAATTGGCCTTGTGACGTGATTGAGTTGAATTTTTCCAGTACAGTGGGAGCATCGTATTTTTCGGTCTTGTCCACCAAATCGTCCACAAAAGCTTTTCTGTTAGGATCATATAAATTATCTGCAGTAAGAATTTGCCTTGCAAAAGGTTTTGGTTTAAGTGGCAAAGGTTGTGTCGCAAAAGCTTGTTCTCTAATCAATTTTGAACTAGGATATTTTTTTTCTTCAATGGGGAATAGTGGCTTTCCTGTTAATCGATTAAATACAAATACATGCCCACTTTTTGTTACTTGAGCTGCGGCAGGAATATCTTTTCCATCTCTTTTTATGGTGAATAAATTGGGAGGTGCAGGTAAATCTCTATCCCACATATCATGATGTACCATTTGAAAGTGCCAAATTCGCTCACCCGTTTTTGCATTTAGTGCCAACAAGGAATTGGCAAACAGGTTTGATCCAGTGCGATCGCCCCCATACCAATCAAATGCCGCAGATCCGGTGGGAATATAGACAATCCCTCTTTCCGTATCCATTGCCATTCCAGCCCAGCTATTGGCTCCCCCAACAGTTTTATAAGCATCTTTGGGCCATGTTTCGTAACCAAATTCATCAGGTTGGGGTATGGTATGAAATGTCCATTCAATTTCTCCGGTTAGGACATTGTATGCTCTTATGTGCCCTGGGGAAGAACCAGGACCTTCACCAACTCTAGTTCCCTGAATCAATAGATTTTTATAGATAGCCCCTGGTGTGTTTGAAACTACAGATAATTGTTCAGGATTCCTTCCAAGACCCTCCCTTAAATCAATACTACCCTTATTTCCGAAGGAGGAAATAGGCCTGCCATTTTCAATATCTATTGCAAACAACTTGAAACCAGAAGTAAAAAAAATGCGGCTTTTTTCGTCTTTTTCAGATTTCCAAAAAACCAGACCTCTATTAACCCCTAAACCAGAATTGTCTTTTGATGAAGCATTGAACCTCCAAATTTCCTTACCTGTTCCCGCATTAATGGCAAACAATTCAATAGCTGCGTTTACCCCATAAAGAACTTCATCGACAATTAGTGGATTGGTTTGAATTTGAGTGGTCCTGCCTTCTTGTATGCCTCCACTTTTATATTTCCAAACCAACTGAAGGTCATTTACATTGAGAGTATCAATTTCATTTAAGGTTGAGTAGTGCGATCTTTCAGGATCACCAAGATAATGTTGCCAAGTATTGTGGTATTCCTTGTTACTTGGATGATCGGAAGTTTTGGCACAATTGATAAAAATTATACCGATTAAAATGAAGCAATAGGGCGAAACTTTCACAAAGATGGTTTTCTAAATATAAAAAGATAAGATTTAGAAAACTAGTTGGTATTAGAATAGTGAACTGACCACGTCTTCAATTTTGGATACAAGTTGCACCTGAATGGAAGTGTTTTTAAGGCCAATTTTATTGCTTTTGGAAACGTAGATTTTGGTAAAGCCCAGTTTTTCAGCTTCTAGAATGCGTTGGTCTACTCGCTGTACAGGTCTTATTTCTCCCGCCAAGCCTACTTCTGCAGCAAAGCATGTCCCTTTTTCAATAGGGATATCAGCATTGCTTGATAAAATTGCAGCTAAAACGGCGAGATCAATAGCTGGGTCGTCAACAGAAATTCCTCCGGTAATATTTAGAAAAACATCCTTTGCAGCTAATTTGAAGCCTGCTCTTTTTTCAAGAACTGCCAAAAGCATGTTCAATCGTTTGGCGTTGAACCCTGTTGCAGAACGTTGTGGAGTGCCGTAAACGGCGGTACTTACCAAGGCTTGGATTTCTATTAGCAAAGGCCTCATTCCTTCGACTGTGGCAGCAATTGCAGTTCCGCTTAAGTCCTCTTCATTTTTTGAAATGAGTACTTCGGATGGATTATTTACCTCTCGCAGCCCGCTTCCTTGCATTTCGTAAATACCCAGTTCTGCCGTGGAACCAAACCTGTTTTTAAGCGAACGAAGAATCCGGTATACGTAATTGCGATCACCTTCAAACTGAAGTACCGTATCTACCATATGCTCCAATATTTTAGGCCCTGCTATTGTGCCGTCTTTAGTAATATGACCTACCAAAATCACTGGAGTACTGCTTTCCTTGGCAAATTTGATAAGCTCTGCCGTGCTTTCCCTTATTTGTGAAATACTTCCGGCCGCTGACTCAATGTAATCAGTATGCAGCGTTTGGATAGAGTCAATAACAACTATATCTGGTTCTAAGGCAGCTATTTGTTGAAATATGTTCTGTGTTTTGGTTTCAGTAAGGATAAAACAATTTTCGCTATTGGGATGAATGCGGTCTGCGCGCATTTTTATTTGCTTCTGACTTTCCTCGCCAGACACATATAGGGTTTTGTATGCTAACTTAAGTGCTATTTGAAGGAGTAAGGTGCTTTTTCCAATGCCAGGCTCACCTCCAAGTAAGGTTAAAGAACCGGGTACAAGTCCTCCGCCCAAAACCCGATTGAATTCCTGGTCTTGGGTATCTAGCCTAGTTTCCTTTTCATTGGTTATTTCGGAGATCCGCAAAGGTGTTGCGGCCTTCTTTGCTGAACTAGAACTGCTTTTCCAGCCTTTTTTCTCATCTTTTTGCACTACTTCTTCCACAATGGTGTTCCATTGTTTGCAAGATGAACATTGGCCAATCCATTTAGGATATTGAGAACCACAATTTTGACAAAAGAAAGCTGTTTTGGTTTTAGCCATTAACCTTTTTGGTTTTGGCTAAAGATATTGATTTTGATGGATTGTTTGTAGAATACCTATTGCTAAAAACTGATGAATTTAGTAACCAAAGTCCGCCTTAAGGGCGTCTATTTTTTCAAGTGCCATATCCTTGGTCAAGAAATCAATTTCTTCCATTTGAAATGCTTTTTCAAATGTCTTGAATGCTTTTTTGGGTTCACCCAATTCCTCGTAGTATTCTCCTTCAAAATAGAATCCGAGCATGGTGTCCGGGAATTGTTTTTTGCAAAGCTCTGCCAATGGTTTTAAGGATTCCACATCTTCTTTTTTCAAACATGCAGCATAAATTGCCATGATGTCATTAAGTTCTACTGGTTTTTTAAAGCCCAGGAGATTTTCAATCATATTGTACCTGTCTTCCAGATACTTGAAAACTGGCTCATTGGAAGTAAGAATTTCAGTTTTATATTCCTTGGGGCTTATGGGTCTAAATATTTTGAAAACGTTATCAAAAGCCTTACTTATACCATATGCAGCAATAGAGACATGGTCGGCGTTGTTATATTCATCAAAAAAGTAATGCAGTGTTTCCTTATCTATTGATTTGATTGCGTTGTTCATTTGAAGTATTCGCTGCCTATCCTCTGTTTTTTCTTTTTCTAAAATGATATTGTAAAAAATCTCTTGGTTCAGATCGGATAGACGTGAGGGAACTCTGCTTTCCATTTCTGTTGCCAAGACAGGTGAAATAGATAGGTAAGAGTTAAAAAGTGATTTGTCCTTAAAAAGGAAGTAGTTGCCAAAGTTTGCGGTTATGTCATAACCGGCAAACATTTTAAACGGGGCAATGTTATAATTTGTTTCTAGATAGGGGATTAGTTCTGTTCCAAGAAATTCATAAAATTTCGCACCTTTTTCGGTAGGCAGGCCAGTGGTCTGTTCAAAATCACAATCCTCCCAACGGATATCATTCTCGGCCTGGTCAACACCAACAATAATGGCTTCTGGCATTCTATGGTGTCTGCTGTAAAATTTAGCGTTGGCCACGACAATATCAAAAAGATACTCAGCATCCAAGACAACGATCAATGGATATTTTTTCTCTTCGGAATAGTCTTCTGGAAAATAATAGGACACCCCTCTTCTTTCTTGAAGCTTGAAGGATTCAAAAATCTCTTTTTTTACCTGTGCGCCAAGATTAAAACATAGTAGGCCTATTAATAGAAATAGACATCTTTTCATTTGGTCAAGTTTTAAAGTGGTAGGGGTTTACCGATTTCTATTCAATAACGGTAACACAATAAAGGATATTGTGCCAAAAACAACCACCATAAGTGTTTGGGCCGTCCACATAATCCAGCCATAGGCATCTCCAGAAGTTTTACTTACCCCATATACGGATAGTGCTGCGGTGACAACTATTGGAAAAAGCCCTAATCCGCCATTTGTTGCCGCCATGGCAAACGCGCCTGCAACAAATGCTACAAGAAACGCCCCCAGTGGAAGATTGGTGGTTTCTGGGACGGTAAATTTAATGACCCAAAACATGCTGATATAACATGCCCAAATAAAGAAGGTGTGAAAGATAAAAGCGCCCTTATTCTTCATTTTAAAAATACTAAGAACACCATCTAAAAGACCGTTAAGAAACGTTTTGACCTTAATGGCAAATTTTGAAGTTGATTTTTTAATAAGACGTATAGCGATGTAAAGTCCAATTACTCCAACTAGTAATAGCAACAAAGAACCTACAAGTCCTATCCCATTTTCTTGAAGAATTCCCAATATGACATCTGTTTGAAAAAGAAGGGCTGCCGCAATAACCAACAAGAGCATTATTACATCAATGATTCTTTCGGTGACAATGGTGCCAAAGCCTTTTTCAAAGGGTACATTTTCATAAGTGTTTAAAGCAGTAGCCCTTAAAAACTCACCAGATCTAAGAACTAAGGTATTAGCAAAATAGCTTATTAAGATAATAAGGACGTTATTAATAAGTTTTGGTTTATGTCCTAGGGGAGCTAAAAGATAGTTCCAACGAATTGCCCTGGAAATATGGCTAAGAATGCCGATAAATATTGATAAAAAAACCCAAACCAGGTTTGCGTTTTGGATAGATTCAAGAATCTTCCCCCGGTCCTCTGGTGAGGTGGAGGAAAAGGAGTAAAAAACAAGCCCCGCTCCAATAAGGATTGGAATCGCTATTTTAAGAATTTTTTTTAGAGAACTGCTCAAAATTAGTTCAAAAGGTTGGTCTCTTCGTTCGGGAAAACCAATGCTGGATTAAACGCTTTTGCTTCTTCAATACCCATCCACGCATAGGTTATAAGTATTAACACATCACCTACGGCAACTTTGCGAGCAGCAGCACCATTCAGGGTAAGTTCACCTGACCCTCTAGGTCCGGGAATGGCATAAGTCTCTAATCGTTCACCGTTATTATTGTTCACAATTTGCACTTTTTCGCCCCTAACAATGTTGGCTGCATCCATTACATCTTCGTCAATGGTTATACTGCCAATATAATTAAGGTCTGCTCCGGTAACTTTTACCCTGTGAATTTTGGATTTTACAACTTGTACTTGCATAGCGCAAAATTAATTAATTCAATCTTAGATTGTCTATTAAGCGAACACCATTTGCGTAAACGGCTATGAACGCCCTATATTTTGTGTTTGCCTGTTTTTTAAGTATTGGAGTAAGTGTGTCTTCATCAGCAATTTCAAAATACTCCAACTTTAAAAAAGCATTTTTCTCAAACTGGGCCTTAACCCATTCCAAAATGTTATATGCACTTTCCGTGCCAAATTTGGTCTTGGCAGTTAGTAGTACATTGTATATAAAACTTGCTTCTTGCCTTACCTTTTTTGATAAGCGCTCGTTACGAGAACTCATTGCCAATCCGTTGGGTTCACGCTCTATTGGGCAACCAATAATTTGATATGGTAGTTTTTTGGATTCCACCATTTTTTTTATGATCTGTAACTGTTGAAAATCTTTCTCTCCAAAATAGGCCCTATTTGGAGAAACAGTCTTAAGAAATAATTCTACTATGGTTCCAACACCATCAAAGTGCCCCTCTCTAAACTCACCTTCCATGACCTTATCTAATCCATCAAATTGATAGGCCTGCGATTTTATGTTATTTCCGTAAATTTCATCAGCGGAAGGAGAGAAAACAACAATCTGTTGTGAAACACTACTTAGTAAATCAAGATCTTGCTCTATTTTTTTTGGATATTTCTCCAGATCATCCTTTTTGTCAAACTGTGTTGGATTCACGAAAATGCTTACCACAACCAAATCATTCTCCGCAAGAGCTGTTTTTACAAGCGAAATATGACCTTGATGTAAAGCGCCCATTGTAGGGACTAAACCAATGGTACGTTTTTCGGCAATTTCTTTTTGTAAGAAAGAGGTTAGTTCCTTTTTTTGGTCAAATACACGCATAGAGTAGTTCAAAAGCGTGCAAAAATACTATAAATACTGCTAATCAGCATAATTTTTGTATTTTTGCAGCTACGTTTTTCAGATAAGAAAAAGAAAGTGTTTATGAATGGTAAAAAGATATTGTTTGTATCTTCCGAATTAGTGCCTTACCTCCCAGAGAATCCAGTTTCCTTAATGTCTTACGAAGCACCAAGAATGGTCAACAGTAACGGGGGTCAGATACGTATTTTTATGCCTAGATATGGCAACATTAATGAAAGAAGACATCAATTACATGAGGTGATTCGTTTGTCAGGAATGAATTTGGTTATCAATGATATGGATATGCCCCTTATTATAAAAGTGGCATCAATTCCAAAGGAACGGATACAAGTTTATTTTATTGACAACGAAGAATACTTTAAAAGAAAAGCAACTTTTGAGGATGCTGATGGAAACCTGTTTCCAGACAATGACGAGCGAGCAATTTTCTTTGCAAAAGGAGTGGTTGAAACTGTTAAAAAGTTAAATTGGTCCCCAGACATTATACATGTTCATGGATGGATGGCATCATTACTTCCATTATATCTTAGAAAGTATTATGCTGATGAACCCTTGTTTGCAGACAGTAAAATTGTGACATCTGTTTATGATAAAGGTTATGATGGAGAGTTGGATAATGAAATGATGAATAAGATAGCTTTTGATGGTATTCCAAAGGAAAATATTTCTTCACTTTCCGCACCCGACTATAATAATTTGTTAAAAGTTGCAGTAGATTATTCTGATGCGGTTATTTTAGCCTCGGAGGAGATTTCCGATGACCTGAAGAATCATATTGCAAATCTTTCCAAACCGGTACTGCCCTACGTTTCTCTTCAAGAGGCGGAGGATGCATACACAAATTTCTATAAAACAGAAGTTTTAAAATAAGTTGCATGAAATTTTTTAGGATTGTTAAAGTTTCAGCTTTGGTTGGGGCCTTGTTTGTAGTAGCGACTTCTTGTGAAGAAGAACAATTGGGTACTATTGGAGAAGGAGTGGTAGCGGGAGAACCATTTACAACAGGTAAAGAGGTATTTGATGTTTTTGCCTTTAATAAAGGAGTAACAGCGGTACAGACCAATCGCTTGCCCTTATATCAATTAGGAACATATAACGACCCTGTTTATGGAAGTAGGACAGGTAGTATTATATCGCAAATAACCTTTGCGGCAGGACAACCAAACCCAACATTTGGAGATTCCTCCCAGGCTACTGAAGATGGTGCTGACACAGACGATGTTGATTCCACTATCCCAGAAAACGAAACGGTTACAGAGGTCTATTTGTTTTTGCCTTTTCAACGTGCAAGCGCTACGTTTAGGGACGCTGATGGTGATGGGGTTGATGATCAATTTGATGCTGATCCCGCTGACCCTAGTTCAGATACTGATGGAGATGGAGTAACGGACAATGATGAGCGTATCATAGGATCTAATCCTTTAGATGACTCTGAAGATGGTACTGAGGATGATTTTGTTCCCAATACCTTTCCAAAAAGGTTTGATTTGGACAGTATTTATGGTTTACCAACACCTGCAAATTCCATGGACCCCATAATAGAAGGGTCTGTTAAATTAAAGGTTTTCCGCTCTACATTTTTTCTTAGAGATTTAGATCCTAACGCAAATTTTGAAGAGGCTCAACAGTATTTTTCTAATCAGGACTTTTCAAGTTTTGTATCTGACGTGTTTTTTGATTCAGATGTAAATGAAGAGGGAGCGATTGAATTTAGCAATGAAGAAATGTTGGTTTTTTCAGAGGATGATCCAGAAACGGAAGATGTTGATGAATCTCTGCAGGTTGAAACTAGACTCAATCCAGGTCTGCGTATTCCATTGAACACCGCATTTTTCCAAGAGATTTTGGATAAAGAAGGACAGTCGGAATTACTTAGCCAAGCAAATTTTAATGACTATTTCAGGGGAATCCACATTTCTGGAACAGATATGGAAGAGCTAATGTTTTTGTTGGATCTATCACAGGCGAACATTACAATTACGTACAATTTTCAAGATTATAACGCAACAGAGGAAGAGGTGGAAACCGTGGAAAGGGATTATGTTCTAAACCTTCTTTTAAACAATAATGGAGCGCTTATCGGCAATGCTGTAAATACATTAACAGATAATCCTTTTCCTGCAGAAATAACCAATGCTTTGGGCAATGGCGAAAATGCTTCAAGAATATATGTGAAAGGAGGCCCTGGCGCAATAGCCGAGATAAGGCTTTTTGGAGAGGATGAGGACAGTCAAGTTCGAGGGCAAAACTTTATCGATGAGATAAAAGCTAATAATTGGATCATTAATGAGGCCAACTTGGTTTTTTATGTAGATAATGAAGCTTTTTCTGGAATGGATGGTGAAGAGCCTATAAGACTGTACCTATATAATGAGGAAACAAGCCAACCTATTTATAATGCTCTGACAGAAAATCGTACCACTGACGATTTTACCAATGAGTCTTTACGTACCTTTTTAAACTATGATGGAATCCTTGAAAAGGAAAGTGGGAAAGGTGTAAAATATACGATAAGAATAACTGATCATATCAACAATATTATCATAAGGGACTCTACAAATGCCAAATTGGCCTTAACGGTAACTTCCAATATTTTTATAGCCAACGTAACCGAAGCAATGGGTATGGATATAGGAGAGGAGTTGAACATGCCAATTATGTCGACGGTAAATCCATTGGGAACCGTTCTTTTTGGAAGTGAAGTAGAAGATTCGAACATGGATAAAAAATTAAAACTCGAAATTCTATATACCGAAGCCAATTAGATAAATACCTTTTAAAGAGTTTTTTGGTTATACAGCATATAGAATTGCTAACTTTCCCCCATAGATTTTAACTTTGCGTTTTTAAATTAATTTTTTAAGATTTTTTTATGTGTGGAATAGTTGGATATATTGGTCATAGGGATGCTTATCCCATAATAATGAAAGGCTTGCAACGACTGGAATATCGTGGTTACGATAGCGCGGGGATTGTTTTATATGACGGCGAGAACACACACCTCTCCAAGACAAAAGGAAAAGTTGATGACCTTAGAAAGAAATCTGAAGCTACAATTTCCATAAACGGAAAGTTAGGCCTTGGACATACCAGGTGGGCAACACATGGTGTTCCAAACGATATAAATTCCCACCCCCATTATTCAAGTTCTGGTGATTTGGTTATTATTCACAATGGAATTATAGAGAATTACGAGTCCATAAAAAAAGCACTTATAGCCCGCGGATATTCTTTTGAGTCCGATACAGATACGGAGGTTCTGGTGAACCTTATTGAAGAAATCAAGAAGAAAGAAGGGGTTAAACTTGGTAAAGCGGTGCAGATAGCACTTAACCAAGTAGTTGGTGCCTATGCAATTGCGGTGTTCGATAAGAATAAACCAGATGAAATAGTGGTTGCCAAATTGGGTAGCCCTTTAGCTATAGGAATTGGTGAAAATGAATACTTTATTGCTTCGGATGCTTCTCCATTTATAGAGTTCACAAACAATGCGGTGTATTTAGAGGATGAAGAAATGGCCATAATCCGTATTGGGAAGGAAATTAAATTGCGAAAAATCAAGGATGATGCAATTGCTTATCCTAACATTCTGGAACTTCAAATGAATCTTGAAGAGATAGAAAAAGGAGGCTACGATCATTTTATGCTTAAGGAGATCTATGAACAGCCAAGGGCGATTTTGGACACGTATAGAGGAAGACTTTTGGCAGACCAAGGTATCGTTAAGATGGCGGGGATTGACCAAAATCTTGAAAAATTCTTAAATGCTAATAGAATAATAATTGTTGCTTGCGGTACTTCATGGCATGCTGGATTGGTTGCAGAGTACATTTTTGAAGACTTGGCAAGAATTCCTGTTGAGGTGGAATACGCTTCGGAGTTCCGTTATAGAAATCCCGTCATAACAGAAAACGACATTTTAATAGCAATATCACAATCAGGAGAAACCGCTGATACTTTGGCGGCCATTAAACTGGCAAAAGAAAAAGGAGCCTTTGTTTTTGGGGTTTGTAATGTAGTAGGGTCCTCTATAGCAAGAGAAACACACGCTGGAGCTTATACACATGCTGGGCCGGAAATTGGAGTAGCTTCTACAAAAGCTTTTACAACACAAATTACAGTGCTTACTCTAATTGCCTTGAAACTAGCTAATGAAAAAGGAATCTTTTCAGAATCTAAATACCATGAATTTCTAACCGAATTGGAAAGTATTCCAGCGAAGGTGGAAAGAACATTGCAATCTAACGAAATCGTAGAACAGATTTCAGAAATATATAAAGACTCTACTAATTGTCTGTATCTAGGTAGAGGGTACAATTTCCCAGTAGCATTAGAAGGAGCTTTAAAACTTAAAGAAATTAGTTACATCCATGCAGAAGGATATCCTGCGGCAGAAATGAAGCACGGTCCAATTGCTTTGATCGATGAACAAATGCCGGTAATTGTTATTGCTACCAAAAAAGGACATTACGAAAAAGTGGTTAGCAATATTCAGGAAATAAAATCAAGGAGCGGTAAAATCATAGCGATAGTTACAGAAGGAGATAAAACTGTTAAGGAATTGGCGGACCATGTGGTTGAAGTCCCTGAGACCTCAGAAAGTCTTACGCCCTTGCTTACAACAATACCATTGCAATTGCTATCCTATCATATAGCCGTAATGAGAGGTTGTAACGTGGATCAGCCCAGAAATTTAGCAAAATCGGTTACTGTAGAGTAACTTTATAAAATCATAAAAATGTAATAAAGG
Organism: Flagellimonas aquimarina; assembly: GCF_003149745.1. Classification (GTDB taxonomy): domain Bacteria; phylum Bacteroidota; class Bacteroidia; order Flavobacteriales; family Flavobacteriaceae; genus Flagellimonas; species Flagellimonas aquimarina. The sequence continues at coordinate 1,032,941 of NZ_QGEG01000001.1, forward strand.
CACTGGTTACAGCGCCTTTTTTTGTTAAAAACGTAGTCAAAACATGTTTTTTTTAGCAAAAAAGTATTATGCATGCATAATTTTTTTCAATTTTGTAGAAATCAAATGAAAAAAAATGTATCTTCCCCCTCCAATACTTAACAGATACTTAATAACTAATTTAACTCTAATTCAAAGCTAATGAGAAGACTAATAATCATTTCCCTCATGCTGTTTGGTGTTATCTCTTATGCGCAGACAACAGTACAGGGAACGGTAGTTGATGAAAACAATGAACCTATTCCGGGAGCCAATGTAGTGTTGGTTGGAAAGGCTGAAGGAACTACTACAGATTTCGATGGAAACTTCACTTTTAATACCTCGGAACAACCCCCTTTTTCACTCCGTTTTACGAGTATAGGATTTTCAGACTTAATACTGCAGGTCACCTCTAATAATCAGACGCTTTCTGTAACGTTAAGTGAGGCATCAACGCTTTTGGATGAAATTGTAATCTCAGCCTCAAGAACTCCAGAACGTATTTTTGAATCCCCTGTTTCGGTTGAAAGATTTGGGTTAAAGGAAATCAAGAATACAACGGCTGAATCCTTCTATGGTGGTTTACAAAACTTAAAAGGAGTTGATATCAATACCAACAGTTTAACGTTCCAATCCATAAACACTAGAGGGTTTGCCACATTTGCCAACAACAGATTTTTGCAACTTGTAGATGGTATGGACAACTCTGCACCAGGACTAAACTTTGTTTTAGGGAACTTGGTTGGTATGTCTGAACTGGAAGTACAAAGTGTAGAGATTCTTCCAGGAGCTTCATCTGCATTATATGGTGCAGGTGCGTTCAATGGTATCTTGTTCATGCAAAGTAAAAGTCCTTTTGATTTTCAAGGGATTAGCGCTTATGGAAAAACAGGTCTAACATCACAGGATGCTGCAGGAGATAACAACTACTATGATTTTGGGATTAGAGTGGCCCATGCGTTTAGCGACAAACTGGCTGTAAAAGCAAATTTATCTTTTTTAAAAGGTGAGGATTGGCATGCAGTAAACACTACAGATTTAGGAAATCTTGGAGCAGATAGAACTGATCCAAATTATAATGGTCTTAATATTTATGGGGATGAGGTAACTACATTATTGAACTTTGATGCAGCAGCTGGATTGCCAACTGGAACTGTTGGTGCGGCCAATGTTTCCAGAACAGGTTACGCAGAAAGCGATTTGGTGGATTATGACGCACAAAGTGTGAAAACAGATTTCTCTATTTTTTACAGACCTTTTGCTAACGATTTTGAGATTATCTATAATGGTCGTGTGGGTCGTGGTAACACGATTTATCAAGGAGCAAATAGGTATTCTGTAAAAAACTTTATTCTTCAGCAACATAAAATTGAATTCAGAAATAAGAATTTCTTCCTTAGAGGATATATCACAACAGAAAACTCTGGTGATTCCTATGACACGCGTTTTACAGCTATTAATGTAAACAGAAGATGGAAAGGAGATACACAGTGGTTCACAGAATATGCCCAAACCTACATACCCACTTTCTTAGGAGGTATACAACAAGGAGGTCTTTCAAGGGAACAGGCTTCGACCGCAGCACATGCGGCGGCAAGACAAGCAGCAGATACAGGTAGGTTGGTGCCAGGTACTCCAGGGTTTCAAAGTGCTTTTAATTCTGTTACTACAGATGGGGATTTAACTACTGGATCTAAATTTATAGATAATACTAAATTCCGCCATGCAAACGGAAACTACAATTTAGCACACCTCATAGATGATTGGGCGGATGTTCAAATAGGTGGCTCTTTTAGAGAATACGAGCTAAATTCAGGAGGCACTATATTTACGGATTCTGATGGGCCAATTAAGTACAATGAATATGGTGCATATGCGCAACTTCAAAAGAAGTTTTTCGATGATAGATTTAAGTTTACCGGTTCTGCTCGTTACGATAAAAACGAGTTTTTCGATGGCTTTTTGTCACCAAGACTTTCTTTAGCCTATACAGCTGGTGAACGAAGAAATCACAACTTTAGAGTTTCTGCGCAGCAAGGATTTAGGAATCCTACAACCCAAGATTTGTTTATTGGGTTAAATGCTGGGTCGGCAATTTTGGTAGGATCTGCACCATCCAATTTAGATAAAGACGTAAGAACATTTGATGTTAGCCAAAGTGGTCAAGACTTAATTGGACAAGAAACGGTTGATATTGTTGGCAGGGCTGCTTACGAAAATGCATACTCGCTAAGTTCAGTTTTAGCAGGAGCACCTGAAGCAGTTAATACGTCTATAATTGAGCCTGAAGAGATTACTGCTTTTGAGGCGGGATATAGGGGGCAAATTGGAAAATTCACAATAGATTTAAGCGGTTATTATAATAGGTATAAAAACTTTATTGCCAATGTAACGGTATTTGTTCCATTTTATGGTACAGCCGGTGATGGTGGATTATCATTGTTAGCTTTACAAAACGGCGATAGACAAGCTTATCAAACGTATACAAACTCTGAAAGCGATATCAATTCTTATGGTGGAACTATTGGGGTGGATACCAAGGTCTTGGGGAATTTTGACCTAGGGGTTAATTATACCTATGCTGAATTGGATTTTGATGAAGCCAGATTTCCTGATTTCAGAACCAACTTTAATACGCCAAAGCATAAAGTGAAGGCTTCTTTTGGAAACACAGCACTTTTTGAAAACTTTGGGTTTAATGTAAATTATAGATGGAGCGATAGTTTCTTTTGGGAAGCATCTTTCGCAGATGGAGATGTTCCGGCATATACCGTGTTGGATGCTCAAATCAACTATTCCGTTCCAAGCATAAAATCAGTTTTCAAAGCAGGAGGGTCCAACCTTCTTGGGGATGAATATTTTCAAGCAGTTGGAACAGGTAACATAGGATCTATCTACTATGTTTCTTGGACAATCAACCCTTAGTAAACAACTTTAAAATACATTAAAAGGCACTGAGAAAATCAGTGCCTTTTTTGTTGCTAAAAAAAGGGATTATAAGTTTCACATTAAAAATGGAAAAGTATATCTTTGCAGCCGGAAAAAAAGCAGTTTTTTCCTTCGTATTCAATTAAAAATAAACACAGTAATGTCTAAAGTTACAGGTAAGGTTGCACAAATTATAGGCCCGGTCATTGACGTTGAGTTTGAGTCGGGAACAGAAATCCCAAAGATTTATGATTCTCTAGAGATCAATAAAGCTGATGGTTCCAAGTTGGTACTGGAGGTTCAATCTCATGTTGGTGAAAATACGGTTCGTACCATTTCTATGGATTCAACGGATGGTTTAAGTAGAGGAGTTGAGGCCCATGCCACTGGTAATGCAATTCAAATGCCAATAGGAGAGGATGTTTACGGACGTCTTTTCAACGTAATTGGAGATGCTATTGATGGTTTGGAAAATTTACCAAAAACAGGGGACAATGGACTTCCAATTCACAGAGAAGCTCCAAAATTTGAAGAATTATCCACTTCTACTGAAGTACTCTTCACAGGGATCAAAGTAATCGATTTGATAGAACCTTATGCAAAAGGCGGTAAAATTGGATTGTTTGGTGGTGCCGGTGTTGGTAAAACGGTATTGATTCAGGAATTGATCAACAATATTGCAAAAGGACACGGTGGATTGTCTGTATTTGCTGGTGTAGGGGAAAGAACAAGAGAAGGAAACGATTTACTTCGTGAGATGTTGGAATCAGGGATTATAAAATATGGCGATGATTTCTTACACTCTATGGAAGAAGGTGGATGGGACTTATCCAAAGTAGATAAAAAGGCAATGAAAGAGTCTAAAGCGACTTTCGTTTTTGGACAGATGAATGAGCCTCCTGGAGCACGTGCCCGTGTTGCATTATCCGGACTTACAATTGCTGAATACTTCCGTGATGGTGCTGGAGATGGTCAAGGAAAAGATGTACTTTTCTTCGTAGATAACATTTTCCGTTTTACACAAGCAGGTTCAGAGGTATCTGCACTTCTTGGAAGGATGCCTTCTGCGGTAGGATACCAACCAACTTTGGCAACTGAGATGGGTGCGATGCAAGAAAGAATTACATCAACGAAAAGAGGTTCCATTACATCTGTACAGGCGGTATACGTTCCTGCGGATGATTTAACGGATCCAGCTCCTGCTACAACCTTTGCTCACTTAGATGCGACTACGGTACTTTCTCGTAAAATTGCTGAGCTAGGTATTTATCCTGCGGTTGATCCTTTGGATTCCACTTCAAGGATTTTGACACCAGAAATTTTAGGAAAAGAGCATTACGAATGTGCGCAACGCGTAAAAGAGTTATTGCAACGATATAAAGAGCTTCAGGATATTATTGCCATTCTTGGTATGGAAGAACTTTCAGAAGAGGATAAATTGGCTGTAGGTAGAGCAAGGCGTGTACAACGTTTCTTATCTCAACCTTTCCATGTTGCAGAGCAATTTACCGGTATCCCTGGGGTATTGGTAGATATTAAGGATACCATTAAAGGATTTAATATGATTATGGATGGTGAATTGGACCACTTGCCAGAATCTGCCTTTAACCTAAAAGGAAGTATCCAAGATGCTATAGAAGCAGGAGAAAAAATGTTAGCTGAAGCTTAAGATATGTATTTAGAAATAGTATCACCAGAAGCTACGTTATTTGCAGGTGAGGTAACCTCGGTTACCGTACCCGGGATAAATGGCGAATTTCAAATGTTGGAGAATCACGCACCTATTGTTTCCTTGCTTCAAGAAGGAGATGTTAAGGTTCAGGGAGATATTACCATTGATGAAGATTTTCAAAATAAATTTTCCAAAGGTTCAAATGGTGAGACTGTTCTCTCTATCACTAGCGGAACTATTGAAATGAAAGACAATAAGGCAATCGTCTTGGCGGATTAAGCTATACAGAAAAATAAGGATAAAAAAGGCCGCTCATTTGAGCGGCCTTTTTTTATGTTAATAGAATAAGATGCCAATCCTTTCCTTCAGAAGAGTACTTTTTTAATTCGGTGAACCCAACTGCTTTATGAGCATTTAAAGAACGCTGGTTCTTAGCATCAACCTCGGTAATTATGCCGTCAAAACCTTCCGGAAGGTTTTCTTTCATGGTTTTGTATAAACCCCTAAAGATACCTTGCCCTCGATACTCTTTTGCCACACAAATTTGACCCATGACCATATGGTTTTGGTTGTTTTGCACCATCTTGTCGATTTCATGGAACATGGGTTTTAAAACTTCAATGGAATGAGCAAACTGAGGATGCATACATAGTGCATATCCAACTACGTTTCCTTCGTCTACAGCAATTATGTGAGGACATTTAGCATGCATTTCTTTTAGAACATCCAGCGAATGTTCTACAGTTAAAAAACCTTCTTGTTCTTTTTCCTCCATGCTCAATTTATTGGGAAGGTTGAGTTGCTGTAGCGAAAGAATTTCTTCAAGCTGAGCAAGCGTTGACGTTTGTTCGTAGACAATCATCTATTCAGTTTTAAGCCACTCTTTTCGTTTTTTCAACATGTCTGCGGTAGGTACTTGGTCTACATCTTCCATTAAACGGATTGAATAACCAGGATGCGGCTCAGGAATCAAAGTAGTGGTTTTTGCATTTCCAAACCGAGAAAAGCTAACCTTCAGAGAATCACCTATATTGAACTGTTCAAGATAATCAGCAATTTTCTGCCCTTCTGAAAAAGGAATGTTGTTGATGTTCAAAATCACATCTCCTTTATCTAATTGGGCTTTGTAAGCCGGACTTCCGATTTTTGGATTTCTTCTAATGCGTGCCCCGTTACCATCTTCATTTATGGAGAGCGAAAAACCAAAATAAGGATTGTCGTTACTTTGTTGAAGCGTTACACCCACAGATTGAAAAAGTGCATTATAATTTGGCATGTTGCTTTTATAGATGTAGTTGTTAAAAAAGGCATCCCCTAAAGCTTTACCCGCATATTGGTTCAAAACCGCATGAAGATTGTCTATGGTGTATGGAATTTCCTTTTTCCCATATTGTTGCCAGACCATTTTCATATAATCATCAAGGTTCAGATTGTTTTGTCTTAATGACAAATCTAATGCCAGGCCCAAAACACTTCCATAGGAGTAATACGAAATAAAGGTATTCTCTCTATTTACAGGATCCACGGAAGTAGCTGCATCTACAAAAGGGGCTTGAAAACTCATTTCTATTGGATTAAAAAATTGCCTCGCTGGCGAATTCCACACGTAGTTGAACCTTCCCGCTAGACCTTCTACATACTCTTTTGTAGATATAAGTCCGGCTCTGCATAAGATTAGATTGGTATAATAACTTGTAAAACCTTCTGCAAACCAGAGTTCACCACTCATGTTCGCCGCTTCAAAATCAAAAGGCTCCAAAGTTTTAGGTCGTATTCTTTCAACATTCCATGCATGAAAAAACTCATGAGACACCGTTCCAATATTCCGGGCCATTCCACCGTTTGCCAAACTGCGGGTGCTCGTTAAAATGGTGGAATTCCTATGCTCCATACCATCCCCGGAAGCATTGGGAATATAACAGGCCAAAAAAGTATAGGTATCATAGTCAAAGTCTGGAAGTTCGCCATAGACCTCTTTTTCAGCTAGAACCACTTTCTTTACTTTTTCAAAATAGGTATCGGCTTCTGCTTCAGTTCCATTATGGTGTAGAACGAGCTGAATTTTTTTTGAATCCAACTGAAAAGACTTCATGGTAAAATCACTTATCTCAGTTGGGCTATCCATAAAATAATACAGGTTTGGAGCCCAATAAGTTGTTCCCGAAACCATTGGCAACTGGGTTGCAACTTTCCAGTTAAGGTCTTCTCTTACTTTAAAAGTGACTTCAATTTTACGCTCGTGCAGTTTTGGGGCATATATGAACGTTGCGGGAATATTTAGATGAGCATGGGTCTCATCAACTTGCGAATAGGTGCCGTCGCCTCTGTTTGCAAAGAGTGTATACTCAATTTTTACAGAACCATCGTGTCCACTTATATCCCATTCATATGGGTTGGGCCTATTAACCTTTAAGAGATTGCCTTTACTGTCCATGGCTTTAAACCCATATACATTTTTTGCAAATTCATGTAGCGCGTATCTACCGGGAGAGGTTCTGCTCATAAGCACTGAAAGGGTGTCCATGTCCAAATTGGAAAATATAGCTTGGACAGACGCTTCATGATGAACGGCATTCTCAAATGAAATTTCGTAAGTGTTGATTTGAGCTACTGTTATCATAGTAGAAAGCAACACAAAAAAAGTAAAATAGGTCCTCATTGAATAAAAGGTTTGTAAGAGACTAAAAGTACTATTTAAAAATAGTAAATGCTAAATTTGTACCATGGAGAAACTGCCAGAAAAGCTGCAATCAAAACTATCAGAAAGGTTGAAAAATGGCTCAATGCGCAGCCTAAAACAGGATGGTGGCTTGATTGATTTTTCTTCAAATGATTATTTAGGGCTTGCTAGGAAAAAGACAATACTTGAAGCGGTCGAAACAATTCTCAAGGAAAACGATCTTAAGAAAAATGGAGCCACGGGGTCTAGATTGCTCACAGGAAATCATATTTTATATAAAGATCTTGAGCATTTTTTAGCAGTGTGCCATAATTCAAAATCGGCCCTGGTCTTCAACTCCGGGTATGATGCCAATGTTGGATTCTTTTCTTCTGTTCCGCAACGTGTAGATGTGATTTTTTACGACGAATTGGTACATGCGAGTATTAGGGATGGCATTAAAATGAGCAATGCAAAGAACCATAAGTTCAAGCATAACGACTTGGACAATTTAAAAGATAAAATAGAAGCCTTACTTCCGGTGGAGTCGAGAAATACCGAATCGGAAATTTATGTTGTTACCGAATCTGTTTTTTCCATGGATGGTGATACACCAGATTTATTGGCACTATCAGATTTTTGTGCTAAAAACGGGTGTCACTTGATTGTTGATGAAGCGCATGCAACAGGAATTTTTGGTGATGGAAATGATTTGGTTTGTCAGCTGGGACTAGAGGAAAACATTTTTGCAAGAGTCATCACTTTTGGCAAAGCATTGGGTAGCCATGGGGCGGCCATTTTGGGTAGCGCAGGTTTAAAAACCTATTTGGTAAATTTTGCTCGAAGCCTAATCTATACCACTGCACTTTCACCACATACGGTGGCTTCAGTTTTAGCTTCATATCAATATTTAAAAACGTCTGGCAAAGAAGATAGATTACGGTTAAAAGAAAACATTAAGTACTTCAAGGAGCAACTTCAGCACTTAAAACTAGATACTTATTTTATTGAAAGTGAGTCAGCGATTCATTCATTGTTAATTCCCGGAAATGAAAAGATAATGCAGTTGTCCCAAAATTTACAAGATGGGGGGTTTGACGTAAAACCAATTCTTTCTCCCACTGTAAAAATAGGGCGGGAACGATTGCGTTTTTGCTTACATTCATACAATACAAAAGAAGAAATATCGCGAGCTTTGTCAATAATAAGAAATCTTTTATAATAATGGCACAAGAATTTCATACACTTGGCTCTTTTGAGTTTCCCGCAGATGTGCAAATCATTAAAGGAAGGCTGGAGGCCGAGGGTATTCCTGTTTTTTTAAGAGATGAGAACACCATTAACTCGGATCCGCTGATTAGTGGTGCAATTGGTGGTGTAAAATTACAAGTTTACAATACGGATAAGGAAAGGGCAAAGAAAATATATGATGAGGTTCGTAGCTACGCCACAGATAATGATGGCAATCTAATTGTTTGTCCAAATTGTAAAGCAACTAAGTCTGAGACCTACTATTCTAGAAACAGTATCTTTTATAAACTGTTTCCCTTTTTTGAGCCTAAAAAGTATAAATGTGCTCAATGTAATTTTATTACCAAACCGCAATAATGAAACTTTTTATAACAGGGATATCCACTGATGTTGGAAAAACCATCGCATCTGCCATAATAGTAGAAGCACTTCAAGCAGATTATTGGAAACCGGTGCAAGCCGGTGATTTGGAGTATTCTGATAGTGATAGAGTTGAAGGGTTGATTTCCAACGGCAAGACAAGAATCCATAAAAACAGCTATGCATTGAATACCCCAATGAGTCCACATGCTGCTGCGGAAATAGATGGAATCACTATTGGAATTGATAAAATCAAGGAGCCTAAGACCAAAAATCTGCTTGTTATTGAAGGTGCAGGCGGGTTACTGGTGCCACTAAATGATTCTGATACCGTGTTTGATTTGATTAAGCCAGATTATAAGGTAATTGTAGTATCCAGACATTATTTGGGGAGTATCAACCATTCGCTTTTAACAATAGAGAAACTTCAAGAGAGAAATCTAAAGATTGGGATTATTTTCAGCGGAGATGAACATCCAACCACTGAAAGCATTATTCTAAAGAAAACCAGTGTTACTTTTCTTGGACGTATTAATGAGGAAGAGGTTTTTAATAAGAAGGTCGTTAAAAAATATGCGTCACAATTTAAATCTGCTCTAGATTCATTCTAATCTTTGGTATATTAGTCCTCCTTCTATTGTTTTAACCAAGGCATAATTGTTTTCTAGATAAACATCTATGTAAGAGTTAAAATCCTCTAATTTTTTATCAAAGATTTTCTTGCCTTTTCGAGCCACTATTGTTTTAGGTTGAACCACTTCTAAAATATAGCGCAATTCTTCCATTCCTGTTTTTCGTGGATTCTTCATAAACGGAAAAAGTTCATCTCTGGTTATGCTACTAGGGTGGGTAGATGCTTTTGTAGGGGGTGTTTCGTTTAGAACCCAATATCCAATATGGTATTCGGTAAAAAATATATTTTTGGTCTCTATTTCATTTTCAACAATATATCTTGGAACATCAATCCCTTCACCGTTAAAAAAAGTGCCTTTTTCCATTTTGTTCGAAACAACATTTACATATTCCAGATAAGCCTCCATTGGAAGCAACACTAAAAGAACAACAACAATCCCATTGTACTTTTTATTAATTATTGGAAACCTGCTTACGGCCATACCGACCGGAACAATAATAAAGGGATATAATTGAATTAGATAATGTCCATTTACTTTGCCCGCTTGCATGAACGAGAGCAAAATACCAATAGTAATCACAGTTAAGAGTTGTAATTGTTTAGATCTAGAGTCAATTAGTTTTAAAGCAAACCCTGTGTATAAAAGGCCTAGAATAATAAAAACAAAGGGAAGCGTTTTAAGAAAAGAATGTTGTTTTGACCCTGAATAGGCCAATGGAGCTTCAAAAATTGATTGCCACCAGATTGTAATATCACCTTGTAAATAGTAGGGAATTGCAGTAGAGACAACGAGCAGTACAAATGCCACACCCATGACAAAAAGCCTTTGAAAACCATGCCATAACTGTTTTTCATGAAATGCTTTCCAAATAAAATAAACTCCTATCGCAAGTAGCGCATAAGCCATGTTAAGTTTAGACATCACGGATAATCCAAAAAGAATTCCAGTAAAAAAATACCAAGCAAGATGTTGTTTGGAAAGTAAAATATAAACGCCTAAAACAAAGAACATAGTGCAAATATGCTCAGACATTACTCCTTGCAAACTTCCAAACAAGCTTTGTAAAAACACACAAAATACCGCAGACCAAAAACTAACTTTCTTAGAAGTGATCTTGGTTCCGATCTTGTATGTAAACAGAGCGGTTATAACAACTAGAACAACTCCTGCCAGGCGAATGGCTATAAAGCTTTTTCCGAAAACCGAAATGACCACTGCAAAGAACAAAAATGTAATTGGAGGTTTTAGGTCCCAAAGTTTAGTATATGGCAAAAAGCCATCCACCCATGATTGGGCCATTATAATGAACGTACTTTCATCCCGATCAATATAATCCCTAAAAAAGAATGGAAACCGAATAACCAACGCAACTAAAAAAAGAATTAAAAAAACCGTTTTCCAATTAAGGTTTTTGTAGTTGGAAGCATGAAATAAGGAGGCGGTTATAAGCACTTTAAGGATTAAGTTTTTTGTGTTTTAATTACCATCTTTGCAAGATAGATAAATTGAAGCGTTTGACTAATCCCGTGGTATTGGAAAAATTATCAGATAGAGACAAAAAACACCTCTGGCACCCATTGACCCAGCATAAGGTCCATTCCAATATGTTGGCAATTTCCAAAGCCAAGGGTGCAGTTTTGTTCGATGAAGATGGAAAGGAATATATAGATGGCATTTCCTCATGGTACACGGCCATGTATGGGCACTGTCACCCTTATATTTTGGAAAAAGTTGGGGCACAAATGCAGCAATTGGATCAGGTTGTATTTAGCGGTTTCACCCATGAGCCTGCTGTGAAACTTTCAGAAGAATTGATTAAGATCCTTCCGGAAAACCAAGAAAAACTCTTCTTTTCTGATAATGGTTCCACAGCAACAGAAATAGGAATAAAAATGGCCCTACAATACCATTTTAACAAGGGTGAAAAACGAAATGTACTGTTAGCATTTGAGGAAGGATTTCATGGCGACACTTTTGGTGCAATGTCCGTTTCTGGGTTATCGGTTTATAATGGTCCTTTCAAAGATTTTTTTATTGAGGTGGAACGAATTCCAGTACCTACAATGGAAAATATTGAAGGTATAGTAAGGCAATTGCAAGTCCGCTTAGAAAAAAACAATGTGGCCGGATTTATTTATGAACCCTTGGTTCAAGGAGCGGCAGCGATGAAAATGCACTGCGCAGAGGGACTTGGTCAGATATTGGCATTATTGAAAGAGCACAATGTGCTGACCATAGCAGATGAGGTCATGACGGGATTTGGTAAAACGGGCAAATACTTTGCTTCTGATTACATACAGACCAAGCCAGATATTATTTGTCTTTCTAAGGCACTGACCGCAGGATTGGTACCTATGGGACTTACTACTTGCACCGAAAATGTGTATAATGCATTTTATAGTGATGACATTGCAAAAGGACTGTTCCATGGTCATACATACACTGCAAATCCCTTGGCTTGTGCGGCAGCACTGGCAGCATTGGAATTGCTCAAGACAGATGAGATTCAGGGTAATATTCAAAACATTATCCAATGGCACAACAAGTTTGATGATGAGATTAAAAGCCATCCAAAAGTGGCCTCTACCAGACAATTAGGTGTTATTTATGCTTTGGATTTAAATGTAAAAATGGAACGTTACGGCAATTTAAGAGACAAGCTCTTCAAACATTTTATGGATAACGGAGTTTTTCTTCGCCCGTTGGGAAACACCATTTATATTCTGGCTCCCTTTATTACAACAAAATCGCAAATGAATCGTATTTACGGCACTATCAAGTCCGCAATAGAAATGGTGTAACCGGGTTAAAATGTTGAAAGAACCAATTTCCATAACGGCTATATCCTCCATTTCTTCGCTTGGGAATTCCCTAGAGGAAATTTGGAATTCTTATTTGAATGATAATCACTACCTATCACAAGTAAACATTGGGAAACAAAGTGTTTGGGGGTCAATACTGCCAAACAAAGTAAAATCGGAAATTGAAAACCTTAGGCAGTCAGATACCAAGTATAAGGATTTGGATGACTCTGCCCTTTTTGCTATTTATACCGCAAGGAATGCAGTTGATGCTGCCGGTTGGAGTGGCAATACTGATTTTGGAATCAACATTGGTTCATCTCGAGGAGCTACCTCCCTTTTTGAAAAGTATCATGAAGAGTTTCTAAGAGAAGGCAAGTCATCCACTTTGTCTTCACCAACCACAACTTTGGGTAATATTTCATCTTGGGTAGCGCATGATTTAAAATCTAAAGGCCCAGATATTTCTCATTCCATTACATGCTCTACGGCATTACACGCCCTTTTAAATGGTGTTGCTTGGATTCAGAGTGGTATGACGGACAAGTTTTTGATTGGAGGAAGCGAGGCTCCCTTAACGCCTTTTACCATTGCGCAAATGCAGGCGCTAAAAATCTATTCAAAATCTGTAGACAAGTATCCATGTAAGGCCTTGGATTTGAAGAAAAAACAAAACACTATGGTTTTGGGAGAAGGTTCGGCCATGGCTTGTTTAGAAAAGGGAGAAAAGCAAAATGCAGTTGCCTTGATTGAGGGAATTGGGTATGCAACTGAGCCTTTGGAGCATAACGTTTCTATTTCAACAGATGCGCGATGCTTTCAACAGTCTATGAAGATGGCTTTGGGAGATTTAAATCCAGATGAGGTAGATGCTATAGTGATGCATGCACCAGGAACGGTTAAGGGTGATTTATCTGAGTTTAAGGCGATAGAAAAAGTTTTTTGTAACAAAACACCTTTTTTAACTACCAATAAGTGGAAAGTAGGTCATACTTTTGGAGCCTCTGGGATGTTAAGTGTCGAAATGGCAATTTTAATGTTACACCACCAACAAGTAATAAAAGTCCCAAGTATAGCCTATAATACCATACCCAAAACTATACAAAGAGTACTAATAAATGCCGTGGGTTTTGGTGGAAATGCGGTAAGCGTTCTCTTAAGGAAACCTAATCTATAATAATCTTACCAGTTACTTAAAACCAAACTTCCTTGTTCTTTATTCTTGAATATGCTGTATTTTTGAATTAGAAATTTATGCAGTATGAGCACAATCAAACATAACTGGACAAAAGAGGAAATTCTTCAAATTTATAATAAGCCATTAATGGAGTTGCTTTATGAAGCGGCAACAACACATAGGCAATATCATGACCCAAACACGGTGCAGGTTTCTACATTGCTTTCCATAAAAACTGGAGGTTGTCCTGAAGACTGCGGCTATTGTCCGCAGGCAGCTCGTTACCACACAGATATCAAAGGAAATGATTTAATGACTGTAACGCAGGTAAAGGCACAGGCTTTACGTGCAAAAGAATCTGGCAGTTCCAGAGTTTGTATGGGTGCCGCATGGAGAAATGTAAAGGATGGTCCAGAATTTGACCAGGTCTTAGAAATGGTGCGTACCATTAACAAATTGGATATGGAGGTCTGCTGTACCCTAGGAATGATTACAGAGAATCAGGCGAAAAGATTGGCAGAGGCTGGGTTATATGCCTATAATCATAACTTGGACACCTCTGAGGATTATTATAAAGACGTAATTTCTACTCGAGCTTTTGAAGACCGTCTGGAAACCATAGATAATGTAAGAAAGAGCAATGTTACTGTCTGCAGCGGAGGAATCATAGGAATGGGAGAACAATTGGAAGACCGAGCTGGAATGTTGGTGGCCCTTGCCTCTTTAAACCCACAGCCAGAATCCGTACCAATAAATGCGTTGGTTGCTGTTGAAGGTACGCCTATGGAAGATATGGAACCTATATCTATCTGGGAAATGGTAAGAATGGTGGCAACTACAAGAATTGTAATTCCGGAGACTCAAGTTAGGTTATCTGCAGGACGAACAGAAATGAGCAGAGAAGGACAAGCGATGTGCTTTTTTGCAGGAGCTAATTCCATATTTGCTGGGGATAAATTGCTTACTACGCCAAACCCTGATGTGAATGAGGACATGGAAATGTTCAAGCTTCTAGGATTGAATCCACAAAAACCCTTTACTAAGATTTCACAACCTAAAACAGTTGAAGCTTCAGATTCTGAGTATGAAACATTAGACGAAAAACCCAAATGGACTCGCCCTGGACATACAATCGAACGTAATGAAAAGGCTAAACAAAAGTCAAACTTAGTTTCCAAGGAATAAGGTTTCAAACATCATTTGAAAACCTTTTATTAATTTAGTTGTTTCAAAATATGTGAAATTTTGGAGCTTAACCTTGAACAAATTCCCAGAGAACAAACACTTTCAAAGAAAGAGTTCATCAGAAAGTACTTTAGACCGCAAAAACCTGTGGTAATAGAGAACTTTGTTGACGATTGGCCAGCATATTCCAAATGGAACTTGGATTATATCAAGGAAGTTGCAGGGGAAAAAATTGTTCCGCTCTATGACGACAGGCCTGTAAAACATGATGAGGGTTTTAACGAACCTCATGCTAGAATGAGGATGGGGGACTACATTGAACTTCTAAAAAACGAGTCTACCAAATACCGTATTTTTCTTTGGAATGTTTTAAAGGAAGTTCCCCAATTGCAAAAGGACTTTACATATCCTAACTTCGGACTAAGATTAATGAAAGGATTGCCAATGCTGTTTTTTGGCGGCAGTGATTCCCATACGTTTATGCACTATGATATTGATTTGGCCAACATCTTCCATTTTCATTTTGAAGGAAAGAAACAATGTATTCTTTTTCCACAATCAGAAACCAAATTCCTTTATAAGATTCCGCACTCCTTAATTACCAGAGAGGACATAGATTTTGCGAAACCAGATTTAAAAAAATGGCCAGCATTAAAAAATGCCAAAGGCCATGTAACACAATTGGAGCATGGTAATGTGCTCTATATACCAGAAGGTTATTGGCATCATATGAAGTATATTACGCCAGGATTTTCATTGAGCTTAAGGGCAATTGCCAGAAGGCCCAAAAATTTTGGGAAAGCAGTATACAATCTTCTTTTTATGCGTCATTTTGATAATCTAATGAGACGACTAAAAGGACAAGAATGGATTGATTGGAAGAATGAAAAGGCAATAGAGCGAACACATAGCTTGTTATTTCAAGAATTGGGTCCTTAGGTTAGACAAGTTCCTTCAGCTTTGCATAGACCAAATTACTTTCCCAACCTCTGTAGAGTAGATAATCAGCCAGTTTTTTCTTTTTCTTCTGAACGTTGGATTCGTGGATTTGAGCTAACCTTTTTGTGGCAAGCTCATCTAGGGTCTTGTGATAATCCTCTTCTTCTATTTCTGCCAGGGCACTTTTAATATTGAATTTTGATACTTGACGCAGCTTTAGTTCATTTACAATACGATTTTTGCCCCATTTTTTAATGGTGAACTTCCCTCTGGCAAAACTCTTTGCAAAACGCTCTTCGTTTAAGTAATTCTCTTGAATAAGGTGTGTGGTAATTTGATCTATAGCTTCAGGAATCATGCGCATGCCCTTTAGTTTTGCAATGACTTCTTTATGGCAACGCTCTTGGTAGGCACAATAACTCTCAAGTTTTCTGGTAGCTTCAGCAAGGCTATATGCTTTATGGCTGATCATAGGGACAAAGAGTTATAAATTTTTACGGTAATCCAGTTCGGCCTGCATCAACTTGGCTTGTTTCAAATTAATGATAACAATGATAGCAGAACCTGCAGTAACCATTAAAAGAGGAAGTGCAGAACTATCCTTTTTGAAAAGAAAGAGATATAGCACTGTTAGCAATACCAAAATAGAGGTCCCGATCAGCATTCCTGCAATTACTTTGATGGTTTTTATATTTTGTCTTAACTGTTCGGACGATTGTGACTTTATTTTTTCATTCTTCATTTTAGGATATGCTATCTCTTCAAATTTTTGTTTTCAATATACTAAAAACAAAAAAAGCGACCCTATTGCTAGAGTCGCTTTGTATTATCTAATTGTTTTGCCGTCCTTGTCTTTAAAACGGTATTCAAGGTATGTGTAGGCATCTCTAGGTTGAATTTTAACCCATTTCTTATATTCTAAGAACCACTTATAACGTGGAGATGGAAATCCTTTGGTCAGGTAAGCGGCAATAAAAGGATGTATATTCAAAATAATACCATTATCCTTTTGCTTACCCTTCATGATTCGCTCTAAATCAACATTGATTTTGTCTATTAAGACAATTGGAGCTTCAACTTCGGTTCCTGTACCATTTGGATTTTCCTCACTTGTCTTGATATTCATTTCTGGACGAACCCTTTGTCTGGTAATTTGCACCAAACCAAATTTACTTGGGGGCAAGATTTTGTGCTTTGCCCTATCATCCTTCATTTCATCTCTTAGGTGATCAAATAATTTTCTTCTGTGGTCACCTTTGACCATATCAATGAAATCAACTACGATAATACCGCCCATATCGCGAAGGCGAAGCTGTCTTGCAATTTCTGACGCTGCAGAAAGATTTACTTCCAGTGCGGTATCCTCTTGGTTTTTAGCCTTATTGGAACGGTTACCACTGTTAACATCAATCACATGAAGTGCTTCTGTATGTTCAATTACAAGGTAAGCTCCTCGGCTCATAGAAGCCGTTCGGCCAAATGAAGTCTTTATTTGACGGTCAATTCCAAATTTTTCAAAAATTGGAGATGCGCCAGAATAATGTTTTACAATTGACTCCTTTTGGGGTGCGATTTCATGTAAATAATCTTTGATTTGATTATAAAGTGTCTCATCATCAACATGAATTCCGGTAAAGGAATCGTTGAAAACATCTCTTAGTATGGAAGAAGCTCTGTTTAGCTCTATCAATACTTTGGATGGATGAGGTGCTTTTTGCAGTCTCCTGCACATTTTCATCCATTTGGATGATAAATTCTGAAGATCCTTGTCCAGTTCTGCAACTTTTTTGCCTTCTGCAACGGTACGTATAATAACGCCAAATCCTTTTGGCTTAATACTCTTTACAAGTCGTATTAACCTATCTTTTTCTTCTTTGCTCCCTATTTTTTGTGATACGGAAACACGATCAGAAAATGGAACCATAACCAAATAACGCCCTGCTAAGGAAAGTTCTGAGCTTATTCGTGGTCCCTTGGTGGAAATGGGTTCTTTTACAATTTGTACCAATAATGACTGATTGGCCTTAATAACATCGTTAATACTGCCATTCTTGTCTATATCTTTTTCAAATGGAAAGTCTTTAAGGGAATAGTCTTTTAGTTTTCCCGTTCTAACTTTTTTTATGAATTGCAACATAGATGATAATTGCGGACCTAGGTCATGATAGTGCAGGAACGCATCCTTTTCATAACCTACATTTACGAATGCCGCATTTAGACCGGTAACGGGCTTTCTTATCTTAGCTAAGAAAATATCCCCTACGGAAAAATTGTTGTCATCCTCATCTTTGTGTAATTCTATAAGCCTTCCATCTTTTAGTAAGGCAAAATCGACTGCTTCTGGGCTAGATCTAACAATTAATTCTCTATTCACCTGAATCGATTTTTATTTATCCTGCAATGTTTACGGGATAAATGATTAAACAATATGTAGAATCGGTTTTTTCAAACCGATTGAAATTCTTTTTTGAATCTCTATGTCAAAGAACGTATGTGCGTAAAATGAAAAAGTAGTTGTAACAACTACTTTTTCTTGTGTCGGTTAGCTCTCCTGCGCTTTTTGCGCTTATGGGTAGCTACCTTATGTCTTTTTCTTTTTTTACCACTCGGCATATGGCTCTTCCTTTAATGTTAGTTATATTATTTTACTTGAACGTTGCTTTTTACGCCTTCAACAAAAACTTTTGCTGGTTTAAAGGCAGGGATATTATGTGCAGGAATTTTAATAGTAGTGTTCTTAGAAATGTTTCTACCTGTTTTTTCCGCTCTAGTCTTAATGATAAAGCTTCCGAAACCTCTTAAATAAACATTATCACCATTCTCCAAGGACGATTTAACCTCCTCCATAAAAGATTCTACCGTTGCTTGTACGTCTCCTTTTTCAATACCTAGTTTTTCTGAGATTCTAGTTACAATATCTGCTTTCGTCATTTCGTATTATTATTTTCTTATTTTTTTAGGCTTGCAAATATAAAAATTAAAATTAATCTTTTGTTTAAACCCTTTAATTTTAAGTATATAAACTGCTACATTTAACCATTAGTATTTACCTACATGTCTTTTTCCCAAAAAATCTTGAAATGGTACGGCCAGAATAAGCGTGAACTTCCGTGGAGGGCAACCAAGGATCCATACAAGATTTGGCTTTCGGAAATCATGCTGCAACAAACACGTGTTGCCCAAGGAATGCCATATTACCACAAGTTTCTAGAAGCATTCCCCACTGTCTATGACCTTGCAAATGCCAAAGAAGAGAAAGTTTTGAAACTTTGGCAAGGGTTGGGATATTATTCTAGGGCCAGAAACCTTCATGCCACGGCAAAAATTGTGATTGATAAATATGAGGGTAAGTTTCCCAGCACATATAAAGAGCTAAAAGGACTTAAAGGGGTTGGGGATTATACCGCCAGTGCTATCGCCTCTATATGTTTTAATGTGCCAGAACCTGTTGTGGATGGTAATGTATATCGTGTGCTGTCTAGGTATTTTGGAGTGGATTTACCTATAAATAGTCCAAAAGGAGTTCAGTATTTCAAGCAATTGGCAAGAGATGTAATGAATACAGAGAATATTAGGGATTACAATCAAGGCATTATGGAGTTTGGAGCTATACAATGCGCCCCAAAAAAGCCGTACTGTTTGTTATGTCCTTTAAATGATGGTTGTGTGGCCCTAAAAGAAAATAAAATTGGCGGTCTACCGGTAAAACTTAAAAAGACAAAGGTAAAAGACCGATATTTTAACTATTTGGTTATTTTGGACAAGGATAAATGCACTTTGTTAGAGCAAAGGCACGGAAAGGGGATATGGCAAAACCTCTATCAATTTCCTTTATTGGAATCGGAGTATGTTTTGGAAATAGATGAATTGCAAGAGCAAATAGCTCAACAATCCGCGTTACCCAGTTTGCAAACCATTAAATTGTTTAATGAAAAAGAGATAGTTCACAAACTATCTCACCAAAATTTACATACAAGGTTTTGGATTTTGGAAGCAAGGGACGCAATTAAGGATGGAATTTCATGGGAGCAAGTTCACACTTTTCCTGTTCCCGTTTTGATTGCAGAGTTCATCAAAATATTTAAAATTTAGTACTTTTGATTAATTAAAAAGTTATGAGCGGAACATTAAATAAAGTGATGCTAATTGGGCATTTGGGAGACGAAGTGAAAATTCATTATTTTGAAGGGGGCAATTGTATTGCAAGATTTCCTTTGGCCACTAATGAGACCTACACCAATAGACAAACCGGAGAGAAAGTAACCAATACAGATTGGCATAATATTGTCGTAAGAAATAAAGCTGCTGAAATATGCGAAAAGTACCTGAGCAAAGGAGATAAGGTGTATTTGGAAGGCAGGTTGAAGAATAGACAATGGCAAGGTGAAGATGGTAATACCAGATATACCACTGAAGTACACGTTCAGGATTTTACGTTTTTATCCACCAAAAAGGAGAGTATGGCTAGTACACAGCAGCCTCAGTCCTCAGGAGCGGTGGCGCAAAACGAGCCCATAAAGCCTACGGAGCCTGAACCGGTTAATGAAACCGAACAGGATGATGACCTACCATTCTAGAGAAATAAGTTTAAAACAGTATACATTTGGATCCTGAGCCCTATTGTTTGGCGTTTTTCTTAACCACCTTTAGCGGTATCTTCACAATAAAAGTGATTGTACTTTTACTTCTTTTAGGATGTTCCGCGCTAATATCTGGTGCTGAAGTGGCACTGTTTGGTCTCTCCCAGACAGATTTAAACGAACTGGAAGAAACAGACACCTCACGAGGGAAACTTATAGTCCAGTTGTTGAACAAGCCAAAAAAACTCTTGGCAACTATTTTGATTACCAATAATGCCATCAATATTGGAATAGTTTTATTGTTCAGTTCAATCGGGAACACCATTTTTTCAGAAATAAATCAAACCCTTTTTGGAGTGGTTTCCGTACGTTTCCTTTTAGAAGTCATCGTAGCTACATTTCTAATTTTAATGTTTGGAGAGATTTTGCCAAAAATCTATGCAAACAGAAATAAAATTCAGTTTTCGCATTTTATGTCGATTCCCTTAAAAATCCTAAATACGCTATGTGCGCCGTTAGGTTCGCCTATGAGTTCCGCTACCGTCTTTTTGCAGGAGAAACTTGGAAAGCAGAAATCCAATTTAAGTGTAGATCATTTATCCCAAGCGCTGGAGCTCGCATCGGAAGGAGATACTACAAAAGAGGAACAGAAGATTTTAGAAGGAATCGTAACTTTCGGAAACACGGATACCAAACAGGTCATGCGTCCTCGGATTGATATTTTTGCATTGAACGAGGAAATGAAGTTTCTAGAAGTACTTCAAGAAATTAAAAAGAATGGTTATTCCAGGATTCCGGTTTTTGCAGAGAATATGGATAATGTCTTGGGGGTTCTTTATGTGAAGGATTTGCTGCCATACATAGACAGGAAGAATTTTAATTGGATGTCCTTGATTCGCGAGCCCTACTTTGTTCCAGAAAATAAGAAGTTGGATGATCTTTTGTTAGAATTCCAAGAGAAAAAGAATCATTTGGCTGTTGTTGTTGATGAATATGGGGGAACATCTGGTATAGTAACGTTGGAAGATATCATTGAAGAGATCGTTGGGGATATTAGCGATGAGTTTGATGATGAGGACTTGGTTTACTCCAAGTTAGATGATCATAATTATGTCTTTGATGGAAAAACTACGCTAAAAGATTTTTATCGGGTGGTCAAGATTGAAGATGAAGAAGATTTTGAAGGAAAAAAGGGAGAATCAGAAACTATTGCAGGATTTGTCTTAGAGATTTCTGGGAGCTTTCCAAAACGGGGGGAAAAAGTATTGTTTAAAGAATATCAATTCATTGTAGAAAGTTTAGATAAGAAAAGGTTGAAACGCTTAAAAGTTACATTGCCGCATGAAGCATAATTGGATTTTAATCATAGTTGTTCTTGCTCTTTTTGTAAGTTGTAAAGACGAAGTTTTGCCTAAGCCCAAAGCTATGTTGCGCTTGGATTATCCAAATGCGGAGTACAAAGATTTGCCTGCTGACTGTTCATACACTTTTGATCTAAATACTCTATCAGAGGTAAAAGAAAATAAAGACTGCTCCTTGGTTTTGGATTACCCTATGATGAAGGGGTCGATCTATATTACCTATAAACCGGTAAAAGACAATCTTAACACCTTGCTAACAGATGCTCAAAAACTCTCTTACGAGCATGTGGTAAAAGCTGATAATATTGTAGAACAACCTTTTGTAAATTCCAGCGACGGAGTTTACGGAATGTTCTATGAAGTTAGTGGTAATGCGGCATCCCAGTCACAGTTTTATGTCACGGACAGTATAAACCATTTTGTAACTGGGTCGCTTTATTTTTATGCAAAACCTAATTATGATTCTATTCTTCCTGCTGCGTTTTACATGCAAAAGGATGTAAGAAGGATAATGGAAACCTTACGTTGGAAAAAATAGCATTATTCCTCTTTTAATAGGGTTTCTGCTTTTTCAATACTGGAATTAATCTGCTCTCTAAGTGCCTTTACCTTGGCCTCTTCTTCATTTAACCATACTTGTTTTTCCTCTGAAAGTTCTTTTCCATCCAAGATTTCCTCAGAATCAAAACGGTTTCCAAATGCCATCATCCAGTCCATCATATTGGTGTTGGCCGCTTGAAGGTCTTTCATGGCCGATTCATATTGACGTCCAGTTTCTGTGGTATCAACTTTGCTCTTGAGCTCACCGACCAGTTTACCCAACTTCCCCATTTTGGGCATAACCTCATCATGAATGGCCATTACTTGCTGCATTTGGGTTGGCCCTTCAGTAATGTTCTTTTTCTCTTTACATGCCGAAAAGAGAAACATAGCAATAAATATAGGTAGCAGAGATTTTTTCATTTTGTTCTTTTTTTATTGTTAATTCTAGATGTAAAAATATATAAACTAAATCCAGATAGGATAGTGAAAAGGCCAAACAAAGCAAAAGCTCTCAACAAAACATTGTTAAAATTGTCACGACCTTCATAATCCATGGTATGTAGCATCCAAAAGAAATCAAAAATGCGCCATTTATTGCTTCTAAAGGTCTGTACATTGCCGTATTCTGGTGAAACATATACGGTTGTATTGGCAGGCTCATCAAAAGTAATGGCATAGGCAGGTAAAGGCCTTCCCCGGTATTCGTGATGCTTTCCGCTATCATTAAGGTATTCAACTGTTTCTACGGGCGCAGAAACTATCAGTTTATCCTTGGCAACGGCAATACTTTCTTCTTTAGTCAATGGTTCTTGCCACGCTCCATTTTGGGCATCAAAAAGCAGTACTGATTTAAGTTGGTCTTTAAGGAACACTACTCTATAGGTGGGTCTCTGTAAAATAGAGACCACTTCTATGGAAATAATACTGTCTTGCCCATCAAAATGCTTCATGAACATGGATGGTGACACTAATGTATTGGAAGTGGAAAACGATTGTTCTTCACTTTTAAGATGTTCACCCCTAATTTCTTCAATATTGGTCCAACTAAAATACAGCCCTCCCAAAGTCCACAATAAAAATTGAATTCCCAATACAACGCCGAGATAGCGATGCCATTTTCTGTTGAGGCGTATAAATTCTCGTTTGGTCATAGTTTTAAATTACCTGGGACACATTGCGCCCCAGGAGTTTTTTTATTAGAAAGAATATTGCGTTCCAAAAGTCACGGTCTCCTTGGCCTTCAACTGAATGCCATTTAAATCCTGATAAAGGGGATACCCAAATTCAAATCCCAACCTTAGGGTTTTAAGTGCCCCTTTTGAAATATAGGTATTTATGCCAACACCGGAGTTTATATAGGTGCCGCCAGAGTTATTAGTATCTGCTGTAATGACCATCATAGGGTTTAGATTTGGGTCCGCACCTTCAATTTCCCCAACAATTAGCCCTTCAAGCCTAGCTGAAACACTAAACCAGTTATTTGCTTTGATCGCAAACCAATTGTTTAGACTATATCTATTGCCATAGCGGTACTCTCTATCATTTTCCCCAAATCGGAATATCCCTCTTATTTGGCTACCCCAAGAAATAGATTCATTTTGACCTAAATAAG
Organism: Flagellimonas aquimarina; assembly: GCF_003149745.1. Classification (GTDB taxonomy): domain Bacteria; phylum Bacteroidota; class Bacteroidia; order Flavobacteriales; family Flavobacteriaceae; genus Flagellimonas; species Flagellimonas aquimarina. The sequence goes on from NZ_QGEG01000001.1 coordinate 1,056,662, forward strand.
TTAATACCAAATTAGGGTCGAACGTACCACTACCTACTTGCATGGGGTAGGGCAATTCAGTTTCATTAGGAGAAGAGGCTGGGGTAACATCGCTCTCCGTCACACTGCCAGTAGGGATTGAAAGTCCAACTTGACCATGAAGCGTTTGCTGATTTTTATTGAAAAATTTGTACAACAAGGCAAGCTGAACATCTCCAAGACCACTGGATTCTGTATTGAAAGTGCCACCCATACGCGTAATATGGTCCATTTCCATTGATAGGTAATTGAACATGGCCATTAAGGTGATTTTGTCACTTGGGGCAAACATGGCTCCTAACATATGCATGTTCATGGGCATGCTTGTAGGGGTAACCATGTAATCGGACAAGGCGTCATCAAAAGAGGCATCCTCGCCACCTTGCTTGAGTTCATCCATGTTCATATACATATAGCGGTAGGAAAACATCCATTCCCCTTTTCCGTGCATATGATCTCCCATAACAGAAATGGGGGCATGGCCATCTGGTCTTCCTGCTGACCATTGTTGAGATTCATCATTGGTTTGTTGTGCATAAAATGCGGTTGAGGCCATCAATAAAATGGCCGATATATATTTTTTCATCGGTTTTTGGTATTGAAATTATAGGGGGTTCGCTTATAACGAATGTTATAATACCTCCTTAAAATAAATTTGTGCTAGTGTATTTTAAGAAAGAATGCTTGGCGGATGAAAACTATAAGCACAATACAGAAAAGCATAACCGTTGGAATAATCAAAGTGATTTTGATCTGGGACTGTAGCTGGTTTTTTGGAATTGTAAAACATTAAATCAACAAAGCCAATGGGATATTCTTCCAACATGATTTTTGGAAGGCCTTGTTTTTTTTCTTCATTCTGTTCAGAAAGTTGCTGCATAAGGTAACATTTACCATTACATTGCAACTCTACTTTGTCTTTATTGATGCACAGAAACTCCGCTATATAATCTTCATAGATAACGTACTCCAACATTGGTGCAATAGGGCGTACCATGGCCATTAGATAGAGCAATACAAAACAATATGCGATTGAGTGTTTCAACTATGTTTCTTGCGTACTGCAAAATTAGATCATAAAGTGTAAAAAGTCTTAAAATTAGGCGGACTTTTGCATCTTAAAATTGAAATGTGAACGAACACAAAAAGAAGTGGATTTATTTGATCGTACTGTCCATAATCTGGGGGACATCCTATATTTTGATTAAAAAAGGGCTTGAAGGTTTTAATCCTATTCAACTTGGTTCTGTTCGTATTGTTTTGGCGGCACTCTTTTTATTCATGGTCGGATTTAAATCCCTAAGGACTATTTCAAAAAAAGAATGGTTTTGGGTTGGTGTTTCTGGAGTTGTTGGAAGCTTTATCCCTATGTTTTTGTTCGCCTTTGCCGAAACCGAAATTGATAGCAGCATAGCATCAATATTAAATTCGTTGGTGCCACTTTTCACTCTATTTATTGGACTGTTCGTTTTTGGAGTGGGGTTTACCAGAAATCAATTGTTAGGGGTTGTAATTGGATTATTGGGAGCTGCGTTTTTAATCTTTTTTGGAACAGAAGTAAATCCTGACCAAAACTATTGGTATTCCGGGTTTGTTATAATTGCAACTATTTGTTATGCGAGCAATGCAAATATTATAAAGAACAAGTTACAAGATGTATCTCCTATGGGAATTGCAGCTGGGAATTTTGCCGTGATTTTAGTGCCAGGTATTGTCATTCTTTTGTTCTCTGGATTTTTGGACGAAGATGTGATTGCAGGACCATATTTTTTTAGCTCATTGGGCTACATAGTAATATTATGTATAATGGGGACATGTGTTGCCAAAGTGATGTTTAATAGACTAGTTCAGATTTCTACGGCAGTGTTTTCTGTTTCCGTTACATATTTAATCCCCATAGTAGGCATTTTTTGGGGTGTTTTGGATGAAGAAAAGTTCACGCTATCACAATTATTTGCAGCCCTGGTAATTTTGTTGGGCGTCTACTTGGTAAATAAAAAGAAGGCGCCGCAAAGGACGCCTTCTTTTAAAAGATGATTTGATTTTATTCGAAATCAGATGCAGTTACACCTGCATTGACCTTGATTTCTTTTACCACAAACTCAAAGTTTTGAGGTCCCATGGTCTGAGACAGTTTGAAGGGGAACTTGATACCAGAAACCTCCTTATAGTCATCAAACTCTACAGTATTTGACATTTGCTGCCCCTGTACTTCTTCAATACTGATTTCTTGCAGCTTAAGACCGGTTTCTACATCGTAGAATGAAGATTTTTTATCTGTTATCTTAAGCTTATATGCTTTTTTATCACCTATTGGTTCAATACCTTCTAAAGTAATATTACCAGCTGCTAAGTAGTTCAATTCTGGGAAGGCTGCGGATTCTTCTTTTATCCTTTCAATTTCTTCATCAGAGAGATCTTTGCGCTGCCCTTGAGCAACCATGTAGCCACTATCACCATCCAAAACCTGCTTTTGCATAGAGTTCCCCATGACTTTTATGTCTTGCATAAATTGGTCTTTGGATGTTTTCTTCATTTCCAACTCCAATTTCATCCCTTGCATTTCTGCTTCGGCTAACATTGCATATGAGTCTACCCCCTCCAATTTTTCTTTTCCACCTATTGCTTCCATATACTTTTCCAAAATAGCTTCTGCCGTTATCCCTTCAGGAATTGCAGAACTGTAATCTGGTTTTTCAGTTTTGGTCGCATACTTGTCATAAAACAGAACAGGTACTTTTTTGTTATTGAAGGTCACTTTTTCAAGATTTTCCAATACTTCACTTCCTTTTCCTGTTACTACGATTCGAGCATTTGTAGTTGAAAAATATTTTTGAGCAGCCTTCTGTACATCAGCCACGGTTACGGCATCAATTCTTTCTAAGTAGGTTTTGTAAAAGTCCTTGGGCAAATCTTCTGTTTCAATGTTCAACGCATAATTGGCGATGGTTTCTGGCTTTTCCAAAGCCATGACAAAGCTCCCGGAATATTTAGCTTTTGCATTAATGAGTTCTTCTTCTGTTACAGGTTCTTTTACGATTCTATCTAGCTCACTTAGAATTTGAACCACGGAGCTGTCGGTTACCATATTTCTCACCTGCGCATAGGCATTAAATCGCATAGGGCTATACTTATTGTCCCTAATACCAGAGTAAGAGCCATAGGTATATCCCTTATCCTCTCTTAGGTTTTTAAATAACCTAGCTTGAGAACCTCCTCCCAATATTCTATTGGCCAAAAGGGCATTTAAATAATCCTCGTCCTTCATTTTCAATTCTGTGATGTTTTGCACGGCAACTTCAGACTGTACAGAATTAGGGACATCAACAAAATTGATTTGATTGTATTGTGCATCCATGGGCTTAGAATAGCTAAAAGAAGGTGGAACCGCCTTTGACCAAGGAGTGAAATTTGTAGTAACTAATTCCTTTACATTTTCAAAATCTACATCTCCAATAATCACCAAATAGGCATTTGCAGGCACAAAATATGATCTATAATATTGTTCCACATCCAACAATGTTACATTGTTTACCGTTTCTTCGGATGTGATTTCTCCAAATGGATGGTTTTTTCCATAGGCCAATGCCAGTTGTACTCTTGTTGCGATGGCAGAAACATCTTTTTCTTCTGATTTTAAGCCCGTAATGATCCTGTCCTTTTCTTTATTGAACTCCTCTTGGGTAAAATTGGGATTTAGTGCGGCATCCGTCATAAGTTCTAGAATTCTAGGAAAATATTTGGAAAGACAACTTGCGGATGCGCTTTGGTCTCCAATGGTTATTGAAGCTCCTAAAAAATCAACTTCTTCATAAAAATCATCTTTGGGAATGGACTTAGATCCCTTGCCCAACAGACTTGATGTTAAATCTGAAACACCTGCCTTGTCTCCTTGTAAAATAGGAGGGTTATCTATGGTCAGCTGAATGGAAACCCTTGGGAGCTTATGGTTTTCAACAACCATCACTTTGAGTCCGTTATTTAGTTCAAAGCGGGCGGGTTCCTGTAAATTTATTTCTGGAGCGGGCCCTGGTTTAGGTTGTGTGCTCCTATCAATTTGGGCATACGATGCTGTAATAAAAAGGGACAGCAAGGAAAAAACTATATACTTTTTCATCTTAATTTGCTTCTTTTTGTTCTGGTAAATACTCTAGTTCTACTCTCTGGTTTACCTTCAAATATTTTTTGGCAACTTCCATTATCTCTTCACGGGTGATGGAACGATATATATCAATCTCTGTATTGATAAGGTTGGTGTTATCACGTAACATATAATTTTCTGCAAGAGAGTTTGCCACTCCCGCAATGCTGCTGTTGGCATTTACAAAGTTGTTTTCAAATTTGTTCTGAAGCTTCTGATAATCTTTTTCTGAAATCAGTTCTGATTGTACTTTTAGAATCTCCTCATCTATTTCTTTCTTGATATCTTGAATTGAATTTTCTCCCACGGGTAAACCGCCAACAACATATGAGCTATAATCTTCAGCGTCAATGGGCACCGAAAATATTTGAAGCGCTATTTTTTTCTCGTCCACTAATTTTTTATACAATTTGGAACTTTCACCATCACTTAAATAAGTGGAAATCATATTGATTACATAGGAATCCCTTTCTGCTTGCCCAGGAGTCCTATAAGCAAGTAAAATTGCCGGAATCTGAATATTGGGATCATGGTATTTTGCTTTTATGGTAGTGGTAATTGGATCTTCAACAACAGTGTTTCTTTTTATATCTGCACCTCTTGGGATTGGTCCAAAATAGTCGGAGACCATTTTTTTTGTTTTTTCTGTATCTATATCTCCTGCTATGACCAAAACGGCATTGTTTGGAACATAATAGACTTTATTAAAATTCTTAAAATCATCAAGACTTGCACTTGCCAAATGATCTAAAGAACCTATTACTCCCCAACGGTATGGATGCTTGGTGTATAGATTTTTAAGAAGTTCATCAAAAAAAGCACCATAAGGAGAATTATCAACTCTAAGCCTTCTTTCTTCCTGGACCACTTCTTTTTGCGTGTCCACCCCAATTTGCCCTATTATAGGGTGCATTAATCGCTCCGATTCTAACCATAGCCCCGTTTCAAGACTGTTGGAAGGAAATGTTTCATAGTAATATGTACGGTCAAGGAATGTGTTGGCATTACCACTTCCTCCATTTGAGGAGACTATTTTATCCCACTCTCCTCTTTCTATGTTTTTTGTTCCCTCGAACAAAAGATGCTCAAAAAAATGTGCAAATCCGGTTTTACTTGGGTCTTCGTCTTTAGATCCAACATGGTACATTACTGCGGTGGTAACAACGGGTGCGGCATTGTCTTGATGCAAGATTATATGGAGTCCGTTATCTAGATCATACTCTTCAAAAGCAACCTCCTGAGCTGTAAGAAAGTTACCAACTGCGAGCACGAAAAACGCAGAGAATAAGTGTCTTTTCATAATAGTGAATTTTGTATTGATGTAATAAATAGGATTAGACTAGCTTTTTAGATTGATGTTACGCTAAATATAGGATAAAATTTAAAAGACACATACAATATCAGGCAAGTGTTTAACAAGAAATTGTAGTATAATTCGCGAACATTCAGTAAATTAAACATCCACCAAAAATTTAACGAGATGAAAAATCTAACACTCCCTATTCGTTTTGGAATCGTTACCAGTGCATGTTTGATGGCCTATTTTTTAATATTATCCCTTTTAGGGAAGCATACCAACGTGTTTTTTAGTTTGTTAAATGGTGTTATCACCGGTTTTGGGATTTATGAAACTATTAAGTATACCAAGTTAAAACTGGGAAAGGGTTTTTCTTATGGGAAAGGCTTTACAGCTGGGATTACGACAGGATTTGTGGCCACATTGCTTTTTACTATTTTCTTTGCCCTTTATTCCACAGAATTGAACTCCAGTTTTTTAAAAGAACTCTCTGAGGTCTGGGCAAAGGATTATGCCAATTTTCAGGGAATAGTTTTCTTTACTGTTGCCATAATGGGTTTTGCAACCACTCTGGTCTTGACGTTGTCTTTTATGCAGCTTTTTAAAACCTCCAATAATCCAAAAAAATAATGTGTCAAAAGGTTGAATATTACTTGTGAATTAAGGATTTAGCAGTATATTTGCACCCGCTAATTTTGATAAAGCGCAAGTAAATTAATCTAATTAACGCATTATGTACGCAATTGTAGAGATGGCAGGGCAGCAGTTTAAAGTTGCAAAAGACCAAAAAGTGTACGTTCACCGTTTGCAGACAGAAGAAGGTAAAAAAGTAACTTTTGACAAAGTTCTTCTTTTGGATGACGGAGGTAACGTTACTGTTGGCGCCCCAGTCATAGAAGGTGCGGCCGTTGAGGCCAAAGTAGTAAAACACCTCAAAGGTGATAAAGTAATTGTCTTTAAAAAGAAAAGGCGTAAAGGATACCGTGTAAAAAACGGGCATAGACAATCTTTAACAGAGATTGTTGTTGAAGGGATTGTTGCAAAAGGAGCTAAAAAAGCTGCCCCTGCAAAAGCCAAAGCTGAAAAGCCAGCTCCGCAAGCCAAAAAAGCTGTAGCTGCTAAAACAGAGGCACCTAAGAAGGAGGCTCCAAAGAAAACTGCACCAAAAAAGGCAGTTGAAGATTTGAGCGGTAAAACGGTGGCAGAGTTGAAGGAAATGGCAAAAGCAAAAGGCGTTACAGGTATTTCTTCAATGAAAAAAGCTGATTTGATAGAAGCTTTAAACAAATAGATTAAGAACTAAAAATTATATATCATGGCACATAAGAAAGGTGTAGGTAGTTCAAAAAACGGTAGAGAATCAGAATCGAAACGCTTAGGCGTTAAGATTTTTGGTGGACAGGCTGCTGTTGCTGGTAACATCATTGTTAGACAACGTGGTACTAAGCACAATCCTGGAGAGAATGTTTATGCAGGAAAAGACCATACATTGCACGCCAGAGTTGATGGTGTAGTAAAATTTGAAAAGAAAGTTGGTGGAAAATCATATGTTTCCATTGAGCCGTTTGAAGCTTAATACTTTAGGCGCTAAAATTTTTAAAACCCTTACTGTACAGTGAGGGTTTTTTGTTATCTGATTGTTAAGTCATTCTAAAACACCTTCAAAATGATACTAAATATGACTTATTCTTAAAAATTAGCTAACCTCTTTTTTTAAGCAGAATAATTTCTTTGTGGTCTAAAATCAACCACTTAGAAAATGAAAAAATATTTGCAGTTTTTTATCTTAGTTTTTGTCCCTTTATCCCTTTTTGCTCAAACAGGAAATATTCAGGGAACCATATCAGATGATAATGGAATATATGTGCCAGGAGCAAATGTGATGATTCCATCCTTATCAAAAGGGGCTATTACGGATTTTGACGGTAAATTTACTCTTGTTAATATTCCAGAAGGGAACCATACCATTAAAATTTCATATTTAGGTTACGCATCTATTGAACAAGAGGTAACGGTAACTGCCGATCAGACAACGGTAATTGCCATAACCATAAGTCCAAAAAGTCTTGAATTGGATGAGGTTCAAGTAACCGCATATGGATTGAGCGGCCAGGCTAAAGCCTTGAATGCCCAGAAAACCAATTTAAACATTACCAATGTGGTTTCTACAGATCAAATTGGAAAATTTCCGGACGCCAATATAGGTGATGCGGTAAAACGTATTCCTGGGATTACCATGCAAGTGGATCAAGGAGAAGCAAGAAACATTATTATCCGCGGTCTAGCTCCTCAATTAAACTCAGTTACCCTTAATGGGAGTCGTATTCCTTCAGCGGAAGGAGACAATAGAAATGTACAGATGGATTTAATTCCTTCAGATATGATTCAAACCATAGAAGTGAACAAGGCCATTACCCCGGACATGGATGCAGATGCTTTAGGTGGTTCTGTAAACTTGATTACTCGTTCATCGCCACAAAGTTTCAGGCTTTCAGCTACTTTGGGTTCTGGTCTAAGTTTTATTAACGATGAACCTATTTACAATGGTGGATTCTTATTGGGTGACCGTTCAAAAAACGGCAAATTCGGCTGGATGTTGGCCGCATCATATAACAATGTTGATTTTGGATCTGACAATGTTGAGGCCGAATGGGTAAACGAAGCTGAAAGCCCTTTGACCGAGGAAGATATTGAAGTAGATCCATTTGTTGAGGAATCAGATATAAGAACTTATTTGGTTCAACGTATCCGAAGAAGTTTTTCAGCAAATATGGACTATGCCTTTGATGCCAACAACACCGTTTTCCTAAAAACCATGTACAATTGGCGTGACGATAGGGAAAATAGATTTCGACTACGGTTTAGGAGTATAGAACCTGTATTTGCAGATGGCACCGAAAATATTGTTGGATATGAAGGTGAGATACGCAGACAAACCAAAGGGGGCATACCGGGAGGACGTATTAAAAATACAAGATTGGAAGATCAACGTATGCAGAATTATAGTCTGGGAGGTAATCATTTATTTGGCAACCTAAAAATGGATTGGATGGCTTCTTATGCCAAGGCTTCCGAAGAACGCCCAAATGAACGCTATGTAGAGTACGAAATTGGAGATGCCATTGGAATTTCGGCAGATCTTGCTAACCCTCGGTATCCTTCATTTAGAGCTGCGAATGCTTCAGATGCAGCCTTGTCCAATTTTGAGCTGAAAGAATTTACTGAAGAAAATCAGTTTACTGAAGAAAAAGATTTTAATGCCTTTTTAAACTTTGAACTACCTGCAGATATTTTTGGTGCAGGAGAAGGGTCTGTAAAATTTGGAGGCAGATTCAGGTCAAAAAACAAGGAAAGGAACAACAACTTTTTTGAATCCGAACCATTAAGTAATGAGTTTGCCACTTTAGCAGATGTGCAGACCAGAGATTTTACGAACAGTGATTTCTTGGCTGGCAGTCAATATGCTGCTGGACAATTTGTTTCTCCTGAATTTTTAGGAGATTTAAATTTCTCTGATGGTTCCAGGTTTGAAACCACCCCGATTCAAGATGAATTTTTGGCAGGAAACTTCGATGTAGAAGAAAAAGTTTATGCGGGTTATCTTATGGCTAACCAAAAGCTTGCTGAGAATTTTTCTGTACTTGCAGGGGTAAGGGTAGAGAATACAAAAATTAGTAGTTTGGGTAACGAAGTCATTTTTGACGAGGAAGGAGATTTTGATAGCTTCAATCAAATTAGGGATGAAAGTTCTTATACAAATGTTTTGCCAGGGGTGCATTTGAAATACAATCCAAGTAATAACACCGTATTGCGTTTTGCATGGACAAATACCATTGCAAGACCCAATTATGTCGACCTTGTGCCTTTTAGAAACATAATCAATGAAGATGAGGAGGTGCAAACAGGTAATGCGGAACTAGACCCTACACGTTCCATGAATTTTGATTTTATGACAGAGCACTACTTTGAATCGGTAGGAATAATCTCCGGAGGAGTTTTTTATAAGGATATTGAAGATTTCATTTACACTTCTCTATCAGAAGATACAGATACAGGTTTCGATTTGTTCCAGCCCTTAAATGGAGATAGTGCATCAATTTTTGGAGCTGAATTGGCGTTTCAAAGACAATTGGATTTCCTTCCGGGGTTTGCAAAAAATCTTAGCATCTATCTGAACTATACATTTCTTACTTCCTCAACTGATGGTATCCGAAATGGAGATGAAGTTCGAGAGGAAATAGATTTGCCAGGTACCGCTCCAAACATGTTTAATGGCTCTTTGGGTTATGCTGATAAAAAATTCAATTTACGTTTGTCAGTTAACTATTCAGATGCTTACATTGATGAGTTGGGCGGGAATGATTTTGAAGACAGGTATTATGATAAGCAGATTTTTGTTGATTTAAACGCATCGTTTATCATCAATAAGAACTTACGTATTTATGCAGATTTAAACAATATTACCAACCAGCCGCTGCGTTATTATCAAGGGGTAAAGGAACGCACTCAGCAGATTGAGTTTTATGAGAAAAGATTGACTTTTGGATTAAAATATGACTTATTCAAAAAATAATATTTAGAACAATAATGTATAAAGCCACTTCTAGTAGGTGGCTTTTCTACTATTTTTAATTCATCCAAATGAAGCACATATCTACATACTTAGTATTGGCACTATTGACGATTTCTTGCAATCAAAGTAAATTACCACCAATAGCGCCTGATGTTATTACAGAAACTACTTTGAATGATACTGATGATCCTGCAATATGGATCAACCCTAAAGATGCATCAAAAAGTATAGTTTTTGGAACTGACAAGGAAACAAATGGAGCCGTTTACGCTTTTGATTTGGATGGAAAGATCATTGAAGAAAAAACCATCAGAAATCTTCAGCGACCCAACAACGTAGATGTGGAATATGGATTTCAATTGAATGATTCTGTTGCAGTTGATATTTTGGCTTTTACAGAGCGGGAAAAACAGCAAATCAGATTATTCTCAGTACCGGATATGAAACCTTTGGATGGAGGGGGTTTTCCTGTTTTTGAAGATGAAGACGTTTTTGAGCAAAAACTGCCTATGGGAATAGGCCTTTACAAATCGCCCTTGGATACGTCTATTTATGCAATAGTAGGACGAAAAACAGGGCCAAGCGATAATTATTTGTATCAATATAAATTAGTAGTGGATAGTAGTGAAGTTAAGATTGATTTGGTAAGAAAATTTGGAAAGTTCAGTGGGGAAAAGGAAATAGAGGCCATTGCAGTGGATGATGAAATGGGTTTTGTGTATTATTCGGATGAAGGGGTTTGCATAAGAAAATATCATGCAGAACCCAAAAAGGGAAATGAGGAGCTATCATGTTTTGGTACAGAACACTTTTTAAGAGATATTGAAGGCATTGCCATTGCCACATACCCAAATGAAGAAGGTTTTATAATTGTCTCCGATCAGCAAAGAGGACAGTTCAATATTTTTTCTAGAAAACGGAATGCATTCATAAAAGCCGTTAATTTAACCACACTTGAAACGGATGGTTGCGAAGTAGTTACGGTTCCATTGAACGATACCTTTCCCAATGGGCTTTTTGCAGCTATGAACGATGAAAAGAACTTTTACTTTTACGATTTAGAAAAGGTTTTAGAGTAAGGTCGTATAGACGAATTAAAAGTTTAAGGTTCTTTTTCTAGCGGTAATTTCCCAGGCCGCTACTTTTACTCCATCCTTGATTACAGATACTTCATCATGTAAATTTATTGTAGGACATATGTGGTATGGAATGCCATAAAGCACATCTCCAATTTTTAAATCATTCCAGTTATTAACTTTGAGAACACCATGCTCTTCGCTTTGCGAGAGGAGTTCGTATTTATCAATGTTTAGGAATTTCACGCGTTTGTCAATAGGATTTTCTGGAGCTACTGATTTATGACCTAAATCTAACGTAACTATACCTTCCGTAGGTTTTGAAATAATTCTAGTCACCAATAACGCGGCATATTTAAAGTTTTGTTCTGTCAATTTTTCGCTATAGCCCCAATCCCATAGAACACAGGTTCCTGGGCTGGTTATTCGTTCTTTTTGCAATAGATGGGTTGTAAATGAAGGGGTTCCGCCACATATCATTTTCGCTGTGGGAAAGTCCTTTTTTAAGGTATTGAAATAGGCTGTCACCTCTTCCAGGCCAGTTTCTATTTTTCCACTCCGAGCAGAAAAATCCTGATCTCTTAAATGTCCATCATACACATGAAGCCCTTTAAATGTAAGCCCTTTGCATTCTGGAACAAAAGCCATAAGCTCATCTAAGTCCAGGCCAACTTTGATTCCTGAACGATTCATACCGTTGTTGATGTCAATATAAAAACTGAGATTAAACCCTTTCTCAAGGGCTTTTTCATTCAAAAGACTGGCAGTTTCCAATGAATCTATAATTGTAGAGAAATCAGTTTTAGGAAAATGAACTATCAAAGAAAGATAGCGGTCTACTTTTGGGCCAACCAGTTGATGAGCTATTAAAACAGATTTAGCACCAGCTTCTGCCGCTATTTCAGCTTCGGAAATGGTAGATGCCTTAAAATTAGAGATTCCCGCAACTAATAGCATATCTAAAACCTCTGGCATTTTATTGGTTTTGACATGGGGCATCAACCGTTGCGTTTCGCCGTTGACCAAAGAAATCATCTCCTGTATATTGTAACTCAAATGATTTTGGTAAACTGCAATCGATGGCGAATCTACCGTTTCAATATTTTGAATTTTAAACCAGTTACCTGTCATTTATTGATGGTTTTCTACGAAGAAAACCCTTTTTTATCTATTCTCTAATATGTCCTTTATAATTTTTAAATGGTGTTGCGTATGTATTTTGAGAAAACGTTTTGCCTGTCCTTTATCAATAACATTGAAATAGGGATGTTTAAAATGAGCTTTTTCTTTTAACAATTCAATCTTTTTTAAATTTTCCCTGGCTTCTTCAATTTGAAGATAAAGACTATCCGTAACAATCACTTTAGGTGGCATCACCGATTTTGGAGACTGCGCAACTCCCCTTGGAATAATGCCGGTAGTAAAAACAAATACTCTGGATAAACTAAAATTGAGTCTATATTCATCTGGATTGGAGTTCTCCAAAGCTTCGCAAACTTTACTGATGGTTCTAAGGCTATGATCCAAATGCCAGGCCACGTCCACTTCTGATATTTTTTCATTGAACATATCCCTTTTAGGAATATATGTTACAATTTCTGAAAACTGTTCATCCAAAAAGTCAGTGCCCGATTCCGTATTTCTAATCAAAACTATAACTGTTAAAATAACACTTAAAGCTAGTAAAATAACACTGATTCTCTTCATTGTTTAGATTTTTTAGAATTGAAATTTGTATCCAAAATCAGGAAAGAAACCTATCTGATCCACTTGGTCAATATTATTGGTCAGGCGGTTATAGCGCCTTACAAATATATTTTCATTGGCCGTTACATTTTGTAGGTCAAAATAAAACTGATGGGACTTCTTTTTGTTTTTACTATTGATTTTGACCCCAAATTTAACATCCCATCTAAAGTAGGAATCATATTGCTGGCTAAAGGCCAGGTCTTCTTGTAGGATTTCAAAGCCAGCTTGCTGCGAAGCGGCCAAATCAACAGGAGTAAAATACCTGCCACCAGATGTTGTCAAACGTGTATCCAAGAACCAAACATTTTTTCCGGAAGGTCCTGTTTTAAATTCCTTTCCCGCCAACATATTTACAACATACCCATTGTTAAAAGGTGTATTGCGCTGAATACCATCACTGCCTTCATATTTACTTTCAAAGAAGGAACTTGTTAATAAGCCATAGTATCCTTTGCTGAAGAATTTTTCTAGTGTGAGCTCAATACCTTGATTAAATCCAGTACCGTCATTCACCAAGGATACGCGATCATTATCAAAACCAAAGTCAGCTCCTTCAGTTAAGGTGGAGTAACTAGAAGGAAAGGGTTCTACAGCGGCTTTGTCAATATCTTGGTAATATATTTCCACTTTACCACGCCAGCTATTGGCCAATCTTACATCATATCCCAAAACAAAATGGCTACTCTGTACAAAGTCTAAATCTCTATTGGTCTGCCTAATTTCTCCATTTATGTTTTCATTCAAAAACAACAAGGGTAACGGTACGGATTGATTATGGAGGCCGTATCCAAGGTTTAAAGTGTGATTAGGAAGGAAGTTGTAGTTGAGTGCTGCCCTTGGTTCCAAAACAAATTGTTTGTTTAGGGTGCTATATTGAGTATGTAAGCCTGCATTTAAAGTAAATTTTTTGGTTAATCTAAACTGCCCCTGCACATAAGGTTGGAGAATGCTCACATTTTCATCTATATCCCTAAAATTAACCAAATCAGGGTCTCCATCTCCATTATTATCTGCTTGTTCGTTCCTATCCAATAACAAGCTTTGTATATTAAAATGTTCCAATAACAAGCCTGTTCGGAAAGTAAATTTGTTGTTTATCTTAGAGTTGAAAAGTGTGGATAAAGTGAATCTTGTTTCTGTATTATCTGCTTCGGTGTATCTGATCAATCGTTCTTGTGAAGTGTCCTTTTCAATAAAACGGTCTACTTTAAAATCGTTGCCCGAGTATGATGCTGAGGCAACAGTCCTTAGAAAAGAATTAGAGCTTAAACTTAGATTGTACTTAAACCCCAGCACTCCAAATCTGGACTCAACAAAGGTGTTTTCATCCTCGGCAGCGAACAAATCATCTGGATCTATATCATCCCCCAAAAATTCAATATCTGAAGTGCCAAGAATTCCAAAAAAAGAAAGGTTCCCAGAATTTACCTTTCCAAAGTCAATATTAAAGGAGACATCGTTGTAGTTGGGAGTGGCCGCCGTTCCTCCGGCTCCAATCCCCAAAAGCCCCACAAGAGAATATCTGGCCGCCACTAAAAAAGAGCCCTTGTTTTGCCCCAATGGACCTTCGGCCATAGCTTCAACCCCGGTAAAGATTCCAGTTTGCAGGGTATATTCATAATCATCTGCGTTTCCTTTTCTAAAACCCAGATCAAAAACACCTCCAATGGCATTTCCATATTCCGCAGGGAATGCGGAAGTGATAAAATCAGAATTTTTTAGAAGATTTGGATTAAGAGCGGAAACAGGGCCACCTGTTGTACCTAGAGTTGAGTAATGGTTTGGACTTGGAATGGGAATACCTTCTAAACGCCAAAGCAATCCGGCTGGGGAATTACCTCGGATAACAATATCATTTCTACTATCGTCCGGCGCTGAAACCCCGGCAAAATTAGCTGCCAACCTTCCCACATCACTTCTGCCTCCTGAGAATCTGGTTACTTCTTCCACGCCAAATTGTCTTGCAGAAACGGTTGCCAATTTATTAAGTGGCTTGTCCTTGTTGGTTTCGTTGGTTAAAATAACCTCATCCAATTGATTAAAGGTCTCTAAAAGTTGTACTGTAATAAACACATCTTTACCTGTTGTTACATCAACATTTGGAATGGTGGTGCTTTCAAATCCAATAAAGCTTACCTGAATCGCTTGTCTTCCTATTGGAACATCGGTAATAATAAATCTTCCGTCAAAATCCGTTATTACACCTGTTGCCGTATCCATATTTAATAGTTCAATGGTGGCTCCTTGCAAGGGGCTTTCAGACTGTTTGTCTAGCACTATTCCCTTAATGACACCTGTTTGCGAAATACCAATTGCCGAACAAAGGAAAGTGCATGCTAAAATGAGTTTTTTCATGATGTGTTTATTTGATTTTTCTCGAATTTGAGATTAAGAGTTGATAAAAAAGAGAAGGAACTATTGGGCTGTTCTTTTGTAAATTGAAGTGTTAGCTCATCTGTTGAATGTAAAAACCCCATAGGTTAATGGCCATATGCAGTTAAATGGCGATTAAATGCAGTTTAAATCCTTTTTTGGCAATTCAATGATAGGTAGCATAGTCATTTTAGAGTCTTATGTATCTTTAGCAAATGGCAATTGAGATATTCAAAAATGCTGGATTAAAGAAATTTTTGTTTAGATGGATGGTGGTCAACGTGGTTTATTTTTTGATTAAAACCACCGTTAATCATGAAGTGGAAGAACTACATACTTTTTTTGCGCCAACTAGTCTTTTTTACTATAGTACCGCCTTTTTATTTTTTATGGTTACTTGGGAGTTCAATGACTGGTTGATAAAAAAGGAGCGTGAACGGGGAAAACTGAACTTAAAAAACAGTGTTAAAATTTTTGGGCAGACTATGGCTTTGTTATTGCCATTGAGTGCAGTTATTTATTATTTGGCCCTGTTTCACTTTAGAGATACCATAGGTATTCATTGCGAGGATCCAGTTGCAGAATTTATGAGTGATTTTCTCAGGGCTGGATTAATTGGCTCAACGGTGGTCATGGTAAATCTTTTCTATTTTTCTATGAAACAAAAGGAGGAAATGGAAGAACAGATGGAGCATTTAAAAAAGGAAATGTTGGCTTCAAAATATTCTTCCCTAAAAAGTCAGATAAGCCCGCATTTCCTATTCAATAGTTTAAACACACTAACTTCCTTAATGTACGAGGATAGGGATTTAGCTTCTGATTTTGTAACTAGATTGGCATCTAGTTATCGCTATATTTTGGATAATAAAGAAGAAGATTTGGTTAGTTTGCAAAAGGAATTGAATTTTTTGGATGCCTATGTGTTTATGATGGAGGTGAGACATAAAAACGCGGTTGTGATAAAAGCGGATATAAAGGTTTCTCCAGAACAGTTTCAGATACCCACCCTTACTTTACAGATGTTAATTGAAAATGCCTTAAAACATAATTTATATTCCAAAGAAAAACCATTACAAATTTCAATTACTTCCATAGAAAACAATGCTTTGGCAATTAAAAACAATCTTAGAAAACGAGTGTTGAAGCATGAGACAACAAGACTAGGATTGGAAAATATTAAAAAAAGGTATTCATACTATACCAATAAATTGGTATTGATCAGAGAGGAAGAAGATTACTTTGAAGTAATTGTTCCGCTTTTGAGTAAAGAAATTACAAAGACAAACCTTGTAGCCGTATCATAAAATGAAAGCAGTAATTGTTGAAGACGAAGAATTTGCTTCCAAGCGATTGGCAAAATTGGTGGGAGAACTGGCGCCAGAAATAGATGTGGTTACTAGTTTAAATTCTGTTGAGAGTGGCGTAGAGTGGTTTAAAAAGAATGATCGCCCTGATTTGATTTTTTTAGATATCCAACTCAATGATGGCTATGGATTTGACATTTTAGATGATATTTCTGATCACCCCCCTGTTATATTTACCACGGCCTATAATGAGTTTGCAATCAGAGGGTTCAAATACAACGGAGTGGACTATTTATTAAAACCCATTGTAAAAACCGATTTAAAAACAGCTCTTGAAAAATTTAAAAAAAATGTTACGAGAAACGGGCATACTTCTACAGATAACCTAGAACATTTAAAACAACTTTTTCATAAGGAATACAAGCACAGGTTTATGGTAAAGGTTGGAAATCAGTTTAGATCTTTCAATGTGGAGGATATAGCATATTTTAAATCGAATGAAGGGTTGATCTGTCTACAGACGCATAACGGACAATCCTATCCCATTGAGTATACCATTGATCAATTGGAAAATATTTTAAATCCCATCCACTTTTTTAGAATCAATCGCAAGTTTATGGTCTCTGTAAAAGCGGTTGTTGAAATTCACAGTTATTTTAATAGTCGATTACTTTTAAAATTACTGCCCAAAGAAGAAGAGCAGATCATTGTTTCAAGGGAGCGCACTACAAATTTTAAACGTTGGTTGGATATGTGACAATACCTGCACTAAATGCTCTAAAGCAACAGCCATTTCCTTTTGGAACGAATCATTTGCGAAGACCTACCACCTTTGATTTCGAAATCCATTGGTCTTGGCAAATTCCACAGTAGATACCAAATAATCCTCTAAATTGTACTTGGGTATAGGTAGAATACTTTCTAACAAGCTAGTATCCCATTCATAGGGCTTTGAAGTTAAATAAGGGGTTAGGTGAATGCCAATGGTCTCATAGTAAAATTGCTCTAAAGAGCTTTCAAATTCTGAGGCAGTATCCATTAACTCTTGGGTGAGTCTAAAATTTTTAAAATTGACCGTCTCTAGGATTTTGGCGATACCGTTAAAAATATTTGTGCCTTCAGAATTGACAATATTGAGTTGTTCAACATCTGTGTCAAATACTTTGGTGATAACCTTTGCAGCATAATCTGTTGGAATAATGTTAAGCTTACTGTCAATGTTTGCCTGTATCCTAACGGAATCTATCGAGGTATTTCGGTAAAAGAACTTGGCAAAAAGGTAGAACACCATGTATTTTGAAATAAAGAAACTTGGTTTGTCCAATATGTTTCCGCCCAAGACACTAGGTCTTAATATTTGAATGGGAATATTGGATGCTGCTCCTGCTTTCACTATAAATTTTTCCGCTGCATGTTTTGAAGCTTCATAATAGTTCCGATAATCATTTTGCTCCGTATTCACATAATTATCATTTAGAATTCCGCCTAATTTTCCAATAGAAAAAGCAGTGCTGATATAGATGAATTTTGCAAGATATGGGGCGTAAACTTTGAATATGTCTTGAGTAAAGGTTAGATTCTCTTTAAAAATCTCTTCCTTGCTTTCTGGGTCTATGGATAGGTTTACATAACCCGCTGAATGTATAAAATGGTATTTTTTGTTTTTTTGAAGAAAAGTATGTGGCTCAAGGATGCATTCAGCTCCAACAACCTTGATTTTATCGGTTATTTCGGTTTTATGTTTGTGAATAAATTCAGAAACAACATTGCTCTCCAGCATTTTGTAGATCCTTTCCTCTGGTGAGGTCAAGTTCTTTTTACGAACGATTAGGTATATCTTTTCCAAAGACTCAAATCTGCTTTCAAGCAAAGAGAAGAGTATTTGTGACCCCAATGTTCCGGTAGCGCCTGTTAAGATAATGTTCATGATATAATCGTTGCTGCGGTAAATATCGCAAAAATAAACCCTTGCGGTTGTGCAAGGGTTTTATTCTTGAATTTATTCTAAAAAAGACTAGTATCTGTAATATTCAGGTTTATACGGACCTTCAACAGTTACGCCAATGTATTCTGCCTGATCTTCTTTAAGTTCTGTGAGCTCAGCACCTAACCTTTCCAAATGCAGTTTGGCAACTTTTTCATCCAAATGCTTTGGAAGCATATAGACATCATTTTCATACTTGTCACTATTATTCCACAGTTCAATTTGAGCTAAGGTTTGATTGGTGAATGAGTTACTCATTACAAAACTAGGATGCCCAGTCGCACAACCAAGGTTTACCAACCTGCCTTCAGCCAAAATGATGATATCCTTGCCTTCAATAGTATATTTATCTACTTGAGGTTTAATTTCATCTTTGGTATGGCCATATTGACCATTTAACCATGCCATATCTATTTCATTGTCAAAATGCCCTATGTTACAAACAATGGCTTTGTCCTTTAAAGCACGGAAGTGTTCTTCGCGGATAATATCCTTATTTCCTGTTGTAGTAATAACAATATCTGCTTTGCCAACAACGGTTTCCAATCTTTTCACTTCATAGCCATCCATACATGCTTGCAATGCACAGATAGGGTCAATTTCAGTCACGGTCACAATTGCACCAGCACCTCTAAAAGAAGCAGCAGTTCCTTTGCCAACATCACCATAACCGGCAACAACAACCTTTTTTCCAGCTAGCATGGTATCGGTAGCACGGCGAATGGCATCTACTGCACTTTCTTTACAGCCGTACTTATTATCAAACTTGGATTTGGTAACAGAGTCATTTACATTGATGGCGGGCATGGGCAACGTTCCATTTTTTACTCTTTCGTACAAACGGTGCACCCCTGTAGTAGTTTCCTCAGAAAGCCCTTTGATTGCTACTGCCAACTCGGGGTATTGATCTAGGACCATATTTGTCAAATCTCCACCATCATCCAAAATCATATTCAACGGCTGTCTGTCTTCACCAAAGAACAAAGTTTGCTCAATACACCAATCAAACTCTTCTTCGTTCATTCCTTTCCATGCATAGACCGGAATTCCTGCGGCAGCAATTGCGGCTGCGGCGTGGTCTTGAGTGGAGAAAATGTTACAAGAGCTCCAGGTAACATCCGCACCCAATTCAACCAAAGTTTCAATTAAAACGGCAGTTTGTATTGTCATGTGCAAACAACCAGCAATTCTGGTGCCTTTTAGGGGCTGTTCATTCTTGTACTCCTTTCGCAATGCCATAAGACCGGGCATTTCCGCTTCAGCAAGTTCAATTTCTTTTCGTCCCCAATCCGCTAGGGAAATATCCTTGACCTTAAATGGTACGTAAGGAATTGTTTTAGTGCTCATATCTTTTTATTGATTTACTTTTGTAGCTTCGCTTTAATAGTCAGCAAAGGTACAAATTACTTAACTTTCAGTCGTGCCCATTTACAAAACAATAACAGTTTCGCCCACTACATCCGTATACATTTGGAAGGTTACCGAACCTGAAGAAGAATTATCTGAAGGGATTGTGCTAACACCACATTGTCAAAACCGAATGGACGGCATGAAATCTGAAGCCCACAGACGGGCATTTTTGAGCATTAGACATCTTTTGGCGATTACAGGTTATACAGATAGTGATTTGTTTTATGATGGGGCAGGTAAGCCCCATTTAAAAGATGGCAATCATATTTCAATAACCCACTCTCATAATTTTACAGGTATTATTGTTAGCCAAACGGATGAGGTAGGAATCGATATTGAGATGCAACGAGATAAAATCCTTCGAATTGCACATAAGTTTACACCAATACAGGAGTATAGAACTTTGGCCAATACAGATGCCATAATTAGAAAATTGACCATGGTTTGGGGCGCCAAAGAATCTCTTTATAAGATTTATGCCCAAAAAGGACTTAGCTTTTTACGACATATAGATGTTATGGATTTTACATTTGATGACAGTAGGACGGTGGCAGAGATTTTGTACAAAGGGAAAAAATCTCATTATGATGTGGAGTTTTTGGAGTTTGAAGGATTTACATGTGCTTACGCGCTTAAATTAATGGGGAGTTGACAGTTTGCTTTTTGTAGCTTTGCCCATGAAAATTTTGCTAACCCATGAAGATATCTGCTGAACTTACATTGACTCCTCTTCAGGATAACTTTGAACCTCCAATCATAGATTTTATCAAAAAATTACGGGAATCTGAGCTTACCGTTTTGGAAAACCCATTGAGCACTCAGGTCTATGGTGATTATGATAAAGTGATGGAATTGCTTCAAAAGGAGATAAAGCAAAGTTTTGAAAATATAGAACATGTGGTATTGAGCATGAAGATTGTAAAATCGGACAGAAGCCAGTATGAGCCACATTTTTGATTTTTTCCTAGATGCTTATCGCAATAAGGAAACCTATGTGATCATCCTAGAGGCAATAGTTTTTGTTACGGGAATTGCAAGTGTGTGGTATGCAAAACAGGAAAACATATTGGTATATCCAACCGGGTTGATAGCCACAATAATTTCTGTGTATCTTTTATTGAAGGATGACCTCTATGGCGATATGATGATGAATTTCTACTTTTCCCTAATGAGTATTTATGGTTGGTGGAATTGGTCAAGAAAAAAGAACGATGAAAAGATCGTCAAAATTTCCAGAACAAATACTAAAGAAAAAGTCATTGGTTTTGGGTTGTTTTTATTGACTATGGCCATCACATATGCAGTATATAAAACTTCTGGAATAGCCATTGAAAGCTCAAATTACATTGACATTTTCACTTCGGGGCTATTTTTTACGGGGATGTGGTATATGGCAAAAAAGAAAATTGAAAATTGGACACTTTGGATCGTAGCAGACATAATTACAGTTCCCTTATATGCCTATAGAGGTTGGGGGATGTTATCATTACAATATTTTATTTTCACCATTTTGGCAATACAAGCGTATTTTTTATGGAAAAAAAGCTTGGGCAAGAGCCCTCAGACCTTGTTAAAGTAGTCCTTTTTGGCCCTGAATCTACAGGGAAAACGACCATTTCGCAGCAACTGGCCAGACATTACAATACGGTTTGGGTGCCGGAGTATGCACGCGAATATTTGCAAAACAAATGGAACAATGAACGTAAAACATGTGAGCCCCATGATCTTCTTCCAATTGCCGAAGGGCAAATTCGATTAGAAAATGAACTAACAAAAAAAGCCACTGATTTGCTTATTTGTGATACTGATTTGTTAGAAACAAAAGTATATTCTGAAGCATATTATATTGGACATTGCGACCCAATTCTAGAAAAGTATGCTTTGCAGAATACATACAACCTGTATTTTTTGACTTATATAGATACTCCATGGGAAGCAGATGATTTGAGAGATAAGCCTAATGAGCGAGAACAAATGTTTGCTTATTTTAAAGAAACCTTGGAGAAATATGATAGGAATTTTGTTATTTTAAAGGGAGATAAGGCACAACGACTTTCAACCGCAATCGAACACATTGATAAACTCCTCTAAAATATGATCGACTTAAGTCAAAGAGATTTAGAACAGCTAGAAAAAAAAGGAATTTCCAAAGAAAAAGTGTTCAACCAAATTGAAACATTTAAAGAAGGAATTCCATTTGTAAAGCTGGTTAGGGCAGCCGTTGTCTCAGATGGAATTTTAAGGTTTTCGGAAGAGGAACAGGTAGATTTGGTTCAATATTTTGAAGATTCCCGTGGAACATTGGATCTTCTAAAATTTGTGCCTGCATCTGGAGCGGCATCCCGCATGTTCAAGGCCATGTTCAATTTTTTGGAGGTTTATGATTCTTCAAAAGAAACACTTGCTGAATATATTGATCGGACTGGGGATAAAGCGGTAAAACAGCTTTCGGAAAAAATGACCAGCTTGCCTTTTTATGAGTTGATAATGGATAGGATTAAAGACAAGGGTGCCAACAAAGATGAGGAAGTGTATTTGTTTGTGAAAGAAATGCTAGTGGCAGATGGCCTAAATTATGGCTTCTACCCCAAAGGTCTTTTGCCTTTCCATAAATATGGTTCTACTAGAGTAACTCCTTTTCAAGAGCACCTAAAGGAAGCCGCACTATATGCAAAAACAGATGGAAACGCCAATCTTCATTTTACCATATCAGAACAACACGATGAAATGTTCAAAAAAGAACATGTAGAAGTTAGCCCAAAAGTTTCCAAAGCTACCGATACCGTATTCAGGATTTCTTACTCCAATCAGAAACCATCCACGGATACAATAGCTGTGGATATGGAGAATAAGCCTTTTAAGAATAGTGATGGTTCAATTCTTTTTAGACCGGGAGGGCATGGTGCATTGATTGAAAACCTGAATGACCAAGATGCAGATGTTATTTTCATCAAGAACATTGATAATGTTGTAGTTGACAAGAATTTGGAAACCGTTGCAAATAGCAAAAAAATGTTGGCGGGGGTATTGTTAAAAGCTCAATCCAAAGCGTTTGAATATGCCAAGGCACTTAATAATGAGAATATTTCTTCAGCTCAAATTGAGACGATAAAAAGGTTTCTGGAGAAAGAATTAAATGTACGTTTTTCAGAAAATCATGACCAAATGAGTTTTGAAGAGCAGGTTTCGGCCCTAAAAGATAAAATTAATCGTCCAATTAGAGTATGCGGAATGGTTAAAAATGAAGGTGAGCCAGGTGGAGGTCCATTCTGGGTAAGCGATACGAATGCAAATGTTTCGCTCCAAATAATAGAATCTGCACAAATAGATATGAATAATGAGCAGCAAGCTGCCACGTTAAAGAATTCAACCCACTTTAATCCCGTAGATTTAATATGTGGAGTAAGGAATCATAAAGGGGAAAAGTACAAGCTTTTGGACTTTGTTGATCCAAAACAAGGTTTTATAACAGGTAAAACCCAAGAGGGAAAAGAGTTAAAAGCATTGGAACTTCCGGGACTTTGGAATGGCGCCATGGCTTTTTGGAACACCATTTTTGTAGAAGTGCCATTAGTGACCTTCAATCCGGTAAAAACGGTAAATGACCTTTTAAAATCAACCCATCAAGCTTAGAAAAAGATAATAAACTTAAAAAAAGACCGCGATCGCGGTCTTTTTTTTGTTTTTAATGTGACCAAACTATTATAAACGTGTCTTAATTATAGATACGAAAACAGAATAGTATGGTAAAGGCAGAATTTAAGGTTTTACTAAAAAGATACAAGGCATATCTAGGCGTGGTTGCCTAGATTATTTTGGTTGGTTGATTTGGTTGAAGGTCGTACATAGTGCGACCTTTTTTTGTGACCTAATTCAAATGAATGTGTCCAATTAATAGAAATCAGAAATAATGCTCTATAAAATAGTATTGGTTATAAGTATTCTGTCCTTTATACTATCCATTTTTTTAGTGGCATCCTATTTGAATAAAGAATATAGAGGAAGGAAAAGAAAATAATTTGGATGGTGCTATGCGAACACTAACCGTGCGTTGTCCATTCCCGCCAATATCATTTTAAATCTTATCTCCATAGAAGGGGTTTAAGATATTGGCAAAATTGAAAAGGCTGCTTAGGCAGCCTTTTTTGTATAAAAAATATACATTCAGAATAACTCCTTACCCACAATTACACAGTGACACATAATTACATTGGTTTTTAATTATCTGATTATAAAGTAGTTAAAATGATTCCTGTGCTATTTTGAATGCTGGCACTGGATTTTCATATAGATAATCAAGTTTAATTTTTAAAATACAATATATCATGAGAAAATTGATTTTTGCAACTGTTTTATCTTTTGTTGGTTTAACAGCTAGTGCCCAAGAAGAAACTGCTGAACTACAAGCAGACGAAACTACAGTAGTAAGTACAGCACAGGATTTTGAAGAAATAAGTGTTTCTGACCTTCCTGAGGCTATTGCAGCTGCTGTTGCAAAAGATTATCCAACAGCCACTGTTAATAAAGCTTATAAAAATGAATCAAATCAATTCAAATTGGAATTGTCATTGGAAGATGGTACTTCTGGCACTTTATATGCAGATTCCGAAGGGAATTGGATAGAGATTTAGTACAAATTTGATTAATCGTGTTAGGTTAGTTTGGTTAAGGAGAGGTCCGCATTGGTGGGCCTCTCCTTTTTATGATAATTTTACAATGCGGTTGAAGTCCCATCCTAGTTCAGTATCGTATATTAGATACTGAGATATGCCCAAAATCTTAATCATTGAGGATGATACCGCTTTTTGTCAAATGCTTCAAAAGTTTTTGATCAAGCATGACTTTGACATTTCCACAAGCTTTACCATTCAAGAGGCCAAAGAGAAACTAAAGACCTCTTTTTTTGATGTAATACTGTCAGATGTAAGACTTCCTGAAGGTGATGGAGTTGCACTACTTTCAGCAATAAAAACAGATTCTCCCAAAACCCAAGTTATATTAATGACAGGCTATGCCGAGGTGAAAACTGCGGTAAGTGCCATAAAAAAAGGGGCGTTTGATTATATTGCTAAACCCTTTACCCCTGAAAACATACTAGCGGTAATCAAGAATGCACTGAATACCAAAACACAGAAAACAGCAGAACTTTCAGAATCAGAAAAGAAAAGGTATACCAAAAACAACAGATCAAATATGATTGTTGGTACCGGAGAAGGTTCTCGAAAGTTACAGCAGTACATAGATTTGGTTGCGCCTACCAACATGTCGGTTTTAATAACTGGGGAGAGTGGCACGGGGAAAGAGGTCACCGCCAAAGCTATTCATGATAAGAGTAAGCGAAAAAATGAAAATTTTGTTGCTGTGGATTGTGGTGCCATACCAAAAGAGATAGCGGCAAGTGAGTTCTTTGGACACCTAAGGGGAAGTTTTACGGGAGCGGTTGAGGATAAAGTAGGTCATTTTGAGGCAGCAAAAGGAGGTACACTTTTTTTAGATGAAATAGGGAATCTATCCTATGAAAATCAAATACAGCTGCTTAGGGCGCTTCAAGAGCGAAAAATTAAACGCGTTGGCAGTACAAAAGAGATTATCGTAGACATAAGAATAATTACAGCTACAAATGAAGATTTATTAAACGCTGTAAGGGAAGGTACTTTTAGAGAAGATCTTTATCATAGGTTAAATGAGTTTTCTATTGAAATACCCTCACTGCAAGAACGGGGCGAGGATTTATTAATCTTTGCCAACTATTTTTTAGATAGAGCAAACGAAGAGCTAGGCAAGAATGTAATAAGCTTTTCAGATGAGGTCAAGCATACTTTGCAAAACTATTCGTGGCCAGGTAATCTTAGGGAGTTAAAAAATGTGATAAAGCGAGCTGTGCTTTTTTCAGATGGAGATGTAGTAATGTCAAGTTCAATTCCTAAAAAAATGGAGAAATCTTCAGAGATGGAATCAGAATCTAAATTTTCTAAATCCAACTATGAGAAAGAAAAAATCCTGAGTGCTTTGAAGCAGACCAACTTTAACAAGAGTAAGGCTGCCAAACTTTTACAGATAACGAGAAAAACACTTTATAATAAGATCAATCAATATCAACTGGAAGTGTAGTTAAAAATGAACGTATAGCTTCTTCCAAATTTGAAATGGAGAGTTTTAACTTTTCTAAATCCTGAACGGTTTTCTTTTGCATGCAATCATCTGACATATGCTCAAACTTTTCAAGTATTGGGATTATGCCATCTACTTTTAACTGTCGGAACATAGGAAGCATTTTATGCGAAATGGACTTGACTCCATCATAATTTCTATTTTCAATAGCAATGGAAAGTAAATTCATATTATTCACTGTATTTTCAAGAAAACTATCCAAAACCTCATGTATTCCTTGAGAACTGTCTAAAAAGGAGGAGATTG
Source organism: Flagellimonas aquimarina (assembly GCF_003149745.1). Taxonomy (GTDB): domain Bacteria; phylum Bacteroidota; class Bacteroidia; order Flavobacteriales; family Flavobacteriaceae; genus Flagellimonas; species Flagellimonas aquimarina. Next base: position 1,083,004 of record NZ_QGEG01000001.1, read on the forward strand.
TTTCTACACTGAACAATTTGGAATTTGACTTTTGTGTGGTGTTTAGAATAGGATGTCCAAAAGGATAAGGTTTGGAAGAATTTAGAGTGCTGCTTAGTGCATCTAAAAGGGTCATACGAGAAAAGGGTTTTTGAATTACTTCAGAGAAGCCAGCTTCTGTATAAACACTTTTGTCTAAATCTTTTTGGCCTGTCATAGCAATTATAGGTTGGTTTTTGTAGTGGCTGTAATTTCCGTTTTGTAAATTTTTAATAACCTCAAACCCATCAATCGTAGGCATTTGTATATCGGTTAAAACAATGTCATATTGAAAATCACCTATGTTGTCTAAATCTTCAAAACTTGAAAAGGCTCTTGTGGTGATCGCATGCATTTGGCATACTTCTCCTAATAACCCCAATAGCGTTTCGTCATCGTCAAAAATCAGTAGGGATAAATTGTGTTTAAAGCTACTTTGTTTGGGTTTGTCAAAAGGAATTTCAGTGTTCGAAAACTCCAGGGGTAACGAAAGTGTAAAAACACTTCCTTCATTTTCTTTGCTTTCTAGATGTAAAGTGGCCTCTAGAAGCTGTGCCAATTTTTTGGAAATGGTCAAACCCAAACCATAGCCCCCATATTTTTTTTCAATAGAATCACCAGCTTGCGTAAACTCTTTAAAGATGAGTTCTTGTTTTTCTTGCTCAATACCAATGCCCGTATCAATGACCATAATATCAATAAATGGTTCGCCGGCGATTTCTTTAGTAATGGCTTTTACCTTCACATAACCACTATGGGTGAATTTAAAGGCATTGCCTAGGAGGTTGGTTAGTATTTGACGTACTCTAAACGGGTCTCCAACAATGGGAATTCCCAATTCTTCTGCAATTTCCAACTTAAGTTCAATATTTTTTTTATGATGGACTTCTTGAAAGTTGGAAGCCGTTTCTAAAACAAGATGAGAGAGTACATAGGGAACCTTTTCCACTTGAATTCTACCTGCTTCCAACTTCGAAAAATCTAAAAGGTCGTTGACCAAGTCATCAACATATTTTGAAGCAGACTTTACATTTTTTAGATATTGCAACTGTTTGCCATCCAATTTGCTGTGTTCCATAAGTTCTGTATACCCACTAATGGTATTTAAAGGGGTTCTTAGATCATGACTAACAGTGGAAATCAATTGCTCCCTGCTCTTCAAAAGGGATTCAGAGTATTTCTTTTCTTTTTCTAACTGCTGGCGGTATTGCTGTACCTTCCAAAAATCTTTTGTGATTAAGAAAGTGAAAAGACAAACAAAAAGAAAACCTATAATTACTGCTGCCACGGTTAATTGCGTTCCTGTTTTTAAAACCTTCTGCTTATTTAAATTGTCTTGGTAGGCACTCATTATAATTTCTTGTTCAAAAGCTGAAATCATACTCCTGAGCTTTTGGGAAAGCTCTAGATCCGCTTTGTAAATTTGAAGCTCTTTCTCAATTAAGGAACGTTCTATTTTGGCGTTTTTCGTCTTGGCCTGCTCTAATATGGACTTGGATAGTTGCAATACGGAATCTATACCTGCATTGGTTTGGTCTTCTCCTGGGTCCTTGGGAATATTTTTGTTAAGGATTGCTACATATTCTCTAATGGATTTCTGGACTTCAGGTGAAAGCTGCTCAAAATTGGGGACAAAAGTTTCCGGAGTAATTCTTCCCAAATCCACCTCCATTTTGTTGAATTTTTTCAACAAAGAGTCAATGGGAGCACTATTCTCATTTTTAACCTTTAGTTTTCGTAACTCGGCGTTGTTGTAAACTTTTTGTTGCAACAACTTTTGAACACTATCCAATTTAACTACCTGATTGCCATTTGTTGTCAAAAGCTTTAAACTATCTATAGAGTTGAATATGGAGTCTACTTTTTGAGCATAAGCTTTTAGATTGCTCCTTTTCTTGCTCTGCAAAGCCAGTTTGGATAAGTTTTCTGCTTCATAAATATCTGTGAGCAATGAATTTGTCTTCAATAACTTGATATTATCCTCTTCTTTGTTTTGAGAAGCATTGTAGTTTTTGAATTCAGAATAAATGAAAACTGAGGCTAAGAGGGCCACGATACCTAAAACCAAATAACTCGAAATTATTTTTAAGGTAAATCTTCGTTTAGATGTGGGGTACATACAAAGTGTTATTCCCAATACATACGAAATGAGGCATTAGAAAGATTGTTGCAAAAAGTTAATTAACATGTTTTTTTTCTATGAAAAATGAATTTGAGGAACTACATTTGCCCCATCTCAAAGGGGTGCTTTTTTAAAGGCTGAGATTATACCCAATGAACCTGGGCGGGTAATGCTGCCAAGGGAATGCGCATAGCGCATCTTGGAATTTCCATGTTTCTTTTGAAACAAAAATCAATTTTTAACAAGAATAATGGCCCCTTTTATTCGTAACATTTTTACGGATGAAAACTTTATTCACAACTATGGCCCTTTGCGGGCTGGCACTTGTTGGCAGTGCCCAAGAAAAACCAATAGATTCTTTAGAAGGGAAAAAAATTGTGCTGGACGAAGTATTGGTCCAAGCTATTAGGGTAACAAAAGAATTTCCAATTACTTTTTCCAACTTGGACAAGGAAGCAATTGCTCCAAGAAATCTAGGGCAAGACATTCCAATTTTAATGAACTTTTTACCTGCAGTGGTGACTACATCTGATGCTGGGGCGGGAATTGGCTATACGGGCATCCGTGTTAGAGGCAGCGATGCAACTAGGGTAAATGTGACCATCAATGGTGTTCCTTATAATGATGCAGAATCACAGGGTACTTTTTGGGTGAACATGCCCGATTTTGCTTCATCAACAGAAAGCCTTCAATTGCAGCGAGGAGTTGGTACATCCACAAATGGAGCTGGAGCTTTTGGAGCAAGCTTAAATTTACTCACAGATGCTTTTGTAGAGGAGGCCTATGGTAGAGTGTCTTCCTCTATTGGAAGTTTTAATACCTTAAGGAATAACCTAAAGTTTAGTACTGGCCTCCTTAATGACCATGTTGAAATTTCTGGAAGGTTATCAAGAATTACTTCTGATGGATATATAGATAGGGCAAGCTCAAAACTAGATGCTTATTTTCTACAGGGAACCTATAAAGATGACAATACTTTGGTAAAAGCATTGCTTTTTGGAGGTCATGAGATTACCTATCAGTCGTGGTTTGGAATAGATGCGGAAACATTAAGAACGGACCGTACTTTTAACCCTGCCGGAATATATACGGACGAAAATGGGAATACACAATTCTATGACAGAGAAGAGGACAACTACAAACAAGATCATTTTCAATTGCACTGGAATGAAAGCATAAGTCCTTCATGGAGTTCTAACATTGCCTTTCATTACACAAGAGGAAGGGGTTATTTTGAGCAGTTTAGAGAAGATGATGATTTTGCAACCTATGGTTTTGAGCCCCTAACGATTAATGGAGAAGCAGTAAATACTACAGATTTGATTAGAAGAAGGTGGTTGGATAATGATTTTTATGGAACGGTCCTCTCCTTAAATCACAAGAAGGAAAATCTAGATTTAATTATTGGTGGTGGTTATAATGTGTACAAAGGGGACCACTTTGGAGAAGTTATCTGGGCACGTTTTGCTGGCAATAGCAATATTAGAGATCGTTATTATGATGACAACTCCACTAAAACTGATTTTAACAGCTATGTAAAGGCCAACTATAAACTAGATAGTAAATGGTCCATATTTGGAGATTTACAATATAGGGGAGTAAGCTATGAGGCCAATGGAGAAGATACGGGATTGGTCGATGATACATTCAATTTTTTCAACCCAAAAGCTGGGATCACTTTTAATTTGAACCAAGGCAACAACTTCTATTTTTCATATGCTGTGGCCAATAGGGAACCCAATAGAAATGATTATGAGAACGGAAATCCCAAACCTGAACGTTTAAACGATTTTGAACTGGGCTGGCGATATGTTTCCCCAGATTTTCAACTTAACACCAATATGTATTACATGCGCTACAAGGACCAATTAGTGCTCACGGGAGAGTTAAATGACGTAGGAGCGCCGCTGCGTGCCAATGTAGGGGATAGCTATCGACTAGGCTTGGAGATAGATGCAAATATTAAATTAGGAAACAAGTTTGCGGTACAGCCAAACATTGCTCTAAGTGATAACAGAAATATCGATTTTGTTTTCCAAAGAGATGGGGAGCTTGAGGATTTGGGAAATACGCACATTGCATATTCGCCCAATATAGTGGCAGGAAACATCCTTTCTTTCATGCCTAACGAAAACCTGCAATTATCCTTACTGTCAAAATTTGTTGGCAAGCAGTATATGGGCAATATTGATTCTGAAACTTCCGTTCTGGAAAGTTATTCGCAAACAGATTTTAATGTGCAATATATTATTGAAACGAACTCCTTTGTAAAGAGTATAGTACTTTCTGCTTTGGTCAATAACATTTTTGATGAGGACATAGTTTCAAACGGATATTTTTTCACTTTTGATGATGATTTTTCAAATCCAGGTTCTATTAGTACAGTAGAAGGTGCTGGATTTTATCCTCAGGCCGGTATAAACTTTATATTGGGAGCAACCGTTAATTTCTAGCACGGGCCATTGCCGTTTTAAGGGATTCTGTATTTTTATGATCATGACAGAATCCCTTACTTCTTTTAAAAAACTTCCTATACGTTGGGGAGTTATAGGTTGCGGAAATGTTACCGAGAAAAAGAGCGTTCCGGCTTATCAAATGACAGAAGGCTTTCTGGTGAATATGGTCATGAGGCGTGATGCTGAGAAAGTGGAAGATTACGCCAGAAGACATGGAGTTCCAAATTGGACGACCAATGCAAAAGAAGTAATAGAAAATCCAAATATTGATGCCATTTATATTGCAACACCTCCAGATACGCATAGATTTTATGCACTTCAAGTGGCCGCAGCAGGAAAACTATGTTGCATAGAAAAACCAATGGCTCCAAATTACCAACAAAGTTTGGCCATTTATGAGGCGTTCAGAATAAAAAATTTGCCTCTTTTCATCTCATATTATCGCCGCTCCCTTCCTAGATTTAACAAAATAAAGGAATGGATAGATCAGAATCTAATAGGAGAGATCAGACATATTCATTGGCAAAAGACAAAACCACCCAGCGATATAGATTTAAGTGGGAAGTATAATTGGAGAACCGACAAAAACATTGCTCCTGGTGGTTATTTTGATGATTTGGCAAGTCATGGATTGGACTTGTTTACGTATCTCTTAGGAGATATTGAAGAAGCCAATGGAATTGCTTTAAACCAACAGGGCTTGTATACTGCATTTGATGCAGTAACTGGAGCTTGGCTTCATGATGGTGGAATTACTGGAGAGGGCAATTGGAATTTTGGAACTTACCACCGTATTGATAAAGTTCAAATATTTGGTTCTCAAGGGAAAATAAGTTTTTCTGTTTTTGATGAAAGTCCAATTGAATTGGAGAACGCATTAGGACATCAGGAAATGAATATTCCCCATCCCGAACATATTCAGCAATTTCATGTGGAAAATATAAAAGATCATCTTTTAGGAAAGGCCGTACATCCTTCTTTAGGGAACGCCGGACTGCACACCAGTTGGATTATGGACAAAATATTAGGAACTCACTAATTACAACTAATTGGAAATTGTTATGGTATTTCCACTTTGTGTTGCCCTGTAGAAAAGTAAATCATAATAGCGGTTACCATCATCGGGTCTGTCTAGTTGTTGTCCGGTAAAAAGACTATAGGTGTAATTTTCGCACGAACAAATAACATTTTGCCCATCAATGGTCATTGTGGAACAAGCATTGGGTGCATGATTGGGACAACTAGCTTCAAAAGCAAAAAAGGTATCCAAGCCAGATTTTATAACAAAGGCCCCGCGAGTTCCCACGCCGTTATTTCCAACAAAAACTGGGTTGCCTATGGTATTTAATCCACTATAAAGAGGAAGATTCAGATTTAAGTCAAACCTAAAACTAACTTCTTGAAGAAAGGGATTCCTGTTAGTACTGTCAGAATCACAAGAAATAGCAAAAATCAATAAGATACAGCCCCAGAAGTGCCTCATAGTGTAGATTTGAAAACGTTATCTGAGCAAATTTGGGCAAAAAATACGTATATTTGCGTTAAATCCTCGCTAAAAACCTATGCCAGTCATAGAGCCAGTTGGGGATTTTTTGTATTTGTAGCCATAAAGTGCATTGGGAAAATAATTCTATTTTCTTCAGTGTTCTCTTGTATTAAAATATGACGATATGAGTAAAGTATCTTATTATACAGCCGAAGGATTAAAAAAATTAAGAGAAGAATTAAATTACCTGAAGGATGTGGAAAGGCCTAAGGCCTCACAGGCTATTGGAGAGGCTAGAGATAAAGGGGATTTGTCCGAAAATGCTGAGTACGATGCTGCAAAAGAAGCACAGGGTCTTTTAGAGATGAAAATTTCCAAAATGGAAGAGACCCTTGCTAACGCCAGATTAATTGATGAATCACAATTAGATACCTCAAAAGTATTGGTTTTATCAACTGTAAAATTAAAAAACCAGACCAATGGCATGGAGATGAAATATACTCTCGTGGCAGAGAGTGAGGCCGACCTCAAAACAGGTAAGATTTCTGTAACTTCACCTATTGGGAAAGGCTTATTGGGGAAATCTGTTGGTGATGTGGCGGAGATTACCGTGCCCAACGGAACGTTAAAGTTTGATATTTTGGAGATTACACGCGATTAGGAGGTGCTATAATTCTTATATTTAATCTCGTTCCTAACGGGATTTTTGTTCAAAACCAAACCAAACCAAGCATGCCCAGTATTTTCACCAAAATCATTAGTGGAGAGATTCCCTGTTATAAGATAGCCGAGGACTCAGATAACTTTGCTTTTCTCGATATTAATCCAAATTCAAAAGGACACACACTCTGTGTTCCTAAAAAAGAAGTGGACAAACTATTGGATTTGGATGAAGAATCATATAACAAGCTGATGTTATTCTCCAGAAAAGTTGGAAAAGCCATTGAAGCGGCCATTTCTTGTAAGCGTGTGGGAATGACCGTTATAGGTTTGGAGGTCCCACATGTTCATGTACATCTAATTCCATTGCATAGCATGAAAAATGTAACTTTTGCACATAAAGAGAGTATGGGCCCCGAAGAATTTGAATCTATTGCAGAAAAAATAAGAAACTACATTAAATAAAACCTTCCATATAAAAATAAATAGCTGCTCCACCCAATCCTAAGATAAGTATTAGTAAAACAAAGAAAAGCGTGGTAAACCTCACTGAAGTCCTATCCGGGGCCACTAATTTATTATAATACTCAAATACCCTTTCAATATCCGGAGTCCAGTTTACAGGGTAAATTATGGAATAACATTTCTTACATTTTATCTCATGGGTTACCTGATCTGTAGTCCTATGAAAAAATGGATTGTAAGTATGTCTCTGGTAAAAGGTGAGCTTAAGCTCCTGGTTAAAGCACTCAGGACAGTTATTGGTAATTTCGGCTTCTTTTATTGCAATTTGTTTTTCCTTTGCCATGACTCATTAAACATTTGCTTTAAGGGAAATTTGCATGATTGTTCCTTCTTTACTTGACGAAAGTACTTTAATTTTTCCTTTATGGTACTCTTCCACAATTCTTTTTACCAATGAAAGCCCAAGCCCCCAACCTCTCTTTTTTGAGGTTACTCCTGGACTAAAAATAGTTTGAAAATCACTTTTTGGAATACCATGTCCCGTATCTGATACCAAAATATTGACAAATTGTCCTTTTTTCTCGATCTCTATAGTAATGTTTCCCCTCCCTTTCATGGCATCAATTCCATTTTTCACAAGATTTTCAATACTCCAATTAAACAAAGGAGGGTTAAGAAGAACAGGTAATTCATCAATACTGGATGTAAAAGAAAAATGGATGAGTTTGGAACTTCTTCGTTTTAAATATTCATAGGCTTTTTCAGTTTCCGAAACGATATCGTGTACTTCCAGATCTGGAATAGACCCTATCTTGGAAAAACGGTCCGTAATGGTCTCTAACCGCTTAATGTCCTTTGCAATCTCTTTCGTTATGTCTGTGTTAATGTTTTCAGATTTCAATAGTTCGTTCCAACCCAATAGTGATGTTAAGGGAGTTCCTATTTGATGCGCTGTTTCTTTCGCCATTCCTGCCCAAAGCTTGTTTTGTTCTGATGCTTTGTTGGTTTTAAAGAAAAAGAAAATAACTGCTCCAAAAAGAAAGATGATCAAAAGCAAGGCCAAAGGGTAATACTTCAGTTTGTTCAGAACTTCAGAATTTCCATAATAGAGTGTTTCCAAAAGTTCCCCTTCTTGAATAATGTGTATGGGTTCGTTCTCGCTTTCAAACTGTCTTATTTTTTTTTGAATGTAAACACTGTCGGTTGCTTTTTCCTCAGCAATGTTGTGTGTTTTTATGGAACCTTCCTCATTTACCAAAATCATGGGGGTAGAGGTATTGTTGCCCATAACCTTTAAGGTCAAGTTCCCCAATTCTTGGTCTACGGAAGATTGAATAAGTTCTAACTGTGCCGTTGCCCAGATTTCCATTTTTAAACGCTCTTCTTCCTTAAAATTTTTAAAGAAACTATTGGTGTTCCAAAGAATAAGGCTCACAATAACGAATGCCGAGATCAATAGGATGATGTTGGAGGTCTTCTTTTTGGGGTTGAAGTTCATTTTTTGGTACAATTGTGATTAAAGATAGCGGAAAATGTAAAAATATGTTGATACTTCGTTGTTGTGGATGGTTTTTATTAGGGTTCATTTTATGTATTTTTGATGCTTATTGAAAAGTAGCATAGATGGAAGTCCAAGGAAAAATTAAAATGATTGATGAAACCAAAACCTACGGTAACAATGGTTTCAGAAAAAGAGAATTAGTGGTTACTACAGAGGAGCAATACCCTCAGCATATTTTAGTGGAATTTGTGCAAGATAAGTGCGATTTGCTCAACAATTACAGTGTTGGCCAAATGGTAAAAGTAAGCATAAACTTAAGGGGCAGAGAGTGGGTAAATCCGCAGGGAGAAACCAAATATTTTAACTCCATCCAAGGTTGGCGAATTGAAAACCTACAGGAAGAAACAAGCGGCGAAAATATGCCGCCGGTTCCACCAATGGAAGCTTTTGAACCTGCAGATAACCTTAAAGAGGAAGATCACGACGATTTGCCATTCTAGCGGGCTTTGGGGCTTACCAAGGCAATAGAACATGTATTTAGAAGGTATTTGCCTTCCCCATTTACAATTGCGGTACTTCTTACAATACTGACTATTGTACTGGCCTTTATTTTTACTGAAAACACTTCTGATAAAAATCATTTAGCAGTTATTCTTTCCCATTGGGAAAATGGAATATGGAACAATGGTCTTTTGGTCTTCGCCTACCAAATGATGCTCATTTTAGTTCTGGGCCATGTGTTGGTGTTGAGCAGACCCATGGAGCGATTGATTCTGGGCATTACCAAATTTGTAAATAACACCTCCAATGCAGCTTTATTGGTGGCGTTGCCAACAATGTTGGTCTCCTTTTTTAATTGGGGACTAGGGCTCATTTTTGGTGCCATTTTGGCTAGAAAAGTTGGGGAATATGCCCAGGCCAACAATATACCCATCAATTACCCTTTAATTGGCGCATCTGGTTATGTGGGCTTAATGGTTTGGCATGGAGGAATAAGTGGATCGGCTCCAATAAAAGTTTCGGAAGCAGGACACTTAAAAAGCTTATTGGAGGGGATTTCCAATGTTGATCTCTTGGAGCAATTGCCCGAAACTATTTCTACCTCGCTTACGGTATTTAGTCATTGGAATCTTGTTCTATTTGTTGTTGTAGCTTTGTCCATTGCCATTACGGTGTATTATTTAGGGAAAAGAGTAAGCCCTGGTAATGTTGATTTAAAAGAGTACAAATTTAAATCTGTAGAGAAGGAAAATCTAGTAGGAGCGGAAAGATTGGATTACTCAAAAATAGCAGCTACATGCTTTGGAGCTTTAATTTTAGTTGCTTTTTTACTTCAATATTTACCGGCCCTCAAAGCCCTTAATATCACTCCAAATATGCTCAACTTCTTTATGTTGGGCCTGGCAATTATCCTCCACGGAAGTTTTAAGAGTTTTTTGGTGGCAGTGGAAGAGGCCATTGGTGACACTGCAGGAATTCTTATTCAATTTCCATTATATTTTGGAATTATGGGAATTATGGGTGGCAGCGGAATGATCAATGATATTTCAGATTTTTTTGTGTCAATAAGCACTACTACAACCTTACCCATTTTCACTTTTTTAAGCGCAGGTCTTGTAAATATTTTTGTTCCAAGTGGTGGTGGTCAATGGGCCGTGCAAGGACCACTGGTATTGGAATCTGCTATGCAGTTGGGCGTTCCATTGCCAAAAGCGGTTATGGCCTTGGCCTACGGGGATCAGGTAACAAATATGTTGCAACCTTTTTGGGCTTTGCCACTCTTGGGAATTACAAAATTAAAGGCCAAGGAGATTTTACCATACACCCTCATTTTTATGTTGATAGGAAGTCTTGTTTATATAAGTGGACTTCTTATTTTGTAAGCGTTTTTCCGTAGTTTTATTAAAAATTGCATCTTGGAAAAAGACTCAAAAAACCTTCCTTTGTTTTTTTTAGGAGATAGGTTGGAATTTCCTCCTGTTGAGGCTGCCAATGAGGACGGTCTTCTGGCTGTGGGAGGGGATTTATCTCCTGAACGTCTGCTTTTGGCTTATAAAAGTGGGATTTTTCCATGGTTTAACGAAGATGCTTTGATTTTATGGTGGAGCCCTGATCCAAGAATGGTTCTTTTTCCAAACAAAATCAAAATCTCAAAAAGTATGAGAAAAGTACTGCGTAACGATCAATTTAGGTTAACGCAAAACACTTGTTTTGAGGAAGTATTGGATAATTGTGCAAAAGTCCAACGCAAGGGGCAAGAAGGAACATGGATTACTCCAAAAATGAAATTGGCATACCTAGATCTTTTTGAGAAAGGCTTTGCCAAATCTTTTGAGGTATGGGAAGGTGATGTTTTAGTTGGAGGTCTTTATGGAGTGGATTTGGGACATGTTTTCTGTGGAGAAAGTATGTTCAGTGCAAAACCAAATGCTTCTAAGTTTGCATTTATTAAAATGGTTCAGGAATGTGAGGAAAATGGCTATAAGCTAATTGATTGCCAAGTGCATACAGAACATCTGGAGAGTTTAGGGGCAGAAGAGATTTCAAGGGACTTTTTCATGAAAATTTTACAGGATCAATTGTACACTGGTCAATAGGAAAAAAATATTTTGAGGAAAAGTTGAAGTGTAATCTTCCACGCGATATTCTATTCCAGCTTGAATTTTTAACCCATCTTGAACGCGCCACCCCAATTGACTACTGACCCTAGTGTCATATTGTGGCAAATTACCTTTTGCAACACTCAATAAGTTTTCAAATCCGCCAACAAAATAAGGTTCCCCAATGTTTAATTTTTCACCTTTAAGTGGAAAATCAACTGCAAAACGATATCGGAATCTGTGTATGGTCAAAGCTTTTGTAATACGCTGCTCTGTTCGGAATCTATGTCCAAACCTTACCACAAGAGGTCTTTTTGTAAAGTTGAACTGCTGGGTTAACCTAACTTCATCACCCTTATCTTCAAAAATATTTCGAAACCGATATTGCACACCAAAGGCCAAACTTTGGTTATCAGTAAGGTTGAATTTGGAAAAATGTACGATATCAATTTGCCTGGCATCATATCCAAAACCTCCATTTTTAATAAGATAGGCCCTATGTGCCAATGAAAAATTATGGGAATAGGTATTGGATACTTTATAATTGACTGCAGCCTGTGGTTGCCAAAATGCAGTAAGGTTATCTTGCGCTTTTAGAGATGATATCCACACAAAACAAATGAGGAATAAAAACCATTTAGTACAGGACATGATCATAAGTTGACGATAGTGATTTACGTAGATTTAGAAATTCACCATCTGCATTAAAAAGAGCCTCATAGGTTTGATAGCCTTCACTATCCTTAGAAGTAAAAACAATTTCATAATTAATATAGGGTAATATGAGGTTTTGAAAAGCCTGCTTTATAACTTTCTCCGGATGTATGTTACCTACGGGGTATTGTTGTTGAATTTTTACAACACGTACTTTTTGAAAATTCTTTTTAAAATAATTATTGATGATGTCCCAACTATCATCTGGAATATCATTTTCCTTGATTTTAAATTCCACATCTTCGAGTTCCCCCTGTTCATCAAATTCAATGCTATAATGCAACCGGGCTTTTTTAAACTTTACTTCAAAGCTCTTTTTAATGCTATCAATTTCTTTGTAAAAGCGAATCCTTTTTGATGATACAAGTTGCTCAGAAACAAGTTCATAGGCATTGGAAGGAAAATCTGTTTTAGATATTCTGAACTCTTGCTCAAATTTATTCTGAGACCAAAGAGAGAAGAACGGAAGTAAAAAAAATAGAGTTTTCAATATGTACTTAAACTTCGTCATACCTAAAACAACTTACCTCGTGATCATTCACCATTCCCGTAGCCTGCATTTGGGCATAGATTACCGTACTTCCAACAAATTTAAATCCACGCTTTTTTAAATCCTTGCTAATGGCGTCAGAAAGTGGTGTGGTCGCGGGCCCTTCTTTGTAGTTCTGAAGCTTGTTTTTAATGGGTTTTCCATCAACAAAACCCCAAATATATGAGCTAAAACTGCCAAATTCTTTTTGGATTTCCATAAAAGCGCGGGCATTGGAAATTGTGGCATTCACTTTTAATTTATTTCTGATGATCCCTGGATTATCCAGAAGTTCATCAACCTTATCTTGGTCATACTTGGCAATTTTCCGATAGTCAAAATTATCAAAAGCCTTTCTAAAATTCTCTCTTTTTTTCAGTACCGTAATCCAGCTCAAACCTGCTTGGAATGTTTCTAAAATCAAAAACTCAAAAAGCGTTGCATCATCTTTAACGGGAACCCCCCATTCCTTGTCATGGTACTCTTCGTAGAGTGAATCACCTTCGCACCAACCACAGCGTTGTTTATTCATCAATAAGATTTTATCTAAAGATAAAGGAAATTGTGTTTTCCGTTCAGTCCTAATTTAAACTGGAATGAGCTCTTTGGCAACAATGGCTTGGTCAAGATTTACAAACAGCCTGCTTTGTCCTCTGTAAAAATCATTTTTGTCCTTTCTTTCCAAAATCACTTTTTGAACTGCATTGGACAATTCCAATATTCCAATGATTACAACTGTTTGGTTGATTATTTTATGAGCGGGAATAATTAGTTCTGAGTCCTGGGCACCGTCATTCAGAGAATCGTTAAGATAGAGATAAGACCTATTTGCCGGCTCTCCAATTTTGAATATGGCGCCTAGCTTTACTTCATAGTTTTTATGGTAGGGTTTGATGGAGGTTTCATCAGCTTTGTGGTTTGGAAAAATAACAGGGCGTTCTTTCTTTTTCATTTGCCATGACTTTATGGTTGAAAACATTGTATGATAAAAAGGTAAAGTGGCATCCCGAGTGTAATATTAAAGGGAAAGGTGAATGCCAATGCCATTGGCACATATAGGCTTGGATTAGCCTTTGGGGCGGCTATACGCATTGCGGCAGGTACGGCAATGTAGGATGCACTAGCTGCCAAAATGGAGAACAAAAATCGGTTTCCTACGCTTTCCGTTATAAATTGGCTGAACCATGCCACAAAGCAGCCATTGATTACCGGTAGACCAATTGAAAAGATAAGGGCAAACCAGCCCTTTTTAATAAAATCATTAAGCTTTTTTCCGCTCGTAATACCCATATCTAAAAGAAATACTGCTAGAAAGCCTTTAAAAATATCTGTAGTAAATGGTTTAATACCCTCAGCTTGGTGCTCATTGGCCAAAAAACCAATGGCCAAACTACCCAAAATCAATAGTACACTACCATTTGTTACGGAGTGATGCAGGACTTTTTTAAAGTTGCTTTTCTTTTCCTTGTCTCTTTTAAAGAAGGCCATCAACAGTACTCCAATTATAATAGAAGGTGCTTCCATCAATGCCATGACCGCAACCATATGCCCGCCAAAGTCTATGTTTTCAATCTCTAGAAAAGAAATTGCGGTCACAAATGTGACCGCACTTACTGAGCCATAAGCTGCCGCTATTGCGCCAGAGTTTTCAACGCTAAATTTTCTTCTAAGAATGAAATAGGCAAAAACCGGCACCGAAATAGCCAAGAAAATGCCAAATAACAGGGACCATATTATCTCCATGTTAAATTCACTGTGGGAGAGTTCCAGCCCTCCCTTAAACCCTATTGCAAAAAGCAGGTACAATGAAATAAACTTTGAAGAATTCTGCGGGATTTCAAGATCGCTCTTTAATTGAACGGCGATGATGCCGAGAAAGAAAAATAATAAAGCGGGGTTGGTTAAGTTGTCAATAAGAAGGTGTAAGTCCATTTAGTTTTACTCTTCCAAAGAGATTTTAAGAATACCATCTATACGAAGTCTTTTCCCTTCGCTTCTTAAGCTATTGATGAATTCATTTGCAATAACTTTTTCTCTTTCCAGTTCAGCTATTCTTTCATCTGGATATTTGGTGTTGGCATCTCTGTCCCCCTCGCACCATGACAGACGCTGAAGCTTATGAAAGTTAATTTTCTGATTTAATAAGGATGTAATGACATCGCATGCTTCAGATGGGGTAAAGCTGCCATCAACCAATTGTATTTTTTGTTTTGTCTCGATTAAAGTTTCCATTTTTCTTGTTTTTAAATTGTTTTGGATTTTTTTGTTTGTCTCTTTCCAATGATATTAATGGACAGTAGACCGAATACGATTGACATTGAGATGCTCAGCCACCCAAAGAATAGAAAATCATTTAGGGCAGAAAGTATTAGAATGCTACCGAACATAAACCCCATTAAGGCGTAGTATATCGGATAGAATTTTTCTGCATCTTTTGTCTTGGCCTTTTTGGCCAAAAATTTTTGTGAATGTGAAAGTTTGTACAGCATGGTTTTTATTTTGATGCAAAGTTGAAATATTATAATCATATATTTTTATTTATATTTATTATGAAACGCATAAATATTATTTATGAACTATACATTGCATCAGCTTCAGATTTTTTTAAAAATTGCTGAAAAACAGAGTATTACAAAGGCTTCCGAAGAGCTTTATTTAACCCAGCCTGCGGTATCTATTCAATTAAAAAATTTTCAATCCCAGTTTCCAATTCCGCTCACAGAAATAGTTGGGAGGAAATTGTTTGTCACCGATTTTGGAAGAGAAATTGCTCATTCAGCAGAAAGAATTTTGAATGAGGTAGAGGGCATAAATTATAAAATGCAATCTTTTAGAGGAAAATTGGCCGGACGACTAAAGATATCTGTGGTCTCCACCGGAAAATATGTAATGCCATACTTTTTATCCGGTTTTATGAAATCCAATACAGGAGTGGATTTAATAATGGACGTTACCAATAAGGCTAGAGTTGTTGAAGGTCTTGAAAACAATGAGGTTGATTTTGCTCTTGTATCCGTATTGCCAGATCATTTGAAGCTTAATAAGATAGATTTAATGAAGAACGTCCTGTATTTGGTTGGCAATCCCAATTATTTTGAGAAGATTTTGCTCTCTAAAAGTATGTTTGTAAAAGATACTCCGCTAATATTTAGAGAGCAGGGCTCTGCCACCAGATTGGCTATGGAAAGCTATTTAAAAGGGAGACAGATCCAAGTTGGAAAACGTATTGAGCTTACCTCCAATGAAGCTGTAAAACAAGCGGTAATGGCTGGGTTAGGATGTTCTGTTATGCCTTTAATTGGAATAAAAAATGAGCTGGGCAATGGAGATTTGAACATATATCCTAAAAAGGGATTACCAATTCAAACTACATGGAACTTGGTTTGGCTAAAGTCTAAAAAACTGTCTCCGGTGGCTTCATCTTTTTTAGATTACCTGGGAAAAGAGAAAGAAAGAATTATTCATGAAGATTTTAGCTGGTACGAAAAATACTAAGACAAATTACGATGCTTTGGTAATTTCAATGGTACTATGAATTTTTAATTGTTCTCCCTGGGATTGGGCATCTAAAATAATTTCTGTCATCCTGCCTTTGGCCTGCTTAAGGTAGTTTATCCTGTTTTCAGAATTTAATGAATCTATCTTATTGGTATCTTTTAAATTTAAAAGTTGAACGGTGTGGAACTTGATTTTGTCATTGAGTAAGGACAAAAGCACTTCTGCTGCATCCGCTGGGGCAAAATTCCCTTCAATTAAGAGAAAGGATTCTACATTGTCAGTTTGCGAGTTTGATGACTTTTTGTTTTGTGAATTGGAGCGATAAAAAGGTCGTAACAATTTTTTCATTCAATCAAACTTTTTGGGTTTTGGTCTGCAGTTCAAGATTCTGATGTTCATCCATATAAATTATGGGCATAGCATAGGTAAGGGGAGGGTTCTTCGCAAATCTCTTCTTAATGGTTTTATTTATTGTGTTAAAGAGCAATGCTTTGGTTGTGCCCATTACCAAGGTCTGTTCAAAACTTTTCTCTTCTCCATTTTTTTTGGGTTTGTAAAGGGTCTTGTGCGAAAGAAATGGATTGAGCATTAATTTTTCATCAATCAGAAAATCAACTATTTCATTTGCCTGTTTAGGAGAATCGCATATAATATGTATTAAAACCATAAGGAATAATTAGGTTGCTATTTGAGGGTAAAACAGCTCTGAGAAAACAGAATCCGTTGGCAAAACAGCTCTTTTTTCTATTGATCATATACTTCCATTTCACCAATGTTGATTGCGGTATTGAGTTCTGCGGTCAATGTTCTGTAGGCTTTAAAAAACTTTTTTCCGTTAGACCTTTTAAATGTAATCATAGGGTTGTCCTTGCCTGATATTTTGGTAATTGTGACAATGGAATTATTCAAAGTTGAAACATTGGGAATACCACCACGCTTGATAATGAAATTTTTGCGAGGTACGTTAATACTTTGATAGGATAAACTTGCCGGCTTAACGATCATGAGTTGGTCGCCAACCTTTACCTTATCAGAAAAGTCTTCTTGTGCACTTAAAGTACATACAAATAGAGAGAGGGTAAATAATAACATGAGATACTTCATAACTACATAGATGAATTGTTTTTAGTTTTTTCTCTTACCAAAATGGCCTTTATGGTGGGCTTGTAGCCGTAGAAATTTCTTCCATCTTCTCTTCTTAAAACTACCTGTGTGGTTCCATCTGGCATAACATCCATTTGGTCAATTACCACAATATTTCCATGAAAATTCATGGTAAGCCCAAATCCAGAAGAAGAATTTAAATGGTTGTCCACAAGCACAATATCGGCATAAGGAATCTCCAGCAACATTCCTTTTTCAAAATCACCTCTACTTTCCGTAAAATGCTTGAAGTTAATTTGATGTGATTTGGTCTGAGCAGTAATTTGAAGTCCCGAAAGAGTTAAAAAACATACATAAAATAGAATCTGTGCCTTCATAAGTTCCAATTTTTGGCATAGCCATCAATATAAAGATAAGATTAATCCTCTATAAAAAAGCATTACTATTGTTAATAAGTAGTTAAACTATCATATATTAATAGTAATACTGTTATATTTGTTGAAAATCTATAACAGCTTTTATTTATGGAAAGATTAATGCAGTCAATTCGAATCGGAATCAATGACAAGATATATGTAAAAGACCCTGAATCATCGGATTTGGGAAAAAGAATCATAGAACAGAGCATTTTGATGATTGATGAAATGGGCTTTGAAAGTTTTACATTCAGAAAACTGGGAGAGCGCATCAAATCTAATGAAAGTTCCATTTATAGATATTTTGAAAATAAGCATAAACTTCTCCTCTATTTGGCTTCATGGTACTGGGGCTGGTTAGAATATAAAATGGTATTCGCAACAAACGGAATTACCGATCGGAGCGAGAAACTGAGAAAAGCAATAGAGATTCTTACTCAAACAGTGGAGCAGGATGTCTCTTTTTCTCATATAAACGAGGTGTTGCTAAGTAAGATTGTTATTAATGAATATTCCAAATCATACCTTACTAAAGAGGTGGACCAAGAGAATAAAGATGGTTATTTTATAATATACAAAAGGCTGGTAAACAGACTATATGAAATGATTGTGTCACTAGACGGCAGTTATCCTTACCCATCTAGTCTGGCGAGTACGATTTTGGAGGGAAGTTTGCATCAATACTTTCTAAAGGAGCACTTTCCCATGTTGACAGATTGTAACCAAACCACAACCCCAACACAATACTTTATAGACTTGGTCTTTAGAGTCGTTAAACCTACCAAAAATGCCTAAAACCATTCTTACTGCTTGGCAGCGCCTAATGGGCATGCTTGCATTAGATAAAAAAGACATATTTCAAGTATTTTATTATGCCATATTTGCCGGTATAGTGAATCTTTCCCTGCCTTTGGGGATTCAGGCCATTATTAACCTAATACAAGGTGCGCAGGTAAGCACATCGTGGGTGGTTTTGGTAGTTTTGGTAACTCTGGGAGTTGCCTTTGCTGGAGCGTTGCAGCTAATGCAGATACGTATTATTGAAAACGTACAGCAAAAGATTTTTACAAGAGCTTCATTCGAATTCGCTTATAGATTTCCAAAGATAAAAATGAGCGAGTTAAGGAACTATTACCCGCCAGAACTGGCAAACCGTTTTTTTGATACACTGACGGTGCAAAAAGGACTTTCAAAGATCTTAATAGATTTTCCGGCGGCGTTGTTACAGATAGTATTTGGGTTATTACTACTGTCATTCTATCATCCTTTCTTCATTATTTATGGTCTACTTCTGTTGTTGCTCATATATGTTGTTTTTAAGTTCACCGCTCAACGTGGTTTAGAAACTAGTCTGGATGAGTCCAAAAACAAGTATAAAGTGGCCCATTGGATTCAAGAAATAGCAAGGTCCATTATCAGTTTCAAGCTCTCTGGCGGCACAACGCATGGCATTGATAAAAACGACACTTTAGTGACCAATTATTTAGAAGCCCGGGAAAGTCATTTTAAAATTTTAGTGCTTCAGTTTATCCAAATGATCGGGTTTAAGGTTTTGGTAACCGCCGGACTTCTATTGATTGGAGGACTGCTTGTACTCAATCAAGAAATGAACATAGGACAGTTTGTGGCGGCGGAAATTATTATTCTTTTGGTCATTAGTTCTGTTGAAAAAATGATTTTGGGACTAGAGACTTTTTATGATCTACTAACCTCTTTAGAGAAGTTGGGGCAAGTTGTAGATAAAGAACTAGAACCACAAGATGGTGAAAAACCTTTTGCAGATAATGAGGGATTTGTGGTTGAGCTTTCGGATGTTTCTTATAACGTTCCTGATAGGGACAAAAAGATCATTGATGATGTATCACTTTCTATAACGCCCACTTGTACTATTCTTTTACAAGGATCAAGTGGTTCTGGAAAATCAACCTTGCTAAGGTTAATTGCAGGTATTTTGGAGCCAGACCAAGGAAAAATATTTGTGAACGAGGTAGCGCTCCAAGGGGTCAACCTTAACTACTACCGGTCTCATCTGGGAAAATCGTTGAGTGAAGAATCGCCGTTTGAGGGATCACTGCTTAACAACATAACATTTGGAAATAAGGATATATCCCAAGAAGAAGTGTATTGGGCATTGGAGAAAACAGGGTTGACCCAATTTGTAAAGGAACAACCACATGGATTAAAAACAATTTTATATCCTGAAGGAAAGCAAATACCCTATACAATTTCCAAGAAAATTGTTTTGGCTCGTAGCATAGTTACAAGGCCTAAGCTCTTAATCCTAAAAGACCCATTGGATCAATTTCCAGAAAATGAAGCTACAGAGATCATGGACTTTTTAACAGATGACTCTAATGGATGGGCTTTGGTCATAGTAAGTTCCAATCCTAAATGGATAGAACGTTGTGGACGCATTATTACTATGGAAAATGGAAAATTGATTAACGAAAGATAGAAAGACCATGCTGAATATATCACCAAACAAGTTAAACGAAAAGGTTGACATTAGCGAATACAAGGCGGTTAAGAAAGTCTTCTATAGAACGCATTACAAACACTTTAATAGGTTTTTGGCTGCTTTTTTTGTGATAGCATTCATTATCCTTTTCCTGCCATGGACACAAAACATAACGGGAAAAGGCTATTTAACAACATTACGACCTGATCAACGTCCACAGACTATTCAATCGCCAATTCCCGGCAGAATTGAAAAATGGTATGTTAGTGAAGGAGATTATGTAAAGAAAGGAGACACCATTCTCTTTATCTCTGAGGTTAAAAGTGAATATTTTGACCCAAAACTGGTAGAGCGTACAGGACAGCAAATCAAGGCCAAGTCAATGGCGGTGACATCTTATGAGGGAAAAGTGCAAGCACTCAACACACAAATTGGGGCTTTGTCAAATGAGCGTGGATTAAAACTGGAACAATCCAAAAACAAATTACTTCAGTCTAGGTTAAAAGTCCAGAGTGACAGTATTGATTTGGAGGCTGCAAAAACAAATATTTCCATTGCGCAGCGCCAATATGACCGTGTAGTTCAACTTCAGCAAGAAGGACTAAAAGCCGTCACAGATGTTGAAGAAAAACGTTTAAAATTACAGGAAACCCAGGCCAAGTTAATTTCACAAGAAAACAAATTGTTGGCAAGTAAGAACAATGTCATAAATGCTCAGGTAGAAATAAGTAGAGTGCGGGCGGAGTATACAGACAAGATTTCTAAGGCCCAAAGTGATATGTTTACAGCACAGTCAAATCAATTTGATTCTGAGGCACAGGTTACCAAATTGGAGAATTCATACACCAATTATGAAATGCGTAATGACATGCTTTACATTAAAGCCCCTCAAAGTGGGTTTATCAACAAAGCAATACAATCTGGCATTGGAGAGACATTTAAGGAAGGAGATAGATTGGTGGGCATTATGCCATCAGAATATGATATGGCAGTGGAAACATTTGTAGAACCTATAGACTTACCGCTGCTTCATATTGGTGAAAAGGTCCGTATACAGTTTGATGGCTGGCCTGCTATTGTTTTTAGTGGTTGGCCCAATGTTTCCTTTGGAACCTTTGGAGGAGAGGTAGTGGCCATAGAAACTTTTATAAGCAATAATGGAAAGTATAGAATTCTGTTGGCCCCAGATAAAGAAGATCAGCCGTGGCCAAAAGACATACGGGTAGGCTCTGGTGCCAATACCATGGCCTTGTTAGAAGATGTTCCTATTTGGTTTGAGCTATGGAGACAGTTAAATGGTTTCCCGCCAAATTATTATCAACCTGAAAACAAAGTAGTCGATGTTAAAAAGAAATAAGCAAGGAATCCAGGTATGGATACTTTTCTTTCTATTCACTTTTTGGGTTCAAGCGCAACAAGACTCTATCATTCTCAATTTTAATGAGTATTTGGGCTATGTAAAAAAGTACCATCCCGTTGCTAAGCAAGCACAGCTTACCATTGCTATGGGACAGGCCAATTTAATGAAAGCCAGAGGAGGCTTTGATCCAAAAATAGAAGTGGATTATGATAGAAAGGACCTTAAAGGAACAGAATATTGGGATAGGTTGAACACAACCTTTAAAGTTCCTACTTGGTTTGGAATAGAATTGAAGGGAAACTTTGAGCAAAACCAGGGAGACTTCCTAAATCCTGATGAGACAGTTCCTGAAGATGGCTTGTACAGCGCAGGGGTGTCTATGTCCTTGGGTGAAGGCTTTTGGATAAATGAAAGAATGGCAACCCTTAAAAAGGCGAAATATTTTAGAGAACAATCCAAAGCTGACCAAGATTTGTTTGTGAACCAAGTATTGTATAAGGCTTCTTTGGCCTATTTTGATTGGTTAAGAGCTTACAAAGATGCTGTGATTTTTGAAGATTTTCTTCAAAATGCTGAAACAAGATTTCAAGGAGTTAAACAAAGTGCTCAAGCCGGAGATATAGCAGTTATAGACACCGTTGAAGCCAAGATTGCAGTTCAAAACAGAGCCTTGAGTTTGGAACAGGCCAAAGTTAGACTAATGAAAAAATCTTTGGAACTTTCAAATTTTTTATGGATTAATGATGTGCCTGTAGAATTACAGCCGGAAGTAATTCCAGATGAAAATGTAGAGAGCGAGATTGACGTTACCTTAGAGATTATGGGTAAACCTTTGGATAGTTTTACACTTGAAAATCACCCTAAGCTAAGGTCTTTGGAGTATAAGATTGATGGTTTGGTTGTGGATAAGCGATTGAAAGCAAATAAGTTGCTGCCGGTATTGGATGTCCAATACAATTTCTTGACAGAATCACCAGACCAAATAAACTCTTTGGACATTGACAATTTCAAGGGTGGAGTAAGTTTTCGGTTCCCTTTGTTCCTAAGAAAAGAAAGAGGGGATTTAAAATTGGCAAAGTTTAAACTACAAGATGCACAATTTGAGCGGGACAATGCACAGATAGAAATTCAGAACAAGGTCGTTGCTATATATCGTGAGCTAGACTCGTACACTGCACAGAACCAATTGATCGCAAATATTGTTACAGATTACAATACCCTGTTGAATGCTGAAGAGCGGAAATTTAGTTTTGGTGAGAGTTCGTTGTTTTTAATTAATTCGAGAGAAGGAAAGCTCATCGATGCTGCCCTAAAACAGAATGAAGTACAGAACAAGTTTTTTTATACCAAAGCAAGACTGTTTAAGAGTCTGGCCATCAACCCAGAAATCTTGTAAACAAAAAATCTAAGAGTGAAATAGTTTTCATGACCATAATAAGCCAAGAATGAAGATACCTCCAATTTTAAAAGACCTATTTTTCATTTTAACCGGAATCTTTTCTGCGGCATTTGGTTTGGAAAGCTTCTTGTTGCCCAATAGATTTATTGATGGTGGCGCTACAGGAATTTCATTATTGGTAACAGAGGTAACCGCCGTTCCATTATGGGTTTTGATTATTTTGGTCAACATTCCATTTTTATTCTTGGGATATCGTGTATTGGGCAGGCAATTTACCATAAAGGCCATTCTTGCAATTTTAGGACTTGCTTTGGTATTGGTATTTATTCAATTTCCAGAAGTAACCCAAGACAAGTTGTTGGTTGCCGTTTTTGGCGGTTTCTTTTTGGGTGCGGGAATAGGTCTTTCCATTAGGGGAGGGAGCGTTCTTGATGGCACCGAGGTTTTGGCCATTTTTTTAAGCAGAAAGCTAGGAACAAAAATAGGGGATGTGATCATTATGATCAATATCCTGATTTTTTTGGCTGCGGCATATTTATTGTCAATTGAAGCGGCTTTGTACTCTATGTTAACCTATTTGGCAGCCTCAAGAACTTTGGATTTTGTACTTGAGGGTATTGAAGAGTATACCGGCGTGACCATTATATCTGAAAAAAGCGAGGAAATAAGAGTGATGATTACAGAGAAACTGGGTAGAGGATTAACTATTTATAAAGCAAGTGGGGGCTATGGAAAGAAAGGGGAACATAATGAATATGATGTAATCTACACTGTGGTCACAAGATTAGAGATTAGAAAGTTGAACATTGAGCTCAATAAAATAGATGCAAACGCTTTTGTGGTCATGAATAGTATAAATGACACCAAGGGGGGCATGGTAAAGAAAAGGTTGTTAAACCAATAAAGTTCATCCCCATTTTTCCAACTAATTAGGTTTTGTAAGTTTTCGGTTAGGAATACAACAAATGATAAAAGTCAGCTCTTATAGAGTTTTTGAGACTTAATTTTGGAAAAAGTATCACATGGAAGTAATTGAGGAAAATATACAGAAAGAACGTTTGGAACTTGTTCAAAAAGGTATTTCAAATGGGATGGATTATAGAGAATATAGAGATTTAGTGCATCTTTTGGCCAAAAATAGACAGACCACTGGTGTAGATCAATTGGAATCACTCATCAATTATACGGAACTGAATGATCGCCGTATGAATAGATGGGACAAGACGTTAAAAATTCCAGTAGAAATTGAAGAAAGGATTTCCAGGGTAAATTCTAAACTTACCTTTTTGGTACTGAGTGAAAGCTGGTGTGGTGATGCTTCTCCAAGTTTGCCTGTTATGAACAGGATTACAGAACTAAACCCAAATATTGAGTTCAAGATTGTATTACGGGATGAAAACTTGGATTTAATGGATAAGTTCTTGACCAATGGTAGTCGTTCTATTCCCAAATTGATCGTTATGGACAGGGCTAACGAAGAAATAGTGAATGATTGGGGTCCAAGATCAAGTACTGCCACAGAAATGGTCGAAGCCTATAAAAAAGAACACGGTACACTTACCTCTGAATTTAAGCAAGACCTTCAAGTCTGGTACAATAAAGATAAGGGACAGAATATTTTAGAGGATTTGGTTGCACTACTTCCTTTGGAATAGGTAAGTAATCGTTCCTATTTGGGAGGCTTTGGAATCTGGACTAAATCTTGCTTTTAATGCATAGGCAATAGCATTGTCTACCAAGCAACCGTTACTTGTTCCAGAACTCTGATCATTGTAATCTGCCTCGGTAACATATCCTGAAGCATCCACTTTTATATTGATGACCACTTTTCCTCCTTCAATGCAAGTATAGATTGGTGGTGGCAACGAATATGCATTTCTGTCAATTAAAGAATAAGAAATAGAAGTGCGCTTGTCTTTTAGGTTATTGGTGAACTCTTCTTTTTGAGCTTCACGTTCACCCAGCAATTGTTTTTTCTCTTGCCTTTTTTGTGCTAACTCCTTAAGATGGTCGGCGTACTCACTATCAGAACCGGAAAAGTCACTTTGATCGCTGTTCAAGGCGCGCTCTTCCAGAATTTCCTCAAGCGTTTTTAGCGGTTCAGGATTGCCAACAGAAGGCTTTGCGGTTTCATTAAAGGCCATATGGCTTTTAATGGGGTCATTATTGGCCAGTTCCTCCATTCGTTCCTCTTCCTCTCTCAATAACTCTTCAATGTCCTCATCAGCCAAACTCATTTCAATAACATATTCTTCCTCTTGTACGCCTCCCAGATGAATGTTGTATAGTAACAACACGATCAGTGACATAGAGAAAAAAGTTATTAAGAATGATAACTGGTTTCTGTTTAGGTTCATGGTGATATAATAACCGCTTTTTTCTAAAATTATTTTATTCCAATGATTATGCCTAATCTATTTTTTAAAAAGTATTTAACTTTTAAGTCATAGATTTTCCTTGAAAACCGTTGGGGTGACCGCATTAATTACGTTGAAATCACCTATTTTGGTTCTTCGGAGCTCGGATAAATAGGCTCCAGATTGCAGGGATTTGCCAAAATCATGTGCCAAAGACCTTATGTATGTTCCTTTGCTGCAAACAACCCTAAAATGGATTTTTGGCAATTGTACCTGGGTAATTTCAAATTCAAAGATTTCTATTTTTCTGGACTTAACCTCCACTTTGATTCCTTCCCGCGCAAACTCATATAACCGTTTACCATCTTTTTTTAAGGCCGAAAATATTGGAGGCACTTGTTCAATTTCACCAAGAAATTGTTTTGTGGCAGACAGAATAAGCTCTTCGGTAATATGTTTTGTTGGAAATTTCTGGTCAACATCTGTTTCCATATCAAAAGAAGGGGTGGTTGCTCCCAAGGTAAAACTGCCAGTGTATTCCTTGACCTGCCCCTGCAATTCGGGAATTTTTTTTGTGAATTTACCGGTACAGATTATCAATAGTCCAGTAGCCAGTGGATCTAGTGTACCAGCATGTCCTATTTTAATTTTTTTTAAGTCGAATTTCTTTCTAATACCCCACTTTAAAGCATTGACCGCTTGGAATGAGCTCCATTCCAGTGGCTTATCAATTAACAGAATTTGTCCGTTTAAAAAGTCCTCTTTGGTTTTCAAGCAGGAGTGAATTTAGGTTAAACCAACATTTTTAAAAGGAGAGTTACCCCCAGATGCTCCAAGCAATTGCGACTAGACCAACAATCAGGCAATAAATGGCAAAATAGGTAAGCTTGCTTTGTCTCACAATTTTTAACATCCAAGTACAAGCTGCAAGTCCAGCAACAAAGGCAGCTATAAATCCAGCTCCCATTGCAACGGTTTCATCGCCAACAAAATTAATATCCCCACTAAGAATGTCTTTTGCCACTTTGCCTATGATTAGCGGAACTACCATTAAAAAGGAAAAACGTGCAGACTTTGTCTTGTCAATTCCCAATAATACAGCAGTTGAAATTGTTGCACCACTTCTTGAAATACCAGGTAGCATGGCTACGGCCTGTGCCATACCAATAACAAATGCGCTTCTGTAAGAAACACCCTTATCAGTAGTTTTTGCCAAATCTGCCAAATACAACAGAACAGCAGTAATAATAAGCATAATACCTACAATGATAATTGCGCCGTCAAAAAACACTTCCATAAAATCCTCAAGGAAAAAACCTATCAGCGCTGCGGGAATCATGGAAATGATAATTTTCAATGAAAATTGTGTCTGTTCATTCCAATTAAACTGAAAAAGTCCTTTTATAATATCCCAAACATCCTTTCTAAAAACTACGATGGTGCTTAAGGCAGTTGCAAAATGTAAAACCACAGTGAACAAAAGACTTTCCTCTGGTAATGCATTGCTTCCTAAAATGGCCTTGCCCAATTCCAAATGCCCACTTGATGATACAGGTAAAAATTCGGTCAACCCTTGAATGATTCCAAGGATGATAGCGTCTATAATCTCCAAACTATTTTTTGTTTTTGTTAGGATTCAACAAAATGGCATATACCTGAATGCCAAGACCGATAAGAACTAAAGTAGGCGCCAAACGGATTCTTCTAAAACTATATATGTCTGGATTAAAAACATTTGGGTCGTCACTGCCGCCGCCAGTCATTAAAATAAACCCTAGTGCAATAAAGGCCAACCCTATAAAAAGAAAAAGATAATTTCTTTTTTGAAATATAAATTGGGGGGTTGGTTTTTGTGCGTTCTTATTTTTCTTACTCATGCTGTAAAGTTAATAATAAAGATCATCAGTCCTTAAATTCAAAAAACGTTGAGTGGCAATATGGGTGCTCGCCCAAGAAATAATGACTCCAAGACCAAAAACTGCAATAAACAACACTATTAAAACAACAAGGTCTTGGAACAAGTTGAGTTCTGGGAAATTTGTATTTACATAGTAAAGCACAATAGCTAGAGCAATTAATGCAAGCGTTGCTCCCAACATTCCCAATTTTATGTTTGTCCAGATAAATGGTCTTCGGATAAATGTTTTGGTAGCCCCAACCATCTGCATGGTTTTAATAATAAATCGCTTGGAATAGATGGAAAGCCGTATGGAACTATTGATCAGCAACACAGCTATCAATGTAAAAGCGGCACTTGCAAAAAGAATCCATAGACTTATTTTTTTCACATTATCGTTTAGTAATGAGATAAGCGGTTTATCATAGCTAACTTCTTCAACATAGGTTTTGGCAGAAATGCCATTTGCAATTTCCTCAATCTGTTCCGGAGATACAAAGTCTGCTTTAAGGTTGACATCGATGGCATTTTTAAGTGGATTATAACCCAAAAACTCAATAAAGTTTTCACCTATATCCTCGCTATACTGTTCTGCTGCATCTTCTTTGGATACATAATCGGCGGATTTGGTATAATCTGCCATTGCCAAACTTTTTTGCAATTGTTCAATTTCCACCGGTTTTGCATTATCCTTTAAGAAGACAGAAATGGTTATCTGTTCTTTAAAATGATCAGCAAGTTTTTTAGTGTTCAAAACCAAAAGTCCCAAAACCCCTAGTAGGAAAAGCACCAAGGCAATGCTTAACACCACAGAAAAATAGGAGGAAATCAGCTTTCTTCGTTGATATCGTTCAATATATTGACTCATAAAGGAAAATCAGTACGTAAAAATAGAAAAGTATGAATTAACAATTGTATAATTCTGGACTATTGAATTGTTTTAACTTCTAATTATGGGTCAAAATCAACGTTTGAGCGTAAAATGCCCTTTGAACAAACTGCTCCCAACTTTTACAGTGTACCAATAATCGGATGCAGGTAGAGGTCTGCTATCAAAAGTACCGTCCCAAGAATAGTCTTTCTCTTTGGATTGTGCTATAAGTCTTAAGTTTCGGTCAAAGATGTTAATTTCATAGTCGTCGGTGACTTGAATTCCTTCTGGGATAAAACGATCATTTATACCATCACCATTTGGGGTAAAAAACCGGGGTATTACCAAATGGACGAATGGAAATCGAAGCACACCGCAAAAGTTCTTCTGTCTTATGTAAGCAACGTATGCTCCTCCCAAAAGATTTTGAAAATTAGGACTTTCCTGATAAACGATGCCATCAAGGGAGTATTCAAAATCACCCCCAATTTGGGTAAGAATGGTCAAATCTCTGTGATCAGAAACTATCCTATCAACTATGGGCTTGTCAATTTGAGAAACTGCAATCACCTTTGTGGTGCTACAGCCCTTGCTGTCGGTTACCGTTACCGTATATTCTCCTGGCAGAGTGACAGTTATTTCCTGAGTGTTTTCCATAGTGCTCCAAGAATAGAGGGAATTGGGTAAATCTGCCGATAAGACCACTGATTCCCCTTCGCATAGAATCAACGCTTCATTTTCTAAGATGGGCAAATCATTATAAAAAATGCTTACCGCCGTCCTAGAGTCGGATCTACAACCTGCTACTTCGGATACCGCTTCTGCGTAATAGGTGCCATTGATAGTAGTTTCATAAAACGGGCTGCCAGTCTGTAAAAGGGTCCCCCCAACTGGGGCGTCATACCAATTTGTTGTAATACCGTTTGGAGTGGAAACGGATACTCCTCCAACAACATCCTCACAAAGCGAAACCTCTCCCAAAGAAGTTGGTGGCATAGGTCTCTCTTCAATAATGACTTCAAAAACATCAGATACCGCACTACAATTTAAATTGGAAAGGTTAATAGGGTCTTCTGCTACCTTTACTCGATATAATGTTGTGCTAGAAATTAAAGGTGATGTCAGGCTTTGAGCGGTTTCACCAACAATATCGTTCCAAGTTGTACCATCCGTGCTTTCTTGCCATTGATAGGCATGAGTGCTGTAAATGGAAAAATCGGGTGTTGCGTTAAGATCAACTGATATAGGAACATTTTCTTCGCATACGGCAATACCTGTATTATCTAAAGTATCGGCAAGGGTTATTCTATCGCCACAGGCCCTAAAAACAATGTCATCGATGGCCAGGTCATTACCGCAGCCACCTATCCCATTGTTGAGCATTTTCAAAATAACCGAAGTCTGGCCAGGTAATGTTTGAAAAACCAAGGCGTATTGTTCCCATATTGCCGTGGACTTGCTAAAAATATTTCCAGTGTTTCCAGTTGCCAATAAATTTGTATCAGTATTGTCCCAAATCTGAAACCTTACATTTATTGGAATGCCATTGCCACTGCAGCCGGTACTTGGCAGAAGGTTTATCAACCAAGATGAAAACTCATATGAAGTATTTTCGCATAGCCCGTTGATGGTTCTTCTGAAAAACTCTCCTGATGTAAAACTTGCATTTACAATAAAAGCTTTGCCATTTGTATCACCAGGGGTATGGTCATTTGTGTTAAACCAATCAAAAAAACTAGTTCTGCTGGATATGGTATAATTTCCATCAACAGGTTCCAAAGGACCTCCATTTACATAGTTGTATGTAGTTGCTCCTGCCGGCAATGGAGGGCCGTCTTGTAACCCTGCCCCAAAAGTTTCCGTAAAAATTGGGTCTCCAGAATTACCACTGCAAAAACCCAATTGAGCCTTTGACTTTTGAAGAAAAAGCACTGAAAATAGTAAAGAAAAGAGTAAGTGGTTTCGCAATGAGGCCTTGTAATGTTGGTTTTGAATAGGCTTGCTTAATCTTTTCCGCTTTAATGGATTAAACCTATTTTTGCCAAATTAAAGAAGTAAGATATAAAATGAACTACAATTTCCAGGAAATTGAGGCCAAATGGCAAAAGTATTGGGCAAACAACCAAACGTTTAAAGCGTCCAATAATTCCGATAGACCTAAGTTCTATGCACTTTCTATGTTCCCTTACCCTTCGGGAGCTGGATTGCATGTTGGACATCCACTAGGTTATATCGCTACAGATATCTATGCTCGCTACAAAAAACATAAGGGATTCAACGTATTGCACCCAATGGGATACGATTCTTTTGGTTTACCTGCGGAACAGTATGCTATTCAAACAGGGCAACATCCTGCAATTACTACAGAAACTAATATAAAAAGATATAGAGAGCAACTAGACCAACTTGGTTTTTCATTTGATTGGAGTCGTGAAGTGCGAACCTCTGACCCCAAGTATTACAAATGGACACAATGGGTTTTTATCCAATTGTTTAGTTCATGGTACAATAAGAACACAGATAAAGCTGAAGCTATAACCGATTTGATTTCCATTTTTGAAAAAGAAGGAAATTCAAAAGTACATGCAGCTTCTGATGATGATATTGCGGTTTTTAGTGCAGAAGATTGGAATAGTTTCTCTGAGAAAACCAAACAAGAGTTACTTTTAAAATATAGATTGACATATTTGGCAGACACAGAAGTAAACTGGTGTCCCGCATTGGGGACCGTTTTGGCCAATGATGAAATTGTCAATGGAGTTTCAGAGCGGGGTGGTCATCCTGTTATCCGAAAGAAAATGACACAATGGAGCATGCGAATTACAGCCTATGCCCAGCGTTTATTGGATGGTTTGGATACTATTGATTGGCCTCAACCGCTAAAAGATTCGCAGACAAATTGGATTGGGCGCTCGGAAGGTGCTCAGGCAGAATTCAAAGTGCAAAATTCAGAATCTGTTATTTCTGTTTTCACCACTAGGCCAGATACCATTTTTGGAGTAAGCTTTATGACCTTGGCGCCAGAACATGAGTTGGTTGATCAAATTACCACGCCGGAACAAAAAGCTGAGGTTGGTGCATATGTGGAAGCTACGGCCAAACGTTCCGAACGTGATCGAATGGCTGATGTAAAAACAATTTCAGGTGCCTTTACCGGAGCTTATGCAGAACATCCATTTACAAAGGAGCCCATTCCTATTTGGATTGGGGATTATGTTTTGGCAGGATACGGAACAGGGGCTGTAATGTCTGTTCCCTGTGGTGATCAGCGGGATTATGATTTTGCTAAGCACTTTAATATTCCCATTCCCAATATTTTTGAGGGAATTGATATTTCTGAAGAAGCATTTGCCGATAAAGAAAAAACGATTATTGCCAATTCTGATTTCTTAAATGGATTGCCCTATAAAAAAGCAGTAAAGCGTGCTATTTTCGAATTGGAAAAACTAGGACAAGGCAAAGGAAAAATAAATTACCGTTTGCGGGACGCTGTTTTTAGTCGTCAGAGGTATTGGGGAGAACCCTTTCCGGTGTATTATGTGGATGGAATGCCACAAATGATTGCAAATGAGCATTTACCTTTGGAACTACCCGAGGTTGAAAAATACCTTCCTACGGAAACTGGGGAACCACCTTTAGGGAATGCAACTGTTTGGGCATGGGACACCGAACAATGTACAGTGGTGAATAATGAATTGATCAATCACAAAACGGTGTTTCCTTTGGAATTGAATACCATGCCAGGTTGGGCGGGCAGCTCTCAATATTTTAACCGGTATATGGATGCTCACAATAGTGAGGCTATTTATTCTCAAGAAGCTATTGATTATTGGGAAGATGTGGATTTGTATATAGGTGGAAGTGAGCATGCAACAGGGCACCTGTTGTACTCTCGTTTTTGGCAGAAGTTTTTGTTTGATGTGGGTGTGGCCCCAAAAGAGGAATTTGCCAAAAAATTGATCAATCAAGGGATGATTACGGGGACTAGTGCTTTTGTTTTTAAGGAGCTGGATTCAAATAAATTGTTTTCAAAAGGACAAAAGGAAGGAAAAAATGTTATTCCTATTCACGCAGATGTTTCATTGGTCAATGCTTCAGATGAATTGGATATTGAAGCCTTTAAGAAGTGGCAACCTGAGTATAAAGATGCAGAATTCATTCTTGAAGATGGAAAATATATTGTAGGCCGAGAAATCGAAAAAATGTCCAAGTCTAAATACAATGTAGTCAACCCAGATGCCATTTGTCAGGAATATGGCGCTGATTCCCTTCGTTTATATGAAATGTTCCTTGGACCTTTGGAGCAATCCAAACCTTGGAACACGGCAGGTATAACAGGGGTTCATTCTTTCCTTAAAAAATTATGGAAGTTATATACTACTGTTGATGAAAGCGCAGAACCTTCAGCAGAAAACTTAAAAACGCTGCACAAGACCATCAAAAAAGTAGAAGAGGATATTGAGCATTTCTCTTTTAATACTTCAGTATCTACCTTTATGATCTGTGTAAATGAATTAACGGCTCAAAAGTGTACAAGCAAAGCAATTTTAGAGCCGTTGGCCATATTGGTTTCTCCATATGCACCTCACATTGCCGAGGAGCTTTGGGAAAGATTAGGTCATTCAACATCTATTGCAGAGGTACCGTTCCCCAAGTTTGAAGAAAAGTATTTGGTGGAGAGCAGCAAAGAATACCCTATTTCGTTTAACGGTAAAATGCGTTTTACTATGGAATTGCCATTGGATATGGGCAAGGAAGATATTGAAGCGGCCGTTATGGCAAATGAAAAGACTCAGGCACAATTGCAGGGGCGTACACCAAAAAAGGTGATTGTGGTTCCCGGGAAGATTGTAAATATTGTAGGGTAGTTTACCCTTTTCTCTAGAGAGAAAAGTAGATTCATTTGATGAAACTTTATGTTTCTGTAATTGATATAGATAACTCGTTATGGAATTAATTGAAATCATTGGTCTTGTAGCGGCCACATTGACTACTACGGCATTTGTGCCACAAGTTTATAAAGCATTAAAGCACAAATCCACAGCAGATGTGTCGCTTACCATGTATATTGTTCTTCTTGCGGGGCTTATCCTTTGGGTGGTTTATGGGGTTCATCATAACAGTTTGGCAATTATTTTGGCTAACGTGGTTACAGGAGGTCTGGCACTCGCCATGCTAATTCTAAAACTTATACATAAATAGCAACTTAAGCTATGGGGTGTGTTATGTGAAAAATATTTATATTTTGAAACATACCCCTATTTTTAAGGGGTATTTTTTGCAAAAAACATGTTTTACATCTACAGACCCCTATTTTTTATCGATTTTATTTTCAATTTTGTATTTTTTGTGACAACTTTGAGTTATTAACAAAAAACAATACAAAATGATTGTAGGAGTGCCTAAAGAAATCAAGAACAACGAAAGTCGAGTTGGAATGACTCCAGCAGGGGTTTTTGAATTGATAAAGAATGACCATACCGTTTATGTGCAGTCTGGGGCTGGGGAAAAGAGCGGCTTTTTCAATCAGGATTATCAACAGGCCGGGGCCACTATTTTGGATACAATAGGTCAAGTTTATGCCCTAAGTGATATGATAGTGAAGGTTAAAGAGCCCATAGCAGAAGAGTATGACCTTATTCAAAAAGGACAGATAGTATTCACCTATTTTCATTTTGCATCTAGCGAGGCCCTTACCAAAGCAATGATAGCAAGTAAATCCATTTGCATCGCTTATGAAACAGTGGAAGATAAGGAAGGCACATTACCACTTTTAACACCAATGTCAGAGGTGGCAGGACGCATGGCCATTCAACAAGGTGCAAAGTATTTGGAAAAACCTGCTAAGGGAAGAGGTGTGCTTCTTGGAGGAGTCCCAGGAGTGGCACCAGGAAGAGTTTTGGTTTTGGGAGCGGGTACCGTAGGAATTCAAGCTGCAAAAATGGCAGCTGGCTTGGGTGCTCATGTTACCATTTTAGACATTAATATGAAGCGCCTCAGATATGTGAACGATGTAATGCCGAGTCACGTGGTGACCGAATTTTCTAGTGAATTCAATATTAGAAAACTAATAAAGACCCATGATTTAATTGTTGGTGGTGTACTACTAAAAGGCGCAAAAGCACCTAACCTAATCACAAGGGACATGCTAAAGGAAATGCGACCCGGGACAGTCATTGTTGATGTGGCCGTGGATCAAGGGGGATGTGTAGAAACTACAAAGGCCACCACTCATGAAGATCCTGTATATATTATTGATGATGTGGTGCACTATTGTGTGGCAAATATGCCTGGGGCAGTCCCATACACCTCTACAGTTGCTTTAACGAACGTAACGCTTCCATATGTATTAAAGTTGGCCAATATGGGATGGCGCAGTGCATGTAATTTAGATAAGTCTCTTGCTAAAGGATTGAATATTGTCGATGGTGAGGTAGTATATGAAGGAATAACTGAGGCCTTTAATTGGGAGCCTGTACTCGCATAACATAACATTTTGTCAGTATAATAGCCCTGCCCAACCATGGCGGGGTTTTTGCTTTATTGTTGGTATATTTATATCAATTAAAACACAGAAACTATGATGACATATTATATATTAATAGGGGGAATTGCTTTGATCAGTTGGTTGGTGAGTAGCCGATTGAAGAGCAAGTTCAAAAAATATTCAAAGGTTCATTTGCGTAATGGGATGAGTGGCGCAGAAATTGCCCAAAAAATGTTGGATGACCATGGTATTAGAGATGTAAAAGTAATTTCCACAGCAGGAATGCTTACCGATCATTACAATCCAAAGAACAAAACCGTGAATTTGAGTGAAGGAGTTTATAGTCAGCGCAATGCTTCTGCTGCTGCGGTGGCAGCTCATGAAGTAGGACATGCGGTGCAACACGCCCAAGCTTATGAGTGGTTAACAATGCGATCTAAATTGGTGCCCATAGTAAGCGTTACTTCTGGCATGTCCACTTGGATTGTTTTTGGTGGTTTAATGTTGGGTGCAGCTGCAGGCGTAGGCTTTGGGTTTTACATTGCCGTAGCAGGATTGATTATGATGGGGTTTGCCACACTATTTAGCTTTATTACACTACCTGTAGAATATGATGCCAGTAACCGTGCGCTAGCATGGTTAAAGCAGAAAAACATGGTTAGCCAACAAGAATATGCTGGAGCCGAAGATGCATTAAAATGGGCTGCCAGAACTTATTTGGTGGCAGCTTTAGGTGCTTTGGCCTCATTGGTCTATTGGGCTTTCCAGATTTTTGGAGGAAGAGATTAAACCAATTTCCGTAACATGAAAAACCTGCTTGGAGCAATTCAAGCAGGTTTTTTTATGGCTTTATTGGTTAAGAAAATACTTTTTCCGTAGTATTGCTACATAAAATGTAGCAATCATGATTTTACCTAAACCTGGAGTTGCTGTAAGAGGATCTAAAACCGGACAGCCTGTAATGGCCCTTCTTGACCTGCTAGGGAGAAGTTGGGCAATGGGCATTATATGGCATTT
Source organism: Flagellimonas aquimarina (assembly GCF_003149745.1). GTDB lineage: Bacteria > Bacteroidota > Bacteroidia > Flavobacteriales > Flavobacteriaceae > Flagellimonas > Flagellimonas aquimarina. The sequence continues at coordinate 1,118,419 of NZ_QGEG01000001.1, forward strand.
AAACGAAGGTCCTAGTACTTTTAGAAGACTGCAGCAATATTGCGAGTCAATTTCCCCAACAACGCTCAATAAAAGACTAAAAGAGCTTGTGCATGCACATTTGATTGTGCGGACCAAAGATGGTTATTCCCTTTCAGAATATGGTAAACAGCTTTTTGAATTGTTGGAACCAATGGGATTTTGGGCAAGACATACATGGGCTTCGTGCTTTAACGAAGAGAGTGAAACTAATACTGTTTGTAATGAGAAAAATTAAAAAACCTTTGGTTGGCGAGTATCCAGAATACTCTCATGTTTATCTGGATTTGATGGAAGATGATGACAGGGTCTTGGAACACCTTTGGAATAATTTTATTGAAATTAAAAAGTTTATAATGGCTCTTCCAGATGAAAAGCTGAAATATCGTTATGCAGAAAACAAATGGACCATAAAGGAAATATTGGTCCATCTGATTGATGACGAGCGAATTTTTGCCTATCGCGCACTGAGGTACGCCAGAAATGATGATACACCCTTGCACGGCTTTGATCAAGACTTGTATGCTAAATGTTCCAACGCTAACGAGCGCAGTCTAGAAAATATTTTTGAAGAATATGAGTGGGTAAGAAGATCTACCATATCCCTTTTTCAAAATTTACCTGAGGACAGTTTAACTAGAGGAGGTGAAGGAATTGACTTTGATGGGAGCGTTATAAACAAAAGAACAGTCAGAGGCTTGGCCTACCACATAGCTGGGCATGAACTTCGTCATTTCAATATTATAAAAGCGCGATATCTTTCCTAAATAGAAATTTGACGATCTATCTGTTGATTTAATGAAATGAAGGTTTCGGTTCTGGAAACCCCGTCTATTTGCTGAATTTTTTTGTTCAACACCATCATTAAATGCTCATTGTCCTTGCATAAAACTTTAATAAGTATAGACCAGTTACCTGTTGTATAATGACATTCCAATACTTCGGGAATTTTTTCCAATTCTTTCACCGCTTGTGGGTTTGCCATGGCCTTATCCAGAAAAATACCAATATAAGCCATGGTTGTATAGCCTAGAACTTTTGGATTGATGATGAATTTTGACCCCGACAGTAATCCCGAGTTTTCCAATTTCCTTAACCGTTGATGAATTGCAGCTCCAGAAATACCTATATTTCTTGCAATCTCTAGAATAGGTCTTCGAGCATCTTCCATCAAGTATCTTAGTATTTTTTTATCTATACCATCGATTTTGACAGAATTGTTAGTGGTTTTCATTGATGTGATTCAAAATTGTAGTTAAAGATACCTAAAAGTGGTAAAATATTAACTTCCAATAGAATCAGGATTATACCCTAAATATGGCACTTCATATTCTCTAAAGTTAATTCCGTAAGATTTTAGCTCTGAAAGTATAGGGCCGTAAACTTCCTTGCTAATAGGAATTTGTACTCCTGGAGTGGTAATCTTTTTATTAAGGATTTGTAGAGTCGCCATTGCAACTGGTAACCCAACAGTTTTGGACATTGCTGTATAGGTTTGATTTTCTCCCAGAACAACCATATTTGCATCTATTTGTTTTTTCTTGCCATCAATCTCGTAGCCAAACTTATGGTACATAACAATCATGTCCTTTTCATCCTTTTCCAGCGTCCAACTGTCTTCAAGTATATATTGCAGCATTTGAGCAGGGGTGGCATTCTTGAGCGGAATCGTTTTAGAATCATCAAAAAGATTCAGTTCCATTAATTTGCCCCAACGAATATCATCTTGGTCAATTTTTAAGTAATGCCGTAGCTTTAATTCAACCGAATCTGTTGGAGAATAAGGTAAAAATTGATTTACAAATTGGCGGTAAGACATTCCTTCAGAATTTTCAATAACATAGCTGTCGTCAGTCATTCCGAGGATCACGAACATTTGCCATGCTTTTGAAAAGCCTACCCTGCGCATGGTTCCGCGATATAAGGTAAGACTGTCTTGAAGGCCATATGCTTCCCTATATTTTAAAGAATCCCTATTGGGATATACTTCAAAACTGCCATACCCTTCAATGTCCAAAAGTTCAGTTCGCCGAAAAAGTTTTTGATAGGGAATGTATTTATAAGCACCTTCCTGTATAAATTTAGCCGCTCCACCTTGTCCTGCAACTACTACATTCCTAGGGTTCCAGGTAAATTTATAACTCCATAGGTTAGAATCATGTTCAGGTGCGACCAAGCCGCCTGTAAAAGACTCAAAAAGCAATATTTTCCCACCTTTATCACGAATGCGATCAATTACTTCCATTGCACTCATATGGTCAATACCGGGATCAAGACCAATTTCATTCATAAAGACAAGGCCATTTTTTTTAGCGTCATTGTCCAATTCCTGAATTTCGTTACTTACATAAGATGCGGTAACAAGATGCTTTTTAAAATGAATACAATCTTCGGCTATTTTAATATGCAATCTTGGGGGTAACATTGAAACCACAATAGATGCAGAATCTATTGCTTTTCTTCTATCCTCATCATTAAAAATATCCAATGTAATGATACTACAGTTTTGGTGTGAAGCAATATCTTGTGGAATATTTTCAGGATGAAGATCGCCAATAACCAAATGCAGGTTTTCCTCCCTAGATTTTTTTAGAAGATAATCTAATAGGTATGAGGTGGATTTTCCTGCTCCCAGAACCAAAATAGTGCGGACCATAGGTTTTATTTACTTTTGATTAAAACGAATACTAAGGTATCAAATTGTTATATTTTTAAAAATACAGACCCATTAAGTTATGAACAAAACAATTTTTTCTACTGGGATATTGCTAGGATTCTTAGCTGTTCTCTTAGGTGCATTTGGCGCGCATGGCCTAGAAAAACTAGTTGGGCCAGAGTCCGTTGATACTTTTGAAACAGGAGTTAGATATCAAATGTACCATGCTCTATTCCTATTGATTCTGGGAATTTGGAATGGACCTACAACAAGACAGAAAAAGACGGTATTCCTATTGGTCTTAGTTGGTGTCCTTCTTTTTTCTTTTTCAATCTATTTATTGGCCATCAATAGTTTAGTTGCCATGGATTTTAAAAGAATAGCATTTTTAACTCCTATCGGAGGAACATTGCTGCTTATTGGATGGTTTTTTCTTGGATTCTACACGTTAACCATGAAAACATTTAAATAAACAATTATTAGGTTGTAAAAGGTATATTTTTCTAGCTTTGTGCCAACTAAAAAAACTTTAAAATGAATGCATTTATCCCAGCAACGAAAACGATTTCGTTAGAGCCATATGGAATACTGCACAATAACGTACACTATCAACTCTCTTCAAAAGAACTTCATGATTTGACCATCGATAAAGATATGGGCAGGGAGGCTTCATCCGGTTCCTTGGCAGTGAATACTGGAGAATTCACCGGAAGATCTCCCATGGATCGTTTCATTGTAAAAGATGCAATTACTGAAGATAAAGTTTGGTGGGGAAATATTAATATTCCCTTTGATAGTGAAAAGTTTGATAAACTCTACGATAAGGTAATAGCTTATCTAAATGAAAAAGAATTGTTTGTTCGCGATTGTTACGCTTGCGCAGAAGATGCCTATAAGCTTAATATTAGGGTTGTTAATGAGTATTCATGGTCCAATATGTTTGCGTACAACATGTTTTTAAGACCTACAGAAAAAGAACTTGAAGCCTTTGACCCGGAGTGGACAGTAATCAATGCTCCTGGTTTCATGGCCGATGCTGAGGTCGATGGCACCAGGCAACACAATTTTGCAATTCTTAATTTTTCAAGAAAAATTGCATTAGTTGGCGGTACTGGGTATACAGGTGAAATAAAAAAGGGAATTTTTTCCGCCTTAAACTTCATTCTCCCGGTATTTAAAAATACTTTGCCAATGCATTGTTCGGCAAATGTTGGGGAAGAGGGTGATACGGCAATTTTCTTTGGCTTATCAGGAACAGGAAAGACAACGCTTTCTACGGATCCAAACCGTAAACTAATTGGTGATGATGAGCATGGATGGACCGCGGACAATACCGTTTTTAATTTTGAAGGAGGATGCTATGCAAAGGTGATAGATCTTTCTAAGGAAAACGAACCTGAAATTTATGGGGCCATAAAACAAGGTGCTATTTTGGAAAATGTAATTATGGATGATAAGGGTGTCGTTGACTTTTCAGACACTTCTATTACACAAAATACCAGGGTTAGTTATCCAATATATCACATTGATAATATTCAACAACCTTCTATAGGTAAAAATGTAAAGAATATTTTCTTTCTAACAGCTGATGCTTTTGGTGTTCTTCCTCCAATATCCAAGCTTACACCTGCTCAAGCTGCTTACCACTTTATTTCTGGTTATACGGCCAAAGTTGCTGGTACAGAGGCTGGAGTTGTAGAACCGCAACCATCATTTTCTGCATGTTTTGGAGCTCCTTTCATGCCTTTGCACCCAGCCAAATATGCAGAGATGTTAAGTAAAAAAATGAAAGAATCCGGAGTTGATGTATGGTTGATCAATACTGGATGGACCGGGGGCCCTTATGGGGTAGGGACCAGAATGAAGTTAAAGTATACCAGAGCTATGATCAGTGCTGCCCTAAATGGAGAACTGGGGCTTTACAACTACGATAACTATCATATACACTCTGTTTTTGGAGTTGCACAGCCAAGGGAGTGCCCTGGAGTTCCAACAAAAGTTTTAAGTCCAAGAGCTACTTGGAACAATGATGAGGCATACTATAAGACAGCTTTTAAACTTACGAATGCTTTTAGAGAGAACTTTAAGAAGTTTGAAGAATATGCTAGTGAAGAAATTAGGCGTGGGGGACCACAACGATATGCTTTTTAAAATAACAAAGGCCCGATCATTTGATCGGGCCTTTGTTATTTAATATTATATTGGATAACAACCAACTTATTTGTTTACACTGGTTATGTATTTCTGAAGAGCCATTGTCATAGATGGTGTCTCAGGAGTGGGAGCTTGTATATCAATACGAAGTCCAGCATCTGCCGCAGCCTTTACAGTGCTATTTCCAAACACAGCTATACGGGTCCCATTTTGTTCAAAATCTGGAAAGTTTTTTAGCAAGGATTCAATTCCCGAAGGACTAAAGAATACTAAAACGTCATAGGTTACTTCTCTAAGATCAGATAGGTCGCTAATAACCGTTTTGTAAAAAATGCCTCGCTTCCAATCTACTTTAAGTTCATCCAAAATTTGCGGAACTGTAACTTTGAGCGTATCAGACGATGGTAATAAGAATTTTTCATCCTTATATTTTTTTATGAGGGGAACCAGTTCATTGAACATTCGTTTTCCTACATAAATTTTACGTTTTCTATAAACCACATATTTTTGCAAATAATAAGCAACCGCTTCAGATTGGCAAAAATACTTCATGCTGTCTGGCACTTTAAAACGCATTTCTTCTGCAATCCTAAAGAAGTGATCTACAGAGTTTCTGCTTGTAAGAATGATAGCGGTAAAATTGTTTAAATCAATTTTTTGCTGCCTTACAGTTTTTGCTTCTACTCCCTCTACATGAATAAAAGGTCTAAAATCCACCTTTACTTTTTCTTTTTCAATCAATCGCGAGTAAGGAGAATTTTCTATTTTGGGTTCTGGTTGAGAAACCAAAATTGTTTTTACTTTCATAAGCTTTCAATCTTTTAGATAGCTTCCAACTAACACTAAGGGTGCAATTTCGAGTGCGCAAAGGTACAAAATAAAATAGAAAAAATAGGGAATTATAGCTTTTTGATGGTTCTTCAATAGCCTTGTCAGTCCAATGACATTAATGGAAATAATTAAGATGATAGCGGAAGAAATTACAATCTTCGAGTCCTTTAGAATATAAATAAGAACAATGTTGCTGATGAACATTACCAAACTACTATAGTTGAGGTAGGATATTTTGTTAAACAATAATTCGGAAATCAACCCTTGGGTATTAAAAACAAACCCTTGTGCAAATTGAAGTAGCATTTTTACAATTTGAAACAGAAGCAACCCCGCTATCAATAAAAAGAAAGAGGTCGGATTATTTTCGCTCGGCAATGTAAAAAACACTTTCAGAATCAAAAATAGGAACAACGAGAAGTTGATCAGCTGGAATATGGTCAATAAAATATGAAACCAGCTGAGAAGACGTCCCTTTTTGTTATAAAGCACAACGTACCTGTTGTTAAAGGGCAATATCATGAAGTTCAAGAATTTATTTTTGAAAAGATACTTTCCCAGAGCGAGCACAACCATACTAAAAAACAGAACAAGCGTTATCCAATCTATGGATTCAATAGTTTTATAAACGGGGTTCATTCTTCTAGTTTTATAGGTTTACCATTTAGTCCGGGCAAGAGGTCATTTTCGGCTATACCTACTCTAAAATACCCAGGATTTTCCATTTTGGTCTTAGGCAGTTCAAAGTGGAAAAATACTGTGTCCTTGGATTTTAGAACCGTTTCATTGTTTTTCAGGCCATTGACCTGCAAAGGAGCCAATTCTTTGACCTGTTTGTACTTGTTGGAATAGGCCACCGTATATTTAAGGTTTTCAAGCGGAATATCAAATTCATATGCGTTGTAAACTTTTAATACATATGGAGATTTTTCATGAGGCTCTTCAACAATACATTGCAATTTACGATAAGACTGAAAGTCATTCATGAAAACCCCATAGAACAGCGTACCGTCAGGATATGAATAGGTAATATCGCCACTTGTTCTGTATTTTGAAACATACAGAATTCTTTCATTTCTAACCCTTTCTTCAGAATCATCAATGGAATACTGGTTTTTTCTGTACATATGATTGTTAAGGGAAAATGCTGGGTTGCCCGAGTAAAACTCATACATGGGGGCACTGCGATATGAATTTTCAAATACTATTGGAACATCTCCTGCTTTTGAATTTAGTTCAGATACCCATTGCTTATTGCCATGCGTTTCAAAAAGTAGGGGCAACAAATCTGCATGCACCAACCAAACCCTAGCATAGAGGAGAATCACCATACTAACAATACCAATGCCGTACATCCATTTTCTGCTCTTGGCATTTTCAATAAGATGGTTAAAAGCTAGAACAGCCATGGGAATAGAGATAATGATGATCCATTGCGTTTGTACTCTTCTATTGAAACTAGAGATGAAAAAGAAAATTATGACTCCGTAGGTGAGATATAGAAGGGCTTTGGTGAATTTATTAATGGATCTGGCTTTGATCAACGATAGGTATACCCAATAAAAAAGCAGACCAAAAATGGCAACAAGATTTACAAAATAGCCCAAGGTGAACTTGGTAAACGAATATGCCTGATTGGGGCGTTCGTAAAGATGGTACTTAATGGATACAAAGTCATTTTGATAAAGCCATAAAAAGTGCGGGCCATAACAAACCAATGCCACAGCAACAGCTAGCCATGCATGTTTGTCTTTGATTAGTTTTAAATTGGAGAGAAATACGAACAAAATCACCAAGACCGCATGATATTTACTGTACATCAAAGCTGCCATTACCATTCCCATAAAAACTGATACCCAAATAGAGGGCTTGTTCAGAAACCATTTGTAAAGCAGTAAAAATAGAGCTGTAAAGAACAGCAAGGGAGTATCCGGAAGCGTCAAGAACCCATATGCATTCATTAGGGTCATTGAAAATAGAAGAAGAAAGAAGTGGCTTACATACTCTTTCTTCTTAGGATTGTCTATTAACTCCCATAGAATTAAATAGGTGCCAACAGAAAGCACACAACTCATAAAACGAACCCCCAACTCTCCATCAAACAAAAAACTACTTAGCTTAATTAAAAAAGCGACCATTGGTGGATGGTCAAAATAGCCCCAATCCAAGTTCTGTGCATAATACCAATAGTACGCCTCATCATAAATAAGTTCCGTAAAATAACTTTGGATAAGGTTAAGAACAAAAAGAACTGCCAGAAGAATAAGAAAAAGCCTGGGAAACTTTTGAAACATTAAATGGAGTTTAGATGGTTCAAAGTTACAAATATTGATCAACAAGATAGCTAGTAATACACACCACAACTTGTAAACGCAAATTATAAAACGTTATTTTTGCGGTCTAATCTTATGTGAATGGCAGACGGTTTAGTTATAATACCGACCTTCAATGAAATTGAAAACATTGAAGCTATAATAAAAACTGTTTTCGACCTAAAGAAAGATTTTCATGTTCTTGTGGTCGATGATAATTCACCCGATGGCACAGCTCAAAACGTTAAGAAACTGCAAGAACAATTTCCTGAACGTCTTTTCCTTGAGGTGCGCAAGGAAAAATCAGGTTTGGGAACTGCTTACATTCACGGATTTAAATGGGCTCTAGAAAGGAACTACGATTATATATTTGAAATGGATGCTGATTTTTCTCATCGTCCAGCAGATTTGTCCCGATTGCACAGGGCTTGTTTAAATGGAGCAGATGTGGCAGTTGGCTCTAGGTATAAAAAAGGGGTAAACGTAGTAAACTGGCCTCTTTACAGAATACTACTGTCTTATGGCGCATCGTTTTATGTAAAGATTATTACAGGGATGCAGGTTCATGATCCAACGGCTGGTTTTGTTTGCTATAAAAAGGAAGTTTTGGAAAATATAAATTTGGATGCAGTTAGATTTATTGGCTATGCATTTCAAATTGAAATGAAGTATAGAGCGTACCTCAAAAAGTACAAAATTGAAGAAGTTTCCATCATTTTCACGGATAGGGTAAATGGAAAATCGAAAATGAATTCGTCAATAATTAGAGAAGCCATTTTTGGCGTAATTGCTATGAAGTTTAGAAGTATATTTTTCAAAAAGAATTTTTAAAAATGTTAAGAACCCTACTAAAAAACACCAAAGTTGTTAATGAGAATAGCATTTTTGAAACTGATGTACTTCTTGATGGAGATTTTATAGCTCGTATTGATGCCAATATTACAGCTGACAATGCTGAGGTCATCGATTTGAACGGAGATTATTTGTTACCAGGCGTAATCGATGATCAAGTACATTTTAGGGAGCCCGGACTCACGCACAAAGGAACTATTGCCACTGAAAGTAGAGCTGCCCTTGCTGGAGGCATTACTACTTTTATGGAACAGCCAAATACCAACCCGCAGACCACCACCATAGAAAAACTAGAGGAAAAATTCTCTATTGCTGGAAGAGATGCCTATGCAAATTATTCCTTTCTTTTTGGTGGAACCAATGATAATCTTGAAGAGCTAAAAAGACTGGATAAAAATGCTTGTTCAGGAGTGAAATTGTTCTTAGGGTCTTCAACTGGTAATATGTTGGTGGATGATGAAGCCGTTTTGGAAAATATTTTCAGAAATACAGAAATGGTAATTTCCACACACTGTGAAGATGAAGGGACCATTAGGGCAAATATGGCCAAATACCAAAAAATATATGGTGATGCTATTCCTATAGCACTGCATCCTATTATCAGGAGTGAAGAGGCTTGTTATCTTTCTTCTTCCAAGGCCATTGCATTGGCAAAAAAAACAGGTGCTAGATTGCACGTGTTTCACCTCTCTACAGGTATTGAGACAGAGTTGTTTACAAACGCAATTCCTTTAGAAGAGAAGAAGATTACCTCAGAAGTATGTATTCATCACTTGTGGTTTTCTGATGAAGATTATGCAGAAAAGGGAACATTGATCAAATGGAACCCTGCCGTAAAGACCACAACCGACCGAGAAAAGCTCTGGGAAGCACTATTGGATGATAGAATAGATGTGATAGCAACAGACCACGCACCACATACTATTGAAGAAAAAGACAATCTATACACAAAGGCACCTTCTGGTGGACCGTTAGTGCAACATGCACTATTGGCCATGCTTCAAAAAGAGAAAGAGGGTAAAATTGGTTTTGAGAAGTTAGTGGAAAAAATGTGCCACAATCCGGCAAAACTTTTTGATATTGATAGGAGAGGTTTTATACGAGAAGGATATTATGCAGATTTGGTTCAAGTAAATAGAGATTCCCAAAATGTGGTTAAAAAATCCAATATTCTTTATAAATGTGGGTGGTCTCCATTTGAAGGTACTACTTTTGAGTCAAAAGTAGTGCGTACATTTATCAATGGTCATTTAGGATATGAAAATGGAAGTTTTTCCTCTGAGAAAAAAGCCAAGAGACTTACATTTAATAGATAGCAAATGAGAAAGGTTATTGCGTTGTTTTTTTTGGCTCTCTTTTTCTCTTGTGGTAAAAAGATAATCGAGAAACCGGAAAATCTCATCCCACAGGAAAAAATGGTCGAGATTCTGCATGATTTGGCAATATTGAATTCAACCAAATCGTCTTTTAGCCATATCATCGAAAACAGAGGGATCAAGGTAATGGATTTCCTTTATGAAAAACATCGGATAGACAGCGCTCAATTTTCCCAAAGTGATTTATACTACGCCTCTGTACCTTTGGAGTATCAAGCTATATATGAAAAAGTGGAAATGAAATTGGATACAAGAAAGGCCACACTGGAAAATGCAACCAAAAAAAGAAATGATAGTGCTAAGAAAGCACTGGAAAAACGAAAGGATTCCATGATTAAGCCAAAAATTGATTAAGTATACCTCATTTTTGGTTTTTAAATTTTTCACAACAAAAATCAATAATACTTTCTAGGTTCTCAAACTCAAAAGAAACGGTCTTTTTTATTTTTTCACTGCTGTATTTTTCGACTTTATACAATCCTTTGGTCATATTTTTAGTGAGCCTTCTCCTTTTTCCCAATAGTTTGTTTCGCAGCCAATCCCATCTCCAAAAAAACTCTAAAGCCAAGAAAGACACTTTTTTGGTAGGTGCTTTAACACCAAGTTTTGGCGCTATTTTTTGGAATAGTTGCTGGTAAGATAAATTCTCGTTTACAAGAATAAATCGTTCCTTTTCCACTTCAGAATCCATAAGGTTCACCATGGCATGGGTTACATCAGAAACAGTTACAAAACCTGTTCCGCCAGGAAGAAAGGACTTTTTGACCTTAGAGGCATATGTAAAGAAAGTGCCGCTTCCAGATTTCCAAAATCCAGGACCAATAACCACCCCAGGATTAACAATAACCACCGCCAGTCCTTCCTGTGAACCTCTCCAGACTTCCAGTTCAGCGTCATGTTTTGTTAGTCCGTAAACAGAGACATTCATATCGTTCCATTCATTATCCTCTGTTACTTCTTTAGCTTTGGTGCTCGAACCTATTGCGGCAATGGAACTTACATAACAAAGTTTTTTGATGTTATGTTCCAAACAGATGTTGACAACATTGGCAGTGCCTTCAATATTGGTTTTGACCAATGCATTGTAATCATTTGGGTCGAAAGAAATCAGGGCAGCGCAATGGTAAACATATTCAACATCCTGAAATAGTTCATGTAGTGAAGTGATATCGGTAATATCTGCCTTTACCCATGTTATTTCTTCCAGCAAGTCTGAAGGATTGTCCACATAGTACCCGAAAATTTTGGAAACGCGGTTTATGGAGTTCTGATTTCTATAACTGGCCCTGACTTTTTTTCCATTTTTAACCAAATGAAATAACAAGTGTGAACCTATCAAACCAGTACCTCCGGTAACTAAAATCATATAGTAAAAGTACCTATTTGCAATGGATTTATTCAAGGATGTAAGAACTTCATTTTATATTTGCACCTATTCTAAAATACTATGATGGTAAAGAACTTTGTTCAAGAATTACAGTGGAGAGGTATGGTGCATGATATTATGCCGGGTGCAGAGGAACACCTTATGGAGGAAATGCAAGCCGCTTATGTGGGGATTGACCCAACTGCGGACTCATTGCATATTGGACATTTGGTAAGTGTAATGATGTTGAGACATTTTCAATTGGCCGGTCATAAACCCTTTGCTCTTGTAGGTGGCGCAACGGGTATGATTGGTGATCCATCGGGTAAGTCGGCAGAACGTAATTTATTGGATGAAAAAACACTTCGCCATAATCAAGAGGCACTAAAATCCCAATTAGCAAGGTTTTTAGATTTTGAAAGTGATGAAGAGAATGCAGCCGTTTTGGTGAACAACTATGACTGGATGAAGGATTTCTCTTTTCTTGATTTTATAAGGGATGTTGGTAAACATATTACCGTCAACTACATGATGGCAAAGGATTCCGTTAAGAAAAGGCTTTCCTCAGACGCCAAAGAAGGAATGTCCTTTACAGAATTCACCTATCAATTGGTTCAAGGTTATGATTTTCTTTACCTATATCAAAATCACAATTGCACCCTCCAAATGGGAGGAAGCGATCAATGGGGAAATATAACTACCGGTACGGAACTTATCAGAAGAATTGGAGGCGGAAAAGGGTTTGCCCTTACCTGCCCTTTGATTACTAAAGCTGATGGAACTAAATTTGGTAAAACCGAAGGTGGAAATGTTTGGTTGGATGCCGAAAGGACCTCGCCATATAAATTTTATCAGTATTGGCTGAATACTTCTGATGGAGATGCAGAGAAATACATTAAGATTTTTACTTTTTTAAGTAAGGAAGAAATTGAAGATTTGGTCGCCAAACATAAAGATGAACCTCATCTTAGAGCACTTCAAAAGCGATTGGCAGAAGAGATAACCACGAAGGTACATTCCAAGGCCGATTTGGAAAATGCTATAAAAGCAAGCAATATACTTTTTGGAAAATCCACTTCTGAAGATTTAAAGGAACTTGATGAAAAGACATTTTTGGATGTTTTTGAAGGAGTTCCTCAAGCAAAGATTTCAATAGATGAGGTAAGTGCCGGCCTGGACATGATTGGGGCTCTGGCAGCAAAAACAGGTTTTCTTGCATCAAACGGCGAAGCAAGAAGAGAGTTGAAACAGAATTCCATTTCAGTAAACAAGCAAAAGGTAAAAGAAGACTTTCTAATCACAACTGCTGATTTAATCAACAACAAATTTGTGTTGCTCCAACGTGGTAAGAAAAGTTATTTTGTATTGGTGGTAAGCTAATTAGCGCAACGTTTTATCATCTAGCGCGTCTAAAAATTGTACTAAATCATTTAGAAAATGAAGAAAGCTGGTTTTTTGGCGATCATAGTTTTATTTCATTTGAGCTGCTCTGGAGATGATGACAACGTCTCAGATGTTGCCCTTAATGGGGAATGGATTTTAAATAGGGCGAGTTGTTTTTGCTTCTTTGAAGAAGATTTTGACTTTAGTGGTCATACATTAACCTTTAATAGTATTGAAGAAGAGGTTGTGGTGAAAAATTCGGACACCAGTTTTTTCATCACTCAGGCAGGGACGTATTCATTTGCCAATAATGGAACTGTTCTAGATATTGATGGAAGAAAATATACCTATAGAATTGAAGGGAATACGATGGTTTTGACCTTTGTGGACAACCCCAATATTGCTGATGACGAAATTGCCTTGTTCTACACAAAAGGCTAGAGTGCCATTAAATTGCATCCCCTAATATCAGAATTGTCAAAACGTCCAAGGATTTCAAAGGTATTGTCTTCGTAGACCTTTCCTAAATCTTGCGTTGCGATAAAAGAGCAAGAATTTATATTGGCTAAATCAATAATGTTTATTCCACCGGTTTTACCAAAAGGTTGAATGGAAAGGGGGTCTTCTGTATCCCGAGGTATCACTTTCATCCATGGTGGGGTTTTAAATAGGCCATCACCTTTGGAATAGGCCTGTGACAATAACTCCGTCATTCCATATTCTGAATGAACTTTAGATACCCCAAAAGCATTCTTGAGAATATTATGCAGTTCAGCCCTAATCAATTCTTGTCGTCTGCCTTTCATTCCTCCTGTTTCCATAATCATGGCATGTTCCAGTTTAATGGGAAATTGTTCCGCTAAATCCATAAGAGCAAAGGAAACACCAATTAATAGTGTCCTGGTTTTTGTTTCTTCAAGCTGTCCTAGTTTTTCATGCAGGTTGTTTAAATCATGCAAATAAAAACCGCTTTTAGAATGTTTTGATTTGTCTAAAAGGTCATTTACCATATAGACCAGAGAAGAACCTTTCCTTTCTAAATATGAGGGCAGTAAACCAATTATACAATAATCCTCTACAGGGCCGTAAAATGTATTAAAACCTTTTAGATAGCTCTGTTCATATATGCTCAAATCGGACACAAAATGTTTGCTGGTAGCACTTTTGGTGGTTCCACTACTTTCAAAAACAATTTCAGGTTTTTTAGTTGACGAACTTACTTTGTGTGTTTTGAAGAACTCTATGGGAAGAAAGGGGATTTCTAAACTATTGAATACGGTAGAAGGAGATTTTCCTAAGTGCTTGCAATATGTCTGGTATACAGTGTTGTTTTTAAACTGAAACTGAAAGACTTCAATTGCCAGAGACTCAAATTCAGTTTGTGTTGATATAGAAAAGATTTGTTGAATTTTTGAGCTGTCCATTAGGAAACAAAAGTACCCAAAAATAAAAAAGCCCTTCTCTGGGGAAGGGCTTTTTTTGAGCGCATTTTTCTATTTTATGACCAGTTTTCTAGTCATTGTTTTTTTCTGTTCGGTTACTTGCAGTACGTAGACTCCTGGAACCAATCTTGAGATGTTTAGTGTGTTGGTGGAGATTCTATCTGTAAGTACAACATCTCCAAAAACATCATAAATCTTTATCTGCTTGCTTCCATTGGAAGCAGTCGTAATATATACTTCCTCGCCATATACGGGATTAGGGTACATTTTAAAACCTTGTAGTTCTTGTGCCTGCTCAGTATTTACACTGACCAGCTCTTGACCGAAAGTGAATAGGGGTAATGCCATAATGAGAACAAAGTAGATTTTCTTCATAAATGCTGATTTGGGAAATAAGCAATATAAAAGTATGCAAACTTGCTAAAAAGGGCTACAAAATGTTGTGAAACAAAGAATTATGTAGGTAAAGGTGAAAAAGAAGGTATTTTGGCGATGAAATGCACAAAATAGGGAAATTACTTGATTATTAGCTTTCTGGTAGCAACTCTATTGTTTTCAAAAACCCTTAGAATATATACACCCTTGTCCAGACTGGAAAGATTCAATTCTCTGCCTATGATCGTCGTTTGCAATACTTGGGTTCCCAATACATCAAAGATTAAGATTTGCTTTGGTGCATTTTTGGTAGTCTCTATATAGATTTTACCCTGAGTAACTGGATTTGGATACAACTTAAACCCGTCTATATCCGCTCCGGCTTGGGATTCTTGTGAAAATCCAAGGGAACAAATAAAAAAGAAGAAGACGAGGTAAAGGTGCTTCATAAAGTATTGGTTACAAAGGGTATGCCACAAATATAGAAAATTTGACCGCCGATATAGAAGTGCTTTAGGAAAAAACCCACGTTTTTCGATGAAGTGCATAAAAAAAGCCCCGCATTTCGGGGCTTTTTATAATCTAATTCTTTTTTTGTTTAGTTAATACCTACGGTCCATCCAGCACCCCAGGTAGCAATATCTGTACCTGTACCGTTGCCAACACCAGATATTACATCAGCCTCATTGAATACGGCACCAGTATCGTTTTTCAAAGTAACGGTAACATTGTTGAAAGTTACATCAACAATATTTAGCAAATCATCCAATACTCCTTGACCAGTTGGATTGTCTCCGGCATCACCATCAAGATCAAAACCTTCAGCGTAGTTGTTGATAACAACATTTGTAAAAGTACCTTGAGTACCAGCTCTTAATCTTATGGCCTCATCATCGTCATCAGTGCCATCGCCAACAACAGTTACATTTGTAACAGTAGGTGCGGAAAAATAGCCACCTTCATTGCTAAAATCTGTATTATAACCATCGCACTCGAAAGCTTTATCATGTGAATTTCCATGTTGAACATAAACATCTGTAAGCGTTCCAATAAATCCTTCAGTCCAATCAATGGAATCATCTTCTGCATTGACAACAACTAAGTGACTTGCATTTACGGTTCCCCCAAAGAATTCGAAACCGTCATCAGACCCTTCAAAAATTTGAACGAAATCTATAGTTGTTCCACTACCAACGCCATAAACGGATAAACCATTTAGCTCGGCGTTTCCATCAATGGCACCACCTGCATATTCGATTCTTACGTATTCTACGTTTCCAGAATTATCTGTCGGAGTGTTTCCTCCAAAGGCAAGAGCTCCAACTTCTGATGTTGCTATATCTTCAGATCCATCAGGAGTAGAATTAATGGGTGCTCTTCCACAAAGCACCAATCCTCCCCAGTCACCTGAAGAAGGAGATGTAGCATTTGATGTAAGCACAATAGGATTGCTAGAAGTACCTACAGCGTTAATCCTTGCTCCTTGCTGAATGGCAATATAAGCGTTAACACCAATTGGTTCAGCTCTTACTGTCATACCTGCAGGGATTGTTAAAGTAGTGCCACTTGCCATTAATACAGGACCGGTAACAACGTAATCAATTGCAGAATCTAATGTAAGGTCTGCGGTATACAATCCGTTAAGATTAACGGTAGTATCGGCTGGTGGTTCTTCACCACCTGAATTGTTGTTTGTTGTTGTGATGCTATTATCATTAATAACGATGTCTGAGGTATCGTCGCTCTCACAAGCAATGAATAAAGCAGCGGCTATACCTAAAAATAAAAACTTGTTTTTCATTTGTTCTTAGTTTAAAAAATATTAAAATTTATATTTGAGGGTTAGCCCAACGTTAACCCCAAGGTTATACTCTCTTATGGTAATATCTCCAATTCCAGTGCCCTCTCTAACAAAAGAGATATCTGGATCTAGAATGTTTTTGGCTGTAAGATTTGCTTCAAAGTGTTCTCCAAAAGAATTCTTCCAAACAAAATTCAATGTGGGAACAGCCTTTTCCACAATGTTTCCAAGACTACCTGATCCTAATGAGAAAATTCGATCAGAGAAGTATGAGAAAGCTACAGTTGCCTTTGGTTTGTAGTTTCCAAATACAGGGCTGTAGTTTACATCTGCATTTATAATAAAAGGGGATGCACCTTCCAGCTCTTCGGAAGTGCGATCAAATGTTGTTCCAAATGTATTTTCAGTACCCCCTGGAATATCCTTAAGATCCTGATCGGTATTTGTATATGCTGCATTTAGGCCAACGGATACCAAGGCATTGTCATCTGCATCCATTAATAGGTTTTTTCTTATCTCTAATTCAACGCCAAATACATCTGCTTGCTCTCCTGTTCTAAAATAGCGCTGTGTTCCAGTGGCATCCGCAGCGACAACTCGGTTTACTGGATCTTTGATTGTTTTTGCAAAGGCAGCTATTGAAATTATTTCACCACGCTCTAAAAACCATTCGTATTTTATGTCGTAGTTGAAAATGTCTGAATAGGTTGGTCCATTTCCGTCTAAGCCGCCCAATAGATCTGGGTTACCACCTATACGCTGTGTTACAGACTCATAAACAAATGGTGCAACCTCCTTGAATTCTGGAAAAGAAGCTGTTTTGCTAAATCCGAATCTAAGGTTGGAATCATCATTTATGGCGTAGCGAACATTTAAGCTTGGCAGAAAGATATTTTCATAAACATCTCTGAACCCTGGGTCTGTGGCACTAATGTTAATTACATCGTACTCTACTTTTTGGCTAAAGGATTCTACCCTGATTCCGGGGATAACACTAATTTTTTCATTTAATTCAAGTTCGGCAGTTCCATAAACTGCATGAACATTTAGATTACCCTTATATGTGTTTTCTGGAAGACCGGGTCTGTTTCTATTTCCAATATCATTGTTTATGGGATTTAGTACTAATAAATCCCATAATCCCTCGCCATTGGGTATATTGATGTTATTGACATCAAAGATTGTATTGAAATTGTTGACATCAGTTATTGGGGTATTGTCTCTATCTTGAATTTCATAACCGTATCGAATACTGTTAAATCTTCTTTCTTTTCTACGACCGTTATATCCAAAATTGAACTTTACTTTTTCAGAAACTTGATACCCTAAATTGAGGAAGCTGTTAAGTTCGTCATCTTCAATACTTTGAAAAAACCTCTGATTGTCAAAAGGAATGTTTGTATAAAAAACGGGATTGGTATTTGCATCATTGTCCAAAGACAATTGGTAGTTTTCCAAGGTGATACGCTTTCTATCCGGTTCATCAGAAAACACCTTATTGAAACCTGTACCCCAATCCAGAGACAACTTTTCGTTAAAGACATGCTGACCTGTCAATTGGTTCACAAAAATCATGTCTTGGTTAAACTGAACGTTCATTACATAAAACCCTTCATCCGTGGTAAGAATGGCATCTCTATTTGTTCCCAATCCATTAACTCCGTAAAAGCCTACAGCATCAGTAGAACTGTTAATGAAGAGTGAACTGTACTTTACTTTGTTTTCATTGTTGATTTTGTATGTGATGTTACCCAAGGCTGTAGTTGTGGTCTTATAAGCGTACTCTTGTACATTTGGGAAATCTACTTTTAATACATTGGTAAAATCCCTTGCAGGTCCTTCTCGCAGTTCGTAACCATTGCCAAAGCTGGCGGCACCAAAAAAGCTTAGTCTAGAATCACCATCGTTAAAATTAAAAGAGTAACCCCCTTCAATAGCACCAGAAATATTGACTGGGTGCCATGATTCTTGTGGGTCAACACCATGAGATAGAACAATTGCGAACGGATCATTGTCATAACGGTTATAAAACCCGAAATCACTTGGACCTTCACTTCTTACAAAATCTTCACCGGAAGCATTGCTGTTTATTCCAGAGCCAAGAGAAATTTCAAAATACCCATCGCCAGTATATTCTTTTGAATCAACATTTACGTTACCAGCAGCAAAATCTCCATAAAAAGTAGGACTGTACGCTTTGCTTACGGAAACATTTTCAATAATGCTAGAAGAGAAAAGATCAAGGTTAATATTCTTTTTGTTTACATCATTGGAAGGAAGGGAAAGACCATTCATTGTAGTATTTTGGTAACGATCCCCAAGGCCTCGGACATAAACATTACTTGAGCCTTGTTGTTTGGAAATACCAGAAATTTGAGCTACAGCTGCAGCAGCATCGTCTATGCCTTTGAGTGTTAACGCTTCCGCACTAATTGCTTCTTGAATTACAAGTGCGTTTTTCTGTTGAAGCAACAAAGCTACTTCTGAATCTTTTCTTGCTGAGGTGGTTACTACCACCTCATCTAAACCAACACTACTGGCGCCAAGACCGGTATTTACCTCCGTTACCTTATCGGCTTCAACCAACACATTGGGAACCTCAAGCGTTTCATATCCTAAAAAACTTATAACCAAAGTATACGTTCCAGGTTCAACATCGGAAATTTCGTATATACCATCAAAATCCGAAGTTGTTCCCATTGTAGTTCCTTTTATTAGAACGTTGGCAAAAGGAAGTGGGTCATCATTAAGTTCTTTATCAGTCAACTTACCCACAATACTGCCGTTCTCTTGAGCAATACTAGCAAGGGTGAATAAGGAAAAGACGAATATTAAATAAGTTTTCATATGGTATTCTGTTGGATTAGAATTTGGAGGCAAAGAACGATACAGGGTGTAAAAGCGATGTTAGGGGCGGGTTAAGTGTTTATTGAGAAACTGTTACAATAACGTTATGACATTAAATCAATGTTAAGCATTGATGAGGTTATAGTATTATCTTTACATTTGGGCGATCAACTCAAAAAATACCATCCCATGAAAACAAAGGACATTAAGATTCTACTTGTTGATGATGAACCTGATATTCTGGAAATTGTAAGCTATAATCTTTCTTCTGAAGGGTACGAAGTTTTTACTGCCAAGAATGGAGTGGAAGGCGTGGCAAAGGCAAAAAAGAAAACTCCTCATCTAATTATATTGGATGTTATGATGCCAGAAATGGATGGCATAGAAGCATGCGAAATCATTAGGAGCACTCCTGGTCTTGAGAATACCATTATTACATTTCTTACGGCCCGTGGGGAAGACTATTCGCAAGTTGCGGGTTTTGATGCCGGTGCGGATGATTATATCACCAAACCTATTAAGCCAAAAGTATTGGTGAGCAAAGTAAAAGCCTTACTCAGAAGATTAAAAGAAGAAAAGGCCGATGTTGAGGATATCGTAAAGGTCGGCAACATTGTAATTAATAGAGAAGAGTACAAAATTGTCAACAATGGCGAGGAGATTGTGCTTCCAAGAAAGGAATTTGAACTTTTATCATTGTTGACCTCCAAACCAAACAAGGTATTTAAAAGAGAAGTGATTTTAGATAAGGTATGGGGTAATGAAGTGGTTGTTGGAGGTAGGACCATTGATGTCCATATTAGAAAACTACGTGAAAAAATAGGAGACGATCACTTTAAAACTGTAAAAGGTGTGGGCTATAAGTTTGTCTTGTAATGGCTATTAGATTAAGGAAATCTTATAAGTTTGCCATAAGGTCATCCCTCCTTATTACTATTTTTCTTGCAGGATTATTTACAGCCTTTCTCATTTATAAAGAGCAGATGGACTGGTCGTTTATTGTTCTGTTTGCACTTGCTTGTTTTGTTGTCTCATTTACCATACTCCAGATTAGGGTAGAACGATTCATCTACAGGCGTGTTAAAAAGATATATGATGATGTCTCGCTATTGGAATCTTCAACATTCTCGTCAAAACCTGTTACCACAGATATGAAAACCTTGACACAGGAAATTGAAAAATTTGCTGAGGACAGGAAGATTGAGATAGATACCTTAAAAATTCGTGAAGAATACAGAAAAGACTTCTTAGGAAATGTATCCCATGAGCTTAAGACACCTCTTTTTACCGTGCAAGGTTATATTTTAACCTTGTTAGATGGTGCCATGAATGACAAAAAGATTAGGGAAAAATACTTAGAGCGAGCCAATAAGGGAGTAGAAAGATTGATTTATATTGTAAAGGACCTTGACCTAATTACAAAGCTAGAGGTAGGAGGCCTTAAGTTGGATAGAGAGGATTTTGACATTATTGAACTCATTCAAAATGTGTTTGATCTTTTAGAAATGAGAGCTGCAAAAAAAGAAATCAGTCTTACTTTTGATATGGAATATATTAACCCAATATATGTAAATGCTGATAGAGAGAAAATACAACAAGTGGTCAGCAATTTGCTTGTAAATTCCATTAAATACGGCCATCAAAATGGAACAACAGAGGTAAGCGTCGAGAATCTTATTAAAAACAAGGTTATTATTAGGGTTACGGACAATGGAGAGGGAATACCCAAAGAACATATTCCAAGATTGTTTGAACGTTTTTATAGGATAGATCAAAGCGGTAGTCGAAAAGAGGGAGGTTCAGGACTAGGACTTTCCATTGTAAAACACATCATAGAGGCTCATGATGAAAAAATCTATGTTGAAAGTGAGGAAGATGTAGGTTCTGAGTTTTCGTTTACTTTAGAAAAAAGCGAAAATAAGTTAGCGTAGTCAATATCAGATTCAAATTGCCTTAACCCTTTAAAGGTTTCCATCCTTTGCAAATCCTCAAACTTAAAATCACTTTGATTGCTATAGGGAACTAGATTCTGTTTTTGCAAACGTTTTGCAAGATACTCCTGTTCATATTGTCCTGGTGTTGGAATAAAAAATGCCCTTTTTTCCAATTTGGCCAAATCCATTACAGTAGTGTACCCTGAACGGCAAAGTACCTGTGCGCTTTGGTTCAAAGCAGTTTGCAACTCCTTGGATTGCATAAAATTGTATATAGCAATGCAGCCTTTCTGTGTTTTATGCTGCTTAATGTGTTGCCTTTTTTCAATTTTGCCTTTTACAAATAGTATTTTTCCTTCGTATTGCTGTAATTCCTCTAAAAGCTTTTCCTCTAAAATGGTGCGTTGCGGTTCTGGTCCAGAAAGCAGTACCATTAAGTCATACTTCTTTTCGGCGGTTGTTTTTTCAAACCTACTTAGGGGTCCTAAATACTTAATGTTGATCTTAGACTTTTTCAAATGCCCCAATTTGCCGGTAAGATTGGGTTTTTCCTTAACATCGGGCACCCAGCAAGCATCAAATTTTTTAATGATTTTTTGATGCGCCTGGGAACTCATCCATGTTGTATTCCCTGAAAGAACGTTAAGTTGATGCGTAATAAAAACGCAAGGCACTTTTTTGTAAAATACACCTAAACGGTTATCAGAAATAATACCATCTAATTGGTGTTCCTTGACCAGCTGTTTTATAGTTTTTTTCTCCTTGTTCATTGCCTTTAATACTTTAGGAGAATCCCATAGGATCTTAATTTTAAAATTCTTGGCCTTTTTGGCATAAGTAATTTTGTAAGAAGGCAATTTAAATGAAGGAAGGCCTGGAAATTCTTTTTTTAAAAGAGAAAGTGCAACACCGTCTGATGCTATGTAAGGCTGGTGACCGTGGGCCAAAAGAGCATTTATAATTGGGATGCATCTTGTGGCATGGCCCAATCCCCAATTTAATGGGGCAACCAAAATGCGTTTGGAATTTTGCATAACAACAAAAAAACAAAATCAAAATTGCTTTTGGATTTCCTTAGTTTTGCCAAAACATTAAATTTTTGCACATTAAGAAAAATTAGGTGGGAAGCAAGAACAAACTTAAAAGATTTAAGGAGAACGAAACTTTTTCAAATGTAATTCAGCCCCAGAGAGAAAAGGTTTTGGAAGGGTTCGAATATAAAGGAAATTGGTCATCTTTTTTTAAAAATGAAAATTCCATTGTTTTGGAGTTGGGTTGCGGTAAAGGAGAGTATACAGTTGGTCTCGCACAGAGGAATTTGGATAAAAATTTTATTGGGATTGATATTAAGGGAGCTAGGTTTTGGAAAGGTGCAAAATCTGCCCAAGAAACTCAACTAAACAACGTAGCATTTGTACGCGCCCAAATTGAACTTGTAGATTGCCTTTTTGGACCTAATGAAGTAGATGAGATTTGGATTACGTTCCCCGATCCTCAAATAAAGTACAAACGTACCAAGCACCGTTTGACCAATCCTGTGTTCCTTGAGAAATATAAGTACATCTTAAAACCAGACGGAATTATCAATTTAAAGACAGATAGTGAATTCATGCATGGATATACTCTTGGTCTTCTGCAAGGGATGGGTTGTGAAATTTTGTATTCCAATCATGATGTATATAAAAATGAAGGAAGTCCAGAAGAAGTTTTAGAAATTCAAACTTTTTACGAAAATCAGTATCTTGAGAAGGGAAAACCAATCACCTATATCCAATTTAGGATTAATAACTAGATGACACACCTGCTTATTCTTTTTTGCGCTACTTTTTTGGCAGCCTTTGTAGCTTCTGCCCCGCCTGGCTTATTAAATGTTAATGCAGCTAAAACAAGTGTTGAAAAAGGCAAGAGCAACGGGATTATTTTTGGCATGGGAGTGGCCGTAATGGTGATTTTTCAAACCTACATATCCGTAAGAATTGCAAAGTATCTTTCAAGAAATCCCGAAGTCATCGGGATGCTTTTGCAAATTGCTCTGGTCGTATTTACTATTCTGGCGATTTTTTTCTTTTTAAAAGGAAAAAAACAAGACGACCATCCTATTGACTTTGAGCAGGGAAAGAAACGCAGCAGCTTCACCAAGGGACTTTTTTTAGCTGCCATTAACCTCTTAACAATACCTTATTACAGTGGGTTAAATTCGGTGTTTCATGCTCAGGGATTAATGAATTATGAGGTTATTGATGAGGTTATTTTCATTTTGGCTGCCGGTTTAGGCACTTTTTTGGTGATGTATCTATATGCCTTTTATTTTAATAAGATGGAGCGGAAGACCAATCGTTTTTCTAAAAACTCCAACTATATTTTGAGCGGTCTAATGCTTGTTTTATTGATGGTTACGTTAATAAAAATTTTCTACCAATAAATGGAAGAAATCAACTTTTTTGATAAAGTATATGAGGTGGCAAAACAAATCCCATTTGGCAAGGTTACATCCTATGGGGCTATAGCAAAATACTTGGGGGCAGCCCGCAGTGCACGAATGGTGGGTTGGGCCATGAACAACTCGGCAGCAAAGGATGTTCCGGCTCACCGGGTCGTAAATAGAATGGGCATGCTTACGGGAAAACATCATTTTGATGGAACAAACCTTATGCAACAACTTCTAGAAAACGAAGGTATAGTTGTACGGGATAACCAAATAGTAGATTTTCAAAAGCACTTTTGGGACCCAGGAAAGGAATTTAAATCAGAAATGGAGTAACATAAACTCTTGTTATTCCACCATCTTCATTTTCAATATTCAAACTTCAATATCTAACTCCCAAGCTGTATCTTTGTAATTTAGAATCAGTTTAAACGACTGCAATTAAAATAGGATTAATGAAGCTGAACAAAGCAGACATTCTTAAGGCATTAGAAAACATTTCAGCCCCAGGCGAAGGCCAAAATATTGTAGAAAGTGGTGCAGTTACCAACATACAGGTATTTGGAGATGAAGTTGAGGTAGATGTTACCATAAAGAACCCTAGTCTTCAAGCTAGAAAGAAAACAGAAGTGGAGATCTTAAAGATCATCCATAGAGAGGTTTATGAAAAAGCTAAGATCAAAATCAACCTTAAGGTTGATGCACCTTCAAAACCTAAAGTAAACCAGATTAAAGGAAACCCAATACCTGGCATTCAAAATATCATAGCCGTAGCCTCTGGTAAAGGCGGCGTAGGAAAATCAACAGTTACGGCCAACTTGGCAGTTACCTTGGCTAAAATGGGCTTTAAGGTAGGGCTTTTAGATACGGATATTTACGGGCCATCTATGCCCATAATGTTTGATGTTGCTTTGGAAAAACCACTATCGATCAATGTGGACGGAAAGGCAAAGATGAAACCTGTTGAAAACTATGGGGTTAAACTACTGTCCATAGGGTTTTTTACACAACCTAACCAAGCGGTAATTTGGCGAGGTCCTATGGCTTCTAAAGCCTTAAATCAAATGATTTTTGATGCACATTGGGGAGAACTTGACTTTCTTTTGTTAGACTTACCTCCAGGAACGGGAGACATTCATCTAAGCATTATGCAATCATTACCAGTGACCGGAGCTGTAGTTGTGAGCACTCCGCAAGAGATTGCCTTGGCAGATGCTAGAAAGGGAGTTGCTATGTTTCAACAAGAAGCCATAAGTGTTCCTGTGCTGGGCATTGTTGAAAACATGGCATATTTTACACCAGAAGAACTGCCTAACAACAAATACCATATCTTTGGAAAAGATGGTGCCAAAAATTTGGCTGAGGATTTGGATACGCCGTTTTTAGGAGAGATTCCTTTGGTACAGAGCATACGAGAAGCGGGCGATGTAGGTAGGCCAGCTGCAATGCAGACAGCTACACCTATAGAAGAGGCTTTTGAAGAACTTACTAAAAATGTTGTTCAAGAGTTGGTAAGGAGAAATACAGATTTGCCACCGACCGAAGCAATAAAGATTACCACAATGGCAGGATGTGCCGCGGTTAAAAAGAAATGATCATGACATCAGAAGAGATAAAAACCAACGTTGAGAAAGCCTTAGATGAAATTCGTCCATTCTTACAAAGTGATGGAGGGGACATTTCATTGATTTCCATAGATAACGATAGTTCTGTAAAAGTTAAACTTGAGGGGAACTGTATTGGTTGCAGCGTAAATCAAATGACTTTGAAAAGTGGAGTGGAAATGACCATTAAAAAGTATGTTCCCCAGATTGAAGAAGTTATCAATGTTAGCTAGTCTGACAAAAATCATAAATCCTTCCTAGAACAAATATTAAGTTGCGCAGATATCTAAAAACGATTCTGAATGATTAAAACCGATATACTGATAATTGGAGCTGGCCCTACGGGTCTTTTTGCTGTTTTTGAGGCGGGCTTGTTACAATTAAAATGCCATCTAATAGATGCCTTGCCGCAACCTGGAGGACAATGTGCAGAAATATATCCCAAAAAGCCAATTTATGATATTCCTGGTTTTCCAGAAGTTTTAGCTGGAGAACTGGTAGATAATTTAATGGAGCAGATAAAACCATTTCAACCGGGATTTACGTTGGGAGAACGCGCGGAGAAGATTAAAAAATTGGGAGATGGCTCTTTTGTGGTCACTACGAACAAAGGAACCCAGCATCAGGCACCCATTATTGCCATTGCCGGAGGTTTGGGCAGTTTTGAACCAAGAAAACCATTACTGGAAAATTTACCCAAATTTGAGGATAAAGGAGTTGCTTATATGATTAAGGAACCCGAAGTATACCGAGATAAAAAAGTTTTGATAGCTGGTGGCGGGGATTCTGCCTTGGATTGGTCTATTTTTCTCGCAGACATAGCTTCGGAAGTCACCTTGGTTCATAGACGAAATGAATTTCGTGGAGCTTTGGACTCTGTAGAAAAAGTACAACAACTAAAAAATCAAGGAAGAATCAATTTAATTACACCATCTGAAGTAATAGGATTGCATGGTGATGAAAAATTGGAGAGAGTTTCCATCAAAAGAACCGATACTTCTGAAGAAATCCATTTAGAAGTGGACAATTTCATTCCCCTCTTTGGACTTTCACCTAAATTAGGGCCAATAGCAGATTGGGGCTTGGAAATTGAAAAAAACGCAATAAAAGTGGACAATACGTTGGACTATCAGACCAACATTCCCGGAATCTATGCCATTGGCGATGTGAACACATATCCAGGAAAATTAAAATTGATTTTATGCGGTTTTCATGAAGCCACCTTAATGTGCCAGAGTGCATATCAGCGCATTTTCCCAGATAAAAAATATGTAATGAAATATACCACGGTGGGTGGTGTAACTGGTTTTGATGGAAGTAAAAAGGAAGCGCCAAAAGCTGTAGTTAAATCCATTGATTAAGAAATAATTTATTTTATGTTATGCTGAGCACGTTGAGGCAGACAAATAGGGTATGAGCGATATAAAAATTAAGATTGTAGATCGGGATGGGGTATTGCATGAAGTTGATGCGCCAACGGATATGAACATGAACTTGATGGAGGTTGTTCGTTCCTATGAATTGGCTCCAGAGGGAACCATTGGAATTTGTGGTGGAATGGCCATGTGTGCTTCGTGCCAATGTTATATTAAGTCTGATCATTTGCTTCCTGAAAAATCAGATGATGAAGAGGCTATGCTAGCAGAAGCTTTTTTTGTGGAAGATAACAGCCGCTTAGGATGCCAAATCCATATGCAGGACAATTTGGATGGACTAGAAGTGGAACTGGCTCCAGAAGAACAATAGTTAGCGTATTCTAATTATATTTTAATACTTCGTTAAATTTGTAGAATAGCTTTTGGGCAATACTGACATCTTCTGTTATTATTTCTGCATTGCCAATAAGCTCTTGATTAAATTTTAAATTTTGCCCATAAGAAGTCTTCATTCTGTTTGGCAAAGAAATGTATACAAAGTAGTTTCCATCTGTATTGGGTGAGATAGATATGCTTTCAACAATACCTACTAACATGCCATATTGCTGGTAAGGAAAATTATTTAATTTAATAAGGACTTTTTGCCCTACGGCTACCCTTCCTGCATTTTGGGAGGTTATGATAGATTTTCCAATAAGACCGGTATCATTTGTGGGAAGAATGGAAAAAACTACTTCTCCTGTATTCACCTGTTGGTTGATGCCCCAAAATTGTTGAAAGCTTACAACACCATTGATTGATGAGGAAAGTGTATAATTATGTTCCCAATCGCGAACTGATTTTTTTAGTGCATTATATGATTGGGACAAATTTATTAGATACCGTGTACTTTCCTCCCTTTCATCTACTTCAGTGCTTTTAAATGCTTGGTTGGAAGAGGCTATGGCCTCTCGCATTTGAGAAATTGTAATGGCCATGGCACTTATGTTTTTTTGCATTTGGATGAACTCCAGTTCTTTGGTTTCATACTCTTTTTGCGAGATGACCCCCTTTGTAAAAAGCTCTTTATGTCTCTCAAAATCCGTTTGAAAAAGAACATACTCTTTTTCAAGTAATTGCTTTTGTTTAACTTGGTTTACCAGCCTTATCTTCACCTCTGCCAAAGATTGCTTAGTACCTTCTAGTTTGTAAGTGTAGGGCTCTAGGTCTTTCAATAGCGAATAATCAACATAACTTTTTTCAAAATTTATGTAGGCAACTTCTACATCGCCAAGTGCTAAATTGGTTGTTTTTTCCATAGGGAAGTAAAAATTACTTAAACTAAAATTTAGCGTGTCCAGAATGCTTTTTAGAAGTAAGACATCTTCATAGTTCGAAGTATTTTTAAGAATCACCAGTTTTTGACCGGATTGAACGGTATCTCTGTTCTCTATAAAAATAGTGTCTATTTGCCCAGAATATCTTGCGATGAGTTTTTCAGTGGGCCTTTTAGTGGTGACAATGACATTTGCAGAAACGTATTCTGGATATTTGATAAGGAAAGAGAGGGTTAGAATAATACATGTGAATAAAAAAATTAAGGTAATGCCCCATCTAACAATCCATGATGGCGGATTGGTCAGAATTTCCTGAACCTCTTCAGATCTTAGGTTTATTGGTGTTTGACTTTTATTTTCAGGCATTTTGTTCTCCTTCCGTTTGCAGTTTTTCAAGCGCTAATTGATTCTTGACCAAACTATAGTAGATACCTTTCATTTTAATGAGATGATGATGGTTCCCTATTTCTTTAATTTTTCCGCTATCCAATACAACTATCTGATCAGCGTTCATTACAGTACTGAGCCTATGGGCAATTATAATGGCCGTTTTATTT
This sequence comes from Flagellimonas aquimarina, assembly GCF_003149745.1. Taxonomy (GTDB): domain Bacteria; phylum Bacteroidota; class Bacteroidia; order Flavobacteriales; family Flavobacteriaceae; genus Flagellimonas; species Flagellimonas aquimarina. The sequence goes on from NZ_QGEG01000001.1 coordinate 1,147,044, forward strand.
TTAAAAAACGTACTTAGGTTTTTCATGATGACCAGCTCGTTTTTTGCATCAAGAGCTGATGTTGCCTCATCAAAAAATAGAAGATCCGGGTTTTTATACATTGCACGTGCAATAAAAATCCGTTGTTTTTGACCGGTGCTTATACCAATGCCTTCATTACCTATTTTGGTATTATAACCTAGGGGCAATGATTCAACAAAGTCATGGATGTTAGCAAGTTTTACGCATTCTATTAGTCTTTCTTGATCAACAGTATCGACCCCTACGGCAATGTTAAAAGCAATGGTGTCATTAAATATATATCCTTCTTGCATGACAACTCCACAACTGGATCTCCATGCTTTATGTGAGATGGATTCTAGATTATGATCCCCATATTTTATTCTACCGCTACTAGGTTCATAAAATTTTAGCAAAACTTTCAGCAATGTGGTTTTTCCGCTTCCACTAGCACCAACAATGGCAGTGGTTTTATTTGCAGGTATTGTTAAAGAAAGTTCTTTGAGCACATTTTCATCATTACCTAAATACCTAAAGGATATTTTGTTCAAGACTATGTCTTGATTGGTGTTGATATTCGTTATTAGTTGTTTTTCTTTGTTTTCTTCGTCTTTCTTATCGTGTATTTCTCCTAAACGTTCCAAGCTTATTTTGGCATCTTGGGCCGCCCTTATGAATTCAACCAATTGGGTTATGGGGCCATTTAACTGGCCAATAATGTACTGTATGGATAGCATCATCCCCAGTGTAATAGAACCTTCAATGACTAAAATGGCGGAAGTGAACGTTATGAAAATATTTTTTGCCTCATTGATAAATGATGAACCCACTCCCTGGGTTTGCTCTAAGGCTAAGTTTTGAATGTTAACCTTAAATAACCTTGCTTGAACAAACTCCCAAGACCAACGCTTTTGCTTTTCGGCATTGTTCATTTTGATCTCTTGCATACCACTGATCAATTCAATGACTGTGCTTTGTTCTTGACTTAGCTGTGAAAAGCGCCTATGATCCAATTCTTTCCTGCGTTTTAAAAAGAAAAGAATCCAAATTATATATAAGAGACTTCCAAAGGTGAAAATCAAAAAAATGGAAATGTTGTAGTAAATGAGCACTGCCCCAAAAACAAATAAATTGGCCATGGAAAATAATGTGTTCAGAGTAGAACCAGTAAGTAAGTTTTCTATTCTACTATGATCTTGAATACGCTGCATAATATCACCTGTCATCCGAGTATCAAAATACGCTATGGGTAGGTTCATTAGTTTTATAAAGAAATCCGATACCAATGAAATATTGATTCTAGTGCTTAAATGCAACAATATCCAACTACGGAAAATGTCTACGCTTGAACGACCAATGAAGAGCATTATTTGGGCAAAAAGAATGATGTAAATAAAATCAACATCTTGGTTTTGTATACCAATATCAACAATACTTTGGGTTAAAAATGGCACTATAAGTTGAAGAATACTTCCTACAAGTAACCCAACACATAACTGAAGAATTAGGCTTTTATATTTAAATAGATATCTATAAAGGAACAGAAAAGATGTTTTGTCCGTGCTCTCCCATTTTTGCTTGTTAAACTTTGGAGTAACTTCTAATAACAAGATTATCCCTTCTTTGGTTTGGTCGTTTGCATTATTGCCGATCCAATGGGATATAAATTCGTCTTTAGTGTAGGTTATGAGTCCATATGAAGGGTCAGATATATAAACGATATCTTTTTGGATTTTGTAAACCACTACAAAATGGCTTTTATTCCAATGGACTATTAAAGGTAATGGAGCTTGCTTTAGTTTTTCATAATTGGTTTTAAGTGCCAATGATTTAAATCCTATGGCTTCTGCAGCTTCACTTAGTTTAAGCAAATTACTTCCTCCCCTAGTGGTTTCGGAAAGGAATCTTATTTCTTTTAATGAAATTAATTTCTGGTAATGTTTTGCAATAATTCGCAGACAAGTAGGGCCGCAATCTTTTTCATCGGGCTGTTTGTAGAAGGGAAATTCTTTTTTCAAAAAATTCTTAGTGTTCAGGATACGGGAAACGAATTATGGGGTATTGTAAAAACAGTTGATGCATAGCCAAATAAAAGGGGGCTTAAAACATAAGCTCCCCCTTTTGTGATTTGATAATCTAATAGCAATAATTAACTGTGCTGCCTTGTGCAGCTGCACAATAAGTGGCAGCCATAGAACATGAAGGAAAATTGTAAACAACTTGACTCCAAGAAGCATTACATAATAAAGTAGCGCCACCAGTAACTTTTTTTTGCTCGTTTTTTGATAATTCCGAACCTAAATTCAACTTTTTCATGATATAAGAGTTTAAGGATTAATAACTTAAATGTAAGAAAAATATTACAGAACATGATAGCGCCTGATAACAATTAACATTAATTTGATAATTAAACAGATTTCTAACATTTTATAAAAGACTCTCTTTAGGATTGATTAAAGAGTTGTTTGGTTTGTGAGTTGAGCGTTGTGGCTATTCGTTAAGAAATGGATAGTATATTTTCAAAGGCGAATCGTTTTAGAATGTCAAAAATTAGCTGTTGATATTTCGGGTTTTTAACGTCGATATCTTCTTCAAAATGGGTTTTCGCATAATTTAAAATGTTTAAAGCAGATTTAGGAGCTTGCAAATATTCGATCAGTATGGCGCCTAAATTGTCATGGAATGACTCGTGTATTAATAAATTGAGTAAATCAAAACTTAAGGTAACCACATAAGATGTTTCAGGATCATGCTCTATAATATCCTTGAAGTTATCTTCGTTCAAAAGACTCCAATTTCTCTCTAACTTTAAGAATTTAACCTCTTCTTTTAAAGCGAAGATTTTCTCGGTCCAATTGGAGTCCATGGAAAAGGAAGATATTTTTTTATAGTGTCTTGATTCCACATTATATAGATCATCCTTTTCGATTTTGTTGAGTAAGTGCTCAAAACAAGATACTCGGTTCAGTTCCAAAGTGAATATTTCTTTTAGCGAATATGGGACATCATTTGCTTCAATTCGTGATAAGAGTTCTTTTGGGTTATCTATTTTTTCGTGGGCGTATGGTTTAAGACAAAAAAGGGTACGTATAAAATTGTCGCTGAAACTACCTTTTAGCTTATTTATGTTTTTGATATTTTTTCCGCCTTTACCTAAAAGAGAATCCTGTAGGCTTTTCTTGTCTTTAATTTCTATATGATTGTAAAACTTAAGATTGAGTTCAATATTCTTGCTCCTATATAGGTTCAATATGCTATAATAGGTTTCCGGAAATTCCAATTGTAGCCTTCTAGCTAAATGATTCATTACGTAAGAGATCTGCTTGCACCCACCTACCGGATGAATCATGGGGACGTTAGGGACATCAGCAAACCTCCAATAATCTAAATACAAAGGGTGGTCCACTGGTTCAGGAAGATAATATGAAGTTGTTATACCTTCTTGCTCCGCTAAATAAAACAATGATATTTGCTCTATAAGCATATTAAGGCGGCCAGTATTAACATTGTGTAAACAGTTTGCATTTTTACCGATTATTTCTTCCGCCTGTTTACAGTATCTTTTAATGAAAGAAATGTTGGTTCCTCCAAAAATTCCTGCATTGCTAGAGAAAATATCTTCCTTAATGTTAACATTTTTTAGGTGAGGAGGTACAAATTCGAAATGTTCTTCCATTTCATCCAGAATCTCTTTGTTATAAGGAAGATTTATTTCAGGATTGGATGCAATCAGTTCTGATTGCATTAGGGATTTGGGTAAAGGGTTCCATAAAAATATATCGCCATCAATGTGTAAAAAAGGCTCCTCTTGAATGCTGTAGGTTTTAATTTTAGCTAAAGCAAAAAGCTGGTGGTTGATTTTAAAGTCACTATTAAAAATTATATGGACCTTGGTATAGGGCAGTTGCAATTGATCTACCAGAATAATTTTTCCAACTTCATCCGTATACAGCTCTATTTCGTCGTAATATCTTCGTAATAGCAAAACGTTAAGTGCCCAAGACATCCAATTGTATTCAGGGAAACTCCATCCTGCATTTAAAGATAAAGGTTCTTCATTTTGACTGGAATTACTCCAAAAGGTTTGTATTAGTCTCATTAATAGCGAATTTTGAAGGAATATTATATTTAGGAAAAATAGTACATTTAGATAAGTATTAGGACTACATTTTTATTTTTTGAAGCTGGAATATGGAATTTTATGAAATAGCATATGACTTTTTAAAGACTGCAAAAGTTGCTATCAGTAAAAACTATTTAAGGGAACGCCTTGAATCGCACTCCCATTATCCATCATTAAACTCATTCACAGATTTGCTTGATGAATTGGGGGTTGAAAATTCTGCCATACGAATAGAACAAAAAAAAAGGTGGAAAGAATTAAATCTTCCAATCTTGGTGCACACGCTTTCAAAAAATGGAATACAAGATTTTCAGGTTATCAAGAAAACTTCAGAGGTTGTTTCAGAAAAAGACTTTTTGGATAGCTGGACCGGAATAGTTTTGCTCATAGGGAATAATAAAAAGATAGTCCATGATGAACATGATAAACAAAAATTTAAGGAAGGGTTACAAGTAAAGACCACATATGTTGTTTTTGGGATATTGGTTTTCTTATTGCTCATCAATCAAGTGTACTCATTTGATCCTGCGTTTTTTACACATTTTTTACTTGCATTGGCTGGGTTAATAACCTCAGGCGTAATAATAGCATACGATTTGGGAGTGAAAACCAATGTTTCTGAGATGTTTTGTAGTACAGAGTCCTCAGGATGTTCGGCCGTGTTGAATTCAAGATTAGGGAAATTTGGGAGTGGTATAGGATTGGCTGATATAGCTGCGATTTTTTTTGGAGGCCTAGTCTTTTATCTATCTTTTTCAGGTGGCTTTAATATTGAGGTCAATATGCTGTTTCTAGGTATAATTCAGTCATTGGCGTTTTTATTTACATTTTTATCACTAGGATATCAATGGCGATTAGGATCATGGTGCAAACTTTGCTTGTTGACTACTTTGATTATTTGGCTACAAACAATTAATCTTTCCTTTTTTATATATAATTCGCCCTCTTTTTTTTCTTTTGATAGTTTCGTTTTAGTAAGGCCTTCAATTTTATTTGCAATCTGTTTGGGCATTGCAGCAAGCTGGATGATATTAAAACCAATTCTTATTTCAAGCAAGAGGGGCTTGAGTCAGAAAATTAGAATTAGAAAATGGAGACAAGACCCACACTGGTTTGATGCATTATTGCCTTTGCACAAGCAAGTAGATGATAGAATTTGGAATCGAGAAATTTATTACGGCAACCCTTCAGGAGTGTTACAATTTCTAATACTAAGCAGCCCTTTTTGTGAGTATTGTGCCAAAGCACACAAGGAGTTAGAACAGATTCTTGCAGAGCACCCTGAAGATATAGGAGTTAGAACAAGATTACTGGCACAATCATCAAATACTCCAAGTGATGATTATAACGCAGTTTTTAAAATTCTTAATGTATATGAAGAGTTAGTTTGGAGTAAAGGCTTAAATCATGAAAGTAACAAAATGAAACAAATAGTGGATGATTGGTATGCGGACCAAAATCCAAGTACTTGGTTAGAAAAATATGATTTAAAAGTTACGCATGATGATGTTGTTGAAGAGATCATGGCCAAAACCAGAGAATGGAAGGATAACATGAAAATATCCAATGTTCCGGCGTTTTTTATAAATGGTCATGAGATGCCCAATCCACATACGTTCAAAGACCTGTTTTTGTTTGTATCCGATTACATAGAAATATTAAAAAGTAAAGCGACAGAAAGTCAATTTAAACTTTCAAGACATGCTAAATCCTTGCCTGATACGTAAATAGGTTATAATATCTTCCTTGGGAAGCGATTAATTCGTCATGAGTACCCTGCTCTGCAATGTTACCATTTTCAATTACCAAAATTTGATTGGCCTTTCTAATCGTACTTAAACGGTGGGCAATGACAAAAGTGGTTCTACCTTTGGTAAGTTCGGCCAAACTTTTTTGAATCAATGCTTCGGACTCGGTATCAAGACTAGATGTGGCTTCATCTAAAATAAGAATCTTTGGATCGGCCAAAACAGCCCGCGCAATGGCAATTCGTTGTCGTTGTCCACCTGAGAGCTTAACTCCACGTTCTCCAATTAAAGTGTCTAGGCCCTCATCAAATCTGTCCGTGAATTCGTTGACGTAGGCTGCCTTCACTGCTTGTTGCAATTGTTCTTCAGAAGCTTTAGGTCTTGGAAAAAGGATATTTTCCCTAATGGTGCCTTCAAACAGGAAGTCATCCTGTAACACAACACCTAAGTGTTGCCTAAAGCTATTTAAATTTACTTTGGACAAATCTTGTTTGTCAATGGTAATGGTTCCAGAAATTGGATTTAAAAAACTGGCTGCCAAACCAGCTATGGTAGATTTCCCTGACCCAGAACTTCCCACTAATGCAATAACTTCTCCAGGCTTGACCTTAAAGCTTATATTGTGTAATACCTCCTCATCTTCTTCATAAGAAAAAGATACATTGTCAAAGGTTATATCCCCATTTACAGAGTCCAATTGAATAGTTCGATTTTTTTCATTTGCTTCGGAGGTTTCGTTCATTAATTCTTCGGTACGGTCCAAACCGGCCAACGCTTCAGTTAGTTGGCTTCCAATATTGCTCATTTGAACAATGGGAGCGACCATTAATGCCAAAAGAAATGTAAACTCAAAATACTGACCGGTGGTGAGTTCTCCCTGCATCATTTTATAACCTCCAAACCCCATCATTATCCCAGTAGTGGCCAGTCCCAAAAGGAAGGTGGACGAACTTGTCATTACTGCAGTGGCGGTTAGGCTCTTTTTCACATTTTTGTATAAACGTTCTACTCCTGTTTCAAAGACCTTTCCTTCTTGAACTTCGGCATTAAAACCCTTAATTACGCGAATCCCGCTTAACGTTTCGGTAAGACGTCCTTTTACTTCAGCATTTATTTTTCCGCGCTCTCTAAAAACAGGACGGATAACTTTAAAAGCCTTCAATGCAATTACAGCAAATAGAATAAGGGGAATAAAGGTCAGCAAAGTCATGCTGGGGCTTATGCGCAATAATAAAATCAAAGAAACAATAGCTGTTATGGAACCTCCTACCAACTGAACCAAGCCCGTTCCTATTAAATTGCGAACACCTTCAACATCACTCATAATCCTTGATACCAAAGCCCCGGATTTAGTGTTGTCAAAAAAACGAATAGGCAAGGATAACACCTGTTTTTGAACCTGTGCCCTTAATTCTGATATCATAAATTGCGCCTGAATACTTAAGACCTTCGTCAAAAGAAAGGACATTACCGCTTGTACTAAAAATGCAAAAATGACCACCGAAACGAGGATTTTTAGTAAATCATAATTTTTGGTCGGTACAATATCATCAAGAAAATATCTTAATGAGATTGGAGCCACAAAACTTGCGGCCTTACTAATAACAATTAACAGCAATCCAATAAGAACCAGATTTCTTCTAGGCCAAATAATGGTCTTAAAAGCTGTTAAAATGCTAACTTTTTTTTCTGCCATATGTAATTCTTCAAAAGAGCCTGCAAGTTACTTGAAATTATATGGACATAAAATGGTGGAGGGTAAAGATCAATTCATATGAAAAGACTGCACAACATACATTATATTTAAATGTTTTTAGTGACTATAACATGGATAAAAAAACACCTTTTTATTTTTTGTTCTTGATTTCCACATACTGTTTTGCGCAACAGAACTACCTTGATTTAAGAGAAATTGTAACCGATAGCGCAAAGATATTTACAGTACAAGAATTGGAAGGGCTACAAACCAAGCTCACCAATTTTGAAGAAGAAACCACCAATCAGTTGGTTGTGCTTACCATTAAAGAACTGGGTTTTGAAACGATTGAGGAATACGCCAATAGAACCTTCAACAAAAATAAATTGGGTCAAAAAGGAAAAGACAATGGTATACTTATCCTATTTGCCCTAAACGACAGGAAAGTTAGGATTGAGGTTGGTTATGGCTTGGAACCTTATATAACAGACGCAGTTGCTTCCAATATAATAAGCAAAACCATGATTCCGCAGTTTAAGGAGTCCAACTATTTTGAGGGTATAAATCTGGCCACAGATCAGCTCGTCGAATTTCTTAACAATCCTAAAGCCCTAGAGGAGTTCAAAAATGAAGTAGATGCACACGAAAACCAGATAAATTGGGTGGTTAAGCTTATCATTGCCGTTTTCCTTTCTGTGTTCATTGCGGCCGGCGGATTTATTTTCTTTAAAGCATATTCTGGTTTAATTGAAATTTTTAGGGGAATTCTGGTTGGTAAGTTAGGTCTGCTGCAAGGCATATTCATGATGGTTTTTAGTTTGATTCAAATCCTTTTTTCATCTGTTTTTATTCTAATGCCCTTGTTCTTCGCTTCAATGGTTTTTGGCCTTGTTACGGATATGGACAACATCGAGAGCGTGTTTGAACATACTCAATGGATCTACTATATTTTGATAAGCTTTTTTGGGATCACTATTTTAATCGCTGTATTTAAAATTCTTTTAAAGGGGAAAGAAGATTTTGGCTTTTCACTTTACAAAAACGATAGGAACTATATGCGCAAAACGTTCTCATCTTCGGGCAGTCATTCTTTTGGTTCAAGCTCCGGGGGAAGTAGTTCGGGAGGATTTTCCGGAGGTGGCGGAAGTTCTGGTGGGGGCGGTGCAAGTGGAAGTTGGTAAATGCATTAGTAATTCAATGGTATTTCATTTATTTTCACGGTGTAAAGAATCAATATGGATACAAAGGACAGTAACGGGAACCTACTTGAGGATGGAGATAATGTACACGTTACCAAAGATTTAAAGATAAAAGGAATGTCCAAAACCCTTAAAAGGGGTAATGTGATAAAGAACATTAGACTAACAGGGAACCCTCAAGAAGTGGAATGCAGAGTGGGTAAGGCCCAAATTGTATTAAAGACCCAATTCTTGAAAAAAGCTTAAAAATTTTGTAATGAGAACAGTAGCGTTATTGGTTTTTTTAATAATGGTTTCTTGTGGACAAAAGCCACAGACCGAAGTCGAAGAATGGCAAGCTCATGCTGAAAATATTACGATTATCCGTGATGATTTCGGGGTGCCGCATATTTATGGTAAAACGGATGCAGATGCAGTGTTTGGGTTGTTATATGCTCAATGTGAAGATGATTTTAATCGTGTAGAGCAAAACTATATTTGGGCAACTGGTAGATTGGCAGAGGTTGAAGGTGAAGAAGCATTGTACAGTGATTTGCGCGCCCAACTTTTTATGAGTCAAGAAGAAGCAATGGCCAATTACGAAAAAAGCCCTGAGTGGCTAAAGGAATTGTGTGATGCCTTTGCAGATGGTATCAATTATTATCTACATATGCACCCTGAGGTAAAACCAAGACTATTAAGCAGATTTGAGCCGTGGATGCCCATGTATTTTAGTGAAGGTTCCATTGGTGGTGATATTGAGCGCATTCGAACAAGCAAGATAAAGGCGTTCTACGAAAGTGGAATGGAGATTCCAGAGATGGAAGAATTGAAATTAAAAAAGGAAGAGGAGATGGCAGAGCCTCAAGGATCTAATGGGATTGCCATTTCAGGAAAATTGACAGCATCTGGCAATGCCATGTTATTGATAAACCCACATACGTCATTTTATTTTAGAGGTGAGGTACATGTAGTTTCTGAAGAAGGGTTGAACGCTTACGGCGCGGTAACTTGGGGGCAGTTTTTTGTGTATCAAGGCTTTAATGAAAAGACCGGATGGATGCATACTTCAACTTATACAGATGTGATGGATGAGTTCAAGGAAACCATAGTGAAAAACGATGATAAGTTGTTTTATCAATATGGTGAAGAACTAAGGCCTGTTAAAACATCGGAAGTAACATTAAAATATAAAGAGGGTGATGCAGTCAAGGAAAATACCTTTCCAATGTACCACACCCATCACGGACCAATAACTCATGCAGTAGATAAGCAATGGACAGCGTCTGCGATGATGTGGGAACCGGTAAAAGCATTGGAGCAATCATATATCCGTACCAAGAAAAATGGCTATAATGGATTTAGAGAAATGATGGATATCCGTACCAACTCTTCCAACAATACGGTCTATGCAGATGCCGAAGGTAATATTGCCTATTTCCATGGAAACTTTATTCCAAAAAGAGATACTATTTTCAATTACAGAGAACCGGTTGATGGAAGCAATCCTAAAACTGATTGGCAGGGTTTGCATTCGGTGGACGAGAACATTCTGGTATTGAACCCTGAAAACGGTTGGATTCAGAATTGTAATTCCACACCATATACATCTGCTTTGGAATTCAGTCCAAAGAAAGAGGATTATCCAAATTATATGTCCATAGATAGAGAGAACTTTAGAGGGGTACATGCCATTGGTCTATTAAAAGGTAAAAGTGGCTTTACTTTGAACAGCTTGATTGAACTTGGGCATGACCCGTACTTACCTGCTTTTGAAGCTTTGATTCCTGGATTGATTGAGGCGTACTATGACCATCATGACAGAAATCCAAAATTGCAGAGCCCCATAGATACTTTAGCAGATTGGGATTTTAAGACCTCAAAAGAATCTATTGCAATGACTTTGGCACATTATTATGGAACTAAAAGTTATCAAAAAGCAGATAGGCCAGAAGGGATGACCCCAATGCAATTGATTGAATATTGGGGAAGTGAATCCCCTCAAAACGAAAAACTGGCACTTTTTGAAGAGGTAATTGACCAATTGCAAGCAGATTTTGGAACATGGAAAATGCCTTGGGGAGAGGTTCATCGTTACCAAAGGTTAAATGGAGATATTCGTCAACCTTTTGATGATGCCAAACCCAGTATTCCAATTGGTTTTGCCAGTGGGCGATGGGGAGCCTTGGCCGCCTATGGTGCTCGTTATAATAATAACACTAAGAAGATTTATGGAACTCGAGGTAACAGTTTTGTGGCTGCAGTTGAGTTTGGAGAAAAAGTAAAGGCAAAAACGATTTTAGCTGGTGGTCAAAGTGGGAATCCAAGTTCCCCACATTTTGATGATCAAATACAAATGTATGCGAAGGTTAACTGGAAAGATGCAGCGTACTATAAGGAAGATGTGCTAAAAAGAGCGGTAAAAACTTATAAGCCTGGGGGGGAATAATTATTCCTCCTCTTTAATTACAATAAGGCTTGCTTTGGATCCTGTAGAAAGATTCCATCTGTTATTATGAATTACTTGTCCTTTTTCATCGGCAATTACAACTTGTGCCGTATTAGGACCTGATGATCCTTGGTTGAGCGCTTCAAAATCAAGACGGTTAAAGCCTTTTATCAAATCAATATTAATTCCTTTGAAAGAACCTGATAGCAAAATATTATGTTCTACAACCTCTCCATTGAGGTATATTTTAACTCGATCACCATCTACATATTCATGATCTCTGCAAACCACACCAATAAACTTTGCTGTAGTTTTTAAATCTCCTAAATATTGATCGCCAAAATGTTCTTTAGAACCTTTTTTTTCTTTTTCTCCCACTTTTGGATCAATGACCAAGTCATGGCCGGCTTGCAACAACTCCTTATCTGGCAACATTTTTACTCCGGGCTTGTTGTTTTTGGAAGTTAAATTCTCATCAATAACAGAAGGTATACGCAATGAGGTGCCCTGATTAGCAGGCTTTATATCCAGATTGTTTCGTTCCCCAACCTTAAGAGGGCGGGTGGTGGGGATATCCCCCTGCGCTTGCAGTGTAGTGACCCCCAAAACAAAACTGGCAAGTAGAAAAACAAGTTTTTTCATAGCAACTTGGTCGATACGTTGCTTTAAAGTTAACAAATACCTTGCCATCTTGGTGGTAAAAGGAAGTTAAATCGTTAATCTACGATCATTCCATTTTTTGGTATAACAAAGAGAATTGGTCATATATAAAATGACAAGAATAATGGGCGTAACATTAAGTGGAGCAAAGATAGCACGTAACAGAAGCTTTTTTATTCATGGGTCGCTTCTAGAGTTAGTTGTCTATATAATCCACTAGTTTTTCAGGGCCTTCCAATAGTATTCTTACTATTTGAAGTGTACCATCTGGTTTTGTGGCTATCTGCCATTTTATCAAAGAAATATTACCGCCTTCAATTTCTATTCCAGTAATACTTCTGGGGTGCACACAACTACCATCATTAAAAAAAGGAATTTGCCCTGGTTCAGGAAAACGCGGACGATGCGTGTGTCCTGCAATTGTAATCCTTAAGTTGTTTTTTAAAATCCACCGTTTAATGCGCCTTTCAATCCTAATAAGCTCTTTGTAATTTTTTGCTGGACTTGTAGGATCGGCAATGCCAACAACCTGCAAAGGTTTCCATAAGACCCGAACCAAAAAACGGCCAATACGCCAACAAACGTAGTTCCACCAATCTGCTTGGTGGCCATGGGTGCAGAACAGTTCTTGTTGTGTTTCTTTGTGTTTAAGAATTAAAGCTTCATGGTAGGTTATGCCTTCAAAGAGCTCTTTGTCAGAATCGTCTATAGGTTCAAAATAACTGGATAAATGTTTGTCAACATATGACTTATCTCTATATACCATATCATGGTTGCCCCATAACATGTACAACCTGTTTTCCAGATGAAACTGTCTTAATAGTTGAAAAACATTCTTATGTGCTTCAAATATGGATTCAAAACTGATATTTTCCCAAAGCTCATCTCCATCACCAAGCTCGCAATAGTTAAAACCTTCTCTATAGTAATGGTTCAATGCATGAAAATAGATGTTTCGGTTGTTGGCAAAATCATCAGCAAAACTATTATCTCCTCTATGGCAGTCGCTAAAAAGAATAAATTTGTCTCTATCATCAAAAGGAATGATTTTGGCATTTTGATAAGCACGGTCTAACCTTGTATAGGAGGACATTCAGGAAATTTTACTAAATATCCAAAAAATGTGGACAAATCCATAAAGATTCCCTTAACAACTGTGCATTTTTTCTTTTTGTAACTTTACAGGCTAAACCTCGACTAACTGGTGTATGACGGAGAATTACAATGCTGAAAGCCCTATGTTGCAATTTGTAAGTTTCAATAAGCTATTGGAACATTATGACGAGCAGCTGAAAAGCAAGGATAAATATCTTGCGGACAGGGCAAAATATGTTTTGGAAGCCCAAGCTTCTTTTCCAGAGTTAAGGGAGGGCTTTAATGATGTTGCGTTATTAGAGAAACACAAGGATATTATTAGCATTATTCTTGCGGATACTTTTTCTCCAGTTTTGACGAAGAATGAAATTAAAACTGCATCTACGCCTTTTGAAAATATAGTTTTCAATTCGTCGGAACGTTTTCAGAATATTTTGAAAAATGCAGGAGAAGGATTTGAATTGGAAATCCGCAATCTTCCCATGGATATCAATTATATCATGAAATGTACCGTGGTGCTAAATTTTTACTATGGGTTTAAAATGGACTTTAAACGCCCATTGTTTTATGATATTCCAGATACAAACGGTGTTATGCGACACTATAGAATTCTGTACAATGCAGATTTTATGGAAATAATACCAACGGAAAATTCTAAAGAGCTTAGCCAAGAAGATGTTGATGAACTGTTGGAGAATTTTGATAATGTGGATTTATGGAAAGAGAAAATTCCACCAAACAGTTTTATATCCAAAGGCTTTGTGATTTCCAATATGTTTGATGTTACCGCCGAACATTCTATTTCTGAAATAAAGTCGACACTAATTGGCAGTAATAAAAGAGGGACGGAAAACTTTATGGAAAGTTTTCAAGACACTTTTAGATCACTTTTTAACCTTAAAAAAATTAAAGTTGGCTTTGCTGGTTATGACTGTAACGCAAATCGATTTCTAAAAATATACGGGAAAGGAATAGAAAGCTATATCCTAAAAGGTAAAGAAATGGAATCTTGCGATGATATGCTTTGTGGATATTCCCATGGCAAATTGTTTGATGACAATACCTACTTCGCTATTTCCAATGTTGAAAAGTATTTTGAAAAATCCGGAGGCACCCAACAGCCTTACAAGAATTTACATGAACAAGGAATAAAAAGTGCCATACTTGCCCCTATTGCGGATAATGGCAACCTTTTAGGTGTGTTGGAGCTGGTATCGTATAAGGTAAACGAGTTGAACAGTGTAAATGCAAATAAGTTAGATGATGTAATGCCATATATCGTCTCTGCCGTATTAAGATCCATTGAAGAAGAGGAAAACCTTGTAGATGCTATTATCCAACATGAGTGCACAACGGTTCACTCATCTGTTTATTGGAAATTTCAAGAGGAGGCAAAACGTTTTATGGCCGATGAACTTGTTGGGAATAGACCAATTTTTAAGGAAATTGTTTTCAAAGACGTATACCCACTATATGGCCAAATAGATATCAAGGATTCCTCAAAGGAGCGCAATCTTTCAATTCAGAGAGATTTGATGATACAGCTTTCTGAAATCAATGGTGTCCTGCAAGAAGCCATTAAAAAATATGAGCTTCCCATTTATGAGGAATTGATGTTTAGGGTAAACACCTATCTAGAGGAAGTTAAAGAAGCACTTTATACCCATACTGAACAGGCAATCTTTGATTTTGTAAAAGAAGAAATTGTGCCTGTGTTTTTACATTTAAAAAAGGAAGATAAGGAACTAAAGCATTTCATTGATGTTTATGAGGCACAGATAGACCCTGCCACTGAGTCTTATTATGACCATAGGCGTAATTATGATGATAGTGTAATGGAAGCCAATTTGCAATTAGCATCTTTATTGGATGAAAAACAGCTGGACGCCCAAAAAATGTTTCCACATTATTTTGAACGCTATAAAACGGATGGGGTGGAGCACAACATGTACATTGGCAGTTCTATAGCCAATGACAGGAATTTTGATCAACTTTATCTAAGTAATTTAAGGTTGTGGCAGCTTCAGGTTATGTGCGATATGGAGAACAAATATTACGCGTTAAAACCTAAACTACCAGTTAAACTGGATGTAGCCTCTTTGATTTTGGTCTATAGTACTTCTTTGGCGATTCGTTTTAGAATGGATGAAAAAAGATTTGATGTAGATGGCACTTACAATGCCAGATACGAAATTATTAAAAAACGTATAGACAAATCTTATATTAAAGGAACAAACGAAAGATTGACCCAAAAAGGTAAGTTGGCCATTGTATATTCCCAAAGAAAAGATGAAAAGGAATATATGCGCTATATAAAGTTTTTAAAAGCAAAAGGTTACTTCACCAATAATATAGAAATTGTAGAGCTAGAAGGGCTTCAAGGGGTTACGGGACTCAAAGCAATTAGAGCCGAAATTTTGTACACAAAGGATACAAAATCTGAACGCACATATACCTATGAGGATTTAATGGAAGAGCTAAAATCCTAGTTCAGAGATGCAAGATTTTCTGGTTGACCAAAAAAGTGAAATGCCAATCCAAATGCGATTACGGATATCACAATTCCAATAATAAAAATGGTATAGGTCAATCGTAAGATTTTGTATTTTCTGTTGAGAACGAGCCCAAGAAAATACAGATCCTTGGTGAGCGAAGAATAAATGTATTCCTTGTCTTTGACCAATTCTTGAATGGCCCATTCATAGTCCTTTAAACTCATTTTATGAAAGTTGCCAAAAAACAGCAGGTTTACCTTTTTATCGGCCACATCCTGTTTGGTAAACTCCCCACTGGTTACATTGGGCCTTGTGGCTAAAACCGCCAATATCATAGAGACAACGCTAAAAGTGATAAAAATAGCTGTAGGGTATATTAAATAGGTATTTGAAGGATTATCTAGTTTAGGTATAAGATTAGATAGAGCAACTGAAATAATAATGGCATTTACAGACAATAGGATATTGGCTTTGGTATCGGCAATGTCACTTAATGTCAAATGGTTTTTAAGGGTAACCCTAAAAAGTGTTTGAATACCGCGATCGGGACTTTCACTTTTATACTTAGCCTTCAAGGCTTCCTTCTTGGCAATTTCCTTTTCGGTCTTTTTTTCCTTGATCAATTGTTTTAGGTTGCGCTGTTTTGCCTCATCCCAATTTTCTTTAGCGTAATCTGTATAAAACTGATGCTCGTTTCGGAACATCTTTATGTTTTCATCTCGCCACTCTTTGTTTGAATATGTGGCAACTCCCAATTCCTGTAATTCTTCTTTTAAATAGTCGGTTGTTTCCCAATAACTTTTTTGGGCAAAATGTGAAGCATCTGCATCTCTTATGATTTCTTGATGAAGAGTTTTTGGCTCATGGTATCTTTTTGTTGCCATGATACAAGCACAAATCTGTTCAATACCTGTTGGATCGTAATCGTTCTCTTTAAGAAATGCCGTGGCTATTTTGCAACTTGCTTCTTCATGGTTTTCAATACTTTTGGTGTAACCAGTATCATGAAACCAAGCGGCCAATAGGAGCTTTTCACTTTCCAAATCCTCAAGATTATAAAAATTGAGTAATTCTTTAGTACTTTTAACTACACGCTGGGTATGGCGCAAATTGTGGTATAAAAAATTTGGATCAAGTTTATTTTCCAAGATTTCTGATACAAAACGTTCAGCTTTTTCAACAATTTCCGACATATACAGTACTTTGAATTCTCCAAAATACGAAATTTTGGAAATAACCTCAGTCGTATGAAAAAACATTACTTACTTATACTTTTATTGACCATTGTATCTAGTTGTGCCACTTATGAGGCAAAGTACGCCGTACCGTTCAATGACAATAAAACTTTGAATGCTAAAGAAGTTGAGCACACCTTTTATTTAATTGGTGATGCAGGTAAATCACCAGTGGGTGATTTAAATCCGGCACTTAAAATATTTAAATCCAAATTACAAGAAGCAAATCAGAATAGTACAACCATTTTTTTAGGGGATAATATTTATCCAGCGGGCTTTCCCAGCAAAAAAGATGATCCATCTGGTCATGAGTTGGCAAAAAATCATTTGGATGCACAATTGAGCACAGTAAAAGAATTCAAGGGAAAAACAGTTTTTATTCCTGGCAATCACGATTGGTATAGCAAAGGGCTAGAAGGATTGGAAAGAGAGGAAAAATATATTCAAAAAGCTTTGGATAGCAAGAAGGTGTTTTTTCCGGACAATGGGTGCCCTATAGAAAAAATCAAAGTAAGTGAAAATATAGTGGTAATCGCTATTGACACCGAATGGTATTTGACCAATTGGGACAAGCACCCAACCATGAACGATGATTGTGAAATAAAGGACAGAGGAAGATTTTTTGAAGAATTGGAGGGGCTTATCAAAAAAAATGTGGATAAAACCACCATAATTGCAATGCATCATCCGGCATTTACCTATGGTTCCCATGGCGGACAGTTTTCATTCAAAGAACATATTTTTCCTGTTGGGGGTAATGTGCCAATCCCTTTTTTGGGAACGTTGGGTAATCTGCTAAGAAAAACCTCTGGCGCTTCAATTACAGATTTGCAAAACAAGATGTACAATCAATTGAAGAACCGCTTGGTAACCTTGGCACAATATTCTGAAAAAGTAATTTTTGCTTCAGGACATGAACATACGCTTCAATATATAGTTGAGGAAAACACACCTCAGATAGTTAGTGGGTCTGGAGCAAATAAGGGTTATACCCGTCTACTCAACGGAAGTAAATTTTCTACAGGTCAAATGGGTTATGCTATTTTAAAAGTGTATAAAGATGGTTCTTCTGAAGTGGAATTTTATGGTATTGGAGCTAGTGGGACTGAAGAATTATTATATAGTTCAGAAGTGTTGACTTCAAATAAAAAGAAAGTGGCCAAGAATTATAGTGATACTTTTCCTGCTGAGATGGAGGCATCTATTTATTCCGATGAAGAGATAGATAAAACAGGTTTCCATAAATGGCTTTGGGGTGACCGTTATAGAAAATACTATGCTACCAAAGTAAAAGCGCCAACAGTGCGCTTAGATACCTTGTTCGGCGGACTCAGTGTCGTAAGAAAAGGTGGGGGAAATCAATCTAACTCATTAAGGCTTGAACATAAAGATGGCAGGCAGTTTGTAATGCGAGCACTTAGAAAAAGTGCAGAACGCTATTTACAGGCCATTGCTTTTCAGGAACAGTACATTATTGGGGATTTTGAGGACTCTTTTACAGAAAGACTGTTAATGGATTTTTATACAGGGGCTCACCCATATGCTCCATTTGCACTGGGACCACTTTCAGATGCTGTGGGCATATATCATACAAATCCCAAATTATACTATATACCCAAGCAAAATGCACTTGGAGATTACAATTCGGATTTTGGCGGGGAGCTTTATATGATTGAAGAACATGTTTCTGAAGGGCATGGAGCACTAGCAAGTTTTGGTTACTCAAATAAGATTGAAAGCACCTATAATTTAATCAACAAGTTGCGTGAAGATGAAGAGTATAGTATTGATAAAAAAGAGTATGTAAAAGCACGTTTGTTTGATATGCTGATTGGTGATTGGGATCGTCATGTGGATCAATGGAGGTGGGTAGAGTTTAAAGATGAAGACGGAAATAAGGTTTTTAGGCCATTTCCAAGAGATAGGGACCAAGCTTTTTCAATTTGGGGAGATGGTGCGTTGATGTCGTTTGCGTCAAGAACTGTACCCTCCTTGCGAATTTTTGAAGGATTCAATGAAGAAATACGCAGTGTAAAAGGGTTTAATTCATCACCAAGAACTTTCGCCTTGGATATGGCGCTGCTTTCAGAAACAGATATGGATTTGTGGATAGCACAAGCAAAGCTGATTCAGGAAAAAATAGATGAATCGGTAATTGATGATTCGTTCTCCGCTTTTCCTAAAGAAGTTAATGATGAGACGGTTTCCAATTTTAAGGCCATATTATTAAAAAGAAAGCAAAATCTTATAAATACAGCACAAGAATACTTTAGGGTAATTAACAAATATAGCGTTGTTACCGGCACGGACAAGGATGACCATTTCGTAATTAGTTCATTGGAAAATGGAAGTTTGGATGTTAAAGGATATCGAATAAAAAACGGAAAGAAAAAAGATTTGTTTTTTGAAAAAACATATTCCCCGGAATTTACCAAAGAAGTTTGGGTATATGGGTTGGATGACGACGATATTTTTGAGGTGAACACAAAGTCTTCTAAAGTAAAAGTCAGAATTGTAGGAGGACAAAACAATGATGTATATAAGATAGCTGAGAAGTCTAAAAAAGTACACACCTATGACTTTAAAGCAAAAAAGAACACCTATGATGAGGCATTTGGGGGTGTAGTTCATGAAATAAATGACTATGATACCAACACGTACGAATTTTTAAAAGTAAAGGCCAGCAACAATCAACTGTTGCCATCTCTAGGGTTTAATCCAGATGATGGGTTTAGAATTGGTTTGACCGATACCTACACTTTTAATGGGTTTAGACAAAATCCTTTTACACAACAACACACGTTTAATGCAGCCTTTTACTTTGCTACAAATGGATTTGATTTTGGTTATAATGGAGAGTTTGCAAATGTTTTTGAAAATGTAAATTTAGAATTGAACGCAAGGTTTACCAGTCCTAATTTTACAATCAATTTCTTTGGATTTGGAAATGAGACCGAAAACAATGATGATGATGAACCCTTGGGCCTAGATTTCAATAGGGTTAGATTAAGAACTCTAAAATTTGCTCCTTCATTGGTTTGGCGCGGATATTTAGGTTCTAAAGTAAGGTTGGGTGTTTCCTACGAGGACATAGAGGTGGAAGAAACAGAAGATAGATTCATTAATCAATTTTACGTTCAGAACGGCGAGGAGAACGAGCAAAGTTTCTTTGGAGTGGATGCAGAATATAGTTACTCCAATACGGACAATGAAGCTTTTCCAACAATGGGAATGAGTTTTTCTTTGCATGGAGGGTATAAGACCAATTTAAACGATTCTGGTAGGGCGTTTGGGTTTATAGTGCCCAGCTTATCCATAGATCATAAAATCTGCTCTGATGGTAGATTGGTTTTGGCCACAAAGATTAAGGGACACTTTAATATTGGAGATGATTTTGAGTTTTATCAAGGCGCCAGTATTGGCGCAAATGATGGGTTAAGAGGATTCCGTTTCCAACGATTTACAGGAAAAACCGCCTATTATCAAAACACAGATTTGCGGTACAGTTTTAGAAAGCGCCAAACTGGAGTGTTACCTGTTACCCCTGGCATTTTTGGAGGATTTGATTATGGAAGAGTTTGGTTTCCTGGAGATTCTTCAGACAAATGGCATAATTCTTATGGGGGAGGCTTTTTTGTAAACGGTGCGGATATTCTGTCCGCTAACTTCGGATTTTTTAATAGTTCGGATGGTCCACGATTTGCTTTTGGAGTAGGATTTGGTTTCTAATCAATCAGATAAGAATACAGGTTCCTTCCCTTAGTCTTGGATTGTTCATCCGCTATCAACAATGTTCTGTTGTCCACAAAGCAGATAGACTCTTGCTGTGTTCTATGCTTTACATCTATGGTGCGGAGAGAGCCTTTTGTAAAATCATCCGAGCTAAAATCGGTAAACAACCATATAAAACCAGAACCTAATAATACTACCTTTTTTCCATCAGGAGAGATATCTGCCCCCGTAATAGAGCAGAATTGCGGGTCTTTGCAGGCAGTAAATTCCCCTATCAGCGTTGCTTGGTGAGAGCCTATGACAGCTGGAACTTTATAAATTAACGCTTTTCCGGTATATGGCCTTGTTCTGTTTTTTGTGATGAGATATAAGAAGTTATCCTTGTAAAAAAATGCTTCACAATCAAACATCAATTTTGATTTCTTTGGCGGGAATTTCTCTTGCTGGGGGTACTCAAAGGTTATTTTTTCCGCTTTTATTTTATTGCCGGTTTGGTTATCGGGATTTGGTAATTTATAGATTGAAAGATTTTTTCGTTCGTTTGCGTTGTTTCCAAAATTGCCTATGTATAAATTGCCTTTTTCATCTTTGGCCAAATCTTCCCAATCATGATTTTTTGCATTTTCAACTTTGAGCTTCTTTACCAGATTGCCCTTAAGGTTAATTGCATAGATGTGATCTTTGTTTCCATTGTCCTCTATTACCCAGGCTATGGAATCATTGACAGAGGCAATACCAGAAACCTCGTTGAGTTTTGATGGAAGTTTTCCTAAATAAGTTAAATCCCCGTAGTAGGGTTTTTGAGCACATCCTTGAAGGAAGACCAATATTAAGAAAACGGTTACTTTATTCATTGTGGCTATTTAATTGGCATGAATATTTCAGCTTTCCATTTCAGTTCATCTCCTCCCATGCTTGGGTTGTCATAAAAGATTTCCACAGGTGTATTGGCCACTTCAATGTTGTGTTTTTCTGCATACTTTAAAAGCAGGTACCAAGCCCTGTCTGAAGTTATATAATTTCCATTATATATTGCCTTTAAAGCTTTTGACCCTTTAAATTCCTTGTACTTTATTTCATCGTTCAGCGGTAAAGAATCTGATTCTATGACCGGATAGCAAAAATTGTACTCGATACTATCATTTTCCATATCCCATTTTGTTATTTCTACAAATGGGGTGCCTTCGGCCGCAATGTTATAGTTATCTACAAACCCACTTAGAAATGGAAATTCTCGCATCATTTCAAAGGCCTTTTCAGATTGCGAACCCTTAACGGTAAGATATGCGCAGAAAGTAGATTTTAACTCATCTTCACCAACTATGCTCACCCTAAATTTTTTAATATGATCGTTAAGGTATTGATTAAAGCTGATAAGATTTTTTTTAGATCTTTTTTCCAATACTGTTGAGGTAAATGGAATCATGACTTTGTTCATGAAGCTGTTGTTTAAGTCCGTAACTTTTACCTTAACCTTTGAAGTAGAGTCTGTGACAGGAATGATTTCCCAATTATAGTTGATTATGGAGTCATTGAATTTCAGTTGTTGTTCAAGATTTAATAGTCCATCCTGTTTTATTGGAATATTGGATTGCATTCGTTTATCCCAACTTTTTATGGTTTGATTAATTGCGCCAGGAAAAGTATTGGCCGTAAACGTTATTTGATAATCATTGGGTTTTACAAAAAGGTACCATCCTAGAACAACAATTACCATTGCAGTTACTAACAAAGAAATTTTTTGTTTCATTAGTATTCTAATTGTATTGAGGAGTTAAAGAATTATTTAGTCATTTTAAGTTTGTCCATAACAAATCTGCCCAAATCACGTCCTTGTTTTACTCCAACATTCACTGCTTTTCTGTAGTGAATTCCACCATACATTCTGCTTATGGCAGCTTCGTCTGCTGCTTGTTTAAAGGAAGTGAACGAACGAACGGGAAGTCCGTAAGGAACCTCGGTATCGTCATCAAAAGCAAAATCATCTCCAAAAATATCGGTGAGAGCAACTGCGGCTGCACCAGATACCACGCTGTGTCCGCTGGTATATTCAGGAAATGGAGGTGTTTGTAAAATAGGGACCCAATTTTCATCTATGTGCTCATTGATGAGTGTTTCTGGTCGTACTAGATTACTTCTGTATTTTTCATCCCAGCAGCTTATGAAAGCATCCATCATGGCAATCGAAGCTTTGGTATAGGCATAAACAGTTTTGCCCACATCAGCATTGGATTTTCTACTGGCAATTTTTGTTATGCCGATCCAGTGCGCTCCTGGAGTAATTTTTTTGGTTGCAAACATTAAATGACCCCTAGTGACGGATACATAAGGATTACAGTCCCAAAATTGAGCGATCTCAACTTCTTCTGAATCATCGCCAGCAGTGGTTATTTGATTGCTAATGTCGTATACTTCCTTTAGTTCTTTGAAGAAGTCAGAATCTTCTTCCATAGAAAATGGAGGAGGTGGAGTGGGCTTAAACTGACTCGCAGAGTCTATGACCAAAGGGCGTATTTTGTTCCAGTGGGGTTCAATTCCGGCCATGTAAGCTGGTGGAGTTGGTTGCCATCTTGATGGATTGTCCGTATTAACCGTAAACTTGGGCATGGTACGGGTCTGACTGTAATTATCTTCGTTCATCCATGTTGCAATATGCTCAGCAACTTCTAGGCCGTAGGATTTTGAGTTATTGAATTCCTCAGCATTTTTTCCTTCCCAAATGGAGTACAGACTGTCTCTGTAAACTTCGATTCTATCTTCAGAAAAAATAAGACGCTTACTTAGCTCTATATGTGCAATTAAAGCGGCCAATTCATGATTAATAGCTTCACCTCCTTTTGGAGTTGGAATTGCTTTTAAACCTCTAACCTGATTGGCCAAAGACAGGTATTCATTTTCTTGTAATGCCAAAATCTCAAAAGCGGCTATGTTTGGATAAGCAAATATTCTACTTGCCACAGGTGGAGAAAAAATATCATGTATCATTACCTCTGTTACCTTGTCAACTGAGCCATGAAAATCTTCAGGGGTAATAGTGATTGGTTGACTTTCTTTTGTACAAGAAAAAAGAAAAGCTGTAAATAGAAGTAGTAAGCTGATTTGTCCTTTCATCATTAAATAGTTTTATTTCTGTACCCTATATATTTGGGCTTTGTCATTATTAAGCGTTACTAAAAGATAGGTTTCTTTATTGGTTGTGATTATGTCTAGGTTCCTTATTGATTTCTGAGCAAGGTCCAAGCCCAGTTTATCACCCAAAATTATATCATTTTCATTAGTTATCAATGCTCCTGGGAAAGAATCGAATCTTCCTTGAAAAGGTGTAACCCCAAAGTAGTTTCCTGCGACTAAAACCTCGTTTTTGGAATCACCATCAAAATCATGGGATAAGAAGGATTTTATAGGCGATACCTGTAACTCTGCTTTGAAGGGCACAAAAGTGAATTTGTTATCTATATTCTTTAAATAACCAGAGCGCAGCTCATGAACTTCCAAGATTTTTGCTTTGTTAAGAATTGTCTTGTCAAAAAGTTGTTCCATGGTTTTCCCTGCAAAATCTTTATAGGCATTGAATTTTTTTCGGAGAAAAACTAATTGTCCAGATAATTCGTCTAGACCCAAAATAGGATAATATTCACCATTTTTATGAGTGGCAATGATTGTTTCGGTGCTTCCATTTTCATCAAAATCTGAAAAGAACATTTTCATCGGGGTCACTTCCGACGCGCTAAACTTTGAGTTTGACCCCCAATTACCAAGCAAGTAATCCATATCTCCATCTGAATCAATATCAAAGGGTTCAATGGTTTGCCAGAGACCTTTTAAAGGACTATCCAAAAGGTCAACTTCGTTAAAACTCCCGTTGGAATTTTTATAGAACCTAGGAGCCATCCATCCTCCTATTAAGATTAGATCACTAAGTCCGTCATTGTCAAAATCAGTCCAAACAGCATCCGTGATCATTCCGGCACTTTGCAATTGGGCATTTTCCATAATTGAAAAATCACCACCTTCATTTATGAGCATGTATGAATTGGGAATTTCTCCAAACTTAGATGTAACAGTATTACTGCCTACAAAAAGGTCTAAATCTCCGTCGTTATCAAAATCATTGGCTTTTACAACAGATGTATTTTCAAAGAAATCTGGTAGATTGGATTTTACATAAGATGTGTCGGTTTTAATAAAATAGCTATCTAGCAAAGGCTTGGCCTTTCCAGAGAAATCTGCGCCTCCTGAACCTAAAAACACGTCGTTTTTTCCGTCTCCGTTAAAATCCTTTATTAGTGCAACCACATCTTCCTTAACCGAGTCCTTTTGTAGCTCAGGAAATGTTTGCTCCACAAATGATGTATCCTGTTGGACATAGATCTTGGAAGGAAAGAATTTTGCTCCACCAAAAAATATATCTTCTTTTCCATCTCCATTCAAATCTCCTATGGCAGTGGCCGGACCTAAATCAGATACACGGTAAGGAATGAGCTTCTCTCTATTAAAGTCGATATGATTGTCCTCTATATGTGTAAAATCTACACCTAAATTATCATCTATTTTTTTGAAAAGCATTTTAGGTTCAATCGACTTGTAGCTAAAAGGTTTTGTGTTCTCTGGCCTTACTTGTAGAGTTTGATTGGTCGCGATGTCTACAAGAGTTTGATATGACTTATCTGGCCAAACAATTTTTAGCGAATCAACTTTTTGGGTATTCCCGTACCCAAAGTGTATAAGAGGTTCTGAGCTTGACTGAAACCCTCGACTGGTGTAGAGTTCTTTGTATTGAAGAGTACCCTTGTGATACGAATAAACTTTTGTTCCAATACCAAAGAGATTCTTTTCTCTAAATGTGAGTCGAATTTTTAGGTAGTTCGCACTTGTATTGGTCTTATTTACATAAATAGTGGCAGGTGCATTTATGTTATTGGCAACTAAATCCAGATCTCCATCGTTATCTAAATCTCCATAAGCGGTAGCTCCTGATATTAAAGTGTCTTTGGTAATCCAATTATCAGATTTATTTTCAAACTGGAGATTTGCACTTCCCTTAAAAACTGCATTAGGTAATGCCCCGGAAGGCATCATGTTAAGTGCTTCTTGATCTACGAGTTTTGTATTGTCCAGTTTCTTTTGGATCTGTTCGTTGGAAATAAAACGGATATAGTCCAAATCATTTGGACGTTTTGGAATTCCGTTGGAAACAAATAAATCCTGTTCCCCATCCTGGTCATAATCGCTAAATAGAGCACTCCAGCTCCAATCTGTGGCTGCAACTCCACTAAGTAATGCAGTCTCAAGATAATTACCGCCATGTTGGTTTACATAAAGCATATTTCTTGTAAACTGATAATGATACCCATAGCGCTCGGTCCTAAGTCGTTGAACTTGTATATTATCATCTCCTTCTGAAGATTTCAATGGAATTTCATCTTCAGGAAGCATATCTAAAGAGATTAGATCTGGCAAACCATCATGATTTATATCTGCAACATCACTTCCCATAGAGAATCTACTGGTATGTCCAAAGTGTTTTCTAAGACTTTCGGTAAACGTCCCATCACCATTATTTAAATAGTAATAATCGTCTTCATGAAAGTCATTCCCTATATAAAGGTCTGGATAACCATCTAAGTTAAAGTCGGAAACAGCTATGCCCAATCCATATCCATTTATTCCGCCATAAATTCCAGCTTCCTCACTGACCTCTGTAAATTTTCCGCCATCGTTTCTAAGCAGTTTGTCTCCTGTTTCAAAATTCCTTGTATAACGTAAATCTACTCTGCCAAATGACTCTTGGGTATGTACTGCATGGTTTAATAGATAAAGGTCCAAATCTCCATCAAGGTCGTAGTCCAAAAAAGCTCCAGAGGAACTATACGAGTCAAAATCCAATCCATATTTAGCGGCGCTTTCTGTAAAGGTGTTGTCCCCATTATTTATGAACAGTTCATTGTGACCCTCAAATCCATTAATGCCAACTACAGCGCACACATAAATATCTAAAAAACCATCCCCGTTTACATCTCCCATTATTGTACCGGTATTCCACGAACTCTTTCCTTGAATACCTGCGGTTTCTGATATATCTTCAAATTTTAAATCACCTTTGTTCAAATACAATGCGTTTTTCACTTGGTTTCCTGAAAAGAAAATATCCTGCAGGCCATCATTGTTGATATCCCCAATGGCTGTCCCCCCGCCATTATAAAAGTAGAGATAGTCCAAAATGTTCAAATCGTCTGATTCTGTAAGGGTATTGGAAAAGGAAACCCCAGTATCTTTGGCAGATGGGTTTGAGAAAAGCTCACCTTCTTTTTTTCCACAACCTAAAACAAATAGGAAGAGGAGAGATAAAGAAATGTATTTATTCATTTTGAGTTTTTTCTAAAAACAAAGGGGCGGAATTGTTAATCCCAATTATATAATATACCCTCTGGTTAATGATTATTTTTTTGATGCTCCTAGCTGGACCGGATATGTTAACTCCTACGTTTTTTGCCCATTGAAAACCGTTTTCTGCAAAACGCAAAAGTATGCCATGTGATGCATCCATCCTACCTAGTTGAGTGCTAATTTCATAGTTGTTGCCAACGGCAAGAATATCTTTATGGCCATCATTGTCAAAGTCATCCGCAACCATATCATTGATTGTTGAAACCTGTGCCATAATGGGTAGTTCAATTTTTTTGAATGTATTATCTCCAGTGTTTTCAAAATAACAGCTAGAAAGCTCATAAACCTTTTTCTGCTGTGCGTTTTTAAGATTCTTGGAACCAAATAGATCTTCCACAGAGGCTTTTGCAAAACTTTCATAAGAAAGGAACTTCTTATTTAAAAAGGGCATTTGTTTTACCAGTTCATCTTTGGAAGTGAACGGTGTTTCTTTTTCATTATAGAAATAGGTGACCAAAGGTTCTATAGAACCATTACTGTCAAAATCATAATTGTAAAGTGTAATCGGTTTTTTTATGGATGCTGTTAGTTTACTGTTGTTCCCCCAATTTCCTGCCACCAAATCCAAATCCCCATCGTTGTCAAAATCCTCGGCAACGATTGAATTCCAAAAACCATGGGTTTTATCCAATCCATTGTTTAAAACCAATTCCATTTTTTCACCATCGTTCATAAAAATTGAAATCGGCATCCAATCACCAACCGCAATAAGGTCTTTGAACCCGTTTCCATCCAAATCTGACCAAATTATATCTTTGACATTGCCTATGGTTTTAAGGTCAGGACAAATACTGGCGGTAACATCTTTAAAAACACCGTTTCCAGTATTTTTAAATAAATACTGTGTTGCAGTAGTTCCAAATTGCTGAGGTACTTGATCAGAAGTAATGCTAATGTCCGTATGGCCATCCCCATCAAAATCCACTGCGGCAACTTTAGAGGCATTTAGCTCCACTCCTTCAAATGCTTTGGAATCTTTTACATATGTACCATTTTGATTTAGGTAAAGCCTTGGTTGTATTCTATTAGAAGATTTAAACTCATTGCCTGCGCTTACTACCACCAAGTCTTGAAAACCATTTCCATTGGCATCAAAAAAAACATGCGAAATGTCTTCATTAAATGCATCTTCTGAAAAAACGTCTTCTTGTTCTTCAATAAATGAGCCATCAATAGTCTGAACAAAGAGTTTAGAGGGTTGAGCTTTTGCTCCAGAAATAAAAATATCTTGCAGGTCATCGTTATTTACATCTGCGACTGAGATTGAAGGCCCTTCATTTGTATTGGCAAAAAGTGCTAAGGGCGCCAGGTCAAAATCATAAGTGGGCTGTTCTTTATGAACAAAAGAAACTACGCTGTCCTTTTGTTCAAAAAACAAAGGTTGAGCCCCATTTCCTTTAGCATAAAAGTTGCCTTTTGCATTCTTTTCCAAAACATCTAGTCCACCTGAGTTAACTGATTTGAATTTTTGGTATTTTCCGCTGGGCCAAATAATGGTAAGAGAATCTAAAATTGAATCCTTGCCTATTCCTAAATGGAGCGTATTGGGAACAGCAGATAAATACCCCCTGCTCACAAAATTCTCTAGGGTTAATGTTTCGTTATTGGTATGTGCAATTAGCTTGACGCCTATACCGAACTTATTTTTTTTGCCTCCTTTTAAGGTTACTTTAATTGAGTTGTGATTTGGTTTTGAATTAAGGGTGTTTTCTAGAATATAAGCTTCATCATTAACATTGTTCACTACTAAGTCTAGGTCGCCATCATTGTCTAAATCAGCGTAGGCACATCCATTACTATATGAATTCTCTTTGATGGACCACGAATCGGTAACATCTTGAAAAGTGAGGTCGCCCTTATTTTTAAAGAAATAGTTAGGAACCTTTTTTTCTGGCAGTTCTTTGATGAAGGCCATTTCCTTTTCAGACATGCCCTCTTTAATTTGCTTTTGAATCTTATCATTCGCAATAAAGCTGATAAAGTCCATGTCATTGGTTGCACCTTTTATGCCATTGGAAATGAAAACATCTTTATGACCATCGTTGTCAAAATCAGCAAAAAGGGATCCCCATGACCACTCGGATGCAGAAATACCGCTCAAATTTGCAATTTCACTAAAGTTTGTATTTCCAAGATTAAGGTGTAGCGTATTTTGCATGTATTGTGGGGCAAAACCGTTCTTCAAATATTGTTGATATACAGGGAATGCATATTCCAATCCAGAAGTTTTATAGGTCTCTAAATTCTCCGGTAACATATCCAAAGAAATGATATCTGTTAATCCATCATTGTTAATGTCCGCAATATCATTGCCCATAGAGAAATGAGAAGTGTGGCCTAACTTGGTCTGGTCTTGAGAAATAACCTCTATAAAAGCCCCGTTCTTTTGGTTGATATAGAGATAGTCGTTTTCAAAAAAGTCGTTGCCCACATAAATATCTGGGTAACCATCATTGTTAACATCACTAACCCCTAAACCAAGACCATATCCAATACCGCCTTGAAAAATACCGGCTTCTTTTGAAACATCAACGAAGCTTCCATTGTCATTTCTATATAAAACATCACCAGAAAGAGAATCTATTTGCTTTCTCTTTACTCCTTTTCCATATGATCTATTTGGATTGACTGAATGATTGAGCAAATACATATCCAAATCTCCATCAACGTCGTAATCAAAAAATGCTGCTTGTGTTGAGAATCCTGAGAAGTCAAGATTGTATTTTGATGCTTCTTCTTTAAAGCTAGGCACTCCTTTGTCATCGATTCCTTGATTGACATAGAGTAGATTCTTTCCTTTTATTTTTTTGAAGTTTCCAACCTTACATATATAAATGTCTAATAATCCATCATTGTTAATGTCAACGTGGGTTACACCTGTTGTCCATCCATTGCTGTTGTTAATACCGGCCGTTTTGGTAACTTCTTCAAATTTAAAACCGCCTTTGTTTATGTAAAGCTTGTCCGCATTTTGGTTTGAGGTAAAATACAAATCTACTAGGCCATCATTGTTAAAATCCCCGGCAGCAACTCCTGCACCGTTATAGTAGTACAGATAGGTAAGAATATTGAGTTCTGGAGTATCCTTAAGCTCGTTTTTAAATGCAATGCCCGTATGTGCAGAAGTTCTTTTTTTAAAAAAGCTCTCCGTATGGTTTTTAGAACAACCACCGCCCAGTAAAATAACACTAAAGAAAATCCAGTAGATTCTTCCCATTTTATCAAAATAGGGGGTAAGATAACCATTCCCTTAGTAACAAAGAAAGCCGAATTAGTTAATGTTTTATAGAAATTTATGTAACATATTTTAATGATTATATGGTATCTTATATTAGTAATTGTTGTTTTGACAAATAATCCAATATATTTATAAGCTATAAACAAACTGAACTAATTTAATATGTTGGGAATATTGTCTTTTCTAGGCTTCACTCTTTTGGTTGGGGTGATAGCATACTTAGCAACACGAAAAACGGATGAACGTTCTTCAGATGGATATTTTTTGGGAGGACGTAGCCTAACCGCAGGAGTAATTGCTGGGTCCTTATTGCTTACTAATTTATCAACAGAACAGATAGTTGGGCTTAATGGCCAGGCGTATTCAGAAGGAATTTTAGTAATGGCATGGGAAACTTTGGCTGCCATTGCAATGGTCGTCACCGCTGTATTTCTTTTGCCAAGGTATCTTAAAAGTGGTCTCACTACAGTACCGCAATTTTTGAAAGATAGATATGATACTACAACAAAGACAATAACTTCTGTTTTGTTTCTAACCGGATATGTGGTGGTGCTTTTGCCCATTATTCTTTACTCTGGTTCTTTGGCAATAAGTACAATGTTTGACGTGCCCACTTTATTGGGAGTATCGGACAGTACGGCATTAAAAATATGTATTTGGGGAATTGGAATTATTGGCTCTATTTATGCAGTTTTTGGAGGGCTAAAAGCGGTAGCGGTATCAGACAGTATTAATGCAATTGGACTACTTATTGGTGGTATTTTAATCCCAATATTTGGACTATATGCAATAGGCGATGGAAGTGTATTTGCAGGGATAGATATTTTGTATGATGAAAATCCTGAAAAGTTTAATTCTATAGGGGATTCCTCTGCTTCGGTGCCCTTTGCAACTATTTTTACTGGAATGATGTTGGTACAATTGTTTTATTGGGGAACAAACCAGCAGATAATACAACGGGCATTAGGCGCAAAAAATTTAAAAGAGGGCCAAAAAGGTCTTTTGTTAGGGTCTTTTATTAAGATTCTGGGACCGCTTATTGTTGTTTTGCCAGGAATTGTCGCCTATCATATGTTTCAAGGAAGTCTGGAGGTTCCAGATCAAGCGTACCCCGCGTTGGTGAATAAGGTTTTGCCAGATTACTTAATAGGCTTTTTTGCGGCAGTTTTGTTCGGTGCTATTTTGAGTTCTTTTAACAGTGTTCTTAATAGTTCTGTAACCCTTTTTGGAATTGATATTTACAAAGAGCATATTAACAAAGAGGCACCAGAACTTACAGTGGTTAAATACGGAAAGATATTTGGAATTGTTTTGGCCTTGGCCGCCATGTTCATAGCACCATTGATTGCTAATGCCGGAAGTCTTTTTGCCTATTTGCAGGAAGTAAACGGTATATATAGCATTCCTATTCTTACGATTATTGTGGTGGGTTATCTTACCAAAAAGGTGCCTGCAATAGCCGCTAAAATTGGTATTGTTTCGGGTTCATTGCTATATATACTAAGTCAGTTTATTCTAAAACCTTTTGTGTTTGGTGAAGATAACTACCCTCACTTTCTTCATGTGATGGCAATACTTTTCGTTTTGAATATTTTGATTATGCTGTTGATTGGAAAACTTTATCCAAGAGAGGAGCCTTATGTGCAAAAATATACGGAACAGGTGGATATTCAGCCTTTTAAATATGTAAAAGAGGTTGGTATTGGAATATGTGTAGTAGTAATAGGAATCTATATCTATTTTGCATAAAGGGGATAGGATATTAAAAGGGAACAGCCTAGTCTTTTAGTGAATACCATTCAACATTGGTCAACACTTCCCTACGGCCTTTTTTCTGTGGGGCATAATTAATTGCTAGGTAATTGACAATAGCCTCTTCTTGATTACCCAGGTCCCATAAATTCTGGGTTTCCTGCATCCAACGAATAGTGGCTATCCAGCCTTCTTTGGTCATCCTATTTTGTGTGACCAGTTTGGCAGAATGGCAATTGGTACAATTCTGAATCACCTCTGCGAGTCCTTCTTCATCCACAAATCCTGTCTCCATATGAATCCCATTTTCAATTTTCCCCTCAACTTGTGGTATGGCTATTATTTCAGTTTCTTCAGGTTTATTGTGGAGAATAGAAGGATTCAAAGCCACATAAATAAATGCAAAAACAGCAATGCCAATTAAACCAAAAGCTATAATAAGCTTATGGTAAAGCCTGCGCACTTGTTGTTTGAATTTATTTTCGTGGGACATTGCTAAATCACCTTAATTGCAATTCTATGACAGGCATTGTTTAGATATCCTTTTGGATTCCAACCGGGCAACAGCATGGGTTGGCCATTGCCTTGAGAGTCAGTGGCCCTTGCCCAAACTTCATAATATCCTTTTTTTGGGAAATCGCTAATTTTTGCTGAGAAATGTTGCCATGCTAACCGGTTTACCGGTTTTTCAATTGTGCAGTTATTCCAAGTAGAACCAAAATCTACCGAATACTCCATCTTAGAAACTTCCAACTCACCTGCCCAAGCATGACCTCTAATGTTCAAGGATTGTCCCTCTTTGATCATAGCTCCAGACTTTGGGTAGGTAATCAATGACTTTACCGGCATAGATTCAATAATGCACATATCTTCATCGGCAACTTTTTCACCCGGAGCAACAGGTTCGCACGGCACACGGTAAGAAGTCCCGGTCATTTTGGCACCATCATGTTCCTTGTTCCTAACACTAATTCCATTTACCCACTTTCCAGATGTAGATGCTGGCCAACCACCTGAAACCAATCTTAAGGGATACCCATGAGCCAGCGGAATATCTTCACCATTCATTTGAAATGCAAGGAGTGTTTCATCTTGCTGGGCCTTAGCAATAGGAACGCCTCTAGAAATAGGTTCTTTTTCAGGATTCCTGCTCAAATGAATATCTGCAGCGTGATAGCCAATATATACTGCATCGCTTTTAAGCCCAACATCTTCCAATACATCCTTTAGCCGAACTCCGGTCCAATTGGCACAAGATACAGCGCCAATGGTCCATTGATTGCCCTTTGCTGGGGGATTGAATTCACTGCGTCCATTTCCACCACATTCTAGAGTTAATTGGTAGGTGTATTGTTGAAATTTGGTCTTTAATTCTGATAAGGAGTAGGTTTTTGGTTTTTTAACCGATTCCCCATCAATTGTCAAAGACCAGTTATTTACATCTATATTTTCTGGGATAAGGCCATTGTTCCTTATAAACATAAATTTATTTGGCGTGATCTTATCATCCAAGAGATGGGCTTTCGCTTCAATGTTCCATGGTTTTGTATTAAGAACCGTCATATCAGAATCCTTTTTAAACAATTTAAAAGGATCTGGGTCTTGAAGTGCCAATGGAGTGTAACCTAATGGGACCTCATGTCCAAAGACGATTTCGGCTCCAAGAATAGTACTAAAAGTACCTAAGGCTCCTTTACTAATGAAACTTCGTCTTTTCATTATCTACTTTAGTGAAATATGATATGTAATGCAATTAATGATAAAGCCATTCCAATACCAGCTTTGGCTAGCATGGGCGAAGCTGGTTCAGGCTTTAATTTATCTTTAATAAATCCAGTTCTAGACCCTAGCCAAACAATTGCAAATCCAATTAAAATAACCCACATGGCTCTAACAAAATAGTTCATGTCCGGGAAATATTCTAAAAAGAAGAACTGCAAAGGAACCGTGGCAGCAAAACCAAACAGCGCAACCCTGTGCTTAGGAAAGGCAAGGAACGCAGCGGCACTAATTAAGACCACAATACCACAATTAATAAAATACCTTAATTGATTAAGTGTATGTGTAAACGCAGCGCCTGGATCTTGAAATTTTAAATATAACAGTACGACACCGATAATAGAACCAGAAATAAAAGCTATTAATATGGCATTTTTTCCAGATCTAACCACCTGTTGGTCAGATGCTTTTTTATTCACATATACTTTGTAAATATCTATGGACCATAAGGTTGCCAAAGAGTTGAATGTAGAATCCACAGTACTCATCAATGAGGCAAACAAGGCGCACAAAATAAGACCTTTAACTCCTACTGGAAGGTAAGTGTTCACCAAATATGGAAAAGCAGCGTCTGGTTCTGGCAATCCATTTTCCCCTAAAATACCAACCAAGGCAATTCCTGGTAGAATAATAATGGCCGCCATAAAATACTTCATAAGCCCTCCAACCATTAATCCAATCTGAACATCTTTTAAACTTTTAGCAGCCAATGAGCGCTGAACAACGGATTGGTTTGCACACCAATAATTGATATTTAATAGGAAAGCTCCAAATATATGTGTCCATGGTAGCGTATCATGATCTGCCGGTAAGTGCAAATGCATCAAGTCACCTGTCTTAGTGTATAATTCGGACCAGCCTCCAAGATGATGTATTGCAATGAACAATACTACCACACCACCTGTCAAAAGAATTGCAAATTGAATAACATCTGTTCTAACTACAGCCGCCAATCCTCCAAAGTAAGTATAGGTTGCAGAGAAAAGCCCTAAGAAAACAATCAGTATTGCTATTCTCATTAATCTATCTTGATGTATAAAAGATAGGAAATCTCCAAAGACCAAATCTACCGAGTAAGCCCCCCAGAACAATGCAGCACCCAATGTAATAGTGGAGAACAAAAGAATATTGGAAGCTGAATACAACAAGGCAACTGTGCTGCCCAGTCTTGTTTTAATAAATTGGGTTATTGTTATGATCTTTTCCCTTAAATACATGGGAACAAAGATGAAAGCTGCCAATAACAGCCCTTGTATTGCATTGATTTCAAAATTTGCTTGTGCTAACCCATACAAATAGGCAGAACCCATAAAACCAAGGAATTGATACCCTTGGACATTGGTGGCAATAGTTGAGAACGCAATTGAAGGCCAACGCAGATTTCTTCCGCTTAGA
Organism: Flagellimonas aquimarina; assembly: GCF_003149745.1. Lineage (GTDB taxonomy): Bacteria > Bacteroidota > Bacteroidia > Flavobacteriales > Flavobacteriaceae > Flagellimonas > Flagellimonas aquimarina. Next base: position 1,182,066 of record NZ_QGEG01000001.1, read on the forward strand.
AAGTATTCCTCTGTAGTAGCTTCTTTTGAAGTTCTTCCTGTAATCGCCGTAACGAATACAATAATAAAATAAGCACTGACAATTAGTAAATCGATCATAGACTATGTAATTAGGTAAGTTAATCCCATAGCACAAGAATCCAAGTTGTAATCTAACATAATTGGTTTGGTATTAGTGGTTGGTTATGGAATAGTTCTTAATTATGTAATATACTATTTTGTTTCTAAAATCAGCACTTAGAGCCTGTTAAATACGCACTCCGGCGCCTAAAGGACTCATTGGTTCTTCTTCTGATACTTTTCCTTGTGCCACCGGCATGGAAAATGTCTTTAAACGTGGCAAGACCAATTTGGCAAATCGCTCACATTCTTCCTTATGTGGATATCCCGAGAAGATAAATGCCCTAATCCCCATATCCATGTAACGATTGAGTTTTGCTACAATTTGATCAGGATTTCCAACAAGTGCAGCCCCGCATCCAGAACGCCCTCTACCTATTCCTGTCCACATATTTGGTTCTACATAACCATCATCTTCAGCAATTTCGCGCATTTCTGCCTGTCTACTAACACCATACGATTTTGCATCCAGAGCTCTTTCTCGCATTTCTTTTCCTTGTTCTACGCCTAATTTTGAAACAATACTGTCCGCGTATTCCCTTGCTTCTTCCTCGGTTTCTCGAACAACTACATGAACCCTAAGTCCAAAATCTACTTTTCTACCATAACTGGCAGCTTTGGCGCTCATGTTTTTCATTAATTTTCTTAGATTCCCTTCGGTTTCTGGCCACATTAGATAAACGTCGCAATGCTCGGCACATAGGTCTACCGCTGCTGGGGAATACCCGCCAAAATAAAGTAAAGGCCCACCATTTTGATAAGGTTTAACAGGATCAGATGATAGTTTCATGTTATAGAATTGACCTTTGTGGTCAATCTCGTCTTGTGTCCACCCTTGTTTAAGGATCTCTATAACTTCTCTTGATCTTTGATAACGGTCTTCAGAAGACATTTCTTCGCCAGGAAGAGGAGAAGAGATAATATTGATAACAAATCGACCTTTAAGAATATGGTCGATAGTCGCCAACGTTCTTCCCAACATTGGAGGGTGAATTTCCCCACAACGCACAGCAGCCAATAAATTGATTTGCTTTGTCATAGGGCCAACAGCTGCAACAAAAGGCAGAGTATCCTGCCCAACCTGATATGAAGAGGGACATAAAATATTTCTGAACCCGTTTTTGTCCGCAGTCAATAATATTTCAGATGTATTTTCAAATGTACTTTTGTGGTCCATGCTACGCTCGCCCAAATAGCGATCATCACCGTTGCAAATTGGAGCAAACCATGATACTTCTGCTCCTTCTAAATGTGGAGACCTAATTTCTATTTTGGAATTTTCCATTTCTCTTTCTTTATATTTTGTTTAATCTATTTCTCTTCCTAAGGCGGATTCCCAGAGCATATACCATTCTTCATGAGTCAATGATATATCCAATGCTTTATGTGCTGCCTGGATACGTTCAAGTTTTGAAGTTCCCAATACCGGAACTATACCTGCAGGATGCTTTCTAAGCCAAGCATAAAGAATCTGATCTGTTGCTGCGTTATATTTTTTCGCTAATACAGCTAAGATTTTTTGAATGTTCTTGATTTTACTGTCCTTACTATCTTTAAAAAGCACCCCCCCACCCAATGGAGACCAAGCAGATGGGATTACCTTAAGTTTTTGACACTGATCCAAAGTGCCATCTTCAAAAGCGTTTCGTTGTAAAAGTGAAATTTCAACTTGATTGGTAACTAATGGAGTCAATGAGTTTAGCAATTCAAATTGCGAAGGTGAAAAATTTGAAACACCAAATGCCAATACTTTACCCTCCTTTTTCAATTTTGAAAATACCTCAGCTATTTCATGAGGGTCAAAGAGGTAATCTGGTCTATGCATCAGCATTACATCTATATAATCCGTTTGTAAACTGGTCAATGATTTCTCTACGGATGCTTCTATATGACTTGCAGTTAAATCATATGACTTTATTTTATGCTCAGGTCGATTCCCAGAAATCAACTTTATTCCACACTTGGTGGTAATCCGCATTTTTTTCCTTAGATCTTTTCTGGATTTTAGTACACTGCCAAAATCTTCTTCAGTGGTGTAATGTCCATAAATGTCCGCGTGGTCAAAATCAACAAGGCCTAAATCCAAGCACCCTTCAATGAAGTGTTCATATTCGGATGTGGAAAGATTACTTCCCCATGACCCCAGTCGCATTGTGCCGATTATATATGGCGAAATACTGTCTTTTGTCAGTTTCATGTACATTTAATGATAGCTGTTAATGGCCAAATTTAAATAAATTAATGATAAATGTAAACGTTTACATTATAAAAATTCATAATTTTACCCCATAAATATTAAGTTTAATTTCTTTTGTCATATAAATGATTACAATTATCTCAGGATCCAATAGAAAAAACAACAAAACCTTGCACTTTGCGAAATACGCTTTTGAAAAACTTCGGTTAGAAGCAGAGGGCCAAGTAAGATTTTTGGATTTGTCAGAACTTGAAGGAAATGTTGTTTATGAAAACATGTACAAAGATTCTGATCAGCCCAAATTGATTCAGCACATTCAGGATACTTATTTCATACCATCCACTAAATTTTGGTTTTTTATTCCAGAATATAATGGTAGTTACCCAGGTATTGTAAAGTTGCTTTTGGATGCAATGTCCGTTAGGGAATACAAGTCGAGCTTTGCAGATAAAAAAGCTTGTATTACGGGAATAGCGTCAGGAAGAGCTGGTAATTTAAGAGGAATGGATCATTTGGCAGAAGTATTGAACCATTTGGGAATTCATGTTCATCCAAATAAAAACCCTATTTCCTCTATTTTTAAGTTATTGAATGCTGAAGATAACTCGCTCAACCAAGATACCGAGGAAACTATTCAGAAACAGGTCCGTCAGATTTTGGAATTTTAACTAGCTGGTAGAATCACGTACTATTAATCTTGGCAATAGTACCTTGGTTTGAGGGTTAATATTTTTATCCTGTAGATTTTTAATTGCCAAATTGGCGGCCAATTCTCCCATTTGCGAGCATTCCTGATCTATTGTACTAATTTTTGGCTCGGTTAAATTGGTGAAATCAGCATTGCCAAAAGCAATAAGCTTAACCTGCTCTGGAACAGATACGTCTAATGTTTTAAGAAGATTTAGAGCATGCAGTCCAATTTCATCACCAAATGCAAAAACCCCATCGATGTTTGAATTGGCATCAAATGTTTTTTGAAGTATGCCTATATCATTTTGTACATCTGCATTTAGCTCAATAATGGAATATTTAATGTTTTTATGCCTGCTTTTTAAAATAGCATCAATAAACCCTTTTCGCCTTTTGTCAAAAATTGAAACTTTAGGGTCGCCTGCAATATGAACAAGGTTTCGGCAACCTTGATCAATCAAGTGCTCCGTTGCTAAAATTGCGCCCCTATGATCATCTAAGGTTACAGAGTTTATGTGCTCCAGGTTAGGAACTCTATCAAAAAAGATTACCGGTACTTTGCTATCCAATATTTTTTGAACAAGAGAAAAGTCTGTTGTTTCCTTAGAAATGGAAATTAGTATACCTTCAACTTTTAGCTTTAAAAAAGAATTTAAAGCTTCATTTTCTTTTTCTTGTGATTCATGGGATTGCGAAATAATGATATTGTACCCAGAGTCACTGACAATTTTCTCTATGCCATTAATAATTCCACTGAAAAAGAAGTTGTTCACCTCTGGCACAATAACACCGAGGATTTTGCTTTTTCCACTACGCAGTGCGGCTGCCATGATATTGGGTTGGTAATCCAATTCTTCGGCAGCTCTAAGTACTTTTTCCCTTGTTTTTGGGGATACCAGATGACTTTCATTGAAAACTCGTGAAACAGTAGCTAATGATAGTCCTGTAATTTTGGCGATTTCTTTTATTCCGGCCATATAAATCAACCATTAAGATTGTTCATCATCTTTTTGATAGAATGATCAAAAAGATTAGATGTAATTTAAAACATAAAGTAAGGATACAACACCCAAAACTATCCAAGTAAAAATACCAACAATTAAAATATTGAAACCAAGTTTTTTAAGTTGTGCAATATTAATTTGCAGACCAATTAGGAAAAGTGTAAAAATCAGTGCTTTTCTAGCAACCCAAACAATGTGCTCACTGAAAAGTTCCGCTGATGGGATGTATGAATTGATGAGCATAGCCCCGATAAAACCAAAAATAAACCATGGAAAGGTAAACTTCTCTTTAGAATTTGAACCAAAGGAGATAATCAAAACCAAAGGTATTATCCATAAAGTTCTTACTAGTTTTGTAGTGGTGGCGACATTTAACGCCATTTCTCCGTACACTTCAGCAGCACCCACAACTGAACTTGTATCGTGAATTGCAATGGCGCTCCAAGTTCCAAATTGCACTTGGCTTAGTTCAAAATAATGACCTATATAGGGAAAAATAAACAACGCTATTGCGTTAAGTAAAAATACTATGGCTAGTGAAATTGAGGTTTGGGACGAATCCGCCTTTAGGCTTGGACTAACGGCAGCAATTGCACTACCTCCGCAAATTGCGGTACCTGAGGCTACTAATATGGTCGTAATTCTCTCTGATTTGAGAATTTTTCCTACTGCAAATGCAATTATAAAAGTACAGACAATGGTTATAAGAGTAATGAAAAAGCTATTGGAACCTACTTCGATGGCCTGTTTCATATGAATACCAAAACCTAAACCTACAACAGATAATTGCAACAAGGTTTTTTGAAACTTCTTGCTGTTTTGAACAATATCTTGGTCAGCAATTTTGAAGATTCCACAGATCATACCAACGGCCAAAGCCAAAGCAGGGGATATAAACCCTAAAAGGGTTCCCACCAGCACTAGGGCAACTAATATGTATGTGACTGTTTTTGAAAGCATTCTGAACGAACGCAAAACTACAAATAAAAATGAAAACGTTTACATTTTATTTATATACTTCAAACTACCTATTGTAGCTATAAATTTTCGGTTTGTCATTATTGATGCCTACAAAAAGAAACTCTTTACCTTTAGCGTCCTTAAAAGGAAGAAGATGCTTGATTTCACCTTTTACATAAAACCCAGATTCATTATATGGTAACCATTTGAAATCACCATTTTCTTCTGAAAGCAAGACGCTACCGTAGCTAGCGTCGAGTCTACTGTATTGTGGTTTAAAATCATAATTGTTACCTCCTAATATAATATCAACTCTACCATCGTTATTAACATCTGTGCAATTGATGTCGCATACACATGAAAATTGGGTCTCTTTTGGCAAGCGTTTTATCTTAAAATTTCCATTTCCATCATTCAAGGCTATTATACTTTCTGTGGTATTCACCTCTTTTAAAATAGAACTTTTTAGAATATCAGGATCAAGAAGCTCATCAATGCTCTTTGTGGCATAATCTGAAAATTTGAGATTTTGTTTCTTTAGGGAAACGAGTTGGTTGGTGAGTTCTCGTTTCATAGAAATAGGAACATCTCTATTTTCAACACTTCTTGTCACTATTTGTTCAATAGTTCCGTTGTTATCAAAATCGTTGATGAATATTTTGGACGGAGCTTCGTTTGTACCACTATACACCGAATTACTTCCTTGGTTACCAAGTATCAAATCAATATCTCCATCATTATCCAAGTCTTTAGGATAAACTGTATTCCACCAGCCAAGTAAACTGTCCAATGAATTGGCTAAAGGACTAAGTCTTCTTCCATTGTTCTTGAAAATTTTGGGCGACCCCCAATCAGTGGTTAGAATAAGGTCTTTTTTTGAATCTCCATCAATGTCTGCCCATTCAGCATCTGTAAGCATTCCAACATTTTTTAAATGAAAAGCCTTACTTTCTGTTACATCAGAAAAGTTTCCGTCGCCATCATTTTGTAACAGCAAATGTTCAGGGTTTACCCCATAAATACCGGGAACACTTCTACTCCCAATAAATAGGTCCTGGTCACCGTCTGAATCAAAATCATATGGTGCTATTACCGAGATGTTGGTATTAAGGCTTTTCAAATTATTTGGCCCTTTTGAGAAATTTCCTTTTCCGTCGTTTATATAAATCCTATTCATATAATTTTTGGCATCACTTGGGATATTGCCCCCAGAACCAACAACCAAATCCATATCGCCATCCCCTTCAATATCCAAGAATGCAGAGGCAGTATCTTCAAAAAGGCGGTCGGCTCTAAACACATCTTGTACATAAGCCGGTTTAAGTACTCCATTGCCGGAATGTAAATAGATTTTTGCTGGATTTCCTTTTGCACCTCCAATAAACACGTCTTCATTTCCATCATTATTAATATCAGCTATAGCAATCGTTGGGCCTTCTTGCGAGAGCATTTTTGAGATTAAGCCTTCATAATCAAAATCTATATGCTTGTCCTCTATATGAGATGTAATTTGTGTGCCTATTTCATTTAAAAAGGGCTGTTTGTTTTCTAGATTATTTCGAAACTTGGATGTGGCATCTATTTGTTTTAGGATTAAAGTAGTATTTGCGTTAACGTTCTTAAGAACCTGCATCATGTCATTTGGCCATATTACCCTTAGAGAATCTATCTGTGCGTTCTGTCCAAGGCCTATTGTCATTTCATAAGCAACGGAAGACTGAAAACCTCTTGAGGGAATTAGCTCTTGTCTAAGGATTTCATTGCCCGTAAAAAGCTCTACAATACTTCCAACGCCAAAGGTGTTGGGAGCATCTCCTTTCAATGTCACTTTTAGGTGATTGTTTGAGTTCTTTTCCGCGTTGTTTTTGTAAACAAAAAGCTCTTGATTAACGTTATTCACAATAATGTCCAAATCTCCATCATTATCCAAATCTCCATATGCTGCTCCATTGGAAAAACTGGGTGTATTTAGTCCCCAGTCTTCAGAAGAATTTGAAAAAGTCAAATCTCCATTGTTTTTAAATGCATAGTTTGGAATAGGGGTAGATGGCATAGCATTGATTACTTCATTTTTTTGATCTTTGTTTCCATAAACGGCCGTTTGTTGCCTTGTAACATCTTCAAAAAAGTCAATAAAGTCCTGATTGGTCAAATCATGATAAATACCGTTACATACATAGATGTCCCGATAGCCATCATTATCCATATCAAACAACAAAGCACCCCAACTCCAGTCCGTTCCAGAAACCCCACTGTAATTTGCAATTTCTGAAAAGGACCCTCCTTGGTTTAGTTGAAGGGTATTCTGCATATATTGGTAGTAGTAATCATTTTGAAGCTTACGTTGATGGGTATCAAAAGTTTCAAAAGTGGTTGTGTTTTTGAGGCGCTCATCTCCTTCTGGAAGCATGTCCGTGACAAAAATATCTGATTTCCCATCATTGTTTACATCTGCCATATCCGCACCCATTGAGAAAAGGCTGAGATGGTTGGCCCAATCTTTTATGCTCTCTTTAAAAGTCCCATCTTGATTATTGATGTATAAATAATCATGTTCAAAGAAATCGTTTGAAACATATATATCTGGATAAAGGTCATTGTTTATGTCACCAATGGTAACCCCCAGGCCAAAACCAACAAGGCTTCCATAGATATTTGCTTCTTCACTGACATTTGTGAATATTCCATTGTCATTTCTAAAAAGTTTATCGCCCCCACCTTTTATCTCTTCAATCACGTTCCAGTCTTCTGCTCGTAAATCACGTTTGTTTTCATACCCCAAACTCGCAACAGGTATAAAGCTGTTATTGAGCATGTATACATCAAGGTCCCCATCTTTATCATAATCAAAAAATGCAGCATGGGTGGTAAACCCACTATCAGCTAAATTGTAGTGTTCTGCTTTTTCTGTAAAGGATAAGTCGCCATTATTAATGAAGAGCTCATTCTTTTGATCATCCCCTTTAATATTCCCTGCATTGCACACATAAATATCGAGTAAACCATCTGCATTGATATCGACCAAAACAACTCCGGTGGACCAAGCTTTGGTGCCAGAAACTCCCGCGGAATCAGTGATATCCTGAAAAGTAAAATCACCTTTATTAAGAAAGAGCTTGTTTTTTTTTCGGTTGGCGGTCAAATAAATATCTGGAAAGCCATCATTATTGATGTCTCCTATGGCCACACCACCTCCGTTATAAAAATTACGGTACAGGAAAATATTAAAATCCTCTTCGTTTTCAATAGTGTTGATAAACGATATTCCTGTTTGAGTGCTATCCAAAGCTGTGAAAAGATAATTGCTGGAACCAACATTTTCTTTCGTATTCTTTTTTGAACAGGAAATAGAGGTTAAAATGATAAGGAATAGAAAATAACCGGAAAGTCTATTTAGCATCAGATTTAGTATAAGTTTGAATGTTTCAGTGTTGTTATTATACCGTTTAAAGTTTACGGTTAAGAAGAAATCTAAATATAATATATACTGCTTCGAATGTAATTAATTAGCGTTGATTTTCATAATGGTTGGCTGATATTAACTATTATTAATGCTAAAAAAAGAATAAAAAAAGAGGGCAGTTTATATGCCCTCTTTTAAAATTAAATATATTGATAAACTACTAGTAACCTTCGTTCTGCACTAAATTTGGGTTGGTAGCAATTGCTGTAGATGGAATAGGATACTTATTCCTAAAATCATCTTGTACAGTCTTGAGCTCCCAAGTGCCTGAAAAAGCACCAAACCGTACTTGATCCTGACGCCTCCAATTTTCAGCATTAAGCTCTCTCATACGAATGTCCAACATATCATCTAAAGAAACAGAACCCAATGCGGCTGCATTTGCTCTTAACCTGATGTTGTTAATATCAACCAAAGCGGTATTTGGTGAACCACTTCCTCCACGCAAGGTAGCTTCGGCACGCATTAAAACGGCATCTGAAAGCCTAAAAAAGACTTGGGTATTTGAAGGAGTTGGCAATCCATTAGCACCTCTTTGAGGGTATTTTGTAACCCTAAGCCCAGTTCTTTCATTGTTTACCTCTAAACTTTGTAAAAGTTCATTTTCATAAACCAAGGGGTTGCCTTGACGGTCAAAAAACTGTTCACCATCACCAGTTAGTTGCTGACCTCTAAGGTATCCTACAGAAACTCCATTTACTTCAGGACCTGGGAGTCCAATTCTAGCATCTTCTGCTGGATCTTCTGTACCAAACAAACGGAAATTCTCCGTTAAGGTCACGAAACCGTTCCAGCCAGTTTGATTAGGGTGCAACATATTGAAAACCCTATTTCCTGAAAAGGTATCCAATGCCCAAATAACTTCTGAATTCCCTACGGACAAATCCCAAATATCAAAATAACCGTTAGGGCCAGTACCCGGATCCAGTTCAAAACCTAAATCTTCTATAGCGTTGACATCGGCAATTACTGAATTCATATCTCCTGGGGTTCCTGTAAAGGCTTCACCATTCAACTGTAGCTTGGCACGTAGCATTCTTGCCATTGCTTCACCAGCTTGAAAAATATCACCATCAGGACCATGACTTGATAAATTACCACTAGAAAGGGCAGTATTAATATCATCAAGGATAAAAGCGAATGCAGCTGATGCATCCAATACTTCTGGAAACACATCGACTCCATCATTTACTCCTCTAAAGGGTACTTGACCAAACCAATCTAAAATCCAGAACATATTAAAAGCTCTTAAAACACGTGCTTCGGCAGCAATACCAGCCGGTGCAGCTGATGCAGGGTCCAATAACTGTGTAGCAGCTAAAACTTGTGCGTTTCTATTGTTCCAAGCATTTAAAACATAGTTGTGTTGGGCGTCCCAAGTGTGATTGTGAAGGGTTCTCCATATACCATTATCACTCCAGTCAACACCACGAGTCAATACAGCGATTCCATCTGCACTTACTTCCATCAGGGCATATTCATTTGCCTGATCGCCCATGTTTTCAATGTTATTATAAAGTGCTTCCAAAGAGTTGGTTGGACTGGAAACACCTCCAAAGGTCCCTTCTTCCGATTCAATTGATACTGAGTCGCCGAAGTTGGGCTCCAGATCTGTACATGCTTGTCCAAGTACTAAAGCGCTAGCAACGCCAAAATACTGAACAAGTTTTTTACTAAACATTTTTTTTCTCATCATTTTGAATTTTTTTTATATTAAAAGCTTGCATTAAAGCCTAATGAAATAGTTGTTGGTCTAGGAAATGCTGTCAAGTCTATACCTAAAGAAGGTACATTATTTAGTTGCCTGTTAACTGAAACCTCCGGATCTTGTCCGCTATAATCTGTAATTACAAAAAGGTTTTGAGCATTGGCAAAAACTCTTAAACTACTAAAGATACTATTTTCAGATAATGGGAAATTGTGCCCTATAGTAACATTTTGTAATCTTAGGAACGATCCGTCTTCCAAGAAACGAGTGGAAACTTCAGCTGGATTAAACGGATTTTCTACTCCTATGAAAGGAAGTACATCTGCAGTAACATTTCTACCTTGAGAAAGGTTACCAATGGTAAAGAATGCATTTCGGTTGTTGCTATAGATAGATTGACCGAATTGCCCATTGAAGAAGATGCTTAAATCCCAATTCTTATATCTGAAATTCTGAGTTATACCCATTGTAATATCCGGCAATGCACTTTCGCCAACAAAAACTTGGGCACCATCATTTGCAAAGATATTACCGCCATTTTCATCAAGTCCTTGGAATTCCCTTGTGAAAAAGCTAAATAGCGGTTGTCCATTGGCAATACGTTGTGCAAAAGCACCTGTTAAACCTGGACCATTAATTTGCCCTGTATCAATCGGAGGACCATCATAGTTTTCAATAACATTATCGTTGTACCCCATGTTGAAATTAAAGTCCCAAGTGAAATCTTCTGTTTCAACCGGAATCACGTTCAAATTAAGTTCAGCCCCGTTATTCTTAATATCTCCATCAATGTTTTGAAAAAAGAAAGGCTGTACTGCCGGTTGGGCACTCTGGATTTGTAAAAGAAAATCAGTGGTCGTTTTGTTATAGTATTCTACAGAACCGGTAATTCTACTATCCAAAAATGCAAAATCGATACCTATGTTAATCTGCTCGGTCTCTTCCCATTTCAAATCAGGATTGTCAAAGGTTACGATTCCAGCAGACGCAGGAGTAAATACACCTCCATTATTAATGCCTCCAGCATTGGGTCTACCACTACCACCAGGAGGGTTTTCTCCAAATCGTTCACGTTGGGTAAACTGGTTTGACCCAACTCCTTCTTGGTTACCTACAACCCCATAGGCTGCTCTTAGTTTAAATCTGTCGAAAAACTCTGGAAACCAGTCTTCTTCTGACATTGTCCAAGCAGCACCAATTGCACCAAATGTTCCATATTTATTGTTGCCACCAAAACGTGAGGAACCATCAATTCTTACGGTACCAGAAAAGTTAAATTTGCCGTCCATTGAGTAATTTCCCCTTGCAAAGAAAGACTGTAATTCATCACGAGTTAAAGATGAGTTGAGAGCAAAAGTTTGAGCAGCTGCAATATTGTTGACCATTTGGAAAAGATCGTTGGTTCTGAATGCTGCGGCCTCTACAAAAATGGTCTCAGCAACGAATTCTTGGTATGAATGCCCAATAGTGGCAGACAATATATCATCACCAAACTCTTTGTTAAAACTAAAATATGATTCCCATGTGCTGTTGGTCAAATCAATTTCATTTAAAACGGCTCTACCTACACCCAAGGTTGAAGCAGAATTAAACAGTGGTGAAATAGCAGAGTAAGCAGAAGAAGAAGATTTATCTAGACCAATCGATGTTTTAAAACTGATGTTATCTGAAAACCTGTACTCTGCACTTAAATTAATTAAAGCTCTTAAGGTACTGGATGCGTTTCTGGATAATTCCAAAACGGCCACTGGATTTCTTGTCTCAAAAGTGGGCTGGTTAAAGGATCCGTCAGTGTTTAGAATCGGTCGTGTTGGATTAAAGGCCCAAACTGTAGAAAGCAAATCTCCCCTTGCATTTGGACTATCTGTAATTGGAGGTCTTTGGGCCTCTATGTTTGAGATAGTTGCTTGGGTTGACAATGTTAGTTTATCATCAAAGAATCGTTGAGTTGCATTAATACGCGCAGTGAGTCTATCAAAAGTACTATCCTCTACTTCACCTTCTTGGTCCTGATACCCGAAAGACATCCTGTAACTACCATTTTCTCCACTTGATCCATAAGAAAGATTATAGTTTTGAGTGAAGGAAGTTCTATAAATTTCATCCTGATAATCGTTTCTGGCTCCAAAATCCTGTCCCGTTGCACCCAAATCTGATTGAGCTTGCAAAAATTGATCTACAGACAGCAGATCTAATTGATTTGGAATATATCCTATAGAATATGTGGATGAGAATTCAAGAATTCCTTTTTGCGATCGCCCACCTTTGGTAGTTATGAGGACTACACCATTAGCTCCACGAGAACCATAAATAGCGGTTGCCGAAGCATCTTTAAGAATGTCAATACTTGCGATATCATTCGGATTTAAAAAACTTAATGGATCAAGTGCTGCTGCATCACCAAAAGGGTTTGTTCCTCCTCCTGTTCCAGCAGATGTACTAGCTCCACTCAATGGAATACCATCGACCACATATAAAGGGTTGTTATTGGCTCGTACAGAGGCAGTACCCCTAATTCTAACATTTACCGCGGCACCGGGCTCACCCGTGGTGGCTGAAATCTGTACACCAGCCGTTTTACCTTGGATCAATTGTTGTGGGTTTACAATTACACCCTTGTTAAATTCTTCGGCCTTTACACTTTCAACAGCACCAACAGAAGTTCGTTTTGTTTGTGTACCATAACCTACTACAACAACTTCATCCAATTCGTTGGCATCTTCCTGTAAAACAACATTGATTGTTGTCTGTCCATTTACAGCAATCTCTTGCGAAGAGAAACCAATGTAACTAAAAACGATAACTGCATCAGCAGCAACGTCATTTATGGTATAGTTACCGTCAAAATCAGTCTGCGTACCATTGGTTGTTCCTTTGACAACAACACTAGCTCCTGGTAAGGGACCGTTTGCATCTGAAACAGTACCAGACACTGTCTGAGCCTTCGCTATACCAAAGCACACAAATGCCCCCAATAACAAAAAGCTTTTAAGTAGCGTAATCTTCATAAATAATTAATTTTAAGTTTAGTTAATTTTAATTCAAGTGTTAAACATATATAAAAAAAATGTTAATCGAAATTTAAGTATAATGCAAGATCAAACGAAAACGGTTTCGTGTTAATAACTTTGAAATTGTGAAAGGTTGACAAAACTAAAAGAGTTAATTTATTTAAATCACAATATAATCATCTGGATTTGATGAAATTCACAATATATGGACTAATATACTATTTTTATTTTTTAGGCAACGTTAACTTCGTTATAAGAGTTTTTTATAAACTTTAAGAATGTTTTTGTTAAAAAGATTCATTTGAATAGCTTGCTTGTCTTTATTGAGTAATTTCCAAAGCCGAATTAACTAGATAAATCTTCAATATACTTGAAAGCAAAGATTACATTAAAGGATATCGCCAGAGAACTTGAAGTTTCTATTTCCACTGTTTCCAAAGCTTTGAAGAACAGTGAAGAAATTAGTAGGGATACAAAAGAAAAAATTCAAGCGTTTGCCAAACTTTACAATTATAAACCTAACAATATTGCAATAAGTCTTAAAAACAAAAGGACTAAAAACATTGGGGTTGTTATTCCTGCAATTGTGCATCACTTTTTTACCACAGTGATTAGGGGAATAGAAAAATATGCTAATGCCAAGGGCTACAATGTTATTGTATGTCTGTCAGAAGAATCCTTTGACAAAGAAGTCATAAATATGGAAATGCTGGCAAATGGCAGTATTGATGGTTTTATCATGTCCCTATCTTCAGAAACACAACAAAAAGAGGACTACAACCATTTAAAGGAAGTTACGGAGCAAGGAATACCTGTGGTGCTCTTTGATCGCATTACAAACGAGGTTGATTGTGATAAAGTAATTATTGATGATCAGTTGGGGGCATACTTGGCCACTAAGAAATTAATAGGGCAAGGAAGAAAAAAAATAGCACTGATCACAACAGATGATTATTTGAGTGTAAGTAAAGCAAGGACGGAAGGTTATAGAAAAGCACTTTCTGAAAGTGACCTTGATGTAGATGAATCTAGAATACTTAAACTATCATCAATGGAAATGGATGAGAAGAGCATTGGAGATTTTTTTGATGCAAATGAAGTGGATGCCGTCCTTTGTGTAAATGAGATATTCACTGTCTTTAGCATGCGTTTGGTCCAAGAAAAAGGACTTAGCATTCCCGAAGACATATCATTTATTGGCTTCACAGATGGATTGCTTTCCAAATATGCAAACCCCAGCCTAACTGTAGTTGCCCAGCATGGTGAAAAAATGGGCGAGATTTCTGCACAAATGTTGATAGATAAGGTAGAAAGTGAAAATGAGGAAGAAACATTCCACACTAAAATTTTGGAGCCTACCCTTGTGGTCAGAGATTCCACAATTAATTAAATTTGTTGAACCCTCTTTCCAGAGGACAGTTAATATTACTTACCAAGCATTACTTTAAATCAATGAATCAGGATTATATAAAATCGGACCTTTGGTCCATTATAGAAGAAGGTTTTGATGTGGAACAGGTCAAATCTTCCGAAAGTCTTTTTAGTCTGGGCAATGGGGCAATGGGGCAGCGTGCCAATTTTGAAGAAGAATACTCAGGAGAGACTTTTCAGGGAAGTTATATAGCAGGGGTGTACTATCCAGATAAGACCAGAGTGGGATGGTGGAAAAATGGATACCCAGAATATTTTGCCAAAGTTCTTAATGCGCCAAATTGGATAGGTGTAAATGTTTTTATAGATGAAATTTCTCTCGATTTAAATACGTGTAAAAACGTTTCCAATTTCAGAAGAGAACTTAACATGAAAGAAGGTTGGTACCAAAGGAGCTTTCAGGCTGAGCTGTCTAACACTATTGAGTTAAAGGTTAACATTACCCGTTTTTTGAGTTTGGAACTTGATGAGGTTGGAGCAATAAAAATGGAGTTGGAGTTGATGAATTCCAATGCAATGGTTAAGCTCGTGCCTTATTTGGATAGTGGGATTACCAATGAAGACAGCAACTGGGACGATAAATTTTGGAATACCACGAGGGTCGATAGCAAAAGTAATAGAGCTTACATAGAGGCCCATACAATGAAAACCAATTTTGCAACTTGCACCTTTATGCATGCAAATGCCGAATTCGATGGAGTTTCAATATCTCCTAAATTGGAAAAGAAAACAGATACTTTCATCGGACTTGAATTTGAAAAAAATGTTTCTAAAGGAGAAAGGATTTCTCTCACAAAGTTCGGGGGATACACCGTTTCTAGAAATCATGAAGCTTCACAACTAGTAGATGTGGCCAATGTGGTCATGGATCGGGCAACTACCATGGGTTATGACGCCCTTTTGGAAAAACAAAAAGAAGCTTGGGCCAACATTTGGAAAATGAGCGATATCACAATAGAAGGTGATGTAAAAGCACAACAAGGCATTCGCTTTAATATTTTTCAGTTAAACCAGACTTATTTAGGAAAAGATTCCCGATTGAACATTGGGCCAAAAGGATTTACGGGAGAGAAGTATGGCGGAAGCACTTATTGGGATACAGAAGCATACTGTTTACCGTTTTATATGGCCACCAAAAATCAAGAAGTGGCATGGAGTTTATTGGAGTATCGTTACAACCATCTGGAAAAAGCCATTGAGAATGCCCAAAAATTGGGCTTCACCAATGGAGCTGCGCTTTACCCCATGGTTACCATGAATGGAGAAGAATGCCATAACGAATGGGAAATCACCTTTGAGGAAATCCATAGAAATGGGGCTATTTCCTATGCCATATTCAACTACCATAGATTTACGGGAGACTACAGCTATATTCCTAAGATGGGATTGGAAGTTTTAATTGGTATCGCAAGATTTTGGCATCAACGCGTTAATTTTTCTCAAGATAAGCAGAAGTATGTGATGCTGGGTATTACAGGTCCCAATGAATATGAAAATAATGTCAATAACAACTGGTACACTAATTATTTAGCAAAATGGTGTATTGAATATGCTTTGGAACAGCTTAAAATAGTTGATGATCAGTATCCAAAAGACTATGATCGAGTGGTTTCTAAAACTAGCCTAACTTCTTCTGAAACGGAAGATTGGGCCAAGGTTGCCAGCAATATGTATTTTCCTTATTCTGAAAAACATGAGGTATTCTTGCAACAAGATGGCTTCTTAGATAAAGATTTGATTAAGGTCGAGGATTTGGATAAATCTGATAGACCTATCAATCAAAAGTGGAGTTGGGACCGAATTTTACGGTCTCCATATATAAAGCAAGCAGATGTACTACAGGGATTCTATTTTTTTGAGGATCACTTTAGCAAGCAATCCTTAGAAAAACATTTTGACTTTTATGAACCATTTACAGTTCATGAGTCTTCCCTATCACCTTGTGTACATAGTATACAGGCAGCCAAACTAGGCAGAATGGAGCAAGCTTACACCTTTTATCTAAGAACTTCAAGGCTAGACTTGGACGATTATAACAAAGAAGTGGAAGAAGGCCTGCACATAACATCTATGGCAGGGACTTGGATGAGCATTGTAGAAGGGTTTGGAGGTATGCGCGTGCTAAACGATATGCCTCATTTTACACCGCAGATACCAGCACAATGGAAATCGTATTCTTTCAAGGTAAATTTCAGGAACCAAATTATTACCGTTACAATTTCAGAAAAACAAGCAAGTTTTGAAATAACGGGAGACAAGAACTTAACAATCCAGGTAAATGATAAGCCATTGGTATTGACTCCTGGAAAAAGTGTTCAGGCATGAAAAGGAATCTCTACATTACCTTTTTGGTAATTATTGGGATGTTGCATTCATGCGAGCAGAAGGCCGAAAAAAAAACAGTTGAACCAACAATGAAAAAGAAAGCTGTAGTCTATCAGGTATTTACCCGACTATTTGGAAATACAAACACCACCAATAAACCATGGGGCACCCTTAAAGAAAACGGGGTTGGTAAGTTTGCTGATTTTACAGACAAAGCACTGTCCGAAATTAAGGATTTGGGTATAACGCACATTTGGTATACCGGAGTTCCCCATCATGCACTGATCAATGATTATACCGCTTACGGAATATCAAATGATGACCCAGATGTTGTCAAAGGTCGTGCAGGATCCCCTTATGCTGTTAAAGATTATTATAATGTGAACCCAGATTTGGCAGTTGACCCATCTAAAAGATTGGAAGAGTTTAAGGCATTGATTCAAAGAACGCACAAGGCAAAAATGAAGGTCATTATTGATATTGTTCCCAATCATGTGGCCAGAAATTATGAAGGGTTGACCAACCCCAATGGAGTTTCGGATTTTGGAGCAAACGATAATGTTTCAGTGGAATACGATGTAAATAACAATTTCTATTATATCCCTGAGACAGAGTTCAAAGTTCCGGAATGGCAAGATGGATATCTTCCGCTCAATGGAGAACAAAATAGACTTTCAGATTCTAAGTTTAAAGAACGCCCTGCAAAATGGACTGGAAACGGTTCTCGATTGGCGCAACCTCATGTTAATGATTGGTACGAGACCGTAAAGGTAAACTACGGTATAAGACCAGATGGCATAAAGGATTTTGAAGACCTTCCAGAAGGTTTTGATTTGAGGGATTATAAAGCCCATTTTGAATTTTGGAACAACAAAACAATTCCTGATTCTTGGAACAAGTTTAAAGATATTGCGTTGTACTGGCTGGACTTTGGAGTAGACGGTTTCCGTTTTGACATGGCTGAAATGGTGCCAGTGGAGTTTTGGAGCTATTTAAACTCCAATATTAAAATGAAAAATCCGGAAGCTTTTTTATTGGCCGAAGTATATAACCCGCAGCTTTATAGAGACTATATCCATAAAGGGAAAATGGACTATTTATATGATAAGGTTGAGCTCTACGATAGTATAAAGCACATCATGAAAGGGTATGGCTGGACAGATCATATTCCTGTTGTCCAAAAAGGAATGGCAGATATAGAGCACCATATGCTTCATTTTTTGGAAAACCATGATGAACAGCGTATTGCCAGTCCAGATTTTGCAGGAAATGCTGAGCTTGCAAAACCAGCTATGGTAGTTTCGGCTACCCTAAGTACATCACCTACCATGATTTATTTTGGCCAAGAAGTAGGAGAGTCTGGAGCCGAGGGTGCTGGCTTTGGTAAACCTACGCGTACTTCAATTTTTGATTATATAGGAGTTCCCAGCCATCAAAGGTGGATGAACAATAAAAAATTTGATGGCGGTCAATTGACCCAGGATGAGCTAAAACTCCGAGATTTTTACAAACGCTTGTTGAACTTTACAATTGGCAGTGATGCCTTGATGGGAGAATATCAAGAAATCCATTTTTTCAATAAGGACCATACGGAGAATTATGACCATAGGGTACTGTCATATGTTAGATGGTCCAATGATGAAAAACTGATAGTGATATCCAACTTTGATGTTGAAGAAAGCTATGCTTTTGAGTTGAAAATCCCAGAAGATGTTATTGCTAAATGGAATTTAGAGAATCAAGCATATGAGTTAAAAGAAGAACTCTATGGAAAAATCAATAAAACCCTTTTTGTAAAAAATGGATTAGGAAAATTGGAGATAGAGCTTCAGCCTCTAGAGTCCTTTATTTTTTCGGTAAAAGAATAAAAAAAAGCGGATTGCATAGCAATCCGCTCAAGTTCAAGGTCGGTTAATTTTCCTTAAGCTTTAGGCGCAGTTTTTTGATAAACAAGCGCAATTACGGTACCTACGATTCCATAGAAAATAACTTCTACGATTCCGTTGACCAAGGTTCCTGTCATATCGGAAGCCCCTATAACCGCATAATTAAGCAAGCCAATACCAAACCCGGTAAAGGCACCTATCCATGCGCCATATTGAAAACCTTCCTTAGCACTATGGTGCCCTCTGGCCCATTTGCTATAAACAGAACTTAAAACAAAAGCAATAATGACATTGCTTCCTGCAATAAGCCCCATGTTCATCTCTTCATTCATAACGTCTTTGAGAGCATGGGCCTCAAAAAAATCGGCTAGCAAAAACTCCCAAATACCATATCCTAACAAAAACATTGTTACGAAAGCGGCAAGTGTCGCTAATAAATTAGATTTTGAAAACATGTTAGTTTTTTTATTGGTTAATAATATGATAAAAGTATTAAATAAATTTTAACAAATTGATAAAAATTTATGCTATAAAATAGGAATATTTCCAATTATATGCGTTTTGGCCGTTATTTTTGCATCAATTTTATATCTGCCAATCTCATTTTCAAGTTGTATTTTTAGCGGTAAAAACAAATCAAAATGAAAAAAAGCTTACCATTGGCATTGATTGCTGTTTTTTTATTTAATAGTTGTAGCATGATAGATTCTAAACCGTTGGTTATTGGTCATAGAGGGGCTATGGGACATGAAACCGAAAATACATTGGCATCAGTTCAAAAAGCTATGGATTTAGGGGTGGATATGATCGAGATAGATGTATTTCAAATACATAGCGGGGAAACCGTGGTATTTCATGATGAGCGTGTGGAGAGACTTTCAAACAGTGGTGGTAAAATAGAAGATTATAACATAGTTGACCTTAAGCAACTTATCTTAGATGGAAACCACAAAATACCAATGTTGCAGGATGTGCTTAAGTTGATTAACAACCAAGTTGCATTAAACATTGAACTTAAAGGGAGCAATACTGCACTTAGGGTGGATTTCATTACAAGTGTGTACATAAGGGATAGGGGCTGGTCTCCTGAAAATATTATAATCTCAAGTTTTAAATGGGACGAGTTGAGAAAAATGCGGGAACTTAATAAAGATGTTCAAATTGCTGTTTTAACAGAAGGGGACCCTTTAGAGGCAATTTCTGTGGCAAAAGAATTAAATGCAATTGCGATAAATCCCAATTATAAAACATTGAATGAAGATAATACGGAAAAAATTCATGAAGCAGGATTTAAGATCTACACATGGACGGTAAACGAACCTGAAGACATTCAAAAAATGATGGATTATGGAGTGGACGGAATTATCACAAATTATCCCGAACGGGTAAATTAATGTATGATGTCATTATTGTTGGTGGAGGTGCTGCGGGATTTTATGCTTCGATTCAAATTGCCGAACATGCCCCACAATTAAAAATCGCCATTTTTGAAAGGGGTAAAACCGTACTTTCTAAGGTAAAGGTTTCTGGAGGTGGTCGTTGTAATGTTACGCACGGGGAGTTTTCTGCACATGATTTGGTCACCAATTACCCCAGAGGTCAAAAAGAACTGTTGGGTCCCTTTCATACCTATGCTCCAGGGGATGTAATGTCCTTTTTTGAGGAAAGAAGGGTTCCATTAAAAATAGAAGCGGACGGAAGGGTTTTTCCGCAAAGTAATTCTTCACAGACCATTATTGATTGTCTTGTTGGCGAAGCAGAGCGCTTAGGCATCAAGGTTCTTAAAAATAGTGCTGTAAAACAATTCAACAAAAACGAAAATGGAGAAGGGTGGCAGATAACAACAATGAACAAGCATTATCAATGTAAAAAAATGTTGCTAGCAACAGGTAGCAATCCAAAAATTTGGAGACAGTTGGAAGCATTGGGGCACACGATTGTTCCTCCTGTTCCATCTTTGTTCACTTTTAACATTAATGATGAAAGAATAGCTGGAATTCAGGGAATAAGTACCTATGCAACTGCAGAAGTTCCACCAAAAAAAATCTTTTCATCTAAGATCGGAGTCAAATTAAGAAGTATTCCAAAGGAAGAACCTGTCCTTCGGTCCGAAGGGCCGGTTTTAATAACACATTGGGGATTGAGCGGTCCTGCCATTTTAAAACTCTCGGCATGGGGGGCCAATATTTTACATGATTATCATTATGTGTTTAGAGTAAATATTAACTGGACTCCGGAATATACCACGGGTTCAATGGAACTGTTGTTAAGAGAAATAAAAGAAGTTGAAGCAAAGAAAACTGTTTTGCGGACCAACGCGGTGGATATTCCCAGAAGACTTTGGACAAATCTTGTAAAAGCTTCAGGAATTGAAAAAGATTTGAAATGGGCGGACCTCACCAAGGAAAAGCTTCAAAATTTAGCAGAGCAACTAACCGCATGCTCGTTTAGGGTAGAGGGGAAAAGTACGTTTAAAGAAGAATTTGTAACTGCTGGAGGAGTGGATTTAAAGGAAATCAACTTTAAAACGTTTGGTAGTAAAATACATCCAAATCTTTATTTTGCCGGTGAAATAATCAATGTGGATGCCATAACGGGAGGCTTCAATTTTCAAAATGCTTGGACAGGTGCTTACATAGCGGCAAAGGCTATTGCTTTAGAATGATTTATTGTAAAAACATAGCAATTCCGGCAGCCAAAGCACCGCCCAAAATTGGACCTACAACAGGAATCCAAGAATATCCCCAACCATGCGAGCCTTTGTTTTTAATAGGAACTAAAGCATGGACTATTCGTGGTCCAAGGTCGCGAGCAGGATTAATGGCATAACCAGTGGTGCCCCCCAAAGACAAGCCAATTCCCCATACGATCAGCGCAACTGGCAAAGCACCCAAAGATCCCAAACCAATAATGGTATTGTCTTTTGTAGCAACGGCATCAGTAAAATATAACACGGCAAATACCAATACAAAAGTTCCCAAAACTTCCGTTAGAAGATTTAAAAAAGTATTGGGAATGGCAGGAGCATTGCAAAAAACACCTCTTTTACTATTTCCATCTTCCGTAGCATCAAAATGGTCTTTGTTCATTAACCAAACAAAGAAGGCTCCAAGCATGGCGCCAATAAACTGGGCTATAATGTAGTTGGGCACATCGTAAATAGAAAATTCCCCCGCCAATGCCAATCCAATGGTAACCGCAGGGTTTAGGTGAGCTCCGCTATGGGGTCCTGCAACAACAACACCAGTGTATACGGCAAATGCCCACCCTGTTGTAATCACTATCCAGCCAGAGCCACTTCCGTAGGTTTTTTGTAACGAAACGTTTGCATTTACGCCACAACCCAATAAAATCAATAGAAATGTGCCAACAATCTCGGAGATAAAAGGAGTCATAATAAGTCTTGGTTAAAGGTTATTAGTCGCTGCAATCTAGGATTTTCCTGTCCAATATTCCAGTGCTTTAATGGCTTTGTACCATCCTTGAATGCCTTCTTCAATGGGTTTCCTTTCTGTAGATGGGTTAAAGTGAACATCGGTTTGCCATATATCCTGAATTTCCTCAGGGCTTTCCCAATAACCAACTGCCAATCCTGCTAGGTAAGCGGCACCCATAACCGTGGTTTCCACAATTTTTGGGCGAACTGTGATCGTGTTCAGGACATCAGACTGAAATTGCATGAGCATATTGTTTACGGTTGCACCTCCATCAACCCTTAACTCTTTAATGGAAATTCCAGAATCGGCTTCCATAGCTTTTAAAATGTCCATAGTCTGGTATGCAATGGATTCCAATGCCGCCCTTGCAATATGGGCATCAGTGCTTCCTCTGGTCAACCCAAAAATAGTTCCCTGGGCGTACTGGTTCCAATGTGGTGCGCCCAATCCAGCAAATGCGGGAACAAAATAGACACCTTCGGAACTATCAACCGAACTGGCCAGTTGCTCCACCTCAGAAGAAGTTTTTATAATTTTCAAACTATCCCGTAACCACTGTACAACAGCTCCAGCAATGAAGATACTTCCTTCTAATGCATAGGTAGTTTTTCCATTTATTTTCCATGCTACGGTTGTAAGCAGATTGTTTTTGGAAACAATGGGTTTTTCTCCAATGTTCATAAGCATAAAACAGCCTGTGCCATAGGTGTTTTTCACCATACCTTGTTTGGTGCACATTTGACCAAACAATGCCGCTTGCTGATCACCTGCAATACCCGCAATTGGAATTTTGGCAGCGAAAAAATTTGGGCTTGTATGACCATAAACCTCACTGGATTGTTTTACTTCCGGTAACATACTTTTTGGAATGGTTAAAAGCTCCAAAAGTTCATCATCCCAATCCATAGTGTTGATGTTGAATATTAAGGAACGGCAAGCGTTGGTTACGTCGGTAATATGAAGCTTTCCTTCTGTCATCTTCCAAATAAGCCAGGTATCAATAGTTCCCAGCACTAAATCACCTGCTTCTGCTTTTTCTCTGGCTCCTTCCACATTGTCCAGAATCCATTTCACCTTTGTGCCAGAGAAGTAGGAATCTATGACCAAGCCTGTTTTTTCGCGGATCATTTCAGACTTTCCTTGACTTTTAAGTTCATCACAGTATCCAGAGGTTCGTTTGTCTTGCCAAACAATTGCATTGTAAACAGGTTCACCGGTATTTCTGTCCCAAACCACAACGGTCTCACGCTGATTTGTAATTCCTATGGCAGCCAATTGTTCACCTTTTAGCCCTTTTTTGCTTACGGCTTCGGCAGCCATTCCAGCTTGGGTCGCCCAAATTTCATTGGCGTCATGCTCTACCCATCCTGGTTTTGGGAAGATTTGTGTGAACTCTTTTTGTGCTACAGAGATTATAGCTCCCTTTTTATCAAAAACTACGGCTCTAGAACTTGTTGTGCCTTGATCTAAGGCAAGGATATATTGATTCATTTAGTTTAATTTAATGCGTTTGAATTTACTAAAATAAATCGGAGTAGTTTTATTCGTCAAGATTATAAATTATGAAAACATATATAGCACTCTTGAGGGGAATTAATGTAAGCGGCCAAAAGAAAATTAAAATGGTCGATTTAAAGCAGACTCTGGAAAACAGTGGACTACAAAATGTAAAAACCTATATTCAAAGTGGGAATATTGTTTTTGATAGCGAGACTACTGAAACTGATATCCTTCAAGATACTATTTATGATGCAATTTTAAACGATTTTACTTTTGAAGTGCCAGTGTTAGTTAAAACGAGCGATCAAATGGAACAGATTTTGGCTGCAAACCCTTTTGCGGATGAAGTGGAAACCAACAGACTGTACTTTGTGCTGCTAAAAAAACCTCCATCTCAAAGCTTGGTGGATGAGTTTAGCCAGTTAAATTTTGTGAACGAGGACTTTAAAGTAACCAATGCATGTGTTTATTTGTGCTGTAAAAAAGGATACGGGAATGCCAAGCTCAACAACAATCTTGTAGAAAGAAAGATAAAAGTACAAGCCACAACACGTAATTTAAAGACGATGCAAAAGTTGGTTGAGATGACAAAAGAAGCTTAGACATCCAATCGGAAAAATCAATTCAATTCCCAGATTTTATAGTTAAGCAGGGAAGCAAAGAGAACCCACATTAAATAAGGGATTAGCAAAAAGG
Organism: Flagellimonas aquimarina; assembly: GCF_003149745.1. GTDB lineage: Bacteria > Bacteroidota > Bacteroidia > Flavobacteriales > Flavobacteriaceae > Flagellimonas > Flagellimonas aquimarina. The sequence continues at coordinate 1,206,493 of NZ_QGEG01000001.1, forward strand.
CGGCTGTTTTACTTACTACCTTGAACCATTTTATCGTCAAAATAATTAGAGTCAAGAGAAGAAGGATCACCAGTAGAGCCCAAGAAGGACTTTTGAACCCAAAGAAAACAATGCTCCAAAGCGCATTAAAAAGAAGTTGAAAACCAAAGTGATAAAGAGCAGTCTTTACCCAGATATGATGAAAACCTTTAGACCAAACTATTCCGGCGGCAATACCCATTAAGATATAAAGTGATGTCCATACAGGTGCAAAAATCCAATTGGGAGGATTAAAATTTGGCTTGTTCAAGGTCAGATACCAATCATTCACAGAACTCTGTGTAGCAAAGCTGGATAAAAAACCTATAAGCAGGCAAACGGTAATAGCAATTAGGATGTAAACAACCTTTTTCTTCATGATTGGCACAATTCCCCCTAAAATAAGAATTTATTTGTACCCATATTCCTTCAAGCGCCTTGCATCTTTTATATTTGTCCAAATATTTTTCTAATGACAGAAAAAGACTTTCTTCCCAACGCGTATGCTAATTTGCCAGCAAGAGGAAAAGTAAAATGGAAAGCCCCCAGTAATATTGCTTTGGTAAAGTATTGGGGAAAAAGAGCAAATCAAATTCCGGCCAATCCTTCCATCAGTTTTACATTGGATGCCTGTGCAACCACAACATCTGTTGAGTACACTAAAAAGGAGGATATTTCACAATTCTCTTTTGATTTGTTTTTTGAAGGAAAGCCCAAAGAAGATTTCAAACCCAAGATCCTAACCTTTTTTGAGCGAATAGAAGAATACTTGCCGTTCCTAAAAAAATATCACTTTATAATTGAAACCTCCAACTCCTTTCCTCATAGCAGTGGCATTGCTTCGTCTGCTAGCGGAATGGCAGCTTTGGCACTATGTTTAGTGGACATTGAGAAAAGTATAGATAAAGGTATTACGGATACTTTTTTCTTGAAAAAAGCATCTTTTTTAGCACGTTTGGGTTCAGGAAGTGCATGTAGAAGTGTTAAAGGTGATCTGGTCCAATGGGGAGAGCACAAGGGTATTGCTGAAAGCTCCAATCTATATGGGGTTGACTACCCCTTTAGAGTTAATCCCGTTTTTAAAAACTTTCATGATAGTATTTTGTTAGTGCACAAGGGGCAAAAACAGGTCAGTAGTACTGTGGGCCATAATTTAATGCATGACCATCCTTATGCTGAAAGGCGCTTCGCGCAGGCACATGATAATTTGGATAAACTTAAAAAAGTGTTTGAATCTGGTGATTTGGAGGAATTTGTCAATATTGTTGAAAGTGAGGCTTTAACCTTACATGCCATGATGATGACCAGCATGCCTTACTTTGTTTTAATGAAACCAGATACGTTGCAAATCATCAATAAAATCTGGAATTTTAGGGAAGAAACCAATGTGCCCATTTGCTTTACATTGGATGCAGGCGCAAATGTACATGTGTTATATCCAGAATCGGTAAAGGAGAAAGTAACCCAATTTATTCAGGATGAATTGGTTGCGCATTGTGAGAATGGTCATTATATTTGCGACCGAATTGGGAGCGGAGCAAAAAAATTAATTGTTCATGAGGAGTAATTAAGAATGATGAACGACGTTAATTAAAGTCGATTGACGTTTTAAAGTAAGGAATAGCTATTTAAAACAAATATTGTTTATCTTTAAAACGCTTTGCATTAAACAAAATTGGATTTATATCTTTGTATCAATCAATGAAAGGACCCTTATTTTATTCTAAAATTCTACTTTTTGGTGAGTATGGGATTATTAAAGATTCCAAAGGACTTTCTATTCCTTATAATTTTTTCAAAGGGGCTCTAAAGACAGATGAAAACCCATCTGATTTGGCTCAAAAATCAAATGAAAGTTTAACGGCATACGTTCATTACCTTTCAAAATTGGAAAGAGAAGAACAAGGTCTTGTTTCTTTTGATTTGGAAACCTTGGCCAATGATGTGGAAAGAGGAATGTATTTTGATAGTTCTATTCCCCAAGGTTACGGCATTGGAAGCAGTGGGGCTTTGGTGGCGGCTATTTATGATAAATATGCCACTGATAAAATAACGGTTCTCGAGAATCTGACCCGTGAAAAATTACTGAGACTAAAAGAGATTTTTGGAAAGATGGAATCGTTCTTTCACGGTAAATCTTCAGGACTTGATCCATTGAACAGTTATCTAAGTCTGCCAATCCTTATTAATTCCAAGGATAATATAGAATCCACTAGCATTCCTTCACAGAATATAGAAGGCAAAGGAGCGGTTTTTTTATTGGATAGTGGAATTACAGGAGAGACAGCACCTATGGTACAGATTTTCATGGAAAAAATGAAACAAGAAGGATTTCGTAGTATGATCAAAAATCAGTTCATTAAGCATACAGACGCTTGTGTAGAGGATTTTTTGAACGGAAATATGAAATCACTTTTTGGAAACCTAAAACAACTTTCCAATGTTGTGTTTGATAATTTCAAACCCATGATTCCATCTAAATTTCACAAACTTTGGCAACAAGGTATAGAGACCAATGATTACTATCTAAAGCTATGTGGATCTGGCGGTGGAGGCTATATTTTGGGCTTTACGCAAGATTTTGATAAAGCTAAGAAAGCCCTCAAAGGACACAATTTGGAAGTGGTCTACAACTTCTAAAACAATCAAATGCTTAATAGAAAAAATAAACTCCTGCTGTTTAAGCTATTGAGTTTGTTTTCCGTTGTCAGAGGTTATAACATTCTGGTTATTACACTGGCTCAATATTTAGCATCAATTTATATCCTTGCTCCAAATTTACCGTTAAGGACAGTAGTCTTGGACATCAATCTTTTTCTTATTGTCACGGCTTCCGCTTTGGTAATTGCAAGTGGATATATCATCAATAATTTTTACGATGCGGAAAAGGACTTGATCAATAAACCAACTAAGACCATGTTGGATAGACTTGTAAGCCAGCGGTTCAAGCTTACAACGTATTTCATTCTTAATTTTTTGGCTGTTCTTGCGGCAAGTTATATTTCGTTTAGGGCCGTAATGTTTTTTTCGTCCTACATTTTTGGGATTTGGTTGTACTCGCACAAATTAAAACGTGTTCCCTTTATAGGTAACTTGGTTTCGTCCTCTCTGGCAATAACCCCGTTTTTTGTTGTTTTTGTGTATTACGGAAACTTTGAGACGGTAATTTTTGTTCATGCCCTTTTTCTGTTTTTGCTGATTTTAGCGCGTGAAATGATCAAGGATCTAGAGAATATGGCGGGAGATATGGCCCAAAACTACAGAACAATACCAATAATCTACGGCGCCAAGGTTTCAAAAGCACTTATCGGGTTATTGATTATTTTAACTTTGGTCCCCTCACTTTTATTGATCAACACTTTTGATGTTGGTTATATGTATGTATATTTTTTGGCCTGCATTGTACTCTTGGGGCTTTTTATCATTTTGTTATGGAAGGCCACGGGTAAAAAGCATTATGTTTGGTTGCACAATATTCTAAAATTCATCATTGTCGCCGGTGTTTTTAGTATTTTATTAATTGATGTTGATTTGGTTTTAAATCGAATTTTATAATGGAAAACCTGTTGAAAGTGGCAATGGCACAGATTGCCCCAGTTTGGTTGAACAAACAAGCAACCATAGAAAAAATTGAAAATGCAATACAAGAAGCGGCAAAGGAAAAAGCGGAACTGATTGTTTTTGGCGAGGCTTTCTTACCCGGATATCCCTTTTGGCTGGCTCATACGGAAGGAGCAGCTTGGGACTTGAAAGTCAATAAGGAATTACATGCCCATTATACCAGAAATTCAATTCAGATTGAAGAAGGCGAATTGGATACAATTTGCAAATTGGCCAAAGAAAATGGGATGGCAATATATTTGGGTATGATGGAGCGGGCCAAAGATCGTGGCGGTCATAGCTTATATTGTTCTTTGGTGTATATAGATCAAAAAGGAGAGATAAAATCCGTACACAGAAAGTTACAGCCTACCTATGACGAGCGCCTTACTTGGGCTCCCGGCGATGGCCATGGACTAAAAGTGCATCCATTAAAACAATTCACGGTCGGGGGGCTTAACTGTTGGGAGAATTGGATGCCTTTACCACGTGCAGCCTTATATGGCCAAGGAGAAAATTTACACGTAGCCGTATGGCCGGGAGGGCTGCATAATACCAAAGACATTACCAGGTTCGTTGCTCGGGAGTCTAGGAGTTTTGTGATTTCGGTTTCTTCGTTGATGAACACTTCCAACTTTCCCAAAGACACTCCGCATTTGGATAAAATCTTGGAAAAAGCACCAGAGGTGCTTGCCGATGGAGGTTCCGCTATTGCGGGCCCAGATGGGGAATGGATTGTTGAACCAGTTGTGAATTCTGAAGGATTGATCTACCAGACCCTGGATTTTAATCGAGTTTATGAAGAAAGACAAAATTTTGATCCTGTTGGACATTACTCTAGGCCAGACGTAACCAAATTATATGTAAATAGAGAAAGACAATCCACTGTAGACTTCAAAGATTAGTTTTAGGGTCGTGGCCTGATCATACATATAAAAACGACCCTAATTAATGACCAAGGCCGCTTTTATATATATGCATTGCTATCTTTAGTCTTTTATTCTCTTATAGGTATCATGTTGGAAATATCCACAGGAAAGCTGTCATATTTATTATATAGTTTTAAATATTTTTCTGGGTCAATGGGAACTTCATTTAACGTTTCGTGCAAACCTTTAAAGAATCCTTCCCGCTTTTGAGAAGGGTTGAAAATTAATGTCAGTTTTACGGTTTCATTAGTGTCGTTTTTAAATCCATGAGGCGTAAATCTGGGAATATATGCAACAGTTCCTGGTTCAGCTTGATATTCTTTGTCTGCAACTTGCATGGTTAAAACGCCTTCGTTCACAATAAAAGTTTCATCCATAAATCTATGGTAGTGTAATTTTGCGCCTATAGCCATGGGGGGCAAAGAGATTTCATAAATACCCAATTGATCATTGGACATTTTACTGGTGACTTTAAATGTTATTGAAATAGTGTTTAGCTCAAGTTTTTCTCCTTCATTTGGTTTGATGATGGTTGCATTATCTTTTAAGTCGTCTTCAAAGTAATTTTCTTTAATTGTATTCATTGCTTAGTTTTTTGAATGATTGGTTGATACTGTTTTGTAATACGAGTTTATTTTGTTCCACTATGCTGCGGTCACCTGTGCCTTCCAATGAAAACAGTTCTTTGGTCTTTATTCCCATATGTCCCAAAATTGCCTGAAGGTATGGTTCTTGAAAATCGTACTGCTCCATTGGCGAACCTTTATAGGTGCCTCCTTTTGCGGTTATCAGATAAGCTATTTTCTTTTCCAGCAAACCGTAATAACCACCTTCATTGATATTGAAAGTATGTCCAATCCTTACAATTTGGTCCAAATATGCTTTTAGGTTAGAAGGAATGTTCAAATTGTACAAAGGACTATTGATTAAGATTTCATCAGCAGATTTTAATTCTGCAATTAGTTCATCCGATAGAGCAGTGGCTTTTTTATGTTCTTGAGTCATGGACTCAACCGGAGTATAAAATCCCTCAATAGTGTTGTTTTGAATATGAGGTAATTGTTGTTTTGCAAGGTCTCTGCGAATAACTGCTCCTTCAGGGTTTGCTTTTATCCAGTTTCTCTCAAAGTGATCCGCTAGCTCCCTAGAGTGAGAACCAGTAATCCTGGAGCTGCAATCTATTCGTAATAATGTTTTCATCTATTGATGTTTTAAATTCAATAGAATGACAAAACGGAAAGAAAAAACGTGACGGATTTATAGAAAAAGGGATTTTAGTTTATTTGGGTCAACTATAGAGTAGATGCTTTTGATTTTCATTCCTTCCAATTCAAAAACTTGGCAATTATATAAAAGTTCATTTTGATAATATAAGATTGCAGGTTGATGATTTACAGAACTGATTCTAAATTTAAGTCCGGTTAAAAAGGCCCTATATACATATAATAACAATTTGGAAGTGTTGGTTATCCCCGTTGTCAGCTCCCTTACTACTTTAATGTTTTTACCGCCATCGGCAGCCAATAGAATATCTTCCGACAGCAGTTTTTCCAGAGCGGTAATGTCTCCATTTTTTATTGCATGGATGTAATGCTCTATAGGTTCAATGTTTTGCGCATGATTGTTAAGATTGCCTGTCTTATGGTTTGCCATCTTTGCTTTTGCCCTGCTTAACAGTTTTCTGGAGTTTTCGATTGTGAAACCAATGGTTTCTGCAATTTCTTTGTGAGAATAGTCAAAAGCTTCTTTTAAAATGAAGACAGCTCGCTCTTTTGCCGTTAGCTTTTCAAGAAGAACAAGCATTGAGTAGGACAATATCTCTTCTTTGTTAATGTTTTCGTCTGCATTTTCTGTTGAAAATGGTTCAGGTAGGTATACGTTGTTTGTTGTGAATTTATCTCTCTTCTTTCTTAGATTAATAGATTGGTTGATTACCGATTTGATTAAATACCCAAACTCATTTTCAATGTGCTCCTTATCTATGGAAAGGTATTTTACCAGAATATCTTGAACAGCATCTTTTGCATCTTCGGATGAGCCAATAATATTATAGGCGTAGGGGAATAATTTGTTTTGATAATTTTTCAAACCTGGTATTTATGTTATGTGGGTATGACAATTTGAATAATAAAAACGTGACATTTTGATTGAAATTGGTGATTAGGACATGAACTTTTTTTTGCACAACGCATACTTGAAGTTCGGAAATTTTATCAAGCCTGCCCAAGGATTACCAATCTGTATTTTTAGGCAATAGAAAACACTACCTTTGCAAAAAATTAATGACTGATGGCGAAATCAGACTATAACAGAGACCGAAAATCTTCCAACAGAGCAGGAGGGGACAACAAGAGAAAGCAGTTTTCCAAAGGAAAACCACCCAGAAAGAAAACTACACCACAAAAACCATCCAATCCAGATGAGATTAGATTAAACAGGTATGTGGCCAATGCGGGCGTATGTTCCAGAAGGGAAGCAGATACCTATATTGCCGCAGGGAGTGTTTCGGTCAATGGCAAGGTGATATCAGAAATGGGCTATAAGGTTAAACGAACAGATGACGTTCGTTTTGATGGCCGAAAACTGAACCCAGAAAAGAAAGAATATATTCTACTTAACAAACCCAAAAACTTTATCACCACCACAAATGATGAAAAGGGAAGGCGTACGGTAATGGAACTCATTTCCAGCGCTTCCAAATCCCGTTTGTTGCCCGTTGGGCGTTTAGACAGAAATACCACGGGACTTCTACTCTTTACAAATGATGGGGATATGACCAAAAAGTTGACCCACCCCACACATGGCGTTCGCAAAATCTACCATGCACACTTGGACAAAAACCTAACGCTAGCAGATTTGCGCAAGATAGAAGAAGGATTGGAACTCGAGGATGGAACTGTACGAGTGGATGACATCAGTTATATTCAAGGAGCACCTAAAAGAGAAATAGGAATTGAGATCCATAGTGGACGCAACCGCATTGTCCGCCGTATTTTTGAGCATTTAGGCTATACCGTGACCAAGTTGGACCGGGTTATTTTTGCGGGCTTGACCAAAAAAGATTTGCCACGCGGCCATTGGCGTCCTTTAACAGAACAAGAGGTCATTAATTTGGGGATGATCAAGTAATTTTAAGGGGAAGATTTTCCGGATTTCACTTATCGTTGTATGGTGTCGTAGCATCCCGCAGGGTGCTATGCACTATACCCATTGTTGGGGTGTTGTTTTTATTTCTTTTCTTCTTCAATTTCTGGTTCAGTTATCTCTGGAACTTCAAATATCATGGGAACATTTGATTTTAAAGCTTTTCCCGCTGCAATTGCCTGTCTAAACTTGAGGTTTGGAAGAACGCTTGCAATACCTTGACCAAAATAGTTCGAGAGGAATTCACTACTGGTTTTGTCAAATTCCTGAAATGATATAATTGTATTGCATTGAGTTAGTACAGTTTTTGAAACATTGGCTGTCCTTTGAGCAATTACCATTAAACCAACATCATATTTACGTCCTTGTAATGCAATTTGAGCAATACTGTTAAGTAAAGACTGTGAGGATTTGTCTGCTATGCCAACAAAATTCCATTCTGGAATTACTGTATGTGCTTCTTCAAGTACTATGCAAACTTTGTGTCCAAAGCACTTTTGAGACTTTGCTATTACGAACAAAGCTTTAAATAGCTGTCTAGTATACTCCAAAATACTTGCAGTATTGGAAACATCAGGAAGTTCAAAAATGCTAATTCTAGAATCATCGGTTTTTAAAAAGGTTTCTAGAGCATGATTTAAAGTTGACTTAATAAACTCGTCTGCCTTCTTTAATTTTTCCTTATCCTGCTGATTTCCGAACTTTTCTAATTCGTTTGAGACCCATTCAAATGTTTTGTAGAGTTCATCATCCTTGTCTTCCGCAACAATTTTTGCTGGAGTTAAGTCTGCAAATTTTCCTTTGTATTCTCCTGTAAAATCAATGCAGATAACTTTGATTGTCTCATCCTTTAAATACTCTCTAATAAGATTACGGGCAAATATTGATTTACCTGTACCTGTCACTCCAAGAACTGCTGTATGGTGCGTAAGGGCCAACTCCTTATCTATTATTACTGGGAAATTGGTATTAGGGATATGTCCAATCTGGAATTCTGTATCAGCTATTGCAACATCCTGAATTTTTGAAGAAATATAGACAGGAGAGTTTATTTCAGGAACCCATCCAAACTGTTCGAACCTTACTTTTTCATGATTCCAAGTTCCTAATTGTATTGCTTCTCCAACTATTAAACCTGTTTCATTTTTGTTTTCTAGTTGCTCAATTCTAGTTATTCCTTCTACAATTTGATAATAAACAGAGGTGCCTTTAACTCTAACTTCTAAAAGTTGGCCATCTTCAACAGAGGCCTTGGAATTATAAACGAATTTGATTTTTTGAATTGAAGAGTTTTCGGTAATTATACCTACAAATGTTTCTAGATATTCATTCTCTGGAACATCAGAGATTTTGTAAATGATATCGTCAGTATGCCCTTTAAGTATAGGCTTATTTTCAAAAATTTTATTGATTTCAGCAGTCGTTAAAACCTTTATCCATTGTTGTTCATTTAGCAGATAAGTGTCTAAGATTATGCCTTTTCTAACTTGACGAGTATCATCAATAGAGTAAACAAACTCAACAAAATCGAAGAGCTTAATTGTCTGTTTTCGTTCTGAAAATAATTTGACAAGAAAAGTGTTTTTTGATTGAACACCCAAGATTGAACCGAGCGCATTTTCTTGTTTTTCTGATTCTTTTGGTTCAAATAGATTATTGAAGATAACTGCAATTGCTGGAATGTTGAGTATCATGAAAATAACCCAATACAATAGCAAAGCGTTAAATCCGTCACTTCCTAATCCAAATTGATTTAATGCTCCCCAAAGAAAGAAAGCCGAGAATAGTGTTTGAGGTTTTCCTATTTCTCTATTTACTCTTGAAAAAAATTGTATCCATTTATTCTCTTGAGTTAAAGGATTATTTCTCACCCACATTAATATGTAGCTACTCAGGGCTAGATACAAGGTTATTCCAAGGAAAAGCCAAAAGACCCAATTCCTATTTTCTTCAGAAATTAATAGGAGAGATATTCCTGCGGTAACGGCATTTATAAAAATACTTGAGTCCTTCGAAAAATGAGGTTGGTCAATTAAGGAAAGTAATATTAAAAGTAAAAATCCCGAAGTGAACCAAAAGTCATTGAGTAAGAAATCAAAATCATGCGTAACGAATCTTCCTACTCCAATTAAAAGAAGTAAAGAGAGTCCGAGAAATATGAGCCTTGTTCTCTTATTCATTTTTTTGTGTCTTTAGTCAATGCACCCCAACTATAAAGGATATGAAATCGTTGATAATGATTTATATCCATCAGATAAGTGAAGTTAGCGAATTTTAGTTTTAAATACCTTCTTGAATTAACAGAAACCCCTTACAAATAAATTATTATAAAAGAAAGTTAGATGGTACCCGCCGAACAAATCATTGTTGCCAATCCAGAGCTGTTTCCATTTTTTTCTTGATCCCTTCCAAACACAAATTCCCCAAACTGCCCTCATGGGAATGTTTTACATTTTTTTTGGGCTTAAAGGTTCCTGCTTCAATTTCTGCCCCCATTTTTTTGTAGGCATCTCTAAATGGCATGCCGTTGGTAACCATTTCGTTTAACGTGTCTACACTAAAAAGATAATCGTATTTGGGGTCGTCTAAAATAGTGGTGTTGACCTTTATTTCCTTTAAGCTAAAATGCATCAGTTCCAAACACGCCTTTATATCTTGAATGGCAGGAACGATCACTTCCTTGACCAATTGCAGGTCACGATGATATCCACTGGGCAAATTATTGGTAATCAAGGTCAATTGATTGGGTACCGCTTGGATTTTGTTGCATTTGGCCCGTATGAGTTCAAAAACATCCGGGTTCTTTTTATGGGGCATAATGCTACTGCCGGTGGTCAACTCATCCGGAAAAGAGATGAAATCAAAATTCTGGCTCATGTACAAACAGATGTCCATTGCTAATTTTGACAATGTTGAGGCTACACTGGAAATCCCAAAGGCGGTGGCTTTTTCTACTTTTCCACGCCCCATTTGGGCTGCCACCACATTGTATTTCAAGGTTTCAAAACCCATTGCCGATGAGGTGAAAGTTCTGTCTATAGGAAAGGAACTACCGTAGCCAGCAGCACTGCCCAAGGGGTTTTGGTCAGCTATTTTGTATGCGGCATGTATAAAATAAAGGTCATCAATTAGGCTTTCCGCGTATGCCGAAAACCAAAGTCCAAAAGAAGATGGCATGGCAATCTGTAAATGGGTATAGCCAGGAAGCAAAACGGATTGGTGTTTTTCTGCCAAATTCAATAACAGATCAAAGAGGATTCTAACTTCACTTTTGATTTCCGTCAATTCATTTTTAAGGTATAGTTGCATCGCCACCAACACTTGATCGTTTCTAGAACGTGCCGTATGGATTTTCTTTCCTGTATCGCCCAGTTTTTCAATGAGCAAAAATTCTATTTTGGAATGCATGTCCTCAAAGTCATCTTCAATGGTGAACAATCCATCTTCAATACTGTTTGCGATTTTATCCAACTCTGTTACCAAGCTATCGGCCTCATCTGTGGTAATCAACCCCACGTTGCCAAGCATTTTGGCGTGCGCTTGCGAAGCAATGACATCATATTTTGCCAAGAGCAAATCCAGTTGCCTGTCGTTACCGACCGTAAAATGGTCAATTTTTTTGTCTGTACTGAATCCTTTGTCCCAGAGTTTCATAGTTTCAATTTAGTGGTATGTGTCAATTTTAGTAAAACGTCCATGGCTTTCTTCGCATCTAGCTTGTCTATAAAGATGTGGTCATGATAATATGCGGCAACTACATTACAACTGATTTGTTTTTCTGCCAGAGCATTTGAAACTGCAGCGGTGAGCCCAACGGATTGCAAAGAAGAATGAACCATTAGGGTAATACATGAGGCAATATAGTCGTAATTGAGATGTAGCTTATCCGCATTTTCCTTTTTTAAAATGAGGGTGATTCCTTCTTTTTCTTTAAAAGTACCGTGAACGACGGTCAGGTCTATTTGAAAAGATTCTGGCACACTGACAAAAACGTAGCTTTCTTCATGAAGAACGGGTTTCATTTTAGATAAAATTGCGACTAGATTTGTTTCTCCTGACATTGAACTACGAATTAATTAGAAACCCTCTTAAAATTTTGATGTACAAGTCTATTCCTTCCCCAATTTCGTTCACATAAATGAATTCATTGGCAGAGTGTGACCTGGTGCTATCTCCTGGCCCCAATTTTACAGATTGGCAACTTAAAGCGGCCTGGTCTGATAGTGTAGGGGAGCCATAGGTTTTTCTTCCCAATGCAATACCGCTTTTCACTAAATCATGTTCAGGGTCTATGGCGGAAGAGTTTAATCGTAACGAACGAGGCGTCATTGTACAAGGCGCTTCATTTTGTAGGATATTGGCAATTTCTTGATTGGAATAACAATCATTGACGCGTACATCTACCACCAAATCTACTTGTGCAGGTACCACATTATGTTGATTTCCCGCATTGATTTGGGTCACCGTTAGTTTCACCTCGCCCAAAGCATCAGAAATCTTTTCAAAAGAATAATCTTTAAACCAATCAAGGACTTTAATGGTATTGTATATAGAATTGTTGGTATTAGGATGTGCTGCATGAGATGGGGTGCCCTCTACAACGGCATCAAAAACAATGAGGCCTTTTTCGGCTATGGCCAAATCCATTAAGGTGGGCTCTCCCACAACGGCAACATCAATTTTAGGAAGAATGGGCAATAATGCTGTTAAGCTCTTTTCACCGGCATCTTCTTCTTCGGCAGTAGCTGCCATGATGATATTATGCGTCAAATGTTCTTGCTCATAAAAATGTACAAAAGTGGCCAAAAGAGAAACTAGGCAACCTCCAGCATCATTACTGCCCAAGCCAAACAATTTTCCGTCTTCAATATGCGGACTAAAAGGGTTCTTGGTGTATGCACTATTGGGTTTTACGGTATCATGATGGGAGTTTAAGAGCAAGGTGGGCTTGTTTTCATCAAAGTGCTTGTTAAAGGCATATATGTTGTTAAATTGTCTTTGGGTTTTAACACCAAAGCTCGACAACCATTCTGTAATTGCTTGTGCGGTTTGATCTTCTTCCCCAGAAAAAGAAGGGGTGGCAATCAGTTGCTGAAGCAGCTCGATAGCTCTTTTGGTCAATATTTCTTGATTGATGTTCATAAGGTCAATGTGGTGAAATTTGTAGTTGTTCCTTGAAGCATGGTACTATCTCCGATACAGACTTGCTTTACATTCTTTTGAAGCGCTTGGAAGCAATTGTGCATTTTTGGAAGCATCCCATCCGCTATTACTCCATCTGCTAAAAGCTCATTGTATTTTTTGGAATCTATATGTTCAATTACCGAGTTTTCGTCATCAATGTTTTGCAATACACCTTGCTTTTCAAAACAATAATATAAGGTAGTTTCAAATTGGGTTGACATGCCAGAAGCTAATTCAGCTGCTATTGTATCTGCATTGGTATTGAACAGCTGTCCTTTGCCATCATGACTCAACGCACAGAAAACAGGTGTAAATTCTGCGTTTAATAAACTGGAAATGTTGTTTGAGTTTACAGCATCCACATCTCCAACAAGGCCAAAATCAATTTCTTTGACAGGTCTTTTATGTGCCACAATTGAATTTCCGTCTGCCCCGCTCATTCCAATGGCATTGCAATTAAGGGCTTGAAGCTGTGCAACTATTTTTTTGCTCACCAACCCACCATAGACCATGATCGCAACATCTAGACTTTGCGCATCCGTTATTCTGCGACCGTTTGTCATTTTGGCTTCGATACCTAGCTTATTGCCAATCTCAGTCGCTTTTTTGCCGCCGCCATGGACCAAAATTTTGAGTCCGTCCATATTGGAAAACAATTCCAACAAATATGAAAGCCCTTGTTCATCTTCAATAATATTGCCTCCTATTTTTACAATGGATAATTTAGTTTTCATGGTTCTCCAATATTTTTTTCAAGACCAGTTGCGCTGCAAAGGTTCTATTGTTTGCTTGCTCTATTACCAGGGATTGGTTTTTGTCCAAAACAGCATCTTCAACCACAACATTTCTGCGAACAGGAAGGCAGTGCATAAATTTAGCGTGACCCAATTTTTTTTCTGTCATCATCCAGTTGGTATTCTGATGCAGAACTTGCCCATAGTCTTCATAACTGCTCCAGTTCTTTACATAAATAAAATCTGCATTTTCCAAGGCCGTCTCTTGATCATATTCAATTTGGCAGCCATTGGTGATTTCTGGATTTAACTCATATCCTTTGGGATGTGTAATGATGAAATCGGCTTCTTGTTTTTTCATCATCTGCACAAATGAATTGGCTACTGCATGTGGCAAAGCTTTTGGATGGGGCGCCCATGATAAAACCACTTTAGGCTTTGATTTGGTTTTATGCTCGGCCAGGGTAATGGCATCTGCAAGGGCCTGTAATGGGTGGGCCACCGAGCTTTCCATATTCACTATTGGGATAGATGCATGTTTTGCAAAGCCGGTTAGCACCTCTTCCGCTTCATCCGTTATCTTATCTTCTAATTTGGCAAACGCCCTTATGGCAACAATATCGCAGAACTGAGAAACTACCCTGGCAGCTTCTTTAATATGTTCAGAGGTTCCCTGGTTCATCATGGTTCCATCTTCATATTCCAAGGCCCAACCCTCGCTGCCAAAATTCATGATCATGACTTCCATTCCCAAATACATTGCCGCTTTTTGGGTGCTCAATCGTGTTCTAAGGCTATTATTAAAAAATAGTAAACAGATTGTTTTTTGTTTGCCCAAATGTTGAAACCCATAGGGACTTTTTTTCAATGCTATTGCTTCATCAACCCAATTGGGAAGAGAATCAATATCGTTTATGGATAGGTAATGTTTCATTATAATTCTTTTTTTAGGGCTTCAAAGAATAAATCAATATGCGTTTTAGTAATGTTCAGGGCCGGTAAAAACCGGAGCAATTGCTTGTTTTTTGCCCCACCGGTAAAAACATGCTGATTGTAGATCAACTTTTTCCTTAAATCGGCAACCTCAAAGTTAAATTCAAGCCCCAACATTAACCCTCTCCCCTTTATTTTTTTTATCTGTGGAATTTCTAATGCTTTTTCTTTGAAATAGATTTCCAAAGCCTCTGCATTTTTAATCAAACCTTCTTTTTTCAATACTTCCAAAACGGCCATGGTAGCCGCACATGCCAAATGATTGCCTCCAAAAGTAGTTCCTAAAAGCCCATAACTTGCTTTGATAGTTTTATGGATTAAAACACCGCCAACAGGAAAACCATTCCCCATTCCTTTTGCTATGGTAATGATATCTGGTTGAACAGTATGATGCTGAAATGCAAAAAACTTACCACTTCGACCAAAACCGGATTGTACTTCGTCCGCAATTAAAACAACGCCATTTTCTTTACATTTTTCTGCAATAAATTGATAGAATTCTGTTGTAGGTTCATCCAACCCCCCAACGCCTTGAATTGCCTCTAAAATTACTGCACAGTATGCATTTGAAGTAATTGCATTTTCAAATCCTTTGAAGTCATTTAATGAAAGAAAAGTTACTTGTTGTTGCTTGTTTATTGGGGCAATTATATTGGGATTGTCCGTTGTGGCCACTGCAGCGGAGGTTCTGCCATGAAAACTATTGTTAAATGCGATGACTTTGGATTTTCCAGTTTTAAAGGAAGCCATTTTCAGTGCATTTTCATTGGCTTCTGCGCCAGAATTGCACATAAAAAGATTATAGTCTTCGCATTCAGAAGCTACTCCTAATTTAGTGGCAAGTTCTTGTTGCAAGGGGTTTTGAACAGAGTTGCTATAAAATCCGATATTATCCAACTGCTCTTTAAGTCGGTTTACGTAATGTGGATGCGAATGTCCTATAGAAATCACAGCGTGCCCGCCATAAAAATCAAGATATTTTTGGCCCTTGTTATCTATTACCTCAATACCTTTTGCAGATACTGGAGTAACATCATAAAGTGGGTATACATCAAATAGCTCCATAATTTTTTACCCTTTTTTGATGTGGCTTATTTTTTCAAATGAGGCAACAATTCCTCTGATCAAAGAAGAACTTAAGCCTTGGTGCTCCATTTCATTAAGTCCCTCAATGGTACAGCCTTTTGGAGTTGTAACCCTATCAATTTCTTCTTCGGGATGACTACCGGACTCTATTAAAAGACTTGCAGCGCCGTTGCATGTGTGCATGGCCAATTCTTGAGCCTCCTTGGCATCAAAGCCAAGTTGAATTGCCCCTTGTGTGGTTGCCCGAATCAAGCGCATCCAAAACGCAATACCGCTAGCACATATTACAGTGGCTGCTTGCATCTGGTCCTCTGGAATTTCCAAGGTATGACCCATTCTGTTGAAAATGGCTTTGGCCAAATCGATTCGTTTCTTTCCAAGTTCATTGGTGCACAGGCAGGTCATGGAATTACCCACAGAAATTGCAGTGTTGGGCATGCTTCGAATAATATACCTTTCTGACCCTATAATTTCTTCAATTTTGGAAATACTAAAGCCGGTTATGGTGCTAATGATGACGTGCTTTTCGGTCAATAAATCTTTAACCTGCTCTAAAATTGCAGCAAAATGGCCCGGTTGTACCGCAAAAATTAAAACATCTGATTTTTTTACAGCTTCTTGATTGTCAGAAGTGACGGTCACGTTGCCATACTTTTCAAAATCCTTGATTTCTGTAGTATTTCTTTTGGTAAGATACATGGTGGTGGCGCCATTGCTATGCAAAACTCCTTTTGCGACTGCCAATCCTAAATTTCCTGCTCCTATTATTGCTATTTTCATTTTGATTTTCTTTTTAAAATACCCCTGCTTTCAATCGCAATCCAAGACTTTCATCAAAACCAAACATTAAATTCATGTTCTGAACGGCTTGCCCAGATGCCCCTTTTATTAGGTTGTCAATGGCAGATGTTATTAATAATTGGTCCTGGTGCTTATGTAAATGAATATGGCATTGATTGGTATTCACCACTTGTTTTAAATGAATGGGTTCTTCTGATATATGAGTAAAAACTGCGTTTGAATAAAATGTAGAATATTTTTTTTTTGCTTCATCCAACGAACCTTCAAACTTGGTGTAAGCCGTGGCTAAAATACCTCTTGTAAAATTTCCTCTATTGGGCAAAAAGAACAGTTTACCAATTGGGTTTCCAAAAGAATCTAAACTCTCACCAATTTCCCCTAAATGTTGATGGGTAAAAGGTTTGTACCAGGAAACATTGTTATTTCGCCAGCTAAAGTGTGATGTGGACGATAAGCCTACTCCTGCGCCAGTACTGCCGGTTACTGCATTTATATGAACGTCATTAGGCAATAACTCTGCTTTTGCCAAGGGCAACAGCGCCAATTGAATTGCCGTTGCAAAGCACCCCGGATTGGCTATATTTTCAGATTTTTTTATTTCCTCCCTATTCAGTTCTGGCAATCCATAGATAAACACTTTTTTGCTTAAGGCATTATCTTTTTGTAATCTAAAATCATTGCTCAAATCTATGATTCTAGTGTTGGCGGCAAAGTTGTTTTCTTCCAAGAACTTTGTTGAATTGCCATGGCCAAGACATAAAAAAACTAAGTCAACTTTGGGATTTACTTCTCCCGTAAATTTTAAATCGGTCAATCCCAATAGATCTTGGTGGGCGGAGCTAACCAATTTTCCTGCACGCGTAGTGCTATAGATAAAATCAATATCGGCTTCTGGATGATTCAATAGAATTCTGATCAATTCTCCGCCAGTATACCCTGAGCCTCCTATTATTCCTGTCTTAATCATTGCTTTGATTTACATGGTTCGCAATTTTTCCGGAATTGGAAAGTATTTTAATAAACCCTTTTGCATCATTGGCGGTCCAACCTTTGTTCATTTCACCATAACTTCCAAAAGAGGCATTCATTAAATCATTTTTGGAAGAGATTCCATTCAATTCAAATCGGTAAGGATGCAGTGTTACAAAAACATCACCAGTAACATTTTTTTGAGTGTCTTCTAGAAATACTTCAATATTCCTCATTACTTCGTCCAGATAATTTCCTTCATGCAGCAACATGCCATAAAAATTCCCCAGCTGTTCTTTTTGATATTGCTGCCACTTGCTTAAAGTGTGTTTTTCAAGTAAATGATGCGCTTTAATTATGATAAGTGGTGCAGCGGCCTCAAAGCCCACTCTTCCTTTAATTCCAATAATCGTGTCTCCCACATGAATGTCTCTGCCAATGGCATATTTTGCAGCTATTTCTGAGAGTTTTTCAATATTCTCAACGGGAGTTGCGCTTTCACCATCAATAGCGGTAAGTTCACCTTTTTTAAAACTAAGCTTGAGCTCCTTTGAAAATTCTTTTTCCAATTGACTTGGGTACGCCGTTTCGGGCAATGGTAAATGCGAGGTTAACGTTTCATCACCTCCAACAGAGGTGCCCCATAATCCTCGATTGATGGAGTATTTTGCTTTTTCCCACGGATAATCAACTCCATTTTTTTGTAAATAAGCAATTTCAGCTTCTCTTGATAGTTTATTATCTCTGATTGGAGTGATTATTTCAATTTCTGGAGCTATGATTTGAAAAATCATATCAAATCTTACCTGATCGTTTCCTGCGCCTGTGCTGCCATGGGCTATATAGTTTGCTCCAATTTTTTTAGCGTGATTTACAATTTCTATGGCTTGAACAATACGTTCCGCACTTACCGAAAGAGGATAGGTGTTGTTCTTGAGAACATTTCCAAAGACAAGGTACTTTACCACTTTTTCGTAAAAATTGGAAATGGCATTTATAGAAGTATAGGATGTAGCACCTAGATCCAGTGCTTTTTGCTGTATGCTTGTAATTTCCGCTTTGGAAAAACCACCTGTGTTCACACTTACAGCATTGACTTCAAATCCTTCTTCTTTTGATAAATATTTTGCGCAGTAGGATGTATCTAACCCTCCGCTATAGGCTAAAACTAGTTTTTTCATTTTGCTTTCTTTTTTAGAAAGAGGTTTTCCTTAATTCGTTTCAATCTTTGAAACGCTTTGCCATTAAGTCTTTTCGGTTCAGTCTTTGATTCAGTTTTTGATGTGTTTGGATTGTAAAGCATTCCGGTGCACAGGCACATGTTTCGCTCCGTCCTGGTAAGGATGTCAAAGTTCTTGCAGGTCTGGCAACCTTTCCAAAACTCTGGGTCATCTGTAAGTTCTGAAAATGTAACAGGTTTGTACCCTAGTTCATAATTCATTTTCATTACTGCCAAACCGGTTGTGATTCCAAAGATTTTGGCATCAGGGAATTTTTGTTTGGAAAGCTCAAAAATTGCTTTTTTAATTTGTTTGGCCAATCCTTGTTTTCTGTAGTCTGGGTGTACGATCAAACCGGAGTTTGCAACAAAGTTTTTGTTTCCCCAGACTTCAATGTAACAGAATCCAGCGAACTTTTCACCGTCCAACGCAATTACCGCATTGGCATTCTCTAGACGTTTTATAATATATTCTGGCGTACGTTGTGCAATACCGGTACCACGGACTTTTGCCGATTCTGTGATGGTATCGCTAATGATTTGAGCGTATTTAAAATGTGACTCGTTAGCAACTATAATTTCCATTGCTACTTTGTTTTTAACTAATAAATAATTGAAATCTGTTTGAGGTATTGCGGAAATGGACTCACCTATTTCCAGGGATATAGTGCACCCTTACGGGCGACGACGTGGAGAGAATGGACGCACTGGAGCAAAGCTGCTCAAGATGAATAATATGTATTGTTGTCCTTTCATTATGGGTTAAAAGTACAAATTAATTCCAGTTGGCATAGAAAAGGAGTTATTTTTTAAAGAAATGTAACTTTTTTTCTCCTTTACCTATTAATTCATAAATAAGGAACCCAAAGACTAGAATATACTCAATTGCCAACAACCACAAATTTTCAATATAATCGGGATTTGAATAGGCATAATAGCTCAAAATGGCGGCAAAAGACCAAACAATGGCGTACTGATATCTGGTAAACATGCTTAGCACCAGTAAAAAAACAATATACCAAGGATGCACAGTGCTCGATAGAAAGTAATAGCTAGAAAGTACAATCAACATTGAGGTGATTAGGACATTGTAATTCTGGTTTTTTCTAAAAAGGGCAATCAGTACTGTTCCAATGATTACGGAGATGGCAATGACTTTACCGTAGACTTTAATTAGTTCCCAAGGCTTGGCGTCAAAATAATTAACGGCCACCTTTTTTATGGCATTATATATTCCGGCATTAAACTCAAAGTTGGAGAACCAAAGCCCTACGGTTTCTGAATAGTTGTTGACAAACACCTGAGAATAAAAGGGAAGCAATAGAATGAGACATGTAGCTCCAACCAAAATATAAAACAAGGTACTTTTCTTAAAACCAAAGTATTTTAAAAAAAGGGGCAAAAATAAAATCGGCACCAGTTTTACCATAATGGAAAGGGCGTATACGGGAGCTCCCCAAACCCATTTGTTGCAGGCAATTAGATATAATGACCAAACAAAGAAAAATAGCATTACCCCTTCAAAATGCAAATTTCCCGTTAATTCAATAATGACCAGTGGATTTAGAAAATACCAAAAAGCCATATGATTTGATTTGTTGAGGTTTTGGAGCAACTTCCTTCCAAAATAGAGTATACCAATATCTGCAAAAATGATGGTAAGCCTCATTACAATTATAGACCCCAGAATGCTTCCCCCTCCCAGTAAAGTGGCAATGGTAAATATGAGTTGATTTATAGGGGGGTAATTACTGAAGTGCTTGGCGCTTAAATCGCCCATGCCAGCAAACAGTTCGTGTGCATGTGCAATAGGCAGTTCCTCTTGAAGTATGAGTTGGTTTGGTAAGTGGATATAAGGGTTGATACCATTTTTAATCAGTTCCCCATCCCAAATAAACCGATAAAAATCTTGAGAAAGGTTTGGTTCTACAAAGAGAAAAACCAAACGAAATAGAATTCCAGTGACCAATAAGAACTTAAAGTTCCATTTTTCAAATTGGATCAACTTATAGTAAAAGAAAAAAAGAGCGGTAAAAAGCCCTAGCAGTTTTAGGAAATCCTGACGGTCTAAATCAAAAGCAAAAACAGCATAAAATAGCGTACAGGCTAAAACTATGATAATAGCGTAGGCATGAAGCTTCCAAAATTTTATAATTTGATGCGGCATTGTAAACGAACGGCTCTTGTGCCTGCAAAGAATACAAAATTTTACTTGATTAAAAACATTTGAATGTTATAATAACCCGCTGCGCATTTAAAAACTTAAAAACAGCGGGTCGTATTTGTTGTTTTTATTCTGTTGCAATAAGTATTTCAGCTTCACCATCGGTAGGGTTTATTGCTTTCTCGCCATACACCTCTATGTCCGTGGTATATGTTCTTTTTAACTCGGTATTCCAGATATCCATCCAAGTATTGATCACTGCATCTTTGGTTAGGTCTCCTTTGGCAACAAATTGCGTGTAGTTGGCAGCAGGAACCATTTTTACCGTCATATCTTCTGGTATATTGTCTAGATTGGATACGTTGCAACCTATAACTATGGTATAAGGTTTTGTATGATCCCCTTCATAATCGGTGTAAAGTGCGTAAAGGGTTTCATCCGTTTTATTTGGAATTCGGTTCAATGTATTTTCGGACATGAATTTTTCCCAAAGTTGTGGAATGTCCTTTTCAGCTTTCCCTTTGTTATTAGATGTTCTGGCAGAAATACCAACGATAGTCAATGCGTCTTTTTTTGTGATTGTCATCATGATAAATTTAAGATTTACACAAAAATATTGGCAGGTTATGACAAGGGTGTGTCAGGGGTGTTTGGAATTCGTCAAGTCATATCCATTAAGTATTAATTTGCCTTAATTTTTTAAGCCATAATCTAAGAACTTTACTTGTTAAACAATACGCTTCTTTTAAAAGAAGCATATCTGAATTATTAGGCAAAATTAAAAATTAAAAAAATGAAAAGAATTCTCATCTTATTATCCATCATTTCATTTACCGCTACTTTTTCTCAAAAAAAGAATTTTAGCTTAGAAATAGGTTATCCCTTAGAGCTGTCAGACGGGAATCCAACAGGATTAAGTGGAGTTATAAATTCAAAGATAAAGTACAGGTTTTGGGATGCGGAATCATTCAGGATCGGTACTTCTTATTCAATCGATTTATTGACAGGAGACTTAATTTTTCAAAATGAAAAGGAATCATTTATATCCCATCATTTCAATTTATTTGGAGAAGTTCCATTGAATTCGACTAAAAAATTACTTTCCTCATTAGGAGTTGGATATTCTGTGCATAGTTATTTCATAACTACAAATATCTACAGTGAATCGGGTCCGGTGATTTCTGAAACTGAAAAGAGTAATGTTGGAGGATTCAATATAAATTTTGGTGGAACCTATGACATTTTCAAGAATTTCTTCGTCCAAGGAAATTTTCAATTTATCAGATTATATGTAGAGAGTTTTATAATTGAAGAAAAGAATGGTTTTAATACAAATCGATTGAAATTTGGGGTTGGATACAGATTTTAAAAAGTTGCCAAACAAACGCTATAATTAATAGTGGCATTTTCGGCAATTTGGATCCTATAAGCCGTATACGGCTGGATTTGCCACAGCAGGAAATTTAACGATTTCCAACACCTCCCCAAATTATAGCCTTGAGTAATAGGTATCATCAAAATAAATTTCTTTTTAATTTTCTGAATCGGAATAATTCTCATTGTATTTTTCATACGACTTATAATACTCTTTCAGTGTCATGTTGTGCGATTCAAACTTTTCCAATGTGTTGGTGATATTTTGAATGTGATCTATTCTAAATACCCTAAAAGCCTTTCTGAGCCTGCAATATGCAATGAGCAACCAGTTTTCTTGGGTGCTGTACAAAGCAAAGGGCTCTATGTTTCTATTGGAACGTTTTTTATCCAAGGACAGGTATTCCATATTCAAAACTTCAAAATTTGTAATGGAAGATTGAATGCGCATTAAGTAATTACTGGTCTTTTGGTTGGAATAGTTATTGCTAAAATAGATTCGCTCGGTTAGTAGACTTACCTTTTCTTTTTGGGAACCTTTTAAAAGTGCTTTAATTTTTAGAATGGCCTCTGTGTAATTTTGTACAAAAGAAGTGTCTTTGTTTTTAAGGATCAATTGTTCTGCGGTAACAAGCGCATTTGCTTCATCTTCGGTAAACATTACAGGGGGTAATTTATAACCCTCCATCATGCTATACCCTTTCCCTTCTTCTGTAACCACAGGGACCCCAGATTTTTCCAGGGTACGAATGTCCCTGTAAATGGTTCTAATGCTAACGTTATGCTTTTCTGCAAGCATTTTTGCGGTAACAATTCTTGAGGATTGCAATTGAGTTAGAATAGCCGTAAGTCTTGAAAGTCTTGGTTTTTCTTCCACACTGAGATATTTTTAATTCTAAAATCCGAGAAGATTCCAAAAATAAAATTAATAAAGAAGAAAATAGAATTAGGCTTTAGCGGTAAGTGATTTAAAAAACACAAACCCGAATCCTAAGAACAACATTAAATGAAATGGGAACAGTCCGTAATCATTTAATGGAACCGCACTGTACATTCCAAAAAGAAAATAGACCATCAAAGCAAATTCCAAAATCATGTTTGGAGATAGTTTCTTGGCTAGATACTTGTTGCCTTTCCAGCTATCTGTTAAACTGTTAATGTTGAATTTTGGAGTGCGCACAAACTCACTTCTCTTGCCCATATGTCCTTCCAATACCGCAACAGAGTTGTGTAAGGAGAAGCCCAAAGCAACAGAGAAAAAGGTAAAGAACAGTTTTATGTAGTCTATAAAATTATCAAAACCACTGCCTTGTATGCTTTTGTACGTAAACCAGTAGCAGATGAACAGAATAATGGTACTTACAATGAAGAAACTTGTAACTTCAAAAATCCAACCTAAGTGACCATAACTGTTTTTTATGTAAAGCATGGGAATACTTAAAAGAGCTACGATAAAAACGCAAAGGAACATGGAGCTATTTAGCAAATGCATTACACCATGGAACTTTGTTTTAAAAGGTATATTTTTGGCAGTGATAACGCTCCAAACAGTTTTTCTAAAGTTTTCGGCACCACCTTTGTTCCAACGGAACTGTTGTGAGCGGGCAGCACTTATTACAACAGGAAGCTCTGCTGGTGTCTCCACATCTTCCAAATATTTAAACTTCCAATTTTTTAATTGGGCACGGTAGCTCAAATCCAAATCTTCGGTCAACGTATCCCCTTCCCAGTTACCTGCATCCAAAATGCATTCTTTTCTCCAAATTCCCGCTGTTCCGTTAAAATTGATGAAATGTCCTTTTGAATTTCTTCCTACCTGCTCTAGTGTAAAATGCGCATCCAAAGCAAATGCTTGAATTCTGGTTAGGGTAGAATAGTCTCTATTAATATGTCCCCATCTGGTTTGAACAACACCAATTTCTTCATCCTTAAAATAGGGAACGGTCTTTTTTAACCAATCGCTTTCTGGAAGAAAATCTGCGTCAAAAATGGCCACAAATTCTCCTTTTGCAATTACCAAACCTTCTTTAAGAGCACCTGCTTTGTACCCTTGGCGGTTCTCTCTTCGGATATGCGTTATGTCCAGACCGGTTTTTTGGAGGTCTTTTACCCTTTGGGCTGTTTCAATTACAGTATCATCTGTAGAATCATCCAAAACTTGGATTTCCAGTTTACTTTTTGGATATTCTATTTTTGATATGTTTTCCAACAGGCGTTCCATGACATATTCCTCATTATAAATGGGAAGCTGTATGGTAACAAATGGAATTTCTTTAGGATCTAAGAGGTTGAACTTAGGAGCTTCTTCATTTCTTCTTTTGTTGCTTAAATAGTTGACCAAAAGATTTAACTGCGCCAAACTATAGCAGAAAATTAGAACTAAGGCTGTACTGTAAATAGCGATGATAATAAAAGCGATCGTAAGTCCCATATTATTTTAAACTGTATTTAAAAATCCAACCTAGAATTTTTATGCCTGCAAATATAGCACCTTTTACGGTTCCTGAAACTTTTGAGACACCTATTCTCTTTTTATAACGCACTGGTACTTCGGTATATGCTAATTTTTTACGTAAAGCTTTTAACTGCATCTCTACCGTCCAGCCATACGTTTTGTCCTGCATTTCCAATTCTTTGAGCTTTTCGTATTTAATCGCTCTAAAAGGGCCTAAGTCCGTAAATTTTGCCCTAAAAAACAACCGCATTAAAAAAGTAGCTAATTCATTGCCAAAGATTTGCGGAAAGGTCATTGATCCCGCTTCGCGTAGTTCTTTTTTTCGTGCACCTATGACAAAATCCATGTTCTGGTTTAAGATTGGGGCTACTATTTTATCCAGCTCTTCTGGATAGTCAGAATAGTCTCCGTCAATAAATACGATGATATCCGGTGCTTTGGATTGTTTGTCGATATAATCCATCCCCTTTAAACAGGCAAAACCATAGCCTCTTTGGTTTTCGGTTAATACCGTTGCACCTGCTTTTTGTGCATTTTCAATGGTATCGTCTGTAGAACCATTGTTGACCACAATAATTTCAGAAACTGATTTTGGCAATTCTGATACCACCTTTCCTATGGAATCTCCCTCGTTTACTGCGGGAATTATAACTTTAATATCTGCCATTACTTTAAATCGGATAAGTTATTTTCCTTTTTAAAGCCGCTAAAACTAAACCATTCTTTTATTTTTTTTCCGTTTTTATATTTTTCAGCGGATTTTAATTCCTCATCCATGTATTTAAGGCAGTATCCATTTTTGATGCCATTTTTTAATTGACATTTATGGTCCACTTTCTCATTTTCATCATAAAAAAGCCACCACTTTACCTTTTTGCCATTTTTCAAATGGCCTTCCATTTCCAGTTTCCCGTTTTTATCATGAAAATACCAATAGCCTTCACGAACGTTCATTTTATAATGCCCCTGTTCCATAATGTTGCCATTGGAGAAGAAATATTTCCAGAACTCTTCCTTGGAATCGCCAACCTTCCAACCTTGGGCCTTTAGGGTTCCATTATCGTAATACTCACGCCTGTATTCCTTTTTTGATATATCACTTATGCCAAAGCAAAGCAGTAGAAAGCCAAGAACAATAAATCGTATCATCTTATTTTTTGTTCACCAATGTCATCAAATCAACATCGTTCCCCAACAATACTTGGTTGCTGTCTATACGGCCTTGTAAGGGTCCGTTTTCCAATTTTAATACCCCTCTTGGGCATACGGCAGAACAAATTCCGCATCCTACGCAGCTAGAGCGAACTATGTTCTCTCCTTTTTGGGCATATGCGCGAACATCGATTCCCATTTCACAGTAAGTAGAACAATTACCACATGAAATACATTGTCCGCCGTTTGTGGTAATTCTGAATTTTGAAAACAATCGTTGCTGAAAACCTAGAATGGCCGCCATTGGACACCCAAAACGACACCAAACACGATTCCCAAAAATTGGATAGAAACCTGTACCTATTACACCAGAGAAAATGCTTCCTATTAAAAAAGAATATGATTTGCGCAGCGTTTCTGATTTAAACAAAAACACTTGGCCATCACCACTAAAAAAATGGAATCCAATTAAAGCAAGGATAATGACCAGATAGCCAACGGCTCCATATTTTGCATCTTTTTGAAATTGCTCTCTTTTAAAGATCATTACCAGAGCAAAAACAGAGGTCAACAAAACCCCTACACCTATCAAGAAAGTGCTCTTGGTCAACCAATATTTGCTGGTATCATTACCTAAATAGGAATAAATGACAGCAGTGGTCATTAAGGTTACAAAAACAACAACACTGTGCACTACCCATCGCTCAATTTTCCAGGCCTTTACGGTCTTATCGCTCAATTGACGGAAAGAATCTCCTGCAGTTTCTGCCAGTCCACCACAACCACATACCCATGAACAGTACCAACGTTTGCCATATTTATATGTAAGTATTGGACTGATAACAAAAATTGAAAGTATTCCGAAAATCAAAAGCCCAAAACCGATATCACCAGAACTCAAAAAACCTTTAATGCGATACCCTTCAAAATTGTAATAATTTAAAGGCCACATATTTTTAAGGTCATAATAAGGCAGGCTACCCCCATTAAGGACAGAACTTCCATTCAATCTTGCCATCAATTCAGGAATTATGAACGCGAATGCCGTTTGAAAAAACATGACACTCATAGTGCGTATTCTTTCATATCTATTATGGCGGTACTTCCACATAAACTTAATCCCGAAAGCAAGTATTGCAACCGTATATAACGTTCCGTAAACAAACCATTGGCTTGCCGGGTTGCCACTTAACGCCCTGCTTAGGGGATCAAATAAGCCAATAACTCCTGTATTGTCTCCTTTTTGAACAAGGCCCAGATATTCTGGATAGAAATAAAGAATAATGTAAAATGAGGTTAAGGAAATACCAGCGATCCATCCCCAAAAGCCTTTGCTCGAAATTGATTTGAACCAAACACCATCATTTTTAATTCCAGGCTCCTTTTTGGAGTACATATCCCAAGAGAACCAAATGGTGCCTGTAGTAATGGCAGCCAAAGAAATACTAAGCCAAAGTGCTTTGTTCGGGAAATTAACATTGAAAGCAGCCAGCAAAATAATTGCCAAACCAGATAAACCTATGAGGGTGGCAATTTTTTGGTTTCTACTTAGTTCTTTTGGTGGTTGACCAGTTAAGGCCATGCTTCTGTCGTAAGTGCTCATTTGGTCTAGTTGATTTGAAAGATTCTTTTTAAACTCTTCTTTTTTGTTTTTATGGATTTCTGGAAATCCGCATTGTATTTGGAAACAATCTCAGTTTCGTAGTTCTTATAGAACTCAGGATCAAAATTGGCATCTATAAGGTGTTCCATAACATAATCAACATCTTTTTCTTGATTTAGCCACCTGTCAAAAATTTCATGACGCATACGTATGCCAAAGGTGTTAATGCCTAAAAATTGATTGTTTTCCTTATTAAAAGCTATTGTAATGCATACTTTTTCTTCAGGGTGCCTCCAATGAAAGTGTTCTTCATAATCCTTCATTCCTCTTTCGGAAAAGACCCAACCATAGGTTTGATATTCAATATCCAAAAACTTTGCGGAGTTGAACCAATGTCCCGGTTTGTATTCCAGTTGATTGCCGCAAATGGTCTGGGCAACTGTTTCGCCCATCATTCTTCCGGTATACCAGACAGCTTCAATAGGCCTTCTATTTCCAATGGCTTCATGCTGTTCTGCACAATCGCCAATGGCATAAATATCTTCCACATTGGTCTCTAAAAAACGGTTGACTTTTACTCCACGGCCCAATTCAATTCCGGAACCTTTTAAAAAGTCAACATTTGGCGTAACCCCAGCGGTAAGTCCAACCATATTGCAAGGAAGCTCTTCTCCGGTTTCAGCTATTATGACTGATTTGACCTTGCCATTTTCATCGGCTACGATTTCCTTTAGATTTGTTCCAAGGCGTAAATCGATATGATGCTCTAGAATGTGCTCATTTATCAATTGTGATTCCCCGCTAGGAAGAACCCCGTTCCAAAAACTATCTTCCCTTACTAAAAAGGTTACAGGAATATCCCTGCTCCTTAGCATTTCTGCAAGTTCAATACCAATTAAACCACCACCAACAATTACCGCTCTTTTACATACCTCCTTATTGGGGGCATTTACCTCCAAAAGGTCTAAATCTTGTTTTGAATAGAGTCCTTGCGCCCCATGTAAATCTTGGCCTGGCCACCCAAACTTGTTGGGCTTGGAGCCTGTTGCTATTATTAGTTTGTCATAGTTTATGGCTCTGGACCCATCGACCAACAATTGCTTTTCCTTTGGATCTACTTGTGTCACGTACCCTCTTACCAATTCAATCCTGTTTTTCTCCCAGAACCAATTCTCGTAGGGCTGAATATGGTCAAACTTCATATGCCCCATATAAACATACATTAAGGCAGTTCTTGAAAAGAAATAATCCGTTTCACCAGAAATAATAATGATTCTTTTGTCTGAAAGTTTTCGGATATGTCTTGCTGCAGAAACTCCTGCAATACCATTTCCGATAATAACAATGTTCTCCATGAGATTGTTTTGGTTGTGGCTAATGTGTCGTCCTTAAATATAGGAACTTAACACGAGCTCTTAATTTAGAAAGAATTTAAATTTTAAAGGTTACCGTAAGGTTCTTGCGCAAATTCGAACGCCTAAGTATTTGATTCATAAAGTCTTAAATAAATCATAAAATGTTAAAAACACTGTATGTTAAAAAAAAGGGATGCGACAGAAGCTGCAGTTTAATCAACTAAAAATTTAAAAGATGATATCAAATAAAACACTGACCACTTTTTTATTCGCGATTACCTTTCAGATAGGACTTGCACAAAACACCCCTGAGTTTTTCAGCAAGGCAGATTCTTTTTTTAAAACCTATGTGAAAAACGGGAGAGTTGCATACAAAGACATAAAAGCAAATCCGGAGGGTTTAAACGAGCTTTTGAGTTTGGCAAAAGGAATTTCCCTTTCAAAAAGTGATACAAAGACATATCAAGCCTTTTGGATAAATGGATACAATTTATCTGTAATAAAAGGAATTGTAGATAATTACCCAATAAAGTCCCCCTTAGATAAAGCTGGCTTTTTTGATAAGGTAACATATGACATAGGAGGAGAGCACATCACCTTAAATGATATTGAAAATAAGCTGCTTAGAGCAAATTTTCCTAAGGAGGCCAGATTTCATTTTGTACTTGTCTGTGCAGGGTTAGGCTGTCCACCAATAATAAGCAATGCCTATTTGCCAAACACCTTGGATGCCCAGTTACAGGAACAAACAGAATTGTCTTTGAACGATTCAAATTTTATTAGGCTCAAAGGCAAAAAGGTGAATCTCTCCCAGATTTTTGAATGGTACAACAAAGATTTTACCCAAGAAGGAAAAAGCTTGGTGGATTTTGTGAACCAATACAGAAAAGAAAAAATAGACTCCAACACCAAAGTGGGATACTACCCCTACGACTGGACATTGAACGAAACCAAATAAAAATTTTATACAACAACAATCATGAAAAATTTTAAAAATCATATACTGTTTTCAGGAATTCTTATGTGCTCTTTTATAGGGTTTTCACAAAATGACACGGATAACCAGAGTAGGAGCAACATTCAACAGTATACCCCATCAAAACTAATAGGAAAAGGACAATGGGACCTTAAATGGTTCAACAATCTTTACACTCAAACGGAGAGTACGTTTTCTGATGGAACAGAACCTAGACAAACGTTTTTTACCTCTACTTTAGAAGTTTATACAGGGGTTGGGTCAAACAAAAGATGGAATGTTGGAGCTATTTTCGAATTCCGTTCCAATGTAGTTGCAGACCGCAGCGCTTTGGACGTTTTTAAGTTTGATGGCGAAACAGGAACTGCACGTTCAGGACTCACATCTTTTGCTCCATCTGTAAAATTTGTGCCATTTGCATCATTAAGTAACTTCTCAATTCAAAGTTCGTTGTTCATTCCTTTAGTGGATAACGAAACAGAAGACTTCTTGCCTGTAAATGGTAACGGAGGAGTATTTCTGGACCAAAATGGGTTTATATGGCAAAATAGGTTTTTCTATGATTACACTTTTCCAGGAGATAAATGGCAATTATTTACAGAGTTGAATACGGAATTGAGTTTTGGCGACAAGGAAGAAAGCTTTGCCAATAACAGCTTAAACTTAACGCCAGGAGTATTTCTTAGCTATTTTCCAAGCTCTAAGTTTACAGTCTTGGCTTTGGCACAACATTCTCAGCGGATTGATTTAGGGAACGATTTTGCACAAGATTTCACTGCTTTGGGAGGTGGTGTAAAATATCAATTGACCCAAGCATTAAATATTGAAGGGCTTTACACCAATTTTGTAAGAGGTAGTAATACAGGTCTTGGAGAAACATTTAACATAGGATTACGGGCTATTTTTTAAAGACTAAGCCTTAAAAGGTTATTTTAGGAGTCTTAATTTTTTAACTATGAAAAGATTAGGGCTCCTTTGCTTATGTCTACTCCAGTTTTCATGCAATAGTCAAAACGTTGAAAAAATAAACGGGGTTAGTTTTGTTGGTTCCAGAGATGAGGTCAGGCAGGTTCATGTAGACCCTGTTCTTGAAGTAAATGCTAATTACGCTGCGGTAATGCCTTTTGGTTTTGCTAGAAATCTAAATTCACCAAATATCATTTTTGATACAGAAAGACAATGGTTTGGAGAAACAAAACGTGGTGCAAGACAGTACATTGAACTGCTTCAGAAAAATGGAGTTAAGATTATGCTCAAACCGCAAATTTGGATATGGAGGGGAGAGTTTACAGGAGATATGACAATGAAATCTGAAGAAGATTGGAAAATTCTTGAAGAATCTTACAGTAAATTCATTTTGACTTATGCAGAGCTGGCAGAAGAAACAAATACTGAAATTTATTGCATTGGCACTGAGTTGGATGAATTTGTAAAAAATAGACCGGCATACTGGCAAGCTTTAGTGGATCAAGTGAGAAGTATTTACAAAGGAAAACTTACATATGCCGCCAATTGGGACGAATATGTAAGAACACCTTTTTGGCAAAAATTGGACTATATAGGAGTGGATGCATATTTTCCGTTGTCCGAGGAGCGTTACCCTACATTGGAGGAATTGAAGTCTGGATGGCAGCGTTGGAAATCTAAATTAGTTGATTTATCTAAGAAAAATAAAAGACCAATCCTTTTCACAGAGTTTGGGTATCGTAGCATGGATTATACAGCTAAAAAACCGTGGTTGGTTGATAGAAATCAGATGGATGTGAATCTTGATGCGCAAGCTGATGCAACGCAAGCGGTTTTTGAAGAATTTTGGAAGGAAGATTGGTTTGCTGGAGGGTTTGTTTGGAAGTGGTTTATCAATCATGATGTTTCTGGAGGAGAAGAAGACAATAGATTTACTCCACAAAATAAACCTGCTGAGTCTGTAATTCGTAAACACTATACAACTTTGCAGGAATCCAAATTCTAATTTATCGTATAACTCACCATGATGCGTATTGCCCTTGCTTTTTTTCTTGTGCTAGTTGTGGGCATGGCATACGGTCAAAACGAAGTTGTTGACGTAAAGGTCCAGGGAAATAAAAGAACCAAAACTTCCTTCATAAAAAAAATCACAAAACTTAAGGCAGGAATGAAATTGGATTCTTCACTTATTGAAGAAGACATTTACAGGTTAAAAAGACTGCCATCGGTATCTCATGCTTATTTTCAAGTTTTTCCTGCTAACACTGAAGGTGATTATAATGTGTTTTATGGTATAGAAGAGAATTTTACATTGATTCCTTTTGCTAGCGTGTATACTTCCAATAATGATGAATTTGCCTTTAGAATTGGATTACAGGAATTCAATGTTTTTGGCAATAACATTACTTTGGGCGGGTTTTATCAAAGAGATGTTTTTAATTCCATCGGGGCACATCTTAGAGCCCCATATCTATTCAGCAATAAATTGGGACTTGCACTAAGTTATCAAGACTTAACCACTCAAGAGCCAGTTTTCTTAGATGCCGGAACTGCAGATTATAAATACAACAATGAGTCTTTTGAAGTTCTTGGGCTTTATGAGATAAATTTTAAACATCGATTGGAGTTTGGAATCAATTTTTTTACAGAGGATTACCGCTATCTTTTTGGAAGCACAGACCCAGATGTTCCGCAGGCGTTAAACGTAAACAAGCACTTGTTCAAGTTTATTTATAATTATGACGCAATAAAATACTACTATCAATATTTATCTGGATTTAAGAGTACGCTCAATCTTCAATATGTAAATAGCGCCAATGAACAATTGCCGGAGTTCGTGATAGGCTTTAATGATTTCACCTATTTTTTTAGGGTAGGTCAAAAAGGAAATTGGGCAAATAGATTGCGTTTAGGGCTTTCCAGTAATTTGGATACTCCATTTGCTCCATTTGCTGTAGACAACAATTTAAACATTCGTGGAGTTGGAAACACTATTGACAGAGGCACGGCCGCTATAGTTCTAAACACGGAGTATAGGCACACGCTTATGGACAAGGATTGGTTTGTTCTACAGAGCAACATTTTTGTTGATGGTGGTACATGGAGAAATCCCGGCGGAGATTTTAGCGACTTTGGAGATGATCAAAATTTAAGGGTTTATCCCGGAATTGGGGTCAGATTTATCCATAAGAAGATTTTTAATGCAATTTTTAGAATAGACTATGGTCATGGCGTCACCAATGGGGCTTCCAAGGGAATAGTTTTTGGAATTGGGCAATATTTTTAATTATTTATAATGTATTTCATCGATGATTTTTGCATTTCATCGATTTTTACCATATTTGCAAAGCACCTCAGCAACAAGAAACAACTATGAAGTTAATACCAGCATTTTTGCTGTGGCTAGGCATGTCTTTTATGCTTTTTGCACAGGATAATTATTATACAGTTACTGCAGAAAAGGGTGACGGAATTTTTTCCATACTTAGAAAACAAGGCCTAGATCCTGTTAAGTATTACGAAGCATTCATCACATTAAACACCAAAGACATTAAGGATGGAAGCATGTTGCATGTAGGAAGGGAATATAGGATTCCGAAGGCCCCGGACTCTTTTAAAAATACTGGAGTGCGGGTGCAAGTGGCTGAAGGGACTGAAAACCCTATTTTTGATACTGAACTTGCCAAAATGTCCCATAAGAGTAGTGCACTCAAGGACGCTGTGTATTATTTGATAGCCGAAGACCAGACCAAGAAAGAAAACAAATTTGTTAGTGATATTACAAAGAGTTTGGCGGCAGATCTAATGGTTCATGGCGCAACAGTTTTTATTATAGAAAATAAGGACGCAAAGATTGCCAATAGTAGTTCTTTGACAGGAGTGGAAAAAATGGGCTGGTATGTTGAAACCATAAACAAACGTTACCTGCAAAATACTGGAAAGTACCAAAGACTACTCATTATAAGAGCCAATGGCATAATTAAGAACGGAAACATAGATGTGGCTGTGTACCATCATAACAAAAGCGAAAAAGGGCAGCGTTTTGCTCAAAACATCCAGAATGTTTTTAAAGAGAACAGCATTTCAAATCGTTCTTATCAAGACATCAACATGATTTTTAAAGACAAGAACAGTCTCTATTTGGCTAAAAACACCTTACCTGCAGTAAGTTTGCTAACTATAGATGGCGGCTCTAAAACCAGTGGAAAGGATGGAATTCAGGTACATTCAGATAAAAAATCCTTTGCAAGTTTGATTACTAGCGGAATTTTAAAGGACTACGCTGATTTAGAAATAGAAAACTAGCTTTTATGGGTTCAAGATATGTTTTGAATAGTATTGAAAAAGCTCATCTGGTCCAGCTCCAAGATAGTTTTTTAGGTGAATCATTGCAAAATGGAACTGCACTCTTATCCATCCTATTTCCCGGTATTTTCTGGCTGAAGTGATCACATGGTCAGGAAGAATTTTAAACTTGGTCTGCCCATAAAGTCTTTTTATAAATTCTGTGTCTTCGTAAATTAAGTATTCCTCATTGAACCCTTCAGTTTTATTAAATAAACCATTTTGAATAAATAGGGACTGATCGCCTCCCCTGCATAATGTATGGTTTATTCTTGATAGCCATGCAAAAGTTCGTAAAATCGGATTTTTGGTATCAAACTGCATTCTAAAACACCCCGATTGATGGCCTTGCTCAATAGCTTCAAGGATAAATCTGTCAAAGCCTTTAGGGGGATAGGTATCTGCATGTAGAAAGTAAAGAATTTCTCCAGAAGCATGTTCAGCGCCTAAATTCATTTGTCTGGCGCGGCCTTTTTTGGAATGAACTACTGTTGTTCCATATTGCAAGGCAATACTGATGGTTTTGTCCGTGCTTCCACCGTCAATGCAAATCACCTCCAAAACATTTTTTGTAGTACTATTGAGTTTTAGGTGTTTCAGTAATTTGCCTAAATAAGCTTCCTCATTAAATACGGGAATAAGAATGCTTATTGTTTTGGATTTATTTTGCTTCATTTAAGCTCCAATCATAGTCCAAGTATTCAACTTTTGCGTCTTTGCTTGTTGGATTGTCCAAGTAGGTATTGATATATTCCAACAATGAGGTATTGCTTGTAAAATCGTTTTTGTACCACCTAAATATTTTTGAAAGCTGGGCAGTACCATTTTCAAACCGATTTCGTTTTTTGTCATTTACAAAATCTATAGTGGCCTTAGAAAGTAGCCTTTCCAAGTTTTGTTCGGTAAAAGCTGAGTTAAGAAGTTTTGGGCATGAATAAGAAGCGCAGTTGATGGCAAAATGGATTCTTGGTTCATTCATTTTGCGCAATATTTTATGTTCAATATCATTTAAGGAAGTAACCTTTTCGTTTATTGAAATCCATTCCTTCTTCCATCTATTGGGAATATCCTTGATGCTTTTGATAGGGTAGTTGTCAACAATCAACTTTACTGTTGCCGCATTGTAAAGGTTAATATAGAATGCCAATTTTTCATTCTTGCTCCAAGTAGCAGATGGTGCATTCTGCGACAATAGTTTTAAATATGCCTCTAAACTGGCAACATCCTTTTTAAATCCAGCATAGTCAACATTGCCGTCATCATCCACAAATTTTTTCAATAGATCGTTCCAGGTGCTATGGTCCAATACTAAAATTTTGGGCGTTTCTTCCTCAGTTTTGGCCTTAATTTTTATTGTCGATGTCTTTGGAGCACCAACTATTTCAGAAGTGTCTTTGGATATGCTGACAGGCTTGGTTGTTTTATTTACGGATTGAACAGTTTCCTTAGTTGCAATAACTGCAATGGTCTTCTCATCTGAATGTATCTTTCCGCTTCCACCACATGACACAAGTAATACTCCAAAAACTAAATTTAGAATGATATTCACGAACAATTCTTTTTAAGGGCAACTAAAAATACCTTTAAAGAAGTCAGAAAAAATAGCTCAACCTTTCAATTCTGTTGATTTTTTTTTAAATGTAACCTACACAATGAAGAACAGAACGCTATTTAAATAACCTTGATCAGTTCTTTAAACAATTGTATCATTTTTGGCTCCGTATTGCCAGCTATCTCAATAATTTCCTGAATATTAACTGGTTTTAGATTGTCTGGATCGCACTCGTCCGTTAAAACCGAAACGGCTACAATGGGAAGCCTTAAATGGTTTGCAACAATAACTTCTGGAACAGTGCTCATACCTACTGCATCTGCCCCTAGAATTTTTAACATACGGTATTCTGCTTTTGTTTCTAGTTGTGGGCCAACCACAGATGCATAAACACCTTTTTGGAGGGAGATACCTTCTTTTTCGGCAATGGATTCAATTTTATTTCGCATGTCCGCATCATAGGGCTCGCTCATATCCACAAAACGATCACCAAATTCAGCCACATTTTTAAAAGCAAGCGGTGACCCGCCCTGAAGATTAATGTGGTCTTCAATCAACATAATTTCTCCCTTTTTATAGTTGAGGTTAATGGCACCTGCAGCATTGGAGACAAATAGAGTTTTAATTCCCAATTGGTGCATTACACGAATTGGATAGGTAACATCCAAGAAATCATAGCCTTCGTATAAATGAAAACGTCCTTGCATAACCACTACTTTCTTGTTGGCTATGGTGCCATAAATCAATTTTCCGGTATGAAACTCAACCGTGGCCAAAGGAAAATAGGGGATATGATTATAATGTGCTTCAATGGAATCTTCGATTTCATTTACTAATTGCCCCAATCCCGTGCCAAGTACAATACCAATTTCTGGAGCTTCAAAGCCCTTCTTTTTTAAATATTCAACTGATTCTTCAAGCTGTTTTTTAGTCATTGTCCATATGTTTTAAATAAGGTTGGAAAGCTTCAATATCTTTTATATCCTCATAAAGGTCAACATCATTTTTGGCTTCCAAACAAAGGTAATTTTCAGTTTTTAAGTCTTCTAAGGTGCGTGTCAACACTGTTTCTGTTCCCCACTCCTTGTTTTCAAATAGTTCGTTTTTAAATTTGGTCATCCCTAAAAGGTAATAGCCGCCATCTTCCGCGGGCCCTATTACATAATCATGGTCATCAAGCTTTGCAAATGCCCTTTCGATATCCTCTTGGGAAAGGTCGTGCATATCGCTGCCAATAATAATAATTTTTTCAAAACCTGATACAAATCCATCTTGAAAAGCATTCCTCATTCTAATGCCTAAGTCTATGCCGTTTTGAAGCTTCTTGTCATAAATACTGTTATCCCATACATCATCTTCCCAAATGGTATTGGAATAGAATACTTGTTTTTCAGCTTTTAACCCTTTGGTAAATGATACTGTATGTTCAAGTAAGAACTTATATATCTCTAACGCTGCCTTATCGCCAACTTTCGCTGCTAATCTTGTTTTACACTTTCCGAGCTCGGGATTACGTGTAAATATTAAAAGTAGGTTACTGTTCTTTTTGCCCAATAGTTTCTTTTTTGGATTGATATATTTTTTCTGCGTTTGTCAACAGACTGCCCCAGTACTTACTATAAGCGTGAACTTTTTGAGTTTCCATGTTATCTGTATCATAAACCGGATACCCCTTGTTTTTCCATTCAAAAATTCCACCATAAAGGTTTTTGACATTGGTATATCCTGCTTTCTCTAATTTTTCGCCTATGTCTTCAGATCTTACTCCAATGGAACAGTATACGACCAGCAGAGCTTCTTTGTTGGGAACTAGTTTCAGAACCCTTGCAATTTCAAAGGTTTCATACCCTATCCAAATGGCATTTTTTAAATGGCTGATTTCAAATTCTTCCTTTTCTCTTGCATCTAGCAAAAGGCTTTTTCCCATATCGTTTAACTTTTCTACAGAAACATATTCAATGGTGTTGTTGTTGAAATTTTCCAGTATTTCAGAAATAAAGGTTTGTGCGTATGAAGAGGTGATGGAAACTAGTAGGAATAAAAGATTTAAGGTGATTCTCATTAATAATAAATAAGAACCAAAGATAGCGTTTTGGGTTTTTGATAAATATTATTTGCTATCTTAATCTTCAAATCTATATTTTACCTCCATGCAAAAAACAGTATCATTTTTCTTTCTGTTCTTGCTGCTTATCTCATGTAAAAACAATACCCAAGAAAAAGAAGTTGCTCAAGAGAAAAAAAGCAAAGTTTACGCGGAACAATACCGACCACAGTTTCACTTTTCACCACCAGAAAAGTGGATGAACGATCCAAATGGGTTGGTCTACAATGAAGGAACATATCACCTTTTCTATCAATATTATCCAGACGATATTGTTTGGGGTCCTATGCATTGGGGGCATGCCATAAGCAAGGATATGGTGCATTGGGAGCACAAACCTATTGCACTTTTTCCGGATGAGCACGGACTTATTTTTTCTGGCAGCGCAGTAGTGGATAAAGAAAACACTTCAGGGTTTGGTGCAGATACAGAAGTTCCACTAGTTGCCATTTTTACATATCACTCTATGGAAGGAGAAAAGGCAGGAGAAAAGGATTTTCAAACTCAGGGAATTGCTTATAGTTTGGACAATGGGGAGACATGGGTTAAGTATGAAGGAAATCCTGTAATTGGCAATAAAGGAATTAAAGATTTTAGGGACCCCAAAGTTTTTTGGCATGAGGAGTCGCAAAACTGGATTTTGGCTTTAGTGGCAGGGGACCATGCTAAATTTTATAAATCCAGTGATTTAAAAGACTGGAAATACCTGAGTGATTTTGGAAAAGGACAAGGGGCACATGGAGGTGTTTGGGAATGTCCAGATTTATTTCCTTTAAAAGTTGAAGGGTCAGATGAGGAAAAATGGGTTTTGATCATAAGTATTAATCCAGGGGCGCCAAATGGAGGAAGCGGCACGCAGTACTTTATTGGGGAATTTGATGGCAAAAAATTCACCTCGGATCAAAAAGAGGCAAAATGGTTGGATTTTGGCACCGATAATTATGCAGGGGTTACCTATAACAATGCACCCAATGAGGAAAGAATCTTTATAGGTTGGATGAGCAATTGGGATTACGCTAGGAATACGCCAACTAAAAAGTGGCGGAGCGCCATGACGGTGCCACGGAGATTGTCGCTTAGAAAGATGGAGGGCGATTATATGTTAGTAAATTACCCTTTGGAGCAAGTTGATAAATTAACATCTGATGTTTTGGAAAGTGGCATTAATGTTCCTGCAGGTGTTTCGAAAACTCTAAATGTAAATGGATTAAATCAATCCCAGTTAAATTTTACAACAGAATCCAAAGATTTTAAACTGGTTTTTACAAATCATTTAAACGAGACTTTGGCGTTTACCATGGACTCTAAAAACAATGCTATTATATTAGATAGAATGAACTCGGGAAAAACGGGTTTTCAATCTGAATTTGGCAATAAGAAACACCATATGCCCACTGGTAACCTTGGTAACGCATCCTATGAAGTAAAGGTTTTGTTGGACTGGTCGTCTATAGAAATTTTTGTGGATAACGGGTTATATGTAATGACTGATCAAGTTTTCCCTACAGAGCCATATGATAAATTGATCATTGAAAATTTAGATAACAAATCAGCCATTAAAAATGTGCTTATAAAGCGAATGGAATCAGTGTGGTAAATGTATTAAAGCCCTGATTGTTGTAAAACCATATTCCTTTGATTTTTATCAGCTTTTTTATGTGTTTTCGTTCAGAACTTTATGGTTTTAATTATTATTAAATGAATAACCCTTCCAGACACCTTAGTGATATAGCACAGGAAATTGATCAAATAACAGATGAAATAGAACTGCAGGAGAAGGAGAATGCGGAAATGCTCAAAGAAGTATGCCATGAATATGAAGAAAGTGCTAAAAACCTACTGCACTATGGAACTTTTAGAAGCTTTGATGTAAGGGAAATGCAAGAAAGGCTTAAGCATTTGGGACTTACACGCTTGGCAAATGCGGAAGGTAATATATTGGGAAGCCTGCTAAATGCCAGAAATGTAATCAATAACTTAAGTTTGAACGTTTCAAGAAAGAGCAATCGTAAGCACTTGTCCATTGGCCAAGGAAATACTCTTTTGAAAAAACATGCAGATAATCTTTTTGGGAATAGAAAAGAGAATAGAAGGGTTAGGATAATGGTAACCCAACCTACCGAAGCCGCTTACAGTTACGATATGGTCTTAAAAATGGTTCAAAATGGTATGGATTGCGCCAGAATAAATTGCGCTCATGATGAGCCAGAAGTTTGGAAGGGAATCATAGATAATGTAAAAAAGGCCGCCACCCAATGCGGGACTACCGTAAGAATAGCAATGGACCTTGCAGGTCCAAAAGTAAGAACAGGTGAGCTGGCGTTTGGGCCCAGGGTGAAAAAGTTTAAACCAAAACGTACTGTGTCAGGAGCTATGATAGCCCCGGCTGTTATATGGTTCGTCTCTAGTCTTAAAAAGAATCTAGAACCAAACGAAGTCCCTATATCAAAAGATTGGTTAGAAAAACTGATTTTGGGAGATGTACTTACTTTAAAAGATACAAGGGGGAAGTCTCGTAAATTAAGAGTAGTTGAAATTAAAGAAGGCAAAGTGCAGCTTACCTGTAATAAAACAGTATATATTGGTGCTTATGCTAAATTACGGCCAAGAAGGACTGGTCTGGAAGAAAGCATGGTGGGCGAAATACCTTTTGTAGAACAGTTCATTACTTTGAAAGTTGGGGACATATTGAGAATATCCAAGAAAGGAGAAGGAATTTTACCCAAGCTTGACCATGAGGGTAGTTTAATTGAACCCGGGAGAATATCCTGTATTCCCGGCACGGTGATTTCAATTGTAAAGGAAAAAGAACCAATTTTATTTGATGATGGAAAAATTGAAGGAATCATAGAAGAAGTACATGATGATTTTTTCGAAGTAAAAATTGTGATGGCCAAGGAAAACGGCTCAAAGCTAAAGGCGGAGAAAGGGATTAACTTCCCTACCTTGGATTTAGGGATAAGTGGCTTAACGAACAAGGACAAAGTTGATTTGAAGTTTGTGGCAAAACATGCGGATATCGTTAATTATTCCTATATCAACAGTGAAGCAGATGTGAAGGAATTGTTGAAAGAAATGAAGCGTTTGCATATAAAGGATAAGGTTAGTGTAATCTTAAAAATAGAAACACGCTTGGCATTTAGAAACTTAATAGGAATACTTCTGACAGCAATGAGTACCAAGTACATTGGAGTTATGATAGCCAGAGGAGACCTTGCTCTAGAAGTGGGATGGAAAAATATGAGCATGGTACAACAGGAAGTTTTATCATTTTGTAGCGCGGCCCATATACCAGTGGTCTGGGCCACTCAGGTGTTGGAAAGTTTGGCGAAAAATGGATTTCCTTCTCGTTCAGAGATAACAGATACAGCCTCGTCCGTGAGAGCAGAGTGTGTAATGCTTAACAAAGGGCCATATATTAATGAAGCCATTGTTCTACTAGATGAGATTCTATATGATATGGAACGCTTGCAGGAAAAGAAGGAAGGAATGTCACCAAAAATTGAATGGTTATAGTATCATAAGACTGGCAAGTCCCTAAATACAGCTATTTAATTCCTTATCCATTTGATTGGTTTTATCATTCTTACAGACAGACTTCTATTTGTAATTTATAAGGTAGTTTTCAGACTAACAAAACCAGTAAAACAAGTAATAACTTAAGAACATTAAAATGAGAATAGGAATAAACGGAATGGGTCGCATTGGCAGGGCTGCTTTAAAGGTAATCGGCGAAACTCCTGGATTGGAAGTCGTGGCCGTTAATGATATAGTTTCAATAGAGAATACTGCATATTTATTAAAGTATGATACAGTTTATGGAGTGTATGAGAAAGAAGTTTCTCATGAGCCAGAGGCGTTGACTGTTGATGGACAAAAAATACATTACAGTTCAATAAGAAATCCAGAAGAATTGCCTTGGAAAGAACATCAAGTGGATTTGGTAATTGAAAGCACAGGTGTTTTTACTACTGGGGAAGATGCGGAGCGCCATTTAAAAGCTGGTGCAAAAACAGTTATAATTTCTGCGCCAACAAAAAGCACAGATACTCCAACTGTAGTACATGGTGTAAACTCCCAAGACGGGAATACCAGTGTTTTCTCATGTGCCAGTTGTACAACAAACAACATAAGTCCTGTGGTTGAGATATTAGGAAGAAGGATAGGTATCAAAAAAGCAATTATGACCACCGTCCATGCTTACACAGCTTCACAAGGAACGGTAGATGCTCCTTCAAAAAAGAATTTTAGAATGGGCAGGGCAGGTGCTCAAAACCTGATTCCAACAACTACTGGTGCGGCTATTGCAACTACCAAGGCGTTGCCGGCTTATGCAGGAAAATTTGATGGCGTTGCAATACGTGTTCCGGTTCCCATAGGGTCTATCTCAGATTTGACCTTTGTAACAGAACGCACAGTTACACAAGAGGAAGTAAATAAAATTCTTGAGGAAGAGGCAAAAACGGAACGTTATGCCAATGTTTTGGACACTACAAATGAACCTATTGTGTCCTCGGATATTATTAAAAGTCCATATGCTTCAACAGTAGACCTAGCAATGACCCGAGTTGTGGATGGGGATTTGCTAAAAGTTATGACTTGGTATGACAATGAGTGGGGGTTTACAAATCAGATGGTACGCCAAATTTTGGAAATTAAAGGATAAAGCTCTGTTATTTATTAAAAAAAGGTTCGCCAATAGCATGGTGAACCTTTTTTATGTTAATGTATGTAGTGATAGAGGCAATTAATGAATGTGCACACTGAACAAGCAATCACAAAAAACCAAAAAATATAGCCAACTTTTTCTTCTATAGTGTTCATTTAAAATATGTTTGTTCTTGGTTGAGGTTTTGATATATATTTCGAAATTAAAGAAATAGATTCCCAAAAGTTTTACATTTTCATCTGTTGCAGGGAAAAAGATGTAATTGGTAAAAATTACTTTGTGAATTGCAAAACCATGCTTAGAAGGAACCAGCTTCAATAAATTTATATCGGTCAAGGTGATATAATTATGATATCAATTTGGCCCAGTACAAAATAATAAGTAACCAGAGCTTAATTTTGTATTTAAACAAAATGTTATGGACTATCGGGATATTGATCAGAATATTGCAGGTAAGATGCGTAAATGGGGGTTGCCCGCTTTACGTATTTCATTTGCGATCATATTTTTTTGGTTCGGAATTTTAAAGCCATTTGGCCTATCAGCAGCAACTGAACTTTTGATAGCAACCGTAGCTTGGCTTCCTTTTGGAGAATCAGGTACTTGGCTTCTAGTAATAGGATGGTGGGAGGTTGTTATAGGAATAACCTTTCTTTTTAGGAAAACAACTAAAATTGCAATTGCCTTATTGCTTCTTCAGATGATCGGAACTTTTATGCCTCTGGTTTTTTTGCCCGAAGTTACGTTTCAAAACGGGAACTATCTTTTGCCCACACTGGAAGGTCAATACATAATTAAAAATGTAATGATTATATCCGCAGCATTGATTGTTGGAGGGACTTTTTATAAGTTAAAAAGGCATACGTAATCCATTGTGCATGGTAACAAAATGGAAATTTAAACTATACTAAAGGTGTTCCTTTTAAACGTTTTTCAATTTTACGCTTCTTCTCTGTAAGGGTTTTCATAACATCCATTAGATTGGAGTCCTTAGTTTCCTTATAGATTTCATTAATGGAAAGTATAAGCTGTTTAGCCTCTCTTGAAGCTGCTACCCTGTCGCTGGTGGACATATGACTCAAAGTTCTGCCTTCAAACTCTTTTGCCTTTTCTAATAAGTCTTCAGTCATTTTTATTTAAAGTTAATCTAGATTGGCTAAATATAAGGGTTAGTTTCATATTTTATGCCTATATAGCTATTCGATTTTTATATTTATGAAATTATTAAGAATACTACTACATCTTAAAAAACAAAAAAACCGGCAAATTTGCCGGTTTTTTTGTGGTACCTCCAGGAATCGAACCAGGGACACACGGATTTTCAGTCCGTTGCTCTACCAACTGAGCTAAGGTACCTTTAAAAGCCTTTTGCAAAGGCGGGTGCAAATATAATTTCAAAATTATGATATACAAACAAAAACTTAAAAAAAGGCAGTGGTTTTTTTTCAATTCTCCATCTTTGCACTATGAACCTTGTGATTGACATTGGAAATACGCTTATAAAGTATGCTGTTTTTGAAAACAACAGAATTTTGTTTGATCAAAACTCAGAGTCAGGATTGTTTCTGTCCAAAATCAAGGAACTTTTTGAGCTTTATCCAAAAATTGACCATACTCTAATTTCTTCTGTTGGATCCCTAGAGGGAAAGGAAAAGGATATAGTGTCTTTGTTCTGCAAGGTTCATGTACTTACAAGCAACTCCAAAGTCCCGTTTAAAAACAGCTATGCTACTCCTCAAACTTTAGGTGTAGACCGTATGGCGGTGGCGACGGCAGCTTTTTATGAAAACCCAAGAGGGAACACCTTAGTGATAGATGCAGGTACATGCATAACTTATGACATGGTAAACGATTCTGGCGAATATGTTGGAGGTGCTATATCTCCTGGGGTTCAAATGAGATATAAAGCAATGCACAATCAAACTGCCGGACTACCATTACTAAAACCTGACGAGATTTTCGACTTCATTGGGAACTCTACCAAAACATGCATGCATAGCGGTGTGATAAATGGAATTTCATTAGAAATTGATGGGGCAATAAGCCAGTACCGTTCCCGCTTTCAAGATTTAACAGTTATTTTAACAGGCGGGGACTCGCATTTTTTTGCCAAACGGCTAAAAAATACCATATTTGCGAATTCTAAATTTCTCTTGGAGGGGCTAAACTACTTGCTGGAATACAACAAACGCTAGATGGTTAAGAAATTTTTGATTGCTTTTTTTTGCATAGCTAGTTATGGCATTTTTGCGCAAAACGGTACAATATCACCATATTCATATTTTGGAATAGGAGACCTAAGAAACAACGGTACTGTAGAAAACCAGATGATGGGAGGGCTAGGTATGTATGGAGACAGTATTCATATAAACCTTACGAATCCAGCTGCGTATTCAAAATTAAAACTAACGACTTATACAGCTGGTATTTCGCATACCGCTTTCAGTTTAAAAAGTTTTACCGAAGAGGAGAATGTTGGTGTAACAAATCTGGATTATTTAGCTATTGCC
The DNA here is from genome assembly GCF_003149745.1 of Flagellimonas aquimarina. GTDB lineage: Bacteria > Bacteroidota > Bacteroidia > Flavobacteriales > Flavobacteriaceae > Flagellimonas > Flagellimonas aquimarina. The sequence continues at coordinate 1,251,395 of NZ_QGEG01000001.1, forward strand.
TTTCCCGTGGCCAAAAACGTTGGGGTAGGTTTTGGATTAATGCCATTTTCATCCGTTGGTTATAACCTGACAAGTGAAACTACCAATACCAGTCAAGAAACGGTTACCAATGTATTTGCAGGGGAGGGCGGTTTAAACCGGGCCTACCTGTCCGTTGGTTTTCAACCGATGAAAGATTTGAGTATAGGAGCCACAGTGAACTTTAATTTTGGGAGACTGGAATATCAAAGAATACAGAGTGTTGAAAATGTGCAATTCGGCACACTGGATAGACGGGAATCCCGAATTAATGGATATGATTTTAACTATGCCGCTAATTATACCCCAACTATAAAGGATAAGTATACGCTATATACTTCCCTTATGGTGAACACTCAAGTCAATTTAACTTCAGAAAACACAGAACGTCTTGGTTCTTTTTCTTTGGTTAATGGACAAGAGATCGAGGTTATCGATGTTGATTTGGAGGCAAACAATCTAAGGAACACAGAGCTTAAGATACCCACCATAACAACTTTAGGATTAGGTTTTGGTGAGGAAAAAAAGTGGTTCATTGGCGGGGAATACAGCTTTCAAAAATTCAGCGATTTTGAAAATGCATTTTTAGGATTGGAAAATGTAACCTATAACGATGCCAACAGTATGGTTTTAGGAGGTTTCTTCATTCCTGACTATCGTTCGCTTTCTAGCTATTTTAAAAGGATTACCTATAGGGCAGGATTGCGGTATGATGTTACAGGGCTTGAAGTAAACAATAAGGAGATAAATAATTTTGGCATAACTTTTGGATTTGGGTTACCGTTGGGCAATTCGTTCTCTAATTTAAACATTGGTTTTGAAGCGGGAAGAAGGGGCACAACAGATGCAAACCTTATCGAAGAAAGTTACTTCAAATTTAATGTTGGATTATCTTTAAACGATAAATGGTTTATTAAAAGAAGAATAAATTAATGGGAATTTTTATGAAAATTCAGTAAATAACTGCTGATATTAATTCCATTAAGATGATTTTTTCATGAAAATTTGTACATTAACCACTTTAAAATTAGTAAGATGAAGAAGAAACACTACTTAACGATGATAGCGGTCCTTATGTCGATGGGATTAAGTATGGCACAAGCACAAAATCCAGAGTGCATGACCAATCTTTCCATTTACGCAGAACACGCAAAAGTTAAAAATTACGATGCTGCCTACGAACCATGGAAAATGGTTTACGAAAGTTGCCCTGATATTAACAAGGCAAATTTCTCATATGGAGAAAAAATCCTATCTCATAAAATCAAAAATTCCTCCGGAGCTGACAAGGACGGATATATTCAGGATTTAATGTCTCTATATGACAATAGTTTAAAATATTTTCCTCAAAAATTCAGTAAAGCCGGTGTTGCGATCGATAAAGCTCTTTTGTCCTATGACAATAAAATGGCATCAGACGATCAATTGTACGATATGTTGGGGACAGCTTTCCAAGGGGACAAGAAAAACTTCAAAAACCCTAAGGCACTTTATCTATATTTCTCAACCTTGGTAGATCTTCATAAATCTAGTAAGAAAGAACTTCAAGAGGTGTTTGATGTTTATGATGATGTAACAGAGAAAGTTGAAGATGAGAACAAAAAGTTAACAGCTATTGTTACAAGGTTACTTCCTAAAGATTCTTTGGGAACATTAACATCAAAAGAGAAAAGACAACTTAAGGCGGCTACCACAAATTCAAAATCTTATGGTAAAATTGCCGGGAGTATAGATTCTAAGTTAGGTGACTTGGCTAATTGTGAAAACCTAATACCTCTTTACGAAAAGAATTATGAAGCTAAGAAGGGAGATGTAAACTGGGTAAAGCGAGCAGTAGGTAGAATGTTCTCTAAAGATTGTACGGACGATCCTATGTTTAGAAAATTGTTTGAAGCCCAATTGGCTTTAGATCCTTCTGCAGATGCTTATATGTATGGAGGTGTTTTAAAACAAAAATCTGGAGACACTAAAGGTGCAATCGCAGACTTTAACAAAGCAGTGGAGCTGGAAACAGATGCATATAGAAAATCCAATATCCTATATAAAATTGCCACTACTGTAAGAAGAAGCAGTAAATCACAGGCAAGAAGCTACGCACTTAAAGCTATAAATGCAAACTCATCAAACGGAAAAGCCTATTTGTTGATTGCCAATTTATATGCAGGTAGCGCAAATGCTTGTGGAACAACAGCATTTGAGAAAAGAGCTATATACTGGAAGGCTGCTGAAATGGCTAGAAAGGCCGGAAGAGTTGACCCATCCCTTAGCGGACGTGCCAGCAAGACAGCTGCAAGCTACTCAGCAAAGGCTCCAACCAAAGAAATGATATTTAGTTCAGGTAAGGCTGGTCAAAGAATTTCATTTAATTGTTGGGTGGGAGGTAGCGTTACGGTACCTAACTTATAGAGTGAAAAATATTTCAATATATAATTTAAAGTGTCTTGCCACGGTTTTTACCGTGGCAATCCTTTTTATGGGCTGTGGGGACAATTATGAAAGAGTAGGTGAAGAAGCGGTCAAGCCTATTTTTCCGCAGGGAGTCGCTCAAAACTTTACACTTACTTATACAGAAACCGAAAAGGAAATGAGCAGTGAAGATTTGACCGGTTCTAAGATAATAGCCATTCTTACCAGTCCGATCACGGAAGATTTTGACAATCAAAACTTTAAGTTTCGTACCTTTCCTAAAGGACTTAAGGTGGATTTTTTTGACGAGAAAAATCAGAAAAGCGTTATTACCGCTGATTATGGCATTGTTTACTCGCAAACGAACTTAATAGACCTGCAAGGCAACGTTGTCATAGAAAGTCATGATGGGAAAAAACTGGAAACTCCTCAACTGTTTTATGATAGAACCAATAACTGGATTTTTACAGAGGAGGTCTTTACCTACACAAACCCAGAAGATGGTACGGTAATGGACGGAGAAGGAATGGATTTCAATAAGGACTTTAGTTTCTTCAATGCGCACAAAACCTATGGTCTTATGACCATTAAAGAAAAAGATTAACATGATAAAGTTTTTAAGGTATACAGAGTATTTATATTTGGCTGTAGCGGTTATTTCAGTTTATAAGATTGCCACATTGTGGAGTGTGAACCCCAAGGAAACCTACATTTTTATATTTTTTGCGGTAGTTTCCATCGGCATGTTTCTTTTTAGGAGAAAATATCGTCAACGTTTTGAACAACGAAAAAAGAATAAGCAACAATAGTGTTATTGGATTCTTCTATAATCATCATAATTCTTTCATTGCTATTTTCGGCATTCTTTTCTGGAATGGAAATTGCCTTTATTTCTGCCAACAGAATTCATATTGAAATTGAAAAAAAGCAGGAGGGATTCTTTGCTAAGATACTAACGTGGCTTACAGAGAAACCATCCAAGTTCATTGCAACCATGCTTATCGGTAATAATATTGCACTGGTTATTTACGGATTTTTCATGGGTGATGTGTTAATGGAGTGGTTTAAAAAACTTGTTCCTACTTCCTACGAATTTTTAAACGCTCTGCTTACAGATTTCAGTCTACTTTCTCAAACAGTTATTTCTACTTTAATAATCTTGGTGACGGCTGAGTTCTTGCCAAAGGTTCTTTTTCAAATATATTCCAACACACTTTTAAAGGTATTTGCTGTTCCAGCATACTTTTTTTATCTATTATTCTCGCTCATTTCTTGGTTTGTAATTAAGATTTCAGATTTTGTGCTTCGTGTTTTCTTCAAGACAGAGGGAGATGAAGTTCAATTTGCGTTTACAAAACTGGAATTAGGAGATTACATTACGGAACAAATGGAAACCGTTGAAGAAGAAGATGAAGTGGACTCGGAGATTCAAATATTTCAGAACGCCTTGGAGTTTTCTGCAGTTAAAGCACGCGAAGTAATGGTGCCAAGAACTGAAATTACAGCGGTAGAAATAGATGAGACCCCTAAAAACCTAGCTAAATTGTTTTCAGAAACGGGTTATTCCAAAATATTGATTTACAAAGAAAGCATAGATGAGATTATTGGGTATGTACATTCATATGAGCTCTTTAAAAAACCCAAAACGATTAAAAATATTCTACTGCCAGTAGAGTTTGTCCCAGAAACCATGCTGATTCAAGATATACTTAATGTGCTTACCAAGAAACGCAAAAGTATTGCAGTGGTTTTAGATGAGTACGGCGGAACTTCCGGTATAATGACGGTCGAAGATATTGTTGAAGAGCTGTTTGGGGAAATTGAGGATGAACATGACTCCACGGACCTTTATGAAGAGCAGTTAAGTGAGAATGTATTTAAGTTTTCTGCCCGTCTAGAAGTAGACTATATTAATGAAAACTACAAATTAGAGTTGGAAGAAAGTGATGAGTATGAAACCCTGGGCGGATTGATCATGAACGAAACAGGTGAAATACCAGAACAGGATTCAGAGATAAAGATTGATAATTTTTTATTTCATATTCTAGAAGTGTCCAATACCAAAATAGACTTGGTTACCGTGCATGTTCTTGCTGAAGATTAACAACTTCCATTCTTTTTTTAGCTTTCCTAATTGAAAAGAAAATGGTATTTTCGCCCACTGAAATTATAGAAAACAAGCAGTAAAATGGCAATATTAGAGAATATTAGAAAACGAACAACAGTGCTAATTTTGATTATTGGTCTGGCGTTGTTTGCATTTGTAATATCGGGAGTCTTTACCAGCAATGACTTTGCAGGAACCAAAGTAGGCTCTTCAGTAGCGGAAGTAAATGGTGATGATATATCCATTGACGATTTTAGAAAAGAAGTTGAGAACGCTTCAAGAAGATTTGGCCCAAGTCTTTCCTCTACGCAGCTGGTAAATAGAGTATATGACCAGGAAATTAGAAAGGCCATCTTAGGACAGCAGTTCGAAGACCTTGGAATTGATGTTGAGAGCGATCAGATTATAGAATTTGTAAAAACGTCCGGATATGCTCAAGTACCAGATTTTCAAGATGAAAATGGCTTTTTCAATGCTGAGGTTTTCAAAAGTGCAATTGCAGACTGGAAAGTAAACGATCCTTTGCGTTATGATGCTTGGTTACAAGATGAGAAAACCATAATTCAATCCGCTAAAGAACGTTTGTATTTTAACCTAATAAAAGGAGGCGTTGGCGCTACACTTTCAGAAGGCGCATTCGATTATAAAATGGCCAATGAAAAGGTAGATGTTCAGTATGTTCGTGTACCATACACATCAATTGCAGATAGTACTATACAAGTTTCTAAAAACGAGATACAAGCATACATAGATCAGCACAAAGAAGATTTTAAACAAGAAAAAGCAAGGGATATTCGTTTTGTGTACTTTGAGGAAAAAGCTTCGGGTGAAGATGAAAATGCCATAGAAGAGGCGGTTACTGCCCTTTTAAATGATACTGTGGAGTATTCTGAGGAAAATGATGCTACAGATACCATTGCCGGTTTTAGAAACACTACTGATATGGCAGCTTTCTTGGACAGAAATTCAGATGCCAAGTTTGATACCATATTTAAGGCTAAAAAAGATTTGCCTTCTTCAGTTGCAGATACATTGATTGCTTTGAACGTAGGTGAGATTTACGGACCATACCGTGATGGGAATTTCTTCAAGGTTTCCAAAATGATGGATAGAAAGTCCAACGGAACCGTGAAGGCAAGTCATATACTTTTTACATACGAAGGCGCTGAAAGAGCTAATCCAAGTATTACCAGAACTAAGGAAGAGGCGGAAGCAAAAGCCAAAGAGATATTGGCAGAGGCAAAAAAAGAAGACGCCGTATTCACCACCTTGGCAAGGGATAACTCAGATGGACCCTCTGCGCCAAGAGGAGGGGACTTAGGGTATTTTCAAGAAGGTGTTATGGCAGATGAGTTTAATGACTTTTGTTTTGCAAATGAAGTAGGTACAGTAGGTTTGGTAGAGACCCAATTTGGATTTCATATCATCAAAGTAGATGATAAACAGGACATTGTACAAGTGGCAACACTTTCTAGAGAGATTGAGCCGTCTGAAGAAACCATCAATACCTTGTTTACAGATGCAACAAAGTTTGAAATGTCGGTAACGGATGCAGAGCCTGAAGATTTTGGAGATATAGCAAAAGAAGGCAGTTATACTATTAGACCTGTTAATAAGGTTAAGGAGATGGACGAGAACCTTCCTGGACTCTCAGCACAGCGAGGCATTGTACAATGGGCATTTAATGATGATACCAAAGTAGGTGACATCAAAAGGTTTAACATTAACAATGGTTATGCTGTTGTACAGCTTACAAAAAAGTACAAGGAAGGCCTTATGACTCCAGAAGATGCTTCCGCGATCGCATTGCCAAGAATTAGAAAAGAACAGAAGGCAGCACAAATTATTAGTGCTAATCAAGGCAAGGCAATGGATGTATTGGCAAAAGACAATAATGTAACAGTTTCTAACGCGTCTTCATTAACAATGAAGTCACCGACAATTCCTGGAGCAGGAAGAGAACCGCTAGTTGTAGGTACTGCTTTTGCCTTAGACCAAGATGCTACTTCTACATTGATTCAGGGTGAGACTGGCGTATTTTTATTAAAAGTCATAAAAAAGGAGGAAGCTCCTAAAATTGAAAATTTTAGCACATATGCCAATACAATTAAGAACAACGCTGCAAATGGTGTTAACTTAGGAGTGTACAATGCCCTAAAAGAAGGTGCCGAGATAGAAGATAAACGTTCTACGTTCTATTAATTCTCAAATAGAGATTAGATATATAAAAGCCCCATTATGGGGCTTTTTTTTATAAGGTTCAATGTTCTTGTTGCGCTTTTACCAATTCTCTAATGGGAATGCCATCAATTAAAACATCTTTCAATACCGCATCTCCATTTTTCACATTTACCAAAGCATAAGTTGTTTTAGTAGTGTCACTTTGGGATGCTCTATAGGTAAGTTCAGCATCATACGCTTTGGACTCTTCCATATAAAATCTGTCAAACGGATAATTTACGGTCAATTCGGTAGTTTCAAAAGAAGTTATAAATCCCACTTCCGCTTTGACAAAATCTTCATTTTGGCCCCGTTTTTCTTTTGAAATAGATTTTATTTTAGCAAAACCATCTATATCTTCTGTAATGGAAACATAAATTGTCTCTCCACGGACCCAATCGTGTTCGTGAGGAATTTTCACTGTATTGTTGTCATAATTCAAAACAATATATTTTCCTCTAAATGGGTCGCTGGGGTCAATGGGTGCAGTTTTAAACTTATACTCTACCCCATTATCCAATACATCTTCTTTGTCCCATATCATTTTGGTTGGCACGTATAGCTGTGCCAATGCAACAAGAACGAACAGGGGAAACAATATTTTTTTATTCTTCATTTACTTTTCTTTTTTTGAGCATCCAGTAATTTGAAGCAAAGAACCCAATGCCAATAGCAACAAATAAGATTCCTCGTGTAACAAAACTCAGATCTGTATCAAAAAACCTGCAAGCAATTAAAATCGTAATTATGATGAGACCGTAGTTTAACAGGCCCAGATGGTTTTGTTTGGCACCTTCCCTAATTGACAATAGCCCTAGGGCGAAAACGTAAAAATTGATTAGGACAACAGCAATTGGAAGAGATAATCCTATGAAAAATGCCACAATAAAGAGAATAAACATTGGTGCTAAAGGTTTAATGTCGCTCCAGGATCTATTTCTTTTATAGAAATATAGAAGCACTCCAGCAAGTATTGAAATTATGGCCGAAACAAGAAATTCAGGCGTTGAAAGCATCTCACTGAACAGGAAGTCTTTTCTTCTCAAATCTTCCCAAAAACCATCAAAACTGAGTATAAAAAGTAATATAAGGGATCCAAGGGATCCAATTGTCGTATAACCGTTGTTCCTTGTTTTTTGTTGGCTAAAAAAGTCTAGATTCCCTATTATATAAAACAGCCCAAACAAGCTAAAATAACCTATGAACATTAGCTCTTCTGCTGTATTCGCCAATGTTCCAAGAACTATTGTTAAAGACAAAGGAACCAACCAATTATGAAAAACCATAAAATTGCTTTTTGGGCTTTTCTTGTACAATAGGTAATAGAAGGGTAAGATGGCCAAAAGCAACAACCAGTAGAGGTATGATTCTGATGAGGGGTAGGACCAGTAACTTGTTTCACAAGCATAGTAGGTTATCCCCATTAAAAAAAGCAAAGAAGCTACAGAAGACCTCATAATGTATGCTATGGGAAGACAAATCAGCATCCATGTCAACAAAAAGGAGCTCAAGTCTCCAGATATATTGTAAATCTGACTTACCAGAGATATGCAGGCTCCAACTCCAAAAAACAAAAGGGTGCTACCGCTTTCTCTCCAAGCCACGCTATCTTGTTTTTTTATTAAAACATATCCGCAGATAATCTGAGCGGCCACTAGTGGTAAAAAGGCAAAGAATGTCTTAGTGTTTTTAGAGAGCTCGTCCCAATTGTGTGCTATGATTAGGATAACCCCAAGGCCAACTAAAATTGCCCCTAATATTCCGAAGACAACAAAAAGCCGATTGGTAGATGAACTGCCTTTGTTTTTATAATAGTTTTTAATGTCATCGGCTGTTTCTTCTGTTATGATATCAGCCTTTACAAGGTTTGGTAAATCCTTAAGAATGCTCATTTCTCTGCTTAGTTTTACCAGCTAGTCACAATCGCTAAAAAATACTATGTATAGTTCAGTTAGAGTATTAGCTTATTTAATGGAAATATAGTAAAACTGTGGAACAATGGCTAGCAGGCAATTACATCAATGAAATTGCACTTTCCAAATAGGTATACCTGCACAACATTGTTGTCTAAAGCTCGGAAATAAAAAGTGGAAGAATCACATTGGGTACTAAATCCACCAAGAAATGTGCAATTATGTTAGCTTTTAAATCTCGTTTTTTCCAATATGAAAACGCTAGAATTCCACCTATTATAAAGGAAATTATTATTCCGGCAGCACCTTGAGAATAGTGTAACAATGCAAAGATTACCAATGGAATAAGAAAATAGGCATACCAGCTTCCAGTCCATTTTTCAATACGCTCCATGACATAGCCCCTGTAACATATTTCTTCAACCACACCTGCCCGCAAAACGACCAGTGTCCATGCCCAAAGTGAAACTGATTTGTATTTACCACCTTCATCTCCGCCAACAGGAATCCCTGCCAAACTTAAGACCCAAGCTAAAAATATGAGTACAGCACAGGAAATCAGGGTTAAAGCTAGAGCCAAAAGTATAGATTTGCCCCAATGTTTACCGTGAAGACCAATAGAGGCCAATGTTTGCTTTTCACCTTTGTAGATCAGTAGTATAAGAACGGTGGTAATTGCAAAGACCAATAGCTCTTTTACAACAATGAACTTATCCGTGTACATTTCAGGTGCAAGTTCTCCGGCAATATAAATAACCAATGGGGGTCCAAAAAGTGCAATTAGCAATCCTAGTATTGTAATGCGAGGTATAGATTTTAATGCTTTCATCATTGTTGTTTTTTGACCAAAACTAAATCGTAAGATGAACGCGTTCGACCTTTATCAGGAAGTAGTACTTATTTATTTAAATTTTTAAATTCAGAGGGTGTAATGCCATTTGCTCTTTTAAATGCCTTGCTAAAAGCTGATTTTGTATTAAAACCACTATCATAGGCAATGCCCAAAAGAGAAAAGTTTTTATATGCGGGATTATTGATCTTATGCTTTACTTCCTCAACACGGTAAGAATTGATGAAATGGAAAAAGTTTGTTTGGTATTTTTCATTTATCACCTGGGATAATTGTTTTTGATGGATGTCCAACATACTGGCTAATTTTAAAATTGATAAATGGCCATCCAAAAAGGGTTTTTCTGTTTTCATTAATTCCACAAGTCTTTTTTGTATTTGCAGAGCTTCTTCATTGGTCACTGTAGAGTTTTTGTACTTCTTGGTTTGTTGCAGCTGATCTGAAGGATAGATTATTTTCCGCTGTATTGCGTGAAACAATAAATAGAATGGAAGCAAAGCCATACTAGCATAAAAAAGATAGGCCTTGGATTCAATTGAGAAAATAGAAAGTATATCACTTAAAATAATACTCAATACAATTAATATAGAGATAAACAACAGTGCATATAGGACGACCTGTAACCACTTAAAATCGATGCCTTCAAGGTAGGAGAATGATTTTGGAATGGTGCTTTGATAACGACGCAAGGTCAAAGAAGAAACTATTATGTAGGTTAAAAACATAGCATGTATTGAAATCTCTAAAAAAAGTAGAATTGGATTTGGATCATAGAAAATTGCTTTTATTTCCTCATAACTTAAATTCGGGTTTTCAATTTTTAGAAGGTAAAAAAGGTAGGCTGTGAAGAATAGATAGGGGGCAAAATGTAGCAGGTGCTTCATTTTTAAAGTTGGTTTCTCTGAAATTGATGTAATGACGTAGAGATAAATCATAGGCCCATGTAAAAATATAAGTGTGGCATCAAAACCAAAAAGGTAAGGCCTTGATTGGTATAGCCCTTCCAAAGTTGCTAGAACCCCACCTAGGTTTAAAGCCAGTATAAACATCCATATAGACAGAATACGGCTGGGTAATGAAGCCTTTCGCTGAAAAAGTAGAACCAGTGCAAAAAATATGGCCTGGACAATACCTAAAATGAGTAAACTACTCATAATGAAGAGTTAGGGTTAAAAAATTTAATTTATATACAATTAATTTAACTACAAGTTTTGAAATAATAATCCAGATCAAAGAACCATTTCTGAAAAGGAGAAAATGACTTCAAATCCTTTGGATTTAAAATAGCTGGGTGTTTTTTCGTTTCCAGTGACCATGATGAAATCTCCACCCCATGCTCCTAAACTCTTCATGCTTCCTATATAGTCTGGAAAAAGTTTAGATTTTATGGTTTGCATACCCAACACGTCAGATAAGATTTCTTCATGTTCCTGCATCAAAGATTCGAAAGCTGAGAGTGACGAAGAAGTAGCCATTTTTTTTGTGATGGCAGAAATGTCTTCAAGTAGGTTTTCTATATTGGACTGTTGTTGACGATATGCGGCAATAGCGGTCTTGCTACTTTGTTTTTGGTTGAGATAAACAAAGTAGATTGAATTTTTAAAGGATGGGTCAAAGGATACTTCTTCAACTTTAGGAACATCGTTCTCCAATTGATAGAAAATAGGTCTGCTATGTTGCGCACAGGCAATATCATAACCACTGCCTCCAAAGGCCTTCCGTAATAATTGATAAGCATCTACTTGAGCCCATTGTGCAATGTTGTTTATGAGCGTTGAGGAAGTTCCCAGTCCCCATAATCTAGGAAACGTTAAATGTGTTTCAACATTGAACCCATTGGTACTATGTAAAAATTTTGGGTTTTGAAATTTGGCTTCGGATAATAAATTGGTCAGTGTTTTAGCGACTGTATTTTCAGAAGCGGAAATTATTTCTAGATTTTCCAACTTAAAGCTTCCGCTAAACCAAATGCTGCCTTTTTCGTCAAAACTTGTCCATTCTAACAATCCTTCAGAATTGGAAGAGGTCACTTTTAAAGATTGTCCATATTTAGTAGGTACGGCCAGCCCAAGTGCACCATCTAAAATGGCATACTCTCCAGAGAGCAATAATTTCCCGTTGCTGTAGTATTCCTGTTGCATTATTTGGACTGAATCTTTTCCAAAGCTTCTTTCACCGAAGCATTGGTAACCGTATTGTCCTTAAAGTAATCCACAAGCTGCAATTTTTCACTTTCTGTAGCTCCCATTTGATTGAGCATGTTCAACAAGTGCATTTTCATATGTCCTTTTTGGATACCTGTGGTAACCAAGGAACGAACCGCTGCAAAGTTTTGTGCTAACCCAGCTACGGCAACAATCTGCATTAATTCTTTAGCAGTTGGATTTTGAAGAATCTCCAAAGCTAGTTTTACCAAAGGGTGAAGCGAGGTCAATCCGCCAACAGTACCTAAAGCCAATGGAATTTCAATCCAAAACTTAAAGGTATCACCTTCAATGCTTGCATGCGTTAAACTAGAATAGTTGCCATCTTTGGCAGCATAGGCATGAACTCCGGCTTCTACAGCTCTAAAGTCGTTTCCGGTGGCTAGCACAACGGCATCAACACCGTTCATAATACCTTTATTATGGGTAACTGCCCTATATGGCTCAGCCTGTGCTATGGCCACAGCTTGTAACATTTTTTGGGCAAATTCCTCTGAAGGAACATTATCCCCATTTAATTCTTGAATTGGACAACTCACTTCTGCCCTTACCAAACAATTGGGCACATAATTGGATAGGATGCCCATTATAACCTCAATGGCTTTTTCATCTTCTGTGAAATCATGATAAGAACTTGCCTTTTCCTTTAATGTTTTGGCAAATTGTTCCAAACAAGAATTAATAAAGTTGGCACCCATTGCATCAAGGGTCTCAAAAGTGCAGTGTAACTGATGATACCCATCAATTTTGTCGCTTAAATCCCTAAGCTGAATATCATTAATGCCCCCTCCACGTTTTTCCATGCTTTTGGTGATGGAAGCAGTATTGCTGTAAAGTTCAGACTTTATTTCATTAAAAAATTGTCTCAATTTTTCAGTTCTTCCGCTAAATATAAAATGGACCTGACCTACTTTTTCCGTACCTAGTATTTCCGTTTTAAAACCTCCTCGGCTTAACCAAAACTTTGCAGCTTTGCTTGCTGCAGCCACCACAGAACTTTCCTCAATGGCCATGGGAATGGCATATAACTTGTCGTTGATCAAAAAATTGGGGGCAATTGCAAAAGGCAGGTAATAATTGGAAATAGTATTTTCTATAAACTCATCATGTAGCTTTTGAATTGCTGAATCAGTATTCCAATACCGCTCCAGTAACTGTTTTGATTTTTCTGGGTTCTGGGTGTAATTAGCTGCTATCCAATCGATTTTTTCACTTTTGGAAAGTTTGGAAAATCCTTCAACAGGAGTGTTCATAGTGCTTGGTTAAAGGGTTCAAATATAAGGATAATGCAACTTTTGGACTTTGTGGCTGAGGTATTCAGGTCCAATTCTTGTTACAATTGTAACACTAAAGTTTAGATTTTAAATAAATATTAGTAAACTTGATAGTTTTTAATCAATTTTTAACTTCAATGAGGAAACCATTTCTCCTATTCCTGTTCGTTTTCGGATTTTTAACCTTCTCGATAGCCCAAAAGAAAAAAATAACCCTAGAAGAAATTTGGGGGGGTGAATTTAGAACCGAGTACATGGATGTACTCAGGTCCATGAAAAATGGAAAACAATACACCATTCTAAATTTTAATCGTTCACCAAGGTCCAGTAGCTTGGATAAATACGATTATGAAACTCAAGAAAAAGTAGAAACCATAGTAACCTCCTCAAATGAGGTACCTTTCTTCAGCTCTTATACATTTAGTGAAGACGAGTCTAAAATTGTTTTGGCTACGGAAATAGAGCCAATTTTTAGACATTCGCGGTTGGGAATTTATTATGTGTATGATGTAGCCACCAAAAATATTACAAAGGTTTCTGATACTAAGGTTCAGGAACCTTTGTTGTCTCCGGACGGTTCTAGTGTTGCATATGTTTTGGATAACAATCTTTTTGTTCTTGATATTGCTTCTAAGACAACAAAACAGATTACTGTAGATGGTAAAAAAGGCAGTATTATCAATGGAGTAACAGATTGGGTGTACGAAGAAGAATTTGCATTTGTTCGTGCATTTGAGTGGAACAGCAATGGGACCAAAATTGCTTTTCTCCGTTTTGATGAAACCAATGTGCCTCTTTATGCAATGGATGTATATGGGCAGAATCTGTATCCGTTCCAACAAGAGTTTAAATATCCAAAGGCAGGTGAAGAAAATGCAAAAGTATCCTTACATATGTATGATGTGGCTTCTGGTATAACTTCAAATGTAGATTTAGGAGAAGTGCAATATGTGCCAAGGATAAAATGGATGAACGATCCAAGTTATTTAAGTGTGCAAACCATAAACCGCCATCAAAATCATTTAAAATTGCATGCGGTCAACGCAACGGACAATTCCGTTTCTGTATTACTAGAAGAAAAAGATGATGCCTATGTGGACATTACGGATAACTTGACCTTTTTGGCTGATGATAGTTTTATATGGACAAGTGAAATGGATGGTTACAATCACATTTATTTATATGGTAGAGATGGAAAGCTTAAAAATCAAATCACCAAAGGGGAATGGGAAGTAACCAATTATTATGGTTATGACAAAAAAGCCAATAAGATATATTATCAATCCGTGGAAAACGGTTCTATTAATAGAGATGTGTACAGCATCAGCAGCACTGGGAAAAATAAAAAGCGTCTGACTTTAAGAGAAGGAACCAACGCTGCAGATTTTAGTGCGGACTATACCTATTTCATAAACACATTTTCAAGTGCCATAATGCCTTATGAGTTTACATTGCACAAAGCATCCAATGGGAAAAAACTGAAGGATATCAAAAACAACTCGGTCCTGGACAACAAATTAGAGGGTTACGAATTGTCTCCGAAAGAGTTCTCCACCATAAACATCAACGGGAATGATTTAAACATGTATATGGTTAAACCTGCCAATTTTGATGAAAGTAAAAAATACCCGCTTCTTATGTTCCAGTATAGTGGTCCAGGCTCTCAGCAAGTGGCCAACCGTTGGTTTGGCAGCAATGACTATTGGCATCAAATGTTGGCATCTGAAGGGTATATTGTTGCCTGTGTAGATGGACGAGGAACGGGATTAAAAGGGCGTGATTTTAAAAAGGTCACCTATATGAATTTGGTGAAACATGAAACGGAAGATCAAATTGCCGCAGCTAAAAAGTTAAGCAACCTTCCTTACATTGATGAAAACCGCACTGGGATTTGGGGATGGAGTTATGGAGGCCATATGAGTACAAACTGTCTCTTAAAGGGGAATGATACATTTGAAATGGCCATTGCAGTGGCTCCGGTAACTTCTTGGCGTTTTTATGACACCATCTATACGGAGCGTTTTATGCGCACGCCGGCAGAAAACCCTGGAGGATATGATGATAATTCACCTTTTAATTATCCTGAGCTTTTAAAGGGAAAGTATTTATTGGTGCATGGCTCTGGAGATGACAATGTGCATGTACAGAACTCCATGCGTATGATTGAAGCTCTAGTGCAGGCCAACAAGGACTTTGAATGGGCAATTTACCCAGACAAGAACCATGGGATTTATGGCGGAAACACAAGACTTCATTTGTTTTCCAAAATGACCAAGTTCGTAAAAGAAAATTTGTAACCAAACTCATTAATATATGTCAGATATTGTAAAACCAGCTAGCGAAAAGGAACTTTTTGGGCACCCCCAAGGTCTTTTCTATCTATTTTTTGCTGAACTGTGGGAGCGCTTTAGTTTTTATGGAATGCGAGCACTGCTCACATTGTACATGGTCAATGTTATATTTGAAGCCTTGTCCAATAGAGATTATGCAGCGGCAGCGGTTTACGCTTCTTATGGGTCATTGGTTTATGCCTCTACCGTAATAGGAGGAAAGATTTCAGATTCTATTTTGGGAATGCGTTCTTCTATTTTCTTGGGTGGTATTTTAATGGCTCTTGGACATTTTGTACTAGCCATTGAACATAATACCGCTTTCTTTTTGGCATTGGCATTTATCATTGTTGGGAATGGCTTTTTTAAACCGAACATATCAACCTTTGTGGGTACGCTTTATAAAGATGGAGACCCAAGAAAAGATTCAGGGTTTACTATTTTTTACATGGGTATTAATATTGGAGGGTTTATTTCTCCGTTGCTATGCGGATGGTTAGGACAGGCTTATGGTTGGCATTATGGCTTTGGTTTGGCAGGAATAGGAATGCTTACCGGATTACTATTCTTTTGGAGCGGCATTAAAAAGAATGTTTTTGGGGATGGTGGCAAACCACCAAGTGTTGAAGTCTATGAGAAAAAAGTTATGGGAATTCCTCAAAAGCACCTCATACCGATTATTGCATTTTTATCGGCACCATTAATAGCTTACCTATTGTATTCATATAAATCATTAGGAGGTGAAGGTAGTTTTTTAGAAGACCAAAACATTGTCAACGTGCTGTTTAAGCTAATTGCAGTTGCCATTTTAATATATATGGGGATGGTTATGGTCAAGTGTACCGTAGATGAGCGCAAAAAGCTCTTCATGGCGTTATTGATTACATTTTTCATGACCATTTTTTGGGGCTTCCATGAACTGCATGGTAGTGTAATAACATTATTTGCCGCTAGAAATGTGAATTTATCACTTATTAATGCAAGCCAAACAAATGCACTGAACTCTATGTTCATCTTTATTTTGGCCATACCAATTTCCTTGGTTTGGACGTATTTGGCAAAAAAGAAATTAAATCCAAGAACACCATATAAGTTTGGAATGGGTCTGGTTTTGGCAGGCTTAAGTTTCTACGTAGTATCATTAAGCGGCGGAGCAGCGGATGAAAATGGAATGGTGCCATTCTCGTATTTACTTTGGTTGTATTTTATACTATCTGTAGGTGAATTGTTTATGTCACCTGTTGGACTTTCAAAGATTACAGATCTGTCTCCAAAACGAATTGTCGCTTTTATGATGGGGGTTTGGTTCTTGTCATCTGCCTTTGCGTTTCAAGTAGTCGGATTTATTTCTAAACAATTGGCTATTGAAAGCACAGACAGCAACGTTGGTGGTTTGGATACGCTTAACGTGTATTTAGATGGTTTTCGTTTAATCGCAATCTATGCTTTAGTCGCTGGAGCAGTTGTTTTACTATTTGGACCTTTAATGAAACGCTTAATGGGCAATGTCCATTAATGTTCGTTAAAATTGAAATAATAATGTCCCTTTTCACCAGTACTGTGAAAAGGGATTTCTTTTTTTAAGCAAGTTTGTTTCCAACGTTTAACATAGCTTTTGTAGTTATTGCCATCT
Source organism: Flagellimonas aquimarina (assembly GCF_003149745.1). Lineage (GTDB taxonomy): Bacteria > Bacteroidota > Bacteroidia > Flavobacteriales > Flavobacteriaceae > Flagellimonas > Flagellimonas aquimarina. The sequence goes on from NZ_QGEG01000001.1 coordinate 1,268,350, forward strand.
GCAATGACCATCTTAGGATTAATGGAATCTATTACTCTTTCCAGATGAATCTTTGGGGATTGTGTGAGCAATATATAGTCCTGATTTTTTACTTGTGGATATATACCAAGACTATCCATAACAAATAGTTTTTTTTCGCCAACATTGAAATTGTTTTCTACCGTATGATAGGAAACGGATTGAATTCGTTCAGCTGTTTTGTAATCATTTATCAAAGAACCAATATTGATGCTGTCTGACGCATAAAGGCTTAAAGATGTTCCTTTTTGATGCAATACCATTGTGTTTTTTGATTTATGTAACAATACAAACGCCTCTTTCCTCTGTGTATTAATTTGATTCCAGATACTCCACCCTTGCAATGTTATGATTCCTATGAAGAGCGCAGTAATATTTTTCAGTTTTGGTTTGGAAACAAATACTACCAGTGAAAAGATAACTAGATAGCTCAAGACCAATTGAAAGGCATCAAAAGGAATGTCCTTTATGATGAAACCTTCTTGTTTGGCTATCCAATTGATAGTGTTGTTCATGGTTTTGATAACCGTATTGTAACTGATAGTCAAAAAACTGGGAAGGGCATCAAAAATGGATAAGAGAATAACTAAAATCCCTATTCCAAGAATCAACCCTAAAAAAGGAATAATCAGAAGATTTGATATAAAAAAAAGCGCTGGAAATTGATGGAAATAAAAAAGACTAATCGGTAAAACACCTAATTGAGCCGCGATACTTACAGACAACAATTGCCATGTTTTTCTAACAATTATGTTTTCGGGGAACCAGAACCGTTGAAGCTTGGGATATATCCAAACAATGGAGAAAACTGCGGCATAACTCATTTGAAACCCCACTTGGAATAAAAACAAGGGCTTTATCAGCAAAATAAAGAACATGGATAGCGCAATGATATTGAATGAGTTGGTAGGCCTATTCAAATAAATGGCATAGGCCAAAAAAGAGAACATGGTTACAGCTCTTACAATTGAAGGGGAAAGACCAGCTACAAATGCATAGGCCCATAAGAGCAAGATAATTGATATCAACTTTATGGTTTTACCTTTTGGAAACCGTTCCAAAGGGGATAGTAAAAATTGAAACAGAAACAATAGAATACCTACATGAAGCCCAGAAACAGCCAAAATATGAACGGCGCCGGCATTTTTGTAATTGTTATAGGTGCCTTCAGAAATATCATCTCGTTTGCCTAACAGCAGTGCCTGAATTACAGCTAACTCATCTTTTCCAAAGTCTTCATTCTTTAGCTTTGATATAATATGTTCCCTAAAATTTGAAGCAAGGCCAAAAATGGTCCTCTTGGGATTTTCTTTTAACACTACAAGATTGTAATCCGTTTGAATTTGATGGTACACCCCTTGCTTTCTTAAATAATCTTTGTATTCGAATTGATATGGGTTCAATGGGGGTTTAATTGTCTCTACATTGGAAAAGACCATAAATTCATCATCAACTTTTAATTGGTTCATCAACGAATCCATGGGAAAACTTAGGACTACTTTTCCTATACTTTTTTTATTTTCAAAAGAAATGACCTTGGCAAAATATCGGTGAGTGTATTTATTTGGTTTTAGCACCTCTGTAACCTTAAGTTCCCATTGTTTGAGACCAGATAGCTCTTTGTTGGAATAATGATGGGGTAGGTCTTTGGATTTGGATAAGGTTATGATACAAACACCGAGCAACATTGTAATTAGTGCGGTGATCAATCCAAAAAAAGGAAATCCGTCCCGTGGTTGTTTCTTGTTGAACCAAAGCAAACAAAGAAATAGGGCTAGCAACCCAAAAAACAAAATGTATGGGCCAATTTCAAAATAAAAACCAATGATAATACCGGTTATAAGGTATACTGTTAGTTTAATGGAAATAAAATTAAAAAGGTGCATTATAGAATTCGCATCGCTTTTACAAAGGCATAATTCCAATATCCCTCTCTAAGGGATGATACAATAACACCTCTTGAGGTGGAGGAGTGTATAAACTTTATGTCATTCCCTTTTACGTCGACTACCAGTCCTACATGGTTAATACGCTTTCCTTTTTTACTGGTTTTAAAAAAAAGAAGATCTCCTTTTTGTACTTGGCCAACTTTTATGCGTTTACCTTCCTCTGCCATTTGGTAAGAGGTTCTTGGGAACGTAATGTTATTTTCTCTTAAGGAAACATACAAAAGGCCAGAACAGTCCATTCCTTTTTTGGTGGTGCCGCCAAATTTGTATCGGGTACCGGAAAAAGTCATTGCTGTGGCAATGACATCTTCGGCTTTTGAATGTTTCCTTTTCTCTTTTTTAGGTTTTTCCAGTGGCACAGTTTCTTCAGGAGACCCTGCAATGGAAATCGTTCTTGGAGCACGATAGGTTCTTTTTTTCTTGGCAGATCCACAACCAAAAAAAATTAAAAAGGAAAGAAAATAGAGGGTTCTTTTTAACATCCAAGAATAGCTTTTCTTCTTGGATGCTAAATCTAAGCATTTTCGATGATTAATTTTGCCGCCAATTGACTGGCGCCTTTTCCACCCAATTTGGACTTAAGTGATTCATAGTCTTCCAAAATGCGATTTCTGTCCTTTCCTGCAATAATCTTGGTGAGTTCCTCTTTAAGTTTTTCTGAAGTTAATTCGCTCTGAATCAGTTCTTTTACAACTTCTTTGTCCATAATTAAATTGACCAGCGAAATATATTCTAAGGTGATGATACGCTTTGCAATTTGATAGGAAATCCAGTTGCCTTTGTAGCACACCACTTGAGGGATGCCAAAAAGTGCTGTTTCCAAAGTTGCCGTCCCACTGGTTACTAAAGCGGCATGGGAGTGCTTTAACAGCGTATAGGTTTTATTAGATACATACCCCACAGTACTTTGATTTAAAAAGGAACTATAAAAGTCATCTGGTAAGCTGGGAGCACCTGCAATGACAAATTGATAATTTGGAAAATCATCTTTTACAGAAAGCATCACCTTTAGCATTTTTTGTACTTCTTGTTTTCTACTTCCTGGCAGCAATGCAATGATAGGTTTTTGTTGCTCTAAACCATGTTCTTTTCTAAATGAGGCTTCATCAATAATCTGTGTATTTTCTATTGCATCAATAAGCGGATGACCAACAAAGTTTACAGGATAGTTATGTTTCTTTTCGTAAAAATCCTTCTCAAAAGGAAGAATGACGTACATATTGTCAATATCACGTTTTATCTTTTCAATCCTACTTTCACGTGACGCCCAAATTTGTGGTGAAATATAATAATTGGTCTTAAATCCCTTTTTTTTGGCCCATTTGGCTATGCGAAGATTGAAACCGGAAAAATCAATAAAAATGATTAGGTCAGGATTAAACTTTTGAATGTCCTCTTTGCAAAAAGAGATGTTTTTAAAAATAGTGGGAATGTTCTTTAGAACCTCTAAGAAACCCATAAAGGCCATGTCCTTATAGTGCTTGGCCAATTCCCCGCCAGCTTCTTGCATTAAGTCTCCGCCCCAACAACGAATCTCGGAAGCTTCATCCTTTTTCTTGATGGCTTTAATAAGATTGGAACCGTGCAGGTCTCCAGAGGCTTCACCAGCTATTATGTAGTACTTCATTAATAAAGTTCAAACTCTAAACTAAAAAATCTTATAATATAGAATTACCAATGCGGTAATTAGGGTTGCTATCATTACCCCTCTTGCCCTATAGTCCCTTTTTAAACGTAGGAACCCAAAGAAAGCGATTAGGTTTAAAATAGCCCCTAAGGCCAATAAACTACCCACATGACCCTGCCTTACCGCTGCTTGGTAGGTCTCAGATATGCTTAAATCTGAAAAAATTAAAATATATAGCAATGTGCCAAAGGTATTTGCAATGATTCCCACCACAAAACCAATTAAAACTTCTTTCCTATTTTTCATTTAAACTCCAATTATTTACTTGTGGAATTGTATGGTGAGCTGTAAGGTCAAATTGGGTTGGAACCACGGAAACATACCCTTGGGCCAACGCCCATTCATCGGTATCCTCACCTTTATCCAACAATTCAAACTCTCCGGTCAGCCAATAATAGTCCTTTCCGGTAGGGCTTACACGCTTATCAAATTTCTCTTTCCAGTTAGCTCTTGCCTGTCTGCAAACCTTTATGCCATTGGGTTCTTCATCTGTTTTAGGAATATTTACATTGAGCACTATTCCTTTTGGAATACCATGAATCAATGCTTGGGTAACTATGGTTTTTATGGATTTGGCAGCATGACTAAAATTAGCCTCCCAGGAATAATCGCAAAGTGAAAAACCAACTGCAGGTATTCCTTCAATGCCTGCTTCAATCGCTGCACTCATGGTTCCAGAATAAATTACGTTTATTGATGCGTTGGAACCATGATTTATGCCACTAACACAGATGTCAGGTTTTCTATCCAATATTTCTTGCAGTGCCAATTTTACACAATCTGCTGGCGTGCCACTGCAACTGTATTCTGCAGGAGCGCCTTTTTCCTGGTCAATTATGACTTTTTTTGAATATAGCGTATTGTCTATAGTTATTGCGTGCCCCATACCAGATTGTGGACTGTCAGGGGCTACAACAATGACCTCTCCAATTTCCTTCATTATCCGTATTAGTTCTCTAAGTCCTGGGGCAGTTATCCCATCATCGTTGGTAACTAGGATGAGTGGTTTTTTCATTTTGCATAATTATTGGCATAAAAATACGTTTTTCATTATGATATGAAGCTTTGAGCGTTTAACAAAAAATTAAAACCCCTGCACCAAACTGGCACGGTTTTTTCTGTATCTTAGGGAATTCATATCAATTGAAACGGAGGATGACGTAATGAAGATTTGGCAAAAGTGCCAAATAAATTCGCTCCCAATAAAAACCCATTTATGAAAAAGAATTTCACCTTGGCGCTTTTGGTAATTCTTGTTGCCGTAGCCTCATGTAGTTTTACAAATAAATCTTTTGAAAATGATGACAAGGACAAGCTGTTATTAGATTTAATAACTTATGTCTTGGAACGTGGTCATTATGAGCCCAAGGATTTAAACGATAATTTTTCTACAAATGTATTTGATGATTTTATAGATGTCTTGGACCCTACAAAAAGATACTTTTTGGCCAGTGATATCAGAGAATTTGAAAAATATAGATTTCAGATTGATGACGAAATCAAAAATACGGATATCACGTTCTTCAACATTGTTTACCAACGTTTAATGAAACGAATGGATGAAGCTCAGGATATTTATGATGAGGTACTTTCACAGCCATTTGACTATACTATTGAAGAAACCATTAATATTGACTATAAGGATCAGGAATTTGCATCAAACAAAAAGCAACTTAAGGAACGTTGGAGAAAACAACTCAAATATAATACACTTGGAGTTTTTGATAATAAGATAGACAACAAACTTACAGAGAATCTTGCTGCAATTGGTGAAGGAGGGGATATTGCTTCCACTAACATAAACTTGAACCTAAAAAATCCCAACGGAACTTTAAAAGATATTACCATCGATGAGATTGAAGTTGCTTCTAGGGAAAATACAAAGAGCACTTTAGACGAATTTTTCGACTTCATTGATGACTTGGAACGTAAAGATTGGTTTGTGCAATATATCAACACCATTGTAGATGAATTTGATCCACATACGTTCTATTTTGCACCAGATGACAAGGAAAAATTTGATATTGGAATGTCTGGTAAGTTTGAAGGTATTGGTGCTAGACTTCAGAAAAAACCTGAAGGAGCTAGAATCATGGAAATTATTTCTGGAGGCCCCGTTTGGAGAGACCAAAGTTTGGAAGTTGGTGATGAAATATTAAAAGTTGGGCAATCAGGAGAAGAGCCAATAGATATTGTGGGCATGCGATTGGATGATGCCATTAAATTGATAAAAGGCCCAAAAGGAACCGTGGTTGATTTAACAGTAAGAAGGGCAGATGGGACTATTGAAGAAGTTTCCATAAAGAGAGATGTTGTATTGCTAGAGGAATCCTATGCTAAATCTGCAACTGTCAAAAGTGAAGAAAATAAATATGGACTCATCAATCTACCAAAGTTTTATGTGGATTTTGAAGATTACACAGAGCGTAACGCAGCAACAGATGTTGCCAAAGAGGTTGAGCGACTAAAACAAGAAGGTGTTGAAGGTATTGTGTTAGACTTAAGAGATAATGGAGGAGGATCCTTGAAAACGGTAGTGGAGATGGCTGGCTTGTTTATCAAAGACGGTCCAATTGTCCAAGTTCGTTCTTCAGGTCAAAGAAAAGAAGTACATGAAGATAAAGATGAACGTATTCAGTGGGATGGCCCATTGGTTATCTTAGTTAACGAGTTATCAGCTTCAGCATCTGAAATTTTGGCAGCTGCTATGCAAGACTATAAGCGAGCTGTTGTTATCGGTAGCAAGCAAACATTTGGTAAAGGAACCGTTCAGAATGTAATTCCTTTAGATAATATAGTAAGAAGCAATGAGCACGGAGATTTAGGTGCCATTAAGCTTACCACACAGAAATTCTATAGAATCAACGGAGGTTCCACACAGTTAGAAGGTGTTAAGAGTGATATTGTGGTGCCTGACAGATATAGCTATATAGATTTAGGAGAAAGAGACCAGGAAAATCCATTGGGTTGGGACAAAATAACCCCTGCCGAGTATAAGATTTGGGATGGTTACATTGATTTTGAGACCACTGTTGCCAATAGCAAAAAGCGAATGGAAGGCAACGAGCAAATTAAGTTGATAGAAGATAACGCCAAATGGCTAAAGGAACAACAGGATGAGACGATAGTTTCTTTAAGTTATGACGCGTACAAAAAAAGGGAAGAACAAGCTAAAAAACGTTCTGATCAATTTAAGAGCCTTAGAGAATACGATTCAAAGTTGACATTTGAATCTTTAAAATATGAAACAGAGTTGTTTACACAGGATTCTGTGCTAAGAGAAAAAAGAGATAGATGGCACAAGAATTTGGCAAAAGACATCTATGTTGAAGAAGCTGTAAATGTACTTAGAGACTTGCAGTTAAACAATATCAAGAACAGCGAAAGAAAGCTGGCAAGCGTAAAAGGATAAACGGTTTTCTGATAAAAAAAATAAAGCCGACTACTTTATAGGAGTCGGCTTTTTTATGGTATAACTTGAATGCTGTGAAGAAAAACTAGTTTGGCAGTACTTATCTTTTCTTTCTTCGGAAACCTGGATTTTGAGACCCTCTCTTTTTATTACGATTGGCAAAAAACTCTTGTTTCTTACGTTGCTTTTCCTTCTGTAACGCCTTTTTTTCAGTAGCGTTCATGGGTTTATCGGTTTGCGGAAAGGGATTGTCGCCAACCACTTCTATATTTTTTTTAATGAGTTTTTCAATATCCCTTATGTACACATTTTCTTCTGGTTCACAGATTGAAATAGAGGTGCCTTCTTCGCCTGCACGTCCACAACGCCCAATTCTATGAACATACGTTTCAGGTTCATTGGGTATATCGTAGTTGATTACGTAGCGGAGCTTATCTATGTCTATACCACGCGCAGCAATATCTGTGGCCACCAATACTCTAATCTTATCATCTTTAAATTCTTTTAGCGCCCTTTGTCTCTGGTTTTGAGACTTATCACCATGGATGGCCGCACATTCAATTTTTTTCTTCCGTAGATTACGTACAATGCGGTCTGCCCCATGTTTGGTTCTAGAAAAAAGTAATACCTGCTCCAACTTGGGGTCCTCAAGAATATGCAATAGCAATTTACTTTTGTCTTCTTTATTGGTGGTGTATAAATACTGCTGAATCGTTTCCGCTGTAGAAGAAACAGGATTGACGGATACCTTCTTTGGGTTGATCAATATTTGTTGCGATAGAGTCAAAATATTTTTGGGCATAGTGGCCGAGAAAAATAAGGACTGCCTTTGTTTGGGTAATTTGGCCAAAACCTTTTTAATGTCATGTATAAAACCCATATCCAACATACGGTCAGCCTCGTCCAAGACAAAATATTTAACGTCCTGCAAAGAGATATATCCTTGGTTCATCAAATCGATTAAGCGTCCAGGAGTGGCAATTAAAACATCTACACCCTGTCTTAAGACATTGGTTTGGGATCTTTGATTGACACCTCCAAAAATGACCGTATTTGTGATAGTGGTGTATTTACCATAAGCGGAAAAGCTTTCTCCAATTTGTATGGCAAGTTCACGCGTAGGGGTAATCACCAGTGTTGAAATCCTTCGTTTACCATTTTGGTTTTGCTGATTATTCACCAAATGCTGAAGAATGGGAATGGCAAAAGCCGCGGTTTTTCCTGTTCCGGTCTGTGCACTGCCCAACACATCTTCTTTGTTTAAAACCAATGGGATGGATTTGGCCTGAATAGAAGTAGGCTCTGTATAGTTTTCATCCCTTAATGCTTTTAGTATGGAAGGAATTAATTTTAAATCTTGGAATGTCATGTTGTTTTTTAAGGGATTACCGTGGTAGGCGCACAATTAGGTTTGAAAACCAGACCGGTTTTTGATAAGGGTCAAAGGTAAGTGAATACATGGGTTTCCTTTAAGAAATCTAAGAGCAATTAGTTAATCATCTTTTAGGGTGAAGTGCTTTTATCCATTTTTTCAAAAACGTAATCTTTTTTCCAAATAAAAATTAGACTTGCAATCACATTGAATACCACAAGAAATATTGTCCAATTAGTTTTTTTTTCTTTAGGTAGGTTTTTGTACGTCCAAAGGCGATAAATCAAAATCCCAATTTGCAACAGAGTAAGTCCATTTACAATTGGGGCTTGATATTGAAAGTCTACAAGATTGTTAGAAATCCATTTTAAAAAATCAATGCTCCAAAAGGAAATCATATACGCAATTCCAACTATTGACGGAATTGACAGTAAAGTTTTGAAAAATACGTTCATTTCATTCTTGGACATGCTTCCTGGTCAATGCACTTTTAATGTGCACAACAGGTGTACATGTTAACTAACCAATATAAGAATATGTGGACAATGATTATATATTTCTTAAACTTGGAAAAGAAAGATGTAGTTAAATGAAAAACAAAACCATTTATACCCTACTCTTTATTGTTTGTGTGGTGGGTTTCTGGGTATTTGAGAATTTTTATACCCCAGATACGTATTCAAACCCAAGTAGTAAGGCAGGTGCTGTAATTGTAGACACAGGGTTTTTACCCGGTTCAACCACCGGAGCTATTGTGAGTCATGAGTATTTTATGCTTTCTTATAACGAGCCTTATGAGCAAGCAGAATGGGTTGCCTATGAACTTAAAAAAAGTCATTTAACACAAGATGATAGAAGGAGGCCCTATTTTATTGAAGACCCAAAAGTAAAAACCAAATCTGCAGACTGGAGAAACTATAAAGGCTCTGGTTATGATAGAGGTCATCTTTGTCCTGCTGGGGACAGGCGATTTTCGGAATACGCGTACAACGAAACTTTTTATACGAGCAATATAAGCCCACAAGACAGGGAATTCAATGCCGGTGTATGGAACAGATTGGAACAGCAGGTGCGTTATTGGTGCAAAAAATACGGGGACCTAGTAGTAATCACTGGAGGTATTTTGGAAAAAGGATTGGAAGAAATTGGGGATGAAGATGTGGATGTTCCAGATGAATTCTATAAAGTGGTATTCAAAAAAAATGGAGATTCTATAGACGTTCTTTGCTTTTTAATGCCAAATAAAGAAAGCAAGGCCGAATTGGACAGTTTTTTAGTTTCCATTGATGAATTGGAAAGAATAACTTCCATCGATTTCTTTGAAAACAAACCTAAAGCTTGGCAGGAAAAAGTGGAAGAAAAAGTCAATGTTTCTGGTTGGCGGTTTTAAATACCATCCTTTAAACGATTGGAATCTAGCTTTAAAAAAATAAAGAGTAGCATCGTAAAGAATATTAATCCAGAACCTCCATAACTAAAAAATGGCAATGGAACACCAATTGTGGGGAGCAACCCGATCACCATTCCAATATTTATAAAATAATGAATGAGCAATATGGAAATGACCCCATAACCAAACATCCTGCTAAAATCATTCTTCTGTCTTTCCGCAATGTAAATCAACCGTAAAAAGAAAAAGGTAAAAAGTAGAATTACGGTAACCGTTCCCATAAAGCCCCATTCTTCTCCTACAGAACTAAAAATATAATCTGTATGTTGTTCAGGTACAAAATCTCCTTTGGTTCGGGTGCCTTCCAAAAAACCTTTTCCAAAGAACCCACCAGATTCTATTGCCTTTTCAGATTGATAGGTATTGTAACCAATGGTTTTTCTAATTTCTTCTAATTTCTTCTCGTCCTTTTCTAAACTAAGCCATAACGCAAAACGATCGCGGTGCCTTTGTTCAAAAACATTGTCGTAAACAAAGCGGACTGACAGTGAGAATAGAACAGAAGCTATAATGATTCCTACCAACGGTAAAATGGGAATCTTTGTTGATTTTCGTTTAAAAATAAATATCAAGATAGTCAGAATTACCAGGCCTATGGCTACCCAGACCGTTCCAAACATCAATGTGGTTGCAAACAAAATAACAATGGTCAACAATATCCCTAAATAGTACAATGGAAACCCTTCTCTAAAGAGCACAAAAAATAGAGAAAAGTAAATGAGAGAGCTTCCGGGGTCAGGTTGGGGCAAAATAAGAAGTGCTGGTAACAAAATGATCAATAGAGCGTATAATTGATGCTTTCTATTCTTTATATCTGTCTGAATATCACTTAAATATTTAGCCAACGCTAGCGCTGTGGCAACCTTGGCCAACTCAGATGGTTGTAAATTAAAGAATCCCAAATCATACCAAGATGTGGCTCCGGCAATGGTTTTTCCGAATACGAACAGCCCAAGCAGCAAGAACATTGATATAATGTAGAAGATTGATGCAAAACGCTCAAAAAAGTTTGTTTCAATAAATAGGACAAAAACAACTCCTATAAGGGCCAATCCTATAAAGAACAGTTGTTTACCATAAAGGGTAGAAAAATCAAAAATTGAAGCATTGGGATCACTTAATGTAGTGGAATAAATATTGATCCAACCAATAAATACCAAAAATGCGTAAAGAAAAACCGTAAGCCAATCTATTCTTCCAAAAAGCCCCTTACCAGACATATTCATTTATCTTGAAAGGTTCTCCACTATACGGCTTTGCATATTCGTGTTCCAATGTTTTTTCTAGCATCCGTTTTTCCAAATCTTTTCTGGTGATTTCACCTTTTATGTACTTCTCAATTAGCAAAGAAGCAATGTGTCCAGCGTATCGAGAACCATAATACCCGTTTTCAATATAAACGGCTAAAGCGATTTTAGGGTTTTCAACGGGAGCAAAAGCTACAAATACGGAATGATCTGTAAGTTGCATACGTTCTCCATTGACGCGCACAAAATTTTCAACAGTACCGGTTTTTCCAGCTATTTCAATTCCGGGTATTTGTACCCATCGCCCGGTTCCATATTTATAGACATTGGCCATACCTTTAATAACCGGTTCAAAATGTTCCTTATCTATGGTAGTTTGGTGGGGTTCGGTATACTTGGGGTCAATTGCGCCTGTATTCCCTATCTTTTTAATGATATGAGGGGTGTAAAAGTACCCTCTATTTGCAATTGCGGCGGTCATATTGGCCAGTTGTAAGGGCGTTGCTGCTACTTCACCTTGACCTATGGCATTTGAAATGATTGTTGAAGAAGCCCAACTTCCATTGCCATACCATTTGTCATAAAAAGCTTTGCCTGGAATTCTACCTGGTCTTCCTGTTGGAATATCTGTACCTAAATAACCCCCAAGTCCAAAGCTCTTCATGTGTTTTTCCCAAACATCCATACCTTCATCGGTAGTTGGGTATTTTTCATATATTTTTCTGAACGTACCAGCAAAATAGGCATTGCAGGATTGGTAGATGCCCGAGTTCATATCACGAACACCACCACCGCAATGGCATCCTTTCTTTTGGCTACCAACATAAAATCCATTATAACACCTAAACTTTGTACTTGGGTCTATAACACCTTCTTGCAAGGCTACCAACGCGTTCATTGTTTTAAAAGGGGAGCCTGGTGATGGCTCTGCCAATATAGAACGATCCCAAGTGGGTTTAGAAATAGTGTCGTAATGCAGTTTGCTATAATTTTTGGATCGCTTTCTACCAACCAACAATGCCGGGTCATAGGTTGGTCCAGATATCATGGTCAGAATTTCTCCGGACTTGGGGTCTATGGCCACAATTCCTCCTCTTTTACCGTTCATCAACCTTTCCCCGTACTCCTGTAGTTTTTTGTCCAGGGTTATATGAATCTCTTTCCCCTGCTCGGGCAGTGTGTCCAACTTTCCACTTTTGTAAGGCCCTATATCTCTATTAAAACGATCTTTTTGTATAAACTTGACACCTTTTCGTCCCCTTAGAATTTCTTCGTATTGTTTTTCAATCCCTGTGCGCCCTTTTAGTTCTCCCGCTACATAATAAGGGTTGTTTTGTAAATCTCTTTCGTTTACTTCACTAATGTATCCCAATACATTTGCTGCACTATTTGTGGTATAATAGCGCAAAGACCTTTTCTGAATATAAAAACCGACGTAATGCCTCATCTTTTCTTGGAGTCTTGCATAATCTTCTTTGGAAAGTTGAGGTACAAGGACAGATGGGAGCCTTGGGGAATATATTCTTGCCCTCCTAAGCTTCTCAATAAATGCAGGTTTATCAATCCCAAGGAGATTACAGAATTCCAGAGTGTCTAATGGCTTAACCTCTCGAGGTATGAACATAACGTCATACGCAGGTTGGTTACCCACCATAAGTTCCCCGTTTCTGTCGTATACATAACCTCTCTCGGGGTAATCGTAAATGGCTTTAATGGCTGGATCTTCCAAGGTCTGGTCTGGAGAGAAACTAAAAAGTTGTAAGTAGGAAAGTCTACCTATAAAGGTGAACCCTATCATGACAATAATGGAAGATAACAGCAGTTTTTTCATAGACAATAAAATTAGACGAGCCTAGTCTTATGTATTTCAACGAAATAGTAGTCTTTTTATTCGCTTTGTGGGCTAAAAAGTGAACTAAACAGCGTACATAAAATCAAAGTTACAACTCCAGTCGCAAATACCTTTTTCAAAATTAACAGGAAGTGGGATATACTTAAGATTTCCAATGAAAAGAAAACAACTTGATGTATCAATACCAATAGACCCAAAAAAGTGATGCGCTGTACTTTGGTGGTATTCTTAAAACTGAAGTTTTGAAATTCATAATTTACCCCAAAACAAAAGCGCATGATTACTGGTCTTATATAGGCTACGGTCAATGAAGCAATGGCATGCAAAGCCATAGAATCTGAAAAAATATCAATTACAAACCCTAGAAAAAAAGCGGTCAACATAAAAACGGCCCTATTTCCTTTTATGGGATACCAGTAAAGAAAAATAACATAGACCAAAGGATTTATAAATCCCAGAAAGTTCAAAGTATTAAAAATTAGTACCTGGGTAAGGACAAGCAATATAAAACGAAAACCATTTATGATCAAGCTATTATTCATCTGTAGTTCTTGCTTCCAATTCTTTAATTTCTTCCTTGTTCATGTTCTTTATGAGATAAACATTTTTAACGTTGGCCATGTCGTTGAACAGTTCTACATCAATATTATAAAAACTTCTGGATGCATTTAGATCGTATTTTCTTATAACACCAATAGGAATATTTTCAGGAAAGATGCTTGACATTGCCCCTGTAACAATGGTGTCACCCACTACCAAAGGAACCAATCTGGGAATATCTACAAGTTGTACAACATTGTAATCCTGTACATCCCAAATTAATGAACCAAAGTAATTGGTGTTCTTTATTTTAGCGTTGATATTTGATTTTGTATTCAGTACGCTCTGTACAGTAGCAAATTTGGAAGAAGTGTTTTCAACAATCCCCAAAATTCCTTTAGTAGTGATTACACCCATATCTTGCTCTATGCCATGGATTTTTCCTTTGTCTATGGTTAGGTAATTTCTTGGAGAGGAAAAGCTATTTTTTATGAGGTTGGCAGTGATGACCTCATAGTCTTTAAAAATACTGTCCTTCTCTTGAACAGATTCTTTGGAAGGATTAAAAAGTAATTTCCGCAATTGTTCATTCTCTTCAACTAGTCTGTTGTTTTCCTGACGCAGTCCAAAATATGAAGAAATATTGGCGGCAGAGCCATAAACATTGCCCATTATCCATTTTGAAGAATTGAAGAATTTAGATTGATGATAGGAGTGGGTTCTAATGGTTAATGCCAGGGAAATAACCATAAGAAAGCCATAAAGAAATGCATTTCTGTAACTTAGAATAAAATTGATGATGCGCTGCATGCAATCGTATCATTAGGAAAGTTAATAAACTTTCAAAAGGTCTTTAAACAGTATAAAAACCAAATTACTTTATCAATATACTTTTATAGCGCTCTAAATTTTTGAGTGCTATACCTGTACCCCTTACTACCGCTCTTAACGGGTCTTCTGCAATGTAGACAGGTAAATCTGTTTTTTGTGAAAGCCTTCTGTCCAATCCTCTTAGCATAGATCCCCCGCCAGCTAAGTAAATACCGGTATTGTATATATCTGCAGCCAACTCTGGAGGCGTTTGCGACAATGTTTCCATTACTGCATCCTCTACCCTCAAAATACTTTTATCAAGTGCTTTGGCAATTTCCCGGTATGAAACCTGCACTTGTTTTGGTTTTCCGGTCAATAGATCTCTTCCTTGGATTGATTTATCATCTGGAGGGGACTTTAGATCCTCTGTTGCGGAACCAATTTCAATTTTTATTGCCTCTGCTGTACTTTCACCAACATATAAATTGTGTTGTGTTCTCATGTAATAGATGATATCATTGGTGAAAACATCACCTGCAATCTTTACTGATTTGTCACAAACAATTCCGCCAAGTGCGATCACTGCTATTTCTGTGGTACCACCACCTATATCCACAATCATGTTTCCTTTGGGCTGCATAATATCCAGTCCAATACCAATGGCAGCTGCCATGGGCTCATGAATTAAATAAACTTCCTTGCCATTTACCCTTTCCGCTGATTCTCTTACCGCTCGCATTTCCACTTCAGTAATTCCAGAAGGAATGCAAATGACCATTCTAAGGGCTGGTGGAAACCATTTTTTCTTTAATGCCGGAATATTTTTGATGAACATATTGATCATCTTTTCCGAAGCATCAAAGTCCGCGATTACCCCGTCTTTTAGAGGTCGTATGGTCTTGATGTTTTCATGGGTCTTTCCCTGCATCATATTGGCTTCCCTGCCAACTGCTATGATTTTACCTGAGACTCGGTCCCTGGCAACAATGGACGGGCTGTCAACTACTACTTTGTCTAAATGAATTATCAGGGTGTTTGCAGTACCAAGGTCAATGGCAATTTCCTCAGTCATGAAATCAAAAAATCCCATAAAAAGTGTCGGTTTTTTGGATTAAAAGTAAATTTTATCGGCTAAAGTACTAAAATTAATGCTTAAAATGTCTAGTGCCAGTCATTACCATGGCCAGTCCATTTTCATTACAATAATCTATGCTCAATTGGTCTTTTATTGAACCTCCAGGCTGAATCACACTTTTTACACCAGCTTTGTCGGCAATTTCAACACAATCTGGAAAAGGAAAAAAGGCATCACTGGCCATTACGGCACCATCCAATTCAAAATTAAAGGACTTGGCTTTGTTAATTGCCTGGTTCAATGCATCCACTCTTGAAGTCTGTCCTGTGCCACTGGCACAAAGTTGTTTGTTTTTTGCCAAGACAATGGTATTGCTCTTGGTATGCTTACAAAGTTTAGAAGCAAATATTAAATCTTCAATTTCCTCAGAAGAAGGTTTTTTGTCCGTTACAGGGGTCAAACCATCGGCTGTGTCTGTTTTAAAGTCTTTGTCCTGAACCAAAACCCCGTTAAGACATGTTCTAACTAAAGTATCTGGCAAGGCCACTTCGTTTTGAATGAGTATTATTCTGTTCTTTTTGCCTTTAAGGATTTCTAAGGCATCCGCAGAGTAACTTGGAGCTATTACTACTTCACAGAACAATTTATGAATCTCTTCAGCAGTTGAAGCATCAATTTCAACGTTAGAAATAAGAATACCTCCAAAAGCAGAGACTGGATCGCCTGCTAAAGCATCAACATATGCTTGTCTTATGGTATCTCTTGTTGCCAGACCGCAGGCATTGTTATGTTTTAAAATAGCGAAAGTGGGCGCGTCATTTTTAAACTCTCCCATTAAATTTACTGCGGCATCCACATCCAAAAGATTGTTGTACGACAACTCCTTGCCATGCAACTTGGTGAACATGGCTTCAAAATCTCCAAAGAAAAACCCTTTTTGATGTGGGTTTTCACCGTAGCGAAGCACTTGTCCATTTTGTTCGCTTATCTTCAATACAGCTTCATCATGATTTTGATTGAAGTAATTGAATATAGCAGTATCATAATGAGAAGAGACATTGAATGCTTTGGAAGCAAAGCGTTTGCGGTCTTCAAGAGTTGTTGTGCCATTTCCTTCGGAAATAACTTTCAGAAAACCTTCATAGTCTTCCATGGAGGAAACACACAGCACGTCCTTAAAGTTTTTGGCAGCAGCACGTATCAACGATATGCCACCTATGTCTATCTTCTCAATAATATCTTGTTCGGGTGCCCCACTGGCAACGGTTTTTTCAAAAGGATATAAATCTACAATGACAATGTCCAGTTGAGGAATTTCAAATTCTTCCATTTGGGCAATATCGCTGTCATTGTCCTGTCTATTTAAAATTCCGCCAAAGACCTTGGGGTGCAATGTTTTTACACGCCCTCCCAAAATAGAAGGGTAGCTGGTTACATCTTCGACCGGAACTACGTTTATCCCCAAATCCCGTATAAATTTTTCAGTGCCACCTGTGGAATACAAGGTTACTCCAAGTTCGTCTAGTTTTTTAACAATGGGTTCCAGTCCGTCTTTGTGAAAAACTGAAATAAGTGCGGCAGAAGCTTTTTTGGCAGTGTTCATTTTGTGTCTTAAAAATCAATTTCTTAAGCACACAAAAGTAAATTTTTTGTTACTAAAAAGTTAGAAGGGTTATCAACAAAATGGCACTAGTTTTAAAGAATTTCAGCCACTTTTTCATTTACAAATTCCAAAAAGCGCTCATCTTCTTCAGTGAATGGGTCAGGGGTATTGGAATCTATATCGATTTGGCCTATGTTTTTGCCATCCTTGAACAAAGGGATAACAATCTCAGACTTAACGGTAATACTGCAGGCAATGTAATTGTCTTGAGCAGCAACATCTGGTACAACAAAATTCTCATTGCTAACGGCTACTTGGCCACAAATACCTTTTCCAAATGGAATAATGGTATGATCCGTAGGTTCACCCACATAAGGACCAAGTTTCAATTCATCCTTATCACCATTTTTAAAATAGAACCCTACCCAATTATAATATGTTATTGAATCTTTCAACAATTGGCAAACCTCTGTTAAACGGTTTTCCACGCTTTTTTCTTTTTCTTTTAGGATAGAAGTTATTTTGGGTTTTAGGGATGACAACATGAAATTATTTTTTACAAATTTATTTTAATTGAAGGTTTTTTGTCTACTAAAAAGAGCAAAAATTACACAATAAGGTAGCCTAAAGTTTAGTTAATGAAAAGGGCCTAAAATCGTTTAAAGTGAAATAAATCGTAATTTTGCTCTTGTGAAAACAGTTTTTCATCATACCATTTCAATATTGCTCGCCGTACTGGTCTTGCTATCTACCGTTTCTTGGACAGTGGACAAACATTTTTGCATGGGCAGGGTAATGGATATTTCTCTGTTTGTTGATGCCGAGGAATGCGGTATGGAAGTAGCAATGGCTGCAATGGAGGATAAGGTGATGGAAAATCATTGCTGTGATGACGAGTCCTTTACTTTTACAGGACAGGATGATTTAAAGCTTTCATTGTACGATCTAGAAATAGAGCACCAAGATTTTCTGGTAGCTTTTACATATTCTTACCTTAATTTATTTGTTCCGGTTGATAAGCTTCCGGTTCCTAACGAAAAATACCCACCACCTCTTTTGGTCAAGGACATAACTGTTCTGGACCAAGTCTTTTTGATTTGATGTTTTTGAATTTTTGAAATGAAGTCCTTAATGGACTACAATGGACACATGCCATTGTGTCAAGTACAAATTCAATACATACAAATGAAAAATATTTTAATACTAATTTTTTGCCTTCCAATGCTCGTAGGTGCCCAAAAGAAAATTCAGGGAATGGTCATGGAAGCAAATGCCGAAAATAAACATATAGGACTCGGTGGAGCTAATATCTATTGGCTAAATTCTCAAACAGGTACCATTACCAAAAATGATGGAACTTTCAGTATACCTTACCTTAAGGACAATAACAAACTGGTTATAAGCTTTGTTGGTTTTAAAACAGATACCTTAACTATTGATGAACCCAAAATGGTGCATCATTGGTTGCAACCTTCCAATCAATTGGATGAGGTTGTGGTGCAAAAGGAAAGAGATGCAGTGCAAAAGACCTTTTTTGCCGCACAAAATGTAGTTACGGTGAATAGTGCCGAACTTTTAAAGGCAGCTTGTTGTAATCTATCAGAAAGTTTTGAAACCAATCCGGCAATAGATGTCAATTTCAATGATGCCCTTACTGGTACCAAACAGATTCAAATGCTAGGGCTTACCAGTCCATATCTATTGATTACCCAAGAAAACATTCCAATGGTGAGGGGAGCATCTCAAACTTACGGACTAACTTTTACCCCTGGTACTTGGGTAGAAAGCATTCAGATTACCAAAGGCGCCGGTAGTGTAGTAAATGGATATGAAAGTATTTCAGGTCAAATTAACACCGAATTACAAAAGCCCCTGACCGACAGTCCTATTTTTGTTAATGGATATGGAAATTTAAATGGGCGTTTGGAATTGAACACGCATTTAAACACCAAATTGTCTGATAAATGGAGTACCGGGCTGTTTATACATGGGAATAGGAGGGATATTGAAGTGGATAATAATGATGATGGATTTTTAGATACTCCTTTGGCCAACCAAATCAATATCATGAACCGATGGCAGTATCAAAATCCAGAAAAAGGATGGGTTAGCTTCTTTAACGTTAGATTCTTAAATGATGAAAAACAGGTGGGAGAGACCAACTTTAATCCGGATACAGACCGATTTACAACCAACGCTTGGGGTAGCGAGATTGACACAAAAAGGGTTGATGGTTCAGTAAAATTAGGGTATGTTTTTCCAGAATTGCCATTTCAAAGTTTTGGCTTTCAAGCCTCATATAGCAATCATCAACAAGATTCTTATTATGGCTTCAATGTTTACGACATTGACCATGAAAGTATCTATTCAAACTTTTTGTTCAATTCAATTATTGGTAATACAAAGAGTAAATTTAAAACTGGATTGACCTTTGCCTATGATGGGTATGATGAATTGGTAAACAACCAGAATTTTGAAAGAGTGGACAGGTCTGTTGGTGCTTTTTTTGAATACAGTTATACCAATTTGGAGAAAGTAAGTTTAACGGCTGGCCTGAGGTTAGATTCTCATAACAGATTGGGAACATTTTTTACACCTCGATTCCATATTCGATATACGCCATGGGAGAAAGCTAGTATAAGAGGATCTTTTGGTTTGGGAAGAAGAGCAGCAAATATTTTTGCTGAGAACCAAAGGTTGTTTGCTTCGGCAAGAACTATTCAGCTTAATGGCAATGGCGGTGATATTTATGGTTTTGATGCAGAAAAGGCAATGAATTTTGGCATAAGCTTTTTACGGGGGTTTACATGGTTAGAAAGACCAGGGAACTTTTCTGTGGACTTTTATAGAACCGATTTTGACAATCAAATTGTAGTTGACTGGGAAAACCCGGGAGAAGTCAGTTTTTCAAACTTGGAAGGAAAGAGTTTCGCCAACAGTCTACAGGTAGAACTCAACCATGAAGTGTTGCCCAACTTGGAAGTGAGGACCGCGTATAAATTTTATGATGTAAAAACGGATTTTCAGACAGGGCTTTTACAAAAACCATTACAGGCTCGCCATAGGTATTTTGCCAATGTTGGTTACAATACGCCAGAAACAGAGAATGGGGGTCAATGGCGTTTTGACTATACGCTGCATGCTTTGGGAGAACAACGCTTGCCAAATACTTCTTCAAACCCTGTAAATTTTCAACTTGGCGATTTTGCGGAAGGTTATAGCCTAATGAACGCACAAATCACTAAAGTGTTTTCAAAAAAGTTTGAGGTGTATGTGGGAGGTGAGAATTTAACTAATTTTAGACAAGGCACCCCAGTTTTGGGAGCAGAAGACCCATTTGGTACAAATTTTGACACAACAATTATATACGCTCCCATTTTTGGAAGAATGCTGTATGCAGGCTTTAGGTTTAAATCATAACAATTAAAAATAATAAAATGAAGAACATAGTATTGCTTATAACGTGCGTGTTGATTTCCACAATTAGTTTTGCACAAGACAAGAATAAAAAAGTGGTTTTTGAGGTAGACGGTAAATGTGAAATGTGTAAAATGAGAATAGAAAAAGCTGCTTTAGATGTTACTGGGGTAAAGTATGCCATTTGGGATATTCCGTCGCACCATTTGTCTTTGGTTGTGGATGAAAGAAAGACCGACCCTATGAAGGTTAAAACTGCGTTGGTTAATGCAGGTCATGATACTAAAGAGCTTAAGGCAACTAAAGAAGCCTATGATAAAATTCACCCTTGTTGTAAATACCGTGAGGATAATTCCGACGATAGCGATAAACATTAAATGGAACAAACATATTCAATTATAGGAATGACCTGCGAAGGTTGTGCTGCTTCGATTTCCAATAAGCTTTCTAAAACCAAGGGGGTTAAAGGGGTCAAAGTAAGCTTAGAAGATGCAAAAGCAAGAATTCTCTCAAGACATCACCTTTCAACTACAGCATTACAGGCTGCTTTGGGAGGTAAATATGTTATAGAGGAAGAACATTCTGTTATGCCGGTCGACGCTGTTGAGGAAAAGTCGAAATGGGCGCAATTGAAGCCTTTGTTCTTGATTTTTGCCTATCTGTTTGGAGCTTCTGTTCTAATGCATTTTAAAAGTTGGGATACAGGTGAAGCAATGCTCGATTTTATGGGCTTGTTCTACATTGTATTTAGCTTTTTTAAATTCTTGGACTTAAAAGGTTTTCCAGAAAGCTTTGCAATGTACGATCCTTTGGCAAAACTTATTCCAGCCTACGGGTGGCTATATCCTTTTATAGAATTGGGACTGGGATTACTCTTTTTAATGCGATTAAAAATAACCTTTGCGTTAATTGTAACTGTTGTTATTTTAGGTATTACCACGATAGGAGTTACTAAAACTTTATTGGACAAAAAAAGCATTCGCTGTGCCTGCTTGGGCACAGCGCTAAAGTTGCCAATGACGGAAGCAACGTTTATTGAAAATGCCATTATGTTGGTCATGGCATTTTGGATGCTGCTTGAAACAGGACTAGTTTAAAGAAATTTCGTGGGTTTGAGATAAGAGAGAGCCATCCTCTGCCATACCTTCTATAAACAGCTTGACCGCGGGGAGTTTGTCATCAGGAATCGTTAATATCGTTTCTCCTTTGTTATTTGTTGATAGTTGAGGTTCCCAATGAACAATACCAAAGTCAATAAAGTTCTGATTTATGGGAGATGTATATTTTGGTCTATAGAACTCTTTACTTTTGGTAAAGCTATTCTCGACCAATTTCTCTGCAAAACGAGATGTACTAAGTCTAGCAGAAGGACCCTCTTTTCTGTAAATCCGGATTACTCCTCCGGTAGCATTGATATCAGCAGCCATGCCATCAGTTTCAAAATAGACTTCGTCAATCTGGTTTAAAGGAATATTGAGCAGTTGTGTAGGGTCAAGAACAGGGATATCATTCTCGTAAACCCTAACAGGCCCTAGGATAGGTTTCATATTAGTGATCAAAACCTCTCCGTCTCCTCTTGGATTAACGATTACTCTGAACCCATTTCGAGCAATCAAATCTGTAAGGAGTGGACTCCTTCTTAATTCCTTCTCATCAATCTTGACCCCTCTAAAGGATGAGTCTATCAAAGAGGATTTTCTCGTTAGTTGATTTTCGATTTTTTCTTCGGTAAGAACAACTTCATCCAATGTTATTAAATCCTCGGGTTGTATTAAAAAAACATTCTGATGTGCGTTGTTCTTACTTGGCGAATTGAAGTTAAAAGACAAGCTGTTACGTTTTAAAAGGGCAATAGAATCTTCGATTGAGTTGAATCCAACAAAGTCAAGATCCAAGTTAGGTTTTCTTAGGCCTCCTCTTTTCTTTTTAATAGAAAATTTCATTGCATCCCCATTTTCCAATAATAAATCGGTGACTGCAAAATTTATTGAATCTTTCAATTCTAGAAATAACATAGGAGTTATACTATTTTGAACAAGAGCGAGGACTTCCCCTTTTCTCATTTTAGAATTTACTTGGCCAACAGCTTTTATGCCAAATTCAAACGGATGGTCAATCTTTGGTATTTCCTCAAAGATCATATCCCAATTGTAACGACTCCAACCCTGTGTCAATAAAATTAGGTCCAATTCATACTCCTTAATCCTTGTGATTTCCGTAAAGTATCTAGCAGGGTTTTCCACAACGGATTTCAAATATGGTTGCAAAAGAAAATCTGAAATAATACTCGTATTTGAATTGTTTGCAATGCTAGTAATTGGAAGTGCTGATACACTCAAGGACATTGGTGTATTGTTCTTGGAAAAGACATTGATTTTTATAGAAATGGAGTCTTTTTTTTTCTTAAAAGGTTTATTGAGTGAAGCGGTTGCAAGATTGGTTTTGTGGTAATTGAAGATAAGCCGTTCTGAAATAGGCTCTAGGTCCTTATTGAAAAGCGTTATGATATTGGTTCCTGGTAAAAGCTTGTGTTTGTCAATTTTTATTGTTTTAGAAATGCTATCTAAGTTAAATGAATTCAGTTTCATAAGGCCATCTCTATGAATAGCAAGATGAAAGATATCTCTTGAAACACCCTTCAAGGTTTCTAGGTTGGTGTTTAAAGAAACAACAAGCTTATCATCAATTATGTTGTTAATAGCCATAGCTATACCTCTAGGTTTTATTGGGGGTAACGATTTTTCTAAAACCTGCCCATCTTTAGAATTCAGTTTTAATCTGTAAGTTTTATTTGGTTGAATCCTCAATTTAAATCTTCCAACACCATAGCGGTTTGTATAAAAACTGGTAACAACGCTATTTTCATTGTCTAAAACCTCTGCTTTGTCTATTTGGATACCCTTGCCATTTTCATTTGTTAACCGAACACCAACCATATTGTCAGTGTTAGATATTAAATGCCCACCTTCTGGAAGTATTTGAAGATCAAAGGTGGTTGTAGTATTTAATTTAGGTATTATGGTCTTATTTATAATGTTTATTTTATGGACAAAATGGTCATCTTCTTCAAAATTTTTCATCCAGGTTGTTCCCCCTTTAATGTAATAGGTTCCTGAGGTAAACGTTGAATCGATGGTGAAACTACCATGGCCAACCCCTTTTTCCATTAGAAAAAGCTCTTTTTTTACTTGTTTACCTTTTCTATCATACAAACCACAGTAAAGATTTGTTGTACCAAAAGAAGGCTCATTGGACTTTTTGTTATAGGCATAAGCAGTCCACCAAACCTCTTCACCTACAAAAAAAGTGGTCTTATTTAAGTGTAAGTATACAGTTTCTCTAACATGCTTAAAGTATTTACTGTAATCTTCTTGAAGTTGTTTTTTGTTGGTGTCTTGAGTAAAGCTTGAAAAAGAACTTAAAAAGCAAATTATGAGTAATATAAGGCGGCAAAAAGACTTCATTTGATTTTTTCTTTAAGATACGAAAAAACAAAATCCGCTTTTTTTCATCCAATAATATTTTAGCACTTTTAACAGAACTAAAGATTTGGATATTATGGGATGTTCCTTAAAAACTTTACTTGAGTTATTTCAATTTTATCACAAACGCTTTTGTTTCTAAAAGCTTTGGTTTTAGGTCATTGGGGATTTTGATTGTCAACCCATCTTTAGATGATGTGCATTTTAATCTTGTATTAAAACCAAGGAGTTCTGCTCTAACATTTTTTTGAGGAATGTGGGCTGAAAATTTTATCTCAGAAGGCAGGCTGTCTTGATTTTTTTCCACTAAATAAATAAGATAAATGGAGCCATCAGGTTTAGAGGTAATGCAGATATTATCAAACTTATAGGGAGCCATGGACCTAGTACCATATATAGCTTCGTTGTTTACATCCATCCAATCCCCAATCTCTTGGAGTAATTTATAAGCGCCTTGGTCCCATTCCCCTTCTGGGCTTGGAGCAATGTTCAACAACAAATTGCCTCCTTTTGCTACAATATCTACCAGCGTATGCACAGCTTCACGACCAGACATATACTCTGCATTAAAAGAATATGACCATGAGCCACCAGCAATAATACATGACTCCCATGGATACGGCAATGGTTTTTCCGGAACTCTGTTTTCTGGAGTTAAATAATTTTGGTTGATACCGTGAACAGCGCGATCTACAACAATCAAACCGGGTTGCTTAGCTCTGGCCTTTTTGACCAATGCATCCATTTTAATGTCTTGATTGATGATTCTATGTTTTAGATAGCCATTTTCATTGTTCTGTAATTGTTGGTCATACCAGCTGGTTATAGCAGATTTAGGAGTTTTGGCAACCCAACCACCATCCATCCAAAGAATATCCACTTTGCCATAGTCCGTAAGCAATTCTAAAATTTGGTTATGCGTAAAATCAACAAATTCCTGCCATTTTTTTGGATTGGCTTCGGGCTCATAATTTACATTGCGGTCTCTAGGAGGATAATAAGGATCCCAATAAGAGGGTTCGTGCCAGTCTGGTTTTGAAAAATAAGCCCCTGCCCAAAACCCTTGTGCTCTAAAAGAATTAAAAATCTCCTTTGTTATATTCGCTTTGGGGTGTGTAGAAAAAGGAGTTTCAGAATCTGTTATTTTGTAATCCGTATATTTTGAATCGAACATGGAAAAACCATCGTGATGTTTTGTTGTAAAAACCACATATTTCATTCCTGCGTTCTTTGCAGCAGTTGCCCATTTGTCCGGATTGAACTTTGTGGGATTGAATGTTTTCTTTAAATCCTCATATTCTTTTTTGTACGTAAAATAATCTTGGGGATTGGATCCTTGTTTTCGCTCGCACCATCCGTATTCTTCAGGACAAAGTGACCATGATTCTACAATTCCCCATTGACTATAGGTCCCCCAGTGCATTAATAATCCAAATTTTAGATCTTGCCATTGTTCCAGCTTCTTCAGTACTAATGGGTCTGTTTCAGGAACGTAGCGTTCATCTTCATAAACTGCTTGTGAGAAACTATTTTGATTTATTAAAACCAAGCAAGTTAGAATAGAGATAAAGAAAGGTAAATTGAAGCTCCTTTTCATTGTTGAATTTTTAGTTGATTATAATTTCATCGGCAAAAACCCAGGACGGAAGACCAGCGGCATGGTGCCAATAGGGGGTCTCAGTATTTTTTGCGCTTACTTTTAGGTATCGAACCTTTCTAGGTTCAAAGGTCAAATCAAAACGTTTGATATCATTTACCTTGCTTGTTTTTTGCAAGGGAGCAGGATTCTTTATGTCCCCCAATGGTGTAAAACTTCTATTGTCAATAGATGCAGAATAGCTTACATAAGAAGGAAGGAAGACCACGTGATTGGTTACCTGTAAAAAAGCTAAGGACACTGTACTTATGTTTTGAGATTCTCCCAAATCAACTATCACTTCCATATCATTACCTTCGTACCCGAGCCAATTTGCATAGAAACTACTGCCACCCAATGCTGCATCTGTTAATATTAAAGGGTCTTCATTGGCATATTTTTTTGGCTTTGTCAACGTAACAACTTTTTTGCCTTTAGCCTTATTTGGTTTTTGTGCGATTTTTAGGGCTGACATATAATTAGAAGCATATTCGTTCACAGTAAAACCCATTTCATTCACCAAGGTGATGTTGTTTTTTCTGGCAGTATTGATAAAGTTGTCCAGTAGGGAAGCAACCATGGGGTTGATTGTTTTTTTGGATTCTTGATTATCTACCAATAAACTATATTCTGTAGTTATGTTTTTTCTGCAAGCTTCTAAAATTGCATAATCAATGCCAAGGCGCGCCATTTTAACCCTTTCCATTACTTCAGGTTTATGAGCCACCGCTTTTTCTGCTTCATCGAACAGTTGTGCATATTCTTTGAGTAATTCTGGTTTTAAATAAGATGAAAAAGCTTCTGAAGGATCTCCATAGAGAAAGAGAAAAAAATCATTGTCCTCTTGAATTTTGGTATGTATTAAATCGATGTATTTTTTTATAAAAGGCCCTGCTTCCTGATAATATCCTGTTGTAAACTCTTTTAGTAGCTCATCAATATCCAAATCGGGGTTCCAGAGCAGTTTTGAAGTTACATAAGAACGTAATTCAAAGAGTTCACTAGGGTTATGACTATGCTGCTCAAAAACCCATTTGGCATTGTTGTTCCTGAACAACTGAATGTTGGGTTGCAAAGTATATATGTTTGGGAACGGAGCTAGGAAATTTGTAAACTGCGTAGTATAGTCCCAAATACGAATGTTGTTGGTAAGTCTTCCCCATCCAATAAGATCGCTTGCAAAATCCGTACACTTTTCTGATATAGGTGCACTGCGGTCACATTCTATGGAACATAGGGTAATCAATACATTAGATTCTGGACGTGTTTTAGGAGGTTTACGAGTATATTGATAAGCCAAGGTAGAAATGGTTTTATCTGGAAAGGACTTGGCCACTTGGTTTACAAAACGAATCATTGTTCCAGAGGGACTTCCTTCGGTTTTATCAATTTTACTGCAATTGTTGCATTGACAATGTTGTTGATTGTCATCCTGACTTACCGAAATCACTGAGGCTGTTGGAGTTTTTTTAAAAAGCGATGCAACAGAATCCTTGACTATTTGCAACACTTTTTCATTGGTAAGACAAAGTTGGGTAGGCAGCCTTTTTTCTCCTCTTAAGGCATAGTATTCAGGATTGGATTCGTAGAATTTCTCTTCGGGCACAAACCTATGGAAGGTATGTACTTTGGCTTCCGGCACATATTTTGGGAATGCTTCATGCGTGACCTTCTGCTGATCTGCAAATTCATGGTTTTCATAAAATAGTTTGGAATGTACGGTTCTGGTTGTTATCTCTGGGCTATAGCTGAAATCAATTGGGTCAATCGAGATGATTTTGGATAGCGGTATTTCTTCGACTCCTGGAGCATACCATTTACAGCCCAAATAATTGCCCAAAAATTCAAAAACCGCATTTTTCACTGCCTCATCAGAGCCGCCATAAATAAAGATATTGTCATTTTCTGTCTTGATTCTTATTTCGTGTGGCGGTAAATCCTCTTCCTTGATATTTCCGACATAAATGTTTTGCTTATCTGTGGTCTGCGAACTTTTGTCTACAATATTCAATTTCACATTACCTACCTTATTGATGTATTTCTTTAAGGTTTCTGCAGAACTATGTTGCTCTTGCGAAGCATTGTCAGTCAAAACGATTTCATAATCAGATTTCCCATTATAAACAATGGTAACCTGATTTTTAGAGCAGGAACACAAAAATAGCAATAGGGAACAAAGGATTATGAGTGTGTCTTTTTTCATTGGTTATTTGGAATGAAAGGGTAAGTAACTACCTAGATTCAGTTTTCACGGAGGCATCATACATAGCTTTTAGAAGACTGCTTTTTTCTTTGGTATCATTTCCAAGTTGCCAGAACATTATGCCGCCCAATTTCTTTTTTAATGCATACTCTGTTTTTAATCTAACAGAGACCGAATCATCATAACTTATAAAAATACTATCCTTTGCACTATAGATGTAGGGTGCTTTTGCAATGGAATCCCAATATCTTGTATAGTTTTCGCTAGCTTCAAACTCTTTTCTAATTTGGCTATAACCACTCCAGCCAATATGGGCACCTTTGTTTAACTGGTAAAGTCCATCGTTCATAGGTGGAACGCCTTTCCATGCTCTGCCATAAAAGGCCGCGCCTATAACAAGTTGTTGGGGTTTGACGCCATTTTCCATGCAAAAGTCAATGATTTTTTCTGCTGATCTTGGGCCGTAATCGCGACCGCGACCTTTCTGGGATTTCCCATAATTTTCAATAAATTCAGCTGCAGGGGTACCTTTTATATCTTCTTCCTTAATATGCCCCAAGGCTGTATGATGTCCGGTAAATGGCGAATTTCCACCTACCTGATCATAAGTCATTACATTCATAAAGTCAACATGCTTCATGACTTCAATAATCTCAATATTTTTGTAATAGGGTTTCCATCCGGCAGATGCAAACGTTAGAATCTGATCTCTATCTAATGTATTGAGAGCTTCGCGCAATTCCTTCATTAATAAGGTGAAATTTTGCTTGTCTTCTGGTCTTGCTCCAGTGTTGGCAGCTGGTATGGCAGGGTACTCCCAATCAATATCAAGCCCATCAAGCTGGTATTCCCTGTTGAAATCAACTACACTTTGTACAAACTTTTTTCGATTTTCTGCAGTATGGGCCATGTCTGAAAAACCGTCAGCACCCCATCCTCCGCAAGCTATCATTACCTTTAAATGTGGATGCTTTTTGCGTTGAGCAACCAACTCTTCAAGTTTTTTGCCGTTTTCCTCGTGTCTAAACTTCATTTCACCATCAATTACATTGGTAAAGGAGAAGATGATATGTGTTAATTGTTCTAAAGGAAGTTGATCTGGGTTATAGTTTTTTTCTGGAACATAATATCCCATAACCGCAATTGAATCTTCTTTTCTTTTTTGGTTGTTTACAAATGAAACAATCAAGAATACAACAAGGAGGGTAGTGAAGAGTTTAATGTATTTCATGTGAAAGGGATTTTGTAATCAAAAATTAGTGAATTAACTCCCTTTGCTCTAAACTATTAGACAGAAAACATTTGAGAAAGCACGGACGACGGATTTAGGACCAAAAACCCATTAAGATGCGTCACTTCAAATTAACTCAACAAAAAACCGCTCCAAAATTTGGAGCGGTTCTTTTAAAAATATTAGAATTCCTAAAAAGGATTACATCATACCTGGCATTCCGCCACCACCACCCATTGGAGGCATAGCTGGAGCATCTTCTTTAATATCTGTCAATGCACATTCCGTGGTCAATATCATTCCAGCAACAGAAGCTGCATTTTCTAAAGCAACACGAGTTACTTTAGTGGGATCTATGATGCCTGCTTTCATCATTTCAACATATTTGTCAGATTTGGCATCAAAACCAAAATCTCCTTTACCTTCCATAACTTTAGCGACAACAACAGAACCTTCACCACCTGCGTTTTCAACAATGGTACGTAATGGAGATTCAATGGCTCTAGCAACAATTTGCAGTCCGGTTTCTTCATCAGCGTTTAGTGCATCTACTTTAGAAAGAACAGATTTTGCTCTTACCAATGCAACACCACCACCAGCAACAATACCTTCTTCAACTGCAGCTCTTGTGGCATGCAAAGCATCATCCACACGATCCTTCTTTTCTTTCATTTCTACTTCTGAAGCAGCACCAACATAAAGTACGGCAACACCGCCAGCTAATTTTGCTAGACGTTCTTGTAGTTTTTCCTTGTCGTAGTCCGAGGTAGTAGTCTCGATTTGAGCCTTTATTTGGTTGACACGGGTTTTAATGTTTTTAGCAACACCAGCACCATTAACAATTGTGGTATTGTCTTTGTCAATAGTTACTCTTTCGGTAGTACCCAACATATCAATAGTTGCAGTCTCTAAAGAGAAACCTCTTTCTTCAGAAATAACAGTTCCATTGGTTAGAATAGCAATGTCCTCTAACATAGCTTTTCTTCTGTCACCAAAACCTGGAGCTTTTACGGCAGCAATTTTTAGAGAACCTCTTAGCTTGTTTACAACCAAAGTTGCCAATGCTTCACCATCAACATCTTCAGCAATAATTAATAAAGGTTTTCCAGATTGTGCTACGGGCTCCAATACTGGCAATAAATCCTTCATTGAAGAGATTTTCTTATCGAACAAAAGAATATATGGATTGTCCAAATCGGCAATCATTTTCTCTGAGTCTGTAACAAAATATGGGGAAAGGTACCCTCTGTCAAACTGCATTCCTTCAACAACGTCAACGTAAGTGTCCGTTCCCTTTGCTTCTTCTACTGTGATAACGCCTTCTTTACCAACTTTTCCAAAAGCTTGGGCAATCAAATCGCCAATCGTTCCGTCGTTGTTTGCAGAAATGGCTGCTACTTGCTTAATTTTTTCTGATGAATCTCCAACTTTTTTAGATTGCTTGGATAGGTTCTCCACAATTGACTCTACAGCTTTGTCTATACCTCTTTTTAAATCCATTGGGTTAGCACCTGCTGCAACATTTTTAAGGCCTTCTTTTACAATTGCCTGGGCAAGAACGGTTGCAGTAGTAGTTCCATCACCAGCTAAGTCGTTAGTTTTAGAAGCGACTTCTTTTACCATTTGAGCACCCATGTTTTCCAGGGCATTCTCTAATTCAATTTCTTTTGCAACGGTAACACCATCTTTGGTTACTTGTGGAGCACCAAATGATTTACTTATGATAACGTTTCTTCCCTTAGGGCCTAAGGTAACTTTTACAGCATTGGCCAAGGCATCTACACCTTTTTTTAGGCCGTCACGTGCATCTATATCAAACTTAATATCTTTTGCCATTTTCTTTAGTTGATTTTTAATTAAACAATTGCTAAAATGTCGCTTTCACGCATCATCAAATAATCTGAGCCATCTAATTTTAACTCGGTACCGGCATATTTGCCGTAAAGAACTGTATCTCCTACCTTAACAGTGATTGCTTCATCTTTAGTTCCTGGGCCAACAGCTACTACTTTTCCTTTTTGCGGTTTTTCTTTTGCAGTGTCTGGGATAATGATGCCAGAAGCTGTTTTTGTTTCAGCCTCAACAGGTTCAATAAGAACTCTGTCAGCCAATGGTTTGATGTTAACTTTAGCCATATTATTATTTTTTAGGTATTTGTTTTAAAAATTCTGGAAACTTTGGACAGAAATTATGCCATTGCAAAAAAACTGACATTATTAGAAAACAAAAATGCCAGCTTGTCATTGAAGCTGGCATTTTGTATTTATTTTGTCATTTAATATTTAATTAATCGTATCCGTTGGATTGCTATTGTCAGTTGCCGGAACTTGTTCTGGCACTTCCTCGGGAACAGTTTCAGGAATGGTGTTCTCAATATCATCACCTTGTAATAATTTGGAATCTGCCTGACTGTAATTTCCCTTAAGGGAAACATTGGAAAGCAGGATTAGCACAATCAATAATGATGCAAGGGTCCAGGTACTTTTATCCAAAAAGTCTCCGGTTTTCTTAACACCACCCACAACTTGATTTCCACTGCCTCCAAAAGAGGAAGATAATCCGCCTCCTTTAGGATTTTGTACCATAATGACCAAAATCAATAATAGGCACACTATAATTATTAATATTAAAAAAATCGCAAACGTACTCATTGTCTCTGTTCTTATTCGTTTTCTTTCTGCAGCTTCTTCACCGCCCGAATTTGGTCTGCAAAGAAACCATTTTTTTCTGGATATTTCAAACTCAATATTTTAAAGGCCTGAATAGCTTTTTTATACTTTTTTTGCTCTAAGTATACTTTGGCCAAAGTCTCTGTCATCAACTCGTTTTTATCCATTTTTGTGGATTCTTTTATGTTGACTTTTGACTTTAAATTGTCATTTGGGGTTATTTTCGGCTTATTCTCTATAAACTTGTCCAGCAGGTCAAATTTCTTCTTTTTTTCTAGTTCTTCGTCTACTGTGTTCACGGTTGTTTCATCAGAATTTTTGGAAGCCAGCTGCAACCACTCCGTGAAAGAATGTTTCTCATTTTTTGTGAAAGGAATGGGCTTCCCCAACTCCAAATTTGCCTCGGAAACAGGTTTTTCTGTTTCCTTGGTTGAAGAATCCTCAGTTTTAGTTTTTTTAGACTTAAAAAGTGCTGGATTCAATATTTGCTCAGCGTCTTGAATATTTTGTGGCAGCGCACTTTCCTCAGATTCTCCCAGTATGATTTCTGTATCTGGATTGGGTTCAATCTCTTCTGATATTGCTTTTTTATCTTCTAGTTTTGTTGCTCTCCCCGCAATGGTATCCGCAATATTGTTTTGAACAAATTCCTTGGAAGTAATAAAATCGAAAAGGACGTCCCTGTCAGCTGTATGGGCAGCTGTTACTTTTAATGCGTTGTTGTATTTGTAACTATCAAGATTTTTTAGCCCTTTTAAATGCAAAGCTCTGGCAGCTTGAAAATAGGGATATTCTTCAATAATATCTTCCAGTTCCCTTGTTTGTTTTGGGGATAGGATGGTATTTGATTTTTGAAGAATCTGTATAAAATCTGATACATTCATATTTACTACCAATTACCTAAAGAGGCATTAAAGATATCTTGTGTAATACGTTCAAAAATCTCTTCGTGTGCAGCGCTCTGAACAGAATTTAAAGCGGCAGCGGCATCAAAATCGAAAAAGAAAGAAAAACGACGTTCAAAATCTGCATCTTCCTTTGTTTTGTTAAAGAACCTTACGTTTACGCTCATGGTAAGTCTGTTCTGTGCAGTTAATTGATCTGAGGTTGCTGTCATGGGGGTAACTCTGTACTCCACAATTTCTCCTTCGTAAAGCAAATCTCCGTTACTGCCTGTAAGAGACAAGCTGGTAAGATTATTGATCAAGTCCTGAAGCGCCAAAGTAAAATCTCTATCCAGTCCAGGTTCAATAGTGGAACTGGGACTTTGATCGGCATAATTCTGGAAGAAATTTACTTGAAAACTCTGTGCTGTGCCTATATCTGCACCAGAAAAGTTGTAGGCTCCACAACCATAAAAGCTCAAGGCCAATGCAAAGAGTCCAACTTTTAGACTGTTTTTACTTACCAATATTTTCATATAGTTCAATCCCATAATCTACAAATCGTACTGCTTAATTTTTCTGTATAATGTTCGTTCTGAAATTCCTAGTTCTGAAGCAGCAGCTTTTCGTTTGCCACGATTGCGTTCCAGGGATTTTTTAATCAGCTCAATTTCCTTTTCCTGTAAAGATAGAGTTTCTTCTTCTTGAATCTCTTCCGCAAAATGATAACGATCTTCCTGTGTTTGAGCAGCTGTTGCGGTTGTTTCAACAACGGGTTCTGGTAAATGCAAAACTTCAGCTACGTTGTCTTGTGGTTGTTGAATTGCCTCTTCCTCATTTCCATAGATTTTACGGATCAAGGTCTCATTCTCCTCTTGTACTTTTTCGGAGTCATTATTTTTTAATAACTCCAAAGTGAGTTTTTTTAAATCATTAAGATCTCCCTTCATATCAAACAAAACTTTGTAAAGAATTTCCCGTTCATTGCTGAAATCGCTTTCCTTTTTTGTCTGGCCTATGACCGCGGGTAAATTGGTATTGCTGGAACTGGGTAAATAAGCATTTAACGTTACAGCTGAGATTGTCCTGTTTTTTTCCAACACAGAAACTTGCTCCGCAATATTTCGCAATTGTCTAATGTTTCCGGGCCATCTGTATTTTACAAGTAATTGAATTGCTTGTTCTTCTAACCTAATTGTTGGCATTTTGTACTTCTGACCAAAATCAGAAGCAAATTTCCTAAAAAGCAAATGAATGTCTTCCCGGCGTTCTCTCAGTGGAGGAATGTTGATTTCTACAGTGCTTAATCTGTAATACAAATCTTCTCTGAACTTTTCTTTTTCAATTGCTTCAAACATGCTGATGTTGGTAGCTGCAACAATCCTGACATCTGTTTTTTGTACTTGTGAAGAGCCAACTTTTAAGAATTCCCCGTTTTCCAAAACTCTAAGTAACCTCACTTGGGTGGTCAATGGTAGTTCTCCTACTTCATCTAAAAAAATAGTACCACCATCCGCTACCTCAAAATATCCCCTACGGGTTTGCGTAGCACCGGTAAATGCCCCTTTTTCATGCCCAAAAAGTTCACTGTCAATAGTTCCTTCTGGAATAGCACCACAGTTTACGGCAATATATTTGGCATGTTTACGGTGAGAAAGGGAATGTATGATTTTAGGAATAGCCTCTTTGCCTACACCACTTTCTCCGGTTACCAAAACCGAAATATCTGTAGGCGCTACTTGTATAGCTTTTTCTATTGCACGATTTAGCTTAATATCGTTGCCAATAAGCTCAAAACGTTGTTTTATGGATTGAACACCTTCCATACTTTAATTATTCTTTGAATACCCAACAGCTTCACCAATAAGTGTAGCGGAGGTGCATTCATTTATTTTTACGTGAACAAAATCGCCCACTTTATAATTTTCCTTTGGAAAAACCACAACTGTATTTTGCGAATTCCGCCCCATCCAATGGGCATCAGATTTTTTTGAGACCCCTTCGATCAGAACTTCTTCAGTTTTGCCCATATGCTGTTGGGTTCTAAAGAAGCTGTGTTTTCGTTGAATTTCTATTATTTCCTGTAGACGCCTTTTCTTTGTTTGCTCAGGAATATCATCGTCTAACTTTCTTGCAGCCATGGTGCCTGGTCTTTCGGAATAAGCGAACATAAACCCGTAATCGTATTTTACATATTCCATTAAGCTTAGAGTATCTTGATGGTCCTCTTCTGTTTCAGTTGGAAAACCAGCAATCATATCTTGGCTTATTGCACAATCTGGAATAATTTTTCGAATGTTATCAATCAATTTAAAATATTCTTCTCTTGTGTGCAGGCGGTTCATGGCCTTTAAAATACGATTACTGCCGCTTTGTACAGGTAAATGGATATAATCGCAAATGTTCTCATATTTTGCCATGGATTCAATAACATCCAAGGTCATATCCTGTGGATTGGAGGTGGAAAAACGAATCCTCATTTTTGGTTGGGCTCTAGCTACCAGTTCCAAAAGGTTGGCAAAATTTACTGAGACCGCCTTTTGCATTTCTGAAGCTTTTTCAAAATCTTTTTTCAGCCCTCCCCCATACCAAAGGTAACTGTCCACATTTTGCCCTAATAGCGTAACTTCTTTGAAGCCTCTTTCCCAGAGATCATTCACTTCTTCTAAAATAGATTTAGGATCACGGCTTCGTTCGCGTCCACGGGTAAAGGGAACCACACAAAAGGTGCACATATTATCGCAACCACGGGTAATGGAAACAAAAGCGGTAACGCCATTGGAGTTTAAACGAACAGGAGCAACGTCACCATAGGTTTCATCTTTTGAAAGAATAACGTTTACGGCGTTTCTTCCCTCATTAATTTCTTGGATGAGGTTGGGCAGATCCTTATAGGCGTCTGGCCCTACTACCATGTCTACAATCTTTTCCTCTTCAAGGAATTTACTCTTTAAACGTTCCGCCATGCAGCCAAGCACGCCGACTTTCATTCCGGGGTTTGTCTTTTTTACTGCATTGAACTTTTCTAAACGTTTTCTTATGGTCAATTCAGCTTTCTCCCTAATAGAACAGGTGTTAACCAAAACCAAATCTGCTTCCTCTAATTTTTGAGTGGTATTAAAACCTTCTTTTGCCAAGATTGAGGCAACAATCTCACTATCGGAAAAATTCATCTGGCAACCATAACTTTCTATATAGAGTTTTCTGGTGTTTTTTTCGTTTTTTTCCAAAGTCAGCGAGTTGCCTTGCTGGCTTTCATCAATAATTTTTTCTATGCCCTCGTTTTTGATCATTTCTGTTAGAATGGGCTGCAAAGATAATGCTTATTCCATTTTAGTGACAATTTGGCAGTTAAATTTTATGCAAAAGAAAACGCAACTTTGTTTAAGACTTTCTATCTATTAGATGTTATTTCACCAAAAAACTTAAACAATATGAAAAAGGAAGTTCTTTTAATTTTATCATTGATCGCAATGG
Source organism: Flagellimonas aquimarina (assembly GCF_003149745.1). GTDB lineage: Bacteria > Bacteroidota > Bacteroidia > Flavobacteriales > Flavobacteriaceae > Flagellimonas > Flagellimonas aquimarina. Next base: position 1,304,367 of record NZ_QGEG01000001.1, read on the forward strand.
TATTTGTATCATGTGATAGCAATGATGACAATGACGGTTATGGCGATTATTTGGTGGCCAGGCCATTGGTCATCAGCAAAGCTGAATTTGCCAATAGTGTTGATATTATCGCACCTCGCCCAATAGATGAATCTGGTAAAATTTATACTTATCAAGATTACATTTTTATCAATGACAAGTACAAAGGGGTACATGTTATTGATAACAGCAATCCCCTACAACCAAGAAAAGTTTCATTCATTAAAATACCTGGGAACGTTGATATTTCTGTAAAAGATGATTTTTTGTTTGCTGATAGTATGATGGATTTGGTGGTCTTGGATATATCTAATATTGATGCAATACAGCAGGTTAATAGATTGGAAAGTGTACTCTACAACAATATTTTCTTTCCATTTGAAGCTGACATTGTTGAGTACGAAGATTATGACTACGAAACAGAAATGTTGGTTGGTTGGGAGACCGTTACAGAGCGTAGATTGACAGAAGAGGTTGAACAAAATGCAGGGAGAGGCATCTTTTTTGAAGATATGGCATTGAACGAAGCTACAGATGGAGGTACTGGAGAAGGTGGTTCCCTTGCCAGGTTTAAAATTGTGGATGAGTATTTGTATGCTGTAGATAGCCACAACATAAATGTGTTCAATATTTCTGATTTGGAGAACCCGGAGGATTTGGAAGACGTATATGCTGGATTTGATATTGAAACAATCTTTAATCGCGGAAACCATTTGTTTTTAGGGAGCATGAGAGGTATGTACATCTATGATATTTCCTCACCGGCAACACCAACTTTTGTTTCGGAATTTCAACATGGTACTGCATGTGACCCCGTTGTGGTGGATGGGGATTATGCATATGTGACCTTGAGAGGGGGGAATGAATGCGGTGCTTTGGAAAGTGGTTTGTTCATTGTGGATATTTCGAATATCGAGGACCCAAAGCTAGCTGTGGATTATCCTATGGACGAACCTTACGGTTTGGGTATAAGGGATGAAAAGCTGTTTGTTTGCGATGGAAGCTCGGGCTTAAAAGTGTATGACAAAACAGATGTTGAGGATATAAAAATGTTAAACCATTTTAAAGATATTGTTACGTTTGATGTTATTCCCCTAGAAAGTCATTTAATAATGGTTGGTGACGAGATCTTGTACCAATATGAATATTTAGATGATGAAATAAAGCTGATCAGCCAAATAGGACTTAATTAATATGTTTGGGACAATATTTAAAAGTGCTCTTGGTATAGTTTTAATCACAATGCTATTGATTTCCTGTTCGGATGATGATAATGAAATACCGTTGGCCTGTCAGCTAGAACCGGATCCAGGCGACTGTCTAGCTGCAATTCCCAGATACTATTTTGACAAAGAGGAGCAAAAATGCAAAGAATTCATATGGGGAGGTTGTAATGGGGTCGTACCTTTTGAAACCATGGAAGCCTGCCGGGAGTGTGAAAACAACTGATCTCCGAACTGAATACAATCAATAAAGATTTGTAGAATAACCCAATGAAATATCTCGCTAAAAGCGGGATATTTTTTTTATATAAGTTTTTCAAAAAATTCAAAATCGAAAAATTCATATACTTTTGTTACCCAAAACCCATTGCATGCCAAAGAATTTAGTTATTGTTGAGTCCCCAGCAAAAGCAAAAACCATAGAACGTTTTTTAGGAAAAGATTACCAAGTAGAATCAAGTTTTGGACATATTGCGGATCTTCCATCCAAAGAACTTGGTGTAGATGTGGAGAACGATTTTAAGCCAAAATATACAGTAGATAAGGAAAAGAAAGCCTTGGTCAAAAAATTGAAAGATTTGGCCAAAAAAGCAGATACTATTTGGTTGGCCAGTGATGAAGACCGAGAGGGAGAGGCCATATCTTGGCATTTGGCCGAGGAGTTGGGGTTGGAGAAAAGCAGAACTAAACGTATTGTCTTCAATTCAATAACAAAATCCGCAATCCAGAAAGCAATTGAGAACCCAAGGGAAATCAATTACAATTTAGTAAATGCACAACAGGCAAGAAGAGTTTTAGATAGATTGGTTGGTTATGAGTTGTCGCCTGTGCTCTGGAAAAAAATAAAACCGGGACTATCTGCTGGCAGGGTTCAATCTGTCGCGGTAAGGTTAATAGTAGAAAGAGAGAGGGAAATAGAGGTGTTTAAGCCAGAGGCCTCTTTTAGGATAAAAGCAGAGTTTAAAACAATCAATGGGAATGTTTTTTCCGCTAAACTGAATAAGACTTTTACAACGAAGGAGGCTGCGGAAGCATTTTTAAAACAGAACATTGGTTGTAATTTTTCTGTTGGAAATCTAGATAAAAAACCAGCAAAAAAATCTCCTGCCGCACCTTTTACCACTTCTACGCTTCAACAAGAAGCTTCAAGAAAATTGTATTTCTCTGTTGGCAGAACCATGCAGGTAGCGCAGCGTTTGTATGAAGCCGGTCTTATTACCTACATGAGGACGGACAGTGTTAATCTGTCAAACGAAGCATTGAATGCAGCTAAAGATGCAATTATTCAAAACTACGGGGAGTCATACAGTAAAGTGAGAAATTTTACTGGAAAATCCAAAGGTGCTCAGGAAGCTCACGAAGCGGTACGCCCAACGGATATGAAATTACAATCCCCACAAATAGAAAGAGACCAGGCCAAACTCTATGAACTTATATGGAAACGTACTTTGGCTTCGCAGATGAGCGATGCGGAGTTGGAAAGGACCACCGTAAAAATTAAAGCAAGTTCACATAAAGAAGAGTTCACTGCAAATGGAGAGGTGATCAAGTTTGATGGTTTCCTTAAAGTTTATTTAGAAGGAACAGATGAAGAAGACAAGACAGAAGAGCAGGAAGGAATGTTGCCGGCCATGAGCGTGGGCGAAGTTTTACAAAATAATTTTATTACTGCAACTGAACGTTTTTCAAGACCACCATATCGCTACACAGAAGCTTCATTGGTCAAGAAGTTGGAAGAACTGGGCATAGGGAGACCATCAACGTATGCCCCAACAATTTCAACAATACAAAACCGAGGCTATGCGGAAAAGGGAACTGTGGAGGGGAAAGAACGAAATTATGTGCAGTTAGTTTTGGAATCGGATAAGCTTGTGGAAAAGAACTTGTCCGAAATGGTCGGTTCTGATAAAGGTAAATTGGTTCCTACAGATATTGGAATGATTGTAAATGACTTCTTGGTCAATCATTTTACAACCATTTTGGATTATAATTTTACAGCGAAGGTTGAAGAAAATTTTGATGAGATTGCTTCCGGAGATGAAGATTGGCAGAAAATGATGAAGGATTTTTACAAAGATTTTCATCCTAAGGTTTTAGATGTTGAGGAAAATGCAGAACGTGCAAGCGGTGAACGTGTATTGGGTACAGATCCTAAATCTGGACGGCAGGTGGCAGTCAGATTGGGTCGCTTTGGACCTATGGTGCAAATAGGAACCGTTGACGAAGAAGAAAAACCACTATTTGCAAGCTTGTTACCAGAGCAGTCTATTACAACAATAACTTTTGAAGAAGCGATGGAGCTTTTTCAATTGCCAAGAAAGTTGGGGGAATATGCAGGTGAAGCAGTTGAAGCTAGTGTAGGAAGATTTGGCCCTTACGTTAGGTTTGGCAAAAAATTTATTTCCTTGGCTCCCGGTGAAAGTGCATTTGACGTAGACATGGATCGTGCCATTGAGCTAATAAAGGAAAAAGAAAAAGCGGATGCCCCCATAGCAAATTACGAAGGAAAAGAAGTTACCAAAGGAAAAGGTAGATTTGGACCATTTATTAAGTGGGATGGCATGTTTATCAATATAAATAAGAAATACGATTTTGATAATCTTTCCCAAGCTGATATTATTGAGCTTATTGAGGCAAAGAAAATAAAGGAAGCCGAAAAACTGATTCAGGAATGGCCAACAGAGAAAATTCGAATTGAAAAGGCAAGATGGGGAAGGCATAATATTATTAAAGGAAGACTTAAGGTTGAGCTGTCCAAAGATGTAGATGCAACCAAAATTTCTTTGGAAGAGGCGCAAGCACTATTAGAAAAGAAAGCACCTAAGAAAAAAACCAAAGCAAAGGCTAAGAAGTAATATGGCATTCGATTTTTTGGTTCCTATTAAGGATAGGGTACTAGCATTCTCAGAATTATTGCCTCCGCAGGCATTGGGTAAAAACATCTTTAAACATACCGAGAAAAAAGGACTGCCCGTTTTCGCCAACGCCACGGTAGCTATTTTTGGCGTCTTGGAATCTAGAAATGGATTCGAAAAGAAACCGGAAAGATTGAATATAGATGAAATACGTATTCAGTTGTACCGCTTAATGTCCGGTAATTGGAATTCCACAATACTGGATATTGGGGATATTGAAGAAGGGGATACGGTAGAGGACACCTATTTTGTGGTCAAAGAAGTTGTAGCCGGTCTTTTGGAAGAAAATATTATACCTATTATAATAGGTGCAACACAAGACATTACTTTTCCCACTTACAGAGCCTTTGACAATATTAGGGATATGGTCAATCTGGTATCCATAGATAGCCGTTTTGACTTTGGCGAAGATGAAGAGCTTATCTCTTCTCATTCTTACATGAGTAAAATTATTACGGACAAACCCAACAATCTGTTCAATTTTTCCAATATAGGCTACCAAAGTTATTTTAATGCCCAAGAAGAAATCGATTTAATGGAGCGCCTTTTCTTTGACGCATATCGATTGGGAGATATAGCGGCTAATATAGAATTGGCAGAACCGGTATTAAGAAGTTCCCATATTGTTAGTTTAGACTTGCGTGCAATTCGTGCCAGCGAAATGGGTTCCTTCAACAACTTTTCCCCAAATGGTTTTACCGGCAGGGAGATTTGTGCAATTGCTAGATACGCAGGTATTAGTGATAAAGTATCATTGTTTGGTATTTATGAAGGAGAGAATTCCTCCCAAGCATTTCAAATGATAGCGCAAATCATCTGGTACTTCATAGAAGGGATTAGTTTTAGAATAAAAGAATTTCCAAGTTCCAAAAGCGAGGACTTTACAAAGTTTACTGTCCCTACAGATACAGAAGAATTAGTATTCTACAAAAGCCATATAACAGAACGTTGGTGGGTGGAGGTGCCATCAATTTTACCTGAACATACTAAAACAAATTCAGTGGCGTTATTACCTTGCACCGAGGAAGACTATCTGGATGCTTGCAACCAGAAGATTCCCGAAAGGTGGTTCAAGGCCTATAGGAAGGGCTTTAACTAAACAAATTAAATTTTAAGCATTAATTGTTTTTACACAATAATTTATTCAAAAAACAGTTTTGAGAATAATGAATTTGTGTTATACAGTTTATAATCTTAAATCGAAAATTTAACCTAAAGTATGAGAAAGCTATTCTTTTCATCTCTAGCACTTGTTTTTTTACTTAGCAGTTGCGGTTCAAAATCAAAGTCAAAAGGTGAACTAGTTGGAGCCCAAGGAAAAAAGTGGTATCCAGAGAAACCCTACGGAATGGAACTGATTCCCCGCGGCTCCTTTGTAATGGGTAAAGCTGAAGAGGATCAGGCGAAAGTATTGAACGCTCCCACAAGAACAGTTACCGTACGTTCTTTCTACATGGATGATACGGAAATCACTAATAGTGAGTACCGACAGTTTGTGGAGTGGGTAAAAGATTCCATTACAAGAACCAAATTGGCCATTCTTGCCGATGAACTGGGTATTAGCCCAGAAGATGAAGGTATTGGAGAGTATGCTTTTAAAGATACTGACACGACCAAAATCTCAGTTTATGACAAATATATGCTAGATAACTATGCTGGTTTAGGTGAAACCGGTTATGAGGGAAGAGCATTGAATACCGATGTTGATTTGGTATGGGATACATCAGAATACCCAGATGAATACTATGCTGAGGTCATGGATTCATTGTACATTCCAGAAGAGGAAAGTTACAATGGATTAAGAACCATCGATGTTACTCAGTTAAAATACAAGTACAATTGGATGGATATTGAATCTGCTGCCCGTGCAAAAACAGGTAGAAGAAAAGATTTCATCAAGAAAGAGGAATTGGAAATCTATCCAGATACTACTGTTTGGATCCGAGATTTTGAATACTCCTATAACGAACCTATGCACAATGACTATTTTTGGCATGATGCCTATAGCGATTATCCTGTTGTTGGGGTAAACTGGCAACAAGCAAAGGCATTTTGTTCTTGGAGGACCAAGTTTAAAAATGATGACCAAAAAAGTAGAGGAAAGCAGTTTGTTAACCAATTTAGATTACCTACCGAGGCAGAATGGGAATATGCAGCTAGAGGAGGTATTGAAGGAGGTACATACCCTTGGGGAGGACCTTATGTAATTAGTGATACAGGTTGTTTTATGGCTAATTTTAAGCCTCAACGTGGAGATTATGCCGCAGATGCCGCATTGTACACCGTAGAAGCAAAATCTTACGAGCCAAACGAGTATAATCTATACAATATGGCGGGTAATGTATCTGAATGGACAAGTTCCAGTTTTGATCAAGGCGCCTATGAATATCTGTCTACCATGAATCCAAATATTGGATCAGGGCAGAATAAGAGAAAGGTGATTAGAGGTGGATCTTGGAAAGATGTTGCTTACTTCTTGCAAGTAAGTACCAGAGATTATGAATATCAGGATTCCGCGAGAAGCTACATTGGTTTCCGTACCGTTCAAGATTATATGGGCGAAGAGGATTCTACAAAAGGACAAGGACTTCCAAACTAATTACAATAAATTAAACGAGAGAACATTATATAAACCAGTAACCAAATACTTATTTATATAACTTAATTAAAACTAGAATTATGGCACAGTCAAAATCAACAAAAAAGCTGTTTAACATGGCCTACGGGCTTGGAGCATCAGTAGTAATTATTGGTGCATTATTTAAAATCCTTCACTGGGAATTTGGACCACTGACCGGTGGATTGCTTCTTGCAGTAGGACTTATTACAGAAGCATTAATCTTTGCTATTAGTGCATTTGAACCAGTGGATGATGAGTACGATTGGTCTTTGGTTTACCCAGAATTGAACAATGGTCAAACTAAAGGAAACAAGAATGATGCTAAGCAAGCTAAAGAGGCAGAAGGTCTTCTTTCAAGAAAACTGGATGATCTTTTAAAAGAAGCTAATATCGATTCTGAACTTTTCACAAGTTTAGGAGATAGCATCAAGAATTTTGAAGGCGCTGCTAAAGGTATTGCTCCAACTACAGATGCTATTCAGCATACTAAAAAGTATTCTGAAGAATTGTCTCATGCTGCTGCTCAAATGGAATCTTTGAACAGCTTGTACAAAGTACAGTTGGAAAGCGCGAGCAGACAAGCTTCTATTAACGAGGAAGTAGTACAGAATGCTGGTGCATTAAAAGATCAAATGGAATCTTTGGCAACAAACCTTTCTTCATTAAATGGAGTATATGGTGGAATGCTAACCGCTATGAGCAAAAACTAATTAGGGATTTGATTGATATACCAAACCCAGATCAAATTAATTATTAATTCTAATTAGAAAAACATGGCAGGAGGAAAACAAACACCACGTCAGAAGATGATCAACCTTATGTATTTGATCTTCATCGCGATGTTGGCCTTAAATATGAGCAAGGAAGTTCTTGCAGCGTTCGGTATAATGAACGAAAAGCTTCAGACTTCCAATGAAAAGACTGCAGAAAGTAACGATAACTTTTTAGCAAGTCTTGAAACAAAAGCGTCTGAAGATGCTGAGAAATATGGTGAATTATATCAAAATGCCCAAAAGATAAAAAGCTTATCCCAAGAGTATTTTGATTACTTGGAGTCTCTTAAAAAAGGTATGACCGAAAAACTTGAAGATCCCAAAGATTATGCAAGAATGGACAACTCTGATTATTTAGATCAGAAACTTTTCCAAGGAGATAACCTATCTAAGGACGGTAAAGAATTCATGAAAAGAATTAATGATTACCGTACCCAAGTAGCAGCTATTGCACCTGCAGCTTTGAAAGAAGCCGTAAAAACAAGGTTTGCTATCGGAGATGGCAAAAAAGATGATGGTAAAGTTGAAAAGAGAGATGGTACACGTCAAGATTGGATCAACTATCATTATGAAGGGTATCCTTTAGTGGCTTCTTTGGCTAAATTGACATCACTACAAGCAGATGTTAAGGCAACTGAAGAAGATGCTTTGAAATCAATGTTGGAAGGTGAACTTACAAATCAAGTTTCACTGACAAACTTTGCTACTTCATTGCTTGCATCTAAATCTGCTTTCTACAACGGAGATAAGTACGATGGTAAGATCATTATCAGTAAAACAGATAAAACATCAACACCAGTAAAAGCTGAGTTGACTTTGGACGGTAGAAAACTGACTGAAGGAAAAGACTACAAGTTAGAAGCTGGTGGTGTTCAAATGTTGATTGGTGCCGGTAACCCTGGTGACCATGATATTGTGGGTACAATGTACTTTATGCAAGATGGTGAAGAAATTCCTGTAGAAGTTAAAAACTCTTTTGCTACAATTTCTAAGCCTAATGCTGCGGTAATCGCTGCCGATAAGATGAATGTGGTATACCGTGGGGTTGCTAACCCTATGACCATATCTATTCCTGGTATTCCAGATAACAAAGTTTCTGCATCTGCTCCTGGACTTTCCAAGAGAAGTGGAAGCAAGTATGTTATGAACCCAGGTAAAGGTAGAGAAGTAACTATTAGTGCTTCTGGTATTTTACCTGATGGCCAAAGGATTAGTACACCTGCAACATTCCGTATCAAGGATATTCCAAGACCAGGAGGTACTGTTCGTGGAGAAGCAGGAAGTGCTAAAATGCCTAGGAAAAACCTAGAAATATCTACTGTTGGAGCTATGTTGGAAGACTTTGATTTTGACTTGAATCTTGCTGTAAGCGGATTTAAATTTAAAGTGCCAGGTCAACCTACAATAGTTGTAAATGGAAACAAATTGAATGCTAGAGCTAAATCTGCTTTGAGAAGAGCTAAAAGAGGTGAAGCTGTTCAGATATTCGATATCAAAGCATTCATTACAAATAACAAGAGTTACAAGTTGAAGAAAGTTTCTCCTGTTGTAGTGGAGCTTACAAACTAAAAAGTATACATACAGATAATCATGAATTGGAAAAATGCATTTTTAATTGGAGCTTTAAGCTTACTGCCCATTTCAATAATGGCACAGGCAAACATTTTGAATGCCAAGCTGCCAGAAGAAATTGGGAAAAAGACTGAAGCTCAAATAGAGCAGGACAATGACGCACCCTTGGATTATGGATATACAGATGATAGAGATATCCTTTGGTCCAAAACCATATGGGAGGTAATTGACCTAGACGAGCGTGTTAACTTTCCATTGTACTACCCAACCGATACTATTGGTATTGGAGCGGACAGAAGGTCTTTGTACCATGTTTTGATGAAGAACATCAAAAATGGAAACCTGACTGAAGTATATACGGACTCTTACTTTACTGAAAAGCGAAAGTTTGAGGATTTAAGCGCTACATTGAGCAAAGTGGATACCACGGACCTTGGATACGAGCAAATCAATGCAGGAGAAGAACTTTCTCCTGAATTTATCAACCAGAGAGATTTGACTGCTGCTGATATTGAAGAGTATCGTATAAAAGGAATATGGTATTTTGATAAACGTCAAGGAGAACTGAAGTACCGCTTACTAGGTATTGCACCAGTAGCTCCAGATGTAAACTTTGTGGATGATGAGTCTGTAGATCCAGGTGAGAACAAAGTTGAGTTGTTCTGGGTATGGTACCCGGCAGCAAGACAGGTTCTGCATGAAGCCAAGGTCTATAATCAACGTAATTCTGCACGCCCCATAACTTTTGATATGCTGTTGAACGCAAGGCGTTTTAATGCAGTGATCTATAAGGAGGACAATGTCCACGGGGATCGTGAAATTGACGATTACGTTTTCGACAATGCACTGTTCCAGTTATTGGAGTCCAAAAGGATCAAGGAAGTTATCCGTGATCGTGAGCAGGACATGTGGGCTTACTAAGCCTTAATGATTAAATTTTCCAATTCAATTCATATAGACGCCGCACTTTTGTGCGGCGTTTTTTATTTTTCCTCATTAGCCATTTCAGAGAGAGCCAAGAAATCCAATTCAGGATGTTTACTTTTGCCAAATGTTGGATTATGTAATAGTTGGTCTTGGTTTGGCCGGAATCTCATTTTGCGAAATTCTGGAAAAAGAAGGCAAATCCTTTAAGGTAATTTCAGATGATTCTCAACAGGCTTCCCTAGTAGCTGGTGGACTTTATAATCCAGTTATCTTAAAAAGATTCACCATGGCTTGGAACGCCAAGGAACAAATGGATTTAGCCTTGCCATTTTATAAAGGCTTAGAACAAAAATTGGGAGTAAAGCTGGATTACACCATTCCAGTGCTGCGCAGATTTGCATCTATAGAAGAACAAAATGTCTGGTTTGAGGCAGCGGACCGCCCAGGACTTGATCACTTCCTATCTACCACCATTTTAGAAAACAAAAATAAAAGTATAGATGCCCCATTTGGTTTTGGTGAAGTAAAACATACAGGACGAATAGATACCAAGACATTGCTTACATTTTATTCAGAATATCTAGTTAAGCAAGGACTTTTGGTTAAAGAACCATTCGATTTTTCTTGTTTAGAGACATTTGAAGGGCACATTTCTTATAAAACAGTTAAAGCAAGGCAAATTGTTTTTGCTTGCGGCTATGGGCTTAAAAACAATCCTTTTTTCAATTATTTACCGCTAAATGGTACCAAAGGTGAGCTGTTGACCATAAAAGCTCCACAATACAAAGAGAAACATGTAATTAAATCTTCGGTTTTTACTATTCCCCTTCAAGGCGATGTTTACAGAGTGGGAGCAACGTATAAATGGAAAGATAAAACCAATCTACCTACAGAAGACTCCAAAAATGAACTTTTAGAAAAACTGAAGACTTTTTTAAAGTGCGATTTCGAAATTGTTGAACATGTTGCCGGAATTAGACCAACTGTAGTGGACAGAAGGCCATTGGTGGGTGAGCACCCTGAACGTAAAAACCTATATGTATTAAATGGTTTTGGTTCCAGAGGTGTGCTTATAGCACCAGATGTTTCAAAACGGCTTTACAACAAAATTGAAAAGAGTACGGCACTTGATCCAGAAATAGATATCCAAAGGTTTACAAAAAAGTACTACTCCAATTGACCCTTAATGGACTTGGGCTCATACTTAATAAAAAAGTTGATCCAGATATTTCGGGACAAACGGATAATAAAGGGCATAAAAACAATCATGGTAAGCACTATGGCGATAAAGGTGTTTACGAGAGAGGCCCCAATAAATAAAAACGCTATTACAAAAGCAGCAACAGCAAAAGCAATACCCACTCCATAACTTACGTACATGGAACCATAAAAGAACGAGGGTTCAATTTTATATTTGGTGCCGCAATGTGAACAGCGTTCATGCATCTTAAAAATCTGGGAAATAGCATATGGATTATTATTGATATACATGCTCTCTTCATGACATTTGGGACAACTTCCTGTTAAAATACTGTAGAGTTTGTTTCCTTTTTTTAACATTTGCAGCAATTTTGCATAAAAATACGGATTCACCCACATTTGTTTTGTAATTCAGGTCACATAAAATGCTAAACATTCATAACCTTTCTGTCGCTTTTGGAGGCGAATATCTTTTTGAGGAAATAGCCTTTCGGTTAAACGGTGGGGACAGGGTTGGCCTAATTGGAAAAAATGGAGCCGGTAAATCCACTCTACTAAAACTACTTTCTAAAGAAATGGATCCAGACTCTGGGACCATTGCTATGGAAAAAGATATTAAAATAGGGTTTTTAAAGCAGGATATCGATTTTGAACAAGGCAGAACGGTATTGGAAGAATCTTATCAGGCATTTTTTGAGCTTAAATCTTTAGAGGTCAAACTAGATGAGATAAATCAAGAACTGGCAGAAAGAACTGATTATGAAAGTGATGCCTACAATCAATTAATGATTGATTTGACCGACGTCACCCATCGGTATGAGATTCTTGGAGGTTATAACTATCAAGGAGAGACAGAAAAGGTTTTGTTGGGATTAGGTTTCAAGAGAGACGACTTTAACAAAGCCACTGATACCTTTTCTGGTGGTTGGCGTATGCGAATTGAGTTGGCAAAACTATTGCTCCAGAGCAACGATGTTCTGCTTTTGGATGAACCTACTAACCATTTGGATATTGAATCCATTATTTGGTTGGAGCAATTTCTCAATAACTACCCAGGTGCTGTAGTAATCGTTTCGCACGATAAAATGTTTTTGGATAATGTAACCAACAGAACCATAGAGATTTCTCTTGGGAGAATTTATGATTACAACAAGCCTTATTCTAAATTTCTAATACTTAGAAAAGAAATTAAAGAACAACAGTTAAGTGCCCAAAAGAACCAAGAGAAACAAATACAACAGACCGAAAAACTAATCGAAAAGTTTAGAGCTAAAGCCAGTAAAGCCTCTATGGCCCAATCCCTAATAAAAAAATTGGACAAGATTGATCGCATTGAAGTAGATGAGGACGACAATAGCTCCATGAATGTAAAGTTTCCTGTTTCTGTGACTCCGGGCAAAGTAGTTGCCGAACTTGAAAATCTATCCAAGAATTATGGAGAAAAGCAAGTTTTAGAACATATTGACCTTTTAGTGGAACGGAGCAGTAAAACAGCCTTTGTTGGTCAAAATGGACAAGGAAAAACCACATTGGCAAAAATAATGGTGGGCGAACTGGACTATACAGGAGGACTTAAGATTGGACACAACGTACAGATTGGTTATTTTGCTCAAAACCAAGCCGAATATCTAGATGGTAAAAAGACGGTGCTAGATACCATGATAGATGCTGCAAATGAAAGCAACCGCGGTAAAGTAAGAGATATTTTGGGCTCTTTTTTATTTCGGGGAGATGAGGTGGAAAAATATGTTAAGGTTTTGTCCGGTGGGGAACGTAACCGCTTGGCATTGGCCAAAATGCTATTGCAGCCCTTTAATGTGCTGGTGATGGATGAGCCCACGAACCATTTGGATATAAAATCCAAGAACGTTCTTAAAAAAGCATTACAAAATTTTGAAGGAACATTGATTTTGGTTTCTCATGACCGAGACTTTCTTCAAGGACTAACAGACCGGGTTTATGAGTTTAAAGATGGCAACATCAAAGAGTATTTAGGGGACATTGATTTTTATTTGGAACAGCGAAAGGCTGAAGATTTCAGAAAGATTGAAAAGGGTGAAAAGAAAGTTATAGTTGAAAAGGTACAGCTCAAAGAGAATGACTATCAAACCCAAAAGAAACTAAAATCCTTAAAGAATAGGCTAAGTAGTGTGGAAAAGAAAATTTCGCAACTGGAAAAGGATATTGCGGAAATCGATCACAATATGTTATTGGACTATGATACAACCATAGCGGCCCCAGGTTTTTTTGATGACTATCAGGGAAAAAAGGACCTTTTGGAATCCTTAATGGAGGATTGGGAAAAATTGTCCAATGAACTAGAAGTATTGGGCTAGAAGCTACTAAAAATAATCGCTCACCACGCTTTTCGCCTCTTTTACAACATATTTCTCTTGATTCACCTATTTAATTTGTAGGTATTTTCCTTCTATTCGTAATTTGTAGGTAAATTCTTATGAATTGAATTTTCTATGACTAGACTAACCACATTCTTCTTATTGCTTTTTTTTGTGACCAACCATGTCTTTTCCAGTGTTGAAGTTTCACAAAAGGAAAAAAGCGCGCTCATTGACCTTTTTATTAGTACAAATGGTGAAGAATGGAGTGCTTCGTGGGACTTAAATAAACCCGTACATACCTGGAAAGGTGTTGAGCTCAAGGATAATCATGTGGTGGGTATCAATCTATTCAGAAACAATTTAGAAGGTGTTCTTCCAGAAAGTCTTGGAAAACTAAAATACCTTACCCATTTGAACCTTGCTTTTAACAGTATAACCGGAGTTCTGCCAAAGGATATTGTCAAACTTAAAAATCTAAAAGTACTTCGTTTGGAAATGAATCGAATAAAAGGTTCATTGCCATTGGGAATAGGACAACTTCAGGAGCTTCAGGTGTTTTCAATGTTCAATAATTTTTTAAGCGGATCAATACCATCAACTTTCGGAGAGTTAAAGAACTTAAGAGAACTTAATTTATCCAGCAACAACCTTAAAGGACTAATTCCCAATTCCATAGGAAATTTGACCAAGTTAGAGGCATTGGGGCTTTTTGAAAACAATTTGGAAGGGTCGATTCCAGAGGAAATGGGAAAACTTGGTGAACTACGAGAATTGGTACTTGCTAACAACCAACTGGGCGGAGAGATTCCTTCAGAATTTGGACAATTGGCCAGCTTAAAAATACTTCAGCTTCAAAACAATAGATTCAATTCTTATAAAGGTCTAAGAGAGATGGATACAAAACAGTTTTTGGTTTTTGATACTGATGAAAAAACATTAAATCCAAAATTCAATGAAATTCAACTGCAACGCACACGAATGGCGGATACAAAATTTGAAGATGTTGACGAGAATGAGTAGTTAGTTATACTTTAGTTTGTTTGGTTTGGGGATGCAGGCGTGTATCCCCTTTTTTTGTTTAGAAAAACAAAGTTTTCCATAAACAATTTATGAAATATTTAACCATACAACGCTAATGAAGCGAATAGTTTTGCAAAAGACTAATTCATCCTACGCATGCGCAAGCTAATTATTTCCGCCGTTTTTGGCGGACTCATTATTTTTGGATCCTTATATTTTGCAGGATTGATTGCAGGAAGCAAAGACAGTAAAAGGCCAAAACCAGAAAAAGTTATTAAAACCGTTTTTGTTGATACCGTTAAAAATACAGTCATTCCAATTGTTGTTCCTGCTAATGGAAATCTAAAGGCAAAGAGGAGAGTAGAGCTGTTTTCTGAGGTGCAGGGCGTTTTTAGATCTGGAAGTAAATTGTTCAGAACAGGGCAAGAATACAATGCGGGGCAAACACTTATTCGTATAGATGCAAATGAGTATTATGCCAGCGTGCAATCTGCAAAAAGCAATTTGTACAATTTGCTTACCTCAATAATGCCAGATTTGCGGTTAGACTATCCAGAAATATACCCTAAATGGCAGGAGTACTTAAACGGTTTTGACCTTAATGGTACAACACCAAAATTACCCGAAATGACTTCTGAAAAGGAAAAGTTCTTTATTTCAGGTAGAGGGATAATATCAAATTATTACAACGTAAAAAATTTAGAGCAGCGACTCTCCAAATACAATATTACCGCGCCGTTTAAAGGCGTCTTGACTGATGCATTGGTTACAGAAGGTACCTTAGTGAGGGTAGGACAGAAATTAGGGGAATATATCAACATAGGAGTTTATGAATTAGAAGTTTCAATAAGTAAAACCTATGGAGATTTCTTAAAGGTTGGTAAAAAAGTGGCACTTTCCAATTTAAATAAGACCAAGGAATATATGGGAGAGGTTACTAGGGTAAATGGCAGGGTTGATCAGAACTCCCAGACTATAACCGTTTTTATTGAGGTCAGCGGTGATAACCTAAAAGAAGGCCAATATCTCGAAGCCAATTTACAGGCCAAGGAAGAGCCAAATGCAATTGAAATAGATCGTTCGTTGCTATTGGAAAACAATCAAATCTTTGTGGTCAGGGACTCTATCCTAGAGCTTATTGACGTAAACCCCGTTTACTTTACGGATAAGAAGGTGGTTTTGAAAAACGTTCCCGATAGTGAGGTTATTATTGCCAAGGCATTGACTGGGGCTTATGCAGGAATGCTGGTTAAAGTATTTGATGAGGACAAACCAAAAAAGGCCAAATCGTGAGGAAAGTAATATCTTATTTTATTAAGTACCATGTTGCCGTAAATGTAATAATTATTGCATTTTTCATTTTCGGTATTGTTGGAGCATTGTCATTAAAATCTTCATTTTTTCCGCTTACAGAATCCAAAAATGTTTTAATCACTATTGCCTATCCAGGAGCATCCCCACAAGAAGTTGAAGAAGGAATCGTATTAAAAATTGAGGATAACCTCAAGGGACTTCAGGGAGTGGAAAGAGTAACCTCTACTTCTAGAGAGAATAGTGGAACCATCAATGTGGAGATAGAGAAGGGCAGGGATATTGATTTTATGTTGTTGGAAGTCAAAAATGCCGTGGACCGTGTTCCCACATTTCCAACAGGGATGGAGCCTTTGGTGGTTTCAAAATTGGAGCCGGTTAGGCCTACTATAAGTTTTGCAGTTAGTGGACAAAACATTTCATTGAAAACCTTAAAGCAAATAGGAAGGCAAATAGAGAACGATTTAAGGGCTATTGACGGCATTTCTCAAATTACGATTTCTGGTTATCCAGATGAAGAGATTGAAATAGCGGTGGATGAAAATAGACTGCTTGCATATAACCTGTCTTTTAATGAAGTTGCGCAAGCGGTATCCAATGCTAATATTTTGGTTACAGGTGGTAATATTAAGACAAACACAGAGGAATATTTGATTAGGGCAAATAACCGCTCTTATTATGGAGACGAGCTTTCAAATGTTGTGGTGCGCGCAGATGCATCAGGCCGTGCCATACGGTTAAAGGATGTTGCAATTATTAGGGATCGTTTTTCAGAAACACCCAATGCAGCTTATTACAATGGGGATTTATCCGTTAATGTTACGGTAACAAGTACAAATACGGAAGATTTAATAGGCTCCGCAGAAAAAGTAAAGGAATACATTGCAGATTTCAATCAGAAATACACCAATGTTCAATTGGATGTTGTTCGAGATTTATCCAAAACCTTGACGCAACGAACAGATTTGCTTACTGAGAATGCCATTATAGGAATGATTTTGGTACTCGTTTTCCTCTCTTTATTTTTAAATACCAGATTGGCCTTTTGGGTAGCCTTTGGTTTACCGATTGCGTTTTTGGGAATGTTTGTTTTTGCACCAATGCTTAATGTAACAATCAACGTATTGTCCCTGTTTGGGATGATTATCGTAATTGGTATCCTTGTGGATGATGGTATTGTAATAGCAGAAAACATTTATCAGCATCATGAAAAGGGAAAGACCCCTGTCCAAGCAGCTATAGATGGGACTATGGAAGTTATTCCACCCATCCTTTCTGCAATTATAACCACCATACTGGCCTTTTCCATTTTCTTGTTTTTGGATGGTCGAGTGGGTGATTTCTTTAGTGAGGTTTCCGTAATTGTAATTCTGACCTTGGTCGTTTCACTGGTAGAGGCACTGATTATCCTACCTGCTCATTTAGCGCATTCAAAAGCCCTTCAACCACAAAAGAAAGGCCCTAAAACAGGTATAGCAAAAGTGTTTTCCAAACTTCGTATCATAAACAAATTAGGAGATGATGCAATGGTGTGGATGCGTGATAAAATGTATAGCCCGGCTTTACGTTTTGCCTTGGATTACAAACTATTGACTTTTGCAATATTCTTTATGGCACTGACTTTAACCTTTGGGTCTATTGGAGGAGGTATTATTAGAACTTCGTTCTTCCCGAGAATTGCAAGCGATAGGATAGCGGTGGAGTTGTTAATGCCCAATGGTGCCAATGAGAAGGTTACCGATTCAATAATTAGCATGATCCAGGATAAAGCGCAAATAGTAAACGAAGAGCTTACAGATAAATATTTGCTAGGTACTGATAAGATGCTTTTTGAAAACATGCTAAAAAATGTTGGCCCTGGCTCTTCTTCCGCTACTTTGGTAATCAATCTACTTCCAGGAGAGGAGCGTCCAGATGCAATTAGGGCAGATATGGTAACCAGTAGACTAAGGGAATTAGTTGGGCCAGTTATTGGAGCAGAAAGCCTTATTTATGGATCAGGAGGTAATTTTGGAGGCGATCCAGTTTCAGTTTCGCTCTTAGGAAATAATATTCAAGAACTAAAGGCGGCAAAATCTGAACTAAAAACGGCCTTATTGAATAATTCACTTTTAAAAGATGTGGCTGATAATGATCCTGCAGGAATTAAAGAAATAAGATTAGAGCTCAAGGAAAATGCATATTTATTGGGCTTGGACCTACGTACTGTAATGAATCAGGTAAGAGCAGGCTTTTTTGGTGCTCAAGCACAGCGCTTTCAGAGAGGACAGGATGAGATTCGTGTTTGGGTACGCTATGATCGAGAAAATAGATCTTCTATTGCAGATTTGGATGACATGCGGATTGTGGCTCCCAGTGGAGAAAGAATTCCTTTATCGGAAATAGCCACCTACTCAATTGAAAGGGGAGATGTAGCCATAAACCATCTGGATGGTCAAAGAGAAATTCAAGTTTCATCAGATATTAAGGATTTGCAAACAACAAGTGGGACAGATGCCATGACATGGGTGCGAACAGAGGTTATGCCAGATATCCTATCCAAATATCCTTCCATTACTCCTTCATATGAAGGTCAGAACAGGGAAGCAAATAAACTGCTTGATTCACTGACGTTCGTTGGTCTAACGGTGCTCTTCCTCATTTTTGTGACCATAGCATTTACCTTCAGAAGCTTTAGTCAACCATTATTGCTTATACTTTTGGTGCCATTTAGTTTAACAGCTGTTGCTTGGGGACATTGGATACATGGTTTTCCCATCAATATTCTCTCCATGCTTGGAATTATTGCATTGATAGGTATCATGGTCAACGACGGTCTTGTGTTAATGGGAAAGTTCAATATCAATCTGCGGAATGGACTTAATTTTAATGAAGCACTTTATGAAGCTGGGCGCTCAAGGTTTAGGGCAATATTCCTAACATCTGTTACTACAATAGCTGGTTTGGCACCTCTATTATTGGAAAAGAGTAGGCAAGCTCAATTTCTTAAGCCAATGGCCATTGCCATTGCCTATGGAATTGGTTTTGCCACTGTACTTACATTGTTGATGTTACCTTTGTTTCTTTCATTTGGGAATAATGTAAAAGTCCTTGCCAAAAGATTATGGACAGGCGAAATGGTATCAAAAGAAGAAGTAGAGCGGGCAATTAAGGAACAGAATGAAGAACAACATATGCTGGAAGAAGGAATGCCACAACTCAATGGAAGTATAAACCATACAGAACCTAAAGAAGACACTCCAAAAGTTTTAGAAGGAACAACATGATTAAAAGTATATTTTCGGCATTACCTCTTTTTTTATTTGTTTTTATAAGTACAGCAGAAGCTCAAGAGAGAGTACTTTCCAAAGAAGAGGCCATCGATTTAACATTGGAGAATAATCTGGGCATTCAAGTTGCGCGAAACACACAAAAAATTGATGATAACAATGCCGGTATCTTAAACTCTGGATATTTGCCCACGGTTACCGCCAATGCAGGTGGAAGTATTGATAAGCAAAACACTGAAGGTCAGCTTGCAAGTGGAGATACGCGTACAGCGGATGGAGCAGAAACAAGACGCTACAATGCTTCTGTAGATGTAAACTATACCTTATTTGATGGATTAAACAGGTACTACAGCTATAAGAGTTTTAAAGAGCGTTCTCAGCAATCGGAATTAGAAGTAAGGCAGACTATTGAGAATACCATTTTGCAGCTCTTTGCCGTGTATTATGAAGCGGCTCGCTTAACAGAGAACACTAAAAACTTGGAACAGGCCTTGGGAATTTCAAAAGACAGGTTAAAACGAGCGCGATATCAATTTGAATACGGACAGAACACAGGGTTGGATGTATTGAATGCTGAAGTGGATATTAATACGGATAGCATCAATCTTTTGAACTCCAGACAACAATTGAGGAATACAATGCGTGACCTAAACCTTGTGTTGAATCAAGATCTTTCTTCTCAGTTTCTTGCAGATACCACGGTTAATTTTGTGCCAGGTCTTCAAATGGAAAATATGCACAATGAGGCCAAATCAAACAATATCCGACTTCAATTGGTGGAAAAGGACATGAACATTACCATGTACAATGTAAAAGCAGCAAAAAGTGTTTTTCTACCTACAATTGGTTTAACGGGTACTTACGGTTGGAATGAATCAAGCAACAATAGTCCACTTGCATTTTTAATCCAAAATACATCAACTGGTGTTACGGGTGCTGTAAATCTTTCATGGAATCTTTTTGATGGAGGTAGAGGTATTACCGGCATCAAGAATGTGAAAATTGGTTATGAAAATCAAGAATTGCTCAAGAAACAAATAGAGCTGGAAGTGGAGCGTGATATTCGAAATGCATGGGACAGTTATACAAATGCGCTATATGTACTGGAAGTACAAGAAAAGAATTTACAGACCAATCAAAACAACTTCAACCGGACGGATGAACGCTATAAATTGGGACAGGTCACCTCTATAGAATTTAGGCAGGCACAATTGAATTTATTGAATGCAGAGTTAGCGCAAAGTCAAGCCAAATACAGTGCTAAATTGGCCGAGCTGCAAATGCTCCAAATAAGTGGTCAATTGCTGAATGTGGATTTTTAGTTGAAATATGTTCGAACATTTTTTTCAATGCCCATATTGTTGGGAAGAGATTTCTTTTCTTTTGGATACCTCGGTATCACGCCAGAACTATGTTGAAGACTGCGAGGTATGCTGTAATCCTATTGAAGCAAATACGGCTTTTGAAAACCAGGAATTGATACATTTTGAAGCTAGGGAATTGGGGCAATAATTTGTTTACCTTTAAATACAACCTATTCCTATTTCATTTATGAAGCTTTCAAAGCTTATAGCACCTAAGATTTTCCCGATTTTACTTGTAAATTTTATTGGTATTCTGGGGTATAGTATTGTAATTCCTATTCTCATTTTTATAGTGACGGATATGGGAGGAAATGGTTTTATCTATGGGATTTTGGGAGCTACATATCCCTTCTTTCAATTCATTGGCGCTCCTATATTGGGAAGGCTTTCAGATAAGATTGGAAGAAAAAAAGTGTTGGTTGTCAGTCAGCTGGGAACATTCATTGCATGGACGCTATTTTTGTTGGCCTTTATCCTTCCTAAAACAGAACTTTGGTCTCAAAACACAACGTTTACAGGCGGTTACATCATGACCCTGCCTTTGGCGATTATTTTTTTAGCTCGAGTTTTTGATGGTTTTACCGGCGGCAATGTATCCGTCGCCAATGCATATTTATCCGATATTTCCACTGATGAGGATAGAAACTCAAATTTTGGAAAGATGGGTGCCTCTACAAGTTTAGGGTTTGTATTGGGACCAGCTTTTGCTGGGGTTTTGGCTTCTACGGTACTTGGAGAAGTATTGCCACTGATTTTGGCGGCACTGATTTCCCTCATAGCAATTTTTGTAATAAATACCCAGTTAAAAGAGAGTGTGCCTTGCGTTGTAAACACTGGAAAAGTGCGGTTAAGGGCTTTACGCAGATTTTTTCAAGTAGAGCATAAGAACTGTTATCAAGAAGGGGAAATACAGGCCAATCCCGAAAAAACAGGATTTAAGAGGATATTGAAAGAACCCGGTATTCCACTCTTGTATATAGTCTATTTTCTAACTTTTTTGGGCTTTAGTCTCTTTTATGCAGGGCTCCCAATATATGCCAATACTATTTTGGAATGGTCATCCACGGAACTGGGTATTTTTCTTGCGTATTCCAGTTTAATTATGGTTGTGGTTCAAGGCCCGGTTTTAACAAGATTGCAAGGAAAAGTGACCAACGAAAGGTTGATACTTATTGGGTCGTTCATTTTAGCTTCATCCTTTTTACTTTTGTCTTTTCAAAGTTTAATGATCATTTATTTGGCCAACACCCTGTTATCTATTGGCAATGGTTTAATGTGGCCAAGTTTTATGGCGCTATTATCCAAAACAGGAAACTCTAACATGCAAGGGGCCATACAAGGATATGGCAATAGCATGGGGAGTATTGCTAGTATGTTTGGTCTTATTTTAGGGGGTGTTTTGTTTGAATTTTTATCAACTACAGTTTTTGCTATTGGCGGAATAATCTTTTTGATTATCACAGTATTGATGGGTTTCAATTTTGTCCAGGGGCGAAAACAGGTGCAGCTAACCACTTAGCGCTTAAAAAAATATTGCAAGCCTCGGCAAGAAAATTTTAGGCAATTTAGTATTTGGGATTATCATGTCATTTGAATGGTATGGATTTTAACCTCTTTATGCTTTCCTTTTAGCAGAACTTTGCCCAAAGACTTTGAAGAAAAAATGCCACCTACTTTTAAATCTTTTAATAATTCCTCAGAAATCAATATGTGAACATTGTGTTTGTTGCATTCCCCTTGAATTCTGGCGGAGGTATTGATTACATCGCCATGGTAGGCCAGTTCCTTCTTTACAATGCCTACCTCGGCAACCATTAAGACACCCCCATGGAGCCCTGCCTTAAATTCGGGAATTACTCCATACTTTTCCAAGTAGTATTCAGACTTTTCCCATTTTTGTTGTTGAAAGGCAAAGAACAAGCCCACGCAGTTGTTGTTTGCCAATCCTTTTTTATAAGGCCAAGACAATACGGCTTCATCCCCTACATATTGATAAATTTCTGCATCATATTTTGGAACTACGTTGTTGAGGTCATAAAAACAATCTTGAATGAGTTGACTGTACTTAAAATGTCCCAATTGTTCAGCTATTGTTGTCGAATCTTTTAAGTCTAGGAACATAAATATTCGTTTTTCTTCCTTTGGGTTCTTGTATTTCCCGAGCAGCATTTTTAGAAAAACACCCTTCCCAAATTTTTCAACAGCAATCTTGATGAACGCAAAAACCAAAGATAATAGGACCACATAAAGCAGAATTGCCCAAAAAGTTTTATTGGTTCGCCACCAGCCTATTTCATTGTTAATGTTAATCTGGCCAAGTTCGGAAAAAATTTCCAATACAAGGGTGAAAACAAGGATAGTGGAAATAAAATATGTAATTGTTTTAATTATTAAACTAAGCCCAAGGGATACTTTCTTTGAACCAAATCTTTCAAAAATAAAATCGATGGTGGCATATAAAAATCCAATGGCAAGACCTGTAAAAACATGATGTAGAACTATGGTTGACGTGTGCAATTGAGCAAAGTCTCCTGTTACTGAAAATCCTTCGTCATCGCGTATGCCAAAATATCGGAACACCCCAAATAACCCCATCGCTAATGACCAAAATAAAAGAGACTTCCAAAGTACGTTGAAAAAATGTTGAAGGTTTCTGTTCACGGAATTTCATTAAAATATTGTCCTTGTAATTTACCTTATTTAGGACACTTTATGAAGTAAGAACAAAAATTATTGAGAATAGCGGCAAAGGGGATTGGGTTATGGATATTTGGCTAAACCGGATACTCTGTTGATTCTTTCTTTAACTCATGTATTGCACAAGTATAGCCCAGATTGAAGAAATCTTCAAGATGATTTGAATTGAAAATGTTGTATTGTGACAGTTCTTCTGGTTGAACGACCAATTTGCAATGGTGAAATTTAGCTTCTGAATCTTGATGTAACCTCAAATGAAAAGCTCGGTTAATTACCTGGTATACCGATTTGAATTTTTTAATGTTTACCGTTGTTACCGGGCTTACTTCAACACCATAAATTTGATGACACCCATTTAATGGTTTTACTGGAAAGTTATCCATGACGCCACCATCGGCATAAAGCCCTTCTCCAATGGTGACAGGCGTAAAAATACCTGGAAAAGATACTGAAGCCAAAATGGATAGGGTTAAACTTCCATTTTCAAAGACTTCTGCCCTTCCTTTTACCAGATTAGTAGCGGTTACGTACAATTTTTTGCTCAAGCCGTCGAAAGAGTCATGAGGCAAGTACTCCATTAAAATATCTTTGAAGGATGCTGTATTGATCAATCCTGGTTTTCTAAGCGCATATCTTGAAAAGCCAAAAAGTTTTATTTTTTTAAAAAAACCTAAAATATCAATAGGTGAGTAATCAGCAGCATAAAGGGCTCCTACCAATGCCCCTGCGCTAGAACCTGAAATACTATCTGGGAAAATACTGAATTCCTCAAACGCCTTAATGGCTCCTGCTTGGGCAGCTCCCCTGTAACCTCCACCTGAAAGTACCAAACCTATTGCCCTGTTTTCCATTTCAATATTATTCAATATTAATCTATAATATGGCAGACCTGGCTGTTAATATGACACACAGCCGGGGTTCATTTAAAATATCCATAAACGTCGTCTAGTAATATCTCATTTCCTTTTTCATCGATGGTTTTTGTATCATATCGTATGTGCACTTTTGTGCCTACTGGGGCATAATAGTATATAAACCATGCATCACCTTCCTTTGTACCTATACAACCATTGGAATACGCTTTGCCCAAGGTAATTGGATTAGTGGTAGGATGTATCATCTGTCCATTCCTAATACCATTAATTTCTGTTTCAATCCATGGTATAAGGGGCATGAGCGTTATTCTTTCGTCATCTCTTTTGGTGAGATAAAACCTTTTTCCATCTGAAGGATTATAGTAGGCTGGATTTCTTACATGACGAACAATTTCACCTAACCCATGAATAGTTCTCAGATTGGTTATACGGTCTCCCATTGCCAAGTATTTACTTTGGTTTTGGCCAACTCTAATCGGAAATAGATACAGAAGGGTGGAATCTTGATAAATCCTAAGTTTGAATTCTGGAATATTAATGTCTATCACCGTATTTTTAAAAGAATTGAGCAATGATGAAGCTTCGGTGGAGTCTGGAATCTTTAAGGATTGCCCTTTTTTTAAAACCATCAATTTCTTTTGGTCATATACAAAAGAATCCTTTTTGATCATTTTATAGTAATCCGTATTGGCCAATGTATCTATAATAGATGGATTTAACCTTACCAAGATATGTTCGGTAAGCTTATAGTTGACCAGAGAATCATACTTGATCACCAAAGAATCCAAAAACTCAAAGTAGTCCTCTACTTTTACATCCTTTGGCACAAGAACTGTCGTGGAAACGGAACTTCTTCCGATTGAATCGGTTTTGGCCCTCTGTTCTAAGCGTTGAGAAGAGGCACATATGGCACTATGGGAATACATAAGAACAAACAGGATAAAGAGCGGTAATCTCATGGAAATTAAAAGTTTAATTGTTTAAACCTTAGATCTGTAAAAATCGATGGTCACATATATTTAGACAGAAACTTGAAAAACCGCTTTTTTAAATCATTGTAAATATCACGTTGAGTTTCGATTTGTTCCCTAAATTTCGAATGTTGTTTAAAATGTACTCGATCTATTGCGTTCTCGTTAGCCTCAAAATGTTTTGAGATATTGAGTTCGTGCGCGTGAATGTTCTCTTTAAACTCATCTATTTTGTTTTTATGGATATTAAAATGATTTTGAAATTGATCCAACTTTGCCAGCACTTGGTGATCTGTCCATCTTATGACCAATTCATCTAGCCTGTTTTGGAAAGATTTGAGCTCGTCTTTCCAAAAAGCAAGTTCCTTGTTCCACTGCTGATGTTCAAAATGTAGATCTGAATTATATATAGGTTTTGTTTCCATTATTTTTACCTTATTTGTTGATATCCAAGGTAGTTATTAGGTCGTTTCAGGTAAATGACCTAGATCAGTATAGTCATGATATTGGTCATTCTTAAAATTCAACTCAAGCTTTACATTTGGCAGTAAATCATTTCTTTAAAAGCGAGAAGCATGGGACATATACCAAAAGCAGCTTTGCAAATGAGGAAGTTTTTTATCGAAATTGGAGAGCTATCCTATTTTGCGGGACGCTTTTTTAAGGTAGGTATTAGACCTCCCTTTGAGTTTAAGGAATTTTTAAGGCAGTGCTATAATATGGGCAATCGCTCTCTTGTGTTGGTGCTGGTCACTGGGTTTATTATTGGACTGGTACTCACCTTGCAATCTAGACCCACCCTTATTGAATTTGGTGCAGTTTCGTGGATGCCCAATATGGTTGGAATATCTATTGTACGAGAGTTGGGCCCTGTAATTACTGCCTTGGTATGTGCCGGACGCATAGCATCCGGAATTGGTGCAGAACTCGGGTCAATGAGAGTAACGGAGCAAATAGATGCTATGGAGGTTTCTGGTACCAATCCTTTTAAATATTTAGTTGTTACCAGAATCATGGCAACTACATTAATGTTGCCACTTTTGGTGATTTTAGGTGATGCAGTTGCCCTTTACGGATCGGCGCTGGTAGAGAACTTTAAAGGCAATGTCTCCTTTCAACTTTATTTTAACACTGTTTTTGATGCACTGTCTTATGGGGATTTAATCCCTGCGACCATAAAATCTTTCTTTTTTGGATTTGCCATTGGTTTAGTGGGATGTTATAAAGGATATTATAGCAAAAAGGGAACTGCAGGAGTAGGTACGGCAGCAAATACAGCGGTTGTTTTTACTTCCATGCTTCTTTTTGTTATTGACTTTGTAGCTGTCTTTATATCGGATATTTTTTATGAATTGTAATGATAATGGAAAAAGAAATAGCAGTTGGCCCTGAGTCAGTCAAAGAAAAGAAAGTCATTATAGATATTAAGGGACTTTACAAAAGCTTTGGAGAAAACCATGTGCTCAACGGATTCAACATGAAACTTTATGAGGGCGAAAATTTGGTGGTTATGGGAAAATCGGGTTCAGGAAAGTCCGTAATGATCAAATGTCTTGTGGGTTTGATGGAGCCGGATAAGGGTTATGTCTCAGTTATGGAGCATGATATTTCCACTTTGGACCAAGAGTCGTTAGATGTATTAAGAGCGGATATTGGGTTTCTTTTTCAAGGGAGCGCTTTATATGACTCCATGACCGTAAGGGAAAACCTAGAATTTCCTATGAGAAGACATAGAAAGAAGTTGGGAGATATCGAGGATACAACTCCCTTTGTTATGGAAGCCCTAGAAAGTGTGGGTTTAGAACACACTATGGAACTAATGCCCGCAGAACTTTCAGGCGGTATGAAAAGAAGGGTGGCCTTGGCCCGAGCAATCATATTGCGACCAAAAATCATCTTTTATGATGAACCTACCAGCGGTTTGGACCCAATAACTTCTAAAGAAATCATAGAGTTAATGCGGAGCATCCAAAAAAAATACGGTACATCTTCGTTGATCATTACGCACGATGTGGACTGTGCGAGGGTAATTTCAGAACGTATTATTCTGCTTGTGGACGGTGTTAACTATGCCGAAGGCAGCTATCATGAACTTATAAAGTCAAAAGATGCCAAAGTACAGGCATTTTTCAAAAAATAATAAAATGGAAAAAACAACAGTGGAAAAAATAAGATTGGGGGTCTTTGTTATCCTAGGGACCATTTTATTGGTTCTTGGGGCTTATCTTATTGGCAATAGACAAAACCTCTTTGGCAGTACATTCAATATCAATGCAGTTTTCAAGAATGTGAACGGATTACAAAAAGGTAACAATGTTCGTTATTCAGGTATAGACATTGGTACTGTAAATGGGATAAAAATGTTTAACGATACGACAATAGTCGTCAATATGATCATTCAAGAGAAAATGTTACAACATATTCGCAAGAATGCAATCGCAACGATAGGTTCGGATGGCCTTGTGGGGAGTATGATAGTCAATATTGTTCCCGGTAAAGGGATTGGGCTTCCAATCGCATCAGGGGATGAAATTGAATCGTATAGTAGAATTGGTGCCGAGGACATGCTGAGCACCCTAAATGTAACCAATGAAAATGCCGCACTCTTAACAGCCGACTTGCTCCAAGTAACGGAATCTCTTAAAAACGGGAAAGGTACTTTGGGTAGATTGCTCAACGATACTATAATGTCAAAAGATTTGCACCAGACCGTTGTAAACCTAAAAAACATGAGCTCCGAAGCCAACACAGCACTAAAAGAGTTGAATGAAATAATTACACATATCAATTTTGAGGAAAGTGTTGCCAATGTCTTGATAAGTGATTCTCTTTCTGGACAACAAATGAAAACAATAATGACGAACTTGGAGTTGTCTAGCAACAAGATTGCCTCAATTTCCAATTCATTGGATAGCCTTTCTTTAAATCTTTCCAAGGGAAAAGGAACTGTTAATTACTTAGCAACAGATACCATTTTGGTTAATCAATTGGAAAGCACTATGAAAAACATTGAGGAAGGTACCAAACGTTTTAATGAAAACATGGAAGCCTTAAAACACAATTTTCTTACAAGAAGGTATTTTAAAAAACTAAAAAAAGAGGAAGCAAAAACCAAAAATGATTAATTCCTATCTGAACGGGCACCTATATTGTCCCGCGGTTTTCAATTATCTTTTGGTCTTAGAATTTGCTCCAATTCTGATATTATTTTCTCGGTATAGGCTGGAACATTTTCCAAAATAGATTCTCCTGTTATGGCATCGATCTCCTCTATCTTAGATGATCCTTCCCCAGAAGTGGTCAAAACCACAATTTTGTTTTTCTGCTCTATTTTAAGCTTGTCAACAAATGAGCCTACTGCCATTGGAGGTTTCCAATTTTCCCAAGTATGCATTAAAACCATTGCGTCATAGTCGTCCAAATTAACTTTTGCCAATCCAGAGACATCAATTATTCTTATAAATAAAGAATCAGATTCAAAGTGATTTATAATTCCAAAGGTGATACTATCCTTAAATGCACTTCCTTGAGTTGCAATTACAAGACTGCGATTAAGTTCAGGCCGGTTTACGGTTCGTTCCATAACCATTTCCATAGCATATTTGTTTTTGTACCAAGTTCCCAATACAAGTAACAGTCCAATAATAATTAATAAAACAAATAGTACTTTTTTCCACCATTTCATCTTCTGTGTTTTTAACTAGATTAATTCTTACTATGAATGAGATTTACCCAATATTTTGTTGGTCTGGTGTGTTTCCAAATAATGTTCCAATAATTGTTTTAAACTATCCATATACTCTTTCATGATTTCCTTGTCTATGTTTGGGTGGTCCAATGACGGAATGGTCATAGGGTTTTCATCCAAGAATCTATACAATTCCGGGTATTCTGTCTCAATGTGATTTGTCAGCAACATTATTTCGCTCAATAGTTCTTGCATTGTTTTCATAACTATATTTTTTTCAGATATAGCACTCCCGCTAATTAGCACAACTTTTTGATGTCCAAAACCTATCTAAAACCAACCAGTTGTTCAAAAAATATTTGTGCTAAAATTAGGTTTAATAAAATTTTATGAAAATGACCTAAATCAACTGACCCTATATTTTTTAAGGGCTGACCCAGATCATTTCAAAATTTCTTCATTCAGGGTTACTTTGATGTTAAAATCAAAAAATATGTGACAAATGAAAACATTCGTACTTTTTATCGCAGTAGTGTTCCCCATATTGGCCTTAGGTCAATTTGAATCGGATAAGACCATTACCCTCTCAAAAAACATGCAAGATGATGTTTATCTCGCGGCAGAAACTGTTACGATAAACGCAACCGTAGCTGGTGATGTGGTCGCAGCTGGAGGTAAGCTCATTGTAAAGGACACCGTTCAACAAGATTTGATTGTGGCAGCAGGAGAAATATTGGTAAAAGGATATGTCAAAGATGATATTCGTGCCTCTGGTGGAACAATTACCCTTGACAATGTTGTGGGTGACGATGTCATTGTCTTTGGTGGTGAAATATCAATTACGGAGGAAACCGTGATTCATGGTAATCTAATCAGCTTTTCAGGTACGGTAGACCTAGATGGAGAAGTAAAAGGTATGGTAAAAGCATCTGGTGGAGAGTTGAACATCAATGGAAAAATCGAAGAAGGAGCAGAACTGTATGGTGGAGAGATCAAAGTTAATGGAGAGGTTAGGGGAAATTCCAAAATAGTAGCAGAAGAAATTGAAATTGGTGACAACGCAAAATTTTATGGAGATGTTGAATATTGGACTGAAGATGGGGAAGTAGATTTTGGGAATTCCCTTGTCAACGCACAAGCAGTATTTAATGAAGAGTTGATGAAAGATCGGAATGAATTTTCTTGGAAAGCGTTGGGTATAGCAACGCTCGGTTTTTGGATTTTTTACGTACTGTCCGCTTTTTTAGTGCTGTTGTTGCTCAACTGGGCATTCAAAAAAGTATTTGTAAAATCAGTGGGCCGTTTGGATAACGATTTCTGGAAAAGCTTTGGATATGGGCTTATTTATTTGTTCGGATTGCCCTTGTTAATTGTTTTTACCCTTGTAATCATTGTGGGGATTCCCATAAGTTTATTTTTACTCTCTCTATACCTTTTTAGTATTTTATTTGGGCATTTGGTAGCAGCGCTATTGATAGTGCACTATTGGGCCCATAGGAAAAATAAATCATGGGGTTTTTGGTCTATTGTCTTTATAGCACTGGGTACTGCAATTGTACTAAGGTTGTTGACACTCATACCGTTTATCGGATTGCTAATCTCAATAACTCTTTTGGCAGTTGCCTATGGTGTGTTGGCCTTGACTTTAATTCAAAAAAAGAAAATCATAAAAATTGCTGAGTCATGATGTCCTTAAAAGAGTTGAACATTCCGGTTAAGATAAGATTGGATGGGATTTCATTACCTGGTGTCCTGACGATTCCAGAAAATGCCACCGGGATAGTGATTTTTTCCCACGGAAGCGGCAGTAGCAGATTTAGCCCAAGAAACAATTATGTTGCCCGTATCCTAAATGAAGAAGGTTTGGCAACCTTGCTTTTTGACCTATTGACTGAAGAAGAGGATAGAAATTATGAGAATAGATTCAATATTGATTTGCTGACATTACGTTTGATAGATGTTACCCAATGGATACAAGCGTATAGCAAGACTGAAAATTTGCCCATTGGATATTTTGGAGCTAGTACAGGGAGTGCCTCTGCGTTAAAGGCTGCAGCTTTTTATGATAAAGACGTTAAAGCTGTTGTTTCTCGGGGTGGTAGACCAGATTTGGCAATACTGCAACTACAAAAGGTAACGGCACCAACACTTCTGTTGGTTGGAGGTTGGGACCAAGAGGTAATAATACTTAATGAGAAGGCCTACCAAAAATTAGAATGCCACAAAAAGTTGGAAATAATACCAGAAGCCTCTCATTTGTTCCAAGAGCCCGGTAAATTAAAAGAGGTTGCAAGGCATACGGCAAACTGGTTCATCAAATGGTTGTGAACCATAAAAAGGAGACAAAATGTTTGAAGACAGAACAGATGCTGGTATACAATTATCACAGGCCCTAATTCAATTTAAGAAAGAAGATGTTGTGGTATTGGCCATACCCAGAGGCGGATTGCCATTGGGTAGTATAGTCGCAAAAAAGTTGCAAGCGCCCTTGGATGTTGTACTCACTAAAAAAATTGGTCATCCGTACCATCGGGAGTATGCCATTGGAGCTGTAAGTCTGGAAAATATGATATTGAGTAATGCTGTTGGCGTTACAAAAAACTACATAGAAGAGGAAGCACAAAGAATAAGGCAAAAACTAAGAAAACGCCAAAACCAGTATTATAAAAACAGAATGCCAGAAAATTTGAAAAATAAGATAGTGATCATTGTGGATGATGGAATTGCAACTGGCAATACCATATTGGTGACCGCAGAACTGGTCAAGAAACAGCAACCTAAAAAAATTGTGATTGCAGTTCCAGTAGCGTCAAAATCGGCAATTAAAAAAATAAAGTCATCAGGTAACGTTGATGAGGTAATCTGCCTGCAAACTCCTTTCAATTTTAAAGCGGTAGGGCAGTTTTATTTAGAGTTTCATCAAGTTTCGGATAAAGAAGCAATTCAATTGTTGGAAGAAAGTTATGTGAATGGTATATAACATGCAGAATGTATAACAAAAAAAGTCTAATTTAATGAAGACACCAATATCAACATCAAAAATAAAAGTAAAGACATTGCCCAAACGCACTCTGGCCTATGTAAGCAATGTTGGCCGCTATAAAGGTGATAGCGCACTTTTTGAGAAACTATTTACTAAAGTAAGAGATTGGGCCGAGCCAAAGG
Organism: Flagellimonas aquimarina; assembly: GCF_003149745.1. Lineage (GTDB taxonomy): Bacteria > Bacteroidota > Bacteroidia > Flavobacteriales > Flavobacteriaceae > Flagellimonas > Flagellimonas aquimarina. Next base: position 1,336,314 of record NZ_QGEG01000001.1, read on the forward strand.
AATTACTGGCCAGTCCAAAGACTGAAGCCATTAGCGTATATCTTGACGACCCTGATTTAGTTCCTGAAGAAAAACAGACTATACGTGTTGGGTTTACCGTTCCAGAGGGGACCAAACCTGAAGATGAAATACAACTAATGGAACTGCCTAAGGCCGAATACCTTGTTGCTTCCTTTGAAATTCTTCCTACCGAATATGAAGAAGCATGGCAGGAGATAATGGGTTTTATCCAATCAGAAAAATTGAAGCTTGCACAATTAATGTATGAATCGTATAAAAATGACCCTAGAACGCATCCGGAGGGAAAACATATAGTGGATATCTGCATTGCAATCGAAAGCTAGAACAGACCATACCCATCCAATTAAAACTCATAAAAAATGAAAAAATATAAAAATTGCCAAAGCTGTGGAATGCCACTTAAGAAAGACCCAGAAAAAGGAGGCACAAACGCAGACGGTACAAAAAATCAAATGTATTGCAGCTATTGTTATGGGAATGGAGTTTTTACCCAACCGGATTTTACGGTAGATCAAATGAAAAAGTTTTGTAAAGAAAAAATGAAGGAACAAGGGTTTCCCGGGTTTTTAGCAAGTTTTTTTGTTTCTGGTCTACCAAGACTGGAGCGTTGGAAAAACAAATAGTGCCAACCAAAGAAAGAGCAAGCTTAGCCCTTAACAACAACTAGGGGCTTGATTTTTGCGACTTTTTTTGCAATTCCGGAGATGTTAACCGTATCAACAACGCTGTTTACATCTTTATAGGCTATGGGTGCTTCTTCCGCAATGCCCTTAAATGAACCAGCTTCTATAAAAATACCCCTTTCTCTAAGTTGTTCTTTAAGAACGGGTGCATTTACTTGTTTTTTAGCAGCTGTTCTTGATAATCTCCTTCCTGCTCCATGACAGCAGGATCCAAAGGTAATGTCATAACTTTTTGTGGTACCGGCCAGAACATAAGAGCAGGTCCCCATACTGCCTGGAATTATTACAGGCTGGCCAACAGCAATATATGCATCTGGAAGCTCTTCAAAATTAGGCCCAAATGCCCTTGTTGCACCTTTTCTATGTACAATTACTCTTTCGTTTTTTCCATTTATGACATGGTCTTCAACCTTCGCTATATTATGGGCAACATCGTACATAAGTCTTAATTGCCCTTTTTCCTTGCCAAAAAGGGTTTCCCAGGCATTTCTAACCTCCCATGAAATGATTTGCCTGTTGCACCATGCATAATTGGCGGCAGCGCACATGGCCTTGAAATAATTTTGCCCTTCTTCAGAATTGAATGGTACACAGGCCAACTCTCTATCTGGAAGTTTTATGCCATATTTCTGCATTGCATTTATCATGATTCTGATATAATCGGTTGCCACCTGGTGTCCTAGACCACGTGATCCAGTATGAATCATCACCACGATTTGATTTTTATGAAGCCCATAGGCTTTGGCACTTTCGTTATCATAAATTTCTTCAACAACGTCAACCTCTACAAAATGATTGCCGGAGCCAATGGTCCCCAACTGGTCGGTTCCCCTATTTTTGGCCATTTGGGAAACGCAGCTTGGATCTGCCCAAGCTAACCTTCCCTTGCTTTCAATGTATGCAAGGTCATCTTTATGGCCATAACCTTGTTTAACGCCCCATTCAGCACCGCGGTGGAGTACTTCATCCATTTGCTCCGAAAAAACGCGTATTTGACCACCTTTGCCCATTCCGGAAGGTATTTTGGCGTATAATTCTTTTCCTAAAGCCTCAAGATCTTCTTTTATGTCTTTCATTTTCAGTGATGAAGTCAACAAGCGCACGCCACAGTTAATGTCATAGCCAATGCCGCCTGGAGAAATTGCCCCATCTGGATAAGAGGTGGCAGCAACCCCTCCAATGGGAAAACCGTAACCTTCATGCACATCTGGCATTACCAATGAGGCTTTCCTAATACCAGGAAGTGTTGCTACATTGACCAATTGATTAAGAGATCTATCTTCAATGATATCATCCAGGATTTGTTCTGAAGCAAGGATTCTTGCCGGCACCAACATATCTTTTCTAAAAGATGTAGGTATTTCCCAAAGGTAATCTGTAAGTTTTTCTATATGTTCCTTTGTTACCTTTTGCATAATCAGAGATCGAAAATGATACATGTTTCCAAGTTTCCATCTTCGTTTCTGTGAATATATGCTTCATGGTAGGTTATTCCTTTTATATCTTCATCAAAATTACCAAACCAAGTCCCATACAGCTGTGCTACAAGCTTAGTATCTGAAATATAGCAAAAGTATACGCCACAATAAATGGATTTCTGGACATTGGTAAGTGCCAAAACCTCAGATAGGAAATCAATTAATAAGTTGGTTCTATTGGCCGAAGTGATTTCTATGGTCATTTGGCTATCAAATCGGTTTACTTTGCCGCAAAACCCTTCTTTAAGGATATCGTTCATCCCCTTTAAACCGTTCTTAAACAATTCTTTAAGGCTGGCTCCCTCAACTTTAAGGGCTACATCGGCGGTATGTGAAAGATATTCATAAATCATTTTTTCAATGCCTTTACCACTACAAAAGAGCCCTCTCCAAAGCCTTTTTTAGGAAGTTGTATTTCATTTATCTCGTTTAATTTTCCAAAGAGGGTTTGGTTAAATGCCAATTCTTTGAATCCTTTTTCGTTCAGCATTTTCTCAATACGCCCAACAGGATAGAAATGGGCATTTCTATAAAAGGTACTATGCCCTCTTTTTTCTTCATACTGTTTTGCAATTTCCTGGTCCTTGTCCAAAAAACCAATGATTATCGCTCCATTGGTCTTAAGAACCCTATGGGCTTCTGATATTGCCTTACCAATGCTACTGAAGTGACAAATGGTAACAAAAAGAACAAAATCAAAAGTTAAATCTGCATACGGTAATCTTTCCGCGGTGCCTTTCAATACTTCAATACCCCGTTTTTTTGCCTTTTGCGCCATTGCGGAAGAAGGTTCTATACCTTCTTTGATGCCCAAGGGTTCAGAAAACCTTCCTGTTCCCAGACCCACTTCTATTCCTCGAATGTTTTCTGGTAATTTTTGAAGTTGTTCTTTGATTGCCTGTATCTCGGACATATATACTTTGGGGTATTTGTCATACCAAGACTCATATTCATCAACGTTATTCTCAAATATTTTTTTTGAACGTACCATAATTGTATTTAATCAACAAATAATAAAGCGGCAAACAGCATAACTGTTCCAAAAGAAGAATAATGCTGCTGGTATTGTGTTATTTAGGTTGGTTTCCTAAAAGAGGGCATTCCCTTGGCGGGGTTATTAGGACACTACATTCATTTAGGTACCTAGGGAATGCCTACTCCAATTTTAAGCTGTGGAGGGTTCATCAAGAATGCCAAAACATACTTTGGCATTTACACGATACTCTTCAATTTGGTTGTTGTTTACCGTAACCTGCATATCTTTTATATATACAGATTTAATGTCCTTTACGGTTTTTGATGCTTCAGTAATGATGTTCTGAACAGCATCTTCAAAGCTCTCAGTGGAGTTTCCCAAAATTTCTATGACCTTTAAAACTGACATGGCTGTTTTTTTAAGATTAACAAATTGGATTATAAAAATTTTCCATTTTCATCCGTTTTCACTCGTACAACTTTATCACCGTTGACTAGTTTCAATTTATATTTTTTGGTCACACTTTTGTCTTCATGATAGTTGACCAAATAAACATCTTTGGTAATGGTCCAGCCAGGAAATCTTTCATAAACAGATTCTTTAACCGACCTTGGGAGATTTACGTCTTTAAACTTTTCAGCTGTTCTTAAAAGCTTACCATCTTTATCATAAGCAGCCAGTATTCTTCCTTCAGGTATGTAGAAATTAACCTGGTAAAGATCATAGTCATCTTGATAATACTCAGAATTTTTCAAATCGAAAGCAGCTACTTTTCTTTCTAGCAGTTCTACAGGAATTGAAGCAACTTCTTTTGTGTTCACATTGGTCAGATATTTATAGTTTGTCGCATATACTATGACCTCGGAAAGCTCTTCTGTTTTAATGATTTGGGCATACGATTGGGCGGTTAGTCCAATAATAAATAAACCAAGCAATAATTTTTTCATGATATTATTTTTTAATTAAAAACTAGATTAATTAATGAACATAAGCTTGTCCATTTTCCTTAAAAGTATCTCGTATGTCCCTCGTGCCAAATGACTTGGGTCAGTCAGGATTTTAAGACGGAAGCCATCAAAAAAACTGAACTCTGATATTTGAATTAATGATTAAGGTCATTCCATCATAGAAAGGGTACCGCTAATTTTGGGATGTAGCCAAAATGAGATGACGAAACCACCATTGGCAATCTGATTCAAAAAAATGAGTAGTCTTATTAAAGAATTTAAGGAGTTGGGAATCAATGATATTCCTTTTGTTGGAGGTAAAAATGCTTCTTTGGGTGAAATGTACAATCAACTTACTTCCAAAGGAGTTCGGGTTCCTAATGGCTTTGCAACAACCTCTAGGGCCTTTTGGGATTTTTTGGATGAGAATTCCCTTAGAAAACCTTTGGAAGAGGTATTGGCCCAATTGGATGTAAGAAAATATTCAAACTTGGGAATGGTCGGAAAAAGAGCCCGTAAACTCATACTGGATGCAGAACTATCCGCTGAACTCACCAAGGAGATTATTGAAGCCTATCAAAACTTATGCGGACAAGCTCAATGCGCTGTTGCGGTAAGGAGCAGTGCCACGGCTGAAGACCTTCCCACTGCCAGTTTTGCAGGACAACATGATACTTTTTTAAATATTGAAGGACAAGCACCCCTACTGGAAGCAGTCAAGAAGTGCTTTGCTTCCCTTTACACAGACAGGGCAATAAAATACAGGGATGACAAAGGTTTTGAGCACAGCGATGTTGCCCTGTCTGTAGGCGTTCAGAAAATGGTGCGGGCGGATAAGGGATGCTCAGGGGTCGGTTTTACCATAGAACCGGAATCTGGTTTTGAGAATATTATACTCTTGTCCGGAGTTTGGGGGTTAGGGGAAAATATTGTCCAGGGCACTATAAACCCTGATGAGTTTTATGTATTCAAACCTACACTAGAGCAGGACAAATACCCAATTGTCCAAAAGAAAATGGGAGATAAGAAATTGACCATGGTCTATTCACAATCTAAGGATGGAGCATCAACGAAAAATATAACCACCCCCCTCTCAAAACAACGGCAATTTATACTTACTAACAATGAGGTTATCCAGCTTGCCAAATGGTCCTTGTTGATAGAGAAACATTATAAAGGCCCTATGGACATTGAATGGGCAAAAGATGGGGTTACCAACGAGCTGTTTATCATTCAGGCCCGTCCAGAAACGGTTCATCATACAAGAAACAAAAATTTTCTACTGGAATATACCTTACTTGAGAAGGGAGAAATACTGACCAGCGGAAATGCTGTAGGAGCCAAAATAAAGATGGGAGCAGCTAAGCTTTTAAAATCTCCAAGAGAAGCTTCTATGTTGGATAAACATCATATCATAGTTACGGATACTATAAATCCAGATTGGGATCCTTTGCTAAAACAAGTAGGAGGAATTGTCACCAACAAAGGAGGTAGAACAAGTCATGCGGCCATTGTGGCTCGTGAACTTGGTGTTCCTGCCATAGTTGGCTGTGGCAATGCCACCAGTAAGATCATAGATGGAGAGGTAATTACATTATCATGTGCCCAAGGAAAAATGGGTTATGTCTACAAAGGAAAATTACCGTTTAAAACGAGAGAAATTGATTTTTCCAACATAAAAATGCCAAAGACAGAGGCAAAGTTAATTTTGGCCGATCCAGAAAATGCGTTCCGTCTTTCTTTCTATCCCAATTCTGGAGTTGGGCTATTGCGAATGGAATTTATCATAACCCATTCCGTAAAAGTGCATCCCATGGCATTATTAAAATTTGACAATGTCAAACATCCTGAAGACATCAATGCTATTAATGAACTTACCCAAAATTACAAGGATAAGAAAGAATACTTTATCGACCATCTATCACAAGGAATTGCAATGATCGCGGCAAGCTTTTATCCCAAAGAGGTTATTGTGCGCTTGAGTGATTTTAAGACCAATGAATATGCTAATCTTATAGGTGGACGGGACTTTGAACCAGAAGAGGAAAATCCCATGCTAGGTTTCAGGGGAGCTGCCAGATACTACAGCGATTTGTACAAGGGAGCGTTTGCTCTGGAGTGTGCTGCTATTAAAAAGGTTCGCGAGAGCATGGGTTTGGATAACCTTAAGGTAATGGTACCTTTTTGCAGAACCTTGGAAGAAGGAAAAAAAGTTGTGGGTTTAATGGCAGAAAACGGATTAAAACGTGGAGAAAAAGGATTGGAAATCTATACTATGGTAGAAATACCCAGCAATGTAATCTTAGCAGAGGAATTTGCAAAAATCTTTGATGGATTTTCTATTGGTTCCAATGACCTTACACAACTCACTCTGGGAATAGATCGGGACTCTGAACTTATGGGCAATCTTTTTGATGAAAATAATCTTGCGTCCAAACGTATGATAGCCATGGCCATTAAAAAGGCAAACAAAACAGGCACAAAAATTGGGCTTTGTGGACAGGCACCGAGTGATTTTCCGGAGTTTGCCTCTTTCTTGGTCAGAACGGGAATAGATAGTATTTCTTTTAATCCAGATGCACTTTTGCAAGGTATAGAGAACATCAATATGGCGGAAAAAGGTTTGATGAAACTTAAATCGACTTCAAATCAAAGTTTTTAAATCAGTTTTTTGAACTATTGAAACAAGGAAAAACAAGTGCAAAGGAACAATATGAAGAAAAAAAAGAAAAAAATGTATCCAACTGACCTAGGTCAGTTCACACCTTGGTTGGGTGTTGTACTTTAGCCAAACGATTAATGAAAGTATAGTTTTTTGAAAAATATTGATTTATGATGTTGCAAAGCAAAGTAAATCATAGTGAAGGATTCAGCGTGATTGATATGTCAAAATTGACCCCTAGATTATTTTAGCAATAAAATGGCTTAAGGATTGATTGAAAGCATGACTTGAACAAGAAGAATTCATAGGAAGCAGGAGGCCTTTGGTTTCCTGCTTCTGGTTATACCAATCTCTAATTGGTTTATGATACGCTAAAAATCATTTCACCCTTTTACAAAAGCATTTGAAGCACATAGATATTGAATGATATTCATCATTTTAGAATCTCCTGTTCCTTTCTACATTTATTCAATTCCTTACCATCAAGTATGAAGGCAATGCAGCACCTTTTTCAATCTTTGGACACGAGTGTTCCCATTTGGGACAGCACTTTTATGGTAGCCCCTTTGGTTCTTATCGGAACCAAGGAAGCAGATAACTATGACATGGCGCCCAAACATATGGCGGGCCCTGTAGGGTTTGACAACTACTTTGGATTTGTTTGCACACCAAAGCACGCCACGTACCACAACGTTTTAAAAACCAAATTTTTTACCGTTAGTTTTCCACTGCCAGACACCATTGTTGCAACCTCCCTTGCCGCTTCACAAAGGGATACGGTAATTTCTAAATATAAAAATGTTCTAAAAGCCCTGCCGCTGGAGAAAGCACAGACTATGGATGCCATGTTCTTAAAAGATTCTTATTTGCGTCTGGAGTGCGAATTGTTCAAGGTCATTGATGGGTTTGGTGAGAACAGTATTATAACCGGAAAAATAAAAGTAGCACAAGTGCTTGATGAATATAGGAGAATCTCCGAGAGGGATGAACAGGATCAATTAGTTAAAGACCCACTTTTTGTCTATATCTCACCTGGAAGATTTGCCAAAATCACCAAGACCTATAATTTTCCATTTCCCAAAGACTTTAAGAGATGACATCCAAGACCGAGCTAAACGCCAAAGAAATATTGGATTATTTTAAGGTGAACCAAAAAAAAATGATCAGTTTTTTGGAACGGTTGGTTGTTCATGAATCTCCTTCTGGCAATCATGACTCCCAAGTAAAAATTCTCAAATTAATTGGTGGAGAACTGAAAAAATTAGGATTCCATGTAATGTATTTTCCAGGAAAGCAAACCGGGGGACATTTATATGCTAGACCTCAAAACAGATTTAAGGACAAGCCTTTACAATTGATTGTTGGGCATTGCGATACTGTATGGGAGATGGACACGCTGTCAACAATGCCGATTAGAGAAAAAAATGGAAGAATGACCGGCCCTGGCATATATGATATGAAGGCAGGGCTGACGCAATTAGTCTTTTCGCTTAAGGCAATAAAAGAACTGGGATTGTCCATTTCATTGGAGCCGATAATTATCATCAACTCCGATGAGGAAATTGGAAGCAGGGAATCCACACAAACAATTTCCCGCATCGCCAAAATCACAAAAAGGGCCTTTGTACTGGAACCCCCATTGGGTTTGGATGGAAAATTAAAAACAGCCAGAAAAGGTGTTGGAAGGTTCACCATAACCGTTAAGGGAAAAGCAGCACACGCCGGATTGGATCCAGAAAAGGGAATCAATGCCATTGTAGAACTTTCAAATGTTGTCCAGCAATTGTATGCTATGAATGATTTTGAAAACGGAATCACTGTAAATGTAGGTATGATCCAAGGTGGAATCTCTGCCAATGTGGTTGCCCCGGAAAGTAAGGCCGTCATAGATGTCAGGGTTTTAAATCAAGCGGATGGTGATAAAATCACTGAACAGATTTACGCATTAAGACCATCTATGCCAGATGTGGAACTATACATTGATGGAGGTATTGGCAGGCCTCCTCTTGAGCGCACAGAACGCAATCGGTTGTTATGGCAACTTGCAAAAACAAAAGGGGCATTATTGGGGTTGAAGCTAGAAGAAGGTATTGCTGGTGGCGGGTCTGATGGCAATACAACAAGTATGTACACGGCCACTTTAGATGGATTGGGAACCACCGGGGATGGCGCCCACGCTGTCCATGAGTTCATCTTCTTAAATGAGTTGCCGGTAAGAACTGCACTGTTGACTCTTCTTCTGTTGGCAAAAGCAATTAATTCAAATTAAAGAACAGTACTATGAATCATAAATATATCTATACATCCTTAACTCGAATTTCTGACTTGGCCGAGAAAGATTTTACATTTAAAAAAATAGAGCGCGATAAATGGAAGACTGGGGACTATGTGGCATGCAAAATAATAAATGCCGGCGGTGAAAGTCTAAAACTGGAACTTCCCAATGGAAGAATGCGAGGGGTTATTGCCGGGGAATCACTTATTGGAGCTTTAGGTGAACGTTTTGCTACACTGGAAGCTACAGGTAGTTGGAGAAACGTGACGGATGATTTAAAGATGAGCGTCTTGACCGGTGCAGGTCTGTTGGGAAAACTAACTTCAAAATCGATTTTTATTCCCAAGATGATAAGGGTGTTGTATACAGGCCATGCTTTCAGGAGAGAGGAAAAAGTGACTATGGATAGTTTTGTAAAACCTATAGGAACAGTTCCTTTTGATACTCCGGTAATTCTTTTTGTGGGGACATCCATGTCCGCTGGAAAAACTACATCTGCCCGTATAGTGACCAATCTATTCAAACAAGCGGGGTACAACGTGGTTGGTGCAAAACTTACAGGAGCAGGGCGTTTTAAAGATATTCTTGCTTTTAAGGATGTTGGCGCGGATAAAGTATTGGATTTTGTTGACGTTGGGCTTCCATCTTCTATCTGCCCCAAAGAAACATATCAAACTAAATTGGAGCAAATGCTTAGTAGAATTGCTATTGAAAAAGCAGATGTTGCTATAATAGAAATTGGGGCCTCTCCCCTTGAACCCTACAATGGAGACAGTGCTATTGAGAGGATTAGAGAACATATTCAATGTACCATTTTAAGTGCATCTGACCCATATGCCGTATATGGACTCATGAAGGCATTTAATATCACACCTGATATCGTGACCGGAATAGCTTCTAATACGCTGGCAGGAATACAAATGGTGGAAAAGCTCTGCGGAGTAAGGGCACTAAATTTGATAGATTCTACTACGACAAAAAAGTTAAAAAAAATATTAACAGCCACTACGGGGTTCTCACTTAAACCAAAATGAGACTTACTAAAAATGCTACACAGATTCTAAACGCCAGATATCTTAAAAAAGATATTAATGGGAAAATAGTTGAAACTCCAAACGCGCTTTTTAGAAGAGTGGCAAAACACATTTCAAATATTGAAGAAATCAATAGAAAGGAGTGGGAAAACACCTTTTATAAAGTTATGGTAAATCTTGAGTTTCTACCAAATTCGCCGACTTTAATGAATGCAGGCTTGCCCAATGGACAGTTAAGCGCATGTTTTGTCCTGCCTGTTAAAGATAGCTTGAATAGCATTTTTACCACCCTTAAGAATGCTGCATTGATTCATCAAAGTGGAGGTGGAACGGGATATAATTTTTCCAAACTTAGGCCTAAGGGTGATGTGGTCACTTCATCAGGTGGAACTTCATCAGGTCCTATTGCTTTTATGAAAATATATGATGCCGCAACAGAATATGTGAAGCAGGGAGGGAAAAGAAGGGGGGCAAACATGGGTATTTTAAATGTGGAGCATCCAGATATTGAAGATTTCATCAAATCAAAATCGGATAATGTTAGTTTAAGGAATTTTAATATTTCTATCGGTATATCAGATAGATTTATGCGCGCAGTGCAATTAAATAATGATTGGGAACTCATCAATCCAAGAAACCATACCGTTCATAAAACGGTAAGGGCTTCTGATATTTGGCAAACTATTGTTGAAGCAGCTTGGAAAACTGGAGATCCTGGGCTTATTTTTTTGGATACCATCAATAAGGCCAATCCCATTCCAAAACAAGGTGGAATTCAAACCACAAATCCATGTGGGGAAGTACCCCTCTTGGACCATGAAAGTTGTAATCTAGGATCCTTGAATTTGATAAAAATGGTTAAAACTTTAGATGGAAAGTGGAAAGTGGATTGGGATAAGCTAGAACAAACTATTGCCACTACTATACGGCTTTTGGACAATGTAATCTCAGCAAACCATTATCTATTGCCCCAAGTAAAATCCAAAACCACCAAAAACCGCAAAGTAGGGCTTGGTGTTATGGGCTGGGCAGAAATGTTGATTATGTTGGGGTTGCCTTACGCCTCGGACGAAGCAGTGCAATTGGGAGAAAAACTAATGGCATTTATTCAGTCTAAAAGCTATGATGCTTCAAATGCACTGGCCAAAGAACGTGGAACCTTTCCTAATTGGAATGAGAGTATTTATGCAACGGAAAAACGCATGCGGAATGCTACATGCAATAGTATTGCCCCCACCGGGAGTATCTCGGTTATTGCCAATACATCTTATTCCATAGAACCACTTTACGCATTGGCTTATAAAAGAGTGGGAATTTTAGAAAATGAAACACAGATGGAAATTAATCCTGTGTTTTTAGAAAAGATGGGACTACTTGGACTTTGGACAGAAGAACTCAAGTTCGAAGTAATGAAAACTGGAAGCATTCAGCAGGCGAAATCCGTTCCAAAAAAAATAAGGAAATTGTTTGAAACAAGCCTTGAAATCCCATGGAAATGGCATTTGTTGCATCAGAGGGCATTTCAAAGATATACAGACAATGCAGTTTCCAAAACCATTAATCTTCTGGAAAAAACCACCAAACAGGAAATTTCAAAGATTTATTTCACCGCATGGGAATATGGTTTAAAGGGAATTACAATATATAGAAATGGTAGTAAACCAAATCAAGTCCTACAAACCTGTAATTTGAACAAGGATGACGTTTGTTAGACAGCTTTTTATAAATGGTCCCATAGTTACAAGATGAGATTTGAAAGAAACACAGGGAGAATAGTTTTTCTATTTAGTTTAACGGGCATTTTTGTGTTTGTTATTTTATATGTCCTTGCAGCATTTAGATACCCTGGAGGTTCGTATGCGGACCCTTTGTATAATGGGTTCAGTTTTTGGAACAATTACCTGTGCGATTTGCTGGACACGTATACTATAGGCGGACAACTAAATGCAGCGCGCATTTATGCTCGTTTGGCTCTATTGATATTGTGTGTCAGCCTAATCATACTTTGGTTTCACTTGCCCAAACTATTTCCATTCAAAAACAACAACCAACTTTTAATGCGTACTTCTGGGATAGCTGCTTTGGTGGTCATCTTGTTCTTGGCGGCAGGAAATCATGATGTTGTTGTCCGTATAGCCGGAGTATTTGGGTTTATCGCTTTTATATCAGCTTTTATTGAACTGTACAGGGCAAAGTTTTACTTTCTTTTAATACTGGGAATTTTTTGCTTGGTAATCTTTTTTATCAATTACTACATCTACGAGACAGGTATTTATATCGGAATGCTTCCCGTAATTCAAAAGGTGACCTTTGTAAGTTTTATATGTTGGTTTTTGATGCTGAATATTGCGTTGTACCAAAGATTAAAATCAAAAACTGGGAATAATGTGATTGAAGGTCAAAATCATTCTGGTGGGTGATATCTTAATACATACATAAATAAGCTGTTTGTAATTGATTTTTAATGACTTAGTTCTTTTTTTACTCAATTAATTTGCGTAAATTATAGAGATACGTCTTTGCATAAGATTTAGAACTTAAATATAAAAAATCATGAACCCACTGTTGTTGTTATTCATCATTTTAGGCATAATTCTGCTAGCTGGAATCCGAATCGTTTTTGAATATAAAAGAGCGCTAAAATTTCGTTTTGGAAAGTATGTGAAAACCTTACAACCTGGTTTTAGATGGGTCATTCCCATAGTTGAGACTATCCAAATAGTTGATATTCGTGTTATCACCATTAATGTGGTATCCCAAGAGGTAATGACTGAGGATAACGTACCCTGTAGCATTGATGGGGTAGTCTTTTTTAAAATAAAAGACCCTGAAAAAGCCGTATTGGAAGTAGAGGAATATTCATTTGCCATTACACAACTTTCGCAGGCAGCACTAAGGGATGTTTGTGGTAAGGTAGAGTTGGATACCATTTTGTCCAAGCGAGAGGAAATGGGGAAGAACATTAAGACCATTGTGGAACTGGAAACACAGGAATGGGGTATTGAAATCATCGATGTAAAAATCAAGGATATCCAATTGCCAGAAAATATGAGGAGGATGATGGCCAATCAGGCGGAAGCCGAAAGATCTAGAAGGGCACGAATTATTTTGGCTGAAGCTGAAAATCAAGCTGCTGGAAAATTGCTTGAGGCGGGTAAGTTGATAGATCAATCACCTTCGGCAATTAAGTTGAGGCTTTATCAGACGTTGTCGAATATAGCGGCTGAAAAAAATTCAACAATTCTTTTTCCCTTTCCAGAGGAAGTGTTGCCAAGAGATTCAAAAAAAAAGGTTGAAAATTGAGTTGTAGAACTCATCTTGTGGTGTAAATTTTATAATCTTTTTTTGTGCTTGGAAGATGGGTAAATACTATTATACATATCCCAAGTACAGAATAGAGAAAGTGAAGTACATCAAATCCAATTTTAAAGATGAGTTGCGAATTAATCCAAAGTACGAGTATTATTCCAATGTAATATGAAAATGCCCAAGCCCAGTGGTATTCTTTATAAGGATTTAGCTTTTCCAACCATTTTATCTTTGGTTTTTTAATCAATCCATAAAAAGTAAGTGCCGGAAATAAACCGAGCACAATGAACAAAAACAATCCTGGGATCAAATAATTGGAAAAAGGTGATTGCTCCAAAAGGTATAAGGGGATGCCCATACCACCACCACTAGGATCAATAATCATACTGAATCCAGATGGAATGGCTCCCACGAACTGGAAAAGAACAAGAAAAATAAGAATATAGCTTGAAATTGATTTTTTCATGGTTTTTTCTTTTTATCAAACAAGATTGATGCAGGTGATTTCTGGACGCATGCCCAATCTGCCGGGGAATCCAAGCCAACCCAAACCTCGGTTAACATAGAGGTATTGATTATTCTCCTTATAGGTGCCGGCCCAATGCTCATATTTATATTTTATTGGACTCCATTTTTTGTTTTTTAGATTTATCCCTACCTGCATACCATGGGTATGGCCAGAAAGCGTAAGGGCAACATCGGTGCTTTTTACCACTTCCTCTTTCCAGTGCGTTGGGTCATGGGAAAGCAATATCTTAAAGGGAATATCAAATGTATTTCTTAATGCCATCTGTAAATCGCCATATTGTTTAAAAGGAGGAGTTCCCCAGTTTTCCACCCCAACAATGGCAATCTTTTCTTTTTCTCTTTCAACTATTTCCGTCTCGTTCAGCAAAAGTTTAAATCCAATATCGTTATGGAATTTTTTGATTGCTTCAAAATTGGCTTCTTTTGCTTCAATTGATTCCCATTGGTCATAATCACCATAATCATGGTTTCCCAAAATAGAGTACTTTCCTGTTTTAGCTGATAATTGTTTGAAAGTGGATTCCCATCCCCTCAATTCCCAAGCAGAATTGTTGACCAAGTCGCCGGTAAAAAAAATAAAATCGGGTTCCAAACGGTTGATCAACACAACGGCCCTGTCAAAAACGTGATAGCGACCATTAAAACTCCCTAGATGGATATCAGATATTTGAACGATGCGCAATCCCTTAAATTTTTGCGGCAGTATATCAAATTCTATTTCAACATGATGAACCTTAAACCTATATAAAGACCTAAAAACACCATATATAATCACAGAGAAAGGAAAAACACCTGAAAATAGACCAACCAAGGGTATTACAACCAAGGACTCACTTTCAGAAAAAACATAATTGGTGAAATGGAGTGAGGAAATAACAATTACAAAAATAAATTTCGGAACGAAGGACGATACTGTAAGGCCATATAATGAGGATATAAGCAAATACCTTCGTTTCTGGGAAATGCTTTCCAGTCGTATCTTTAAGGTTAAGATTGCCACAAGCAAACCAACGGTAAAGAACCAAAAAAGCACGTTGATCAAGCTCTTAAAGAAAGGGGAGGCGATAAGCTGTGTAATGGATTGAAGCCAGTAAAAAGCAAGTATATCAACAAGGAGTATTGCTAGACAAAGTAAGAAAATAGCAAAAAAAGAGTATCTACGCATCGTTTGGTCTAGTCATTTGGTTTTGCCCATATTTGCTGAGTCTTCGCTTGTCCTTTACTGCCCAGTATATTCCTTTTACACCTGCAACCCAATTCTTGTACATGAAAATCAAGATAATCTCCTCCACTGTTTCCAATACACCCAATACAATCATAAAATAAAATAGCCAATAGACTGGTTCAAAAAATAAGAGCCAAAGAATAAATGTTCCTTGCACAATGGCAGACAGTTTGGCAAGGTAGGTGTGAAACGCAGTGGGTTTTCCATATTTTTTAAGGGCAATACCCATTTGCACCAAATAGGGAATAAAAGCAATCAATATTAAAACCAGATTTTTTATAATAAAATCCGGTTCAAAAAAAACAAGACCAATTAAACCAATTACCAAGGTAACCTGATCCCCAATAGAGTCTATCTGGGATCCTCGTGCACTTGTTATCTCAAGAGTTCTTGCAATAAATCCATCAATAGCATCTGTAAGGTAACTCACCAATAAAAACCAAGAAAACAATTCCCGCTCGCCAAGCCATATCAGCACCAAAAGAAAAGGTGCTGTGGCAATACGATAAAATGAAAACCAATCGGCGATATTGTACTTTTTGAATACTGTCATAGGTATGGCACTATTAGCATCTTTTGATGCGGTTCCAATCAAATACTGGTTCATAGAAGCTTTCGACCTTTTGAATATGGTTTGTTGAAATATCGAAATGGATGATGGACACCATGTTCCGGCTATTTTTTTAATTCCTTTTTGAGAATGTTTCTAAAACGGGTAGCACTCAAGTAATGATCTTCCAATAATCTCCCATTGTGCAAGAGATTGAACACGCCATACCCAGATGGGGCATTTTTTGCTTCTTGCGCGGTTTCAATTTTCTGCACTTTCAGGTCAATGTCAAAGTCCATTGCGGTATTTAAAAGTGCTTCTACAGATTTTTCATGCCAGGGGCATTGGTCTGCATACAATAAATGCCAACCTTCGTATTTTTTTTGCTGAAGTGTCCAGTCCAATAGTCTAGGGTCTGCAGATGGGTGCCACTGTTTTGAAAGGAATTCAAATCGGCCTCTTTTGTCAACTTGTGTAAACCCATTTTTTTCAAAAATACTTTTATTGGCTATCCAGGTACCTTTGCTTGTCATAACGCAAAGGCCATGTTTTTTCATTGCCTTGGCTTCTTTTTCAACTTCATTTATAAGCATGGATCCGTGTGCTTTGTTCCGGTCACTCTTGGAATAAACAACGATACAGTGAATAAATATAAAACCATCTGCATCAATGGGACGCCAGGCATATTCTGCTGGAACATATTCTATAAACCCAATCATTTTATCGTCGGCATTCTTTAAAATTTTCATTCGCAACCCCTCTTTGTACCTTTTTGCGAACCATTTTCGCTTGCTCTCAAATCCCGGATTGCTAATATCTCTGACACAAAAGAGCGTTTCCTTTGTTACGTTTTTGGGTGTTACTTCCACTATTTGTAATTGACTCATTATACTTCGTTTATTTTTTAAGATAGTTCCTGTGTTTTTTTAGACCATCATTAACCATTTTAATGGTGGCGGCACTTGTGGTTGTGGCACCAGATATGCCATCTATTGCCGTATTGCCCTTTACAACAGTCTTGCCTGCCTGATTTAATGCAAAGGTGTTGGCTTCAAAATCTATTTTGGCTCCTACAAATTGATTCTCAAAAGATGAAAACGATATTCCGTCCCCATAGCCTTCAGATTCCGCTTTATGATCAAATTCAATTTTTTTGATTTCCAGAGTGGTTCTATCCACTAGCAGTTTTCCCCATATAGTTCCACCGTATCCTTTTTCAAGTGCTAAAAGCACGGTGTAGTCGGTGTTTTTTATTTCAAATATGGGAAGAGCATTAGATTCCCCTGATTTTAGTGTTCTCCTATAAAGTGAAACTGCTTCTTCCATAGATATGGATTCCATCATTCCTTCTTTATCGATTGATCTAAAATGAACCAAAGTATTTACATTAGTAGAGTCTGTTAAGGAAATATCCGCAAATAGGGCTATTTCCCTTATTATTGGAGATAATTTAATAACCTCTTTCTCTTTTTTTATTTCTTGCTTTGGTGTTACAACATCGGTTTTTTGCTTGCAGCTCCAAAGAAGTGGAACCAAAACCAAGAATACAAGTTTTCTTTTCATAGCTCTTGAAGAATTTTTAGGTTTTCAAATTTGTTAATATCGATTCCGAAATGCTTTAATGCTCTCATGGCCCTTAACGTATTCCATCGGCTGGGTTTACCTGCCTTTTCCATCTCAAAGTGTATTTGTCCGGGATACTTTGCCTGAACATTCCAGGTACCATCTTTGTTTTGTTTTTTTAATAAAACCTGCATGGCAGCTTGCATTCGGTCGTCCCATGGAAATTGTGCATATTGGAAATAGTCTAAGGCACTGAGGATATCATATCGCCAGCGTCTTGGGTAAGACAGTTTCAAAAAATCTTTGTTGATGATTTTTCCAGTCCTGTCCGATAGATATAGCTGATGATGCAGAATAAATTCTTGTGAGGATCGGATAGCTTTTTTGACATCTCCCAACCTATACGTATATCCATTATATCCGTATTCTGTAAGACCTTCCAGCACAGAAAGCGTGGTGTGGAGCGAACTGTGTTTTGCGCCCGAACGATTGGACCGGCAGTTGAAGCCACCATCTGGCATTATTTGGTTCAAGATACAGTTGACCACCGGCTTTAAATCGTTTTCATTTGTTTTGAAATATGATGCATAGTTCAAAAACATGCCATTGATGCATAAGTCACTTAATCTGTTTTTGCCAATAGGTAAAATACCCCCATCATTTGCCTGTTCATTTTTAAGAATGATTTTTAGGGTTTTTTGAATGGCTGCATTGCTTTGTGCAATACATAGGTTCCTTAAATCAACCAGTGTATAATGTGTTGATGTCCATTTGGGGTGGTAAAATTTGCTTCCCCAATGCCCATTGGAATTACGTTTGGACAAAAATTTGGTTCCCCAACCTTCAAATGCAATCCTACGTCTAAGGTCTTCACATTCCATGTTCAAAAGGTCGCGATGTACCTGATATTGTATGGATATATCACCTTCTAAAAGCCATGCTATGATTTCTTGATTGTTCATTTTTTCATGGTTGACAGCCCTCTTATCTTATTAGTTGCTTAAACAGTTTTACTAAAATATATGTGAAGGGGTCATATTGAAATGATAACGGTCATCCTAGCGAAAATTAAATAAAAAACAAGGTTTTTAAGTGATACAGGTCATTGTAGGCAGATGGCGCAAAAAATACCTTTAAATAAAAATAGAATACCATGAGAAATACAGTTTTTTTGGTTGGTTTTCTCCTATTGGTCTCCTGTTCAAGTACACAGTTTGTAGACAGTTGGAAGAATCGTGAGATTGCCTCTTTCAATCCGCAAAAATTACTTGTTGTTGGTATAACAGATAACCTGACCGCGCGGAAAATCTTTGAAGAAAAACTACAAAAGTCCCTAATACAACGTGGTATAAATGCCCATGTAAGTACTAGGGTAATTGATGAGTCCTTTGTTGATTCTAAAAGGAGTGAACAGGAGATTGAGGCAATGACCCAAGAACTAATGAACGATGGTTTTGATTCAGTAATTGTTACAGCGGTGAAAGGGGTAGACGACAAAACACAATATAGCTCAGACTATTATACGTTGGGCTATAGGTGGTATAGGTTTGGCGGTTATTGGTATACCTATCAAGATGTATATTACACACCAGGGTATTACACCAATTACAAAGTATACCATGTAGAGACCGCTATCTATAATCTAAAAAAAGGTGATGCTCGGTCTTTGGTATGGGTAGGTTCTTTTGACATTGTAAATCCACAAGATATTACTTCTACAGTGGATGATTACGTAGCAAGGATAATTAAGCAAATGGACCGGGAAAACTTAATAAACAAACTTTAAAGCACACATTATTTTGGCTAAGAGGCGGCCAAGGCAATTTCCACCATTTTGTTAAAAGAAGTTTCCCTTTCCAAAGCGGTTAGCCGTTCACCTGAGACCAAAGAATCTGAAATGGTCAATACGGTCAATGCTTTAACATTATATTTAGCGGCAATGGTATAAAGTCCGGCAGTTTCCATTTCTACACAAAGAATGCCATATTGAGCCCATAATTTGTATTCTTCTGGATTGTCTTCATAAAACTCATCTGATGAAAGCACATTGCCGGCTTTTATTGGAATTCCTCTTTCTTGGGCATAGTTTACTGCTTTAATAAAGAGGTCGAAATCGGCCGTTGGAGAATAATCAGAATTGATAAACCTTGAATTGTTCATGCCAGAGGTGGTTGAGGCCGCCATTGCCAATACAACATCGTTCAATTTTACATCTTTTTGATACGAACCAGCCGAGCCAACGCGAATAATATTTTTAACCCCATAATCTTTAATGAGTTCGTGAAAATAAATCATGGCAGAAGGCATGCCCATACCACTTCCTTGTACTGAAACTCTTTTACCATTATAATGCCCTGTATATCCCAACATGCCCCTAACTTTATTGTAACAAAAGGGGTTTTCAAAAAAAGTTTCTGCTATCCATTTGGCGCGCAAGGGATCTCCCGGCATTAATACAGTTTCTGCAATTTCTCCTTTTTTGGCTTCTATATGTATGCTCATCCAAGAACTTTAGGTTTATAATAGTAATGATGGACCTGAGGAAGTACCTATACGAGACACACCAAGATCTATATATTTTAATGCACTTTCTTTATTCTTAATTCCACCAGATGCTTTTATCTTAACCTTGTCACCTATTATTTTTTTTATAAGTATAACATCTTCGTACGTGGCTCCTCCTTTTCCAAATCCGGTAGAGGTTTTTACAAATTCCGCACCAGAATCCATAACAATTTTACAGGCAGTTTCCTTTTCTTTATCTGTAAGGAAACAAGTTTCTATAATTACTTTTAAAACTGTATTGCCAATGGCTTTTTTCACCTTTTTAATATCGTTTTCAACAAATTCGCCTAAGCCAGATTTTAAATAACCTATGTTGATGACCATATCAATTTCGTCTGCTCCATTACTTATGCATTCTTTAGCTTCAAAAACTTTGGCCTCAGTGGTCATGGCTCCCAAGGGAAACCCAACTACTGCTGCCAATTTAACAGGACTTCCATTAAGTTCATTTTTTGCCAAAGCAATGTGGCAACCATGCACGCAAACCGCATAGAGTTCATATTTGATGGCATCAGCACAAAGTTTTTTAATTTCGGCAATTGTAGCTGTTGGCTTCAATAAGGTATGGTCAATATAATCCTCTAAGTGCATATATTCCGTTTGGGTAGCATTAACTGTCAAATAGCAGCTTTAGCTTATAAATGATAAGCATTTCAGACTTGTTTTTTCCTGCAAAAGAATTTGCTATAGCCTCAGCCGTATCTAAAATTAACGCTTTTAATTTGGGAGTAAACTTTTTAGGGTGCTCTTTATAGAAACCCTTGAATTCATCAAAGTAATCACTGCCGTCTTTTTCTTCGCCCTGTAACCAATCAAAAACAATCTCTATCTGGTACGCCGAATCTGTTTCAAATTCATCTTCAAAATCATCAATATCCAACCAGTACTGTCGAACATATTTTCTCAGTCGTTTTACTTCTACCGGTCTAACTTTTTTATCGGTCATGGCCACCGCATAGAAGAGTTTGCCCAGGTTTTGGTAATATTCATTACCAATTCTCTCAGAATTTAACATTTTGAACTAGTTTAACTATTCAAAAATAGCCTTATTGGATTTGTCTTTTTATGACAAAAATCAATTATTGGATATATTGAGGGGCAACCAATTCTGGTTGGCAAATACTTGGCGATGTTGCTATAGGATATATAATTCTTTCCCTTCTTTTCTTGTACACTAAATCCAGAAAGTGCCGGAACCATTATAGTTAGTGCTCATTTTAACTAAATAAGGTTTTAAATTAGTTGCTCCTTCTCCGTACACCTGTATTGCTTCGCCCTCTATTGGAATTATTTTCTTCGTGATAGCGTCTAATATTATCCCCGTGATAGTCCCTTATCCGTTCATACCTAGATCTTCTCAGGTTATAGCTACGGTAACGCGGCGGTAATACATTTCGTCTTACCCATATACCACCATCAAGATAAATGTAGGTTCTGGCCGACAAATCATAATAGATGCTGAATTCTGGAAAAAAGACATATCTAACGGTTTCTATTCTGTTCGGGTAAAACCAAGGGGGCGGCGGGTCTGACAATCTGTGCGATACAATAACAGGGCCGCAACTTTGTAACAGTGCGGCTAATGCAAAAAATGCCACCGTGGATAAAATGAATTTTTTCATCACAAATTATTTTATTGAACAAAGTAATGGATTCGGCATCCCCAAGTAAATGACCTATATCATTCCATGGCGCTATGCTTTGGAATAGATTTATAACAAATAAGGTGTAAGAGGAATTTAAAGTGTTATTATGATAAAAGATCATTCAAAACGGTATCATGAGTTAACTCGGTTGATGGAAGAACTCGGAAGCGCCATACCCGATACGATGGGAGCTTTTGGCAAGCTTCACAAATCTGGAATTGAAACAGGAGCGCTCACCACAAAAATCAAAGAACTTATTGCTTTGGGCATTGCCATTACCGTAAGATGTGATGGTTGTATAGCCTTTCATGTACATGACGCCTTACAATCTGGTGCCACCAATGAAGAAATCACAGAGACGATAGGCGTTGCGGTCCTTATGGGCGGTGGTCCTGCTGTTGTGTATGGTTGTGAGGCATTGGAAGCACTCCATCAATTTTCAGTTTTACAAAATGGCTAAAGAGACAAAAGAAACAGAGAGCAAAAGAACAAATGGGCGTATAAATCCATATTGGTTCTATTTGTTCTTTGTTTTCTTCATTTTTATCACCTATTTCTTCAACGCGTCCCAAAGCACAAAAGAAATTGGATGGTTAGAATTTGATGAGGCAATGCTTCGACAGGGCGATGTGGCCAAAATAATTGTCGTAAACAAAGAATTTGCCGAAATCTATATTAAAAAAGACCGCCTTAGTCTTGAGCGACACAAGGATTTAACATCGCGTGTCGGGTTTTCAGAACTTAGCCCGCACTACAAGATACAACTGGGTTCTGTTCAAAGTTTTGAGGATAAACTGACTAAAGCACAGGAAGGTTTTCTACCAGAAGACAAAATTGATGTGCGTTATGTTACACGAACTAGTTGGTCCAATATCCTTTCTTGGCTTTTTCCTATTTTTTTATTGGTTCTGTTTTGGATGTTTATACTTAGACGGATGGGGGGAGGACAGGGAGGAGGTGCCTCTCTTTTCAATTTCGGGAAATCTACAGCCAAACTCATGGGACAGGATTCTAAAAGTAAAACCACCTTTGAAGATGTAGCTGGATTGAAAGAAGCCAAGATTGAAGTAATGGAGATCGTTGACTTTTTGAAAAATCCTGACCATTACACAAAGTTAGGAGCAAAAATTCCGAAAGGGGTCATGTTCGTGGGGCCACCGGGCACTGGAAAAACCTTAATGGCCAAAGCAGTGGCCGGAGAAGCCAAAGTTCCTTTTTTCTCACTGTCTGGATCAGAGTTTGTAGAAATGTTTGTGGGTGTAGGGGCATCAAGGGTCAGAGATCTTTTTAAAAAAGCAAAGGAAAAGGCACCCAGTATTATTTTTATTGATGAAATAGATGCAGTGGGGCGTTCCAGAAATAAAGTCAACGTATTTCAGTCCAACGATGAAAGGGAAAACACTTTAAATCAGTTGTTGGCAGAACTGGATGGGTTTGGAGAAAATACAGGAGTAATTGTTTTAGCGGCTACAAATAGGCCAGATGTGTTGGATAAGGCCTTACTGCGACCTGGTAGATTTGACCGTCACATTTATTTGGAACTGCCAAACAAAGAAGAAAGAAAGGAGATTTTTAAGGTTCATCTGCGTCCTATAAAAAAAGCGGATGACATTGAAATTGAACTCTTGGCCTCCTTAACTCCGGGATTCTCTGGAGCTGACATTGCCAATATTTGTAATGAAGCTGCATTGATAGCAGCACGAAAGAAAAAAGACTTGGTTGAAAAAGTGGATTTTATTGAGGCACGCGACCGTGTAGTGGGTGGTTTGGAAAGGAGAAGCAGGATTTTGTCATCAAAAGAAAAGAAAATTATTGCGTACCATGAGGCCGGTCACGCGGTTGCCAGTTGGTATTTAAAAAATGTAGATTCCCTCATGAAAGTATCCATAATCCCTAGAGGAAAGTCTTTAGGGGCAGCATGGTATCTACCGGAAGAACACCAACTCATTACCAAGGCTCAATTTATGGATCAAATGTGTGCATTGTTGGGTGGTCGTGCAGCAGAAGATGTTGTCTACAATGAAATATCCACAGGGGCTTTGGATGATTTGGAAAAAGTGACCAAACAAGCTTATGGAATGGTCGCTTATTATGGCCTAGATAAAGAAATAGGACCAATGAGCTTTTATGATTCAACGGGTCGGGACGAACGATTTTTAGGCAAGCCATATGGAGAAAATATGGCCAAACTTATAGATAAAGAGGTTCAAGATTTGATTTTTACCATGTATGAAAAGACCAAAGGCCTACTGCGAGAACATCGTGCAGAATTGGAAAAACTTGCACAACTCTTGCTTGAAAAGGAAGTGGCCGAAAGGGAAGATTTAGAACGTATTATGGGAAAAAGGGACCAAGCTCCTCAATCTGTTTAAAATGCGATTCTTTTGTTGCGCCATATCTTGATTTACATCTAACAGTAAAAACATAGTTGACTTTTGTAAATGATTTAACGCTTGTTCCTTTATACAAGTTACCTTTTGATTTTTGTTTTGTACTATCCAAAATCGGCAATCTGTCTCAATCCATTTTCATCGAGCAAGACCAACTTTTTTTTCACCCCAAGTCCAACAAGCCCCTGTCTTTTAAACTCAGAGAGAGCCCGTATTGCAGTTTCGGTTGCGGTTCCTATCATTCCGGCAAAGTCTTCCCTGGGAATATTTATGCCTTGGTGCATGGCATCCTCCATCATTCCTTTTTCAGAAAGCTCCAATAACACTTTTGCCGCACGTTGTTTTACAGATGCAAATGCCATATCCATCAATTGTTCTTGAAGGTGGACCATATCATTTGAGATCAGGTCCAAAAACTTGTTGGATATCACTTTGTTTCCATAGACCAATTTTGTAAAATCCTCTTTTGGTATGCTCAACACTTCTGCATATTCAATAACGGAGGCCGTTTCTAAATAAGTGCCGCAATTATTTAGAATAGAAAGCTGTCCTACAAAATCTCCTTCTCCATAAATACCTGAGACCAGTTCTTTTCCACCTTCGGTGACCTTAAATACTTTTACATTGCCTTTTTGTATAAAATATAAATGGTTTGCCGTTTCTCCTTCCTGATATATTTCCTCTCTGTCTTGAAACTCCTGTAGCTCCCTGTTTTTTGATAAAAGCTCCATGCCAAGATACTCGGATGCTTCCTTAAAAAAAGTGTTGATTCCCATTGCATTTTTTGAGAATTTTTGCTTTAAAAAATCACTCTTTCTAAGCCGCATATCCAGTGCATCCAAAAGTTCCTTTTCTTCAAAAGGTTTAATAAGATAATCATCCGCACCGCAGGACATTCCCATTCTTACATCTTTTATATCACTTTTGGCCGTTAAAAAAACGAATGGTATGCTCGCTGTTATGCTATCTTGGCCCAGGGTTTCAAGAACAGTATATCCGTCTACTTCTGGCATCATTATATCACATAAAATAATGTCGGGTAAAAATTGCCGAGCTTTTTCAATGCCTATGGCACCATTCTTGGCAGTAGATACATTGTAATCTGCAAATTCAAGAATAGCCGCCGTGTTCTCAAGAACATCTTTGTTGTCTTCGATTAACAGTACTTTTCTCATCTTTTATATTTTGGTTATTGTCTTACATATTTTGGTTAGAGACATAGGTAGACATTTGAATAGCCTATTCAGTTTCTGATTCATTGTTCCTTATTGCATTGGGGAAATCAACTCTGAAGGTGCTCCCTTGATTTTGTTCACTTTTAAAACTGATGGTACCGCCCAGAAGCTCTGTGTATTGTTTTACAATATGTAACCCTAGTCCAGTACCTTGAATATCTAAGCTGTTTTTAGCCCTAAAGAAACGTTGAAATAAATTTTTCTGTTCTTCTTTTGGTATACCAATCCCTTGGTCAATGACTTCTATATATACTGAATGTTTACCTTGAATTATTTTTAATATGATATGTTGATTTTCGTTTGAATATTTGACTGCATTGCCAAGTAAATTGCTAAGAATATGGCGCATTAGTTTTGGGTCTAGATAAACTTGGATTTCTGGGGTTTTATGAATTATTTCAAAAGTTTGTCCCGTCTTCTTGTTCATTTCAACCTCTGCCCACAGGAATTTTGAAAACCTTACTAGGTCGAACCGCTCCATGTGAGCTACAATGGCCCCTTCCTCAAGTTTGCTCAAAGAGAGGAAATCGTTAAGAATGACAACTAAATTTTGCACATTCGATTTGATTTGTTTGGTATGCCGCAAACGTATTTCTCCTTTATCAGGGGTGTTCTGCTTTTCAATTAAGGTGGCGGATGAGAGAATAATACTAAGAGGTGTTCTAAACTCATGGGAGGCCGTAGAAATAAAACGGGATTTTAATTCATTGAGCTCTTGCTCTTTCTTTAACGCCATTTGTATTTTATGCTCCGCTTTTTTCCTATCAGAAATGTCATTGAACACCATGAGAGCATGCGTTATACCGTTACCGTTTCCTTGCAAAGGGGTGGTGTTTACAACAAAGCTCACTCCTCTATATTTCGTTTCAAAGCTTAAATGCTCTCCATTAAGGGTAGCACTTATGTAATCTTTAAAAATGGCTTTCCGCCTTTTAGAAAAATTCTTGATATCATCTATATTAATTTTTTCAAAGTGTGTTTTTTGCTGTCTTACACGCTCCAATGCTGTGCCTTCCATATAAATGATTTCCATGGTATCATTCACCAAAAGGATAACCCCTTTGGGAAAGTTTTTGGCAATTGCCGAGAACAGTGCCTCACTGGTCTTTGCCCTTTCTTCTGCTATTTTTGTTTCGTAAATCTGATCTGCGAGATTGGTATTGGATTCTTCCAGCTTCTTTACTGTTGCCCTAAGATCGGTGGTACGATTCTCAACTGTTTTTTCAAGCTTTTGCGTGTACGTTTCCAGTTGTCTCTGGCTGTGTTGTAAAGCTTCTCGTATGACATATTGTTCCAGAGCCAAACTTGCTAATTGTGTAGTATCTTTTATAAGGCCTTCTTCAATTACAGTGGGTACTTTGCTATTTTTTTGATAGACTGCCAAAACACCTAAAACTTCTCCTGAAGATGTGAGCAATGGATATGACCAGCAGGCTTTAAGGTTATGTTCTGCCAGATAGCTTTCGAAACCATGCCAAGAGGGGTCGGATAACATGTTTTCTACAATTACCTCTTGTTTTAAATGACCCGCGATACCACAAGAACATGATTTGGGACTCATTATGACCCCATTGAGCGCATCTCTGAAATCTTTAGGGAAGTTTGGTGCCGAAAGAACTCCTAGTTTACTTGAATCCTTATTGAATTTCCATATGGCAACAATGGAGTCTTGGATGTCCTCTTCTAAGATTTTAACGATGTTTAAAGCAATTTGGTTAAGTGAACTGTTTTTAATGATCATTTCTAAGACCAATCTTTTCCGGTCTTTTAACTTTTCTTCATTTTTCCGATCGGTTATGTCGTTTTGAACTGCGATAAAATGTGTTAATTCTTCTTTTTTGTTTCTTACAGGAGTAATGGCAAGCTCATTCCAAAAAAGCGAACCATCTTTTTTGTAATTACGAAGGACGACCTTACAAGAACTTCCATTTTTTAAAGCATTTCTCATAACCTCAATACCTTCTTGATCTTTATCATCGCTTTGTAAGAAGTCACAATTTTTACCCATAACCTCTTGTTTTTTATAGCCTGTGATTGTTTCAAAGGCTTCATTCACATAGATAATAGGAAAACGGGTTACTTTGGCGTCTGCGATTATAATGCCCTTACCTGCAGCATTCAAGGCTCTGTTCCTTGTCTTTAGAATGTCCTCGGCTTCTTTTTGACTGGTGATGTTTTCTATAAAACCTTCCAAGTGATTGAGTTTGCCGTCTTGATCAGGCACTCCAATACCATGTTCACTTACCCAGTGGACTTTGTTATTGGTACATATAACTCTATAGTTTAAATGAAACTGTTGTTTTGTTGCGAGTGCCTCTTGTATTTTATTCCATATTTCCTCCCTATCATCTTCATGGATTAGATCGCCCCAACTAATGCCGTTGGGGCCATAAAACTGATCTGAGGTATAACCAGTAAGCTCATAACAGCCATTACTAATAAACTCCATGGTCCATTTTTTGTCATTGCGACATCTGTATACGATTCCTGGTAGATTGCCTACAAGTGTCCTGAGTTTTCTGTCACTTTCAAATAGGGTCTTGTTTCCATTTCCATTTTTCGATGTGTTTGAATCCGCACTGTTCATTTTTATGGTTTTAGGTTATCTGGTATTTTTAAATCAAAATCAGTATTGCTGTAAGTAATATTGGTCGATTTAAATTGTGATCACAATTTGGTATGGTAGAAAATGAATCTGCAAATGTGATAATACCATTTCATGATCTTTTCAATCCTTGGGGGTCAAGAAAAGCTTACACTTTTGAAGTTTGGTTGGTATCTGTTGGAATACTTAATATAATAAATTCCTAAAAAATTTATTACTCCCAAATATATGAGGTATTGTCCTAGACTAAACTGATTAATATCAACTTTTGTTTAGTCCAACTCGAATGATGAAGATCATTCTGGGCGTTCATTCTGAAAGCTAACTTTGAATAAGTCCGTAAACCTTGTTTTGTTATTGTAAGTAGTGTTCAATTGATGAAACACATTAATAAATGGACAATTAAAAAAAGAAAAAATGAAAGCACTCAAATTTTTAAGTGTGTTGCTAATGATTTTGACAATAAACTCATGTAACACAAGAGGTAAAAAAGAAGAAAAAACCAAAACCGGGGCTGAATTGACAGAAAAAAAAGGAGTCTACTCCATTGACACTGCAGGTGCCGTTTTACAATGGACAGCTTATAAATTTACGGATAAAGTGGCCGTAAATGGCACTTTTGACAGTTTTGAGCTACATATTGAAAACAGGAATACCTCCTTAATAGAAGAACTTCTTCAAGGAGCTGTAATAAATATCAATATCAATTCAGTTAATTCTGGCGAAACTATAAGAGATACAAAATTAAGGACCTATTTTTTTGATGTTTTTGGAACCGATACAATTAAGGGAGAAATAAAAACTACACTTGAAAGCAAAGGAGAAATGATTTTGGAAATGAATGCGATTGCCAATCAGATTGGCTATACATATAAGATGAAAAATGATACTGTATTCTTAAGTTCGGCTATTAATTTATCTCATTGGGAAGGCGAGGAAGCCATGATTTCACTCAACCAAGAATGTTACGAACTACATATGGGTGCGGATGGTATTTCAAAATTGTGGCCAAATGTGGATATCACAATCAAGCTGCCTCTTGAAACAAGGCCGCATGCCGATTAATTATTGGCTTAGATAAATAGAGTTATTCAAAATCGTAAGGATAAATACCAAATGTTTTCTCCAATGTGAAAGCAGCAAAGAAGCCTTTGAAAAGCTCACCAACCACAAATGAAAACCAAAAGAATTTCAAATAATTTACAATATGATTAGATAGAAATGAAAAGCTGAACACCCTCTTGCTTAAACCTATTTAGTGTGAAACTATATTTAGATTCCTGGCAAGATGGTGTTTTTAAAAACTACTTTTTCAAAAGAGACTTTTAAGTGACTTGGATAACTTTAGGTTTTTGTTTTTTTGCTTCCTCTTTTTTGGCAAGATTAAAACTAAGGATACCGTCTTCGTAATGCGCTTTGATTTCCTCTTCTTTTACACTTTCAGGAAGCTGTAGCGAACGATTGAATGAATCGTAGCTGAACTCTCTTCTGGTATAGTTTTCTTCCTTTTCCTCTTCTGAACTTGATTTTTCCGCAGAAATATTGATGCACCCATCTTCAATGGTAACTTCAAAGTCTTTTTTGGCAAAGCCGGGGGCAGCTAATTCAATTTCAAAAGTATCATCGGTTTCTTTGATATTTAAAGCAGGTTCTACGGTTTTTCCATTCCAAAACCGACCTTTTGTAAAATCATCTCCCCAAAAGCGATTGTCGAAAAAATCATCCATATCAAAAAAATTGGGTCGGGCAAGACTTCCAAACGGTCTTCTTCTTCTAAATTTTACTAGTGACATAGTTCTTTGTTTTTAAGGTTAAACATTCTTGTACCCCCGAAATTAGTAACCTAGAAAGACCCTTCAAATGATGTGCGTCAGTCAACAGATAATGGGCTTTTATTTCTAAGCCTTTACTAAAGGTTCGCTTTACAAGGCCCTTAGAAAACACTTAATGGTCTTGTAAATAAAATGTAGGAGAATCAATAAAGTATCTTCTCTGTATAAGTGTAGAAAAATTATTTGGACAAGACCCTTATTTCCTTATCGGTAATATCTTTTGAATCAAAAATGATAGATTCAAATATCATTTCATGAATTAGTCCTTTTTTGGTTGGAAGATATCCAAGTTTATGTCTAAAGGGAATAGTAACACCATTAACTTCGTTAAAATCATCAAACACTACAAATCCGCTCGCACCTAGCGAGACTACTCTTACCGTATATTGAACTAGTTCTAAAATTTTTGTTTCCTTGTTTATCCAAAAAATATATTGATCAAACTCAGTGTTCGCTTCACCAGATTTCCAAGTACCATAAACTAAATGATATGTTTTGCCGTCCATAACTCTATCTTCTATATAGTTTACTAATGGTATTTTATTTATCCAATAGGGCAGTTGTATAAAATACTCTTTGCCAACTAAAGCCGGAATCATATTGGCATCATCAATAACACTCAATTCTTGATTTATTCTTTTGTATGGGATGTTGTTGTCAATTCCCCAGATTTCATCTGCCCCTGGCCCATTTAATAATTTCACTCTTGAAAAACCTAGCTGAAATGCATAAAAGTCGTGTCTTACTTTCTGGTTTTCCAAAGGCCAGTTGTTATAGGCCTTTAGTTGCTCAAGTGCAGGAGACCAATCGTCATTATAAATTGCTGTTATGGTTTTAACACTTGAAACTCTATCCCATCCATGTGCCTTAAAACACAGATCAAGTATTTCTTGTCCTTTTTTCTCCCTCTCTGAATGTCCGGTTACAAAATCTCCCTCTTTTTTTATGATTTCTGGCCTAATATCAACTAAATCATCTATTGATTGTCCTTTTAAACTTAACTGAACAAGAATAATTGCCAAAAAGCAGAACGTTTTAACTCCTAATCTCATAATGTTATTTTTTAACTCTTAGATTAATCCATTCCAAATAAATACTTAATCCCTCTGTGAAAGGCACTATTAAAAGCTGTTACATGCCCCTCATCCGCCAATATTTCTGGGTTAATCAAAAAACCAACAGACTT
Source organism: Flagellimonas aquimarina (assembly GCF_003149745.1). Classification (GTDB taxonomy): domain Bacteria; phylum Bacteroidota; class Bacteroidia; order Flavobacteriales; family Flavobacteriaceae; genus Flagellimonas; species Flagellimonas aquimarina. Next base: position 1,367,024 of record NZ_QGEG01000001.1, read on the forward strand.
TAGCTCGGATGTCAGTTTTTTCCAAGGTTTCACCATTGTCTCTTGATTTTCTTGTGACCCGACCGACCAATACATAGGTAATCCTTTATTGGTATCTGAAAAAACGGGTAAACTTGAGCCAAACCACCACAATGATGGACTTGCTATTAGGTATTTGTTGAAGTAAGGTTCTTTTTTACTTGCTACATATGTTGCAAAAAGTCCACTTAAGGAGTACCCAACTAAGGTTTCATCATTTTTATTTGCTCGGTAGTTGTCATTGATATATTTTTTGACGCAATCTTCCAGAAAGTTTAAAAAATTATCGGCCCCGCCAGAGTTCTCAATGCCAGAAATTCCTGTGAATTTTTCAATTTGGACTTCAGGCCACTTTGTTGGTGTAAGATCTCTTAATCTATTACTATGAATGTTTTCAAAACCTTCCTTATAGGCTAATCCGACCAAAATCACTTCAGGAATTTCTCGACCAAAGGACATTAATACTCTGGAATTATAGACTATCCCAAAAGTAAGGTCACCATCCATTGTATAAATTACAGGATATGTTTTATCAGAATTAAGATATTCGGCAGGCAAACTAATGTATACTGAATATTCTGCCCCATAGTTAGATTTCATTTCAATTTTAGAGGTTAAGGGCAAGGAAACTTCATGTAACGTTTGACATATAGCCTTTGAATTACCAAGTATTAGTACTAGAAGCAAGCAGTATTTTAGGGGTTTCATTGTTTTGATGTTCTTAAGGATTTGGTATAGATTATTACTCCTTTAGTTTGGAATATTGCGAATAACAATACCAGCATATTGGAAATTAGTATTAAGATAAAACCACCAGAACTTAGATTTTTCGCAAATGAAAGGTTGCCTATTTCAAGAATGACATATAAAAAATCTAGAAGGATTATTATCCAGACCAATATTCTGGATATTTTTTTTCTATATGCTGCAATTAGTACTACTGACCCAAAAATGATCATTTGGAGTGCAAAATTTAAGGGCTTGCCCCTTGCCATCTCAGAAATTGCAGTTACCGAGTTAGCAAACATTAATGTTAACAAGGCCATTGACAAAGAAAAAAAGCCATTAACCTTTAATGCAGCTCTAAGAATAAAAGTATTTTCCATCATATAAATTTTTGACTGCTCCTAATGTATGTCAAACAATTTTTTAGAATGTGTCTATAAGTTTAGGATGACGCATTAGTGAATACTAAATTGGTATTGTGAGAAAGGACAATGTTTAATTTGTAATTTTATTCGCCAAGCTTATGGAAGGTTTATTTAATATAGAATTTGATTTTTGGGCGGTGATTCTTCTTTTTGGTTCCTTTCAAGGGGTATTTTTAGCAGGAATGCTGCTTACTGGAAGGCAAAAGGGTAAGTCAATTTTTTTCTTGGCCTTGCTAATTCTGATCGTGGCAACAAATTTGTTCAACTACCTATTGCTACATACAAATCTCTACACTTTTGTTCCGCATTTAGTACATGTTTCAACACCCTTCTTGATGTTGCTTGGGCCTTGTTATTATTTTTATATTAAATCAATATTGGAGCGGAAAATCAAACTACAAACCAGAGATCTTTTACACTTTGCCCCCTTTTTGTTAGGTGCCCTTTTCTTTGCTCCATTTTACCTTCTCAATAGTTTGGAAAAAACGGAATTGCTAACATATCAACTAAGCTTTCTTAAAGCTGAACTTACGCCAGAAGTGGCGATATTTTTATTAGCTCAAATAGTTGTGAGTTTTGGTTATATCTACTACTCAATTAGAATGCTCAAAAAGCTAAAGGAGAGAAACAAAATAAGGTCTTTCGAAAATAAATATCATTGGCTAATTAAATTTAGCAGGGCCTTTTTGATATTCTGGAGTGTGGACTTTCTTGGAGTTGTTTGGTATTTCGTTCAAGGTGAAATAGATAGGCGAGTGTATTATATTACGATGTTATGTTGTGCCGTAGCTATTAATATGATTGTACTATTCTTTTATAGAAATAGCAAAGTTTTTTTACAGGTTTTTTTGAACAATGAAAATTCAAAGTATGAAACCTCCAAAGTCAGTAACTCAGATCTACAAAAACATCTTATCGAATTGGTTTCCTATATGGAATCAGAACGACCATATTTAGATGCGGGCCTTTCTTTACAAAAACTTTCGGATCACTTGAAGAAACCTAAGTACTTAATTTCTCAAATTTTAAATATAGAGTTGGGAAAAAGCTTCTATGAATTTATTAATGAGTATAGGTTCAATGAAGTGAAGCATAGATTAAAGGACCCAAAATATCGGGATTTGACAATTTTGGCAATAGCTTATGATTCTGGGTTTAACAATAAAAACACCTTTAATAAAGTCTTTAAAAAGCAAGCTGGAATTACTCCTTCCGAGTACATTCAGAACAATTTAAAGGTGAAATCTTAAAAAATGTATTCCTGGCATTTATAAGATGTGTCTTCCGCTGAAGGTTAAAAGAACTGAATAATTCATCAGTGTAATTTTTGGCGTACTTGTGTGCCTAGGTGTCGTACTTTTATTTGAAACAAAACGATATTGCCACAGGTTCCCTCAGACTTTTTTATACAATCCTAAACTGGTCAATAATAAGGATAGTAATCAGTTGATGGTATTGTTACTTTATATTCTGTTTGAAGAAAAGTAACTAAATCGATGAGTTCCTGTACGGTCATAACTTCATTGTAATTCTTCATCTTTGAAAGACCTCTTTCGGTGGTGGTTTTTTGTTTGTAGCTCTGTGCGATTTTGTGTGAAGGATTTATAACTGAAGTGACCAGGTCTCCATATGATTTCTCTTTAGGAACTTCACCACCAAGATGTATTTTAAGACTATCGCTTCCTCCTTTCCACTCGATTTCAGAAATACTATGACATGTATTACAGTCCAACCTTTTATAGGTGGCTTTTCCTTCTTCAATATCGCCTGCAGGTAATGCAAATCCACGCCCTTGCTGATTGCAACTGCTTATGAACAAGCTCCCACATAATAAGATGAAGATCAGTAAATAGTTCGACAGATCACACAAAGGTTTGTTTTTACCAGACATAAGTTGTTGTTTTAAATTAAAGCTTTGATTTACCATTATTATAATTGATCAAAACAAACTTAGCGTCTATAAAGAACAAAGAAAATGACTTACATCAACAAGTGTATTTAATCAATATGCGTATACTATATGAACAAATAGTTGCACCAATTACTTAGTAGAAAGCAGAAGTACCACAACAGGCTTGTAGGGTAAGAAGTTTAATGACTTTGACCTTAAGCTTACTCATGTAATACCAAAAAAGGTGTTTCTATATGGTAGCTGATATTTTTTACAGTGGGTTTAATCAATATTTTTTGTAAAAAGCTTCTATCTTTTGTTACCATGACAATCATATCAATAGCCCTGCTTTCAACAAAACACTGCACGGCCTCGTCCACTTCAGCTTTTGACAAGGTGTAGAAACTATGTTCAAGATCGTTTAAAGAATCGTTTAAAAACCTTTTGTTCGAAGTCTGTTCGTCATCAAGATTTTTTCCTTTTTCCAGGACATTCAATATACTCAGAGACGTATTGTTCAAGGTTGTCACTTCTTTTAGAGTGTCTAACATCTTATGATTGAATGCCACCTTAAAATCTGTAACAAAAGTGATTTCCCTAGGTTTTTTATAGGTGGCATTTTCAGGAACCGCCAATAACGGACAATCAACTTTTGAGAGGACGGCTGCGGTATTACTTCCCACAATGATTTTCTTAAGGCCAGAAGCACCTTTCGTACCCATAACAATCAGCTCAATTTTATAGTTTGAAACCATTTTTTTCACTGTACCCACAAAAGAACCGTATACTACATTTGTTACAAACTTGTGCTTACTATTGGGTAAAGACTTTTCTATTCTTTTCAATAGATACTGCAAATCAGCTTCACTTTGCTCGAGAATACTTTTCCTTAATTTTTCTTGGTTTGCACGAACAGAAGTCTTTGCACCCGTGTATGAAGGCAATAGGTTGATGGTGAGGAGATAAAAGGTGCATTCGATATTTTTGAACATGGATAGTGCATACCGTATCGCGTTCCAAGAATTATCAGAGAAATCGGTGAGCATTAAAATATGTTTCATATCTGTTTGCATTTCGTTTATTATCCTTAAAATTAAATGGTGAAAATTAAGTGGCACATGATTTTGGTCATAACCGTATTTTACTCAACGTCCTACATTTTCATCCAAAGTGAAAAAGAGGTGCTGTGAGAGTTATAGCTGAGATACGAGAACTTAATTCTCAAACTACCAACAAATAAGGCCTTTCAAATCTTTAAATAGTCATGATAGTTGAATAGGTGACTTTGATCAATCACATAAAATGGACCTTTTACAGGATTACTTTGTAAAAGACTTTTATGAAATTACTATCCCTTCAGATTCCATTGCCAGAACCATTACATTTGCTATAGAACAACCTTCTGATGTGGACGCAAGTCAAATAGTAATCCGTCCTTCGGTTCAAGATTTCTAAACTATTTAAGAAAGCAGTGTCTTTTAAAAGCTTCATTTTACTTACGTACTGTATACGCTTTTGTATGTGGATTTTACGGATAGACAATGCTGTAATTTGAGAGAAAAGATATATGGAATTTTTATCTGTTGGTAAGAGTTCATCGTTCCAAATGAAGGTCGTGGAGTTGTATAAGTCAATAAGAGTTGAAGGGAAGTAGGGCGACTCTTAATCTTAATAAAAAAACGCTGATTTTAAGTTTATATCACTTAAAATCAGCGTTTTGTAGTAGCGGGGACTGGACTCGAACCAGCGACCTTCGGGTTATGAGCCCGACGAGCTACCTACTGCTCTACCCCGCGATGTGGACGGCAAAGATACAACGGTTTTTCACTTATTTCCAAATTAAAACTAATATTCACCAAAACGTTTCATGCAAGTCCAGCTTAAAATCCATAAATTCGAGTTTTTACTATATGAAAGATTTTAATGATTTTTTGTCCGCAATGCTTCCATATACAGAGTGGGCCATGCTTATTCTCTTAATTGGTGGCGGATTGTTCCTTGTTTTTCAATCTAGATTTTTGCCATATCGCTATTTCGGTCATGCTATTGCCATTACCGCGGGCAAGCATGATAAAGAAGGGGCAAAAGGTGATGTAAGCCATCTTCAAGCGCTATCCGCTGCTGTAGCGGCAACCGTTGGCCTTGGGAATATTTCTGGAGTTGCCATCGCCATTTATATGGGAGGTCCTGGGGTTGTTTTCTGGATCTGGGTAACAGCACTAATAGGAATGTGTATAAAATTTTATTCTTGTAGCCTTTCCATTATGTATAGAGGAACCGACTCTGAAGGCAAGCTTCAAGGAGGACCAATGTTTTACATTACAAAAGGTATAGGCAAAAAAGCAAAGCCATTGGCCACATTTTTCTGTATTGCCGGACTTTTTGGTTTTTTGGGAGTGTTTACTGCAAATCAGTTTACGCAAACCTTTATGAATGTAGTGAAGCCGAATGAAAATTTGGCCATGTTGGGAGATTTCAACTGGAAATTGATTGTAGGGATTACCTTAGCGATTATAACATCATTTGTAATTTTTGGTGGACTCAAAAAAATTGCCAAAGTTGCCTCAACCATAGTACCGTTCATGGTGTTGATATATTTTGTTGCGGTTGTGGTGGTTATGGCCACCAATGCGAATGAAGTATGGCCTTCCTTAAAATTAATCGTTGTTGAGGCTTTTGATTTTGACACCATGGTAAAAGGTGGTTTTTGGGGCTTGGTGATACTGGGGGTCCGTAGGGCCATGTTCTCAAACGAGGCTGGGTTAGGTAGTGCCCCAATGTATCATGGTCAATCCAAAACAGATGAACCTGTGCAAGAAGGGTTGGTTGCAATGCTTGGGCCTTTTATTGATACTATTATTGTATGCACTTTAACAGCAATAGTCATTATTTTGAGTGGAGCCTATTTAGAAGCTGAAAGCAATGGAATATTGATGACTCTGATTGCTTTCAAAAAATCTTTATTTGGTTTTGGCGACGTTTTATTGATGATTATCGTTTCTGCATTTGCACTATCCACCTTATTCACCTATTCCTATTATGGGGTAAAATGCCTTTCCTTTTTAACCAATGCTAAAATTGGGAAATACTACAACTGGTATTTTGTGGCTACGATTGTGTTTGCAGCCGTGGCGTCGGTAGATTTGGTCATTAATTTGATAGATTTGGCCTATGCGCTTATGGTAATTCCAAATATGATTGCCGTACTTTATCTATCCCCTAGGGTTAACTTGGCTGCTAAAAGTTACTTTTCAAAAATGAAGCATGAAAAAGCATAGATCAGGTTTTGTAAATATAATTGGCAACCCTAATGTGGGAAAATCCACTTTGATGAATGCTTTTGTGGGCGAAAAACTCTCGATTATAACGTCCAAAGCCCAAACGACGAGACATCGTATTTTAGGAATTGTCAATGGGGATGATTTTCAGGTCATTCTTTCAGATACGCCCGGAATCATAAAACCAGCGTATGAGTTGCAAAGCTCCATGATGGATTTTGTAAAATCCGCTTTCGAGGATGCCGATGTTCTATTGTATATGGTAGAGATAGGAGAAAAGGCTTTAAAGGATGAGGTTTTCTTCAAAAAGATCCAAAACAGCAAGATACCGGTCTTATTGCTTCTTAATAAAATAGATACCTCGGAACAACAAGTGTTGGAAGAGCAAATACAGCACTGGCAAGAATTACTTCCAAAGGCAGAAATACATCCAATATCCGCTTTGGAAAACTTCAATGTAAAGGAGGTCTTTGAGCGTATTTTGGAACTGTTGCCAGAGGCACCACCATATTATCCTAAAGATCAATTAACAGATAAGCCGGAGCGGTTTTTTGTGAACGAGACCATTCGAGAAAAAATATTGATGCACTACAAAAAAGAAATTCCCTATGCTGTAGAGATAGAGACGGAAGAATTTTTTGAAGACCCCGACATTATTAGGATTCGTTCTGTGATAATGGTTGAGCGGGATACACAAAAAGGCATAATTATAGGCCATAAAGGCAGTGCTCTAAAAAGAGTTGGGATAGAAGCACGAAAAGACTTGGAAAAATTCTTTGATAAGCAGGTTCATATTGAACTCTATGTTAAGGTAAATAAAAATTGGCGCAGCAATTCGCGTCAACTTAAACGTTTTGGTTACAATAATTAAATAAGGTTCAGCAATTCTATCGTTTTATAAAGTTGAAATTAAATCCTTCAAATAGGTTTTTAACTGCTCCATTTGAGGTTTTCCTTTGGACTTCCCCATTCGTCCAAAAGCATAAAGGACAAACCAGATGAGTGTTAAAAATATCATGCCAGCAACCCAAAAAGTGATATCATGTCCAAGAGAATAGTTGGAGTAAGCAAAGACAGACAGAATAATAAATATGGTTCCTATCCCAAAATGTAAGAACATGAAAAAGGTCCAAAGTGTTGGGTTGGGACCAAAAACACCATGTATTTTACTTATTCCTTTTTCAAATGAAGTTAGCTCTAAATGAAGCTGTGGAGACCAAAATGTGGTGTCCTTTTTATTAAAGCGTATATAGATGTGTTCATCCATACGTTTTACTATAAATGGATCTTTTGCACTTTTATCAAAAAGAGCCGTTAATCTTTCAATATTGGCATCCAATGATATCTCAAAACGGGGACGCAATACAATCTCATTGGTAAAATCACTCATAACTAATTGAAATTGATTAAAAAAGGTATCATTTTTTCTTCATAAATAGTGGTATTTTTGCCAAAATTTAATGCAGATGAGCGCTATTGTAGCTATTGTGGGAAGGCCCAATGTTGGAAAATCAACTTTTTTTAATCGATTGATTCAGCGTCGTGAAGCTATCGTGGATGCCGTAAGCGGCGTTACACGTGATCGCCATTACGGAAAAAGTGATTGGAATGGGAAGGAGTTTTCAGTAATAGATACGGGAGGGTATGTACTTGGAAGTGATGATATCTTTGAACAAGAAATAGATAAACAGGTGGAACTTGCCATAGAAGAAGCAGATGCTATTGTTTTTATGGTTGATGTGGAATCTGGGGTTACAGGAATGGATGAAGACGTTTCTAAGTTGCTTAGAAGAGCGAATAAACCTGTTTTTCTAGCAGTAAACAAAGTTGATAACGCCCAAAGAGAAGCAGATGCGGTCGAGTTTTACGCATTGGGCCTTGGGGATTACTATACCTTGTCGAGCATAAATGGCAGTGGAACGGGGGAGTTGTTGGATGCACTGGTCAAGGAACTGCCTGAAGTTCAAGTAGAAGAAAGTGAATTACCAAGATTTGCAGTTGTGGGAAGACCCAATGCTGGAAAGTCATCCTTTATTAATGCGCTTATTGGAGAAGATCGTTATATAGTTACTGATATTGCAGGAACTACCCGAGACAGTATAGACACCAAGTATGATAGATTTGGTTTTGAATTTAATTTGGTCGATACCGCAGGAATCCGTAGAAAGGCAAAGGTCAAAGAAGATCTGGAGTTCTATTCTGTAATGCGTTCCGTTAGAGCAATTGAGCATTGTGATGTTTGTATCCTATTGGTAGATGCTACACGCGGGTTTGATGGACAAGTACAGAACATTTTTTGGTTGGCACAACGAAATAATAAAGGTGTTGTTATTTTGGTGAACAAATGGGATTTGGTTGAAAAAGAAACGAATTCTGTTAAGGAATACACGCAAAAAATTAAAAAGGCAATAGAGCCATTTGATGATGTGCCGATTCTTTTCATCTCAGTATTGACCAAACAACGAATTTTTAAAGCAATTGAAACTGCCGTGGATGTCTATAAAAATCGTTCAAAAAAGATTGTCACTAGAAAGTTGAACGATATTATGTTGCCGATAATTGAAAAGACATCTCCACCTGCTTACAAGGGTAAATATGTAAAAATAAAGTTCTGTACCCAGCTACCAACACCTTATCCCCAGTTTGCTTTTTTCTGTAACCTACCGCAGTACGTGCGCGAGCCCTACAAACGGTTTTTAGAAAATAAATTGAGAGAGAATTTTGATTTTAGTGGGGTGCCAATTACAATTTTCATGAGAAAGAAGTAAGAAGCTAATTCTCAGATGCCTGTTTTATAGATATTTTTTGTTTAATGCGATTACCTTGATCATCAACTACGGTCAATAAATATGACCCAGATTTAGCTTGGTAAATGAGCTCATGAAAGCTTTCCGTAGTACCAATATAGGTTTCGTCCAAATACCAATAAACAGTACTATCTGCTCTTTGGTGCGCCAGCTTGAATATGATTTCAGTGATACTGTTACCTAAGTCTTTTGGTAACAAAACCTCTTCATTTTTCTTTGGATAGATAAACTCCATCAATTGTGATTCTGAAATGGAACAACCATGTAAATAGGCAGGTAAGGCGTTGTAATTTGGATTTGAAGAGGAATAATAATATTCTACCACCGGTGGAAGTACAAACCAATTTTTGGCTATCATATTCTCTAGTTGGTAACACTCAGAATTTACCCTAAATCTTTCTGAAGCATCTAAAAATATTTGCCTATGGTAAGGGCATTGCTTGCTTTTTGTTCCGTTAATTGGCAGTAATTCCCTTCTTGTTGTATTGCAAAATGCAGAGGCTAAATGCCCGCTTTGAGAACAGATTTCCAGCTCAACCAAATCATCAAAAGGTTGTTGAAACCAACCGCTGTTCGGTAATATATCAAGAATGTCAAAAAGAATGGGAGCTGCCGCAGTAATTCCTGTTAACCCTGGCCTTCCCTCACCATCTGCATTTCCTGCCCAAACACCAATTGCATATTTTGGCGTTACACCAATAGCCCAAGCATCTTTAAAACCAAAACTAGTCCCTGTTTTCCATGCAATATGTTTTGAAGAATCAAAAAACTGCCAATTTTCATCACCTTCCGGTCTATTTACCTCTTGTAATGACTTGAAGGTATGGTAAAGTGAGCCTGCACTTAAAATAGGAGCTTCAAACTGTTGTTCACCAAAATCCATTTCGTTTTTGAACAGATAATTTGGTTCAACAAATTCATTTGCCCGATAGGTACTCGAATTGGATTCAAAATAATTTAAAGTTGAAGCGGCAGAGGCATAGGTTTTGGTAAGATCCCATAATGAACTTTCAGCCCCTCCTAAAATTAATGCCAAACCATAGTGTCCAGCTGATTTGTTCACAGACTTCAAATTCATTTTATGTAGCTTATTGTAAAATTTTTGAAGCCCATATTGACGTAACAACCTTACTGCCGGTATATTTAACGAACGGGAAAGGGCCCTGCCAGCCGGTACGGCACCGGAATGTTTTTTATTGAAGTTCTTTGGATTGTAACCATTTATTACCGTAGGAATATCTTTTACCAGAGTATTTGGCAATAATTGGCCTTCATGCATGAGCGAAGCAAAAAGGAAAGGTTTTAATGTACTGCCGGTACTTCTGTTTTTGGTAATAATATCTACATAACTGCCATGAGCTTTTGCAGAAGGAGAGTTGCCAACATAACTTAGAACATTTCGTGTCTCTATATCTAATACTAAAATGGCAAGGTTATGGATTTCATTGTATTTTAACCGATGGTGGTGGCGTTCCGCCACGTTATTAGCTCGGTGCTGCAAATGCCTATTGATAGAAGTTTGTATTCGTTTATTTTTATGCTCTTTCTTAATACGCTCCGTAAGATGTGGTGCTATATTGGGCAGGGCAATGGGTTTTTGGGGTAAAGGTTCAGCTATGGCCAGTTCATAAGTGGTTTCATCAATATGATTTTCATACAATAATTTTTTAAGCAACCGATTACGTTTTTTTAGGAGTAATTGCTCGTTTCTACCTGGAAAAATTAAAGATGGAGCATTGGGCAAAACGGCCAAAGTAGCGGATTGTCCCCAACTTAATTCTTGCGCGGGAATTCCAAAATAACGCCATGAAGCTGTTTCCAGACCTACCACATTGCCACCATAGGGAGTATGTGTAGCATACAGTTTTAAAATTTCATCTTTTGAATAACGCAATTCCAATCTTGTGGCCATGAAAATTTCAATACATTTTTCAAAATAGCTACGGCTCCTGTTTTTTCTGCTCAAACGAACAACTTGCTGCGTAATGGTACTCCCCCCTCTGCGTGTATCCTTGGTAAGATTATGTTTTATGGCATTAAAAATAGAGATTGGATTGAAACCTGAGTGTTGGTAGAAATACTCATCTTCAAATAAGAGGATACTTTGTTTAAAACGCTCTGGAACCGAATCCATTTCTGGAAAACGCCATTGACCGTCATCGGCAATTCGTGCGCCAATCAATACGTTGTCAGAACTGGTTACTACGGTAGAAGTTGGTTCCTTAAATAGTTGCTTGGGCAAACAGAAAAGCCAAAACAAGAAAATAATGAGAACAACCGAAAATTTAATTCGGTGTTTCAGTACAATTTTCTTTAAAGCCAATAAAAAAACCTTCATTTACAACATCATCGTGACACTTTAATCCATTTACCTTTATTGCGAGCATAGCTAGTATTGTCGTACATGGCTTCAACTTGGGACCCGGGCAGATAGTAATAACCCAAAAAGGAAGCATTTAGTTTTACGGTAAAAGTTTTTGTCTTTTTTGCGCCCAAATCAAAATAGAAATTAGTCCTATCATCACGGGTATCAATGTAGTCAGCCTTGCTTGAATTTTGCTCGCTTCCACCAGCATAAGATGTATTTACAATTTCCCATCCGCTCGGAACAATCTGGGTCAATGCCAGGTTATCATAATAGTCATTGGTAGTATTGAAAACGGTCAATTGTGCTTGCAATTCCGTTCCTTGTCTCAGTTCAGATACATCGATGCTATTTCCAACAGCATCTAGATACTTCACGGTTAGGTTTAGATTTTGTTGTTGTGACAATTCTTGCCCTACTGGCAGTTTACCTGATTGGGTAAGTGTGGCATAAATGGTATTGCCCTGATTGTTTTTAACCTGTATCTCACCCGTTGTGGATGAAATAGTGATACTCCGTTGTGCAATGGCTCTATCTGTTTTTACTACTACCTCTTTTCCATTACTGGTATACATTAAATCAATGGACTTGCCACCATTTCTTGCCACCATTTTAGCCATGGACAATAAGGCAAACGCAGTTTCTTGAGTGCTGTACCATCTTTGGGAAGATAGATTTTTTGCAAGCGAAATGGCCAACTCCCTTTGTTGGGAATCTCCAAGTATGACCATGGTTTCTAAAGCCATAGCCCTATTCCTGAAAACTGAACCATAAGTTCTGTAATTATAAGAATTAGGCCTAAAGTCAATATTAGCAGTTTGGGCAAGCTCTATGGCAACTTCTTTTTTACCCACTAATGCATAGGCAGCTGCTAGCCTCCATTTGGCTTCGTTACTTAGGTTTATGGATTCCCGTAATCTGTTCATGGCCGCCAATTCTGGTTGCTGGGCCAAAGCCAAGGTATACAGACGATACGCTTGGGCAATATCGTTGTTGTAACTCGTACTTTGATTACTCCATTGGCGAGCTGTATTTTTTTGATAACGCAGCCAATTGCTCAAAAATGTCAATGGCAGTTGATAGCCTTTTTGTTTGGCCTCCAACATAAAATGACCTGCATAGGATGTACCCCAATCATCTGCCCTTCCATATCCAGACCAATAGCTTAAACCTCCATTCGGTACTTGAAAATCATTAAGTCTCCTAATAGCAGCTTTTATATTTTTCTGGATTTCTTTTTTCTTGTCAAAAGTGATATCAAGAACTTCTGCCAAAAACAATTGCGGAAAAGCTGCGGATGTGGTTTGCTCAACACAGCCATGGGGATATCGCAACAAGTACTCCATTCTTTTTGAGAAATCCATAGGCGGGAGGGTAGAGAATTCAACAAATGCTGAGTTGGTTCCAGATGTTCCAAAAGTTTCAAAAGAAATGGTCTCTAATTCATTTTCACTTATGGTGTATAGCGTACTTTTAGTGGTAATAGGATTCGGGTTTTCAACATCAATTTCTGTATCATGGCTTGCTCTTTCTCCGTTACCAGATGCCGTAACCTTTATGGTTTGAAATGATTTTGTTGGATTTACCTTAAAATCAAAATTCACAATTTGCTCACCAACAGTATTAAATGTGATATTTTTTGATGTGGGACCAATAGGCTCCAAAGCTTTTCCTGCATCTATTGAAACTTTTACGTTTTTAACCTTTTTCTCCATTGCAAAAACCGTAACCGGAACGGTTACTTTTTCACCAGGAGACAATTTCCTGGGTATTGAGGTCAATACCATTAACGGTTTTCTTACTGGAGTAGCTTTTTCTGTGCTACCATAGGCACTATTCTTGTCCCCTGCTACGACCATGGTGCGCACGGAGCCTACATAATTGGGCATGTTAATCGTGTGTGATGCTTTTTCACCACCTTTTAAGGTAAACGGGCCTAAATACGTGACTACAGGTTTAAACCGTTGCGCTTTTCTGTTTTTTGCACCTTCACCAATTCCGCCACCGCCAATCTCGTAAATGTTGTCCACACTTATGGAATAAGCACCCATGACATCATCGAAAATATCAAAAGTCTTTACTCCCAAAGCTTGCCTTGCGTAAAATGATGAATGAATATCAGGAGTTTTAAACCTGGTTAAATCCAGTAATCCTTCATCAACAATTGCCAAGGAATAGGTTATGGGTTTTTTATTGGCTTCTGATACGGTCACTTTAAAGGGCTTTTCTGGCTCCAAAACTTCTGGCATTTTGAGCTCCGGTTTTAGAAAAGTTGATGGATTTTCGACCAATAGCGGGACAACACCGTACAAACGAATGGGCAAATCATTGGCTATTTGTCCATGTGGTTGTAATAATGATATATTGATGTAGGCATTAGGAGCCATATCTGCTGTAATTGGTATGGTTGCCTTGGTCTCTTTTGCTGAGGTCTCTATCCACTGTTGCAATAAAACTTCAGAGCCATTTTCAATGCTCAGCAATGCTCTTCCACCTAAATCTGAAGGAAAAGTAACTATTGCTTGATCTCCAAGAGTGTACTTTTCCTTATCAGAAGAAAATATCAAAATCTTTGAGCTTTCTGTATCATTGGATGCTGGTCTTCTCCACCAGTTTTTGTAGAAATAGGCAGTACGCCCAGTGGCATGACCAGACGCTTCATCTATAACACGGATAAGGAACCGTCCACCATCATCATCAGGAACGTTTACTTTAAAATTAGCTTTTCCATCAGCTCCTGTGGTAACGGACAATTCTTTAAATGGGCGATGAATGGTTGCATTTTCATAACGGGAAAGATTGTCGTAACCTCTATTCCACCACCATCGCCATTCTATCTTGTATACTTTGACCTTCAATTTGCGATTACCAGCAGCGTTACCATCAGCATTTACGGAGATTACATCAAATGTTGTATCCTCATCAGTTAAAAATGAACCGTATTGTTTTGCCTTTGGAGAACGTAGACCTACAAAATGTGTAAAAGGCGCTAATTTTTTGGAGAAAACATCAATAGAGAAATCTCCACCACCCTCAAACACTTTGGTGGTAAAAGTGGCTTGCAACATACCGGGAGCATTACCGTTGGCATTGATTTTTCTGTCAATATTCAGAAAACCCTCTCCATCTAGTTTGGACGAAATAAATTGGAGCTCCGTTTCATTAAAAGTTCTCACGGGATCCTGAAAAATGAACCCTTTATGGTTGGGAAACGCGTTGGACGCTTGTTGTAATTTAGCGTTGATATCAATTTTTAAGTTTCGAGCTGGTGCACCATGCAACCACTGTACCATGGCTTTTCCTTTGTTGTTCTTGTTAGCTTTTAAAACATCATCTTCAAATGCAAAATCCACCTTTAGTCTATTGGGTTTAACCGTAGCAATTTTTAGGCTTTTGTTGAATTGTGCCCCCCCAACAATGATTTTGGCATACCAAGTTCCTGTGGGCGAGGTAGCTTTTGTTGGGATGGGGAAGTAATAAAAATCCCCTTCTTTTTTGGCATATAATCCATCGGTGACAGGTATGCTGCCATCTTTAAGTACATTTCTTTGCACTAATTTTCCGCGTGCATCGCTGACTTCTATGGTTACAGGGTGGCCTGCGGGCAATGGATTTGCTTTATCATCCAAGACAAAGGTCAAATGAACGGTATCACCGGGGCGATGTACGCCTCTTTCCGTATAGATAAAACCTTGTAGGCCACTTTGTAATTCTTGGCCAGAGACATCAAACTTGCTTAATGAAAGTGCATTGCCATCTGCAAGTTTTGCATAGGCAAAATTGCCGCTATTTTTTGCTACTGCAAATGCTACTGTTGCTTCCCCATCATAAATTCCAAATCCAGAAGCATCTGTTGTTAGTTCAGCGAGCTGCTGTTGTTGAAAATTGTATAACTTGATGCTTGTATTTGCTTCTGGTTTTGTGGTTAAAAGGTTTGTTGTGGCAAAATGGTATGAACGATTGTTCCCTTTTTTTACAATAAGCCCTAAATCACTGCCCAAAAGATTAGTGGTTGCAACTCTATCTGGATTGTAATATGCTTGGTGACATGGGTTGTCCTGTTCTTCCCAATTGTAATTGTAGTTTCTCCAATAGTAAATCTCATTGTCCCAATAGCGTTCTTCCAAAGCTTCTTCGCTTAAATCTTGTGAATCGAAATTATTTGAAGCATAACTTTCTATTTGATCATCCGAATTTATGGTATCAGTACATTCATAAGATGTATGTTCTTTTTTAAAACTGAATTCTATTCTGTACAGGGATCCTGGATTCACTTTTATCAATTCTGATAGGTCAAGGGCATGCGCTTTCCAAAAACTCATGTCATCATCTTTAGTTTCTATCAGCGGTATTACCTTGTATGCGATTCTTCGGCCAACGGGTCTAAGGTCAGAGTTATATTGCTGTGTAAGATTATTGTTTTGAAGGTATTGTAACATGTTCTTCTCAAAAACCTGAATAACCCGAACTTCAACAGCAGAAAGATTTACGGTTTCAAAATAGATTGGTGTTGATGTTGCGTTTGGTAGAATTGTACCTTTTGAAATTAAGCGCACATTTGGTTTTAATTGCTCAAAAGAAACCAATTCAGAAAAAGACTTTTTTAATGTGTATCCATACTCACTTTTAATGCCTTCAAATGCATTTACCCGCACCTGGCCCATAATTCTGTTTGAAGGATAGACTTTCAAAATATTCCCGTTTATTTCATAACGCAAACTTTGAGCGCCTTCTATGGTGACCAACCCATTTAGATTTTGGTTTTGTTTTAAAGGGTCAGAAAAGTTAAGTGTTAAAGCAGCGTTAGGTGCAGTTGAGGTTTTGGTATCTATTACGATGAATTTGTTCAATCCTGGGATAGTGTACTTTTCAGAATCTCTATTATCAATGCCTAGGTCTTTGCCATCCCAACTAATGGTTAGCTCACTATCATTGGTTTTACGCGGAATACTATCAATTTTGAAGGTGAAATACCTAGCATCCTCACTTATATTGTCCCATTTTACTGAAATCTTTTTATCGCTTTGTAGAACAGAGAGTATGCTGTTTATTTTTTTAGCATTCAGAATATCCGATGCTTCTAAAGTGCCCGTTACATATTGCCAATTTTTACTATAGGACTGAAGATTCCCCAGATTGATTTTAAAATTTGGAGTAATAGTTTTAAAACTAAATGTGTAGTTTTTGAAGTCACGTTCTATATTTTCAAAAAGCCTGCCTAGTGAAAGGTCAACAACGTATTCCGTATTGGGTTTTAAATATTCTGAAGGATGAAAAGTTAGCTCCCTTCCGTTTTCAATAGCTAGCTTACCTTCTACTTTAGGCGTTATTTTTAGGTATTCTGACGGGAGTTCTTGAGCAAGCTCAAATTGACCTAACTGTTGTGCCAATACTATGGTAATTGGAGTGGAGATACTTTGATTTCCGTTGGTATGATAACTAATATAATCCTTGAATTTAAATAGGTTATCCGTATCAGTAGAGCCTTGCTTTTTTTTACAGGAAACAAACAAAATAAATATGGAAATAAGAAGAACTCGAACAAAACGTGACATGCCGAAAAGGTATAAATTAATACTATTGGTTAACCATAACTAAGATAGCTTAAAAATAGGTGGTGGGGCATTATCACTTTACCGATAACTTGTTATGATTTACGAATGGTTTTTAACAAATGGATGGAACCTTATGAAACATTTATGATTTGCGCACATATATTTAATGCTAAAAAAAGATATCTTGAAATCGCTTAACAACTTAAAAACGAACATCATGCGAAATATTATTCTATTGTTTTTTTCTACAGGCATCTTTTTTACTGCCAATGCCCAGAAGTCTGATTATCAGCTTGTAGAGCAAACTTTAAATTATTATATGGAAGGTGGTTCCAACAAGGATTTTGATACGCTTAAAAAAGCTTTTCATGAAACCGCAACGATGAAGTACATTACGGACGAAGGTTATAAAGAAGTAAACGCTCTAGAATTTTTTAGTGGAATGAAACCGGGTCCTAGAGTTGATAGAAAAAATCGGATTGCAGAAATCACAGTATCCGGTCATGCAGCAAATGCTCGCTTAGAACTTGAATACGCTAACTTTACTTTTGTGGATTTCATGAACTTGCTAAAGATTGATGGCGAATGGAAAATTGTAAGCAAGATTTTTTATAAGAGAGCAGAATAGTCCTTTTACTTATTTATAAAATAAATACGGTAATTGCTATAGGTAAAGTACCTTGGTTTACAAACTCACCCTCAATTCCTGTCAAGGAGGCGTTATCGATACCCGTATATGGCCCGCAGCAAATGCTCCCTGCTCCAGAAAAAGTGGTCAGGGTAAAATTGAATGAAACTGTATCCCCTAATAGTATACGATAATCTTGGTTTCCAATAGTTGTGTTTTGCAGGTCAACTACCAAGGTGTCTTCATTTTCAAAGTCCTTTTGCAGTTCAAAGTTTACAGGGTTGGAGTCTAAATCGACAATTTCAATCTGAGTTGCATCATATGTGCCATCGGTAATTAGGTTTTCGCCAGAGGTGTTGTCAACGAACGTAATATAAATTGAATTGTCAACAGCTACACAGTTGACAAGGGAACAGTCTTCAATATCTTCCTCAGGGCAGCACAAAGAAGCACATAGTAGAATAGAAGAAAACATTAGTTTTTTTAAAAACATAAGAACATATTTACATGTGAAGATGATATAATTGAACGGAAGTTGCGTCAAAAACCTAAGATTAGGCTCAGGGCATTACCAGCCGCCAGAGGCACCTCCGCCTCCAAATCCTCCACCTCCGAAGCCACCTCCAAATCCTCCAGACCCAAAACCACCCCCAGAAGAAGAGCCACGGTATCCGCCGCGTCCCATATTGCTGAGAATAATCATGTCCCAAATATCCATTCCTGATTTTCGGCCACCACCACGACCACCACGATTGTTCTTATTCCGTCTGGAAAGAATAATGATGATGATGATGAAAATGATAAAAGGAAGTAATGATTTTAAAGAGAATCCTTTATCATTGCCAAAAGTGCGATCTTCTTTAAATTCCCCGTTCAGTACTTGAAAAATGGCATCGGCACCTTTGTCCAGTCCACCGTAATAGTCTCCTTTTTTAAACTCGGGGATGATAACCGATTCTATGATCCGTTTAGACATGAAATCGGTTAAAGAGCCCTCTACACCATAACCGGTGTTAATAGCAATTCTGCGGTCGTTCCTAGCCAGTAGCACAAGAACGCCATTGTCCTTGTCCGCTTGCCCAATACCCCATTTTTGACCCCATTGTGCACCTAAGAAATTAATGTTTTCTCCCTCAGTAGAATTAATGACGGCCACAACGATTTGAGTAGAGGTGCTGTCGGAATACCGAATTAGTTTTTGCTCCAAAGCTTTACTTTGGGAAGCGGACAATAGGTTTACATAATCGTAAACACTGGTTTGTTTTTGTGGTTTTTCAGGAATGGTGAACTGACTCCACCCAATAGAAACAAAACATAAGGCAATAAGAAGACTAACCTTTGGATATAGCATCGCTCAGTTCATTGGTATCATTGTGGTTCCATGGAAAGTGAGCTTCCAATTCTTTGCCGGTTTTTAGGACACCTTCTACAATCCCTTGTTTAAAATTGCCTTGTTTAAAGTGTGAAGCGATAATATCTTTGGTGGTATCCCAGAAACCCTTGGGAACAGCGCGATCAATGCCACTATCACCATAAATGACAAACTTTTTGTCATCAACGGCCACATAAAGTAAGACACCATTCTCTTCTTTGGTGTTGTCCATTTTTAAGAAGTGAAACACTTGCTGCGCTCTACTAAAATGGTCTATTTGGGTAGTAGCTTCAATATGTACTCGAATTTCTCCCGAAGTGTTTTTTTCAGCCTCAAGGATAGCTTCTATAATTTCCTGTTCCTCCTGAGCAGTTAAAAATTCTTCTACGTGCGACATACTTAATTAAAATCGAAGTTCACATCTGGAGCATTTTCAGCACCGGAATCAGCTTTATAGCGTGGCATTTCACCAAACCCAAACCAACCCGCAAGCAGTTTTCCAGGGAATTTGGTGGTATGAACATCATAGATGTTTACCTTTTCATTGTATCTGTTCCTTGCAATATTGATTCTATTCTCCGTACCCTCCAACTGTGATTGCAGTTCCAAAAAGTTTTGATTGGCCTTTAGGTCGGGATAGCGCTCTACAGTGACCAAAAGTCTTGAAAGGGCAGAAGAAAGACCTGTTTGCGCTTGCTGAAATTGAGCCAATTGCTCAGGCGTAATGTTGTTAGCATCTATATTAGTGGAAGTGGCTTTTGCCCGAGCTTCAATAACGTCCTTTAAAGTACCTCTTTCAAAATCTGCGGCGCCTTGGACTGTTTTTACCAAATTCCCAATCAAATCATTTCTTCGCTGATAGGAGCTTTCTACATTTGACCACGCGGTTTTAGCATCCGCTTCATATTGCACTGCGGTATTATTGAATCCTACCGCCCATTGATAAATTACAAATGCAATAATGGCGACAACGATTAACGGAATTAACCATTTTTTCATTTTCTTAAGTTTTAGTGTTTATAGTTGTTCTTTAATTTTTAGGAGTTCAGCCTTCACCATTTGGAGCTTTTGAATGACCTCAAAATTGGACAGGGTTTTTTGCTTTTCTTCTTTCAAATGAATTTTAGCACCTTCCAAGGTAAACCCGCGTTCCTTTACCAAGTGATAAATCAACTGCAGATTCGTAATATCTTGTGGTGTGAATTTTCGGTTGCCCTTGGCATTCTTTTTAGGTTGAAGCACATCAAATTCCTTTTCCCAAAACCGAATCAACGAGGTGTTCACGCCAAATGCCTTGGCTACTTCACCAATGCCGTAATATCGCTTTTCAGGAAGATCTACATGCATTAATCCAGTGATTGGTTCTCTTGGTTGGCGAATTTGAGCATGTTTTCAAACTCTTCCGCCGTCAAACTTCCATAGTAGAAGTTAATAGGGTTGATGCGTTCTTCATCTTTGAAGACTTCATAATGCAAATGAGGAGCTTCGGAACGCCCTGTATTTCCAACAAAGCCTATTAAATCTCCTCGTTTTACCTTTTGCCCTTTACTAACGTTGTATTTGCTTAAATGGGCATATAAGGACATATAGCCATACCCATGATCTATTCTAATGTGTTTGCCATATCCAGAAGAGCGGTTGTCTGCGCGTTTGACTGTGCCGTCACCTGTAGCATAAATTGCAACTCCCCTTGGTGCGGTAAAGTCCATTCCCCAGTGCATTTTTCTAGCTTTAGTGAAAGGATCGGAACGCCAGCCATAACCAGATGCCATTCTGGTCAAATCTTCATTTCTTACAGGTTGTATGGCAGGAATAGCGGCTAAAAGTTTTTCTTTTTCTTCGGCCAATTTGGCAATTTCATCCAAAGACTTGGACTGGATTACCATTTGTTTTTGGATAATATCTAAACGCTTGGTAGCATTGGTAATGATTTCAGAATTATTAAAACCTTCTAGGGATTTATATCGGTTTATCCCTCCAAAACCGGCTTTGCGCTGTTCTTCAGGTATTGGATTTGCCTCAAAATACAATCTATAGATATTATTGTCCCGATCTTCTATATTGGCCAAGACCTGCTCCATTTGCTCCATTTTCCTCGTCAATATTTCAAACTGAAGCTCATAATTATGAACCTCGCGATCTAGTGAAAGTTCTTTGGGAGTGTTCAACCAATTCGTATTTAACAATACTATAAGGCCAATAAGGCCAAACAAAGCAGCTCCTACAATGAAAAAAAAGAAGTTCCGATACCTTTTTGACTTTTTAGGTTCAATCTTCCTGTAAGAAAGTGTATCTGGATCGTAATAGTACTTAACTTTAGACATGAAGGGATTTTATCCTATTTTTGCGCATTCTTCTAATCAAAACAAACAAATATAAAAATTGTTTTGCTTAAAATGTTAAATTTAATAAAACCCTAGCAATTCCAATGACATCCCAAGAAGTTAGAGCTCAGTTTTTGGACTTTTTTAAAGAGAAAAAGCATAAAATAGTCTCTTCTGCCCCTATGGTCATGAAAGATGATCCCACTTTGATGTTCACCAATGCCGGAATGAATCAGTTTAAAGAGTTTTTTTTAGGGAACTCCACTCCAAAATCCAAACGAATTTCTGATTCCCAAAAATGCCTAAGAGTAAGCGGAAAACATAATGATTTGGAGGAAGTAGGCAAAGACACTTACCACCATACAATGTTTGAAATGTTGGGAAACTGGAGTTTTGGCGATTACTTTAAGAAAGAAGCTATACAATGGGCATGGGAGTTATTGACAGAAGTTTATAAAATTGACAAGGACAGCCTTTATGTTTCTGTTTTTGAAGGGAGTGATGATGCGGATAATTTAGAAATGGACAAAGAAGCTTTTGAACTATGGAAAGCCATTGTACCTGAGGACCGAATTATAATGGGGAACAAAAAGGACAATTTTTGGGAAATGGGCGATCAAGGCCCCTGTGGCCCATGTTCCGAAATTCATGTTGATATACGTTCAAAAGAAGATAAAGCAAAAGTCTCTGGTGCTTCTTTGGTGAATCAAGACCATCCTTTAGTTGTGGAAATTTGGAACCTGGTTTTCATGCAATACAACCGAAAAGCAAATGGCGCTTTAGAAAATCTTCCCGAAAAACACGTAGATACGGGAATGGGCTTTGAACGTTTGTGTATGGTCTTGCAAAATGTAAAATCTAATTATGACACTGACGTTTTTATACCCCTTATTAGGGAGATAGAAACTATCACCGGACGTAAATATGAAAAAGACGAAGAGGTAAATATTGCTATTAGAGTTGTTGCCGACCATGTTAGGGCAGTTGCATTTTCTATTGCTGATGGGCAATTGCCAAGTAACACGGGAGCGGGCTATGTAATTAGAAGGATTTTAAGGCGTGCCATAAGGTACGGGTTCACTTTTCTGGGCACCAAAAAACCATTTATTTACAGGCTAGTGAAGGTGTTGGGAGAAACTATGGGTAAAGCATTTTCTGAACTCCGTGAACAACATCAGCTTATCGAAAATGTAATAAAAGAAGAAGAAAATTCCTTTTTAAGCACTTTGGAACAGGGATTGATGTTATTGGACTCGGTAATTAAATCCTCCAAGAATAAGACCATTAATGGTCAAAAGGCTTTTGAATTATATGATACATTTGGGTTTCCAATTGATCTTACTGCCCTAATTTTAGAAGAAAAAGGGTATCAATTGGATATAGAAGGTTTTGAAAAAGCTTTAAAAGTGCAAAAAGACCGTTCTAGGGCTGCATCTGAAGTGTCCAAAGAAGATTGGACAATACTTTTGGATGATGCTGAACAAGAATTTATAGGTTATGATAGCCTTGAAGCTGATGTGAAATTGGTGAAGTACCGAAAGGTGAGCAGCAAAAAGGAAGGAGAACAGTTTCAATTGGTCTTCAACCTCACCCCATTTTATGCAGAAGGAGGAGGTCAAGTAGGAGATAAGGGATATTTAGAGGCGGCAAACGGAGATGTTGTTTATATAATAGATACCAAGAAAGAGAACAATGAAATTGTTCATTTTTCTGAGAATTTACCCAAAAATATTTCGGGCACGTTTAAAGCCGTTGTAGATAAGAAACAACGATGGCGGACTGCTAGCAATCACACAGCGACCCACTTGTTGCATCAGGCATTACGGGAAATTTTAGGCACCCATGTGGAGCAAAAAGGTTCGGCCGTACATTCCAAATACCTCCGTTTTGATTTTTCACACTTTTCTAAATTAAGCGTTGAAGAACTTAGAAACGTAGAGAGTTTTGTGAATGCACGGATAGAAGGTCAACTCCCTTTTGAAGAGAGCAGAAATATTCCTATCAAAGAAGCAATGGATCAAGGAGCAATGGCTCTTTTTGGTGAAAAATATGGTGATACGGTACGCACAGTACGTTTTGGACAATCCATTGAGCTTTGTGGTGGTACTCATGTAAAGAACACTTCGGATATCTGGCACTTTAAAATAGTATCTGAAGGAGCGGTAGCTGCTGGAATAAGAAGGATAGAGGCCATTACTTCAGATGCTGTAAAGGAATTCTATTTTAAGAACAACCGTATGCTTTTTGAAATAAGGGACTTGTTGAACAATACACAAGACCCTGTTAAAGCGGTAACCGGGCTGCAAGAAGAGAACACTGCCTTAAAAAAACAAATAGAGCAGTTGTTAAAGGACAAGGCAAAAGGGCTTAAGTCTGAACTGATTTCTGAACTAGAGGAGATCAATGGTATCCAGTTTTTGGCCAAGAAGGTTGATTTGGATGCCAATGGCATCAAAGACCTTGCTTTTGAAATAGGAGGGCAGTTTTCCAATTTGTTTTTATTACTTGCAGCAGAAAATGACGGAAAAGCACTTTTGTCGTGTTACATTTCCAAAGAATTGGTGTCCAATAGAAAATTGAATGCAGGGAATATCGTTCGCGAATTGGGTAAATATATTCAAGGCGGTGGAGGTGGACAGCCTTTCTTTGCTACTGCTGGAGGCAAAAACCCTTCAGGTATTCCAGATGCTTTGAAAAAAGCTACGGAAATGGTCAATCAAATGGAATAGCCTATGCGATTTATTAAACTTGGAGAAATCAATTGGAAGTACATTCTTAGTGAAATCTTCTTGATTTTTGTAGGGATAAACCTTGCCATTTGGTTTAATGACTGGAATACTTCAAAAACAACAAATTCCAATATTGAAATTGCTTTGCACAAAATAAAAGGCGAACTCAATACTAATTTAGAGCAGCTTACAGAAAATAGGACAAACAATCAAGAAATCACTTTCTTCCTTGATGCTATTAAGGAAATACAGAAGGAGAATTCAGGTAAGTTATTGGTTTCGCCAAAAACCATGAGTGCCTTTGAAGATACATACAAGGATTTTTTCACAGTAACCGATTCCACTTATGTTGATACAGATTTATACAATTATGAGGGGGATACCTACATTAACCTTGATATTACAGAACTGAGCAGAATTGCATGGGAAACCTCAAAATCTACAGGAATATTTCATGAATTTGGGTATGAATGCCTTTATGAGTTAGAGGGTATATACAATACCCAGAATTTGGTTCAAAATGAGATTGATAAAGCCACGGAAGCTTTGCGAAATCAATCTATTGATGATTTGGGTCGTATTTTAAAATTTGTGAACCAGCTGGAAATACAGCTAGAATCTCAATACAAAGAAATGATTAAGGATTTAGAAAATTGCAGATAGTTGAACGGATACTTCCAAAATGAAACTCCAAACCACAGTCCCTCTTATAAAATTTGAAAATCCAATAGATTATCAGAGTAAACTATTGTTGCTGGGTTCTTGTTTTGTAGAGAATATAGGAGACAAATTGAAGTACTACAACTTTCAGCAATTGCAAAATCCTTTTGGAATATTATTCCATCCATTTGCAATAGAAAATTTGGTGGAACGCGCTATTGAAAATCGCAACTATCAGGAAAGTGAAGTTTTTGAACAAGACGGAAGATGGCATTGTTTTGATGCCCATTCTGCCAATAGTGCCACTTCTAAGACGATATTACTTCAAAATTTAAACGAAAGTCTTGAAGAAACCAAGCAGCAACTAGAACAGACTACCCATATCATTATTACTTTGGGTACTGCATGGGTATATAGAGACAATAAAACTAAAAAGGTTGTTGCCAATTGCCATAAGGTTTCCCAAAAGGAGTTTTCTAAAGAATTGTTGTCCATAGAGGTGATTAAAAACAGCCTTGCACGATTGATTGAATTGGTGCATTCTATAAATGAAAGTGCACAGGTAATTTTTACAATTTCCCCAGTACGGCATTTAAAAGATGGCTTTATGGAAAATCAACAAAGCAAATCACATTTGATTACTGCCCTTCATGGTGTTTTGTCATCTCGAGCTCAGTCGAGAGGGATTTATTTTCCATCTTATGAAATTATGATGGACGAATTACGAGACTATCGTTTTTACGGGAAGGATATGGTGCATCCTAACGAATTGGCAATAGATTACATCTGGGAGAAATTTAAATCCAGTTGGATTTCCTCACAATCTTATACTGTTATGGAAGAGGTGGACACAATTCAAAAAGGCCTGCAACATCGAGCTTTTAATCCTGATTCTGAAGAACATCAAAAATTTAAAAAGTCGCTCCAGGCTAAAATCACGTATCTTAAAGAAAGGTACCCGTTTATGAAATTTGACTAAATGAAAAAAGTACTCATTGGTGCAATCATTGCCTTGGCATCAGTTTTGATTTATAAATCCTGTGCTGATGATAATGCACAGCAATCGATTCTTAAAGAAGAATCAATGCTTATTCAGCAAGAGTTAAAGCAGGTATCCAAACTCATTGTTACCGAAGGGCATTTTGTTGAGGTTTACAATTATGCAGATTCCAAAGAATTGTTCGGTACATTGATCACAGCAGATAAGAAAGCATTAGTGGTGGTTAATGCAGAAGCAACAATTTCATATGATCTTTCTAAAATTGAATATGAAATGGACCAGACCCAAAAAACAATTCGGATTAAGTTAATCCCTGAGCCTGAAATCAAAATCAATCCAGATTTTGAATATTATGATGTTACCGCAGATTATTTTAATCCCTTTAACGCCGAAGACTACAATGCCATAAAGCAAAATGTAACCACTTCACTGGTAAAAAAGGTAAAAGCATCATCGCTAAAATCCAATGCGGAAAATAGGTTGATAAGTGAACTTTCCAGAATATTTGTTCTTACAAATACCCTAGGGTGGACTTTGACTTACGGCGAAGAAAAGGTTACCTCCATTGATGCACTAGAGACTATGGGAAAAGCTATTATTGATTAAGCCTACACCGTCATCAATTAAATGCCCGACTTTTGGGTTGTTTAGCTTTACAGTTTCTAAGTGCACCAATATTTCTTGTTGAAAACCCTTGTCATCACTTTTTTTGGCCAGCTCATAAAGTTCGATGGGTAGAAGCCAATCATCTGGATGGTCTTTCTTAATTTCTTGAAAAACCTTGTTTCTGGAAATGGTTGTATTAATACCCTCTCTAAAATCTCTTATTTGAGCGTAGTACAATTCCAATTGCATTCTTTTTGTACTTTTTTCAGGTTTAATGGTGGTTTCTGTTAGCTCATGAGAGATAAGGTCAAAACTATTTAAATCGGCCGGGCCATTAAAAGCAGAGACCACTTTTTGACCCACTGCCATATGATATAATCCCCAATTGGGCAGAAATAAAAGCGTGCCATCATAAGTTACCGTGCAATCCTTAAAGGTTATCAAGATGATTTTACCTTGCAGATTTCGAGTTCCGGTAACAATGGTACCTTCTATTTTTACACCTCCTTCAAATTCCAATGAGGTTTGCTCGCCTTCAAAAATTTTGTACGCCTTTAAATCGCGTGGTCCCATATCTTCAATGGCAAGGTTGATGCCTTTTAGTTTTCCTACTGGGGAACCAAAACCTTCTGGATGCTGTTCGGTACTATGCCCTACCAATTCCTTTTCCCGATAAGCTAAGGCAGTGGGGCCTACTGTTCGTATGTAAACGGGTTTGCCGTTATACTCAATAACCGAATCAAATTGTCCAGATACTTGAATTCCAGTACTAAGCTCAATACTCCCCAAAGCTTTGGAGTCTATTAGCTTTTGTACTCCAGTTAAGCCTCCGGTGCGTAAGGCCATGATGTTGGCAAAATCTTCCAAAACCTGGCTAAGGTGAGCAAAATTTGGCGTGACAAAAAGTTGCGGTTGCGGTTTGGTAATGTCAAACGCTTTTTGGGCCGCCTCAATGGTATAGGGCTCTTTAACAACATCGCTTTGCATGCACCATTTACTTTCTCCAATGGAAGAAAGAAGTCCTGCTCCATATATTTTTGGCTGGTCCAATGTGCCAATCATACCATATTCCACCGTCCACCAGTGCAGGTTGCGGATAAGGGCCATTTCACTGGGAATGCCCATATTTTTCTGAAGTTCTTCAATATGCTTTTCAGACTCTTCTATTTCCGCTTGTGAAGTCCCTGTTGCTTCTTTGATAATGGACAGGTGTCTTACAGCTTGGTAGAGTTCATAATCTTTGGCGCTTGAAATAGCTTTGCTTCCAATTTCTCCAAATCGTCTTAAGTATTCAGCGTATTCTGGGTTCGCAATGATGGGGGCATGTCCTGCACCTTCATGAATGATATCGGGTGCTGGAGTGTATTCAATGTTTTCCAATTGTCTAATGTCCGAAGCAATGACCAATACATTGTACGCTTGAAACTCCATAAAAGCGGAAGGAGGAATAAAACCATCCACGGCAACGGCCGCCCAACCAATCTCTTTTAGGATACGGTTCATTCCGTACATATTGGGAATGTGGTCAATGGAAATTCCCGTTTTAAGCAAACCATCTACATAAGATTTGTGGGCCACTTTGCTCAAATAATCCACATTTTTACGCATTACATAGCGCCAAACTGCTTGGTCAATGGCGGAATAGTCGTCATAATTCTGCGGTTTTATAAATTGCTTTAGATGTTCTGGAAGCTTGTCTAGGATGGGATTGGACTCGTAATTCATTGCACTTTTTTAATGGATATAAAGATACAACATCGTAACGTGTTTCTTTTTACTGGATAGTAAGACAAAAAAACCGCCTCAAGAGCGGTTCTAATTTTTTAGTTTGCTGCGATTTCAGCGGATGGCGGATACTCTTTTAGAATACTAGCTACAAATTCACGAATCCGCTCCTCTTTTTTATCAATATTCTTGGTATTGTTTAAGGTGCCTACACCACGACCCTGCCACACCAATCCTTTGTTTTTGGCGTCTATCAAATCTATGTACAGAGAACCCTCGGTTCTAGTACTTACATTATTTCCAAAGCCTCCACCTGGGCCCCAAAGCCATGGGTTGTAAAAACCCCCGTAACCCCAACCCCAGCCGCCCCAGCCAAAGTTGTTGTTGTACACATCTACTTGTTCACGTTCTTTGGTGAAAATATTTACTAATAAATCTGGTTGTTGAGATTTTACAAAACCTCGAGAGCTCATTTCTACATCAATGGCTTTCAGAATTCGTTTTTTATCCAAATCGGAGATTTGGGCCTTATCTATTCCTGTTTTATAAAAAGCATATGTTTTGTATGTTTTAAAATCAGCTTCTTTATCATAGTCGGCAACAACCCTAACTGAACTGCAGGATGCCAAAAAAGTAACTGCAAGAGCAGTCAAGGTAAATAGTTTTAAATTTTTCATAGTAATCTTTTTTTTTGAGTTCACTGAAATGACTATAAACAATTCACAAATATTATGCCGAATATTCCCGTTTAACGCCTGACATTTGTTTTTTTGTCATACCCATAAGGACAATGTCTACAGCCACTTTCACAGCAATAACCACGTTTTAAATGGTATTTTTCAGTAAACACTTTATACCCTTCTTCAGAGAAGTAAAAATCACCCTCTTCTAGGGGAATAAACTCCTTCATATCTTACCAAACCAATTTCATCACCCATAAAATTAAGGTATTCCAGCGAATAGGGCTAAGACTTTATGATTTGAAAAAACCTGAAGTAGTTCAACGAAAATGTTAATGTTATTATCGAAACAATTTAACTTTCACCATATTTTGCTATTATATTTGTAGGAATCTTATGATAGTTTTAGTGTGATATTAGTATTTAAACACTTTTTTTATCGAAATTATGTAGGTCTGTCCCTTTGGCCTTTCATCATCTTAAAAGAGGATGCGCTCAAAAGAGATGAGACACTCATTAACCATGAGCGTATACATCTTAAGCAGCAGCGAGAACTACTTATTCTTCCTTTTTATATCCTGTATATTTCAGAATGGTTGTTGAGAACACTACTTTATCTTGATAGCTACAGAGCTTATCAAAATATAAGTTTTGAGCGCGAAGCATACGCCAATGAAGAGGATAAAGGTTATCTTTCCCGCAGAAAAATCTTTGGTTTCTTGGACTATTTGACGCGATAAACTCACAACTTGGTAATTCCCAATCAAAAAGTACACTTACCTCTTCTTGAGGAAAAAGACGTAACACTTTATATCAAAAGGGAAGATACAGTGCACCCATTTGTCTCTGGTAATAAATACCGAAAGTTAAAGTACAACGTGATTGAGGCAAAAAAACGGGAGTATACCGGGTTGCTCACCTTTGGCGGTGCATTTTCCAACCATATTGCAGCCACAGCATTTGCAGGTAAAGAAGCAGAACTAAAAACGCTTGGAGTTATTCGTGGTGAAGAACTAATAGATAACTGGCAAGAAAACCCCACTTTGAAACAAGCCAAGGAACATGGAATGGAATTCCATTTTGTATCACGAAGTGATTACAGAGAAAAAGATTCTACTGAATTTATAAAAAAATTAGAAGCGCTTTTTGGCGACTTTTACTTGCTTCCAGAAGGCGGAACCAACACCTTGGCGGTAAAAGGCTGTGAAGAGATTTTAAATGAAACAGATACAGATTTTGATTTTATTTGCAGCTGCGTTGGTACTGGCGGTACAGTGGCCGGACTCATCAATTCGTCAAAACTCCATCAGACCGTTTTAGGGTTTCCAGCGCTAAAGGGTGATTTTCTAAAGCAAGATATTCTTAAATTTGCCGGTAATAAAAATTGGGAGCTTATTTCCGATTACCATTTTGGAGGCTATGCCAAGGTTAACGAAAACTTGATTGATTTCATCAATACCTTTAAAAAAGAAACGGGAATTCCATTAGACCCAATTTACACAGGAAAAATGCTTTTTGGTATTTTTGATTTGATAAAAAAGGACACTTTTAAAAAAGGAGCCCAAATTTTGGCCATCCATACAGGAGGGCTACAAGGCATAAAAGGCATGAACCTTGTATTGAAAAAAAGAAGTTTACCCTTATTGGACGTATGATTAGGCGAATAGGATATGTAGTAGTGTTGGCTTTGTTGGTTGCAAGTTGTGGGGCAAAAAAGCGAACAGCATCAAAACAAACAAAAACGGTGGTCAAGGCCAAACCAACCCGTAATCCCAATGCAGGAATCCCCAAAGATGATTCCAAAGAAACTGCGTTGTATCCCTTACCGGCAAATCCAGGAAGATTTGTAAAGTTTCCGGTCGTTAACACACAAGAGTATATTGAAACCTTTGCTGAGATGGCCCAATACGAAATGAGGGCCTTTGGTATTCCTGCAAGTATCACCTTGGCCCAAGGTATTTTGGAAAGCGGTTCTGGTAAAGGGGAGTTGACCCGGAAGACGAACAATCACTTTGGCATTAAGTGCCACACTGGTTGGGACGGCGAGTTCGATTTTCATGACGATGATGCCAAGGGCGAATGCTTTAGAAAATACAACCACCCCATGTATTCGTTCAGAGATCACAGTATCTTTCTTTCTTCCCGTTCCCGTTATAGTTTTTTGTTCAATTACCGTCGAGATGACTATAAAAAATGGGCCCACGGACTGCGCCAAGCAGGCTATGCGACCGACCGTAAGTATCCACAAAAGCTGATTGCCTTGATTGAACGATACCGTCTTGATCAATACGATGAGGAGGTGGTGCGCGGTGGATTGGAAACTGTTCGCAAGCCCAAGAGCTACGAAGTATTTACCCATGTGGTGGAAAAAGGGGAAACGCTGTACGCCATCTCCCGAAAATATGCCATTTCAGTGGACGAACTCAAACAGATCAATAATTTAGGCGGCAATACTATATCAATTGGACAGATACTGAATATCCGAAAAGAAAAATCAAAATAACCCTTGTCATCCTGAGCCTGTCGAAAGGAGACAGTATAAAAAATTACAACTCAAAACTAAATGCTATACCAACGAAGTAGCGCCTTGTTTGCCGAGGCCAAAAAATATATCCCCGGAGGGGTAAATTCCCCAGTTAGAGCTTTTAAAGCAGTAGGGGGAGATCCCATTTTTGTGAAAGAGGCAAAAGGTGCCTATCTCTATGATGAAGACGGTAACCAACTCATCGACTATATCGCTTCATGGGGCCCACTGATTTTGGGTCACGCCCATGAACCTGTAATCAATGCGGTAGTGGAGAAGGCCAAAAAAGGAACTTCCTTTGGCATGCCTACAGAAATTGAGACGGAACTGGCAAAATTGGCCGTTTCCATGGTGCCCAATATAGATAAGATCCGTTTTGTAAATAGTGGTACCGAAGCTTGTATGAGCGCTGTAAGATTGGCGCGGGGCTATACAGGAAAAGATAAGATCATCAAATTTGCTGGCTGCTACCATGGCCATTCTGATTCTTTTTTGATACAAGCGGGAAGTGGTGCCGTAACCTTTGGGAGCCCAAATAGTCCTGGGGTAACACAAGGAACTGCCAAGGATACCCTTTTAGCGGATTATAACGATTTGGAAGGCGTAAAAGCGCTGGCCACAGCTAACAAGGGTGAAATTGCAGCAATTATTTTAGAACCCGTTGCAGGGAATATGGGCTGTATTATTCCAACCGATGAATTTATTCAAGGATTGCGAAAATTATGCACAGAAGAAGGTATTCTGTTGTTGTTTGATGAGGTGATGACAGGTTTCCGATTAGGAAAAGGTGGTGCACAGGAAGCTTTGGGAATTGATGCAGATATCGTTATGTTCGGAAAGGTAATAGGAGGCGGACTTCCTGTAGGAGCTTTTGCAGCAAAGGCAGAGATCATGAGTCATTTAGCTCCAGATGGGCCAGTATACCAAGCAGGGACCTTGAGCGGAAACCCTTTGGCCATGAGTGCCGGGCTTGCCATGCTTACAGAATTGAACAGCAAACCAGAAGTTTTTACCAGTCTGGCCAAGAAAACTGAATACTTGCACAAAGGCATTGCCAGTATATTGATGGAAAAAGGCGTAGCAAATCAAATTAATAGATATGGAAGTATGATTTCAGTGCATTTTTGCGAAGAGCCAGTTGTTGATTTTGCTTCTTCAGCCAATGGGAACAATGATACTTTTAAAAAATACTTTCATGGTATGTTGGATCAAGGGGTTTATTTACCTCCTTCCGCATTTGAAAGCTATTTTTTAAACGACGCCATCAGCTATGCTGATTTGGATAAAACCATTGAGGCGGTTAAGAACGTTTTCTAAACAACCCCAACAATCCTAGAATAGGACCAATAGCCAATATCACATACAAATAATTGAATTGGATCGCGGGTTGAAGCGCAGTAATTAGCTGAATACTTATGATAGTGATGGCAAAGCCAATAGAATTGACAATGGTCAATGCCGTGCCCTTGATTTCTATAGGAGCATTTTGCGCGACAAGGGTAGAGAATAGAGGTGAGTCTGCAATGACCACCATCCCCCAAAATATTAGGAAACCAACAAATATTTCTTCTGAGTCTACCATAAAAAATAACGGTGATAGTAAACAGCAGGCCCCCGATAAAAGCAAGGCCGTAGCAGCTGTTTTTTTAACCCCCATTTTTTGGGAAACATACCCGCCAATTACGCAAGCCAACCCACCTAAAGCAATGATTACAAAAGATAGGAGTGAAATGTTGAGGCCCGTATGCCCATGCGCTTGGGTGTAGGCATGCAGCATTATAGGTACAAAGGCCCAAAAAGTGTACAACTCCCACATATGGCCAAAATACCCAAATGCTGCAGCCCTAAAATTTGGTTTTTTAAAGATGGTAAAACAAGCTGTAAGGTCTAGATGCAGGCTAGATTTTCTATAGGGTCCGTTTGGTACAAGGGTTACGATCAACACCCCACCTAAAACCGTTAGGGTTGAGGTGGTCAATAAAACCGATTGCCATGAAAAAATAGAGGTAAACCCTTTTAAAAGGTGTGGTAATGCGGTGCCAATCACCAAAGCTCCTACCAGATAACTGAGTGACTTTCCCAAACCCTTATCAAAGTAGTCTGCGGCTATCTTCATGCCTACGGGGTAGA
This sequence comes from Flagellimonas aquimarina, assembly GCF_003149745.1. GTDB lineage: Bacteria > Bacteroidota > Bacteroidia > Flavobacteriales > Flavobacteriaceae > Flagellimonas > Flagellimonas aquimarina. The sequence continues at coordinate 1,400,467 of NZ_QGEG01000001.1, forward strand.
TGCCGGCCAAGAAGAAACCCGTTAAAAACCGAAGCCCTAAAATACTGCCTAATGTATTGCCCTGCCAAATAACCCCTGCATTACATAAAGCCCCAAGCAAAGCACTTACCAAAAATACTTTTGAAGGGGAGTACCGATCTGTAAGGGTAAACATGGCAAAAAGAAGGGTGCCCAAAATAAAACCAAACTGTACCGCTGAAGTTATGTGACCCAAAGCAGTGGATTTTAGCCCAAAATTGGTAACCAGATCATCCATAATTCCATTGCCGGCAAACCATAAAGATGTGCAAAAAAATTGCGCAATTACGATAATGGGAAGAATATGCTTAGGAGGTTTCACAAATTTATTTGAAACTGAAAAATAGTCATTTCGAGGGAGCTAAGAGACCGAGAAATCTAAAATTAGAGGATAGATTTGTCATATTCGTTGGAAATGAGGAGTAAACAACAATGGAGAAACCTCTTTGCTAAAATAAAATCAGTTTAATCCTTGATTATAGCCCGTAAAAAGGCCTCAACGACTGGAGAACGCCCCAACGGCTCCAAAAAGCAGGTGTAGACATTTACCAATACGGCCAAATAGGTAGCAGGGTGTTTTAGTTTTTTATATTTAAAGGCGGCCAACAAAATCATACCAATGATCAAAAATTGGGTAAAGTACACAGGGAGCATAATATCGATATGCGGCCAATCCTTGGCATTGATGCCTACATAGACATTTTGTATGCCACGACCCAAAGCAGGCATCATAATGATAAAAACCGTGGTGATTAGCCACCATGCATGGTCTTCCAGACGTTTTCGTTTTAGAATGCTCATGATCACGGCATAGCCAAAGGCCAAGATCATAACAATTTCTACAGCGGCCACCCCAATAAAGAACCAAGGCTCAAAAGGCCCAAAATTATCTCTTAATTGAGCAGAATCGTTTGCATTGGCAATATCTCTAAATAACATGCTAAAGGCGGTAATGGCAACACCTCCAGCTAAAAACATGCCTATAATGCCATTGGTGCGGTGTTTTGCCAATTGGCCATGGGTTGCATAGTATGGTTGCATGATCAGGTATAGGTACCAGATGGTCCCTGTCCAATAATGCACATGCACAGCCCAACCGTTTCTGGTGAAATCTCCCCAATAGTCCCTGAAAATGCCAAATTGCATTAATACCATCGGTATGATCATCCATTTGTAGAGGCTTTTGTAGTGGTCCATTACGCTACTTTTAGAGGTTAGAAAATGACATTGCTAAGCACACTGCATGGGGATATGCAGTTAATGTCTTAAAAAAATAGGGGGAGTTTGCTGATTACAAGATAGTTAAAAATTATTTTGGACTATAAAACTTCTTTTGTCACCTCGATATGATGAGCTAACGAAGATTAAAAACCCTGAAAGGAGAATTAGTTCTCTTACATTCACTTTGCTTGGCACAAAGCGATGTGAGTGTTAAACAATGTTAAAATTTAACCGAACGTTCGGTAATATTGAAATTATTCATACATTTGTCCCATGAGAATAGCAAAAGTATCAGATCAAGAAATTTTAAACGGCTTAATGTCGGTGTTCCGTGCAAAGGGATATGACGGAGCTAGTTTAAATGAGCTTGCAGAAGCAACAGGTCTAAAAAAAGCTAGTCTCTATCATCGTTTTCCTGGAGGCAAAAAGGAAATGACCGCAGCTGTGCTAGACTTTATGGAATCTTGGATCAATACCAAGGTATACAAAGTACTGTCTGATGATAAAATAGTACCCACCCAACGCTTGCATGAAGCATTGGTAAACATAAAAGCGGTTTACAACAATGGTAAGGAAGTGTGTTTGTATCGTTCACTATCAATGGATACGGGAATGGCCCTGTTTGGCGAGAAAATAGAAAAAGGAATCAATCAATGGTTGAAATCGTTTAGCATTATTGGTATGGCGCTGAATCTGGATGAGGTAGTGGCCATGCAAATGGCCAAACAAACCTTCATTGAAGTGCAGGGAAGCTTGGTTTTGTCTAAAGCAATGGACAGTACTGAACCATTTTTACATGCAATGAAACAAATTGAAACGCGATACACCAACACTTAAAAAAATTTGATAAATAAAATTACCGAACGTTCGGTAAATTAAATAGACACAATTAAATCTAAAACAATGAAAACTAGAAAAATCACAGTAGCACTTTTTACATTGGCAGTAGTATTTGCCATGAACCTTAACGGACAGAACAAAAGAAAATCCGTAACAACAAATAGTTATCCAACAACGTTTCATACGGCCAAGGTTGCCGGATTGGATATTTTCTACAGAGAAGCGGGACCTAAAGATGCACCAACCTTACTTTTATTGCACGGTTACCCAACTTCTTCGCACATGTTCCGTAACCTAATTGAGGACCTATCATCTGACTATCATTTAATTGCTCCGGATTACCCTGGCTATGGTCGTAGTTCCCAACCGGCAATGGCAGATTTTGAGTATTCTTTTGACAATTTTGCTGAAATCGTAGATGGGTTATTGGTGCAGTTAAATGTAGAGCGTTATAGCTTGTACTTAATGGATTATGGTGCTCCTGTAGGCTATCGCATCTTTGAAAAACACCCAGAGCGTGTGGATGCATTCATCGTTCAAAATGGGAACGCATATGAAGAGGGATTGGTGGACTTCTGGATTCCCCTAAAAAAATATTGGAATGATTACACCGTTGAAAATGGGAAGCCTTTGGAAGGATTTCACCAACTGGGAGGTCTTAAATGGCAATACCTACACGGGGTGCAGGACAGTACCAGGATTAGCCCGGATAACTGGAACAATGACCTACAACATTTAACACGGCCAGAAAACAACGAGATTCAATTGGCCATGTTTTATGATTACAGAACCAATGTTGGAAGATATCCTGGATGGCAAAAACTTTTTAGGGAGTATCAAGTACCTACCTTAATCGTTTGGGGAAAAAACGACTACATTTTCCCACCTTCTGGAGCACATCCATATAAGAGGGATTTGAAAAACGTAGAGTTACATTTGCTTAACACAGGTCACTTTGCCTTGGAAGAAAAGGGTGATGAAATTGCAAACTACATCTCCAAATTTTTAAAGAAAAATAAGATACAATAATAACTTCGCTGCTCGTAGCATTTTTTCATGATACTGCGGGCAGTTTTTTTGTTTTTTACGACTCAATGGTAAACAATCATAACAAGCAAGATATGGAACAGGAAGAAATAAAATTACCTAAACCTCCTTTTACTTTAGAGACGGCAAAACAAAAGATTCAGTTGGCAGAAGATGGTTGGAACAGTCAAGACCCAGTAAAAGTTTCAAAAGCTTACACCCTGGATAGTGAGTGGCGCAACCGTTCTCAATTTGTTAATGGGCGAGAGGAGATTCAGGCGTTTTTAGCGGATAAATGGGAAAACGAGCGTAATTACAAGCTTAAAAAGGAATATTGGGCACATACAGCCGATCGGATTGCCGTACGTTTTGAATATGAATACCAAAATAAAGAGGGTCAGTGGTTCAGAGCCTATGGTAATGAAAACTGGGAGTTTAATGAAAAGGGATTAATGAAGAAACGTTATGCCAGTATCAATGATGTTGCTATTAACGAAGAGGAACGAAAGTTGAGGTAATTTTTGGTTAGCGAGCTGTGGATAAATAACTTTCTTAAGAATCTTGAGAAACTGCACAGATTTCTACTTTGTCTTTTTTTCCTTTGAGAGGAATACTCCCCATAGTCTTATAAGCAAAGTCACTCGAAGCCAATTGACCTTTTAGGCTTTCTGAAAGCAATAGAGCACTTCCTAAGGTATTGCATTGTCCTTGAATACGTGCTGCGGTGTTGATGGTATCTCCGTGATAGGCGATTTCCTTTTTATATTTTCCAACTTCGGTAACGGTTACCAACCCTGCATGTAGCCCTGCCTTAAAGAATGGTTTGCAGTCGTATCTTTTTTGATAATGGTCACTCTTTTTTTGAAGTAAGGCAACAAAGTTGTAGTAAGCCCTAAGGCAATTTTCATTTTGCAACCCTTGTTTCAATTTCCATGTAAGTACAGCTTCATCTCCTACATATTGGTATATCTCCGCTCCATTTTTTGCCGCTACTCCCAAATCGTTAAAGCAGTCTTGTACAAGCATACTATATTTCACATGTCCTAACCGTTCTGCATGTTCAGTAGAGGATTGTAAATCCAAAAACATGAAAATACGTTCTTCTTCCCGGGGAGTATAGAACTTACCGAGTATTAGTCTACCCAGATTGCCTTCGCCCAGCATTAAATTTACCTGACGGAATATTGCCAAAAGCAAATCCACAACAATTACATAAAAATAAATAGCGACACTACCTGTATCAAAAGCAAAGGTGATAATGTCAATATGAACACCAAAGTACATTTCGTAGACGCCATAGGCAATAATGACGAGCAATATGATAAATAGTATTGAATATAGACTGTTTATTAGCAGAAGCCTTCCTATAGAGACATGCCTGTATACGCGTTCCTCCATTAATATTTGGGCAACTGCTGAGCCTGTCCCCATTATTGGGCCAAGAGTGAAAGCAATCATTAGGCTAGGAATAAAATCAAATTTTAGGGCTCCCAATTCCTCCGTTCCCACGCCTCTAACAATGCTAAGAAAAACAAATGCCAAGGTCCAACCAATAAGGTAGAACCTAATAACACGCCATCTACGTTTGTTAATCAATTTGGATAAAAAAGAAATCATAGCTTTAAAGGTATCCTTTTTGAATAAATTTTATGACCTCCCCTGGCTAAAAAGAAAAACGGGGCAATTGCCCCATTTTTACAACAAACTAACTGAAACTAAACCAAACTAAATCGGTTTTATCCAAAGCAAATGTTTCCATTTTGCTTTTTCTTTTAATACTAAAGCTATATTAATGGCAAACAGGCCTCCAGTCTGCAATAGCTCACCCATTTCATCAGATTCTAGAAAGACGTGGAACAAAAAAATATGTAAGGTGATGGGCAACAAGAAAACAGCTCCAATAAAACTAGTTCCTTGCAAGAGGAGCAGCAGCCCAAAAAAGAGTTCGCAAATACCTAGAAGCTGCCAAAAATAGCCAGTCTGTTTCGCTCCGCTGATATATAATATCTTTTGAAGTGTGTCCGCTTTTTCTGGAGCTTTAAATTTTTCGGCTTTTTCTACAACTTCGATTGGATAGGGAATTGGTTGTTGAAATTTTTGAATTCCACCATAAACCATCATCCCACCCAAAATCAGTCGTAAAACAATGAATAAAATGTTGATTGCTTTCATCTTATTCTACTAACGAGGTTTCACCTTCATTTGGATTGTATACATATTTGAAGGTATATACACGTGACTCATCGCTCATTGGATCTGGCTGAGCGGGAGCGTCTCTATAATAGCTTAAGATTTCAATTTTAGCATATTTACCGTCATGTGTTCTAATAACTAAAATTTTACCTGGAATTGGGGTAATCGTAAATGTTGCAGGGTTATAGTTATACCAACCATTGTCGCTACCCGCTGGTACTGCAAATGCCCCATCAGTGTCCTGTGTAAAAGTAAGCCCAGAGGCGCTTGCAACCTCTGAAAAAGTGCTATTTTCAATGGCAGCTCCTGCATTTCCATTACGTTCAGGCTCGTCAGTTGTGCCAGTTGTGGATCCTCCATTAACGGCAATGCTCGTTCCCCTAAAGGCTATGTCCCAATCGGTTTCGCTGTTTGTAGTTGTACCAGTTTCAAAACTGAATTTTGTAAAAGGTCCACCAACCGGTTCTCCCTGTCCACCTGTTTGAGGGGCAGGAATATTGCTGGCAGTATTGGCTTCTATGGCAACTAGGTCAGGTACATCATCTTCATCATCACTGCAAGCTATAAAGGCGACAAACATAAATAATAAGCTAAAAAGTTTTAAAGCGGATTTCATCATGATTTAAAGTTTAAAATTGAATATTAAGTTTTGTGAATAATTGTATTCCTGGGTTAATCAGCACTTCGCTGTCTTGTGCTGCAAGGGGGTTATTCCCTTTAAAATCCAGAAGGTTGTTCACCCCCAGTTGCAGACTGTAATGTTTAAGAAAAGTTTTTCCAAAAGCCATGTTGACCAATGCATAGCCATCAACGAAGCTGTTATCAAAATCGTCCAATAGGTCATTGCCGTTGCGATCAGTTAGCCCAAAACGACTGCGGTAAGTAATTCTTAGGTTGGCATTGGCGTTCCATTTGGGAATATCATAAAAGGCCTTAAAATTGAAGGTATGGCGAGAGCGGTTTTCCAGTCCAAAATAGTCTGATCTGGATAGGCGAATGGTTTCTAATGTCTCTGGGTCACGAGCAAAGACCTCTCCATTATCAAGTGCGTTTTCCTTGTCTTTGTCAAAAGCGAACAAGAGCTGATACCCGGTGGAAAGGTTCAGTGTTTTAAAGAGTTTATACTTCAAGTCCAATTCAAGCCCTTGGGTGTATACGCTCTCACGATTAATATAGCCAAATACGTTTTGGCCATTCGTTTTTGCGGCAAGGATTCTAGTATCAATTAGGTTTTTAAAATCGTTTCTAAAGAAGTTGAGTTCTGAGGACAGTTTTCCTTTTTTGTAGGCGAATCCAAAATTGTAGCCAACCGAACTTTCCGCGTTCAAACTTTCTCCCAATTGAGAGGGTTCCACCTGTAGCGTGGCTATTTCACCATTTTCTTCAAGTCTTTGAATTCCAACAGTTTCAACCTCTTTTCCGAAAACTGAATATCCACCACCAGTGGCATTTGTAAAGTCTAAATACAATTGACGAAAGTCTGGGGCTTTGAAACCGCTTCCAACGGATGCTTTTACTGCAAAAGAATGCGAAATATCGTATTTGGCAGAGATTTTTGGGCTTAGTTGAGCGTTGTATTCACTATGATTGTCAAAACGGGCACCGGTTATGATATTCAGTTTCTCGATAGGTTTGAAATCGTATTGAGCAAAAACATATTGCGAGTTAAAAGTGATTGTTTCAGCAAAAAGGGAACGCTCTAAATTTTCAAAATTGTAGCCCCCTCCAATGGTCAAGGTATTATTGGGATTAAAAGAATGATTAAATCGTATTTCTGGTCTGAAGAGTTTTTGGTTAAAATCATTGGCAATTAACAATTCATCATCAATGGGGTCAATGACCTGCTCATCTGTAATATAGTTGGTATAGTAAAATTCATATTGTAGGTTGGTTTTCTTTGAAACATTATGATTGATTCTTAGTTGTGCGTTGGCGTCCTTTTCCTCGCTGGTGCTTGGCGTTACATCAAATTCTTGAAAGAAATACCTGCCAGATGCAAAAACATTTATGTTTTTGGAAACATCAAAAAAAATCCGACCATTAAAAGTGTAATTTAAAAAAGGGTTAACGGTTTGTCCATCTTGCGTAGGGGTAAGGTCATAACCATCTGTGCTTAACCGATCTGCAAAAATGGAATATCCTATTTCCTTGGTTCGCTGGTTGAGGCTGAGGTTCGTATTTTGATTGTTAAAAGTTGCTGCACGATGGGAAACTTGACCGGTAATGTTTTCGGAAGTAGGTTTCTCTGTAATGATGTTGATAACACCGCCAAGGGCTTCTGAACCAAAAAGACTGGACGAAGGGCCTTTCACAACTTCAATTTGTTTAATGTTGCCAATGGCAAAACGGCTTAAATCTAAGTTCCCAGAACTACGGCCTACAACAGGAACCCCGTCTATAAGAACCAATATATAATCTGAAGCTATGCCTTGAATCTGCACTCCCTCACCACCCCCAGTAGTGGCATCGGGAGTCATGATAATTCCTGTTTGTTCGTTCAATATCTCGTTTAAACGGGTTACCCCCGTTCGTTGTAATTGTTCTTTTCCTATTAGTGTTACGGGTAATGGTAATGACGAAAGTTGTCTAATTGTGCGGGTTGCGGTTACGATTACTTCATCTAGGTTTTCAATGAGGATAGAGTCATTTTTGTTTTCAACCTGTTCTTGGGCAACACTTAAAGCACAGAAAAAAAGTAAAAAATAAAAGGTGATATTATTTTTATTTAGACTCATTCTAATTAGATTTGCGGCAAATATATATTTATTTTAAATTAATCTAAATAAGAATAGTCATTATTTTTAATTTTTTTTTGAATCCAAAAAACAACACATTTAGAATGAAAAGAGTAACACTTTTTAGCATGTTATGCTTAGTATTTGCATTTACAACAATTGCACAGAACAAGAAGGAAAAAGACAAAAGGGCCATAAAGGACATGTGTGGCTGCTATGACATTACTTTTAAGTACACCGAAACTTTTGCACCCGAAATTGATTACGAGAAAAAGATGGATTATACCGCTGGTGCCTTAGAATTGGCACTTCCCATCTTAGATGAGGAAAACAAAATATCTATTCAGCATCTTCTGGTCGTCAACGATTCTATGGTGATTAAGCACTGGAGGCAGGACTGGGAGTATGAAAACCAAAATGTGTTTTACTATGATAAGGATAACAATTGGAAATTTCAAGACTTATCTGCTGAGCAAGTCAAGGGGCAATGGACCCAGAAAGTATATCAGGTGGATGACAGTCCGCGTTATTCTGGGTCTGCATCATGGATCCATGCGGATGGAAAACACTATTGGGAAAACAAAACGGATTCACCCTTGCCCAGACGGGAATACACCAAAAGAAGCGACTATAATGTAATGCTACGTGGTAATCGTCAAGAAATCACTGATTATGGATGGGTTCATGAACAAGATAATGATAAAGTGGTTCGCGCAGATGGTCAGGAGGATGTTTTATTGGCCCAGGAAAAGGGAATGAATATTTACAGGAAAGTAGAGGATGCCAAATGTAAATTAGCCCTTGACTGGTGGAAAGAACACCAAGACTTTTGGGCAAATGTTCGAAGTTCATGGGATCAGGTTTATAACCGCAAAGGAGATTTGACCCTACTTAAAAAAGTTGAGGACAAGCCTTTGTTCATGCACTTTTACCCATTGGAGAAAGAGGGAGCAGATAGTGATAAAATTACCGAAGTAATTTTAAAGTTTGTCACGGAAAATAAAACAACTACTAGTGCGCAAGGCAAATAACTTTTGGAAATACAAATTGGCCATAGTATGCATAGCTTTTTTGTTTTCAAGTTTTGCGCCAAAGAAAATTTCACCTCTTTTGCAGCAAAAGCTAAATAGCGCTGTTCAGACCACCTTTGCAGTTGAGGTTTTTCAATTGGATATGATTCAAGTAGATCTTGGAACGGATATTCTGTTTAAAATCAACCAAGAGAATGAGTTTTTGGGTTATGCATATTTGGGTAAGGCTCCAAGCATGAAGGATATTTTTGATTATGTGGTGCTTTTTAATCCAGATTTGAGCATTAAAAAATCCAAAGTTCTTATTTATAGAGAAAATCACGGCAGACAGATTGGAAGTCAGCGATGGTTAAAACAATTCATTGGAATAGGGATAGGGGACACCTTGGATTATGGTAAGGATATTGATGCTATATCTGGAGCCACCATTTCCGCTAAATCAATGACCAAGGCCGTAGAAAAGATGCTAGGGCGCCTTGCAGTTTTAAAAAAGGAAAAAGTTCTATAAGAACTCCCCCTCAATATTGAGACTAAAGAAAGCGAGGCCAAAGGCCTCGCTTTTTGCATGTAAGAATTGTTTCTTATTGAATGGCTTCACCAATTAAAAACACGAGGTTTTTTAAGCTTGCATCCCGTTTTGGAAAAAGTGCCTTCATTCTAGGGTCCTGGACCATGCTTTGCATCCCTTCTTGGCTGTCAAAATAAAACCTGTGGATTTCGTCAGGTTGCTCTTGAAGGTTGTTGGCTGATGCAAAGGGAATTAAAAAACGCTCAAAGTGGGTTCCAAATTCTGGAATAATCTCGCAAGCTGCATTGTGGTATTCGGCAAATTGCTCTTGGTATTTTTCCCCTTCTTTGTAATAGATCAAGGCAACGCCATAAGTTTTGGTAGCATCACCAATTTCCCTGTAGAATTTAAAATTGGGATCTTTTTTGGTGGTAAAACCAAACATCTTGTCCACAGATGTTGCAATATAGTCTTGCTTCAATTTTATAAACTCCGGGTCTTGGTCAAAAGCCTCTTTAGCCTCTTTATTGGGGTAAACTGCAAAATGGATTTCATCTGGCAATTCCAGTTCCCCTGCAGCTAGCATTTTTGGTTTTATTACACGTTCTATTTTAGCGCCATACTTTTCCAATAGAACATTTCCACGACTACGTAGTTTTTCAAATTCTTTTTCTTTTCCTTTTTTGATATAAAAGAATCCGGTATTAATGATCTGTTCGTTGTCCTCTACAATTTTTTCCATGCGCGTTGATTTAAGTTTTTTAGAAATGATGAACCCACTTGATATGGTGAGTGCCAATAGCGATACAGTAATGATGTGTGCTTTTTTCATGATATCATTTACGAGTTTTATATAATGGCACAAAGATCTTTTTATGGCAGGGAAAAGAATTTTACCAGCGGGTCAACTATTTACCTGAGAGGGTCTTTCTGTAGAGAGAAGGTGAGACACCAAAGCTTTCTTTGAACTTTTTGGAGAAATGGTTAATGGTCTTAAAACCACAATCAAAGGCGATATCTCCGATGGACTGTTCTGATATGGCCAAAAGTTCTTTGGATTTTTGAAGTCGACGGGAATGAATGTACTGCAATGGAGGGGAGTGGTAGGTAGCTTTGAATTTTCGTTTGAAGGAGGAAAGGCTCCTATTGGTGAGCTGTGCTAGCTCGATCAATGTAATATCTGAAAAAAGATGGGACTCTATGGTAGTTTTGAAATCCACAGTGCGCTCTTCAAATAGATTTTCCAGAATCTGAAGCACATTTGGTGCGTTTTGGGTTTGCATCAACAACAAAATGATTTCTTTGGTTTTTAGGATTAGGATTTCTTCATTTACCAAATGTGGATTTTCAAAATAAAACAACACATCTTCCACATATTTATCCACTGGAATGGAAGCTTCCATTAAGACCATGTTGGTTGCTATAGGATTTTTCTTGGGTTTGGTTAGAAATTTTGGAAGGTTGTTCATATAGATTTTCCTGAGCACATCTGGATGAAAGTGCACCGCCACGGCCTCATAAAGACCAGTTTGCTTATCAGGAAGTATTTGGCCCAAGAAGTTCCCACATTTCATTAAAACCGATTGTCTCTTAATGGCGCTTAAGAATTCATCTTCTGAAATAGAATTGTACTTCCCTTGTCTGATATGTAAAAAACAAGCTTCGTTGTTCATGGGATTGGGCCTTTTTATAGGGGGCTTTATAACCGCTCGCTCAAAAAGCATTTTACCAAAAAGGTCTATTCTTTTATAGTCAATGATCATTAGAAGTTTGTTGGTATGGTTGAACAAAAGGAAAAGTGGGGCAAAAAGCCCCACTAAACCATAAATTAAGAATACATTCTCATTATAGCATTGGAATGTCTTGCATTACCCAGGCCACATCTATTTAGTTCTGGGCAACTGTAAGCAGATGCTCCATTTGCAATGTTTCCTTAATTAATGCATCTTGAATGGGTTGGGTTTTTTCATTGTACTCAACCGTTCCATAATCAATGCCTGAAACTGTTCGTGCTGGGCGCGTTCCTTTTTCCATTTGAATCAACTTTAAGGTATCGTCCGCTACCAATTGCGGGTCAAGTGCATCCTCACTATTGAAAAAACTTTCAAAATTCTTCAGCATGGCATGAGGCACTTCTTTGAAATCTCCATATTGCTCTATGGTGTTTTTATCTGCTTCCTCTGGACCGGTAAACAATAAGTTGGTTCCAAAAGGTCCTGGTTCAACAATACTTACTTCCACACCAAAAGGGGCCAACTCGTACCGTAACGACTGTGAATATGCTTCAACCGCATGTTTACTGGCGCAATAAATACCAAAGTATGGGAAAGCCAATCTACCTGCCAAAGAGGTGGTATTGATGATCAATCCATCCCCAGCTTTTCGCATATGTGGAGAAACTGCTTTTATCATTCTTGCAATACCAAAAAAATTGACATCAAATTGTTGTTGAATCTGGTCTATACTATACGCTTCTGTTATTCCAACAAACATAAACCCCGCATTGTTGACCAATACATCAATATTACCATCTTCAGCTACAATATTGTTAATTGCTTTTTCTATGGAAAGAGAATCGGATACATCCAATTCTATCACTTTAATTTGAAGGTTTTCATTAGTTGCCAGTTGCTCCAGTTCCTTTTTTTTAGGGGCATTTTTACCATTTGTATTTCGCATGGTCGCCCAAACTTTATGGCCTTCCTTTGCTGCACTAAGTGCAGTTAAGTAGCCAAATCCACTACTACTTCCTGTGATTACTATGTTTTTCATAATAAATAAATTTATAGTAGACTAGTCGTCTACTGATTGAATAAAAAAATTTAGGTTAATAAACTATCTGTGAATTCTATGAATAGAGATAAGGGTTTTTCACTTTTTTTGGATTTCATCCGCAAGATGGCTCCTTCCCAATTGTTGAGTATATAGGCTGCTAATTTTTTGGCGTCTGAAGGATTACCAATGCTACCGTCTGCCTGACCCTCTGCAATACAAGTTTCAAAAATGTTTTCCCATCTATCAAGCTCATGAGCTATTCCATGGGCATAGCTCGACTTTAAATCGCTGAGCTCCAAGCTGCAATTGCCCAACAAACACCCTTCTGTAAAGTCTTTTTGAATATAAACCAACCTAATATCTCGAAAAAAGGACATCATTCGTTCCTTAGGGTCTTTAGTTTTGTCATTGAAATAACTGCTTAAGAGTTTTAATGATTCATCTCCATAGTTTTTAATGACCTGCAAACCAAAGTCTTCCTTACTTTTAAAATAGTAATAAAATGAGCCCTTGGGTATATCCACAGCGCTCAGAATTTCGTTGAGCCCTACATTATTAAACCCTTTTTGGATAATAAGTTCTCCTCCAATTTTAAGGATGCGTTGAAGTGTGGTTTCTTTTGCTGTTTCCATTTTATATTAGACCAGTCGTCTACAAAGATAATGGAATTTTTTAAGCAACTATAAAAAGAACAGTTTTTTTAAGGTGTTATTATTTAGATGTTTGAATATTAAGCGGGTAGGGGAAAATAAAACCTCAATGGCATCCTTTTTTAACCAGATGTTTGGATATCCACCAGTAATTTCCCGCAGGATCTATGATTCCTCCTTGACGGTCTCCATATGGCATATCCGCAGGCTCAAATACAGTTGTTGCGCCATGGGTCAATGTATTCTGATACAATGTATCTATATCTTCCACATACAAATAGATAACAGTGCGCATTCCTTCAAACTGACCTCTTGCCTGACTGATCGTAAAGCAACTATTCCCAATTTTAAGGATTAGATTGCTAATATCGCCGTTGGTTTCGTTGATAGATCTATTTATCTCTTTGGCATAAAATACTTTCTTTAAAAAGCCCACTAGCTCTTGTGGCTGGGCCACGAATAAATAGGAATTTAGGGTTCCAAAGCCATCTGGAACATATGTATTAAAAAGTTGCTTCATGGTTAAACCTAGGTTATAAGATAACTGAATAGCATTCCTGCCAAAATTGCCATTCCAAAACTTAACAAAGTACCTATAAGGACATATTCTGTTAGCTTTCGGTTTTTGCCTTTGTTCACATCCCCAAACCTAAATACAGATTTAGCTATAATCAACAAGCCGATAGCGGTCCATAGGTCAGTTAGGATAAATCCAAAAAAAGCGAAAAACCCCTTCTCTATATTCAGAAAGAGCTAATTGTTTTTAATTTGAAATTTTCTCTCGATAATTCGGAATCAATTTTCCTTCTACCCAACTCAACTCTCTGGTTTCCGTTGTAATTTTTGTCCATTTAGAGGTATCATCTAAATTTTGGAAGCGTTCTTTCTTGAAGAGAATTCTTTCTGGAACACCACCCTCGTCAAAAGGAAAAATGAATTTTTCCGAATAAAAGAATGCCCCGGCATCTGAAACCTGTGAAAGAGAAGCGACCCTGGTAAGTTCATCATCTTGGACGAAAAGGTAAATACCTCCTCCTTCCATGCCACATGCTTCAGCGTAATAATCAATAAACAACATTCCATCTAGATCAGGGATGCCTTTGTCATCCATAACTTTGATATGAATATTTGTGTTGGCCAATGGAATCTTTTTTTCAATATAAGAGCCGTTTTTTATGCTTCTTATATTTAAAAAAGTGGTCTCACCTTCTTTGGAATAGGCAAAAAAATAGTTCTGATCATTCAATACTTTTTTTTCAAAAGACAATAGGCCTGCTAGGATGTAACCCGTTACACCGGTATCGTACTTTACTTTATAAAAAGCAGAATCAAACCCTCTATAGGGCCATGTGAATTCTGTTTTTTCTATGATTTTCACCCATTCTCCAATTTTCAATAGTTCCAACACTTCAGATTCGGTGTCCGGTTCAGCTCGCAACTTAACATCATTTCCAAACAGATATACCTTCTCTCCAGGTTTAAAGTCACACTCTTCCAATGGACAGTTGTGTCCATTCTGAGCTGTAATTAAAGAAATTGTAAATAGGGTTGTTAGGACTGTACTGTAAAAAACTGCTTTCATCTTTTCTGATTTTAAGGATTAAACAGTTCTTAGGAGGGTTATGATATATACGGAGTAAACTGGTAAAATGGTTCGTCACAATGGATAATTCGGTAATAACAGGATAACAATAATAGCGGAAGATCTTTGTCTAAATTCATAAAAAAAGCCACGTCCATGGCTGACGTGGCTTTTAAAATCAACAAAAAACATTATCCTCTTCTTCCTTTCTCCTGCATTTTCTTTTTGCCGTTCATTGCCTTTCTCAACTTCAATTTTTTCCATGTTTGGTACTGCTCATCTGACAGTACCTTTTTCATTTTTTGATGTTGTGCAATTTGATAATCCAATCTTGCATTTTCTATTTCAAATCGTTCTTCTGCCGTGGGTTTTTTCCAAACACCACTTTCTTTTTTTGCCCTGATCTCTTCGTGCTTGGTCTTGCGCATTTCAGCTTCTTCCAAACTAATTTGCATGACCTGTTTTTGTTGCCCTTGACTTAGGTCCAGTGCTAAAGTCAATTTTTTAGTGTGTAATGTGGCAATTTGGGCTGCGGTCATATCAGCTTTTGCGCTTTTTCCCGTCCTAGGGCCTTCATGTTTTTGTGCCGTTGCACTCATTGTGGCCAATATGACCACTAATACTACGAATCGTTTCATATGTTTAAACTTTTAATGATTTGGTTATTGGACATGGGTTGAGACCAATGGTTTAATAGCCAATACATTATTTATAAAGCTTTTAACAATAAAATTTAGAGGGGAGACCTACTCTTCTTTTTCTAAAAGATTTTCCTTGGATTTTTCTTGTTTGTTGGCATCTTCAAAGTCAGCTTCAACAAACTCCTTGGACTTTAATTGAGCTTGAAACTCATCTTCCTGTTGAATGCCATTGTAGATAAAAGCGGCAACTACAAAACAGGACAAATAGATAAGACTTTTGATTTTGTAGGTCATGATACTAAGATTTGGGATTACTAAATTAGGGAAACCATTTTGCAATCTTTATGATATGTTGCGAAATGGTCTTTTATAGATGTGAAACTGTCAAAAAGTATGGTGTATCCGACAAAATACACAGTTTGCCCAAAAACTAATTGTAATGGTAACTCCCTAAACAATCTAATATTGAACTTAGCTAGGATCTAGAATAGAATCAATACGTTCTAATGCATCTTGCAAGTGATATCTGCTCATTTGGTCTGAAATACGGCCCATCCCATTCCTGATGTCTCTTTTTAAGTTGTTCAACTCAGCTCTTGCCACAGAGCGGATATCAGATTGACTGGTATTTACTACTGTGGATTTGCGGTAACCTCCAAAATCTGAAAGCTTTTTCTGGTTTTCAGCGGTCATTAAGTAAGCCAACCGATCAATATGTGCTTTTTGAAGGTTCCTTCTATAGGTGTCAATCGATTTTCCACTTCTTGTTTCGGACCAAATACCTTTGCGCAAATCACTCATCATATCCAGTAAACTGTATGCCTTGTTTCCATTTATAGCTTCGTTCTCTATAATGCGTGCCATTTTCCCTAAATGAAGAATAGTGTTCAAATAGCGCACTTGCGTTGAGCGAATTCGTTCAATAGAACCGGAGTATTGAATCTTATTGAAAATCTCTTGATCAATTAGCCATTCAGGTGTTTTGAACAATTGTTCTTGTATAAAGTCCATGCAATTTTTTTGATGCTCTTTATCTACATGAGCGTAAACTGGACCTTGTTGATCAGAAGTCTTATAATATTCATATACTCCCCCAATATTATTGGAAACGTGTCCCATATACCTTCTATATTGACTTACTACTTGCCCATACAATGTTTCTAGGTCGTCATAATTCTTTCCATCTTCCGTAGTCCATTCCGTCAAATTTGGAACTATTCTTTTTAAATTTTCAATGCCATATAGACTTGCCTTAATGGCATCATCCCCTAAGTCCTCTGTTTGGGAGCTGGGGTCATGGATGTCTCCCACTTGCTGGTGTCCAAAACGATAATTGGGGTCATTTTCATGAGCTAGAATCCAATTGTTCAAAGTTGATTTTTCTTCTTCAGCAGATGTATTCAAAATGGGTTTATATCCCCAGCGAATAGCATGCTTATCATAAATACCAATGTTGGGCATTAGGGCAACTCCTTCATCCCCTGGTTGGGCCACATAGTTAAATCGAGCATAATCCATTATACTGGGTGCCGTACCGAACTTTTGTGTAAACTTCTTTGAACGAAGAGAATCTACCGGGTAGGCAACACTGCTTCCCATATTATGGGGCAACCCCAGCGTATGTCCTACTTCATGGGAAGAAACAAAACGAATCAATCTTCCCATAATTTCATCCTTAAAGGCTACGTTACGGGCTTCTGGGTTAATGGCTGCCGTTTGTACAAAGTACCAATTGCGCAATAAGGTCATTACATTATGATACCAGTTAATATCCGATTCCAAAATCTCTCCACTACGGGGATCACTAACATGGGGTCCGTTTGCGTTTGGTATGGGAGATGCCAAATAACGAACCACGGAATATCGAATGTCTTCAGGAGACCATTCAGGATTTTCTTCTTTTGTTGGTGGGTCCCTGGCCAGAATTGCATTTTTAAATCCGGCTGCTTCAAAAGCAATTTGCCAATCTTCAATACCTTGTTTTATAAAAGGAACCCACTTTTTAGGCGTGGCTCTATCTACATAATATATAATTGGTTTTTTGGGTTCTACTAATTCACCCGCTTTATATTTTTCAATATCTTCATCCTTCACTTCCAATCTCCAACGGTCTAAATAACGCACAGTCTTACTTTCCTGTGCATCTAAACCATAATCAACTTGGCCTCTTGCAAACCAACCCACACGTTCATCAAAATAGCGACGTTTCATCGGCTCTTCTGGCAAAAGAATCATAGAGTTATTAATTTCTATAGAAATGGAACCCAAACTTTGGTTACTTGGTGAAGCTTTGGCCAGATAGGTCTTTACATGGCGCGCTTCTAGATTTAGCGGGTAGCTTTTTATAGATTCTATATAACTTCTTTCCGCATCTAGACGACTAACCTTATACCGTTTTCTATAAAACTCCGGCATCCCGATAGCATTAACATCTTTGGTGAACATAGGGTCGACCTCAATAACGGTAGCAGGATTCAAAGAATCCTTTTTGTTAAATGCCTTGATATCAAAAGCAAAGAGCACTGGCTCAAAGTTGGAATTTACAACTGCCTCATGAACAGGTAAAGAATCGGCAGCTACATTTCCATAAGAGATAACGCGTAATAATACTTTTTTGGGCTTTTTTTCCCACCGGAGTACTTGAGTATTTATTTTTCCACCTCCAAAACCAATTCCGGTAGCTGTTTTCGAAATTCTGCTCACCATTAGCATCTCACGATTAAATAGTGAATCCGGAATCTCATAGTAGTGTTTGTTTTCTACTTGATGAACCTGAAAAAGGCCTTCATCTGTTTTTGCTTCCTTGGTAATTACCTTATTATAAGGTTGGATATCACCTTTTTTTGGTTTGGCTTCCGCTTTTTGCTCGGAGTTTTTCTTTTTCTTTTTAAAAAGTTGGGCTTCGGTTGTCTGAAAAGTGCCAACAAAAAAAATAAGTATGAGGACTTTTGGTAGTAATTTTTGAATCATTTTATGTCAGTTTGATATGATCAACGCGATCAAAGAACCTAAAAAACATGAAAACAGACTGTTAAATAATTATTAACTCTCATTTTTTTTCTAAAGAAGACCAACCTCTGGGAGTATTGCGTTTTACTGGTACTTCCCGTTGAAACCCCAGCTATAGTTGAGCTGAGAGGAAATAGTTTTTTCCTAAAAAAAACAAAAAGCTGTAACAATTTGAAATTTGGGTAGTCTTATAAGCATATTACATCAATCAAAAAATTCAATCAAAAATGAACAAGTTATTAATGATTTACGGATGTGTACTATTAGGTAGTCCCGCCGTAGCAGAAGACCAACAAAGTACTACTGCCGTAGCAGAAACCAAAACAGAAACGGTTAGTACGTTTGAGAACGATTATACAGTATTGAACATCAATACTGAGTTAAGTGCGACCAATTTAAAATTTTATGGTACAGTAAATGAAAATTTCTTTGAGCTAAATTTAAACGAAATTGAGTTTGTGGAAGAGGAATCGGAAATTGATTTAGGTTTTAATACCTCTGATTACCTTCCTGAGGATTTTAATCCTTACGAAACTTATTTTGATTTGAATTCCCTTATATACATCGAAGACGAAAATGATTTGAACCTTAATTTTAATGCTGGTGACTACTTGCCAGAAGGTTTTGATCCTTACACGGAAAATGTAGATGTACATTCTATCAATTATATTGAGGATGAGGATGAGGATTTAGGATTTAACGCATCAGATTATCTTCCTGAAGGATTTTCACCTTACGAAGCGTATATAGACTTAAATAATATTCCTTACATAGAGGAAGAAGTTGATTTAAAATTAGGGTTTAACAGTAAGTATTCTTTACCAAAAGGTTTTGATCCTTATACAGACCTGGTAGAAGTTACTTCCATCAACTATGTTGAAGATGAAGAAATAAACTTAGGTTTTGATACATCTGAGTATCTACCTGAAAATTTTGACCCGTATACTGGGGCAAACTAAGTAGGATGTTTTAGTTTTCATTTTACAAATTTTTGAGTTAGTTAGTTATGAAAAGCCCTCATTGGAGGGCTTTTTATATGGCGCTTGTCCTCTTTTGTCTAGTAAATTCATCGGTTAAAGGTGCTTAACAAAAAAATAACACAAAAATCGATGAAGTGTAAATGTTAACAAAACCGTTTTAAACCTGTTAATCTGATAATATTTGAAGCTCTAAACTAATAGTTTGCCAATTCCCGAAAGCAGGAATTGATAATTCAATGACCCCACTGTTTTTGCGGGTTCGTTAACAAAAAACTAAATATAATAATCTTCAGTTTTAGTGGTTTTATCTTTGCTGTAAATTAAAAAACAACGGTTATGAAATACAGGAATTATATATTGACAACAATTGGATTTGCCTTATTGGCATTTAACGTAAATGCCAAACCATTGGTCACAATGGATGAAGATTTTGATATAAACAAAGTCATTTTCATTGAAGAGGACCAAGATTGGGAACTAGGTTTTGATACCTCCAAGTATCTACCTGAAAACTTTGATCCGTACAGTGGTGGTTTTTCTGTAAAAGCAATCAATTTTGTAGACGAGTGTGATGAAATTGAGTTAGGTTTTGAAACTACTGGTTACCTGCCAGAAGGTTTTGATCCTTATACAAAGTAAGTTAGTTTCTTACTATTTTTTGAGTTAGTTAGTTTATCAAGAGCCTTTCCAGTTTGGGGAGGCTCTTTTTATTAAAACAAAAGTGGTATTACAAATTGAAACACCAATATTAGCAACGCCACCGAGATAAGGTTAAGTATAATCCCCACTTTTGCCATTTGCGGAACCTTTACATACCCACTTGCAAATACAATGGCATTTGGTGGTGTTGCCATTGGCAACATGAAAGCGCAGCTACTGGCAATAGTCACCGGAATCAATAAATAAAGTATAGGAACTTCTAGACCAATCGCTATTCCCGCAACCACAGGTGCCAGTACAGCAACAAGTGCTACGTTGCTCATAAGTTCTGTCATAAATAGCATTAAAAGGATTAAAAGCGATGCGGTTAAAAGAATACTTATATCACTACTTGCAATTGCGGTGGCCACCATATCAACAATTCCACTGGAAGACATTCCTTTTGCAAGGGCCAGTCCTCCTCCAAACAATATTAAAATACCCCATGCTAGCTGAGATGTATCTTTCCAAAGGATTATAAAATCCCTCTTTTTTAGGTTATAGGGAACGGCGAAAAGAGTAATTGCCGCAAAAATGCTGATCATGGTGTCTGTAAGGCCAAGACCTGGGAAAAGGTTGTTGATTAGTGTCCTAAAAATCCATAAGAAAACAGTAACCCCAAAAATGACCAACACCATTTTTTCTTTTCCAGAAGTGGAACCTAATTTTTTGAGCTCCGCATGGATAACATCTTTGGAGGCATTGAATTTTAAATCTCTATTTGGAAACATCCATTTTACCAATACCAAATAGCTAATGCCAATCATAACAATTGAAAAAGGCAATCCCAGAGTCATCCATTTTAAAAAAGAAATCTGTGTATTGTACTCATTTTCCAAAAGCCCAATTAGAATAGAATTTGGTGGAGTTCCGATTACGGTCGCAATTCCTCCCGCATTGGCGGAGAAGGCAATGCCCAACATAACACTAAGAGCAAAGTTCTGATCATTTTTTGTAAAGCCATCTTCATCATCAACTAACAAATTGATTACAGAAAGAGCAATGGGCAACATCACCACAGTGCTTGCTGTGTTGCTTATCCACATACTTAATGATGCTGTCGCAATCATAAACCCAAGAATCACCTTGTTAGGTGTGGTACCTGTTAAGCGTATGATATTTAACGCTATGCGTTTGTGCAAGTTTACTTTTTCTAAGGCCAGTGCCATTACAAATCCGCCAAAAAATAGAAAGACTATAGGGCTTCCATAATTTGCACCCACTTCAGCAATGGGCAATATCTTAAGTAGTGGAAAAAGTAACAAAGGTAAAAGTGCGGTCACTGAAATGGAAACAGCTTCTGTTATCCACCAAATCAACATCCAAACCGCCACTGCAACAACAGGGTCACCTTTTTGAGAGACAATGTCAAATGGTAAATTACTTAAAATAAGAAAGACAATTGGGCCTGCAATAAGGCCTACTTTTTTACTCAACCTCAAAAAGTTTTATTAAGGCCTAAACTAAGGTTTTTTAGTAGAATAAAAAAGCTACTTTATTAACCCTTGGCAAAGCGATATTTGTTTGGGGAAATAGAAACATGTCTTTTAAAGTATTTTATAAAGTATGATGGGTCGTCGAACCCAACACGAAAAGCCACTTCTCCTATTTGCAAGGAGGTAAATTTAAGTAACCGTTTTGCTTCTAAGATGATTCGGTCCGAAATGATTTGAGAGGGAGGTTTGTTAGCAACTGTGTTTGTTATTGTGGTCAATGTTTTGGAAGATATATGAAGTAAATTGGCAAAGTCAATTACAGAAAGACCATTGTTGTAGTTCTCCTCAACAAGTTCTTTAAACCTGAAAAACTGAAGCTGGTAAGGACTTGTAAACTCTAACTTCTCATCCAAATCTTTTAGATGGGCACGTTCAAGGTTTATTAGTAAAGACTTTAGTAAAAACCTAACAATATCTTCAAAACCAAAGCGATTTCTATTGTCAAGCTCATTTAAAATTAATGTCACGTAATTTTTTGCAGTTTGGATAGCCGCAAAATCCATGGCATAGCAAGCACTTTTTTGGGCTTTAAAAATGTTGTGTTTCAAAAAAATATCAACATCAGTATGCATGAAAAAACTCTCATTAAAATGGATGAGCCAACCAGGAATATCTAGATTGTCATCAAAAAAGTGGATTTGATCTTTAGAGATAAATAGAATGGTATTTTCATTAATGTCATATGTTTTAAAATCTACAGTATGTGTTCCTCCTTTGTTGAAAAACCAAATTATTTGATAATAGCTATGTGAATGTGGAGCGGCGGCCTTTTTAATGTTTTTTGCTCGGTACTCTTTTAGGTCATATACCTCAAATTGTAACTTTTTCGGGTTTGTTTTATGCAGGTGGTATTGCGCTATTTTTGTAGAATTATCTTTCACGTAGATAAAGTGCTATTTCCTCTAAAATTAAACCAATTCTTTGTTTAACAGTTTTTTTGCTGCATTTAATCCACTGTAAACCGCACCATCTAGGTAGCCGCCATACATAGGAGAGGTTTCTGTACCGGAGAACAGCAGTTTTCCATTGCAGTGCCATTCATTGTATATTTCATTCCCGTATTGAGGACTCATGTAAACTGACTTTAGATTTTCACATGATGTTTGTGGGTCTTTTGACCAGTCCTTTTCAAAATAGGCAGTATAACTTTTAACCTCTTCGCCCAAATACTTTGTTAGATAGTCTAAAACCTTTTCTTGTCGTATTTTGGCCTTAGTCTCCCTTAATCCTTCGTTGATAAAGCCCATGAGCGCAAAGGTGTTCTCTTTATGGTCGCAGTGATCATATAATTCTATAACAGACCCTACTTGCCCTATAACTGTCCCGGAAAAGTCTTTTTCTTTCCAAAAGGGCTTGTTGAACAGGATACCAACTTTAATGGCATTGCTCATCCAAGTATGGGTGAATTTCATTGTCTGAAGCAAGCTTTTTGGCAACTCTGGACTAAAATCCATTTCTGATGCCAGTTTGGGTGGTAAGGTAATTATAGATTTTTCTGCAAAATAGGTTTTACCGTTAGTTGTTAAGCTAATTTTATCATCGCATTCATTGATGCTAGTAACTATTGATTTAAGATGAATCTTACCTTCTAATTTATTGGCAAGTTTATTGATGACGGCAATGGACCCATCGGCAATTCTATATGCCGATGGTCCGTTATGTTGACTTTCAAAATAGTGTGCGGGAGCCATGGTATTGTACACCAGTACACTTTTGCCCTTGCTATACTGCTCAAACTTGTGAATGGATAGAGTATCGAGCAGTTTGGATAAATTGACATGGTGGTCTTGAAACCAGGTCGCTCCCAAATCGATACCGTCCTTTGTAAGAATTCTACCTCCAATTCTATCCCTTGCTTCTAAAATGATAAAATCTTCTTCGCCGTTTTCAATTAGGGAGTAAGCCGTGGTCAAGCCAGATAATCCAGCTCCCACAATAACATATTTGGAATGTATTGTTTTCAAAAGTCAAATTTAGTTTCTTCCTGACATTACGCCACCATCAGTATCCCAAATAGCACCGGTAACCCAAGAAGCTTTATTTGAAAGTAAGAATGAAATGGTATTGGCAACATCCTCAGCACGTCCATTTCTACCTATTGGATGGAAGGCATGAAAGTTCTTAAGCGCATCATTTGCCTCTTGTTTTCCACCAAATACGCTTTCGTACACTGGGGTCTCAACGACAGCAGGTGATACGGCGTTAACACGAATTTTATAATCTGCCAATTCCATGGCCAAGTGCTGTGTTAAACTGTGCAAACCTGCCTTTTGCATAGAATATGCAGAGGAAGGTGTTGCTTTTACCGATTGTTTGGCCCACATAGAACCAACGTTCACAATGGCACCACCTTCGGTTGCCGCCATTTTTTTGGCAGCAGCTTGAGTGATGAAAAAGAAACCTCTGTTCAAATCTAAATACGAATCGTAATCAGATGTAGTATGTTCTAAAAATGCCTTTGGGCCAAAAATACCTGAAGCGTTTACTAAGTAATCCAGATTGTCCCAATCAGCAATAGTGCTTTGTAAAGCATCTACTTGGTCTTTGTTGGTAATATCCACTTTATGTGCGAACAGATTGTCATTGGCTTCGTTTTTAAAGGCATTCAATTTAGTGTCATTGGTGCCTACTACATGCACTTCAATACCTTCGTTTAAAAGGTTTTGTGCAGTTGCTTTTCCAATTCCGCTACTGCCTCCTATGATTAATGCTCTTTTCTTCATTTTAATTTAATTTTTAATAATTGTAGCGCAAAATTAGATTGGTCCAATCTGTTATTTAAGCTATAAAAAGAGAACAAATGGTAATTTTAGGAAACCATTTATCATTAATAAAAAAACCTTCCCGTTAAGGAAGGCTTTTTTGATAAACTAAACTTGACTAATTCAACACCTATGCGACTATAGGCTCAATCTTAAACGTGCAAAAAGAAAACGGCCGCTATATCCAAATTGAGACGTTCTTCTTGAATATACAAACTGATCTCCGGAGGTACCGCCTTCCCTGTTTTCATCTGGGTAAACATCAAAAAGATTATTGGCCCCTACGGTTAGTGATAGATTTTCAGTGAATGTTTTTGTTATTGTAAGGTCTGTAACCAATTTTCCTCCGTAAACAGCATCATCGCTTACAGTTGTGCCACCTACACGGGCATCTCCATTGAAATCATCAGGATCGGTCACCTCTCCAAAGTATACATTTCTTAATAGAAAATCCCAAGAATTCCATGAAACCAAATTTGTCAGATTCAATTTTGTCCTTGGTTGTGCAAGGGTCAAAAATGCCTCTTCTTGACCATCAAAGAAAGATCCACTTAGGCCAGCATTCTCAATAAGTTCAGGGACAAAAATGTTTTCAACTTCTGTTTTGTTGAAGGTAGCCGCCAAATCATTTTTTAAGATTGCATCTCCCAAATTTGTTTTATGGGATAGAACTATGTCCAAACCTGAGGATTTAGTATCAATGGCATTTACAAAGAACCGGGCACTAGTGGCACCGGCAGATGCGAAAATCGATGTAAGCTCAGGATCGCCGCCATTTCCGAAGCTTCCGCTATAAACAATTCGATCATCTATATAAATTAGGTATCCATCAACAGTAATTGAAAAATCACCAAAATTACCTGTTAATCCAGCACTAAAACTGTTGGAAGTTTCTTCTCGTAACTTATCAATCCCGATAAGTGTTGCTGCTCTACTGTCATTGGTAAAAGTTCCTTGCTCAAAAGGTACGTTGTCCACAAACACCGTACTTGTCCTGCTAAAGAATTGTTGGTGCAATGAAGGTGCTCTAAAACCAGAACTGCTCGCCGCTCTTAGGGCTAGATTTTCTGTAAGTTTTAATCTTGTTGCTAATTTATAGTTGAAAGTGCTCCCAAAATCTGAATAATTCTCATATCTACCGGCTAAACTCAATAACCAGTTTTCGGTAAAGTCTGCCTCAAAATCAGCGTATAGAGAAATGTTGTTCCTGAACTTTTCGGTTGCATTTCCGGGGTCATATCCGCGGAAAACTTGAGAACCCCCGCCTAATGGTGAACCAGTAAAATTATTTCTTACCAATTGATCGTCCGGTGTAACGCTGTTCACTGGATTTCCATTGATATCATAACTTGTATATGAAGACTCTTCGCCAGCTATGATCTCGTACTTTTCAACCTTGTATTCTGCCCCAAAAGCAACATTAAATCCTTCAAAAATATCTTCATGGAACCTACTGAAATCTAAATTGGTTGTGTTCTGGGTAAAGCCCAACCCACCTGCGTCAAAACTACGAGGGGTGGCAACGCCCAATGTTCCGTTGCTTGAGTTTCCTACGGTAATGTCAAATGTATTTCTACCATAGGTATTTGAAAAATCAACATCCCATTCATTTACCTTGCCCTTGATTCCCATAGCGATGGATTGATCTATAATATCTGTTCCAATGTTAGGTAAGAATCCGTTTGGAAATGCAGGTGTGTTTGCACGGCCATCACCTTGGGCGGGTCTTCTGTAAAATCCAGAGGCCAATCCTTGACGATAGCTTATCCCGCCAAAACCATAGATCTCTGTTGTTTCTGAAACTGGAATAGAAAGGTTTGCAAAGAATTTTCCTTCTCGTAGTCTTGATGTACCTACTTTAAACCTAAAATCTTCTCTTGTAAGTCCACGTGCAGAGAGTTCATCCTCATCGGCGTCAAAACCTAATAGACCACGAAAGGTGTCAATATCAGTATCATCATTTAGGTCAAGACCTGCAATTTGATCTTTTACTCCTTGGTCTAGGTAACCAATGCCCTGGGCGGCATTTGCATAATCCTGTAATGTCATGTCGGCCACTGTTCCTCCACCTGCAGCAAAAACACGCTCCGCACCATGAAACCCTTGAAAAATATCACCTGCATAATCTTTGTTTCTTAAAGCAGGTTCTCTGGTGGATAAGGAACCGGTGAAATTAATATATCCTCGATCTCCAATCGGAAGTCCAAAATTAGCATCTAACTGAAACTTTTCCCCATCACTTCCTCCTTCAAACTGGTTGCTATTTTCACTAAAATTTGCTCCAGAAGTCAATGAAAGATCAAGCTTTCCAGTAGATTTTTTAAGGACGATATTGATAACACCGGCAATGGCATCAGAACCATATTGGGCTGCTGCTCCATCTCTAAGTACTTCAATACGCTGTATAGCCGCTACTGGAATAGCATTCATATCTGTACCTACACTTCCTGCACCAACAGTTCCATTAACATTTATTAGAGCAGTGTTATGTCTTCTTTTACCGTTTATCAATACCAATACTTGATCTGGACCTAAGCCACGAAGCGAAGCGGGATCAATATGATCTGTACCGTCTGACACTGTTTGCGATTGTGAGGTGAAAGAAGGTGCAACATAGTTCAATATCTCATTTACACTAACCTGTGGTCCTTGATTGGCAATGGTTGCTACATCAATTACATCCACAGGAACGGTAGTCTCAGTAGCTGTTCTATTAGGGTTTCTGGACCCTACAACGACCACATCATCCAACTGGGCGGCGTCTTCCGCTAGAACTATGCTGATGGTAGATTGTCCGTTTAATGAGACCTCAGTGGTCTTAAAACCAAGATATGAGATGACCAGAACAGCATTTTCATCATCAACTTCTAGTGTAAAATTTCCATCAAAATCGGCTTGTGATCCATTTGTGGTGCCTTTGACCAAAACATTTGCCCCAGGCAATGGGTTGCCATCCCCGTCTTTAACGGACCCGTTTACTTGCCGCTGATCATTTATTGGACTGATAGTGCTTTTGTCCAGCGATTGTTTTTTTAGAACGATCTGATTTCCGTTTATGGAATAGTCTAAACTTTCTTGTGCTGAGAGCCTATCCAAAACCGTGAATATCTTTTCGTCCGATGCGGTCAATGAGGTTTTTTTAGCATCATTGATTTCATTCACGTTATAAAAGAAGTTGTAACCAGATTGTTTTTTTATCTCGTTTAAAATGTCTTTTAGGGGAACATTTTCAAATTCAAAATGAACTTTCCTCTGCGAATAAATATCATTGGCAGTGAGCTGACAAATAATAAACAAAGTGAGAAAAAAACTTAACTTCATTTTTAAGGTCAATTTTGTGCTGGCCACCAAGAAAAAGGGTGACTTGAAAACCATGCTTTTTTTCATAATTTTGAGTGTTTGATTGTTAGTAATAATTCTTGTTAGCGATCTACAATTGGGGGAGGTGCTGCAACACCTTCCCTTTCTATTTTGATATGGTGATTACGTTGTTTTCTATTTCATAAGTAAAAGGTGTGCTAGAAGCTATTGTATTTAAAATAGTTTCAATGCGTTCGTTCTGAAATTCTCCTTTGAACATCTCGTTGTTCAAACTTTCAGCATTGTTGATAATTGAAACATTATGGGCCCTTTCAAGTTTTCGAAGAATTTGTTCAAATGACAGATTGTCTATAATCAATCTATTTTCCATCCAACTTGTGTAAGTACGCACATCAACCTTCTGTTTGGTCAAAGTGCCGTTCTCTTTTATAAATGCCGCTTGATAACTTGGACTGAGGAGGATTTTTGTGTCAGGATTGGAATTCTCATAAACATTGACCGAACCTTCTACCAAAGTGGTGGAGATATTACCATCGGATTTATAGGCAGATACGTTGAATTGTGTTCCCAAGACTTTAATGTCCAGGTTTTCTGCATTAACAATAAAAGGTCTTTTTTTATCTTTGGTTACATCAAAAAACGCTTCGCCTTCCAAGTAAACCATACGGTTTTGGGCAGATGTACCCAGGTTTTTTGGAAATCTGAGGCTAGATCCTGAATTTAACCAAACCTTAGTCCCATCAGAAAGGGTTATTTTGAATTTTTGACCATAGGGAATGTAAACTTCATTAAAAACCAGGTTGGCACCAGAGGAGTTTTCAATTTTACTAAAATCCAACCCTGCCGATTCTTTTTCTGCTATGATGTTCCCTTTTTTATCTGTTAGCACTTTTGTGTCATCCATAGCTATTACCTGCTGTGTTCCATCCGCAAGGGTAATCACTATTTGATTGGAAAGATTACTCACATGGGTAGACTCAGAATTATCATTGTTGTTAAATTGGGCAACGTAAATAAAACTTGCTGTGGCCAAAATGCCTATGAAGAGTGCTGCATAACGAACAAAGTGAAGTTTTTTCCTTCTTTTGGTTCTTCCTTTATCCACTGCAACCATGAATTCTTTGAAAGCATCTTTGCCGTCGAAATGATGCTGCAAATTGTTTTCCGATCTATTATTTATTTCCTTTTTAAAAGTGTTTAGGTTTTCCTTGTTGGATAGAACCCACTTTTTTAATCGCTTTCTCTCGCTGACGGAAATAGTTCGGTTTAAGAATTTCTCAATTAAATCTTGCATTTTTAATAGTCTTACAACTCTATGATACGAATTTGACAAAAAACCCCTACTTTTTTTATAAATTTTATACTTTAGCCTATATTTTTTTATGATGAACGAAAAAATACTTGTAGAAAATTTGAAGAAAGGTGACGTAGTTGCCTACGAGTATTTGTTTGATGAATACTACGATTGGTTGTGCAACTATATCTTTAAACTTAGCGGTAATAGAAGTCTTTCCAAGGATATTGTTCAAGAGACCATGATTAAAATTTGGGAAAAGAAACACCAGATTACCATAAGGGAATCACTTAAGGCCTATCTCTTTAAATCTTGCCATAATCAATTTTTGCTTCAATTAAGAAAAGATAAAAAGAAGCCAGATCTTTTAGATAGAATTAGATGGGAGACCATTTATGACAGCTATTTTGAATTGAAGGAAGATGATGACCTTGTTAGGGCCAGTTATAACAAACTGGAAGAACTAATCGATAAGTTGCCACCAAGGTGCAAGGAGATTTTTATAATGAACAAGCTAGAGCGCAGAAAATACCGTGAAATAGCCGAGGACATGGGTATTTCCATTAAAACCGTAGAGAACCAGATGTCCAAGGCCTTACGGATAATTAGAGAGAATGCTTCTGTGTTTTTATTCTAATTGATAAAAACTAATTTTAGAATGAGAGTACTGGTGTTTTTCTGACTAAGAACAGTTCCCTAAACTTTACAAAACAGATTTAGTTAGCACATTTGCCTGAATTAAATTTTTTAAAATATGCAATAAGTTTTAGCTTGGTGTATTCAGGTGGTTTAAACTTCATTTTTTTATTAAGACAGCGAGCTTCTGAATACAATTGTCTATAATAAAAGTTATTTTCATCGGAGAAGTCATTGCCAATATAATTAGCGGCACGTTGATATAAGTATTTTTTATAAAGCAATTGAACGATATTGCCATTGTGATCTTTAATAAAGAATTTCTCAATATCATTAAGATTGGTCCGGTAAAGAGGTACAACTCCATTTACTAATAATTCCAGATAAAGTCTTTTTTTCTGAAAAGTGAATTCTTTGCTTCTGTCTATGCGCTCCAAAACCAAAAGGTTGTTGTTTCCATTGTCGATTTCTACCTCACGGATAAGAAGTTTTTTCTTTTCTTTTAGAATTACTTCCTTCACCTCTGAAGCAGGGATAACCTGAAATTTTCCACGAGCACTCGTTGCATAAGAGACAACATTAACCTCCTTACTTATTATTATGTTTTTTACTAAACCATCAATTTGTTCACCGTTTTTTTTAGTATTACGGCTTTGGTAGCTCCTATTTGAGCATGAATTGATATAGATAATAATGTGAACAATAAAAATAGCCTCATGTATAGTAAAGTATGGTTAGAATGAAATATAGATTTAAGGGAACTCTAGGATTTTGTTTTAGCAACTAAACCTTTATCTGTTTTTTGTACTTCAAAAAGTGCCAGCTTTGCTAAATTTTTGGTGCTCTTATCCCATTTTTTGCCGCTGAGGCCTGCTTTTTCCTTAAGTTCTGACAAAGGCATTTCGCCAATAGGTTTAAGCACGTCCATGATGATTTTTTCTTCCTCAGTAAGCTCCACAGCTTTTTTCTCTGGTCGCATTTGAGGGAAGAACAATACTTCTTGTATGGATGAATTATTGGTCATCAACATAACCAAGCGATCTATTCCTATTCCAATACCTGAAGTTGGGGGCATGCCGTATTCAAGGGCACGCAAAAAATCTTGATCAATGAACATGGCTTCGTCATCTCCTTTTTCAGAAAGCTTCAATTGGTCTTCAAAACGTTCGCGTTGATCAATGGGGTCGTTCAGCTCAGAGTAGGCATTTGCCAATTCTTTACCGTTCACCATAAGTTCAAAACGCTCTGTAAGTGCAGGGTTAACCCGGTGTTCCTTGGTCAAAGGACTCATTTCTTTTGGATAATCTGTAATAAAGGTAGGTTGCACATAATGGTGTTCACATTTCTCACCAAATATTTCATCTATCAATTTACCAACACCCATGGTCTCGTCCACTTCCAACCCGAGTTTTTGGGCAACTTCTCTCAACTGGACCTCATTCATTCCGGCTACTTCAAAACCAGTATGTATTTTAATGGCCTCTAAAATAGGAACACGGGCATAAGGTGCCTTAAACTCTATTTCATTTTCACCAACAGTAACTTTTGTACCTCCAGTGGCATCAATAGCGATTTTTTCAAGCAATTGTTCTGTGGTATCCATCATCCAGTTGTAATCCTTATAGGCCACATAGAGCTCCATTACTGTAAACTCAGGATTATGGGTACGGTCCATGCCTTCATTTCTAAAGTCTTTGGAAAACTCATATACCCCATCAAAACCACCAACGATCAATCTTTTAAGATATAATTCATTGGCAATTCTTAAATACAAAGGAATATTCAATGCATTGTGGTGCGTTAAAAATGGTCGCGCCGCAGCTCCACCAGGAATGGGTTGTAAAATAGGAGTCTCTACTTCTAAATATCCTTTTTCATTGTAAAACTCACGAATACTGTTTGTTATTTTTGTGCGCTTGATGAAAGTTTCTTTTACAGATGGGTTTACCACCAAATCCACATAACGCTGACGATAACGCATTTCAGGGTCATTGAACTCATCATAGACATTGCCATCGGCATCTTTTTTTGGTAGGGGCAAAGGTCTCAACGCCTTGCTCAACAAACTAAAGTTTTTGACCATGACCGTCTTTTCACCTACTTGGGTGGTAAATAGTTCACCTTCAATGCCAATAATATCGCCAATGTCCAATAACTTTTTATAAACTTCATTATATAGGCTTTTGTCTTCCCCAACACAGATTTCATCCCTATTGAAGTAGACTTGAATTCGCCCCTCACTATCTTGCAATTCAGCAAAAGAAGCTTTACCCTGAATTCTTCTGGACATTAATCTACCGGAAATCACTACCTGTTTACCTTCTTCAAAATCGTTTTTGATGCTCTTGGAAGTAGCATCAACTGGATATAGCGCAGCAGGGTAGGGGTTAATTCCCATTTCCCTAAGCTTGGATAATTTTTCCCTTCGAACGATTTCCTGTTCCGATAGTTGCATAGTCTATAAAAAATTAAAGCGCAAAATTACACTTTTGCGCTTTAATTCCTTACTTGGTCTTGCTTAATGTGGCATAATTAGGGGTATAAGGTTTCCCGCTTACAATTTGAACTGTGTCTTCCTCTAGAGATTCAATTGGACTTTCCACTATTCTATTCACCTCTTTGCCATCTTTAAAGAAGATTATTGTTGGCACTTTTATGATATTCAGTCCTTGTTCTTCGCCAGTTGGGCTGGTCTTTACAAGCCCCTTTCTTCGATCAAGAGCAACAATTTCCAATTTCTTCATTGGAAAGTTGGCAGTTTCCAAAATCTTAATGATTCTAGGGACCTCTCTCTTGCTGTCTCCGCACCAGGTGCCAAGGAACAATTTAATCTGATGACCCTTTAATGGCTTTTTAATGACCTTGATCAAAGTCTCATCTACATCATAGGACTCATGTTGCTGTTGGAACCAAGCTTGATAGGGTTCTGAATTTAGACCATCCAGATTAATTTTTCCGAGCAGGAACTTTTTTCCGTTTTCCAATGTGATTTCCTTGTTGAATTCTTGAGAAAAAATCATTGAGGAGCAAATGAATAAGACCGTTACTAAAATTGATTTCATGATTATCGGTTTTTACGTTTATGACCGAAAATTCAATAAAATCAATAGGTGGTGAGCTTTTTTGAGGATGGAAATTAGGACTAGACCCTAGGTGGATTTTCTAAAATTAGAGCATTGACTTGATTTCATTACGTGAAGAAACATCAAGCTTTTTGTAAAGGTTATTGATGTGTGTTTTTACCGTACTTAAGCTAATAAACAGCTCTGAAGCAATTTCTTTGTTGGATTTTCCTTCAGAAATTTTGGTCATGATATTTCTTTCTTGAACGGTAAGTAAATCAAAAGGGTTTTTCTTTTTTTCTCTTTCGCGCCTTTTAAAATTGAAATAGGCAACTTGTAAAATCAAAAAGAGTATACCGCCATATAAAATGTATTTCCAATGATTTATGGGAGATGTTGTATTGGTATCATGTTGCACTAATTTATCTCCGTTCAACTCATTTTCATACTGCAACGTAAAAGGAGCATTGGGATATTTGTTCATTAATCGTGTCAAAAGTTCGTCATAGTAACCATTGAATTTTACATCCATCATGTAGAATGTGTGGGTCTCGTTTTTTCTATCGGATAGAAAGTCATAGATGTATAATTCAGCCAAAGGCTCATCTGACCTTTCTGCAAAGTCTTGTAATCTTTTAAACCATTTTTTTAAATTGAGGGAGGCACTTGATTCGCTATTGTAGTCCATGAATTCGAATATCATTTCTTCTTTAAGCGCATCTATCTCAAGGAAAACAGATGATTTAGCATTAGTAGAGGTTATTGTGCATAGTGCTTGGTTTTCGAAAGAAGTGGGAAATTGAATGGCATCTTTGTTGTTTGCTATAAAAAGCAGGCTCGTACTGCTATCACACTGTCCTAAAAAATGATTGGTCTTTAGCTCATTTGAGCATCCGTCCAGATGAAGCTGGTATACTCGATTTTTGGTAAAGAGGTTATTTCCTTCAAACTGAAAGTACCCTAAGGAGTCCACTACGGTTTCTTGGATGATTTGGTCCAAATAGATTCTTGAGGACTTTCTGTAATCCTCAATTAAGGATAGATAAACCGATCTGCCTTCGTTTTCCTTAGATACTTGTCCGGAGAAATGATATTGACCAACAGCAATAAAAGTGTTCAGAAAAATAAAAAGGAATATAAAAACCCGCATGTTACTTTTGTAAAGTGGTTAAATTTAATGGTTTTGTGTAACAAATCCAGCAAATTGTATACCTATAAGTATCATCAATCAAAATCAAATCAATGAGTTTTTGGAGAGTTTTATTAGCAATCATTTTCCCTCCTTTGTCGGTCATCGGAAAAGGTTGTGGTTCTTTTGTTATTGTGTTACTTTTAACCCTCTGTGGATGGGTGCCAGGCATTATTGGGGCACTTGTCATACTAAACAACACAAACTAAAAGTAACCGCATGAAAAAAATCCAAATCTTGGCATTGTCTCTAACAATTGCCCTAACCTCTGCATGTAATTTTACTGAAGAAATTTTTTTAAAAGAAGATGGGTCTGGGAAATTATCAATCAATTTTGATGGTTCCGAACTTATGGAAATGGCAGGTGAAGAAATGATGAAGAGCAATGAAAAAGCTATTGATTCCTTGATTTCTTTTAAGGACATGCTAGAGGATAAAAAAGATAGCATAGCTGGTTTGCCACCAGAAGAACAGGCCAAATTGAAACGGCTTGAGCCTTTTAACATGCATATGGTCATGAACCCAGAGGAAAAATTGATGAGATTTGACTTATTCAGCGAGTTCAAAAATGTAAGTGAAGTCAATGATGCATTCAATGCTTTTCAAGGGGCAAGTGCACTTGGCCCAAATAGCGGAGAAGGCAAGCCTTCGCCAATGGGTATGCAGGATCCTACAACGGAGGTTCAGTATGCATTTTCAAAGAATAACTTCTCCAGAAAAGCCAAAATTATAGATGAAGAACTGTTTAAGCAAAGCTTGGACAGTCTGCAAGGTGCAGAAATGTTCCTTTCGGGTTCTACCTACACACTTAAATACCATTTTCCAAGGAAGGTAAAATCTACCAATGTTGAAGGTGCTACATTTAGTGCTGATGGTAAAACCTTGTTTTATGAAGTGGGATTCATGGACCTTATGAAAAACCCTGCAGCATTGGACCTGGAAGTGGAATTGGAAAACTAGTTTTCCTATATAGGTCTTCGTATCTTTGTTGGATGAACAAGAAAGTTATCCTGCAAGATTTAGGTTTAAAGGATTACAAGGAAACTTGGGATTACCAAGAAGCTCTTTTTAAAGAAATCGTTGATTCCAAAATCAAAAATAGAAGAGAGCAGTCCAATCTTGAAACTCCTAATTATTTTCTTTATGTAGAGCATCCGCATGTGTATACTTTGGGAAAAAGTGGGGACATCAATAACCTTTTGGTAAATGAAACTCAGCTTAAGGAAAAAGAAGCCAGTTTTTATAAAATCAATAGAGGGGGTGATATTACCTATCATGGCCCTGGACAAATTGTGGGTTACCCAATATTGGATTTAGACAATTTCTTTACTGATATTCATAAATATCTTCGTTTTTTGGAGGAAATGGTAATCTTAACCTTGGCTGAATATGGTTTGAAAGCCGAACGCTCCGAGGGAGAAACAGGTGTTTGGTTAGATGTAGGAACTCCTTTTGCAAGAAAAATTTGCGCCATGGGTGTGCGTGCCAGTAGATGGGTGACCATGCATGGTTTTGCTTTGAACGTAAATACGGATTTAGGCTATTTTGATTTAATGATTCCATGTGGAATCAAGGACAAAGCTGTTACTTCTTTAAATATTGAATTGGGAAAGACGAAAGTAGATGAAGAAGAAGTAAAACAAAAGTTACTTCAACATTTTGAAACGCTCTTTAGCGCTGAACTCATAAAGGAAAAAACCGAGGTGTGAACCTCGGTTTTTTTTTATAAAAGTGTAATTTACTTTTCAAGTTTGGTCAAGACCATGCTGTTGGTCAACTTCCCTTTTTGATTATAACTTTCTTGCTTTACCATGCCAATACCTTCAGCAAGCCAAATTCTAGATGGAAAGGTTTTGTTGCCCATCATTGCCATTTTTGTCTTGTTTTCACTATAGATGACGTAACAGTCAAATTCGCCTACAGGCGAAGATACCATTTCCTTTTTCTCAACCTTTCTGTTAATGGTCTCAACATTCATGTTCATGGTCATGCCGCCCATATCAGCTGCTATGTTCACATTTGCATCCGCTAATTCTTGACCTACGGTTAAATTATTGGGCAATTCAATATCTGTGCCGGTAACATCAATTTCAACCGCGGCAAATTGTTGCATCATTTGCTGGTTCATCAAAGATTGGAAATCTATCTTCACTACATCACCTTCGCATGTAAAGCCGTATTCGGATGACATGACTTCTTTGCCTTTATGGTCCTGATATTTCATTTGCATGGTAGCAGAGGTCTTTCCTTCAGAATCTGAAACATTTGTTACGGTATAATCTGTTTTTCCTTGCAATTTTCCTTTTCCGTTGTAACTGGTGTATTGAAAGGATGCACCATCTTCAAGCGGATAGTATTTGCTGCATTCTGATTGAGCGGTCCCAATTTGAGTTGAAAGAATACAAATAACTGCGGATATCAATATTTTTTTCATGGATTATTGTTTTATGAATTCTACCCTTCTATTTTGTGCCTTTCCATCTGTGGTACTATTGTCACCTAAAGGTTCAGACTCTCCTTTTCCTTCAGAAGACAATCTGTCTGCTGAGATTCCGTAAATGGAAACCAGAGCACTCTTGACCGCTTCGGCCCGTTTTTGAGAGAGGGAAAGATTACTTTCATTACTGCCATCGGAATCTGTATGTCCCACTATTTTAAGGTTCATTGAAGCTTCTTGCATTAATACTTGTGAGATTTGACGGATAATCCCCATGGATTGTGGTTGTATGTTAGCAGAACCAGAATCAAACAAAATGCCATTAGTAGATACCTTTCCTTCAGAGATGAGTTTTCTTCTTAAGTCAACCCCACCTTCTGCAATTTTGAGATTGCCAATAAACAAACGCTCAATACCATCCCTGAAACCGTTCATGTGGAATTTTAATGTTGTTAGTGCCGCTCCAGTTGGAACAATACGGGGAATATCTATGTGTTTTTCCTCGTTTACCCATAGCCGAAAGCGTTGCTTGTTCACCGCAATGGATATGTGTGGCCTGTTAAGTACTTCATCTCTCAGGTCTGCTTTGACGGTACTATAAATGTCTCTTTTATTGTCCACCCTACTTTCCATGGTGATACCAATGGGAGAGTATTGGCAAAAGGAAATACTTGAATATACAAAGTAGCTACCTTCTTTAAATTTATCATCGTTACTGAGCTCAATCCTGAGCTTGGCATTAGATGAGGTTTTGTTATCAAGGCCAACGTTCATTAAATCAAATTCAATGGTGTATTCTTCTGGTAGTTGGGGTACATCTGGAATGTAATACATTCTGTATCCAGAAATTAGCTCGAGCCATTTTTCCGGAGAATCGCCCAAGGTGACTATTTCACCGCCACCATTGGTATTCCATTTAGAGGGAAAGTCTCCAACAAAATCATAAGCGAAATCATCATAGAACATTAATTTGTCACCCGGAACATAATCAAATTTGCTATATACCTGAATGGTCTTGGCACCAGAAGCATCTGGATTTCCCGTATTTGGGGATTGACCTGAATCATTTCCAGAATTTGGTGGATTACCGGTATTTCCTTGAGTATTTGGGGATTGTTTTTTTCCTGAACCTGGTTCTAATATACTGTCTAAGGCTTGATCTGTTTTCTTTGATGTTTCGTTCTCCACACGACGTTCCACCGTGCGTTCTGCGGCTTTTTCAGCTTTCTTGGCCAATTTTTTAAAAAATTGCGCATTGCCGTTCATGCTAAAAGCCATGGCAAAAACCAATAGGATTTTGCTTACAAAGGAGGTTTTCATTTATGTAGTGTTTTGATTTTGTGTTCTTTAAGGTAAAAAATATCTTTTGAATCTACGAAAAGTACTTTACGGAAAAGCGTAATTTGTATGTTCTGTATAAACTAATGTATAAGTTGTTGCGAAGAAGCTATTAATTCATCTTGTAGAGAATTAAAGAATTCTCCTGATCCTTGGCCACCAATTCCAGTTTTTTGTCATTGTCCATATCCACTAAATCTATTAAAGAGTTCCCAAAAACAGGAAAATTGGGAATGGGTTTGCCTTGGCTGTCGAACAAGTATATCTTTTGATTTTGAATGTCCGTTACACTAACGTAAATCTTGTCATAGATGTAAAAGATTTTAGGTTTGGTATAAACACCTAATTCCAATTCCACTTTCTTTCCTCTAATGCTTAGAACATTATCATCCATAAAGACCAAAGTCTTGCTGGTGGCATACATTCCATGATCTTTATTAAGATTAAAATTAGTGCTGGTAAGTTTTCCCCTTGTGTCAATTTGATGAAGTACTCCTTTTTTATTCGTAGTGGAAAATTTGTCTTTGTACAAAAAGACCTCATTGTCAGAAAAATCAATCTTTTGGGCAACTTTGATACGGTCACCACCTGATCTATGTAAGATTTTAAGGGTCTTGTCCTCTAATTGAAATACCAAATAATCTTTATTGGCAACCCTAAAGTGCTTGGGCTCCTTTAGTATGGGGCTTTGAGCTGAAGTATAGGTGAATCCATCTACAATGTTGGCTTTGTTATTGTACATGAAGACTTTTTCACTTTGCGTTATTAAGAAACGGTAATTCTTTTTTCCTTCATAGTCAAATACCGACAAGGGATTTAAATTTCCACCTTCAAACGTTTTTTTAAAAGGAGGGACTTCCTCTCCGTTTCTATCTATGATTAGAAATTGATTATTGGTGCAAAACGCTAATTGCAAACGACCATTTTTATAGATGTCTACCTGTTGTATTGAGCCTTGTATTCTGCCATCCAATTGTTTTTTCCAAAGAACCTTGCCATCTGTTGAAATGAGATACAAAAAATTGTTTTGGTCCTGAACAACAATTTCCTGTTTATTGGTTCTGTGGTTTTTTACAAACTGAGGGTCAATTGCCAGGTCAGTTTCCAATTCCAAGGTAAACAAGGGAGTTACTGTGTTACTTTTAACTGTCTTCTCAATTTTAGAGATTAGGAAGTTGATGTGTGCAAAATCATTATCGGCCACAACCTGGGCTGCAAAGGCATGATCTGATAGTTCTGCTTTTTTAACTGAACTCAAAGGTTTAGGTGCAAATTCTTGCTCTGCCAAAAAGTTTATTCCTGAGGAATTTGAAACAAATAAAATACTGGACTCGTTAGCTAATGGAGCTTTGGCCGTTTTATAAATAGGGGCATTGTTAAATGACGTTCCATTCCTGTAATTGCTTATTACTGTTTGTAAAGACTCTTTGCTTTCTGAAAAAACAAAAGTGTTTTCTAGAATAGTACAAAAGTTGGATGCAAAATCTTTCAATAATGGAGCAAACCCTTCGGACAAAAATCCCTGACTCTTCAATTCCAAAATTTCACTTCCTTGATAGGTGTAAGAAGAATTTTTATCGGTATTTAGGAATTCTGATAAACTTTCGGTGCCAAAGGAGTTAAGTAGTGCTACTTTTTTATTGTTTAAATAGATAATACCAACTTCCTCAACAGTATTAAAAAGTGTATCAATTGGTTTTATCCTATCTAAGTAGACGTTTTGGTTTTTGGCAAAAACCTGATAGTCATCAAAAGTATAAGAAAGCACCGCTTGGGCGTTTAATGGTGCAAAAAGCTGAGTTTTATTGGTTAGGGGGGTTGTTCCTCTGAATAAGTTGATGAAATTTTTGGTAGAGTCTGTGGCAACAGCGACCCCATTAAAATTTATGTTGTCTGAATTTGCCGAAAAATCCACAGAGACCCAATCAGAAAAAGTTTTTACACCGTTATGATTATCCTTTAAAAGTGGGGACAAAAAGGAAGATGGCTCTTTTAAATTAAAGAACAAGGTTGCCGATTTGTTTGGTCCAGAGGTGTCGTACAATTTTTTCAGTGCTGGATTTACATTGCTGTTATTGGAGCGAGCCATATTTTCCATAAGCATTAGTGAGGAACTTAGCACAATGGTGTCATCCGTAAGCATACTATAGACCTCATGGTCTGCCATGGTATATTTGGTTATGCTTTTGTTTTGGTAGACAAGTGTCTCAACTTTTTTATCAGTTACATCTTCTAAACTAAAAAAATTGGGGTCCCGGTCAGAGATGAGAACAAATTCGAAATTCTCTTTCCCAATTTCATAAAAAGCTAAAATACTTGTGGATTCAGTTTCAATATGTTCTAATCCGGCTGTCTTTTTCAGAATGTCCTTGTGGATTTGAAAATTGCCGATTTTTTCAAGAAAAACATTGTTTTTAAGCTCGCTCTTGAAGTTGGATAGATTGTTGATTTTTACTATCAGTGCGAAATTTGGTGGCAAGTGTTTTAATAACGAATCAGTAATTTTCACCTCGGTCTTGCAAGAAAGGAAGAAAAGGAGGAGGAAGGGCAGCAGTACCTTGGGTTTCATTTTCGGTGTTTCGAACAAATTTATGATTTTAAATATCCAGTGTCAATTGTTCTGGAAGTTGTCTGAAGCTTTTTCTGTGATATTTAGTTAGTCCATGCTCTCTAATGGCTTGCCGGTGCTCTTTTGTAGGGTATCCTTTATTTTTTTTCCAATTGTACATGGGGAACTCTTCATGGATTTTGTTCATGTATTCGTCCCTGTGGGTTTTGGCCAATACAGATGCTGCCGCAATACTCATAAATTTACCATCCCCTTTAATGATGCATTCATGTCCTACAGATGGGTAGGGTTTAAATCGATTGCCGTCTACGATTATAAAACTTGGAACCTGAGCTAATTTGTCCAAAGCCCGGTGCATTGCCAGTATGGATGCATTCAAGATATTTATGCTGTCAATTTCATTTTCAAAAACATGACATACGGAAAAAGAGATGGCCTCTTCTTCAAGAATGGGCCTCAAAAACGCTCTCTTTGATTCTGACAATTGTTTGGAATCGTTCAATATTTTGTTTGAGAAACCTTTGGGAAGGATGATGGCGCCTGCCGTCACCGGTCCGGCCAAACAACCTCTTCCAGCTTCATCTGTGCCCGCTTCATTTGGGTATTTAAAGATGTTTTTAAGCATTTTGTTTGCAGGCTAATATTGACGCTCTAAAATAGAGAATGAAATCCAAAGGGAAAAAATCAAAATCAAAAACCCTTAAAACGCAATCCAAATACTCTTTTATCCCTCATGTGTTTCTTGATGAAAACTTTAGAGCTTCAAACTTTCACATTTCTTTATAAACAAAACATATACCTTTGCCTGACGAATAATATGGAATGAGATTTTTATTTTTTGCCCTACTCTTTTTTCTGGGACAATTACTATTTGCACAACAAGACTCTTTGCCTCCGTTAAAGAAAGCTGACTCTACAGCCAAAGGAAAACCCAAGTTCATAAAACAAAAAAAAGAAAAAGAGGAAGCCCCAACAATCTCCATTGTTGACTACAAAATTGTTTCTTATGCAAGGGACACTACTTCATTAGATACCACTCTAACCATTTTAAAGGAATATAAATACAATTACTTAAGAAAGGATGATTTTGAGTTGATGCCTTTTTCAAATATTGGGCAACCCTATAATGTGCTTGGAAGAACTTTTTCCAGTAACTCTTTCTATCCGCATTTGGGGGCACTTGCAAAACATAATAACTATTTTGAAGTAGAAGATATAGATTATTACAATGTTCCCACTCCAATGACGGAACTGATGTTCAAAACCACCTTGGAACAAGGACAGTTATTAGATGCTTTGCTGACGTTTAACCTATCTAAAAGATTCAATTTTTCTCTGGCATACAAAGGGTTTAGGTCCTTAGGGAAATACCGGTTTGATCAAGCTCAGTCAGGAAATTTTAGAACAACCTTCAATTATGGCAATAAAAAGGGCAATTATAACCTAAGAGGCCATATTGCAGCCCAGGAAATTGAAACAGAAGAAAATGGAGGCTTGCTAGATAGAACACAGTTTGAAGGCGGAACACCGGACTTTACAGATAGATCCCGAATAGATGTTCAGTATCAAAATGCAAACAACAGGGTCTTGGGTAAACGATACTTTTTAGACCACCAGCTAAAACTTTTAAATGTAAAAAGGGATTCTACGGATAATAAACCAACAACACTTATAATTGGTCATGAATTTAATTACGAAACCAAATTTTATGAGTTTGTTCAGTCGGCCCAGACAGATGCTTTTGGACAAGATCCGTTCTTAACCCCCATTGAAGACAAAGCACGCTTAAAAACCATGTTCAACAAGGTTTCTACAACATTTTCAAATAGAACTTTGGGCAATGTAACGGGCAGTGTTAGCTTATACAATTACAACTACTTTTTTAATAGCATTCTGATACTGGAAGAAGGTACAATTCAAAATCAATTAAAAGGAGAAGAAATTGCCGTGGGTGGTGGTTATTCTAAAAAGTTTGGACACTTGCTTTTAAAAGGAAACCTTAACTACACTGTTTCGGGAGACCTTACAGGAAATGCCTTCAACGCAGCGGTGGAATATGAACTAAATGACAACAATAAAATTTTCGGTTCTATCAATGCTTCTTCCCGAATGCCAAACTTCAATTTTTTGTTGTACCAAAGCGATTATCAAAATTTCAACTGGCAAAACACAGATGTTTTTGATAATGTTCAAACACAGAGCATAGGATTTGGTCTTAATTCAAATAAGTTGGGTTCAATAGAAGCGGAATATAGCGCTATTGATAATTTTACGTACTTTGAATCTATTGCGTCACAAGAACAAATTGATAATGCTCAAGAGACCGCTTTTGTAAAGCCGTTTCAGGAATCATCTACCGTAAATCATCTTAGAGTAAAATATACGAAGGAGTTCAAGTGGAGAAACTGGGCTCTTGCCAATTCTGTGCTCTATCAAGATGTTACCCAAGACAAACAAGTGCTTAATGTGCCTCAATTGGTTACAAGGAATACGCTTTACTTCTCAACAGATGCGTTTAAAAAGGCGATGTTCTTACAAACAGGGATTACTCTTAAATATTTTACCTCTTATAATATGAATGCTTACAATCCATTGCTGGGCGAGTTTTACATTCAGAACAGAGAGGAATTTGGAGGCTTTCCAATGTTAGACTTTTTTATCAATGCTAAGGTTAGGCAAACTAGAATATATTTAAAAGCAGAACACTTCAATTCTTCCTTTTCCGAACCCAATTTTTATTCAGCTCCAAACTATCCCTTTCGGGACTTTGTTATTCGCTTTGGATTGGTTTGGAATTTCTTTTCTTAAAATTATCATAATGGGAAAATAATTTAAAGCTGAAAAACAGTGGTTTACAGTTTTATTTATTTTTTTAAAGAAAAATAGACAAAAACTACTTGCGGAGGAAAAATAAGGTAGTTATATTTGCACCCGCTTAGCTGATAAGGCTGGGTTTGGAAAGAGGGGAAAAAGGGCCTGATAGGGGTCGTTTTTTTTCTTGATTATTGAAGAAGTTCATTTACATATTGTATAGACAGCGTAA